>NZ_JANU01000059.1 GCF_001044395.1 Caenimonas sp. SL110
GGGGGGGGAGCCGATGAAGCCGGCAACAAACTGGTTGGCAGGGCGGTCGTACAACTCCAGCGGACTGCCGGTCTGCTCGATGCGGCCGTCGCGCATGACCACGATCTTGTCGCCCATGGTCATGGCTTCGATCTGGTCGTGCGTGACATAGATCGATGTAGTCTTGAGCCGCTGGTGAAGCTCCTTGATCTCGGCGCGCATGGCCACGCGCAACTTGGCATCGAGGTTGGATAGCGGCTCGTCAAACAGGAACACCTGCGGGTCACGCACGATGGCGCGGCCCATGGCGACGCGCTGGCGCTGGCCGCCCGACAGCTGCCGGGGATAGCGGTCGAGCAGCGGGATGAGGCCCAGGATTTCTGCAGCGCGCTTGACCTTGCTTTCGATCGTGGCCTTGTCGGTCTTGGCCAGCGCCAGGGCGAAGGCCATGTTCTCGCGAACCGTCATGTGCGGATAGAGCGCGTAGTTCTGGAACACCATCGCGATATCGCGCTCTTTGGGCGGCAGGTCGTTGACGCGCCGGTCGCCGATGCGGATCTCGCCGCCGTTGATCTGTTCGAGCCCCGCGATCATGCGCAGCAGTGTTGACTTGCCGCAGCCCGACGGGCCCACCAGCACGGTGAACGAACCGTCCTGGATGTCGATGTCCACCCCATGCAGGATGGCAACTTCGCCGAAGTTCTTCTTGACGCCCTGGATCGTGACACTGGCCATGCGATGGAGTCCCTCTGGATGCCGCCAGCCCATGAGATGGATGCGCGGACGGCCCGGCGCAGATCCGGGTCGCTCGCGCAGTATCCGCACGGAATCGGGCTGTCACCATCAGGGAAACCCTGCTAGAAGAAAATTCACCATAATTTGTATGATGACCCGATAACCGTGCTTCATTCTCCTTCCTCCGTGCCCGCCAATCCCGCTTCCACCGGTGCGACTCCGCTGGTGTCCGAACGGCTTTCGGACCGGCTGGCGGTGCGCCTGATCTCGCAGATCAAGTCGGGCGAACTCAACCCGGGCGACCGGCTGCCGACTGAACAACAGCTGGCTCTGGCCCACGGCGTGTCACGCACGGTGGTGCGCGAGGCCGTGCACCAGCTCAAGTCGCGCGCGCTGGTGGTGGCACGCCAGGGTTCCGGTGTGTTTGTGGCCCCGACGCCGGAAAACCTGCCGCTCGCATTCGACCCCGCCGTGCTGGAATCGGTGCAGTCGGTGGTTCATGTCATCGAAGTGCGGCGCGTGCTGGAAGGCGAGATTGCGGCGCTGGCCGCGGAACGCGCCACCCGCGCGCAGATCGCGCAGCTGCGCCGATCGCTCAAGGCCATTGATACGGCGGTCGCGCAAGGTCGCGACGGCGTGGCCGAAGACCTGGAGTTTCACCGCGTCATTGGCGAATCGACCGGCAACCCGCAGTTTCGTTTGCTGCTGGGCTTTCTGGAGCAGTACCTGCGCGAAGGCATGCGCATCACGCGCGGCAACGAAGCGCGCCGCCACGACTTCATGGTGTCGGTGCAACAGGAACACCGCGCCATGGTCGAGGCCATCGCGGCGCGCGATCCGGTGGCGGCACGCCGTCATGCCACGCGCCACATCCTGCGCGGCGAGCAGCGTCTGGTTGAAGGCGGCGTGATTTCCGGAAGGCGCCGCAAGTCGACAACGCCTGCAGCGGCACCTGCCGTTGCAGCGAAAAAAACACTCAAAGGAAACTCATGAAACTGCTGATCACCGGAGGCGGCGGCTTCGTCGGCGCACGCCTGGCGCGCACCCTGCTCGCGCGCGGAACACTGGCCGGCGAACGCATCGAGCGCATCGTCCTGACCGACATCGCGCCCCCACCTGCCGACCTGCTCGCGGATGCGCGCGTCGAGGCACGCACCGGGCCGCTGCTGACGCAGACCGACGCCTTGCGCACCGAAAGCTTCGACGGCCTGTTCCATCTTGCATCTGCAGTGTCGGGCGAATGCGAGGCCGATTTCGACCTGGGCCTGCGGTCCAACCTCGACAGCACACGCGCGCTGCTGGACGCGGTGCGGGCCAACGTCGGTGCGGGCGGCAAGGTCCCGCGCCTGGTGTTCTCCAGCTCCGTGGCTGTGTTCGGGCCGGACGCTGCCGTGCCGCTACCCAAGGTGGTCGCCGACGACACGCTGCCCGCGCCGCAGACGTCTTACGGCACGCAGAAACTCATCTGCGAACACCTCATCGCCGACTACACCCGCAAGGGCTATATCGACGGGCGCGCCGCACGCCTGATGACTGTCACGGTGCGACCGGGCAGGCCCAATGGCGCGGCCTCCTCGTTTTTCAGCGGCATCATTCGCGAGCCGCTGGCCGGTGTCGAATCGGTGTGCCCGGTATCGCCGGATGTGTCGCATCCGATGTCATCGCCGGCGCGAACCATCGACGGCCTGATCGCGGTGTACGAAGCCTCGCGCGATCAATTCCAGGGCCGCCTGGGCATGAACCTGCCTGCGCTCAATGTGCGTGTCAGCGACATGCTCGATGCGCTCGAACAGGTCGCAGGCCCTGCCGTGCGCAAGCTGGTGCGCTTCGAGCGTGATGAACGCATCGCAGGCATCGTTGCCAACTGGCCCAGCGGCGCGAGCGCGGCGCGGGCTGCGCGGCTGGGCCTCAAGCCCCATGAAAATTTCGCTGAAATCGTCCAGCAGTACATCGACGATTGCAAGGCGCTGCCCACGGCTGCGCAAACCCTCAAGGGCCTACAATGAAAAAGACTTCCACCACCAGCGCCAAGCGCAAGTCCCCCGGCAAGAAGGCCGCGCCGCGCCTGCGCTCGCAAGCCTGGTTCGACAACCCTGACAACGCCGACATGACCGCGCTCTACCTGGAGCGCACCATGAACTTCGGGCTCGGTTTCGACGAGCTGCAATCGGGTCGCCCCATCATCGGCATCGCGCAGACGGGCTCTGACATTGCGCCGTGCAATCGCCATCACCTGGTGCTGGCTGAACGCGTGCGCGAAGGTATTCGCGATGCAGGCGGCATCGCATTTGAATTTCCGATTCACCCGATCCAGGAAACCTGCAAGCGCCCTACTGCGGCGCTCGACCGCAACCTGCAATACCTCTCGCTGATCGAGGTGCTCTACGGCTATCCGATCGACGGCGTGGTGCTGACCACCGGTTGCGACAAGACCACGCCTGCGCAGATCATGGCCGCAGCCACGGTGGACATTCCTGCCATCGCGCTGAATTCCGGCCCGATGCTCAACGGCTGGTATGAAGGCGAGCGCACCGGCTCGGGCACCATCGTCTGGCGCGCGCGCGAGATGATGGCGGCAGGCAAGATCGGCTACCAGGAGTTCCTCAAGCTCGTCGCGTCGTCAGCGCCGTCCACTGGCCACTGCAACACGATGGGCACGGCCTCCACCATGAATTCGCTGGCCGAAGCGCTGGGCATGACCTTGCCCGGCAGCGCCGCGATTCCCGCGCCCTACCGCGATCGCCAGGAGATGGCCTACCTGACTGGCAAGCGCATCGTGGAGATGGTGCGCGAGGACCTCAAGCCCTCCGACATCCTGACCCGCGAAGCATTCGAGAACGCCATCGTGGTGAACTCCGCCATCGGCGGCTCCACCAACGCACCGGTGCACCTGAACGCGATTGCCAAGCACATCGGCGTGAAGCTCGACATGGCCGACTGGGAAAAGCATGGCTACAAGATTCCGCTGCTGGTGAACCTGCAGCCCGCCGGTGAATACCTGGGCGAAGAGTATTACCGTGCAGGCGGCGTGCCTGCGGTGGTGGCTGAACTGATTGCACGCGGCAAGATCAAGCCGGCGCTCACCGCAAACGGCAAGACGCTCATCGAAAACTGCGAAGGCCAGTTCACGAGCGACCGCAAGGTGATCTGGCCGTATGCCAAGCCGATGAAAAAGGATGCGGGCTTCTTGAATTTCAGCGGCAACCTGTTCGACTCGGCCATCATGAAGACCAGCGTGATCACGCCGCAGTTCCACAAGCAGTACCTTGAAAATCCCGATGACCCGATGGCATTCGAAGGCACGGCCGTGGTGTTCGATGGGCCCGAGGACTACCACCGCCGCATCGATGACCCCAAGCTCAAGCTGACGCCTGCGAGCGTGCTGTTCATGCGTGGGGTCGGGCCCATCGGTTATCCCGGCGCTGCAGAGGTCGTCAACATGCGCGCGCCCGACTACCTGCTGAAAAAGGGTGTGTCGGCGCTGGCTTGCATCGGTGATGGCCGGCAGTCCGGTACGTCCGGTTCGCCATCGATTCTCAATGCGTCGCCCGAGGCTGCAACGGGTGGAGGCCTCGCCCTGCTCAAGACCGGCGACCGCGTGCGCATCGACCTGAAAAAGCGCACGGCCAACATGCTGATTTCTGACGAGGAACTCGCGAAACGCCGCGCCGCATTCGAAGCCGCCGGCGGCTACAAGTACCCCGCCAGCCAGACCCCGTGGCAGGAAATCCAGCGCGGCATTGTTGATGAGTTGTCCGAGGGCATGGTGCTCAAGCCGGCTGTGAAGTACCAGCGCATCAACACGACCTTCGGGTTGCCGCGAGACAACCACTGAAGCACCTGGACTCTCTCCCTCCCCTCCCGGGGGAGGGTTGGGGTGGGGGCAAGCGGCGATTGCATGGCACCTGCCACAGGCAAGCGCGCTACGGCAAGGGCTTCAAGCCCAGCTCTTTCAAAAAGCTGTTGTGCTTTCGTTTCGCTTCTGTGATGGCCTTCTCCACTTCAACCAGCTCGGCGTGCACGGCGTCCAGATCAATCTCGGTCTCACCGACAGCCGTGCTGACGTACCGTGAGATGTTCAGGTTGAAGCCGTTCTTTTCGATCTCTTGCATCGACACCCGGCGGGCATAACGGGGCGCTTCCTTTCGGAACTGATAGGTCTCAATGATCCTGGCGATGTGCTCGTCGGTGAGCTGGTTCTGTCGCTTGCCCTTGATGAAGTGCTCCGCAGCGTTGATGAACAACACGTCGTCGGGCTTCTTGCACTTCTTCAGCACCAGGATGCACACCGGTATGCCGGTGGAATAAAACAGGTTGGACGGCAGACCGATGACCGTGTCGATGTGCCCATCTTTCAGCAGCTTGGTGCGGATGCGCTCTTCCGCCCCACCGCGGAACAGCACACCGTGCGGCAGGATGATCGCCATCACCCCTTCGTCTTTCAGGAAGTGGAAGCCATGCAGCAGAAAGGCAAAGTCAGCCGCCGACTTGGGGGCCAAGCCGTGGTTCTTGAAGCGCACGTCGTCGGCCAGCGCGTCACTGTTCTCCCAGCGGTAGCTGAACGGCGGGTTGGCCACGACGGCGTCGAACGCCGGCTTTTTGGCCGGGTTCAGCTCGCGCAGCATGTCCCAGTCGTTGGTCAGCGTGTCGCCGTGAAAGATTTCGAACTCGGTGTCCTTCACCCCATGCAGCAGCATGTTCATGCGCGCCAGGTTGTAGGTGGTGATGTTCTTCTCTTGCCCGTAGATCTTGCCGACGCCGTGCGGCCCCATACGCTTGCGTACGTTCAGCAGGAGCGAGCCCGAGCCGCAGGCAAAGTCCATCACGCTTTCCAGGCGTTCCTTCTTGCCCGTTGCCGGCTCCTGGCTGTCGAGCGTGACGATGGTAGAGAGGATGTCGGAGATCTGCTGGGGCGTGTAGAACTCACCAGCCTTCTTGCCTGAGCCGGCTGCAAACTGGCCGATAAGGTATTCGTAGGCATCACCCAGCGCGTCGATATCGGTGGAAAAGTCGGCAAGCCCATCGGCAATCTTCTTGATGATGGTGCAAAGCTTGGCATTGCGATCCGCATAGGTCTTGCCCAGCTTGGTCGAGCCCAGGTCGATCTCCGAGAACAAGCCGGCAAATGTGCTTTCGAACGATTCCGTCTCGATGTAGCGGAAACCCGCCTGCAGCACGTGCAATAGCTCGCCGTCCTGCGTTCGGGCCATGTTGGCGATGTTGCTCCAAAGGTGCTGCGGCTCAATGACGTAATGCACCTTCCGGCGCATTTGCTTTTCGAAGGTCGCTACGTCATCCAGATTGCTTTGGTACCAAAGCTGCAAAGGTGTGGAGACCGAGGTGTCGATCTGCGCCGGGTAATCGCGGCCCAACTCCTTCCTGGCGGCGGTCTCGTAGTTGTCGGACAGGTAGCGCAGGAACAGGAACGACAACATGTAATCGCGAAAGTCGTCCGCATCCATCGCCCCGCGCAGCTGGTCGGCAATGGCCCACAGGGTCTTGCCCAGTTGTTTCTGTTTTTCTTCGGTCATTTTTTCGGACGGTGTTTGAGCGTGTCTTCCAGCGCCTTCAGCTCGGCCTCGTCTTGCTGGTCGGCTTGCGTGGCTTCTTGCTGTTTGCGACGCTGGTCAAAGTCCAGGTACAGCGCGTGCGTGCGGCTCTCCATCTGCGCATGGCTGATCGTGCCCGCGTGGGTGAGCACCGGGAAGCCATTGCTGCCGATGATCTGGTCCACGTTCTGGCGCCAGAAACTCATGCGAATTTCCTGCCTGCTCTTGGTGCGCAGCTCGGCCGTTTCCAGAAAAATCACCACCAAACGATTCAGGGTGTCGATCTCGTCAGCGGTCAGGTAATTCTTGGCCACCACGATGTCCTGCTTGCGCACCTGGGCACCCTTCCAGTGCAGCAGGCCAAAGTGCGGGTCTGCGGGGTCGGCCCGCGCCGCAATGAGTTCGGCAGCCGTCTTTTGGGTCACCGCGTACAGCAGCAGGTTCTGCACCGTGGCAAAGAATGTCTGCGTGGTCTGGTCGCTCTTGTCGTAATCGCTGCTCAGCGCAAAGAGGTCGCGCACCTTTTGATAGAAGCGCTTTTCGGAGGCCCGTATGTCCCGGATGCGGGCCAGCATCTCGTCGAAGTAATCCGGGCGGCCGTCCGGATTCTTCAACCGCTCGTCATCCATCACGAAGCCCTTGAGCAGGTACTCCTTGAGCGCGGCGGAGGCCCAGCGGCGGAACTGAACGCCGCGGGGTGAACGCACCCGGTAGCCGACGGCGAGGATGGCGTCGAGGTTGTAGAGCTGCGTTCGGTAGTTCTTGCCGTCGGCGGCAGTTGTCAAGGAATCCTTGACAACTGCCGCCGGGTCCAACTCCCCTTCCTGGAGAATGTTCTTCAGGTGCAGCGAGATGTTCTGCTTTGTAGCGTCGAACAGCTCGGCAATTTCAAGCTGGGTCAGCCAGACGGTTTGTTGCTCCGCCCGCAGCTTGATCTGGCTGCGGCCATCTTCGGTGGTGTAGAGGATGAGGTCGCTCATGCAGCGACTTCGTCTGTCGAAGGGAACAGCTGTTGCATCATGCCTTTCTTGTGCATCTTGAGGGCGTCGAGTTCTTCGGTGGCGGCTGTGAGAAGGGAGTCGAGCGCGGTGAGACTTTCGGCAATGCGCTGTTGCTCCGGCAACGCTGGGACTGCAAGCCGCAGCTCTTTAAAAAAAGGAAGTCCAATGGTCTTGATCGTGCTGCCAGTAGCGATCCTCTCGAAGATCGGTTTCATCACCTGAAGCAGGTAATACAAGAACCAGTTCGAGAGCAAATTGGCATGGCAGGTCCATACGATGAAATGCTGACTAACCGCCATGGGTGCAGCCATCACTGCACTCTTGCCAACACCTGCATCGCGGCTGACGAGCACGGTCCCCGCCGCGTGAAGGACGGCCGAGGAATTCTTGATGCCCTGCTCTGAAATTTCGGTCGCGGTCTCAGATATCAATCCGGCGTCCAGTCGCTTCGAATCGGCAAGGGAGATCCATTTGACTGCGCCGCCGTAGAACTCCGAATTGCTCTTGCTCGGCGTATGACCGGATCCGCGCTTGGCCAAGTCTTCCAACTTCTTCACTTCCCAATCACCGGCGGACTCGAATTGGGGAAATCGCAGATGCGGCTGCGTTTCACCTTCGCAGGGGAAGAGCTGCTGCATCAACCCTCTTTTGTGAAGCTTGAGCGTATCTACTTTGCGGACTTGCGTGGCGATCAGCTCGTCCAGCGAACTCAGGCAGTCGGCGATTTTTTGTTGTTCCGCCGAGCTGGGCGTTGGGATTTCCACCCCATAGAAAGCCTCTCTACTGATGTTCAGCAGGCCATTGCTCCGCGCACCGCTAGTGATGTGCTTCTTGAGCTGTTTCCCGTGTGCGTTCGCCTCGAAGCAGTTCTGAAAAAAACCGTTCGAATAGCCTTTCTTGAGGCGAAAACAGATGAACACATTAGGCGCTGCAACTTGACCCCAACCCTGCAGGAGATAGACACAGCCTTCAGGGAATTTGAGTGAGTTGCCTTTGTTGTAGACAAAGTCGCCGTCCCTTACAAGGGTATAGAGTTGATATTGATTTCCTGAGATGTCTCTACCGAATTTCTCTGCTTGCGAAACGAATCCAACGCCAGCGGAAATGCTCACTGGCGTGAGGTTTCTTTCGCCAACCCGCTCAGCCACTGGGGTGGATGCTTCGCCAAGCGAAACTAGGTTCCACGGCTCAGCCTCCTGAAACTCCGGAAACCGCAGCTTGGGCACCAGCGCGGGCTTTGCCTCTTCCGTCATGACGGTGGCTCTCAGTTTGCGACGCTCGTTCACAAGTCCTCAACCCGGTACTCGCTGTACCCTTCGTAGTAATAACTCACGTCAATGCCCTTCATGTACAGCTCGCGGTCATTGATTTGGTCGGTCAAGGCACCCATGAGCAGGTGTTTGATCTCCAGGTCCTTCACCACGCTGCGCTCCATGGCCGACAAATACTCGGCTTTGTCCACCGCGTTCCAGTCGATGACTTGGCGGATTTCTTTCTTCAGCATCAAGTCCAGCCAGATGCGTGTGGCGCGCCCGTTGCCTTCGCGAAACGGGTGGGCCACGTTCATTTCCACGTATTTCTCGATGATCTGCTCGAAGGTCTGCTGTGGCATGGCACTGATGTGCGCCAGCGATTGCTGCAGGTACATGACGGGGGCAAACCGGGAGTTGCCCTTCGCCAGATTCACGTCGCGCA
The DNA here is from genome assembly GCF_001044395.1 of Caenimonas sp. SL110. Taxonomy (GTDB): domain Bacteria; phylum Pseudomonadota; class Gammaproteobacteria; order Burkholderiales; family Burkholderiaceae_C; genus Ramlibacter. The sequence continues at coordinate 8,960 of NZ_JANU01000059.1, forward strand.
CCTGTCCGGCAAAGTCGCACACCTCGTCAAACAGATAAGCATGGATGTAGGCCAGGCCTGCAAAGGTGCCCACTTCCACTTTGTCGATGTCGCCGCTTTCAAACAACTGCCGGGCTTTTTTCTTGCTGAGCCTTTCTTCTGCTCTGTTGAGTTCGACTTGGCTTTCAATATTCAGCTTGTTGGCTAAGACCATGGTGCGTCCTTCGCATGCTGTTCACTGTTCATACGCGCTCAATCCCGAAATCTCGCGTCCCTGCGCCCGTTTGTTCAACAGAGGAATCAAGTCCGCCATCAGTGCCGTTTCAGCCTGCGCCCGCGCCTTCCAGCCCAGTTCCAGCGGAGTCAGCAGGTCGCTGAGCGCCTCGCTGTCCAGCACAAGGCGTTGCAGGGCGACGTCCACAAAGGCCTGCAGCGCGGGGGTGGCTACGTGGTGCCTCTCCGCAATGCACGAAAGCTCGGCGCCGTCTTTTTCCTTCTTGAAGCGCGTGTAGCCCTCGCGGATCGCAGTCTCGCTCAGACCCGCGCCAGCCTTGAGGGTGTTGATGTAGGCGGCGATGTCTTCGCGCTCGTTCATGAACTTGGCGTCGGCCAGGATGAGGCCTATCAGTTCATCCTTGGTCATGTTCTGCCGGCCCGCCTGGCCCTGCTGCGAGAAGCGCGCCATCAGGCCCATGATGTAGTCGTAGTCGATGACAGCAGAGGCGAACAGCACGAATTCGAAGTCGAGCTGGTCCACTTCGTTCTCCTGCGTACTGTCATCCGCTGGGCTCCCCGTGTCCTGCTGCGCCTTCAGACGCTGGGCCGTGTCCAGGTACACGCCGCGAAAGGCTTGCAGGGCTTCGCGCGGCAGGATGGCTTCGATGACGGTGGCGTTATCGGCAGTCAGGTCGGTGTACTGGTCGAGCTGGGTCTTCAGCCGCTGCACTTCCTTGAAGACCTTGATGAAGGCGGCGCGGGCGTCGTCGCCCTTGAGTTGGGGCACAGCTTCGGGCGCGCAGGCCAGGCCCTGCGACTGCATGAAGTCGGTCAGTTTTTGCACCGCCGCGTCCAGCTTCTCGATGACCACGGGCGCTTTTTCCACCAGCCAGATCTTGCGGGCCTCGGGGTCGGACTTTTCGCCGGAGAACAGACGAATGGCCGCGTCCACGTTGTCTTGCTGCTGGCGAAAGTCGAGGATGTTGCCGTAGGGCTTGCTGCCATTGAGCACGCGATTCGTCCGCGAGAACGCCTGGATCAGCCCGTGGTACTTGAGGTTTTTGTCCACGTACAGTGTGTTCAGGTATTTGCTGTCAAACCCGGTGAGCAGCATGTCCACCACGATGGTGATGTCGATCTTTTTGGCGTGCGCGAAGTCGGTATTGGGCCACTGCTGGTCCTTGATGCGCTTTTGCACGTCCTGGTAGTACAGGTCGAACTCGCCAATGCTGTGGTTGGTGCCATACCGGGCGTTGTAGTCAGTCAGTATGACTTTGAGGGCCGCCTTCTTCTGGTCGGGCTCGACTTCGTTATCGGCCTTTTCCTGGAGCAGGTCCTGCTGCAACTGCTTCACGTCGGCATTGCCTTCGGCAGGGGGAGAGAACACGCAGGCGATGTTCAACGGCCGGAAGTCGGGGTCGGCTTGCCTCCTGGTCTTTTGCACCGCGTCGAACAAAGCGTAGTACTCGATGGCGTCATTGATGCTGGCGGTGGCCAGCACGGCATTGAAGCGACGCGCTGCTGTGGCGATGTCGTGCTTGGCGAGGATGGCATCGATGACCGCCCGCTTGGCCAGTGCTTCGCCGGGCTTGGGTGGGTTCTTGCCTTCCGGCTTGTAGTAGTCCACATGGAAGCGCAGCACGTTGGTGTCTTCAATCGCGTCGGTGATCGTGTAGGCGTGCAGCTGCTTCTGGAAGAGGTCTTCAGTCGTCTTGAACTGGCCTTCCTCGCCTTCGTACTGTTTGGCGGTGGCGTTCTGATCGAAGATGGGCGTTCCGGTAAAGCCAAAGAGCTGGGCCTTGGGGAAGAAGGTCTTGATGGCCTCGTGGTTGTCGCCGAACTGCGACCGGTGGCATTCGTCAAAGATGAAGACGACGCGCTTGTCGCTCAGCGGTTCAAGCTGTTCCCTGTAAGTCTTCAGGTCGCTCTTCTTGCGCTGTTTGTTGCGCTTGCTGTTCTCGTCGAGCGCCAGGCCCAGCTTCTGGATGGTGGTGACGATGACCTTGTCGGCATAGTCGTCAGACAGCAGCCGGCGCACCAGTGCACCGGTGTCGGTGTTTTGCTCGACGCAGCCTTCCTGGAAACGATTGAATTCTTCGCGGGTCTGGCGGTCCAGGTCTTTGCGATCCACCACGAAGAGGCATTTTTCGATGTCGGGGTTGTCCTTGAGCAGGGTGGAAGCCTTGAACGACGTGAGCGTCTTGCCGCTACCGGTGGTGTGCCAGACATAGCCGTTGCCGCAGTTCTGGTGAATGCAGTCCACGATGGCCTTGACGGCATACACCTGGTAGGGCCGCATCATCAACAGCTTTTGCTCGCTGGCTACCAGCACCATGTAGCGGCTGATCGCTTCGCCGAGCGTGCACTTGGCCAGGAAGGTCTCGGCAAAGCTGTCGAGGTGGGTGATCTTCTTGTTGGCCTCGTCGGCGAACTGGTAGATGGGCAAAAAGCGCTCGTCGGCGTTGAACGCGAAGTGCCGGGCGTTGTTGTTGGCGAAATACCAGGTTTCGGTGCGGTTGCTGACGATGAACAGTTGCAAAAAACACAGCAGCGTCTTGCTGTAGCCGTTTCCTGCGTCGTTTTTGTACTCAACGATCTGCTCCATGGCCCGACGCGGGCTGATGCCCAGCGTCTTCAACTCGATCTGCACACAGGGCACACCGTTGATAAGAATGAGAACGTCGTAGCGGTGGTGGCTGTAGTCGGTGTTGATGCGCAGCTGGTTGACGACCTCGAAGCTGTTCTTGCACCAGTCCTTGATGTTGACCAGGGTGTAGTTCAGCGGGGTGCCGTCGTCACGGGTGAATGCGTTGCGATCCCGCAGGGTGCGGGCAGCGGTGTAGACGTCGGGGGTGACGATCTCGTCCAGCAGGCGCGCGAATTCGCCATCGGAGAGGTTGACGCGGTTCAGCGCTTCGAACTTCTCGCGAAAGTTGCGCTCCAGGCTGGCGCGGTCGCGAATGTCCTTGCGGTATTCGTACTTCAGGCTTTGCAGCTTGCCGATGAAGCCGTACTCCAGCTGCTCTTCCTTGACGGCGTGGCTGGTCGCGAGAGGCTGCGGGTCGTAGGTGATTCTGGATGATGGCATTGCGCAAGGATGTGCAGAATTGGCCGATTGTGACTGCTTGCGCCGGAAGAATGAAAGAGATCAAAAAAGCCTTGTTCGATCGGATGCCCCCCCTCTGGAGGCACATTCTGGTGCTATGGGGGATTGCCACCATACCTGCACTCATCATTGGCGCAGTCACGAATGCGGTTGCGTTCTTGCTGGAAGCCCCTCCCCCCAACTTTGGCTCACAACACAGCGATCAATGGATCTCTGCATTTCAATCGATTGCATTTGCCCCGTTCGTCGAGACCTTGCTTCTGTGTGCACTGATAGAAATCTCGACCTCCCTCGGAGTTAGGAAGATCTTCATTGCAGCATCCGCCGCAGCGATTGCCGGATTGCTCCACGCATTCATTACGCTCATCTGGTTTTTTACCAGTGCATGGGCGTTTTTTGTCTACGCCTGCGCGTACCTGGCCTGGAGGTCAGCGTCGTTTTCAGAGGCATTCGCTGCAGCGGCGGTCGTGCACGCGCTGAACAACGCGACAGGCGTGGCGATGCTATTTCTGATCGCCCTCACAAAGTCTTCGTAGCCCTGCGCTATTCGGACGCGTCCTACTTCGCAAACAGCATCGAGATATCCGCAAATGCCTTGACCTCAATCGCGTTGCCTGACGGGTCCAGGAAAAACATCGTGGCCTGCTCGCCCGGCTCGCCCTTGAAGCGCGTGTAGGGCTCGATCACAAAGCGAATGCCCTGCGCCTTCAGGCGTGCCGCCATGTCTTCCCATTGCGCCATCGGCAGGACGATGCCCATGTGTCGCACCGGCACGTTCTTGCCGTCAACCGCATTGAGCGCGGCAGGAGAAACTTCCTGCGGCGCCAGGTGCGCGACGATCTGGTGGCCGTAGAAATTGAAGTCGATCCACTCGGGGCTGGAACGGCCCTCGGGGCAACCCAGCGTCGTGCCGTAGAACTCGCGGGCAAGAGCCAGGTCGTGCACCGGAAAGGCAACGTGGAAGGGCGACAGGAGGGCGGGGTTGGATTGAGGGGCTTGCATGAACCCAATCCTACCCGCGGCCCAATAACCGGGCACGACGCGAGCCTACCGGTGGCGGCAGGCTCCGGGCCTTTTCAGGCGAGTGCGCCGGCCTCGGCCATCAGCTCTTCCTTTCGTGCGGCAAGCTCGTCCCGCATGGCAACAAGGTCCACGCGCCGCGCCGACCTGGCCTTGGGGAAGATTTCGTTTCGCTCTTCCTTGACGTGATGGTCGATGTATTCACCCAACACCTTCACCTTGGCGTCGAACATCTCATCGGCCTCGGGCATCGCCTCGATCTGCGCGATCAGGTCCTTGGCGCCCGCGTGCTCCACTTCGGCCTCGGCGAGCATGTCGGTTTCCTTGAGCGCCGCACGCAGCGCCGGATAGAAGATCTCTTCTTCGACTTGCGCGTGAACGGTGAGTTCGCGGCAGATCTCGCGGGCGAGGTCGAGCCGCTTTTGTGCAGCGCCGCGGGCCTTGGAGCCCGCAAGCTCGTCATAGGCCTTGAACATTTTCTTGACGTTCTTGTGGTCTGCGTCGAGCAGGTCGCACGCATCTTTTTCAGTTCGGGTGGTCGCCATGTGTCTTGCTCCTTGGATTGGTAAAGGTGAAATCGTCGGGCCGCCCGGTGTCTGGGTTTGTAGGATATTTGCGGTGCTTCTTGTCGCAGGGCGCAACGGTTGTGCAACAGGCGCGCGAACCCAGGAGCGCAACAGTAAGATCGCCGGTCCACTCAAGGAAATCGATGCTGTCCAAGGTCGGTGAATTTGTCCTGAAGTTTCGACCCGGCCGCACACGGGTCGGCTCTCGCGAGCGACTGCGCGCGATCGTCGGGGCCGGGCTGGGTATCGTCGTCACTGCACTGCTCGCCCGTTGGTGGGCCTCCTCGCATGGCGACATGCTCTGGCTGGCAGCGCCCCTGGGCGCAAGCGCGGTGCTGGTCTTCGCAGTGCCTGCCAGTCCCCTGGCCCAGCCCTGGCCGGTGGTGGGCGGCAATGTGCTGTCGGCCTTGGTGGGTTCTGCCTGCGCGATGGCCATTGCCGATCCTGCATGGGCTGGTGCCTGCGCAGTGGCCCTTGCCATTGCGGTGATGTTCGGGTTGCGGTGCCTGCATCCCCCGGGCGGCGCAAGCGCGCTGCTGGTGGCGCTCTCGGGTGCGGGTTTCAGCTTTGCGGTCTTTCCGATGCTGGTCGATTCCATCTTGCTGGTCATGATGGGCGTGCTCTACAACTCGCTCACGGGTCGCCGTTACCCGCACAGCCAGGCGACTCCCGCGCCAACGCCGGCTGCCCAGGGCGCGCGTTTCAGCAACGCTGACCTCGACGCAGCGCTGGCGCACTACAACCAGGTGCTGGATGTGAGCCGCGACGATCTGCAGCAACTGCTGCATCACGCCGAAGCGGCAGCGTATCAACGCAACTTCGGCCAGCTCATCTGCTCGGACATCATGTCGCGCCAGCCTGTGACTGCGCAGTTCGGCATGACGCTCGATGAAGCCTGGTCCCTGATGCGCGCGCGCCGGATCAAGGCGCTACCCGTGATCGACCGGTCGCGTCGCGTCGTCGGCATCGTGACTGTGGCCGACTTCCTGGAGCACGCGGGGATGAGCCGCCCTGAAGGCGTTGGTGAGCGGCTGCTTTCGATGATCCGGCGCGACGGCGTCACGCACACGGACAAGCCAGAGACCGTGGGCCAGATCATGACGCGATCGGTGCGCGTGGCCAGCCATGACCGGCCCGTTGCAGAGCTGGTGCCGCTGTTCTCCGATGACGGACACCATCACATTCCCATCATCGACCATGACCGCCGTCTGGTCGGGATCATCACGCAGACCGATCTGGTGCGTGCGCTATACCGGGCAACGACGGGCTCGCAACCAATCCCCGCTCAGCCGCGAGTCAGCGGCTGAGTTCGGCGGGTCAGCCACGCCAGCGCATCGCCTTCGAGCAGCGGTGAGAGCCGTGCGCGAACCGTGGCGTGATAGTCGTTGAGCCATGCCAGCTCATCGCCCCGCATCAGGGACAGGTCGATGCAATGCGTGTCAATCGGGCACAGCGTGAGCGTTTCGAACTTCAGCATGTCGCCGAACTGCTCCTGCTCGGGTGTCACGAATGGCACATTGAGCACCAGGTTCTCGATGCGGATGCCCCACTGACCCGGACGGTAGAGACCGGGCTCGTTCGACGTGATCATCCCCGGTTCCATCGCCATGTGCGGCTCGACCACCGCCTTTGAAATCGTCTGCGGGCCTTCATGCACATTCATGAAGTAGCCGACGCCGTGACCCGTGCCGTGACCGAAGTCCAGGCCCGCCTGCCACAGCGGCAGCCGCGCCAGCGCATCCAGCATCGGGCCGGGCGTGCCGCGCGGGAAAGCTGCGACCGAAAGACCGATCATTCCCTTGAGCACGAGCGTGTAGTCGCGCCTGTGCGCTGCGGTGATTTCGCCGATGGGCCAGACGCGGGTGATGTCGGTGGTGCCGCCCAGGTACTGTGCGCCGGAGTCGATCAGCAGCAGCCCGTTTCCGTCGAGCCACGCATACGAATCGGGCTCGGCGCGGTAGTGCGGCATCGCGCCGTTGCCGTTGAATCCGGCAATGGTGCTGAACGAACGCCCGACGAAACCGCTGCGCTTGCTGCGCGCCTGCGTGATCCACTCATCCACGGTCAATTCAGACAAGCGCTCGCCACGCGCCATCGCAGCCTCGAAGCGCGCATAGAACTCGCACATTGCTGCGCCGTCTTCTTCCATCGCGCGGCGCACGAACTGCGCCTCGGCATCGGTTTTTCGGCTCTTGGCAAACGTGCTGGGGTTAACCGCTTCGATGACGCGCACCTGCGCCGCTACGGCCTCGCGCAATCCCGAGGTGATGCGTCGCGGGTCCACCAGCAGGACGGCATCGCCCGGCAAGGCGGCGAGCGCCGTTGCTGCCTGCGCATACGGTGCGATGTGCACGCCGTCGCCGGCGAGGATTTGCTGGAGCGCATCGCTGCATTTGCCTTCAGCGAGAAAGAGCGTGGCCGTCTGCGCATCGATGAGCACATGCGCGACGAACACCGGATTGAAACTGACGTCGGCTCCGCGCAGGTTCAGCAGCCAGGCCACGTCGTCCAGCGATGAGATGAAGTGGTGGCTCGCACCCGCCTGCTTCATGGCGCCCCGCACATGCGCCAGCTTGGATGCGCGAGTGACTGCGGCCTCGGGTGCGACGTGTTCATAGATCGCCGCGTCGGGCAGGCCCGGCCTGTCATCCCACGCGGAGTCCAGCACATCGGCATCGCTCTTGACCTGGAGATTCGCTGCGCTCAAGGCGCTGCGAATCTGCTGCGCCGCCATCAGGCTCACGACCTGTGCATCGAAGCCAAGAACCTCGCCCGGTGACAACTCGGCAACGATCCAGTCGATCACGGGTTTGAGTGCCCCGGTGCCGATCTTGACGAGGTCAACGCCGGTGCCAGCCAGCTCCCGTTCGGCTTGCGACCAGTAGCGGCTGTCGGCAAAGAGCGCGGCGCGCTTGTCACCCACCACCAGCGTGCCCATCGACCCGGTGAAGCCGCTGAACCATTCGCGGCCTCGCCAGCGTGTGGGCAGGTACTCGGAGACATGCGGGTCCGATGAGGGAACGTACAGGGCCTGCACCTGGGCTTGCTTCATGGCTGCACGCAACCGGGCCAGGCGTGCAGGGATGGGGGAGGATGGGTTTGCCGTCATGGACCCGATTTTGACGCACTGCGCATTCACCTGCCCGGCAAATGCCGATCTCCACTCACTTTCCGCTAATTATATTGCACACAATTTAATTGGACGCTACAATCACGCCCATGCCACGCAAACCAGATCCCCGTTTTGACAGCAACCAGGCCTTGCTGCTCGACAACCAGCTGTGCTTTGCGCTGTACTCCGCATCGCTGGCCATGACCAAACTCTACAAGCCCCTGCTTGATGAGTTGGGGCTGACCTATCCGCAGTACCTGGCCATGCTCGTGCTGTGGGAAGACGACGGCCTGATGGTGTCCGAACTCGGCCAGCGCCTGTCGCTCGACTCGGGCACGTTGACACCACTGCTCAAGCGCCTGGAGTCAGCCGGCCTCATCGCCCGCATCCGCGATGTGCAGGACGAGCGCCGCGTTCACATCACCCTCACTGCTGCGGGCCGCAAGCTGCGCACCCGCGCCCAGAAGATTCCCGGCTGCATCCTCGATGCATCCCGGTGCTCCATTTCCGAACTGGTGCAGCTCACGCGCCAGGTCCGGGATTTGCGGGACAGGCTCAGCGCCTGAACTCCCACACCACGTACCTTCCACCCCACTGAAAAACCTAAAGGAAACACCATGACCACGCTCGAAAAAGTCCTCTACACCGGCAAGGCCCACACCACGGGCGGACGCGACGGCCAGTCGCGCACCGACGACGGTCGCCTGGACATCAAGCTCTCGCCTCCCGGCCAGCCGTGCAACGGCACCAACCCCGAGCAGCTGTTCGCCGCCGGGTATTCGGCCTGTTTCCTGGGCGCGATGAAGGCCGTGGCAGGCAAGATGAAAGTCACGCTGCCGGCGGACACGGCCATCGACGCTGAAGTCGACCTGGGCCCTATCCCTAACGCCTACGGCATTGCAGCGCGCCTGAACATCAGCCTGCCAGGCATGGACCGCGCCGCTGCGCAGTCGCTGATCGATGCCGCGCACCAGGTGTGCCCTTACTCGAACGCCACGCGCGGCAACATCGACGTGACGATCGCGCTGGTCTGATCCGGTTGTCATCCCGGGCTTGACCCGGGATCCACCGCGCAGCGGCGACTGCGCCTGAATGCATGGATGCCGGATCGAGTCCGGCATGACAGACAACCCGCTGTCACCCACGCGGCCCGCCTGTGTTGAACAGGCGGGCCGTTTGCGTTACGGTTGCGGCCATGACGACCACCACCCTCCTCGTTCAGCACAACGCGCTAGCCAACACCCGCATCGACTCGCGGGACGACACACCCTTGTCCGAGGGCCAGGTCCGCGTGCATGTCGATTCGTTTGCACTCACCGCCAACAACATCACCTACGCCGCTTTCGGTGACGCGATGAACTACTGGCGGTTCTTTCCGACCGGCGAGGCAGGTTGGGGAATCATTCCGGTGTGGGGCTTCGGCACCGTCGTGCAATCGCTGCACCCGGGCATTGCCGTCGGTGAAAAACTCTACGGCTACTGGCCGATGTCGAACATGGCCGTGCTGCAGCCTGCTCGCGTGACGGAAAACGGTTTTTACGACGCAGCGCCGCACCGCGCCGAGCTGCACTCGCTCTACAACCAGTACCTGCGAAGCAACACCGATCCATTTCACAAGGCGGGCACCGAGGACACCCAGTCGCTGCTGCGCCCCCTGTTCATCACCTCCTGGCTCATTGACGACTTTCTCGCGGACAACGACTTCTTTGGCGCGAACACGGTGCTGCTGTCGAGCGCATCGAGCAAGACGGCGTATGGAACGGCGTTCATGTTGAAGCAGAGGCAAGGCATCGAAGTGGTTGGCCTGACGTCGCCATCGAATCGCGCATTCTGCGAAAGCCTGGGCTGCTACTCGCGCGTCCTCACCTACGATGAGCTCGACCAGGTTCCGGCGGACACGGCCTGCGTGTACACCGACTTCGCAGGCAACGCCGCGTTGCGCATGAAGATCCATTCGCGATTTGCGAACCTGAAACACAGCTGCTCGATTGGCGGCACGCATGTGGACAAGCTCGGCGGCGCGAAGGACTTGCCGGGGCCTCGAGCCACGCTCTTTTTTGCGCCTGCGCAAGTCAAGAAGCGCCAGGGTGAATGGGGACCGGCTGAGCTGGGCAAGCGGCTGGTGCAGGCCTGGCACGCATTCAGCGACAAGGCCACATCGGGCGCATCGCCGTGGCTGCAGGTGCAGACCCACTCTGGCGCTGCGGCAGTGCAACAGGCGTATGCAGCGGTGCTGGCAGGCAAGGGTGATCCACGCGAGGGGCACATTCTTTCGCTGTAGGCACACGGGCCGCCATGCCGGACTTGATCCGGCATCCACCGCGCAGCGGCGACTGCGCGCTATCGCCCACAATCGGGGGATGTCTTCACATCCCTACGAGGTGCTCACACCCGACGTCGTGCTCGATGCACTGGCCAGCGTCGGCCTGATGGGTGACGGGCGGCTCATGTCGCTCAGCTCCTACGAGAACCGCGTGTACCAGGTGCGCCTTGCCGATCCATACGAGGGCATGGACGACGTCGTCGCCAAGTTCTACAGGCCGGGGCGCTGGAGCGAAGCGCAGATCCTCGAAGAGCATTCGTTTGCTGCCGAGTTGATGCAAGCAGAGATTCCGGCAGTAGGCCCCCTCGTGCTCGAAGGCAAGACGCTGCATCACTTCAGCGACTTCTCGTTCAGCGTGAGTCCCCGGCGCGGCGGTCGCGCGCCTGAACTCGATGATGCAGAAGTGCTCGAATGGATCGGACGTTTCCTCGCGCGCATTCACGTCGTCGGCGCCAAGATGCCGTTCAAGCATCGGCCTGCGCTCGACATCGAAGTGTTCGGACGCGAGCCGCGCGAGTGGCTGCCCGCGCACCACATGATCCCGCTAGACGTGCAGTCGGCCTGGGAGAAAAAATGCGACGAGGCCCTACGCATGATTGCGGGCACCCCGCTGGGTGATGCCAACGCAAAAGGCATGAGGCGGCTGCGCCTGCACGGCGATTGCCACCCCGGCAATATCTTGTGGACGCCAACCCAGGGTCCGCATTTTGTCGACCTGGACGATGCCCGCATGGGCCCGGCCGTGCAGGATTTCTGGATGCTGCTATCGGGCGATCGCGCCCAGCGGCAAAAGCAGCTGGGCCCGCTGGTGGACGGCTACGAGATGTTCCGCGAATTCGATCGCGAAGAGCTTGCACTGATAGAGCCGCTTCGCACATTGCGCCTCATTCACTACAGCGCGTGGCTTGCGCGTCGCTGGGATGACCCGATTTTTCCGATCAACTTTCCGTGGTTCGGCACGAGCGACTACTGGCAGGGCCAGGTACAGATGCTCGAAGAACAGATCGAGGCAATGGCCGAAGAGCCGCTGGTGGTCTGAAACCTAGGCAGGACAGCCCGAGAACGCCAGCGCCTGCGCACGCGTGCCGATCTCGTGCACACCACCGACGTCCGAGTAGTACACGTGATCGTCGACGGAATAGTGGACGACATAGATGCCGCCGTTGACTGGGTAATAGCGGTAATAGTACGGGTCGACCCTGCCTGCCCCCGCTGGCGCTCCGAGCTGCGGATACTGCGCCTCGACCCAGTTGAAAAAACAGTTCATCGGGTTGGTTGTCGCCGTGATGGTCTTGACCATGCCCCACTCGGCGAAGTACCCATTCATGCCTGGGCGTGCCTGCAACATCACGGTGCCGGCAACTGACGGTGTGTACGCGAAGCTTGCCGCTGCGGTCGTCGCAACTGCAACGGGCGCGACGGTACTCAGCTGCGTGCCACGCACGTTGTCGATGTACCAGCCCACGCCGGTGCTCGACTGCGGAAAATACAAACCGCCGGTGAATGCGTAACGGAACCGCACTTTCAGCACACGGTCGGCGTAAGCGGCCAGCGAGAGGCTCTTCGCAGTGAAGCTTTCCTCACCGGAACCGCCGCCGCCCTGCGAGCCCACCTGGTCGTACACAACAGTCCATGACGCGCCGTCGTCGGTGGAAACTTCCACCAGCGCACGCTGCCCCGACGCTGAAGCGCCGAGCCTGCTGTCGAATTGCAGCGACGCGCCGGGGCCTGCCACGAGCTGCTGGTTGAGCAGCATCACCTGGTCAGCAGGCTGCGCGTGCGCGAGGTGGAAAGAGTTCGCACCGCCTGCGCCAACGTCGTTCGCCACGGGGTCATAGCCGGGGCTGGTGGTGAGGGTGAAGTTGCCCGAGCCCGATTCGGCGCCGTCATTGAGCAAGAACGGTGAACTGGTCATCACGCGCCACTCATAAGCCGTCGCGCCAGCTATCGCAGGGAAGCTGATCGCCGAAGGCTCCCCGACGTAAGCGGTACCAGCGCCCGACAGCGTGATCGGCCCGTCGCCGGCACCGGCCTGATCGGGATCGAACACGGTGGTGGTGTAGCTGATCACCGGTGGAACGCCCAGGCCGGTGACATTGGCAATCGTGATCGTGTAGGTCGTGTCGCCAGCAGGCCTGGACCACTGCGCGCCGTCGGCAAAGGCAAGCGGTCGCCAGACCAGCGTGTTTTCGCCGTAGCCGTTGGCGACGGTTTCCTTCACCGTGGCCATCGGCACGCCGTTCTCCAGCATGGTGACGACCGCCGCCGAAAAATCGGCACCAGGATAGGACACCGACCAGCGCGGAAACACTTCGGTGTAGGGCACGTAACCCTTGGGCGGCCATGCGACGAAGCCGTCGCGCGTTGCAGGGCGCGCGGCAAACATGTTTCCGTCCTGCACCCACATCGCGTTGTAGTTCCAGCCTTGCTCCACGTCGCCCAGGCCCATGATCTGCGTCTGCGGATAGAGCAGCCAGCGGCGATGCCCCACAACGGTGTTGAAATCACCCGCGTCCTCGATGTAGGCCTTGACGCTTGCGACGCCCAGGGTGCCGACGGCCAGGTTGGACTTGCCGGCGGCTTCGGCCACCGTCGCGCTGTAGCAAGGCGTGCCTGAAGGCGGCGTGTGGCTGATCGTCTTGTTGGCAGCCATCCAGAGCGCCGCCTCCTGCGCCTTCGCGTTGAGTGCCGGATCGAAGGTGATGGTGGCAGGCACACCGGCCATGGCGCGGTACCAGTTGAGCCGGCGCAGCACGGCTGCCTTGTGCTGCGCGCTGGTGTCACCCTGCGCGCACGCCTCGGTATTGCCGGACCAGCCGGAGGGCACGCCGTTGGATGAAGCGTGAATCGTCTTGTAGAAGAGCCGCACCTGTTCGCGGCTGGTGGTGTCGACGGAAAAGCCACCGTCGCCCTGTGCCAGCGGTCCGCCGCGTCGCGCGCGCGGCAAGCTTGCGTCGGGCGCGGCGCGCTCAGGTGGCGTGGGACCGACGCGCGGGCTGGGCTTGTTCGCCAATGGCAGGGTGGCACTGCCGCTTGCCTCGGGACCGTCCGCACCCCCACAGCCCGCGAGCACGATCGCCAGCAGGGACACCGCGAAAACGGATGAGCACCTGACCATGGAAACCGGATTCTGCCCGACAGTGGGCTGCGCGCCTAGTGCCACATCCGGCGCGCCCGTCGTGCTGGCCGGGCCAGTCGTGCAGGCCGCTAGACCAGGCGGTTTTCGATGACGCCTATGCCTTCGATTTCCATCTTCACCACGTCGCCGGCCACCAGGTACTTCGGCGGCTTGAACCCGATGCCCACACCCACCGGCGTACCGGTGGCGATCACGTCGCCAGGGTAGAGCGTGATGCCTGCCGACAAGGTCTCAATGAGGAAAGGGATGTTGAAGATGAGGTCTGCCGTGTTCGCGTCCTGGCGGATCTCGCCGTTGACCCAGCAGCGCACCTGCACCTTGTTGCCGTCGCATTCGTCCTTGCTGACCAGCCACGGCCCCATCGGACAGAACGTATCGAACGACTTGCCCATGTCCCACTGCTGGTGGCGCGCCTGCCAGTCGCGCGCTGTCACATCGTTGACGATGGTGTAGCCCCAGACGTGATCCATCGCGCGGGCGGCGGTGATGCCCTTGCCACCCTTGCCGATGACGACGGCCAGTTCGACCTCATAGTCGATCGCCTCCGAGACGCCTTTGGGGATGACGATGTCATCGGTCGGGCCAACCACGCACTCGGGCACCTTGGTGAAGATGATCGGATGAGCAGGAACATCTCCACCCGACTTGGCGCTGGAGTCGAAGCCGCTGCCGGCGAACTCGCGGGCATGCGCGTAGTAATTTTTTCCTACGCAAAAGATGTTGCGGCGCGGCCTGGGCAGCGGCGCCGTGAGCGTGACCTGATCGATAGCGATCGCCGCAGACAAGGGCGGCAGCGCGTCACCGCGCGACAAACGCTCGATCAGCGACTGCGCGCCAAGCGGCTTCTCATGCGCTGCCAGCTCAACCGGCTGGATGGAAAGCCCGTCAGCCGAAACGATGCCGGCGCCGGGTTGGCCCTGATGGGTGAAGGCTGCAATCCTCATGGGGAAAACTCTCTCGCGATGGGGCTGCAAATTTAGCATGCTAACGAGCACCCCTTTGATGCAACGCGTCAAATGAACTGACGCCGCGCGTCAAAACACTTTTAACCAGCCCACTCATCATGCAACGCCGTCACACCATCTTTTCCGCCTTGCTTGCCACCGCCTGCGTCACGATTGCCTCGCCGGTTTTTGCACAAGCCGCATTCCCCAGCAAACCGATCACGATGATCGTGCCCTTCCCGCCGGGCGGGCTTGCCGACCTCGTCGCACGGCCGGTCGCCGAAGCCATGTCACGCGAACTGGGCCAGCCCGTGGTCATCGAGAACAAGGGTGGCGCGGGTGGCGGCATCGGCATGGGGGTCGCAGCCAAGGCACCCGCTGACGGCTACACCGTGCTCATGGCGCTGTCCTCGTACAGCGTGCTGCCCGAAGCCGACGCCATCCTGGGCCGCTCGCCCATGTATGCGTTCAACGCCGTGCGACCCATCGCGCGATTCACCGCCGACCCCACCGTGCTGGCCGTGCGCGCCGATGCGCCCTGGAAGACGGTGAAAGACTTCGTCGAAGACGCGAAGAAGCGCCCTGGCGCGATCAACTACGGCTCGTCGGGCAACTACGGAACGATGCACGTGCCCATGGAAATCCTGGCGCAGAACGCAGGCGTCAAGTTGACGCATGTGCCGTTCACCGGCGCAGGCCCTGCCGTCGTGGCACTGCTGGGCGGCCAGATCGAAGCGGTGTCGTCAGGCCCCGCCACCGTGCTGCAGCACGTCAAGGCCGGCAAGCTGCGCGTGCTCGGCCATTGGGGCGCGGCGCGGCTCGATGCACTGCCCGATGTGCCCACCCTGAAAGAAGCGGGCTACAACGCCGAGTACGCCCAGTGGTCGGGCCTGTTCATTCCCGCTGCAACGCCAGAGCCCATCGCGCAGCGTTTGCGCGCGGCGGCACGCGCTGCGGCCAACGACGCGAAGGTCAAGGAAGTGATCCTGAACGCCGGCAGCCCGGTGCTCTACCAGGACACGCCCGACTTCGAGAAGTATGTGCAGGCCGACGTCCGCCGCATGGCGGACGTGGTCAAGAAGATGGGCAAGGTCGAGTAAGCCACCGCCCAAGTCATGGATTGCGGATCGAGTCCGCAATGACAGCCTCACTCTGGATGTCATGCCGGGCTTGACCCGGCATCCACCGCGCAGCGGAAGCGGCCGTGGAAGCCAGAACTAAACCAGCAGCGCGTTCACCCGCTTCACATACGCAGCCGGATCGGCGGGCAATCCGCCTTCGGCCAGCAGCGCCTGGTCGAACAGGATGTGCGCAAGGTCGTCGAAGTGCTCGGAGCTTTCGAGCTTCTTCACCAGCGCGTGATCGGCGTTGACTTCCAGCACCGGCAGGATGTCGGGCACCTTCTGCCCAGCCTGCTTGAGCATGCGGGCCAGCTGCGTGCTCATGCCGCCGTCACTCGCCACCAGGCACGCCGGTGAATCGACCAGGCGCGAGGTGACGCGCACATCCTGCGCCTTGTCCTTGAGCGCTTCTTTCAGCTTGTCGAGCACCGGCTTGAAGACTTCCGCGGCTTCCTCGGCGGCCTTCTTCTCGGCTTCGTCCTGCAGGGAGCCGAGATCGACCGCCCCCTTCGCGACCGATTGCAGCGGCGTGCCGTCGAATTCATTGAGGTGAGACAGCGCCCACTCATCGACGCGGTCGGCCATCAGCAGCACTTCGATGCCCTTCTTGCGGAACACTTCCAGCTGCGGGCTGTTCTTTGCGGCAGCGAGCGTTTCGCCGGTGATGTAGTAGATCGCTTCCTGGCCCTCCTTCATGCGCGACTTGTAGTCGGCGAATGAGACCGTCGGTGTATCCGCCGTCGTCGAAGCAAAGCGCAGCAGCTTCGCCAGGCGCTCGTGGTTGGCGAAATCTTCGCCCAGGCCTTCCTTGAGCACCGCGCCGAACTCGGCATAGAACTTCGCGTACTTGCCCTTGTCTTCTTCGCTCGCATCTTCTGCCGTCTCGGCCTTGGCCATGTCTTCGAGCATGCCCAGCACGCGCTTGGTCGAGCCGTCGCGGATCGCCTTCACGTCGCGGCTTTCCTGCAGCAGCTCGCGGCTGACGTTGAGCGGCAGGTCGGACGAATCGATGACGCCCTTGACGAAGCGCAGGTAGGTCGGCAGCAGCGCTTCGGCCTCGTCCATGATGAACACGCGCTTGACGTACAGCTTGACGCCAGCGGCCTTGTCGCGATTCCACAGATCGAACGGCGCGTGCGCCGGAACATAGAGCAGCTGGATGTATTCGGTCGAGCCTTCAACGCGGTTGTGCGCCCATGCAAGCGGTGCCTGCTGGTCGTGGCTGATCTGCTTGTAGAACTCGGCGTACTGCTCGGGCGTGATGTCCTTCTTGCTGCGGCTCCACAAGGCGCTGGCCTGGTTGACGGTTTCCCACTCGTCGGTGGTCACCATCTCGCCGCCCTTGTTGTCTTCGCCCTCTTTCCACTCTTCCTTGCGCATGAGGATGGGCAGCGAGATGTGGTCGGAATACTTGGAGATGATGGACTTGAGCTTCCAGGTCGACAGGTAGTCGAGCGCATCGTCACGCAGGTGCAGGGTGACGCTGGTGCCGCGTTGCTCGCGCGTGATGGTCTCGACCTCGAAATCGCCAGCGCCGCCACTGACCCAGCGCACGCCCTCTTCGGCCGGGACGCCCGCGCGGCGCGACTCGACAGCAATCTTGTCGGCGACGATGAAGCCCGAATAAAAACCCACGCCAAACTGGCCGATCAGTTGCGCATCGGCCTTCTGGTCGCCCGAAAGGCGGCCCATGAATTCCTTGGTGCCGCTCTTGGCGATGGTGCCCAGGTTGTCGATGGCTTCCTGCTGCGACAGGCCGATGCCGTTGTCGGCGATGGTGAGTGTCTTCGCGTCCTTGTCAAAGCTCACCCGGACTTCCAGGCCCGGCTGGTCTTCGTACAGTGCGTTGTTGTTCAGCGCCTCGAACCTGAGCTTGTCGCAGGCGTCCGATGCGTTGGAGATCAGCTCGCGAAGAAAGATCTCCTTGTTGGAGTAGAGCGAATGGGTGACGAGGTGGAGCAATTGCGCCACTTCGGCTTGAAACGAAAGAGTCTGTTTTTGGGTCATGGCATTCGAGCGGGCCGGCGGCCCATGAGATAAACGTGCGAGGCGGCATTTAAGGCCGCCTGACGCATTTTCAAGGATATGTCGTGACAAACTCGACGCCTTGCGATTTCGGCGGCCGCCTGCGCACCGCCGCGCTTGCGGTGCGAAGACTGCTTGTTACATTAGCCGGATGGACATCAACCTGATTGCGTTCGACGCGTTTGCCCTGGAGTCCCTTGCCAGTCCCCGCGCCAATGGGGCGTCGCAGACCCTGACCCTGCAGCTGTCACTGGAGGCGTTGCCGGGTTTCAGCGAACCCCTGACGGGCACGGCCTCGATCGCGGCTGCTGATACGCCAGGCCAGCTGCGGGCTGCCGTCGTGCCGGCTGACGCCAGCGAACTCACCATCACCTTTGCGATTGAGCCGCCGCTGTAGCGGCTGACCTTTTTCCACAACAAAAAAGCGCCCGAGGGCGCTTTTTTGTTGTGGGAGGAGAAGGGGCTCAGACGCCGCCGACTTCGCCGTAGCCGATCTTGCCCAGGCGCAGCGCTTGCGCAGCTTCAGCGCGGATCACGCTGGGCTGGACGGTGGACTTGACTTGCGCTGCAACGCGCGAGCCGGCTGGCTCGGTGCTGCGGGTGCGAGCGACCGTTGCTGCTTCAGCTTGCACTTCGGCGCGTACGCGGCTCGATTCGAACTTGTGGCCGTATTGCGAAGCGTCGGCTTCGTCGGCGCGGGCAACGCCCGATGCGATGGCGGCGAGTGCGGCGATGGCGATGATTGCTTTGGAGTTCATGATGGACCTTTTAAGTGAGTGAACAAAACTGGGAGAACACGTTTCGGTTGCCGCTTTGTTTCTTGATTCGTTGCTAAGCATCAACCGTGATCTCACTGTAGTTTTCGCTCGTTAGGTGATCCTTAGTGTTTCGTTAGCCTTGAATTAGCATGGAGTCGGGGGCGGAATCGCAATGCATGAATATTCATGTTTCGGGCCGCTTCGCGGTGGATTGCGGGTCAAGCCCGCAATGACAACCAGTATCCCTGTCATGCCGGGCTTGACCCGGCATCCACCGCGAAGCGGCGACTCCCCCTGGATCAAACGAAATGCAACCCCACAGGCGACAGCTTCAGGCCGCTTCGACGCGCGCAATCAGGCCGCTGCGGTCATCGCGGTTGCGCAAGGTGATGCGCAGGCCGCAGCGCTGCGCCGCAGCCTGCGCAATCGCCAGGCCCAACCCGCTGCCACGGACCTGGCTGCCGGGCACCCGGAAGAACCT
Organism: Caenimonas sp. SL110; assembly: GCF_001044395.1. Lineage (GTDB taxonomy): Bacteria > Pseudomonadota > Gammaproteobacteria > Burkholderiales > Burkholderiaceae_C > Ramlibacter. The sequence goes on from NZ_JANU01000059.1 coordinate 27,750, forward strand.
GTCGAACACGCGTGAAAGCAGATCCGGCGGAATGCCGGGACCGGAGTCGATGACTTCAACCGCTGGCCTGGCACCACCCTGCACCAGCCGAACATCAACAACGCCGCCTTCAGGGGTGTAGCGAAGCGCGTTTTCGATCAGGTTGTCGAGCACGCTGCGCAGGTCGCCCGGCGAGCACTTGAGCGTTGCAGGACCTTCGTGCGGACAGACCAGCCCCAGGTCGATGTTTCGCTGGTCAGCCAGCGTGATGAGCGCGTTGATGCTCTCGTGCAACTGCGCGTGCAGATCGACCGTTCCCTGGTTGTCCACCACAGGCGCTTCCTGGCGTGACAGCTTGAGCAACTGGTCCACCAGCCGCTGCGCGCGGCTCACGCCGGCTTCGAGCTGCGAGAAGCTTTGCGCGCAGGCGCCCGACGGCAAGTCGCGCCGCACATTCTCAAGTTGCAAGGCAACGGCCGTGATCGGCGTGCGCAATTCGTGCGCGGCGTCCTGCACAAACCGGCGCTGCGTCGCAAACGCTGTTCTCAGGCGAGTCAGCAGGCTGTTGAACGAAATCACAAGCGGCTGGATTTCTTCGGGCACACGATTAAGGGGCAGCTCCGAGATCGTGTTTTCGTCTTGCTGCGCGGCTTGCTTTCCGATGTCTTCCACCGCTCGGGACATCATGCGGGCCATGCCCCACAGCATCAGAATGGCCAGCGGCAAGAGAATGAGCACAGGCGCGATAGCGGCGCCGGCACGTTCGAACGCCACATGCTTGCGAAAGATGCCGCTCTGGAACACCTGGACCCGCCTGCCACCGGCGCCTTCGGCGGCCGTTGTGTAAACCCGCCAGGTCGAATCGGCTGTCTGCACATCATGGAATCCAGGTGCAGGCTGCAGGCCGGCCGTGAGTTGCGGCCACGAATTCATGCGCTGGCGACCATCGGCCTCGTAGACCTGGATGACATAGCCGCCCATGCGGTGGATGCGATCGGGTGTGGCAGCAGCGGGCACGACGTTTTCTTCCTGAGCCGCGATCGAGTTGCCCAGCTGCGCCATCTGGTCGTCCATGAAACCGCCAACCATGCGGCTGTAGGTCCAGTACGAGAACGCGGCCGACACGCCGCCCACCAGCAGGAACAGCGGAATGAGCCACAGCATCATCGCGCGCCGCAGCGAACACATCGGGCCCTTGGGAAAGAAGTGCATGTCAGTGCGCCTCTGGACCGCCGGGCGCGGTATTGACCGAAGCCGCGCGCTCGGGCGCGATGCGCCAGCCCAGGCCGCGCACGTTGCGGATCGTGTCCGCACCCAGCTTGCGTCGCATGCCGTGAATGAGTACATCGACCGCATTGCTGCTGACTTCTTCGCCCCAGCCGTAGATGCGGCTTTCGAGCTGGTCGCGAGACAGGATAGCGCCGGGTCGTTCCAGCAAGGCATGGAGCAGCGCGAACTCACGCGCCGAAAGTTGCGAACGCTCACCTTGCACCAGCACCTCGCGCGTGGTCAGGTCCAGCTGCACATCATTGCCGCCGATCACGGAGTGGGCTGCGCCATCGCGCCTGCGAATCACGGCACGCATGCGCGCGAGCAACTCACGAAAGTCGTAGGGCTTGACCAGGTAATCGTCGGCGCCGATGTCCAGCCCGGTGATGCGGTCGTCGATGCCATCTCGCGCGGTGAGCACCAGCACCGGCGTGTGGTCGCCTGCCGTGCGCGCCTTGCGCAGCACCTCGATGCCGTCTCGCTTGGGCAGGCCCAGGTCGAGCAGCACGCATGCGTAGCCGCCGTCAGCCATGGCGCTTTGGGCGAGCAGGCCCTCCTTGACCCAGTCGACCGAAAAGCCGTTGGCCGCCAGCGCCTGTTTCAGGCTGTGGCCAATCATCTCGTCGTCTTCAACCAGGAGAACTCGCATGGGTGGATTGTCCTACCGCAGGCGCCCGCCTGCATTCCAGCGCATGGCGCGCACTTCGTCGCGAAGCCAGTAGGCCCCTTCGACCACCAGGCCCGAGGCGGCCAGTGCGGCGATCGCCAGCAGCGGCGAGAGGGCTACGCCCCAGGCGGCGACGCCCGCGAGCATGACGGCGCCGGCGACCACTGCGGTGAGCAGCAGGGCCATCAGGATTCGGGTCGCGGGGCAGCTATGCATGGGGTGTCCTTCCAGAGGGAATGTCCGCACTGTAGGCCCGGATATTTAGCGGCGAATTAGCGTTGTGCCTGATCGCACGCCGTAGCCGCTTCGCGGTGGATTGCGGATCAAGTCCGCAATGACAGCCTCTTCTCCTGTTGTCATGCCGGACTTGATCCGGCATCCACCGCGAAGCGGCAGCAGCCCATTGAGGTCACTTGGGCAGCGACTCGACTTCCTTCACCCATCTGTCCACCAGCCGGCGACGTTCTGATGCCCGCCCGTATTTTTCAAAGTCGTACTTGACCAGCCGCACATCATCGATTTTCGGGATGCGCGGATCGGGCTTGAAGGTCTTGTTGGCTGGCACCTGCAGGCTGTTGGCGCGCGCGCCGACCTGCTGGCCTTCCTTGCCCATGAGCCAGTCATAGTATTTGCGCGCGGCATCCCGGTTGCGCGAACCCTTGATGAGCGCGATGCCGCCAATCTCGTAACCCGTGCCTTCGCACGGCGCGGCCGATCCCACCGGAAACTTGTTGGTGACGCGTTCGTTGTCGAAGCCGAAGATAAAACTCACGCCAATGCCCACCTCGCCCTTGGCCACCGTGCGCGCCTGCGCCGTGCCGCTGCGGGTGTATTGCGTGACGTTCCTGTGCAGCTTCTTCAGGTAGTCGAACGCCTGCTCCTCGCCCCACATCTGCACCAGGCCTGCGAGGATGGTGTAGCCCGTGCCGCTGGAGCCCGGATGCGAGGTTTCGATCTCGCCCTTGTAGCGCGGATCAATGAGGTCCTTCCAGCATTTGGGCGCAGGCAGCTTCTTCTTTTTGAGCACTTCCTCGTTCCAGCCGAAACCGATCGCACTCGTATAGAACCCGCCCACATGGTTCTGGCTCATCGCGTACTGCCGCACCGCCCATCCGTGCAGGTCGTTCAGGTAGTCGGGCCGGTAGGCATCGAGCAGGCCCATTTCTGCGGCCTGGTAGTACGGATCGCCCGTGCCGCCCCACCAGATGTCGGTCTTGGGATTGGCCTGCTCGGCGCGCAATTGCGCCAGCGCCTCGCCCGTGGCCTTGCGCGTCTGCAGCACCCGGATGCCGGTGGCGCGCGTGAAGTCCTGCGCTGCGAGTTCGCACCACGACTGGTCGGTGCTGCAGATCGCATTGACCGTGCCTTGCGCCTGCGCGTTCGTGCCGTGAATACCCAAGGTGAATACGGCGATGGCGCCGATGGCGAGTGTCTTCAATGCGTTCTTCATGGCTTGTCCCTCAGAAACGTTCATCAGGCGCCAGGTAGCGCCACTGTCCCACCGGCAACTGTCCCAGCAGCACGCGACCGATGCGCACGCGCTTGAGGCCCACCACCTTCAGGCCCACCTGTTCGCACATGCGGCGGATCTGCCGCTTCTTGCCTTCCCTCAGCACGAAGCGCAACTGCTCCGGGTTTTGCCAATCGACCTGCGCGGGCTTGAGGGGCTGTCCGTCCAGGCTCAGGCCGTTGCGCAGCCGCGCCATTTGTGCACGCGGGAAGGCGGCCTGCACGTCAAGCGTGACGTCGCCATAGCTCACGCGCACCAGGTATTCCTTTTCGACTTCGCTGTCTTCGCCGATGAGCTGCCGCGCGACGCGGCCGTCCTGCGTCAGCACCAGCAGCCCGATCGAGTCGATGTCCAGCCGCCCGGCCGGTGCGAGGCCCCTGAGCTGTGAATGCGCGAACCGGTTTTTCGATCCATCGCCGCGCCAGTGGTTGCGGTCCTGCACCAGCACCACCGCGGGCTCGTGCCCATCTTCGGCCTGCCCGCTCACATAGCCCATCGGCTTGTTCAAAAGGATGGTGACCTGTTGCTGCTGCTGGCCATGCGCCTTGCGGTCCACTTCGATGCGTGCATCGGGCGTGACCTGCAGCCCCATCACGGCAATCTCGCCGTTGACGCGAACCCAGCCCCTGGCGATCCAGTCATCGGCCTCCCGGCGCGAGCACATGCCCAGCTCGGCCATGCGCTTGTTCAGGCGTGAAGTGGGGGCAGCTGCGGCGGGCGATTCAGGCAAGGTGGGCAGTCCTGTGGGTACGTGACGCTGCCGATTGTCGCCGCTACTCGTGCCTCAGCGCCTCGATCGGGTCCATGCGGGCTGCGCGCCGCGCGGGGAAGTAACCGAACAGCACGCCGATGCAGGCGGCGAACACGAACGACAACACGTTGGTCAGCGGATCAAAGAGAAAGGGCACGTCCATCGCCGCAGCCAGCCCGATGGACATGGCAGCCGCGATGGCGATGCCCACGATGCCGCCCAGCGCCGCGAGCACCACGGCCTCGATCAGGAACTGCAGCAGCACATCCCGTTCGAGCGCGCCGATGGCCAGCCGCAGGCCGATCTCTCGGGTGCGTTCCGTCACGCTCACCAGCATGATGTTCATGATGCCGATGCCGCCCACGAGCAGGCTCACTGCGGCCACGGCGCCCAGCAGCATCGTCATCACCTGCGTGGTTCCCGAGAGCGTCTCTGCGAGTTGCTGCGTGTCCAGCACGTTGAAGTTGTCGTCATCGCCGGCTGCGAGCTTGCGGCGCTCGCGCAGCAGTTGCGTGAGGCTCTGCTTGAGCCGGGTGGCGTCGCTGGCATCCTGCATGGACACCAGCAGCGTGTTGATGCGCTGGTTGCCGGTGACCCGGCGCTGCAACGTGCGCAGCGGCACCAGCACGGTGTCGTCCTGGTCGTTGCCCATCGCGCCCTGTCCCTTGCCGGCGAGCACGCCGACCACGGCGCATGAGAACTGCTTGATACGCAATTGCTCGCCCAGGCCGCGCGTGGCGCCATAGATCTCGCGCCGTACCGTCTCGCCGATGATGCAGACCGCGCCGCCCGATTGCAGCTCATCGCCTTCGAACTGGCGTCCCGAAGCCAGCTTCCAGTTGCCTGTGTCGAACCACGCGTTGGTGCTGCCGATGACGCTGGTGGACCAGTTGCGCCCGTTGCCCACCACGGTGACATTGGTGCGCGCTTCGGGGGCCACGGCTTCGACGCCACCGATCTGCGCGAGGATGGCATCGCCGTCGGATTCCTTGAACGCAGGTGCGCCACCGCCGGGCCCGCCCGGTCCCTGCCGCTGGCCGGGCCGCACCATCAGCAGGTTGGTGCCCAGGCTGGATATCTGCATCTGCACCGCCCGCGTGGCGCCGTTGCCGAGCGTGACCATGGTGATCACGGCGCTGACACCGATGACGATGCCCAGAATCGTGAGGAACGATCGCAGCAGGTTGCGCCGGATCGAGCGCAATGCGAGGAACAGCGTGTTGACCAGCATCAGTGCTGCTGCGGCGTGGCCGCGTTGGTCGTGTCGCTCTCGATGAGGCCGTCGACGAAACGCACCACGCGCCGCGCGTAGGCGGCCATGTCGGCCTCGTGCGTGACCATCAGCACCGTGATGCCGTGGTTCACATTGAGGTCGCGCAGCAGCTCCATGATCTCGCGGCTTTTCTGGGTATCGAGGTTGCCGGTGGGTTCGTCGGCCAGCAGCACTGCCGGTTGCGTCACCAGTGCGCGCGCGATCGCAACGCGCTGCTGCTGGCCGCCCGAAAGCTCTGCCGGGGTGTGAGTCTCCCATCCATGCAACCCGACGGACTCCAGCGCCCTGGCCGCCGATGCATGCCGCACGGCTGCGCTCTCGCCCCGGTACAGCAGCGGCAGCTCGACGTTCTCCTGGGCCGAGGTGCGTGCCAGCAGGTTGAAGCCCTGGAACACGAAGCCCAGGTAACGGCGGCGCAGCAAGGCACGCTCGTCGCGCGACAGACGCTCGACGTGGGCGCCACGAAAGAGATACTCGCCCGCGCTGGGGGTATCCAGGCAGCCCATGATGTTCATCGCAGTCGATTTGCCCGAACCGCTCGGTCCCATGATCGCGACGAACTCGCCGGCCTGGATGTCCAGGTCGATGCCCTTGAGCGCCATCAACTCGGCCTGCCCGCTGCCATAAACCCGGGTCACGCCGCGCAAGCGGATGAGCGGCACCTGCGCCGTTGCGCTCATGGTGCGGCCGCGGTCTTCTGGTCGACGATGACCTGCATACCCGCCTTGAGGTCCCCCGACGTGATTTCGGTCATGCGGCCGTCGCTGATGCCTGCCATCACCGACAGTGGCGCGGCCTTGCCATCCTGCAGCACCCACACGCGGCGGGCAGCAGCGCCCGGCTGGTCTGTGGTTGCCGAGCCCGAATTGCGCGCACGTCGCGGCATGCGGGGCGTGAGGCGGGCCACGATGCCACCGCTGGCCGCCGGTTGCGTGGCCGCTGCCGCCGCCGAGTCAACGGGCTCGAAGCGCAGCGCACTGTTGGGCACCAGCAGCACGTCGTTACGCTGCACCGCGATGATGTTGGCGCTCGCGGTCATGCCGGGGCGCAGGCTCAGGTCGGCGTTGTTCACATCCAGGTGCGTGAGATAGGTGACCACGTTGTCCGTGATGGTCGAGCCGAAGGCCACGCGCGTGATCGTGGCCGGGTATTGACGGCCGGGGTACGCACTCACCGTGAAGGTGGCCGGCTGCCCGGCCTTCACCGAGCCGACATCGGCTTCATCGACGTAAACCTGCAGGCGCAGCTTGGACAGGTCCTCGGCGACGGAGAACAGTGTCACGGCCTGAAGCGACGCCGCCACCGCATTGCCGGGATCGACATTGCGGGTGAGGATGACGCCATCAGACGGGGCGCGGATCGACGCCTTCGAAAGATTGATCCCGTCGGTGGAAAGAGCCGCCTGCGCATCGGCCACACCGGCGCGCGCGCTCGTCTCATCGGCCACCGCACGGGCGAGCGTGGCCCGTGCGCCATCCATTTCGGCGCGCGAGGGAACCTTGCCGCCGGACAGCTGCGAAACCTCCTCGAATCGCGCCAGGCCGGCCCGCGCCTCGCGCACCGTTGCGGCCGACTGGGCGACCCGCGCGTTGGCCGCGGCCACCGACGCGCGCGAACGCAGGATCTGGTCGTTGAGCTTTGCGGTGTCGAGCTCGACCAGGACCTGGCCCTTGCGAATCCGGTCGTTCACGTCCACGTGGACTTTGAGCACGGTGCCCGAGAGTTCGCTGCCGATGTTGATGGCACGGGTCGGCTGCAGCGTGCCGTTGGCCGTGACGGTCAGTGTCAGGTTGCCGCGCCCCACGGGCTGGGTGATGTAGCTGGGGGCCGCGTTGGCGGACTGGCGAACCTGCCAGTACCAGGCGCCGGCGATCAGCGCCACCACCAGCAGGGCGGCGGCCCACAGCGTCGGGCGGCGATACCAGGGGTGCACGGTCGAGCCGTCATCCAGGGACGCGATGTCAGCCGGACTCTCGGGCTGGGCGGCGGCCGGTTGCGACGCAGATGCGGGAAGGGGACTGTTCATGAGGGGGCGCTTCCTGCCGGCGTGGGCGCCAGCGTCGTGTCGTCATCGGGCTGCCAGCCGCCGCCCAGCGCCTTGTAAAGACGCACATGGTCGGCGGTCACATCGGCTGCCGCACCGGCGACGCTGTCTTGCGTGGAGAGCTGGTTGCGCTGCGTTTCCAGCACCACCTGAAAGTCCACCAGCCCGCTCGAATAGCGCTGCCGCGCCATCAGTGCCGCGTTGGCGGCGGCGCCAGCGGCTTGCTGCAGGTGTGCCAGGCGCTCGCGGTCGCTGCGCAGCGCCACCAGTGCGTCTTCGACCTCCTTCAGTGCCGTCAATACGGCGCCGCGATAGGCCGCAACGGCTTGATCCATGGCCGCCTGCTGCGCGCGTACTTGCGCCCGCCCGGCCCCACCGTCGAACAGCGGCCATGCAAGGCCTGCGAGCAACGAGCTCGCCACCGATGCGCCGCTGGTCAGCGATCCGAGGGTGAGTGCATTCAGGCCGAGCGAGCCGGCCAGCCGGAAGCTGGGAAGGGTCTGGGCATGGGCCTGCGAAACCCGGGCCGATGCGGCCACCACCTGGTACTCGGCAGCACGAATGTCAGGCCGCTGGCGCAAGGTGTCCGCAGGCAGACTGAGCGCCATGCCAGCCGGCGCTGCGGGAATGGGTCCAGGCGAATCGAGCTGGCCCGACAACGCCATCGGCGGCCGCCCGGTCAGTGTCGCAAGCGCATGAACAAGTTGCTGGTTGGCTGCGCGCAGAACCGTCACCTGTGCACGCGACTGTTCGGCTGCCGCGCGCGACTGCTCCGCTTCGAGCGAAGACACAAGTCCTGCCTGCAGCCGCCACTGCGTGATCTGCAGGAGTTCCTGCTGGCTCGCCAGGTTGTCCAGTGCGATTGCGAGCCGCGCCTGGCCGCTACGCAGCGCGATATAGCCCAGCGCGACTTCGGCAGCGATCGAGACCCGCGCGTCGCCCAGGTTGGCGGCACCGGCGCGTTCGACCGCAACACCCGCCGCGACCGCGCTTTGCTTGCCGCCGAAAACATCGAGCTCCCAGGCCGCGTCGAGCCCGATGCGAAAACTGTTCGATGCACTGCCGCCGCCCGAGCGGCTGCGACCGGCCGAAGCCGAGCCGTCCAGGGCAGGCAGCAGCCCGGCGGCCGCCGTTTCGCGCTGGGCGCGTGCCTGCGCGAGCGAGGCCTGCGCGATCGCGATGGTGTGGTTGGACCGCAGCGCATCGGCAACCAGCCGCGCGAGCAGCGGGTCGTCCAGGCGCAACCACCACTGCGACAACGCGGACGGGCCGGCACGATCTGCGGCCTCGCCTTGCGACCAGGCCGCTGGCACGTCCAATGGCAGCGGTGCACCGGTGGGCGCAGGCCCGCTCGCGCAGCCGCCGAGCGCCAAAGCCAGGCCGGCGAGCGGCCCTGGCAGGTGAGTCAGCATGGATGCCAGCCCCGAAAGGCGCAGTGCGACCGGCAAAGCGTCAGTTGCTCAGCAGCAGCTGCAAGATGATGCCGGTCGCAATCGCCACCAGCACATAGTCGGCGCCGACCTGGACCCAGTAGTAGCCGCGAGGCGGCGCAGGCAGGTAGTGGCCGCGCCAGTCGTCGACGATGTAGTTGTAATGACGGTATTCCAGCGGCAGCCGGTCGCCGCGGTAGAAACGACGATCCGGCCCTGCCCCGCGTTCATTGCCTCTGCGATCACCGCGCCACTGGTCGGGCGGGCCTGCACGCTGCACAGGAGGCTGCCAGTTGCCTGGCGCCCGGCGCTGGTCAGGACGCACCTGTGGCTGACCCGGGCGTTGCGCCTGCCGCTGGTCGGGGCGTTGCGCCTGTCGCTGGTTGTAGCGCTGTGCATCCCTGAAGGCCTTGCGCTGCGCCTCCTGGTCACCGTCGCCCTGGGCGGACACCGGCGCAGCAAGCGCAAGGGAAAGCGCCACAAGAGCGGCGAGATATTCGGTATGTTTCATGAGGGCCTCCATCGGGTTGGCATGCCCCATTGCATGCAACCCCACAGTAGCCCTGTGGCGCGAGCCCGCGTTGACATTCGTCAACGCGACCGGCTATAGGCCGGATTAACCTTCGCGGCCCGCGCTCTCAGTTGCCCAGCAGGATCTGCACGATGAGACCGGTCGCGATTTCCACGAGCAGGAAGTCGTCGCCCCAGTGCACCCAGTAATAACCGCGAGGCGGTGCGTACAGGTAATACGGCCGCCAATCCTGGATCAGGTAGCGCCGCTGGCGATATTCATAGGGAAGGCGGTCGCCCCGGTAATAGCGGTAGCCCGGACCCGCGCCGCGCCAGTCGTGGCGCGTCTGCGGACTCCAGTGACGGGGATCGTCGCGATAGCCACGGCGATTGCCGTCCCTATTGCCGTCCCTGTTGCCATCCCATCTGCCATCGCGATGCCCATCCGGCCGCCCGTCACGATTCCAGTCGGGCGCGCCACCCTGCCTGCCGTCGTGCCGAAAGTCATTGCGCGGGGCCTCCTGAACGTAGCGCGGATCGCCCCGGCGGTCATCACGGCGAGGGGCTTCAGCGCCCCTGCGTTCCTGCTCGCTGCGCCGCTGTTCGGGTGGCCGCGCGGGTTGCACTTGCCCGGGCACTTGCGCGGGCGCAGGGCGCGCGGCCTTCTCGCGCTTGGCGCGCTCGGCAGCTTCCATGGCCTGGCGCCGTGCGCCTTCATCGCCGTCGCCTTGCGCGAACGCGAGGCCGCTGGCGGCGAACTGAAAACCGAGAACAACGGGTAGGAATGTGCGTCGCTTCATGAGCGTCATTGTGCGCCGCTGACTGCACCTGCGAAACCCACTTTACCTCCCGTTAAAGATGTGTCTGCTGCGTCGGGCGGACCACAACACTGGACCGCAAGGCCTGCAGGTCCAGGATGCGCAAACCGCCGTACTCCACCCGGATCGTGCCCTGCGATTCGAGCGCCGCGAGGGCCTCATTGACACGCTGGCGCGACAGGCCCACCAGGTACGCCAGCTCCTGCTGCGTGATGCGCAGCACATGGCCGACACCTGGAAAAAGCACCGGATTGAACAGCGACGCGAGGCTGCGTGCCACGCGCAGATCCGGGTTGTTCATGCGGTCGATCTCGCGCGCTGCGATGAACTGCGCCAGCCGCTCGTTGAGCTGGTTCATCACGAAGCGGTTGAAGCCAATGGAGTGATCGAGCAGCCAGTGAAAGGTATCGGCCGGAATGCCGGCGATCACGCTTTTGCGCAGCGCCTGGATGTTGTAGCGGTAGGTCTCGCGCTTGAGCACGGTGCCTTCGCCGAACCAGCCACCGGGCGGCAACCCCGAGAACGTCATGGTCTGGCCTTCGGCGTTGTCGCTGCTCATTTTCAGCAGTCCCTCGATCACACCGAACCAGTAGGTCACGGGCCTGCCCACACGGCACACGAAGTCGCCGGCCATTGCATCGCTGACGGCGACTTCGCGCACCGCGCGCTCGCGCTCGCCAGGCTGCAGGACAGCCAGCCACGGGATGCCGGCGAGCTCTTGCGAGGTCGGCGCGCGGCGGCGCTGGTGAAGCGTGAGATCGGTGGCCACTTGCAGTCAATCAGTTGTTGCTGGCGTGAGGGTACGGCGCGCAGCCGTCGGCGCAAGCCCTACTAGGACATTCCCTAGGAATGTCGTCGCAAAGACACCATGGCGTCAAACCCCGGCCTAGCATCCGCCCAAGTCGCGTACTCGCTACTGACTCGAACACAAAAGGACACCCGCGAATGGAGACCACGTTCCCGCGCCTGCTGCTCAAACATGCCGCCGAGCGTCCGGCCGATGCCGCGATGCGCGAGAAGGAATACGGCATCTGGCAGACGCACACATGGTCGGCCATGGCAACGCTGGTGTCGCAGATCGCATGCGGCCTGCATCGCGCGGGCCTGGCGCGCGGGGAGCACATGGTGGTGGTGGGCGCCAACCGGCCGCGCCTGTACGCCACGATGCTGGCGGCCCAGTCGCTCGGCGCCATCCCGATTCCGCTGTACCAGGACGCCGTCGCTGCCGAGTGCGTGTTCCCAATCAACAACGCGGACGTGCGGTTCGCGTTCGCTGAAGACCAGGAACAGGTGGACAAGCTGCTCGAAGTGCGCGAGCAATGCCCGCAGGTTTGCGCGATCTATTTCGATGATCCGCGAGGCCTGCGCAAGTATGCAGAGCCGGGTCTGCAATCGCTGGACGCGCTGATCGAATCGGGCGCCGCATTTGCGAAAGAGCATCCTTCGTTCTATACCGATGAAGTTGCGAACGCGCAGCCTGACGACGTGGCTGCGATGTTCTTTACATCGGGCACGACCGGCAATGCCAAAGGCGTGGTCCACACGCATCGCACGCTGCTCGACCGCGGCCATGCCGGCGCGATCTTCGACAAGCTCACATCGCACGAAGAAGTGCTGGCCTACCTGCCGCCCGCATGGATCGGGCAGAACATCTTCAGCTACGCGCAGTGGCTGGCGTGCGGCTACGTGGTGAATTGCCCCGAGTCCAGCGCCACCGTGATGATCGACCTGAAAGAGATCGGACCGACCTATTACTTCGCACCGCCTCGCGTGTTCGAGGGCCTGCTCACCACGGTGATGATCCGGATGGAAGATGCGGGCTGGATCAAGCGCAAGATGTTCCATGCGTTCATGGATGTGGCGCGCAAGGTCGGCCCCGCGCTCATGGACAAGAAGCCCGTCGGCGCATGGGACCGGTTGATGTATTCGCTGGGCAACCTGCTGGTGTATGGCCCGCTGCGCAACAACCTGGGCTTTTCGCGCGTGAAGGTCGCCTATACGGCGGGCGAAGCGATCGGGCCGGACCTGTTCAGTTTCTATCGCTCGATCGGCATCAACATCAAGCAGTTGTATGGCTCGACCGAGACTGCCGTGTTCGTCTGCCTGCAGCCTGACGACCAGGCGCGTGCCGACACGGTGGGTATTCCGATCAGCGGCGTGGAAATCAAGGTCGCGGACAACGGCGAGATCCTGGTCAAGTCGCCGGGCCTGCTCAAGGAGTACTACAAGAATCCTGCGGCCACCGCCGAAGTGCTCACCGCCGACGGCTGGTATCACACCAGCGATGCAGGCTTCATCGATGCGCACGGACACCTCAAGATCATCGACCGCGTGAAAGACGTGGGCCGCATTTCGGGCGGTGCCAACGACGGCGCCATGTTCGCGCCCAAGTATGTGGAAAACAAGCTCAAGTTCTTCCCGTACATCAAGGAAGTCGTGGCCTATGGCGACGGCCGCGAGAAGGTCTGCGTGATGATCAACATTGACTTCGATGCCGTGGGCAACTGGGCCGAGCGCCGCAACCTGCCGTATGCGGGCTACACCGACCTCGCGCAAAAACCCGAGGTGTATGAGCTGATCCGCGATTGCGTGGAGAAGGTCAATGCCGACCTGGCGGCCGACACGCTGCTGGCGGGTTCGCAGATCAGCCGCTTCCTGGTGCTGCACAAGGAGCTGGACGCGGATGACGGCGAACTCACGCGAACCAACAAGGTTCGCCGCGGCTTCATCGCCGAGAAGTACGACGTGCTGGTCGATGCGCTGTATGGCGGCAAGACCGAGCAGTACATCGAAACGCAAGTGAAGTTCGAAGACGGCCGCACCGGCAGCGTGAGCGCCACGCTGAAGATCGCGGACACCAAACTCTTTGCACCTGTGAAGGCGGCGGCATGAACATGATGAGCGAAGCAGCCATGCTCGACCAGGGCCCGCCGGGACGCACCACCGGTGAAGTGATTCTCGACGTGCAGAACATCTCGCTGAGTTTCGGCGGCGTGAAGGCGCTGTCGGACATTTCATTCAATGTGAAAGAGCACGAGATCCGCGCGATCATCGGCCCCAACGGTGCGGGCAAGAGCTCGATGCTCAACTGCATCAACGGCGTGTACCAGCCGCAGCAGGGTTCCATCACCTTTCGCGGCCAGACCTTCAAGCACATGAACAGCCACCAGGTGGCGGTGATGGGCGTGGCTCGCACTTTCCAGAACCTCGCGCTCTTCAAGGGCATGAGCGTGCTCGACAACATCATGACCGGCCGCAATCTGCGCATCAAGAGCAATCTCTTCATGCAGGCGCTGCGCATCGGCCCGGCCGAACGCGAAGAGATGCGCCATCGCGAGTTCGTCGAACACATCATCGACTTCCTGGAGATACAGGCCTTTCGCAAGACACCGGTGGGCCAACTGCCCTACGGACTGCAAAAGCGGGTGGACCTGGGCCGCGCGCTCGCGATGGAGCCGCAGGTGCTGCTGCTCGACGAGCCGATGGCGGGCATGAACGTGGAAGAAAAGCAGGACATGTGCCGCTTCGTGCTGGACGTGAACGACGAGTTCGGAACGACTGTGGTGCTGATCGAGCACGACATGGGCGTGGTGATGGACATCAGCGACCGCGTCGTGGTGCTCGACTACGGCAAGAAGATCGGCGACGGCACGCCCGATGAAGTGCGAAACAACCCGGAGGTCATCAAGGCCTACCTGGGAACCAGCGAATAGGACGACAGCCACATGGGATTCTTTCTGGAAACACTGCTCGGCGGGCTGATGGCCGGCATGCTGTATTCGCTCGTGGCGCTGGGCTTCGTTCTCATTTTCAAGGCCTCGGGCGTCTTCAATTTCGCGCAGGGAGCCATGGTGCTGTTCGCCGCCCTCGCGATGGCGCGGTTCGCCGAATGGTTTCCGGCCTGGACCGGCATCGAGAACAAGATCGTCGCCAACGTTGCCGCTTTCATCATCGCCGCCGCGATCATGTTCGTCGTCGCGTGGCTGATCGAGTATCTGGTGCTGCGCCACCTGGTGAACCAGGAAGGCGCCACGCTGCTCATGGCTACGCTGGGCATCACCTACTTCCTCGAAGGCGTAGGCCAGACGCTGTTCGGCAGCAACATCTACAAGATCGACATCGGCATGCCCAAGGACCCGGTGATGGCGTTCCAGTCGACCTTTCCGGGCGGCATCCTGATCAACAAGGAAGACCTGATCGCCGCACTCATCGCAGCCGCCCTGGTCGGGCTGCTCGCGCTGTTCTTCCAGAAAACCGCCACGGGGCGCGCGCTGCGCGCGGTGGCTGACGATCACCAGGCCGCGCAGTCCATCGGCATACCGCTGGCGCGCATCTGGGTCATCGTGTGGTGCGTCGCGGGGATCGTGGCGCTGGTGGCCGGGATGATCTGGGGCAGCAAGCTGGGCGTGCAGTTCTCGCTGTCGACCGTGGCGCTGCGGGCGCTGCCCGTGGTGATCCTGGGCGGCCTGACCTCGGTCCCCGGTGCCATTCTCGGTGGTCTCATCATCGGCGTCGGGGAGAAACTTTCGGAGGTGTACATCGGCCCCCTGGTGGGCGGAGGCATCGAAATCTGGTTCGCCTACGTGCTCGCCCTGGCTGTGCTGCTGGTTCGTCCGCAGGGACTTTTCGGCGAAAAAATCATCGATCGGGTCTGAGCATGTTCTACAGGGAAAACGGACAATTCAAAAGCACGTACCGGGCGGACCAGCAAATCTTCCCGATCGTGCAGGACCGCATCGCGGTCGGCCTCGTGCTGGTCGCCGCTTTCGTGCTGGTGCCGCTGCTCGCCAGCGACTACGCGGTACGCGCCATCTTGCTGCCCTTCCTGATTTTTTCGATGGCAGCGATCGGCGTGAACATCCTCGTGGGCTATTGCGGTCAGATCTCGCTGGGGTCCGGCGCGTTCATGGCCGTCGGAGCGTACGGCGCGTTCAATTTCTTCGTGCGCGTGCCGGACATGCCCATGCTGGTCGCCATCTTGCTGGGCGGCGTGTGCGCCACGTTTTTCGGCATCCTCTTCGGGCTGCCGAGCCTGCGGGTCAAAGGCCTGTACCTGGCCGTGGCCACCCTCGCTGCGCAGTTCTTCTCCGACTGGATGTTCCTGCGCATCAAATGGTTCACCAACGACTCCTCATCGGGCGGTGTGTCGGTGTCGAACCTGAGCGCCTTCGGCATGTCGCTGGAGACGCCGCTCGCCAAGTACCTGTTCTGCCTTTCGTTGCTCGCGGTGATCGCGCTGCTGGCCAAGAACCTGGTGCGCGGCGCGATCGGGCGCGAGTGGATGGCGATCCGCGACATGGACGTCGCGGCCGCTGTGATCGGTATCCGGCCGGTGTATGCCAAGCTCACCGCCTTCGCCGTGAGCTCCTTCATCATCGGAGTCGCAGGCGCGCTCTGGGGCTTTCTTTACCTCGGTTCCTGGGAGCCGGCGGCCTTCTCGGTGGACCAGTCATTTCGCCTGCTGTTCATGGTGATCATTGGCGGGCTGGGTTCCATCATGGGCAGCTTTTTCGGCGCCGCATTCATCGTCACGTTGCCGATTCTGCTCAACCAGATGCTGCCGCTACTGGGCAGCCTCGTCGGCGTCGAGATTTCGACAGCAGGCATCTCGCACGCCGAACTCATGATCTTTGGCGCGCTCATCGTGTGGTTCCTGATCGTGGAGCCGCATGGTCTGGCCCGGCTCTGGAGCACGGGCAAGCAGAAACTGCGCCTTTGGCCTTTTCCCCACTGAAAGTCGGCAGCACCGACAACGATTTTCTCGTCATCACCAGGAGACAACCATGAAACTTCGTCAACTCGTATTCGCAATGGCCGTGGGCGCAGGCGTGCTTTCCACCGGCGCTGCCATGGCCCAGGCCAAACAGCAGTTCTTTCCGGTGCTGACCGGCCGCACCGGGCCGGTGGCGCCCAATGCCACGCCTTGGGCCAACGGCCACAACGACTACATGAAACTGGTGAACGCCCGGGGCGGCATCAACGGCGTCATGACCCTGACCGAGGAATGCGAAACCGCCTACGACACAGCGCGCGGCGTGGAGTGCTATGAGCGCCTCAAGGGCAAGCATGGCGGCGCGACGGTGTTCCAACCCCTGTCCACCGGCATCACGTTCGCGCTGACCGAGAAAATCCCCAACGACAAGATCCCGATGATCACGTCTGGCTACGGGCGCAGCGACTCCGCCGACGGCCAGGTGTTCAAGTGGAACTTCCCGTTGATCGGTCACTACTGGGTGGCCGGCGACACCGTGCTGCAGCACATCGGCAAGCAGGCCGGCGGCATGGACAAGCTCAAGGGCAAGAAGATCGGCGTGGGCTATCACGACAGCCCCTTCGGCAAGGAACTGCTGCCGATCCTGCAGGAGCGCGCGGCGCAGTACGGTTTCACGCTTCAGCTGTTGCCGATTGCCGCCCCTGGCGTGGAGCAGAAGGCCACCTGGCTGCAGGTGCGCCAGCAGCAGCCCGACTACGTGATCCTGCAGACCTGGGGCGTTATGACGCCCACCGCGATCAAGGAAGCGCAGGCGGTCGGCTATCCGCGCGAGAAGATGTTCGGCACGTGGTGGTCGGGCGCCGAGCCGGACCTGCGTGACGTCGGTGCCGGTGCCAAGGGTTACAGCGCGGTGATGATGCAGCACGGTGCCGAGCCGCAGTCCCAGGTGGTCAAGGAGATCCTGGAGAAGGTGCATGCCAAGGGCCAGGGCACCGGACCCAAGGAAGAAGTGGGCAGCGTGCTTTACATGCGCGGCGTGATCGGCGCCCTGCTGGCGACCGAAGGTGTGCGTGCAGCGCAGGACCGCTTCGGCAAGGGCAAGGTCATCACCGGCGAACAGGCTCGCTGGGGCTACGAGAACCTGAACCTCACGCAAGCCAAGCTCGATGGGCTGGGCTTCAAGGGCGTGATGCGCCCCGTGTCGACCAGCTGCGCCGACCACATGGGCTCGGCATGGGCCCGGGTGCACACCTGGGACGGCGCGAAGTTCACCTGGAGCTCGGATTGGCTGCAGGCCGACGAGCAAGTGATCCGCCCGCTGGTCAAGACCTCCGCAGAAAAGTACGCCAGCGAGAAAAAGCTGAGCCGCCGGACGCCGGCTGATTGCCAGTCCTGAAACAGGCTGTCATTGCGGGCTCGACCCGCAATCCAGACGGCAACTGATCAGGCGCCGTCTGGATTCCGGCTCAAGGCCGCAATGACAGGTTCTTTGCAAGCGCTGCGCGCAGTGCTTGCAAAGGAATCCCATCAAATGGAAAAACCCAACATCGTTCTTAACGTCAATGGCATCGAGGTCATCTACAACCACGTGATCCTCGTGCTCAAGGGCGTGTCGTTGCAGGTGCCCGAAGGCAGCATCGTCGCGATCCTGGGCGGCAACGGCGCAGGCAAGACGACCACCTTGCGCGCCGTGTCGAACCTGCTCAAGGGCGAGCGCGGCGCGGTGACCAAGGGCTCGATCGAGTTGCGCGGCGAGCGCATCGAAAACCTCTCGCCCGCAGACCTGGTGCAGCGCGGCGTGGTGCAGGTCATGGAAGGCCGTCACTGCTTCGCCCACCTCACGATCGAGGAGAACCTGCTCACCGGCGCCTACACGCGCAAGAGCAAGGGCGAGGTCGCGGCGAACCTGGACAAGGTCTACACCTACTTTCCGCGCCTGAAGACGCGCCGCACATCGCAGGCCGCCTACACCTCGGGCGGCGAGCAGCAGATGTGCGCGATCGGTCGTGCATTGATGGCCAACCCCTCGATGGTGCTGCTCGATGAGCCTTCGATGGGGCTCGCGCCGCAGATCGTGCTGGAAGTGTTCGAGATCGTGAAAGACCTGAACACCAAGGAGCGCGTCACCTTCCTGCTGGCCGAGCAGAACACCAACATGGCGCTGAAGTATTCCGACTACGGCTACATCATGGAAAGCGGCCGCGTCGTGATGGACGGCCCGGCGACTGAACTGGCGACCAACGAGGACGTGAAAGAGTTCTACCTCGGCGTGGGCGGCGGTGAGCGCAAGTCATTCAGGGATGTGAAGAGCTACAAGCGGCGCAAGCGTTGGCTTGCCTGAGGAAGGTGAAAGAGTGAACGAATTTTTTGACGCGCTGGAAAGCCGCGACGCTGCCGAGCGGGAACGCCAGTTGATGGCGGCGTTGCCCGGCCTCGTTGCACATGCGCAGGCATCGGCGCCGGCTTTCACGCGCATCCTCCAGGGCGTTGACGCATCCGCCGTCCAGTCACGCGCAGCACTGGCAACGCTTCCAGTCACGCGCAAGCACGAACTGTTCGAGCAGCAGCGCGCATCCGATCGCACCGATGTGTTCGGCGGCTTCTCTGCGCTCAAGCGCGGCCCGCAGATGCAGCGCGTGTTCTCGTCACCCGGCCCGATCTACGAGCCGGAGGGCAAGGACGCGGACTACTGGCGCGCCGCCCGCGCGATGTATGCCGCGGGCTTTCGCGCAGGCGACCTGGTGCACAACGCCTTCAGCTATCACATGACGCCTGGCGCGTTCATCATGGAATCGGGCGCGCATGCCGTGGGCTGCACGGTGTTTCCTGCGGGCACCGGCCAGACCGAACAGCAGTTGCAGGCCATTGCCGAGTTGCGCCCGGATGCGTACACCGGCACGCCGAGCTTTCTGCGCATCCTGATCGAAAAAGCGATCGAAGCAGGCAGCGATATCTCCAGCCTGAAGAAAGCACTCACCGGCGGCGAGGCGCTGCCACCCACATTGCGCGACTGGTTCGCGCAGCATGGCGTATCTGCGTATCAGAGCTATGCGACAGCCGATCTGGGACTCATCGCTTACGAGACTCAATCGCGCCAGGGCCTGGTGCTGGATGAAGGCGTGATCGTCGAGATCGTGCGACCCGGGACCGGCGAGCCGGTGCCCGAAGGTGAAGTGGGCGAGCTGGTCGTGACCACGCTCAATGCGGCTTATCCGCTCATCCGTTTCGGAACCGGCGACTTGTCGGCCCTGCTGCCGGGGCAGTGCCCGACGGGCCGCACCAACACCCGCATCAAGGGCTGGATGGGTCGCGCCGACCAGACCACCAAGATTCGCGGCATGTTCGTGCATCCCGCGCAGGTCGCCGACATTGCGCGGCGCTTTCCCGAAGTGCTCAAGGCGCGTCTGGTCGTGAGCGGCGAGATGGCCAACGACGTGATGACGCTGAAGGTTGAAGCCGCCGACGCCCCGCAAGGCCTGGACGCCCGAATTGGCGAGGCCATCCGTGATGTGACCAAGCTGCGCGGCGACGTACTGCTGCTCGCGCCGGGCACCCTGCCCAACGATGGCAAGGTCATCGAAGACGCGAGAAGCTACAAGTAGCACTCATCGGTAGGGGCTTTCCCGGGAGTTGCGGTAAGTAGAACCCGCGATGCGTTAGTGTGCGCCGCTCACTACCATTGCCTGACTGCACATTGAAGGAGACATCCGCATGAAAAAACTACTGAAGGCGCTCACGCCAATCGCCCTGCTCGCATCGGTCACGCTCAGCGCCCATGCCGCGGATTTCCCGGTCAAGGACAAGATCATCACGCTCGTCGTTCCGTTCGCAGCCGGCGGGCCGACCGACCGTGTGGCGCGTGACCTGGCCGAAGCCCTGCGCAAGCCGCTGGGTGGCGCCACTGTCGTCGTGGACAACGCTGCCGGCGCGGGCGGCTCCATCGGCGCCAACAAGGTTGCCAAGGCATCCAACGACGGCTACACGCTGCTCGTGCACCACATCGGCATGGGCACCATGCCCACGCTGGTTCGCAACATCCCCTTCAAGGTCGAGAGCGACTTCGAATACCTGGGCATGATCAACGACGTGCCCATGACCCTCATCGGCAAGCCCAGCCTGCCTGCGAACAACTACAAGGAACTGGCCGTCTGGATCGGCCAGAACAAGGGCAAGATCAACCTGGGCAATGCTGGCGTGGGCTCGGCCTCGCACCTGTGCGGCCTGCTGTTCCAGGAAGCCGTCAAGACCGACATGACACCGGTTCCGTACAAGGGCACGGCCCCTGCGATGACCGACCTGATCGGCGGCCAGATCGACATCATGTGCGACCAGACCACCAACACCACCTCGCAGATCGAAGCCAGGAAGGTCAAGGGTTTTGCAGTGACCTCGCCCAAGCGCCTGACGACGCCCGCACTCAAGGACCTGCCAACGCTGCAGGAGTCGGGCCTGAAGGACTTCAACGTCTCGATCTGGCATGGCCTGTACGCCCCCAAGGGCACACCGGCTGACGTCCAGAAGCGGCTGAACGACGCACTCAAGGTCGCACTCAAGGACCCCGAGTTCATCAAGAAGCAGGAAGGCCTGGGCGCCGTGGTCGTGGTGGACAAGCGCGTGGAGCCGGCAGAGCACAAGAAGTTCGTCGCCGCCGAAATCGCCAAGTGGAGCCCGATCATCAAGGCTGCCGGCGTTTACGCCGACTGATCGTCACCCGATCCGACAATCAAGGGCTGCCGCGTGCAGCCCTTTTTTGTGCGCCCGCGCGCTTACCATTGGCACACGACAACAAGGAGACCCGACTTGAAGCACACCACTTCCTTCACAACCCGCCGTGCAGCGCTGGCGCTGATTGCATCTTCCATGGGCGCGAGCGCCTTGCCGGCATACGCGCAAAGCGCCTGGCCGAACAGGCCGGTGCGCATCGTGGTCCCGTTCGCCGCAGGCGGCACCACCGACATCCTCGCGCGTGCAGTTGCACCTGAGTTGTCCAGGGCATTCGGCCAGCAGTTCATCGTCGATAACCGCGCCGGTGCCGGTGGCAACGTGGGCGCCGAGATTGTCGCCAAATCACCCGGCGATGGTTACACGTTGCTCATGGGAACCGTCGGCACGCACGGCATCAACCGCGCGCTCTACGACAAGCTGCCCTTCGACCCGATCAAGGACTTCGCACCGGTGACGCTGGTTGCAGGCGTGCCCAACGTGATGGTGATGCCCGCCGAAAAGGCGCGCACCATGGGCATCAACAACGTGCGCGATTTCATCAAGTACGCCAAGGCCAATCCGGCCAAGCTCAACATGGCGTCCAGCGGCAACGGCACCTCGATCCATCTGGCCGGAGAGCTGTTCAAGACGATGAGCGGCACGTTCATGGTTCACTTTCCGTATCGGGGCTCCGGGCCTGCACTGCTCGACCTGATCGGCGGCACGATGGACGTGATGTTCGACAACCTGCCGTCGGCGCTGCCGCACATTCGCGCCGGCAAGCTCAAGGCACTGGCTGTGACCAGCCTTCAGCGTTCCACTGCGCTGCCCGATGTGCCGACGATGGAAGAAGCGGGCGGGCTCAAGGGCTTCGACGCGACTTCGTGGTTTGGATTGCTGGCGCCCGCGGGCACCCCGCCGGACATCGTCAATCGCATCCAGCAGGAAGTTGCGAAGTCACTGGGTACAGCAGCCATCAAGGAGAAGATGGTTGCGCAGGGCGCGATTCCGAGCGGCAATACACCGGCTGAGTTCGCCAGGCACATCGATGCCGAGCACAAGAAGTGGGCGCAGGTGGTGAAAGCTTCGGGCGCGAAGGTCGACTGAGGTTGAAGGGGCTCACACGCCCCAGACGATCTCTTCGTCCGCTGCCTTTGCGCGGCGCATCATGTCGATCAGCGGCAGAGCTCGCTGCTTGAGTGAAATGCCGTCGGCCTTCTCTGCACCTTCCGCGTCACGGTCCGTTTCTTCTTTCGCAATCGCCGACTCCAGCGCTGCGATAGCTGCGTGCATCTGCGACGGTTCGATGATCCCCTTTGCACCGGCATCCTTGCCGATGAGCTGCAGCACCTGCTTGCCGTTGGGCTCCAGCATGATCACGTCGCCGGCGGCTTTCGATTTGAACTTGTAGAGCATGAATACATGTACTCGCGGTTGAATGGATAGCTCGATTGTGCGCCCCGCAACGCGCCTGTTTGAGGCTGGCCGTCCGGCCGCGATGCAACCATTTGATGCAGCGAAATCCAGCCCTGCTCGAAACACATCGCGCTGCCTGCCAGGTACAGCCTGTAGGCGCGCAGCACCTTGTCGCCCCGCGTGTCATCGCCGGTAGCACCCAGGACTCGCTGGGCCTGCTCCAGCTGAGCTTCGAGCGCGTCCGACCATGCCCACAAGGTGCGCGCGTAATGCGGCCGCAGATTTTCCGTGTCCACCATTTCAAGGCCCGACATCGCGAGGTCCTTGAGCACGTGACTGACATGCAGCAGTTCCCCACCGGGAAAGATGTACTTCTCGATGAATTCACCCATGCCCGCACCCAGCTCCCCCTCATGCACGCCACCGGCCGTGATGCCGTGGTTCATGACCAGGCCACCCGGTTTGAGCAGCGTGTGGATCGTCTTGAAATAAGCCGGCATGTTGGCCTGCCCCACATGCTCGAACATGCCCACTGACGAGATCTTGTCGTAGGCCTGCGGCTCATCGAGCTCGCGGTAGTCGCGCAGCTCGATCTGCACGCGGCCCTGCAGGCCCTTGTCTTCGATCAGCCGCTGCACATGGGCCAGCTGGTTCTTCGACAGGGTGATGCCCTTGCCGCTGACACCATAGTGCTGCGCGGCCCACAGCAGCAGCCCGCCCCAGCCCGCCCCGATGTCCAGGAAGCGATCACCGGGCCGAAGCATGAGCTTGCGGCAGATGTAGTCGAGCTTGGCCTCCTGCGCTTGCGCCAGCGTCATGGCCGCGTCCTGGTAGTAGGCACAGGAATAGACGCGGCGCGGGTCCAGCCACAGCGCGTAGAAATCGTCGGAGACGTCGTAGTGGAACTCGATCTGCTGTGCGTCACGCTCTGGCGTTGCATGCGCAGCGAGCGATCGCGCGCGGCGCAGCATCTGCACCAGCCAGTTCGATTCACGGTTGACGGGCGTGTCACGCAGCAGGCGCGCGGCCACGGCCATGAAGTCACGCATGCGCCCTTCGAGTTGCAGGCGGCTTTCCACGAAGTCCTCGGCCATGCGCCCGATCTGCCCGGTGGCCATCCTGACCAGCCCGGACCATTCCTTGAACGAGAGCGTCACCGCAGCGCTCGCGGGACCGACCCGTTCGCCGGCCGGCAGGCGCACGGCGACGGGCACCGGCAGGTCCGCCAGTCGCGACTCGATGGTGCGAACAAGGGTTTCCATCTCGAAATTCTGACCAACGCCGCAGGGGTCGTCAACGTGTGCTGCCGAACGTGGCCTTTTGTGCGCTGCGGATGAGCTGACCACGGGGACTATGCTGTTGACAGCAATTTGTTTAGGCCTAAACTATTTAAGGTACGAATACAAGGACACCCCATGGACCTGGAAGCGCGCGCCCACAGCGAGCACCCCGAGGCACTGCGCCTGTGGCTTCGGCTGCTCACCTGCACGCAGATCGTGGAAAAGCAGGTTCGCAGCAACCTGCGCGAGCGCTTCGACACCACGCTGCCGCGCTTTGACCTCATGGCCCAGCTCGAGCGTTCGCCCGAGGGACTGAAGATGAACGAGCTGTCGCGCCGGATGATGGTGACCGGGGGCAATGTCACCGGCATCACCGATCAGCTGGTGGCCGAAGGACTGGTGGACCGTGTGGACGTCGAAGGCGACCGCCGCGCCTATCGGGTGCGCCTGACGCCCAAGGGCCGCAAGCTCTTCCATGAGATGGCGCACCAGCATGAAGGCTGGATCGTCGATGCGTTCGCGGGCCTGAACGACAAGGACATCTCCGCCCTGCACAAGCTGCTGGGCAAGGTGAAAGACCACGCGCGCGATCGCGTGGAAGCTGCCTGAGACCGATCACCCACCATGGATACTTTTGTGCGCGACCGCCTGCCGCAGGCGCAACTGCTGCCCGACATGCGTTTCGACCTGCCGGAACTGCAGTTTCCGGCGCAGCTGAACCTGGTTGAAGAACTGCTCGACAAGGCCGCGGACAAGGGCTTCGCCAATCGTCCGCTGCTTCGCTCCAGCCGCATCACGCTGACCTACGCGGATGTGCGCGATCGCGTCGATCGCATCTGCCGCGTGCTCACCGAAGACCATGGCCTGGTGCCGGGCAACCGCGTGTTGCTGCGCGGCGGCAACTCGATTGCGATGTCGCTCGCATGGCTTGCAGTGGTGAAGGCGGGATTGATCGCCGTGGCGACGATGCCGCTGCTGCGCGCTCGCGAACTCGCGGACATCATCGACAAGGCGCAGCCCGTGCTGGCGCTGTGCGATATCAAGCTCATCGACGAACTGGAACTCGCACGCAAGGACCGGCCGGTGCTTGGCGCTGTCATTCCCTTCAACACGCTCGATGCACCCGGTTCGCTGGCGGTGTTGTCGTCGCAAAAAGATGGCGGTGTTGCACCGTGCAATACCGCTGCTGACGACGTGGCGCTGATGGCGTTCACATCGGGCACGACGGGCAAGCCCAAGGCTGCGCTGCACACCCATCGCGATGTGATGGCCGCGTGCGAAGCCTGGCCGCGTCACGTGCTGCGGGCAACGCCCGACGACATCGTGGTGGGCTCGCCGCCGCTCGCATTCACCTTTGGCCTGGGTGGCCTGCTGATCTTTCCGATGTGGGCGGGTGCCAGCGTGTACTTTCCCGATGCGCCGTATTCACCGGAATCGATGGTGCGCACCATCAACGAGATCGGCGCGACCATCTGCTACACCGCGCCGACTTTCTACCGCCAGATGGCGCCGTTTGCGCGCGAGCACGGCGTGGGCAAGCTGCGCATTTCAGTGAGCGCCGGTGAAGGCCTGCCCGATGCCACGCGCCAGTTGTGGAAGCAGGCCAGCGGCATCGAGATGCTCGACGGCATCGGCGCGACCGAGATGTTCCATATCTTCATTTCGTCGGCTGCCAGCGATGTGCGTCCGGGGGCGGTGGGCAAAGTTGTACCCGGCTACATCGCAAAGGTGGTTGACGACGAGGGCCGCGAGGTGCCGCGCGGCACCATCGGCAAGCTCGCGGTGAAGGGACCGACCGGCTGCAAGTACCTGGACGACCCACGCCAGGCCAACTACGTCAAGGATGGCTGGAATTACCCCGGCGATGCATTCATGCAGGACGACGATGGCTACTTTTTCTACCAGGCGCGCGCCGACGACATGATCATCACGGCCGGCTACAACGTCGGCGGCCCGGAAGTTGAAGACGCCCTGCTGCGGCACCCTGCGGTGGCCGAATGCGGCGTGATCGGCAAGCCCGACGAAGAACGCGGGATGATCGTGAAGGCGTTTTGCGTGCTCAAGGCCGGCCACGCGGCCGATGCGGCCATGGTCAAGGCGCTGCAGGACCATGTGAAGGCGAGCATCGCGCCATTCAAATACCCGCGCGAGATCGAGTTCGTGGCGAGCTTGCCGCGGACCGAGACGGGGAAGTTGCAGCGGTTTCGCCTGCGGTCGGCGTGACGGATCGTCGACCCTCACCCTAACCCTCTCCCCAAGGGGAGAGGGGACATAATCGCCGCATGCCAGCCTACTCATTCGAAGCGCTAGACGCACAAGGCGACACCCGGCGCGGCGTGATGGAAGCCGACACGGCCAAGGCCGTGCGCAGCCTGCTCAGGGGCCAGTCCCTGGTGCCGCTGCAAGTGGTGCCGGTCAACGCAGGTGCCGCTGCCAACGAGCAGAGCTTCGGCCTGTCCTCCAGCATCTTCACGCGACCGGTCTTCAACGCCACGGCCCTGGCCATCTGGACGCGTCAGCTGTCAGGCCTCATCACCTCCGGCCTGCCGCTGGAACGCGCACTCACTGCATTGACAGAAGAAGCCGAGAACGAGCGGCAACGCCATCTCGTGGCCGCATTGCGCGCAGAGGTGAATGCCGGTTCGCCATTCGGCAAGGCGCTGGCGCGCTTCCCACGCGAGTTTCCAGAAATCTATATCGCGGTCGTTGGTGCTGGCGAAGCCAGCGGCAACCTGGGCACCGTGCTCGAACGCCTGGCCGATGACCTGGAAAACAGCCAGGCGCTCAAGGCGAAACTGCTGGGCGCTGCGCTCTACCCCGCCATCGTCACCGTCGTGGCGATCGTGATCGTGATGTTCCTGGTGGCGTACGTCGTGCCGCAGGTCGCCAATGTGTTTGCGGGTAGCAAGCGCGCGCTGCCGTTTCTCACCATGGCCATGCTTGCAATCAGCGGCTTCGTTCGCAGCTGGGGCTGGCTTGCCCTGTCGATCCTCGTTGTCGGGTTCATAGGCCTGCGCCTTGCGCTTCGCAACGAAGCCACGCGCGAACGGTTCGACGCCGCGTGGCTGCGACTTCCGCTCATCGGACGCCTCTCGCGCGGCTACAACGCAGCGCGATTTGCGAGTACCTTGGCCATGCTCGCGGGCGCAGGCGTGCCGATCCTGAAGGCCCTGCAAGCCGCCGGCGAAACACTCAGCAACCGGGCGATGCGTGCCGATGCAATGGACGCGCTCGTGCTCGTGCGTGAAGGCGCACCGCTGGCCTCGGCCATGGCGCAGAAGAAGCGCTTTCCCGGTCTGCTCGCAATGTTCGCGCGGCTCGGCGAGCAGACCGGCCAGTTGCCCAACATGCTGCAGCGCGCAGCCAACCAGCTCGGCGCCGAAGTGCAAAGACGCGCCATGCAGATGGCCACCATCCTGGAGCCGCTGCTGATCGTGTCGATGGGCGTGGTGGTGATGCTGATCGTGCTCGCGGTGCTGCTGCCGATCATCCAGCTCAACCAGTTCGCACGCTGAGCCAACATCGAGCCAACCATGTCCGTGACCCTCGACGACAAACTGGTAGTGGCGATCTCATCGCGTGCGCTCTTCAACTTCGAGGAAGAGAACGCGATCTTCGAAAGCGGCGACCCTAAGCGCTACATGGAGCTGCAACTTGAGCGCCTCGATACAGCAGCCAAACCGGGCATCGCTTTTTCGCTCGTCAAGAAATTGCTCGCGTTCAACGACACATCGACGCAGCGTGTCGAGGCTGTGATCCTCTCGCGCAACGATCCGGTGTCGGGCATGCGCATTTTTCGTTCGGGCACGGCCAACCAGATCAAGCTCGAACGCGGTGTGTTCACCCAGGGCCGATCGCCCTTCAAGTACCTGCGTCCGCTGCGCGCCAACCTGTTTCTCTCGGCCAATGCAGAGGATGTGCGCGAGGCGCTGGCAGCAGGCTTTCCTGCAGCGCGCGTGCTCACCGAATCGGTGCTGGCGGGCAGCAACCATCCCAACGAAGTGCGCATTGCATTCGACGGTGATGCGGTGCTGTTCTCGGATGAAGCCGAGCGCGTGTTCCAGTCGCACGGGCTCGATGCTTTCCAGCAGCACGAAATGAGCAAGGCGAGCCTGCCTTTGCCCGAAGGCCCCTTCAAGCCACTGCTCGCAGCGCTGCACCGGCTGCAGCAGGCCAGCACACCGGCGATGGGCCTGCGAACGGCGCTGGTCACCGCGCGCAGCGCGCCCGCGCACGAGCGCGCGATTCGCACGCTCATGAACTGGGATATTCGGGTGGATGAAGCGATGTTCCTGGGCGGCCTTCCCAAGGGCGAGTTCCTGCGCGAGTTCGAGCCCGACTTCTTCTTCGACGACCAGACCGGGCACGTGAATCATGCGGCGCGCCATGTGCCTTCGGGGCATGTGGCAAGCGGCATCGCCAACGCGCCGAAAGACTCCGCCTAACCCGGAGCGCGAACCGACCCTCGTGCTTCGCGCCGCGCGATCCAGAGCGTGGCCGCGCAGATCACCACTCCACCGATGAGCGTGGTGCGACTTGGCGTTTCGGTAAAGACCAGCCATCCCAGCAGCGATGCCCAGACCAGTTCGAGAAACTTCACGGATTGCGTGGCCGAGATGTCGGCAGCCAGGAACGAGCGCGTGAGGCAGTAGTGCGCCGACGCCCCCAGAATTCCGCACAGCAGAAATATGAACCACTGAAACATGGTTGGCGCTTGCCAGAAGGGCAAGGCCAGCGGCAGGCTCATGAGCGTGATCGTGATCGACTGCCACACCACGATCACGCCGGGCTTCTCGTACCGTGTGAGTGCCTTGGTCAGCAGGAACGACGCAGCGAACACAGGCGATGAAGCGAGCATGAGCAGCGACCAGCCACCCCCGACACCCGTGAGCTTGGGCGCGACCACGATCAGGACCCCGGCAAAGCCGATGATGGCCGCGACCCAGCGGTCCCAGCGCATGCGTTCTCCAAAGAACCACGCCGCGCCCAGCATGATGAAGATCGGGCCGGTGAAGCTCAGTGCGGTGGTGTCGGCGATGGTGATGTGCGGCAACGCTGCAAACCACAGGACCAGGCCCAGTGTGTGCACGCCCCCTCGCGTGAAGTGACCGGAGATCTTCACCGGCCTGTAAGTTGCGATGCCGGCGCGAATCACCAGCGGCATCATGACAACCAGGCTGAAAAAATAGCGCAGGAACTGGGTCTGGAATGGATGGAGCTCCATCGCCAGCGAACGCATCATTGTGTTGAGCACGGTGAAGAGCAGGCCCGCTGCGGCCGACCAGAGCAGGCCGCGAACAACAGGATCGAGCCGCGAGGCGCGTCGATGCGCGACCGATGCGCGGCGCACAAGGGCGTTCGGCTTTCGCCTGTTCAGCGCATGCGACTCGGGCTGCTGGCCGCGGTCACCGTCATCAACTGCCACGGCCTGTCTCCATTGCGACCAACTATAGCCCAGGGTCACCTTGGCGCCTGCAGGTTTTCTGACGCCGCGCTATATTGGCCCGGTCTTCAGGGCGGGGCGAAATTCCCCACCGGCGGTAGGCGGTGAAAGCCGCAAGCCCGCGAGCGCCGCGCACGGTTTGCAACTTCTGTTGCCAAGTCAGCGCGGGTCAGCAGACCCAGTCCAAATCTGGGGCCGACGGTCATAGTCCGGATGAAAGAAGATGTCGCCGCCGCATGGGCCAGTCTTGCTGGATCGTGCGCGGCGATGTGCTGCTGCATTTCCGCTTGCGTCCTTCGCAGGGGGAAGCGCTGCGGCGTTCTTGTGCCTTGAGGCGTTTTTGTTCAATCAACAGGAGCGTTTCATGTCAGTTGCCAATACAACGACCCCACCGGTGTCCGCCAACGACACCATTCCCCTGGCCGATGTCGACGACATCATCGACGCCATCGCAGCCGGTCGTCCCGTGCTCGTGCTGGACGACGCTGATCGCGAGAACGAGGCCGATCTCATCTGCGCTGCCGACCGCCTGAGTCCCGCCGTGATGGCGATGATGATTCGCGATGGCAGCGGCATCGTGTGCCTGTGCATACCGCCCGGCAAGGCCAGCGAGCTGCGCCTGAAACCGATGGTGGAGGTCAACCGTTCGCGCTTTGCGACCGCGTTCACCCAGTCGATCGAAGCGTCGCATGGCGTGACGACCGGTGTGTCCGCGGTCGATCGTGTGCAGACGATCCAGTGCGCGATGCGATCCACGCTGGAGCGCAGCGAGATCGTGAGCCCCGGCCATGTCTTTCCGCTGATTGCGCGCGAGGGCGGAACGCTGGAGCGCGATGGTCACACCGAAGCTGCAGTGGACCTCGCGATGCTCGCCGGCCTCACCCCTGCAGGCGTGCTGTGCGAACTCATGAACCCCGATGGGACGATGGCGCGCGGCCATGAAGTCGCCGACTTCGCACGGGTTCACGGCCTCTTGTGCACAACGGTGGCGGCGATTGCTGCGTACCGCCAGCACTTCAACCGGTAAAACTCAGGCCAGCCCCATCACCGGTTGCGGTTCGTCGGTGACGGGAAGGGCCTCGTCTTGTCGATCGGCCAGCTCGCCTTGCTGATCGTCCTGTTGCGCCTGTCGATCCACTTCAACGTGCTTGATCACCGTCACAGGAAGATTCGACACGTGGATCAGCTCGTGCGACACCGAGCCGAGCCATCCGTCGGCCGTGCCACCCTTGCCGCTCGCGCCGACAACGATGGATGTGCATCCGTAACGCTCCGCCACGTCTGCAAGGGTGTGCGCCGGATCGCCGGATGCGACTTCGAACTCGTAGTCGATGCCCGATGAATCGCACAGATGCCGCGCCTCCTGCAGCAGGTGCTCACCGGCTCCCGTGCCCAGGCCGGCCAGTCGCTCGGGGTCCCGCACGGTGAGCATCTCGTAGAAGGTGGGCGGCTCCTGCACGTTCGCCAGTACCAGGCTCGCGCGCAGCCCCTGGTCGCGTAGCGCGATGGCGTGGCGCACCGCATCGAGCGATGTCTCGGAACCGTCCACTGCAATCAGGATCTTCTGCATGGCATCTCCTGGCTCGTCCACTGGGACGCACCCACGATAGACCCGCCCGCCCGCGATGGCAAGACCCGGCGTGCCTCATCGGCAGGGGTATGCGCTATGGTTGCCGTTTCCCGAAATCACCAGGAGCTCAACCATGTCACTTCGCATCAACGATACGGCGCCCAACTTCAAGGCCCAGACCACCCACGGCGAAATCGATTTCCATGAGTGGATCGGCGACAAGTGGGCTGTGCTGTTCTCGCACCCGAAAGACTTCACGCCCGTGTGCACGACCGAACTGGGCTACATGGCCAAGATCGAGCCGGAGTTCACCAAGCGCAACACCCGGCTGATCGGCCTGTCGATCGACCCGGTGGACAACCACAGCCTTTGGGCCGCAGACATCGAAGAGACGCAGGGCTCCAAGGTGAACTACCCCATGATCGGCGACACCGACCTGCATGTGGCCAAGCTCTACAACATGCTGCCGGCCGAAGAGCCGGGCTCCGCCGACGGCCGCACGGCAGCAACCAACGCCACGGTGCGCTCGGTGTTCATCATCGGACCCGACAAGAAGATCAAGCTGATGCTCACCTACCCGATGACCACCGGCCGCAACTTCGACGAGATCCTGCGCGTGCTCGACTCGATGCAGCTCACCGCCAAACACAAGGTAGCAACGCCGGCGAACTGGAAGCATGGCGACGACGTGATCATCGCGGGCTCCGTCACCGACGAGCAGGCCAAGGATCTGTTCCCCGGCGGCTGGGTTGCGCCCAAGCCTTACCTGCGGATCGTCAAGCAGCCCGGCTGAGCCCGGCCGGGGCTTTGACGCCTTAGAGCGCGCAGGACCAGGAAGGATCGGCACCCGGTCCTGGGGAGGCCGGCAGGCGCGCCCGCCGGGACTCGTTGGCAACGCGCGCATCGATCCAGGCCAGCTCGGCCAGTGCAGCAAGGGCGCTGGCCAACATGCCTGCGGCACCTGTGACCTTGATGGCCGGTGCAAGGCGACCCGCAAGGCTCTGGGGTTGCGAAGCTGCTTCGAGTGCGCAACCCGTGATTGCCATGACCGTGGAAATGCCCAGCGCCGGATGGACCGGGAAGCTCAGGTCATCGGGCACCTCCGGCTTTGCAGGGCGACCTGGGGGCGCCGTTTCTTTCGGGGTAAGAACACTACTGCCGCAGTTGGCGGCGCAGGCCTGGTGAGGTGTCATTTCTGGAGTGGGAGGACCCGTGATTTTGGCGGCCGACTTTAGCGCAGGTCCCGGCCTTCAACGCCACGACAACATGCTGCAGCGCTTGAAAACTATCCAAATGGCCTTATGATTAGCACTCGCTAGAGTTGAGTGCTAACACATGAGCTCCACTCGCGTTAATAAGCGCTAACTTCGTTGGCGCTTTTCAGATTTCCCCGTTTCAAGTCAAGGAGATGCAATGAAACTTCGCCCCCTCGCCGATCGCGTGATCGTCAAACGCCTCGAAGCAGAAGAAAAGACCGCCAGCGGCATCGTGCTGCCCGGCAACACGGCTGAAAAGCCGGACCAAGGTGAAGTCCTGGCCGTCGGCCCCGGCCGCAAGAGCGACAAGGGCGAACTGGTTGCAATGAACGTCAAGGTCGGCGATCGCGTCCTCTTTGGCAAGTACAGCGGCCAGACCGTCAAGGTCGATGGCGACGAGTTGCTCGTCATGAAAGAAGAAGACCTCTTCGCGGTCGTCGAATAATCCCCCCGGTCAAGACAGGAGAAACAAACATGGCAGCTAAAGACGTAATTTTCGGCGGTGAAGCCCGCGCACGCATGGTCGAAGGCGTGAACATCCTGGCCAACGCGGTCAAGGTCACCCTTGGCCCCAAGGGTCGCAATGTGGTTCTGGAGCGCTCGTTCGGCGCCCCTACCGTGACCAAGGACGGCGTGTCCGTCGCCAAGGAAATCGAACTGAAGGACAAGCTTCAGAACATGGGCGCGCAGATGGTCAAGGAAGTCGCTTCCAAGACGTCCGACATCGCCGGTGACGGCACGACGACGGCTACCGTCCTCGCGCAAGCCATCGTTCGCGAAGGCATGAAGTACGTGGCCGCCGGCATGAACCCGATGGACCTCAAGCGCGGTATCGACAAGGCTGTCACGGCCCTGGTCGCCGAGCTGAAGAAGGCCTCCAAGGCCACCACCACCTCCAAGGAAATCGCGCAAGTCGGCTCCATCTCGGCCAACAGCGACGAGACCATCGGCAAGATCATCGCTGACGCGATGGACAAGGTCGGCAAGGAAGGCGTGATCACCGTTGAAGACGGCAAGTCGCTCGACAGCGAACTCGAAGTCGTCGAAGGCATGCAGTTCGACCGCGGCTACCTGTCGCCCTACTTCATCAACAACCCTGAAAAGCAGTCCGCCCTGCTCGACAACCCGTTCGTGCTGCTGTACGACAAGAAGGTTTCGAACATCCGTGACCTGCTGCCGATCCTGGAACAAGTCGCAAAGGCTGGCCGTCCGCTGCTGGTGATTGCTGAAGAAGTCGAAGGCGAAGCCCTCGCTACTTTGGTCGTCAACACGATTCGCGGCATCCTGAAGGTCGTCGCCGTCAAGGCTCCGGGCTTTGGCGATCGTCGCAAGGCCATGCTCGAAGACATCGCCATCCTGACGGGCGGCAAGGTCATCGCTGAAGAAGTCGGCCTGACGCTCGAGAAGGTCACGCTGGCTGACCTGGGCCAGGCCAAGCGCATCGAAGTGGGCAAGGAAAACACGACGATCATCGACGGCGCTGGCGCCGGCGCTGACATCGAAGCCCGCGTCAAGCAGGTTCGCGTCCAGATCGAAGAAGCGACCAGCGACTACGACCGTGAAAAGCTGCAAGAGCGCGTGGCCAAGCTGGCCGGCGGTGTTGCAGTGATCAAGGTTGGCGCTGCCACCGAAGTCGAGATGAAGGAAAAGAAGGCTCGTGTCGAAGACGCACTGCACGCAACCCGCGCAGCCGTTGAAGAAGGCATCGTGGCTGGCGGCGGCGTGGCTCTGCTGCGTGCCAAGCAAGCTGCTGGCGAAATCAAGGGCGACAACGCCGACCAGGAAGCCGGCATCAAGCTGGTGCTGCGCGCCATCGAATCGCCCCTGCGCGAAATCGTGTTCAACGCCGGTGGCGAAGCCTCGGTGGTTGTGGCTGCTGTGTTGGCCGGCAAGGGCAACTACGGCTTCAATGCTGCCAACGACACGTATGGCGACATGATCGAGATGGGCATTCTGGACCCGACCAAGGTCACGCGTACTGCACTGCAGAACGCAGCATCGGTTGCATCGCTGATGCTCACGACCGAAGCCATGATTGCCGAAGCACCGAAGGAAGAGTCCGGCGCCGGCGGCATGCCTGGCGGCATGGGCGGTATGGGTGGCATGGGCGGTATGGACATGTAAGGCACTTCACTCCAAAAACGCCACGCGTTTTTGGAGTGGTTTGGTCAGATCAAAAAGCCGGGCAGAGCCCGGCTTTTTTCATGGTGGGTCGGCCTGCGCGTTGCTTCGGCCGATCCTCGTGCCGCTCGCGGAGCGGCTGCTTCGCTTAGCTTCTGGAGGCGTCGTCGGGCCAGCGGTCGCGGCGGTTGGCTACGCCGTCGCCATCGCGGTCGCGGGCTGTGCCGCGGTACTGGTTGCCATAGGGATAGACCGGCACGCGCTGCGCGGCATACGGCGTGGAGTAATACCGGCGGCCGGCCCAATACACGGTGGGCGGGGGCGTGAAGCCACTGTTGCCGTAGTACGCGGCCGAGCCGGGGACAGGGCCGTAATCAACCTGGTTGTTGTTGTAGGCCGAACCAGCCTGGCCTTCTGCACCTTGGGCAAAGGCAGTGCCGCCCGCTGCAAGCGTGACGGCAATCAATGATGAAACGATGAGCTTGTTCATGTGGACTCCTTGGCGGACAGGCATGTCCGCATGAAGTCATTGAACGCCAATGCAGTTGAGACGGGGTGTCGGTACCGTGCCGATTTGTTGTCGGACGGTAACCGATCGTTGCGTCATCGAGCGATGCTCAGGCTTATTGCTGGCCGGGTGCCATCGGGGGTCCGGCCTCGACGGGACCCTGCGGCTGGCCCCACTCGTTGGCAGGTCCACTGGGTTGCACGAAGAAATAGATCAGGATCAACCAGCCCACCAAGGGGATCAGGCCCAGCAGCAGGAACCAGCCGCTCTTGCCGATGTCGTGGAAGCGGCGTGCGCCCACGGCGAGCGCAGGCAAGAGCATCGCCAGCACGCCAATCGCATAGAGAAAGTTGTGCAACATGCCCAGGATGGCCAGCACGACGAACTGGAACAGCGCGAACCACCAGAACTCGGGACGCGCGGCGCGGCCCTTGAAATCGACGTACTTGTTAAAGCAGGTCGTGACTGCCTGTTTGATGTCGTCCATGCGCGCTCCTCATCTCGTCTGCCGGGAACAGTCCCGCGGCGATGATATGCCCAACCCCCGCGAGAAGATAGCCAGAAGATGAGCGGCGGCTCAACGTGGTGACAGCATGCGCACCAGCGCCGCAGACGACGCATCCAGTCCCGCGACATCGCCACTGGCCAGCCGCGCCGAGATGTCCCTGGCGAGAACCTTGCCCAGCTCGACCCCCCACTGGTCGAAGCTGTTGATGCCCCAGATCGATCCGCTCACAAACACGCGGTGCTCGTAAAGCGCCAGGAACGCACCAAGACTTGCCGGCTCCAGCCGGTCCAGCACAAAGAAAGTGCTGGGACGATTGCCCGGAAAGTCGCGATGACCGCCTGCATCGTGCTGGCCCTGCATCAGCGCCTGCGCCTGCGCGATCGCGTTGGCCATCAATTGCAGGTGATGGTCGCCCAGGTCGTGTGCGGGCTGTTTGACCGCAATGAATTCCACCGGCGTCACCTGCGTGCCCTGGTGCAGCATCTGGAAGTAGGCATGCTGCCCATTGGTGCCGGGCTCGCCCCACAGCACAGGCGATGTCTCGACACCCATGGCGCGGCCCTGCGCATCGACACGCTTGCCGTTGCTTTCCATCTCCAGTTGCTGCAGGTATGCAGGCAGTCGTTTCAGGTGGCTGTGATACGGCGCAATGCTGCGGCTGGCAAAACCGTGGAAGTTGCGATACCAGACATCGAGCAGTCCCAGCCGCACCGGCAGGTTGCTCTCCAGCGCAGCCGTCTGGAAGTGCATGTCCATCTCGTGTGCGCCTTGCAGCAGCGATCGAAACCCTTGCGCGCCGATGGCAATCGCAATCGGCAACCCGATCGCCGACCACAGCGAATAGCGTCCACCCACCCAGTCACGAAACCCGAACGTCGTGGTGATACCGAACTCGCGCGCCGCGCTGATGTTGGTGGTGAGCGCGGCGAAATGCCGTGCAATGTTGCGTCCGCCCTGCGACTCGAACCAAGCCTTTGCCGAACGCGCATTGGTCATGGTCTCGATGGTCGTGAACGTCTTGGAGGCAACCAGGAACAAGGTGCTCTCGGGGCGCACACGTTTGAGCACGCCATCGATCTCGTGCCCATCCACATTGGAGACGAAGTGAAAGCGCTTGCCCGCAACCGCATAGGCCTCAAGCGCCGCCACGGCCATCTGCGGCCCGAGGTCCGAGCCGCCAATGCCGATGTTCACGATGTCGGTGATAGCCGTATCGCCGCGTACCTGCGACGCATACGCGAGCATCGCATCGAGCGTGTCGTGGACTTCGGCGAGGTCGGGATCGCTCACCGCGCCTCTGGGCGTGCGCAACAGCCAGTGCTTGACCGCACGTTCCTCGGTGTTGTTGATGAGCTCGCCGGCGAACATCGCATCCCGATGCGCTTGGAGCCCACACTCGCGCGCGAGCTGCATCAGCAACGCCTGGGCGCGCGCGTCGATCAGGTTCCTGGAGAGGTCTGCAAACACATGAGGTGCGTGCTGGCTGAAAGCCGCAAGACGGCCTTCATCGGTCTTGAAAGCATTGCGCAGATCAAAACCACGCGCGCCTTCGCCCCACAGATGCTGCAGAGCGCGCCATGCTGGCGTTTCGTCACAGCGCGGCCTATCGGGTTGATTCATGCGCGCATTATTGCCCGCGAACGCAGCGCCGTGGGCCGCCCTGGACTGCAGATTGGCTTACCCGACCTGCACGACCGACACGCCGTGATCGGCCAGCCCCAGCCCTACATCGCTGCCCAGCTCAAGCACGCGCCCCAGGTCGGACGACACGACAAAAATAGGCCCCAGTTCCGTCTCGAAGGTGTACTCGTAGATGCTGCCCAGGTAGGCGCGCTTGGCAAGGCGCGCGGCCAGGCCCACGCCCGGTGGCCCGATATGCCACGCCTCTGGTCGCACCGCGACCTTGACCGCACCTTCGTTCAAGGCGTGGCGCGCACGGATGCGCAGCGGCCCCAAAGCGACGGAACCTGCGGCATCTGCGCGTGCTGGAAACAGCATGGCCTCGCCCATGAAGCCCGCCACGAATTCGGTGGTCGGATACTCATAGAGATCCTGCGGCGTGCCGCTTTGCGCGATGACACCGTGGTCCATCACGATGATCTGATCGCTGACTGCCAGCGCCTCGCTCTGGTCGTGCGTGACATAGGCGACTGTCAATTTGAGCCGCTGCTGCAGTGAGCGAATCTCCTCGCGCATCTCACGCCGCAGACGCGCGTCCAGGTTGGACAGCGGCTCGTCAAACAGCAGCACCGCGGGCTCCAGCACCAGCGCGCGAGCCAGTGCCACGCGTTGCTGCTGGCCGCCCGACAGCTCGCTGGGCAAGCGATCGTCGAAGCCGACCAGCCCGACGTTGCGTAGAGCATCGACAGCGCGCGTGCGCGTCGATGCTGGCGAGACGCCCGACATCTTCAATCCGTATCCCACGTTCTCCAGCACGTTCATGTGCGGAAACAGTGCATAGCTCTGGAACATCATGCTCACGTTGCGCTCGGCAGGGCCCAGCGTGGTCACGTCGCGTCCTTCGATGAAGATCTGCCCGGAAGTCGGCGACTCGAGGCCCGCGATCATGCGCAGCGTGGTGGTCTTGCCGCAGCCCGACGGTCCGAGGATGGTGGTGAGCGTGCCCGTGGCCGCGCGAAAGCTGATGCCCCTGACCGCCATCGGCGCCGAGACATCGCTGCCATAGCGCTTGGTGACGTTGCGAAATTCAATGCCGTTTGCAGAATCTGCGGTAGCCATCAAGTCGCTCCCTGCGCTGACAAAGGCGCCACATGCTTGCGCCGTCCGAGCTTGCGCTCGCCGACCAGAAACTGGATCAATGCGGTCACACCGCTCATGAGAATGATCAGCACCGTGCAGTACGCAAGCGCCACACCGTAATCACCATTGCCGACGCGGCCGATGATGTAGGTCGTGGCGAGTTCGTTCTCTGCCGTGACCAGGAAGATCACCGCCGACACCGTGGTGATCGCGCGCACGAAGCTGTAGACGAGCGCCGCGACCAGTGCAGGCTTGAGCAGCGGCAGCACCACGTAGCGCAGCGTCTGCACGCTGGACGCACGCAGCATGACCGAGGCTTCGTCAAGTGATCGATCAAGCTGCTTGAATGCGGCTGTGCCCGCCCGCACACCCACCGGCAGATTACGGAACATGAAGCACAGCACGATGATGAGCCCGGTGCCCGTGAGTTCGAACGGCGGCACGTTGAAGGCCAGGATGTAGCTCACGCCCAGCACCGTGCCGGGAATCGCAAACGCCAGCAATGCGGAAAACTCGAACAGTCCCTGGCCCTTGAACTCGGTGCGAGCCAGCAGGTACGCGATGAGCAGGCCCAGCGTCGCGGTCATCGGCGCGGAAATCGCCGCGAGCTTGATCGTCGTGAAGAACGAGTTCCAGGCAGTGCCCGCCCACACCAGCCCGAACTGTCCCCACTCCAGCGAGAACGCAGTCCTGAAGTGTGCGAGTGTCAATGTGTAGTCGCGTCCCCATGTCTGCACGAAGCCGCCGGCGAAGGCGAAGAGGTACACGACGAGGGTGAAGGCCATCCACGGCAGCGCGATGCCGTACACGAACTTGCGCACGCGCGGCGGCAGCGGCATCGCCACGCCTGAATCACCCTTGCCGCTCACGGTGGTGTAGCTGCGTTTGCCGAGCACGAAGCGCTGCAGCGCAAACACGCCCAGCGCGAACAGCGTGAGTATCCATGCGAGCGATGCGGCGCGGCCCTGGTCGTATTGCGCGCCGACGATCGCAAAGAAGATTTCCGTGGACAGCACCGAGAACTGGCCGCCGACCACGACCGGGTTGCCGAAGTCGGCCATGCTTTCGATGAAGCCGACCAGGAAGGCATTGGCAAGGCCGGGCTTGAGCAGCGGCAGCGTCACCGTCATGAAGGTGCGCTGGGGGCTCGCGCGCAATGTTTGCGCAGCCTCTTCCAGGCTGGGCGCGACGCCCTGCACCACGCCGCGCATGATCATGAATGCGATGGGGGTGAACGCAAATGTCTGCGCGATCCATACGCCGAACCAGCCATAGAACCAGCGCGATGGCGCAAGGCCGAACCACGATTCGAGCAACTGGTTGACGATGCCCGCGCGGCCAAACAACAGGATCAGGCCGAGTCCCACGACAAACGGCGGCGTGATGATCGGCAGCATCGCAAGGATGTTGAGCGGCTTTGAATAGCGGCTGCCCGCGCGCTCGGCCATCAGCGCCATCAAGGTTCCGAGCACGGTGGTGCTGAACGCAGTCAGCAGGCCCAGGAACAAGGTGTTCCAAGCCACGCCGCAGCGCACGCCGCCGTACAAGCAGTTGAGGCCGAAATTGCGTTCGTTGCCGATCCGCTCCCACATCGCGGCGATGGAGATGCGCCCTTCCTCGGTGTAGAACGCACTTGCCAGCGCCTTCAGGACGGGGAACAGGATGAACAGGGCCAGCAATGTTCCGCAGCCGACGACGGCCGCAGCGATGAACAAATCGCCCTTGAAGAAGCCGCGCCGCGCGATGCCCAATGCAGTGATGACGATGAGCGAAGCCAACGCAACGAAGCCGCCCCAGCCGATGCCGAACTGGTTTTTGGCAAGCTCGCCGAAGCTGCGATTGAGCAGCTCGCTGTTCCAGCCCTTCGCGCCGATCAGGAAGCCCGCCAGGCCCAGACCCAACACGCCGATGAGGCCACCTGCGATCAGCAGCGCACCCTGCTTGCGACCCGGCTGCTGCATCGCGCCGAACGCAGCGACGACCAAGCCAACCAGCCCCAGCCAGAGCCAGCTGCGCCCGTACACGGCGGCCTGCATGAGTCCGTTCGCCTTGTCATCACTGCCGAAGACAAAAGGGAAGGCCAGCAGGCCGTTGCCATCTTGCAGCGCATACCAGGGCAGCAGCAAGTAGCCGAGCAGGCCCGTGACGAGCCATGCCCAGATAGCGAGATTGGCGGCCGGTGTTTTCAACGGGGCAGCGAGTTCACATCCTTTTCCCAGCGGGAGATAAGACGCCTGCGCTCAGTGCTTGAGCCGTACTTGGCGTAGTCGTAGTCGATGAACCTGATCTTCTTGAAATCAGGCACGTTGGGGTCAACCTTGGCGCCCTTGTTCGAAGGCACCTGGAACGACTTCGCTGCGAAGGCGATCTCCTGCGCGCTGGGGGTCAGCGCCCATTCATAGAACTTCTTGGCGGCTTCGAGGTTGCGGGAGCCCTTGATCAGACTCATCGAGCCGATCTCGGCGCCCGTGCCATCGGCGGGCGTGATCGTCTCGACCGGAAACCCGTTCATCTTTTCGCCGGGGCCGTCATGCACGAAGCTGATCGACACGGCCGTCTCGCCGCGCGCGACCGCCTTGATGGGGCCGGTGCCAGAGCGCGTGTAGGTACTGATGTTCTTGTGCAGGCCCTTGAGGTACTCGAAGGCCTTGTCTTCGCCCATCAACTGCACGAGCGTTGCGATCATGGTGTACGAGGTGCCGCTCGATGCGGGATTGGCCACCTGGATCTCGCCCTTGTATTGCGGCTTGAGCAGGTCGGACCATGTCTTGGGAACAGGCAGCTTCTTCTTGGCCAGCAGCTCGGGGTTGTAGCCAAAGCCGAGCGGGCCCGAGTAGATGCCCACCGTCTTGAAGCCCGACTGCTGCGCCTGCTTTTGCGCCCAGGGATGCAGTTGCGTAAGGGTCGGCGATTTGTATTCGAGCGAGAGGCCCTGCTCGGCCGCCTGCAGGTGCGGGTCGCCGGTGCCGCCGAACCAGACGTCGGTCTTCGGGTTCTCTTTTTCGGCGATGAGCTGCGCGAGTGCTTCGCCCGAGCCCTTCAACGCGACGTTGACCTTGGTGCCCGTCGTGCGCGAATACACGGTGGCCATGTTGTTGCACCAGTCGGCCTGCACCGAACAGATGATGTTGACCTGCCCCTGCGCAGCCGCACCAAACGAAACACCGGCCAATGCAAACGCCGACGCCAGCAGCGACTTTCTCATGGGATCACCCTCAAAGTAATTTGGTTACGCTTTCGAGAATAGTCTCCGCCAGCAGGTGAGCAGCTTGGGGAAAACACCAGTGAAATCCGCAAACGAATACCAGTGGCCGCTGCGGCACCGATGAGGTGAAACTAAGTTACAGTGGCACGTCACTTCCACCGCAAGACCATGAGCTTCGATCTCGTCCTCTTTGGCGGCACCGGCGACCTCGCCTGGCGCAAACTGCTGCCCGCCCTGTTCCAGGCGTTCCGCCACGGAACCCTGCCAGCGGGTGGCCGGATCATCGGGGTCGCACGCGACGACCTGAGCAATGCGCAATACCGGGAATTGATCCACTCGCGGTTTGCGGATGTCGATCTCTCCAAGCGCCCCAGTCCCGAAGAGTTCGATCGCTTCGCAGCGATGCTGGAGTTTCTGCGCGTCGATCTCTCGCGCCCGGACGACTACCAGCGCCTGGCCGCCAGCCTGCGTGAGCGCGGCGCAGACACGGTGGTGATGTACCTGGCGACCGCGCCATCGCTGTTCACGACTGTCTGCGAACAGCTCGCGGCCTCGGGCCTGAATACACCGCACACGCGCATCGTGCTGGAAAAACCCCTCGGGCACGACCTCGCCTCCAATCGCGCGATCAATGAAGCGGTGCGACGTGCATTCACAGAACGGCAGATCTTTCGCATCGATCACTACCTGGGCAAACCGTCGGTGCAGAACCTGTTCGCGCTGCGCTTTGGCAACGCCCTGTTCGAGCCGCTGTGGCGGCGCGAGAACATTGCCAACATCCAGATCACCATCGCCGAAGACCTCGGCGTGGAAAAGCGCGGCGCGTTCTACGACCAGACCGGCGCGCTGCGAGACATGGTGCAAAACCATGCCCTGCAACTCGTCTGCGCGCTCGCGATGGAGCCGCCCATCAACGCGCATGCCGATGCGATCCGCGACGAGAAGCTCAAGGTGTTGCGTTCATTGAAAGCATGGACACCCGAGACGCTCGGCCAGCATGTGGTGCGCGGGCAGTACGCCGCCGGCAAGGTTCAGGGCGAAGACGTACCCGGCTACCGCGATGAGCCTGGCGTCAATCCGCAAAGCACGACAGAGACCTTCGTGGCCTTGCGCGCCGAGATCGCCAACTGGCGCTGGGCCGGTGTGCCGTTCTACATCCGCACGGGCAAGCGTCTCGCGGGGCGCGATGCGCGAATCGTGGTGAGTTTTCATCCGGCGCCGCATGCGATCTATCGCTCGCCGTCGGGCGAGGCCAACCGCCTCGTCATC
This sequence comes from Caenimonas sp. SL110, assembly GCF_001044395.1. Classification (GTDB taxonomy): domain Bacteria; phylum Pseudomonadota; class Gammaproteobacteria; order Burkholderiales; family Burkholderiaceae_C; genus Ramlibacter. The sequence goes on from NZ_JANU01000059.1 coordinate 69,754, forward strand.
CACCTGCAGCCCAAGGACGGACTGGAGTTGCACCTGCTCGCGCAGGGGCAGGAACTGCGTCAGGCGAGCAAGGGGGCCGTGCCGTCGCTCGCGCCTGTGCACCTCGATCTTGATTTCGACAAGCGCTTTGGGTCGGAGCGCGTCGGCGCTTATGAGCGCTTGCTGCTGGATGTGATCGACGGTCGCCTGAACCTGTTCGTGCGCAGCGACGAGCAGGAAGAAGCATGGCGCTGGGTTGAGCCGATCCTGGAGCACTGGCGCAATGACGCTGCCGGTCCGCGTCCTTATGCCGCTGGTACCTGGGGACCGAGCGCGGCGAGTGCGCTGATCGCGCGTGACAACTTCTGCTGGAACGAAGAGTGCTGACCGCGCGCTGAACGTCATCACTGATCCCACATGCTCGATCGCATCAAGGCTTCGCTGCCATCCCTCGCGCCCGCCGAGCAGCGCGTGGGTCGCCTGGTGCTGAGTGACCCGCGCACCTTTGCGAATTTACCCGTGAGCGAACTGGCCGAGCGCGCGCAGGTGAGCAAACCCACTGTTGTTCGTTTCTGCCGCAGCGTGGGTTACGACGGCCTTTCCGATTTCAAGCTCAAGCTCGCGGGAAGCGTGAGCGAGGGCGTGCCCTTTATTCATCGCAGTGTCGATGCGGACGACAAGACATCGGATGTGCTGGTCAAGGTGATCGACAACACCGTGGCGGCGTTCTTGAAGTACCGCAATGACGCGTCGAGCTCGGTGATCGAGAAGGCGGTTGATGTGCTCGCCGCAGCCTGCAAGCAGGGCCGGCGTATCGAGTTCTACGGCGTGGGCAATTCGGGCATCGTGGCACAGGATGCGCAGCACAAGTTCTTTCGCCTGGGCGTGAACACCATCGCGCACAGCGACGGCCACATGCAGGTGATGAGCGCGTCGATGCTGGGCGCGGGCGATTGCCTTGTCGTGATCTCGAACTCGGGCCGCACGCGCGACCTGATGGATGCCTGCGACATTGCGCGAAAGAACGGTGCGACGACGATTGTGCTGACTGCCACCGGATCGCCACTGGCGACAGCCGGTCACATTCATCTGGCCGCCGATCACCCCGAAGGCTATGACCGATACAGCCCGATGGTGTCGCGACTGCTGCACCTGATGATCATCGATGTGCTCGCGACAGCCGTCTCACTGCGGATCGGAGCGAAGCTGCAACCGATCCTGCGCGAGATGAAGAACAATTTGCGGAGCAAACGGTACGCGTGAACGCTTCTGCTTCGCACAACGCATCAGTCCTCGAAATCTTCCGGGTCGTCCTGCGGCACGATGACGACAGAATCCCGTCCCTCGTACGGCACGCCCTCGCGATTGTCGAAGCGGACAATGCCAACCGGGTCTCCCGAACGAAAGCCAGTAGCGCTCAGGTTGAAGCGGCATACCAGATCGGCGATGCCGTCGTTGTTGACGTCCCTTGCGCGCATGCACTGATTGAGCGACGGTTCGCTGCCGGTGCGACCGAAAGTCAATGTGGATTGCTTGACCAGCTTGGGGGCATCGAAGGTCGATGTCGAAAGGATGGCGACTTTGACTTTGCCCCGGCTGCGCGGGTTGATGTTGTTGGTTGACTTGCCGGGGCGGATGTCAACGGCTGCGGTGTAGCCCTGTACATCCACCAGTGTCCGGCGACCGCTGCCGTCGGCATTCTGGATGGCGATGGATGCCATCGCCTTGGACTTCACCGGTTCTTCGGTGACCACGATCTGCCCCGTCTTGGTCCACATGGGGTCATAGCCGTAAGAAGCCGGGAGCTTTCTCAAGCCTGATCCATCCGGCTGCACCATCCAGAGCAGATGTCCCTGCAACCGTTCGTCCCGGCTCGTCGAGAACACAATACCGGAGCTGCCCCAGTCAGGGTCCCAATCGAAGAAGCCGGTCGAGGTGATGGCTTTCAGACTGGTTCCGTCGGTTTTGATCGTCATCAGCCGGGCTGTTTCCCGGTCCGTTACGGAAAAAACAATTTCGTTGCCTGCCGGAGAGAAGCTGGGACCGTGTTCCTGCTGTGGCAACGACGTCAATTGCTGCTGTTGACTCCCGTTCGCATTCATCAGCCAAATGTCATATGTCCCGTGCATGTCGGAGACAAAAGCAATCTTTGATCCATCTGGTGACCACGCGGGTTTCCAGTTCCGGGCGCCGTTGGACGTCAGCTTTGCCAGCGCGGCCCCGTTAGGGAGCGTGATCCAGATATCGCTTTTCTCACCGTCCACGACGGTGTAGGCGATTGTTCGCCCGTCGGGCGACCAAACGGGATCCGAGTGCAAAACCCTCGGGTTCGACTGCGCGGCCGAAGTCACTCGCCGCAGACCTGTCCCGTCAAATCGTACTGCCCATAAACGACTGGGACCGTCAAAGTCGGCTGAAAAAACGATCTCCGTTCCGAGTGGGGACGGCGAGGGGGAGGTGGCAATCACGCCGACTTTGTCCGGAGAAGCGAATGCGAGAGTTGCCGCCAACGCCAGACTCGCAGCCATCGTGCGAATTGTCAGGTTCAAGATTTTCATCATTTGTTGGATTTCTTAGTTGCCAAAGAATGCGTCGAGGCTGCTTCTTACCGCAGCAGCTATTCGAGCGGGTGCGTCCGGGGAATGAAGGCGCTCCTCGTCTTTGCCGGAGACTCGCGCGGTTTCAACGAGCACCGCGGTCATCCTTGTCACATTGGGTTTGAGTACGGCTATATCGTCGATTTCCACCCTGCTACCCCTGTTGTTAACGCCGAGGCTGGAGGAAACGGAACTGGCCAACAAGTCGGCGAGCGGCTTCGATTGCGGTTTTAGGATGTGGTAATGCGTAGACGAACCGTGCGCAAATGGGAAGGAAATTGCCGTGCCTGGCACGATCGCCGGAGCGTTCGCGTGAATCGAGATGAACACCTCGGCTCGTTCGAAAGCCGCCTTGGCTCCCCGCTGAAGGTAGGTCGGACAGTCATTCACATTGCGCTTGGTAAGCACCACCTTGTAAGCAGTCGGCGGTAGCACTCGCTCGATTTCAAGTGCAATTGCAACGGTGAGGTTGTCCTCCTTCAGTTTGCCTGGCGGTGGATTGGAAGCGGGAAAGTCGGTCAGACCGATCGTTCCAGGGGGCAGCCCTTTTGCTGCGCAGCTGAGCCCATGGCCCGGATCGATAGCCACAATCCGCAGCGGCTTCGCGCCATAGCAAAGCGGCCCTTCATAGGTTCCGGCCCAATAGATCCCGCCGTCGTTCGGCCAATACTCGGTGTAGCCAGCAGGGCAGGTGAACGGTTCGCGCTGCCCCACCACGGTGAGCCAGGCGGTTTCTGCGGGCTGGCCCTGGGACCAGACGACGTTGATTTGCATCGACGCATACTGCCGCTGACCGCGTGAGCCCAGGGTCCATCCGGAAAGCGATCCGTAGCTGAGCGAGTAGGTGATTTGCGTGAAAAAAGTGTTGAAGGCCGACTGGGTGAACCCCACCGCCGCACCCGCGCTCGAAAATTGCGGTGAGGCGAAACCGGACGCAGCGGTTGCGGTGTAAGCCCAAGGGGACGAAATGTTGGGAACACATTCGTACGTTTTCCCTTCAATGACGCAAGGGGCCGCTTGCGCAGCGATCCCCCATGAAAGCAGCGCAAACGCCAGCGCCGCCCTGACGATCCAGTCTCTCAATATTGCTCCCGTTAAAGCTTGAACTCTAACGTTATTGCAATACTTAATGACTCACTTTTTCAGTGAATTAGTTCCGGAGAGTTAGTCGTGGGGTCTGGTGAAGTACTCGACCCCGACCTTGAGCTCTTCATAAATCAGGTAGTCCGTCGGCGTCATACCGAGCGCCGCATAGGTCTGCTGCGCAATGTCGTTGTCTTTCTCGACGTAGAGGCGAAATCCGCAGACAGCGGCATCAGCCTTCGCGAGGTCGCGCACGTATTCGTAGAGTCGCCGGTACACACCTTGCCGACGCCAGTCCTTGACGACGTACACGCTCTGGATCCACCAGAAGATGCCGTTGCGCCAGTCGCTCCACTCGTTGGTGATCATCAGCCCCGCGACGACTTCGCCACTCTCGTCTTGCGCAACGATGTAGAAACCCATCGCCGGGTTTTCAATGAGGCGGCGCACGCCCGCACCGATCACCTCGGGCATCAACACCTTGTGCTCGGTCTCCAGCGCCATCGCCGCGTTGAACGCAGCAATGGTCGCCGCATCGCGCAGCTCGCCCTTGCGCAGCGTCAGCGATGCGGCGTCACGTTGGGTCAGATGCGGCCTTCTTCCACGCCGTGGCAGGCGATGCGGATGCCTTCGATCTCCAGCAGCGCAGGACGCTCGACGCGGCAGCGCTCGTTGGCGTGAGGGCAGCGCGGATTGAAGGCGCAACCCGTCGGCGGGTTCAGCGGATTGGGCACTTCACCGGATACGGGCGTGCGCTGGCGACCCGTGTCATGCATCTTCGGAATCGCATCCAGCAGCATCTTGGTGTACGGATGGCGTGGATTGCCAAACAGCTGGTGCTTGCCTGCCAACTCGACCAGCCGCCCCAGGTACATCACGCCGACCTGGTCGCTGACGTGGCGCACCACCGCGAGGTTGTGCGAGATAAAGAGGTAGGTGAGGCCGCGCTCTCGCTGCAGGTCCTTCATGATGTTGAGGACCTGCGCCTGCACGCTCACATCGAGCGCAGAGGTGGGTTCGTCGCACACGAGGAACTCAGGTTCGGTTGCGAGCGCGCGCGCGATCGAGATGCGCTGGCGCTGGCCGCCCGAGAACTGGTGCGGGTACTTCACCATGTCCAGCGGCGACAGGCCCACCGACTTCAACAACTCGCCCACGCGGTCCTTGAGCTCGGCACCGTTGGTGATGATGTTGTGTTCTTTCAGGGGCTCGCCCACGATGTCTTCCACGATCCAGCGCGGGTTCAGGCTCGCGTACGGGTCCTGGAAAATCATCTGGATGCGCCTTCGCAACTGCCGGCCTTCCGGCGTCTTGAATGCAGCGTGCGCGTCCTGGTTGTCGAAGGTGAAGCCGCCGCGTGTGGGCTCGTACAAACCCACCAGCAGGCGGGCGACCGTGCTCTTGCCGCAGCCGGATTCACCGACGAGCGCGAGCGTCTGGCCCTTCTGGATTTCAAAGCTCACGCCGTCGACGGCTCGCAGCAACTGGCGCGGCTTGCGCTCGAGCACGCGATTGAGCCACGGGGCGGATACATCGAAGGTCTTGGCGAGGTCGCGCGCCTGGACCAGTGGGGCAGTCGTGACGGGTGCCGCGCTCATGCTGTGGCTCCGACGCTGGCAGAGCGAGTCACCACGCCATGCGCATCGTGCAGCCAGCAAGCCGCGCGAGTGGCACCCGCGTCGAGCAACTCGGGCCGTTCAACCGTGCAGCGGTCGAACACGCGCGGGCAGCGCGGGTTGTACGCGCAGCCCTTGGGGATGGCGGTCAGGCGCGGCATCGATCCATCGATCTGGTTCAGGCGCTCGCGGTCGATGGTGATGTCCGGGATCGCGGCCATCAGGCCGGATGTGTACGGATGCGCCGGCTGGTTGATGACTTCATGCACCGGGCCGATTTCAGCAATGCGACCGGCATACATCACGGCTACGCGGTCGCAGGTTTCGGCGATCACGCCCATGTCGTGCGTGATCAGCATGACGGCAGCGCCGCGCTCCTTGCAGATACGCTTGAGCAGCTGGATGATCTGCGCCTGGATGGACACATCAAGCGCCGTGGTCGGCTCGTCGGCGACGATCAGCTTGGGCTCAGCCGCAAGCGCCAGCGCAATCACGACGCGCTGTCGCATGCCGCCGGAGAACTGGTGCGGGTAGTGATCGATGCGCTCCGCGGCTGCAGGGATGCCGGTGTCTTCGAGCAGGCCGATCGCGCGACGCTTGGCTTCCGCATCATTGACTGGCAAGTGCGCCTGTATCGTCTCCGTCAGCTGGCGTCCGATGGTGTACAGCGGATTGAGCGAGGTCAGCGGGTCCTGGAAGATCGCGCCGATCTTGCGCCCGCGTATGTGACGCATCTGGTCGAACGTCATGTTGTCGATGCGCTGGCCTTCCAGCAGCACCTGGCCTGATGCGATGCGGCCCGGCGGCTCCAAGAGGCCGATGATCGCCGCGCCTGTGAGCGACTTGCCCGCGCCGGATTCTCCGACCACGCCCAGGATTTCGCCGGGTGCGATGTCGAAGGAGATGTCGTCGATGGCGCGCAAGGTGCCGCGCCGGCCAGGGAATTCGACGATGAGGTTTTGTACTTGCAGGAGACTCATTGTTCTTGTGCTCTCAACGAAGTCTCGGGTTGAGCGCGTCGCGCAGCCAGTCGCCCAGCAGGTTCACCGACAGCGCGATCAGGATCAGCATGACACCCGGGAAGATGGTGATCCACCACTCGCCGGAGAAGAGGTAATCGTTACCCACGCGGATCAGCGTGCCCAACGATGGCGAGGTCGGCGGAACGCCCACGCCCAGGAACGACAGCGTGGCTTCGGTGATGATGGCAGAGGCCACATGAATCGTGGCCAGCACCAGCACCGGGCCGGTCACGTTCGGCAACACGTGCCGCACCATGATTCGAAGCGGCGCCACGCCGGTCACTCGCGCGGCTTGCACGTATTCCTTGTTGCGTTCGACCATGGTCGAGCCGCGCACCGTGCGCGCGTACTGCACCCAACCCGTGAGCGTGATCGAGACGATCAGCACGCCGAAGGCTAGCCCCTCGTGCGCCTGGGGGAACATGGCACGCCCGACACCCGCGATCAGCAGCGCGACCAGGATGGATGGAAACGACAGCATCACATCGCACAGGCGCATGAGGAAGGTGTCGATCCAGCCGCCGCGAAAACCAGCGAGCAACCCGAGCGACACGCCAATGATCATCGAGAAGACGACCGACGCGATGCCGACGACCAGCGAGATGCGGGCACCGTAGATCAGGGCCGACAGGATGTCCCGGCCCTGGTCGTCTGTACCCAGCAAATACTTGCGCGAACCGAGCGCATCCCATGCCGGCGGAAGCCGTGCATCGGACAGCACCAGGGTCGTCAGGTCGAACGGGTTGTGCGGCGCTACCCAGCCTGCAAAGACGGAGCAGAAGAGGCACACGAAGGCGATGGCGCCGGCCAGCATCGCAACCGGGGAGGTGCGAAAGCTGTAGCCGACATCGCTATCGAACCAGCGGGCAAGGGTCTGTTTCACTTCTTGACGGTGATCCACTTGAAGGGCATGAAGTTGTCGGCGAGCTGGACCAGTTCAACCTTCTTGCTCACGCCCCAGGCCAGCGACTGCTGGTGCAGCGGGATGTGGCCGATGTCGTCGCTGTGGATCTTGGACGCACTGCGGATCATCGTGGTGCGCTTGGCCTTGTCGGTCTCACCCTGCATCGCAAGGGTCAGCTTGTCGAGTTCGGGGTTGCAGTAAGCGCCCAGGTTGAACTGGCCGGTGCCCTTGTCGTCGGGGCAGCGGGTCAGCGCATTGAACGCGTTGTGCGCGTCATAGGTGGTGGGCGTCCAGCCGAGCATGTAGAAGCTCGTGTCGCGGCGCAGGATCTTGGGGAAGTAGGTTCCCTTGGTTTCTGCAGCGAGGTTGATCTTCACGCCGATGCGCGAGAGGTTGGCAGCCACTGCCTGGCAGATGCGCGCGTCGTTGACGTAGCGATCGTTGGGGCAGTTCATGGTCACTTCGAAGCCTTGCGGATAACCCGCGTCGGCCAGCAGCTTCTTCGCGCCATCCGGGTCGTAAGGCAGGCGCTTGTTCTGGTCGTCTGCAAAGCCGTTGATGCCAGGCCCGAACATGAGGGCCGTCGGCTTGGACGCGCCGCGCATGACCGTCTTCTGGATCGATTCGATGTCGATGCCCTGGTACACCGCCTGGCGGACGCGCTTGTCCTTGAAGGGGTTCTTGCCCTTGATGTTGGAGTAGAGCAGTTCGTTGCGCGCCTGGTCCATGCCCAGGAAGATCGTGCGCAGCTCGGGGCCGACGATGACCTTCGCGCCGGCCGACGCATTGATGCGCTCGACGTCCTGCAGCGGCACGGGCTCCATCACGTCGACTTCGCCGGTCAGCAGCGCTGCAACGCGCGTGGCGTCATTGCCGATGGTCGTGAAGATCACGTCCTGCACGTTGCCGTCGATCTTGCCCCAGTAGCTGCCGTTGCGGGTGAAGGTGCTGCGCACATTCGGCTGGCGCTCACGCAGGCGATAGGGGCCTGTGCCATTGGCGCGGAACGACGCGGCGTTCTCGATGCCCTTGCGACGGTCCACCGGGCGCGCAGCCTGGTTTTCTTCGCACCAGGCCTTGCTCATGATGTAGGTGGTGGAAAGCTGGTCCGGCAGGATGGGGAACGGCGCCTTGGTTTCGACGTCGACCACGAATTCGCTGACCTTGCGCACTTCCTTGATTTCGCCGACCACGCCCTTGAAGTCACCGCCGTCATCGGCCGCACGCTTGAGCGAGAACACGACGTCGTCAGCAGTGAACGGCTTGCCGTCATGGAACTTGACGCCCTTGCGCAGTTCGAAGCGCCACACCGTGGGCGACACGGCTTTCCACGATGTCGCGAGTGCGGGGGTGAGCGACAGGTCCTTGCCGCGGCCGACCAGCGGCTCATAGACGTTGCCGGTCACAGACAGCTGCAGCGACTCGTTGAGCGAGTGCGGGTCCATCGAAAGGGAGTCGCCCTGGTTGGCTATGCGCACGGTCTGCGCCTGCGCGCCTGCGGCCAGCATTGCCAGCGTGGTTGCCGCAGCGATTGCTGTGAGATGGGACTTGAATTTCATCGGGAACTCCTTGTTGCGATGAGGAAAGGTTTATGAAATCAGTTGGTGCCGAGCGGCAGCGATTGCTCCACCAGGCTCGCATGCAGCGCCGAGCCCAAAGGCAGGATGTCGTCGTTGAAATCGTAGCGGGCGTTGTGCAACATGCAGCTGCCTTCGCCACCCTGCCCGATGCGCAGGTAAGCGCCGGGCTTGACCTGCAACATGAACGAAAAATCTTCAGCGCCCATGCTGGGCTCCATGTCGCGCACGACGTGTTCAGCGCCGACCAGCGCCTGCGCGACGTCTGCCGCGAACATCGCTTCGCGCGCGGAGTTGATCGTCGCCGGATAGACGCGTTCGTAGGTGACTGTTGCCGTTGCACCGAAACCGAGCGCGACAGCGCTGCACAGCTCGTTGAGGCGCCGCTCTATCAATGCCTGCACATCCGGGTTGAATGTGCGGATGGTGCCGACGATGCGTGCCTTGCCCGGGATCACGCTCATCGCGTGCAGGTCGCCCGCTTCGATGGCGCACAGGCTGACGACGGCGCCGTCGATGGGGCGCACGTTGCGCGACACGATGCTCTGGGCCGCTGTGATGATGTGCGCGGCCACCAGCACCGGATCGACCGCGAGATAGGGATGCGCGCCGTGGCCGCCTCTGCCCGTGATCTCGATGGTCACCTTGTCGGCTGAGGCCATCATCGCGCCATCGTTGGTGCCGATGTAGCCGGGCTTCATGCCGGGCCAGTTGTGCATGGCATAGACCGACTGCACGGGGAACCGCTCGAACAGGCCGTCTTCGATCATCGCCTTCGCGCCTGCAAAACCCTCTTCACCCGGCTGGAAGATCAGGACGGCCGTGCCATCGAAGTTACGTGTCTCTGCAAGGTAGCGTGCCGCGCCGACCAGCATGGTGACGTGACCGTCATGGCCGCAGCCGTGCATCATTCCGGTCTTGGCTGACTTCCAGGGCACTTCTTTCTGGTCGGTCATGGTGAGTGCGTCCATGTCGGCGCGAACGCCGACCATCGCGCCGCGCGTATCGGTGCGGCCCTTGATGATTCCCACGACGCCCGTCTTGCCGATACCCGCATGAATCTCATCGACGCCGCACAGCTTGAGCGCTTCCTGCACGCGCCGCGCGGTGTAGACCTCTTCGAATCCGAGTTCAGGATGCGCGTGCAGATCGCGGCGCAGCGCGGTGAGCTCCGGGTGGAACTGCGAGATGTGCGCGAACGGGCGTCCGTTGGCCTGCAGTCGATGGTGCATGACGGGAGCCAGCATCAATGTCCTCCGGACTTGCCCACGCGAAGACGCGGGTCAACCGCAAAATAAAGCAGGTCCACCACCAGGTTGATGACGACAAAAATCAGCGCGATCAGGCACAGATAGGCAGCCATCACCGGGATGTCGGCAAACGTCACGGCCTGGATGAATAGCAAGCCCATGCCCGGCCACTGGAAGACGGTCTCGGTGATGATGGCAAACGCAATGAGGCCGCCCAGCTGCAGGCCCGTGATGGTCATCACCGGCACCAGCGTGTTCTTCAGTGCGTGACCGAAATGGATCGCGCGGTTGGACAAGCCGCGTGCACGCGCGAACTTGATGTAGTCGGTGCGAAGCACTTCGAGCATCTCGGCCCTGACCAACCGCATGATGAGCGTGAGCTGGAAGATCGCCAGCGTCACTGCGGGAAGCACGATGTGATGCCAGCCTTTGGCTTTGAGCAGGCCGGTCGTCCACCAGCCTATTTGCACCGTTTCGCCCCGACCGAAGCTTGGGAACCAGCCCAGGTTCACCGCGAAAACCAGGATCAGCAAGATGCCGATCAGGAAGGTAGGAAGCGACACGCCCACCAGCGACAGCGTCATGAACACCTGGCTGAGGAACGTACCGCGGCGCAGCGCCGCGTACACGCCCATCGGGATGCCGATCACCAACGCCATCAGCGCAGCGATCATCGCAAGTTCCAGCGTGGCAGGGAAACGCTCGGCGATCAGTCGTGAGACCTTGGCGCCCTGACGCAGGCTCAGGCCGAACTCGCCCTGTGCGGCATTGAGCAGGAAGTGCCAGAACTGCACGAAGAACGGCTTGTCCAGACCTAGGTCGGCACGCAGTTCGCGGATTTGCTGGGGGGTCGCGTCCTGGCCCAGCAGGAACACGACAGGGTCGCCCACATACTGGAAAAGCAGGAACGCAATGAATGCAACCGCGACCATGACGATCACGGCCTGGATCAGGCGGCGCAGGATAAAGGCGAACATGCAGGCGAAGAACGAGACTTGAAGCGCTATGCAGAAGCGATTGGCGATGCTAGCAGAGCAAGAGCCGCGCCGACCTCCGGGATTTCCTTCAGGCTTAAACAAATATGGGCAGCCAGGGCCGCCCATATTCGTTTCAGGCGCGCAACTTGATCAATTCACCTTGATCAGGCGCCAGTCGAGCCGATTGTCGGCACGGTGCGTCACATCGACACTCCTTTTCATCGCCCACGGGATGATCTGGTTGTGCAACGGGAGGTGCGACACCGTGTCGTTGGACAACTGCAGGCCCTCGGTGAGGAAGCGATTGCGCACGGGCAGGTCGGTTTCGGCCTTGATGCGGTCCACCACGACGTCCATGCGGTCGTTCTTGTAGCGGCCGACGTTGTAATTGCCATCGCCGCCCGTGCCGACGCTGCGGGTGAGCGATTGCAGGCTGTAAAGCGCATCGAAGGTTGGGACGCCCCAGCCCAGCATGTAGATGCTGGCTTCATAGCGCTGGATCATCGGGAAGTAAGTGACCAGAGGCAGCGTGCGCAACTTGGCCTTGACGCCCACCTTCGCCCACATCGCAGTGACCGCCTGGCAGATTTCCTCGTCGTTGATGTAGCGGTTGTTGGGGCACGCGAAATCAACTTCGAAGCCCTGGGGATAGCCTGCCTCAGCCAGCAGCTTCCTGGACGCTTCCGGATCGAACGGCAGGCGCTTGTGAACGGCCTCGGTCCATCCCGCCACCTGCGGCGCGACGAGCGTGCCCGTAGGCTGCGACAGTCCGCGCATGACGACCTTGTTCAGGTTATCGCTGTCGATCGCCTGATAGAGCGCGCGACGCACCTTCACATCTTTCAGCGGGTTCTTGCCTTTGACGTTCGAGCCCGGCAGTTCGTCGCGGAACTGGTCCATGCCGAAGAAGATCGTGCGGTTCTCGACGCCGTCCATCACCTTGAGATTGGGGCTCGCGCGCAGCCTTGCGAGATCCTGCGGGCTCGGGTCCAGCACGAAATCGACTTCGCCCGACAACAACGCTGCGATGCGTGTGGCCTCCGACTTGATCGGGGTATAGATGATCTCGGTGACATTGCTGGCATTGCTGCCCCAGTAGTTGGGGTTCTTCACCAACACCAGCTTCTGGTCCGGTTGCCACTCCTTGACCATGTACTGGCCGGTGCCCATCGCATTGCGATGCGAAAACGTTTCGTCCTTGGTGCGGATATCCTTCGGCTCGACCGACCGGTTCTTTTCGGCCCAGGCCTTGCTCATGATGCGCAGCTCGGTCAGCTGGTTGATCAGCACCGGGTTCGGGCTCTTCATCATGAAGTCGACCGTGTTGTCGTTGACCTTGACCACGCGATCGATGCCCTGCGTGTAAACCGTGTAGTTCGACGTCTTTGACATCGCGCGGTTGATCGAATAGATCACATCCTCGGCGGTCAGCGGTGAGCCGTCGCTGAACTTCACACCGGTGCGCAGCGTGAAACGCATCTGGGTCGGGCTGAGTTCGCGCCACGCAGTTGCGAGCTGCGGCTCTGCCTTGAATGTCTGGCTGTTGTAGTAAACGAGCGAATCGTAGATGGCAGCGTGAACCCCGTTGCCCAAAGCGTTGTTCTGGGAATGGATATCGAGCGTGGGGATGTCGCTGGCGCTGGACCATTTGAACGGCTTGGCGTGAACGGCAGGCGCCGCCATCGCTGCAAAAGCCGCCATGGCGAGCAATGCGTGCGTGAGTTTCATGGAACCCTCTTTGGAGATTTGAACGAACGCAGACTATGCACAGCCGCACTGAACCGGTCAAAAGGGGTTTCCCGAAATCCCCTATTGAATGGCGGGCCGAATGGAGGGCCGAATGGAGGGCCGTCCGACTCGCACCGGTCCGTACCAGGCTTGCACGGTGCTGCGCGTGTTGTCGGTGTCGGTCATGATTCCGATGCCGACGAGGGCGCCGGGGGATTCGCCGAAAGCACGACGAAAATCAGCAGCGATGTCCCGTTCGTAATCGAGCCACTTGCCAAGCTTGAGCGCACCAGATTCGACAACGATCTTTCGAATTCGGTCGGTACGCGGACTCGACAGCACCGTGCCCGGCACTCGCTTGTTGCACCACACGTACATCAACGTCGCGTAAGGCATTTCTTCGCCTGTGAGCGTGCGGGAGAGCTCGGAAAGCAGGGCGTTGCGTTGGGAGAATTTCGACCGATCGCCTTCAAACGCGAGGACGATTCGAACGGGTGAATCGTCAGCATCGCGCGAGAGCATGTCAGCGCCCTCTATCAACTCGGGCACTTGCCAGGAAAACCGGACATTGCCCAGATCGGTGGGTTCAATGCGCACGGTCTTGCGCATCATGCTGACCGAGGAATTGGCGGTCACGGCCACCGCCTCTCGACCATCTTTTCGCATGTATCCGAACCTGGTGGCAGTCTTTCCAGGGAATTTGAGGTGCTGCCAACCGGAAGTTGCTGCCGCAGGCGCGGGGACTGGAGCGTTGAAAGATGCCTGTGCCCACGGACTGACGTCGATTCGCTGGGCATCAGTCTCAATTGGCCCCGTAGCGCAACTTGCGAGCGCGAGGCAGGCCATTCCCGCTGACAAACGACGGCAGACACCCAACTTCATCATGACCCCAACTTCCTCATTTGGCTGCGAGATTAACTTGCTGCGAGATTGCGCCAAGAGGGCAATCCCCATAAAAAAAGCCGCCCGAGGGCGGCTTTTCAAGTTTCTTCTGTTTATCCATGCTGGCCAACTGCGTGAAGCAGGGCCAGCTGGTCATCAGAATGCGTGACGGATACCGAAGTCGTAACCGCTGGACGAACCGTTGACCGTGGTCACCGAGCCGTTCAGAGCGGCAGCTGCGCCGCCGCTGTTCTTCACACGAGCGTACGTGGTGTACAGAGCCGTGCGCTTGGACAGGTTGTGGACATAGCCGAGGGCGAGCTTGCGGCTCGACGGGCTGCCAGCAGCGTCGGTGCTGTAACGCGAGTAAGCAGCGCGGATTTCGCCAGCGCCAACCGGGAACAAACCACCCAGCAGCCAGCCGCGGCCATCAAGCGCGCCGTTCTGGTCGCGGGAGATGTGGGCCATGACCTTGCCAACGCCGAAGTCGTACTGAGCACCAATGTTGCTCTGACGAACGTCGCCAGCAGCGTAGTCGGTGCGGCTCAGAGCGAGTGCAACGTTCAGCGGGCCAGCAGCGTAGCCGAGGCGAACGCCAGTGCCAGTGCCGTCGCCGGAGGTGACGGCGCCGCTGTTGTTCTCACCACGGTAGTGCTGGAGCTGGCCGTAGAAGCCGCCCAGGTTACCCGGCAGGAAGTAGCCGATGCTGTTCGAAGCACGAACGGCGGTAACGCCGGTGATGATCGAATTCAGGGTCTGGGTGGTGCCAACGCCGTTCGTGCCGAACGGATCGAACACGGTCAGGTTCCAGAATTGCGGGGTGTAGTCACGGCCCAAACGCAGTTCACCCCAGCCGCCAGCAAGGCTGACCGTGGAACGGCGATTGAACGTGAGGCCTTGGCCGCCAGCGTTTGCAGCAGCTGCGCCGCCGGCTTGGTTGTTCGAGTTGCTGCCAGCGCCAGTGCCATTGTCATTGGTCAGGCCAGCTTCGAGCCAGAAGGAAGCGGACATGCCGCCGCCGAGGTCTTCAGTGCCGCGGAAGCCCAGACGCGAGCTGTTGTAGCCCGAGTTGGTCAGTTGGGTCTTGTTGGACACCGAGCCACGACCGAATGCCAGGGTCGCGTCAACGATACCGAACAGCGTCACGGACGATTGGGCAGAAGCCGAGCCAGCAGCAGCAGCCAGCACAGCCAGAGCAATCAGGGACTTTTTCATTTGCAAGTTTCTCCAAGGTTAAACAGAGGGCTCCGGTGAAGGGGGTCACGAAATGCAGGCACTTATGTGCTCCCGCCGGATCCCCGGGCCAACCTCCTTTTGGAAGGTTGTCGTTATTGCACCAGACCGGCCTTTCTTCCGCAAAGTATTTAGGGCTCGCAATGCCGTTTCGTTGCACGCGGACAACACAACGCGCTTACCAAGTGGACCGTACGCAACACCCCTCAAATTTGTTTCGGATTACGAAATAAGGCCTCCCCCATTTGCGGGGGTTGCGGGCTCGCGCGTTCGCAATGCGCCGGCGCACCCTGCGCGGCCCGAAGGCCACGTAAACTGTGTTGATGGATTCACTTATCGGCGCTGCCGACAGCGCCTTGCGAACCTTGTTCGCCAAGCCTCGTGCGTTACGGGCATGCCCGGTGGTCGCTGGAGACGAAACGCACCTCACAAACCAGGAGCGGCGCCTTTCCGGGGCGCTCATGCGAGTCAATCACGTGGGCGAAGTCTGCGCGCAGGCGCTCTACACGGCGCAGGCGCTGTCCACGTCCGATCCGGCGCTGAAAAAGCAGCTTGAAGCCGCCGCCCAGGAAGAGACCGATCACCTGGCATGGACCGCCGAGCGGCTGGAAGAGTTGGGCGACCGCCCCTCCCTGCTGAACCCGCTCTGGTATGCCGGCGCCTTCACGCTTGGCCTCGTGGCGGGGCGGTTGGGCGACCGGCGCAGCCTTGGGTTTGTGGTTGAGACAGAGCGGCAGGTTGAGCGTCACCTGCAAAGCCATCTGGAGCGCCTTCCGGCCGGAGACCACGCCTCCCGCGCGATCGTCGCCCAGATGAAATCCGACGAGGTCGCCCATGCGCAGCAGGCACTTGCCGCTGGTGCGATGGAGTTGCCTTCGCCGGCAAAGGCGCTGATGGGTGCCGCTGCTCGGGTCATGACCACTACCGCGCATTTCATCTGACGGCTCCCCGCTTCGTCGTCAGATGGGGTCGTTCAGGCCTCGTGCACTTCGAAGCTCGTCGTCACTTCTGCCGTGTGCGCAAGCATCGCGGTTGCAGAGCAATACTTGTGGTGACTGAGTTCGACCGCACGCGCCACCGCATCGCCCGGTATCGCCTTGCCGGTCACCGTGAAGTGCATGTGGATCTTGGTGAAAACCTTGGGGTCTATCGGCGCGCGCTCTGAGGTCAGCTTGACGGTACAGCCGCGCACGTCGTGCCGACCCCGCTTGAGGATCAGGACGACGTCATACGCGGTGCATCCGCCCGTGCCTGCCAGAACGGTCTCCATCGGCCGGGCGGCCAGATTCTGCCCACCGTTTTCCGGTCGTGCCGCATCCGGCGCACCATCCATGAGCAATACATGCCCGCTACCGGTCTCGGCGAGAAATCCCATGCCGGATTTCGCGCCCGTCGCACCAGTCCAGCTCACTGTGCATTCCATCTGTTTGTTCCTGTCGCTTGAATGAAACGGCGGGTGCTGCATTGCAGCAAATCCCGGGCTATACTGGTTTCGCAGCATAACGATTTTGTTGTGCCACCGTTGCGGCTGCACCTGTGCGTATCGCCGCAACCTCGCAAGTTGTCTCCTCCACCTTCCCTGGTGGATTTAGCCCCCGGTACGCAAGGACCGGGGGCTTTTTTCTTGGCGCTCACTCGCCGCCGTATCATCTTTGGCTCCATGAAGAAGCACCTCGCCCCAGCCGACTACCTCAAGAAAATCCTCACAGCCAAGGTCTACGACGTGGCAGTCGAGTCAGCCCTGGAGCCTGCCAGGGCACTAGGCAGGCGACTGCACAACAAGGTGCTTCTCAAGCGCGAAGACCAGCAGGCCGTGTTCAGTTTCAAGCTGCGCGGCGCGTACAACAAGATGGCGCAACTGAGCGCTGAGCAACTCAAGCGCGGTGTCATCTGCGCGTCTGCAGGCAATCACGCACAGGGCGTCGCCATGTCGGCCCACCGGCTGGGCTCGCGCGCCGTGATCGTGATGCCGACGACGACGCCCCAGCTCAAGATCGATGGCGTGAAAACGCTGGGCGGTGAAGTCGTCCTGCATGGCGAGAGTTATTCCGACGCGCATCAACATGCAGTCGAGCTCGAAAAGGCCCAAGGCCTGACCTTCGTGCATCCGTTCGATGACCCGGACGTGATCGCAGGCCAGGGCACCATCGCGATGGAAATCCTGCGCCAGCACCAGGGGCCGCTTGACGCTGTGTTTGTCGCCATCGGCGGCGGTGGCCTCATCTCGGGCGTGGCGAACTACATCAAGGCCGTCCGCCCCGAGATCAAGGTGATCGGCGTCCAGATGAACGACTCCGATGCAATGATGCAGTCGGTCGCCGCAAAAAAGCGCGTGACGCTGCAGGATGTCGGCTTGTTCTCCGACGGCACTGCGGTCAAGCTGGTCGGCGAGGAAACATTTCGCATCGCGCGCGACCTGGTGGACGAGTACATCACGGTGGACACCGACGCTGTGTGCGCCGCCATCAAGGACATCTTCATCGACACCCGCAGCATCGTCGAACCGGCGGGCGCGCTTGCAGTGGCAGCCATCAAGCAATACGTGGCGACGAACAAGACGCGCGGCGAAACCTACGCTGCGATCCTGTGCGGCGCCAACATGAACTTCGACCGCTTGCGCTTCGTGGCGGAGCGGGCGGAAGTCGGCGAAGAGCGCGAAGCCCTTTTCGCCGTGACCATTCCCGAAGAGCGCGGCAGCTTCAGGCGCTTTTGCGAGGTGATCGGCGAACTGCCGGGCGGTCCGCGAAACGTCACGGAGTTCAACTACCGCATCAGCGGCTCGGCACAGGCGCATGTGTTCGTCGGCCTCACGACCCACGGCAAGGGCGAATCGTCGCGTATTGCCGCCAACTTCGGTCGCCACGGATTCGAGGCGCTCGACCTGACCCACGACGAACTGGCCAAGGAGCACATCCGCCACATGGTTGGCGGTCATTCATCGCTGGCGCAGGAAGAACGACTGCTGCGTTTTGTGTTCCCCGAACGGCCGGGGGCACTCATGAAGTTCCTGTCCCACATGCGCCCCGGCTGGAACATCACGCTTTTTCACTACCGCAACCAGGGCGCGGACTACGGACGCATTCTTGTCGGGCTCCAGGTTCCCAAGGGGGATAACAAGGCGTTCACTGCTTTTCTCAACACACTGGGCTACCCATTCGTCGAGGAAACCGACAACCCCGTGTACCGCTTGTTTCTGAAGTCCTAATCACTTTGTAGGACGTCGCTGCCGTTACCAATTGCAACGTCTGCCAGTGTTGGGTAGCATGCAAGCCCCGAACCAGGACGAAGACCATGAAGTATCTTTACGTAATTTTGATGAGTGTATTTCTGGCCGCTTGCGGCGGCGGGGGCGGAGATAACGCGCCTGTCGATGAACTGGCCGCCAACCCGGCGCTGCTCAACTCGAACAACCAGACCGTGCGGATGGACCGCACAGGTACCTATGCGATGGAAGTCACCGGCGCCAACAACGTCGTCACCATCGCGACGAAAAACAAGCTCACGCGCCTCACGCTCACCGGCACACTCAACCGCCTGGTCGTTGAGACACTCGCTGAGATCGGCATCATCGACGTGCCCGGCGCAAACAACACCGTGGTGCTCCAGAACAACGTGATCGTCAACGACTTGCGCGTGACGGGTGCCAATTCGGTCGCGACCATTGGTGCCGCAACGCGCGTCGACCGCCTCCTGGTCTCGGGCAGCAACACCATTGTCACCATAGAAGCCCTGACTTCAACAGTGCCGGCAATCACGCTGTCGGGCAGCAACATCACAGTACGCATGCCGATCGGCTTCAAGGCGACGACGACCGTCACGAACACCGGTTCGAACAATCTCATCATCGAGTACTGACGCGGCTGGTTACGATGCGCAGGTGAAATACCTGAGCCCTTACCTCGCAGCCGTCCACCACTTCACGGGCCTGCCGATCGCTGCCGGGCTGAAGCATTCAGCAGGGTTGGATGGCGAGCTGCCCCAGGCCCGGGCGGAACACTATCCCGGAGTCGGGTGGCTCGTGGGCCTCGCAGCCTGCGTGGTGTTTGCGGTGTTTGGCGTGGCACTCCACGCCAGTGCATTCACGCCGCTGGTCGCTGCACTGGCGTGCCTGGCGGCCACCATGGCCATCACCCACACCCTGCACGAGCAGGCGTGGGCCAGCCTGTTTGATGAGGGCAAGCCAGGGCCGCCGACGCGCCCGATCCTGGCGCTGGTCATGGGAGTCATCGCCCGCCTGGCATTGCTTGCCGTCCTGGCCGCACACTCGCCCGCTGCCGTCCTGGCTGCCTTGTTTGCAGGGCATGTGGTCTCGCGCTTTTGGCCGCTGGTGCTTCTTCGGACACTTGCGTGGTCAACAGCTGATGCAGCGAACGATTCATTGCCGCTGAACAATGGCATCGACAACCGGGCGCTCGGAATCGCTGTTGCCTGGTGCCTCGTTCCAATCGGGCTGGTGGCCTGGTCGCAGGGCGCCGCATTTGCAGTTGCGGGTGTGCTCATGAGCGGGCTGGCCCTGCTGGGCCTGAGGCAATGGGTGTCCAGGTCTGGACGGGGTCTCGACCGAACCAGTTTCTTTGCCAGCCAGCTGGTTTGCGAAATCGGCTTTTATGTCGGCGCGGCAGCCGGACTGCGCTAGTCGCATCAACGGCGCAGCGGCAACTCCAGCGTCACGAGTACCGGACCATCGACGCGTGCAGCGAGCTGCGCCTTGCGCTTGTCGACAAACTTGAGCACCACGCCGTCGTCCACGGCTGCCCCGATTCGAAACGGCCGGGCGGGCTTTCCGTCCACGGCAATCAACGCCGCGCCTTCATTGCCGGGGCTGGCCACGACGCCGAGCAGAGCGAAACGACTGGCCATGCTCGCCACCGGGGCCGCGGTCGCGAATACGGGAGCCGAACCCAGCAGTCGGGCTACCGCAACCGGATCGGCTGTCGGTGTCGCACGAACCACGGGGGCCACGGGCACCGGCGCGGGCCGGGCCGACAGCTTCAGCCCCCAATACACAGCCGTTGCCGCGACCAGCGCCCAGACGACGAAGGTCGCTCCTGCTACGGTCCATCTGCTGTGCATGTTGCTCACCATGCGGCGATTATCATTGAAGCGAATCGACCCACACCCATGAAGCATTACCCCACCAAGCTCCTGCGCCTGCGCGCCGCCGGTTTCACCCTGATCGAACTGATGGTGGTCCTCGTGATCATCGGCGTGCTTGCGGCCCTGATCGTGCCCAACGTCCTGGACCGCGCCGACGACGCACGATCCACCGCAGCGCGCACTGACGTCAACAACGTCATGCAGGCACTCAAGCTCTATCGCCTGGACAACCAGCGCTATCCCACCAGCGAACAGGGCCTGGAGGCGCTGGTCAACAAGCCAACCGTCGGCCCCGCCGCGCCGAACTGGCGCCGTTACCTGGAGAAGCTCCCCAGTGACCCGTGGGGCCGTCCGTACCAGTACCTCAACCCCGGCATCAAGGGCGAGATCGACGTGATGTCCTTCGGCGCCGACGGCCAATCCGGCGGCGAGGGCAAGAATGCGGACGTCGGCTCCTGGCAGTAGCCACGTTCGCCGGCAGGGATTCACCCTGCTGGAAATGCTCATCGTCATCGCCATCGTCGCGATTGCAAGCGCTGGCGTGAGCTTTGCGATACGCGACTCGCAATCGACCCAGCTCGAACGCGAGGCACAGCGGCTCGCGTCCCTGCTCGAATCCGCACGCGCCCAATCGCGCAGCAGTGGCGTGGCCGTGCGCTGGTACGCGGTCGATGGCGGCTTTCACTTCGACGGCGTGCCGCCCAGGACAATGCCCGAAAGCTGGCTCGTGGAGACCACGCACGTACGCGGCACCGCAACCCTGATCCTGGGCCCCGAACCCATCATCGGGAAGCAGTCGGTCACGCTGGGTTCGAGTGCAGCGCCGGACCGCAGCCTGCGCATCTCCACCGACGGCCTGCGCCCGTTCGCAGTCAGCGCCGATGCCGCGCCCTGACCGCCAATGAAGCGCAGCACCGGCTTCACGCTGATCGAGATCCTGGTGGCGCTCGCCATCGTTGCGATCGCGCTGGCGGCCGGCCTGCAGTCGACCACCGCGCTCACCAACAACGCCATGCGCCAGTCAAGCGTGCTGCTCGCACACATCTGCGCCGAAAACGAACTGGTCAAGACGCGCCTTGCACGCCAGATGCCGGACATCGGCGAGTCGACCATGACCTGCGAGCAGGCCAATCGCACGTTCGGGGTGACGATCTCGGTCCTGCCAACGCCCAACCCGAGTTTTCGCCGTGTCGATGCGCAGGTCTTCGACGACAACGAAAGCAAGTCGCCGGTGCTGCGTCTTTCAACCGTGGTGGGACGGTACTGATGCGCCAGCGCGGATTCACCCTGGTCGAACTGCTCGTGGCGCTCTTTGCGATGGCGCTGCTGGCCGTCATGAGCTGGCGCGGCCTGGACGGCATGGCGCGTGCACAGGAACAGACCGAGTCCCGCTCTGCCGACGTGCTGACCCTGCAGGTGGGCCTGGCCCAATGGGCGGCAGACCTGGACGCACTCATCGAAGTCCCGCAGGCCCCGGCGCTCGAATGGAATGGCCGCGTGCTGCGCCTCACGCGGCGTGGCACCAGCTCGCCCGTCGACGGCGTGCTGGTCGTGGGATGGACACGTCGCGTCGTCAATGGCAACGGCACATGGCTGCGCTGGCAGTCGCCACAGGTCACAACGCGCGGCGATCTGCAGGAAGCATGGCTCAAGGCTGACCAGTGGTCGCAAAATCCCGCCAGCGACGACATCGCGCGCGAAGTCGCGGTGACTCCGCTGCAGGACTGGCAGATCTTTTTCTTTCGCGAAAACGCCTGGACCAATCCGCAATCCAGCGCCGCGACGACGCAGCCGCCATCCGGGATGGCTCTGGCGCCTTCGCCCGCGACGCCGGTCGCGGCAGTGCCCGATGCGGTGCGGCTGGTCGTGACCTTGCCAGAGGGCCAGGCCTTGAGCGGCACCATCACGCGCGACTGGGTGCGTCCGACGCTCGGAAGGCCGCAACCGTGAAGCGAAGCATCCCCCTGCGATCGACGCTTGCACAACGCGGCGCCGCACTGCTGATGGCGATGCTGACGGTCGCCCTGGTTGCCACCTTCGCCACGGCCGCCCTCTGGCAGCAATGGCGCAGCGTCGAAGTTGAGACGGCCGAGCGCGCGCGCGTGCAATCGACCTGGATCCTCACGGGCGCGCTGGACTGGGCGCGCCTGCTGCTGCGCGAGGACGCCCGACCCAACGGCAGCAAGGTCGACCACCTCGCCGAGCCTTGGGCCGTGCCACTGCAGGAAGCACGCCTGTCGAGCTTTCTCGCAGCCGACAAGAACAACACCGCAGACACCGGTCCCGAGGTGATGGAGGCATTTCTCTCTGGCCAGATCATCGACCAGCAATCGCTGCTGAACGTGAACAACCTGGTCGTGGGCGGAAAAGTCTCCGTCCCCGACCTGGAAAGCTTCGTGCGCCTGTTCGAACTGCTGGGCCTGCAGCGCGCCGAGCTGGACAAAATGGCTGAGAACCTGCGCTTTGCCACCGATGCGGCCGAGAACAACCGCACGGCCATCCCGCAAGCGCCCATCAAGCCGCAAAAGATCGAGCAGCTCGCCTGGCTCGGCCTTTCACCGGCAACCATTTCGGCGATACAGCCCTACGTCACCCTGCTGCCCGCGCATGTGCCGGTCAACCTCAACACGGCGAGCGCCGAGGTGATCTACGCGGTCTCGCCGCGCCTGTCGATGGCCGAAGCGCAACAACTCGTCTCCGCGCGCGAACAGGCGCACTTCAAGAACGTGAGTGCCGCATCCGACCTGCTCGGCGGATCGGAGAAGCTGCCCGACAGCGAAACGGTGGATGTGAAAACCCAGTTCTTCGAGGTGCGATCGCGCCTTCGACTGGAAAACCTGGTGGTCGAGGAGCGTGCCGTTCTGCAGCGACCCCCCAACACGTTCGAGGTCAGTGTGGTTCTGCGTGAACGTGGCATCACGAACCCCACCGCGCTCTCGCAACTGGTGCCCAAACGCTGACGCGCGCCCGGGCGGCCTCGACCTTCCTACAATCTGACCCACTCATGAGCGCCCTCGTCGTCTTCCTTCCAACGCACCCGGTCACGGCATCCACCGAATTCGATTTCGCGGTGACCACCGACGGCACCACGGTTTCGGATCACGGCACTGCCGCCGCCGCCCTGTTGCCTTCCGCCACGCGGGCCGGTGTCGAGGTGGTCGCCCTGGTGCCCGCATCCATGCTCTCCTGGCATCGGGTGGATCTGCCCAAAGGCGTGGCCGCTGCGCCGCAGCGCCTGCGCGCCGTACTGGAGGGCCTGCTCGAAGACCAGCTGCTCGACGAGCCCGAAGCCCTGCACTTTGCATTGCAGCCGCAATCGCGCGGTACAGGACCCCAATGGGTAGCCACCTGCGACAGGGTGTGGCTGCGCGCGGCCGTTCATGCGCTCGAAGCCGCAGGCCGCCCCGCCACGCGCATCGTTCCCGAATTCGCTCCGGAAGGCGAGCCTGCGCTCTACGCGCTGGGCGACCCAGAGCAGCCGATGCTTGTGGTCGCCGGCGACGATGGCGTCACGACCTTGCCGCTGTCGTCGCAGGCGCTGGGCCTCTTGCCATCGCTGCCCGAGGGTACGCCTTGCATCGCCGAGCCCGCCGTTGCGGCCATCGCCGAACAGGTCTTGCAGCGCCAACCCGTGCTGCGCCATCCGGCCGAACGCTGGCTGCAATCGGCGCGCTCGTCCTGGGATCTCGCGCAACTCGAATTTTCCAGCTCGGGGCGCGCACGCGCAATCAAGAAGCTGGGCACGGCCTGGGCCGACCTGCTCGCAGCACCTCAATGGAAGCCGGCGCGCTGGGGCGCGATTCTGGTGGTGGTGATCAACCTCGTGGGCCTGAATGCATGGGCCTGGCGTGAGCGTTCTGCCCTTGACGACAAACGCGTTGCGATACGCACCACACTCACCTCGACCTTTCCCCAGGTCAAGACCGTGGTCGATGCGCCGCTCCAGATGGAGCGCGAAGTGGCGACGCTTCGCCAGGCGACCGGTGCCACCTCGGGAAGCGACATGGAAGCCATGCTGGGCCTGCTCAGCACCGCAGTACCCGCGCAGACCACACTGACCGGACTCGAATTCGCCAACGGCGAGCTGCGCGCAAAGGGCCTGGCCGCCCCGCCTGCCGACGCAGCCAGCATCGTCGCCAACCTCAAGAGCCAGGGCTACACCGCAGCCATGCAAGGCGACACACTGGTCATGAGCCTGGGGGCCGTACGATGAGCAGGGCAGAGTTCATTCGCCAACGCTGGGCCGCCTTTGCGCCTCGCGAACAATTTCTGGTCGGC
This sequence comes from Caenimonas sp. SL110, assembly GCF_001044395.1. Lineage (GTDB taxonomy): Bacteria > Pseudomonadota > Gammaproteobacteria > Burkholderiales > Burkholderiaceae_C > Ramlibacter. The sequence continues at coordinate 93,977 of NZ_JANU01000059.1, forward strand.
TCTGCAGTTGTCATCGTCGCCGCTGCCCTGTTCTGGCTGGTCGCCATCGGCCCCGCGCTGACCACACTGCGCAGCGCTGAATTGCAGCGCCGAACGCTCGACGCGCAGTTGCAGACGATGCGCGGATTGCAGGCGCAGGCCCAGGCCATGCAGGCCCAGCCCCGGCAGAGCTACGACGAGGCATCGCGCCTGCTGGAGCTGTCGGTGCGCCAGCAACTGGGTGCCTCGGCCCGCATGCAGATCCAGGGCGAACGCGTCACGCTGACGCTCACGGGCACCTCGCCGGACGCTCTGGCCAAGTGGCTGACGCAGGCACGAGTCAACGCGCGCGCGCTGCCCAGCGAAGCCCGGCTCAATCGCAACGCTGCCGGCCAGTGGGAGGGCACGCTGGTGGTGACCCTGCCGCCGCGCTGAGCCGCCCGGGTCCCTGAAGTCGCCGTGCCGCGCGCCGCATCCTATCTAGCGCCCCGTGGATCGTGGGGCTGGGCAGCCGGCGGGGCCGCGCTGGGGCTGATCTTCGCCTTGCTGTGGTTCGCCCCGGCTCGCTGGCTTTCGAGCGCGGTGCAAAGCGCAACCGAAGGACGCGTCGTGCTCAGCGACCCGCGCGGCACCGTCTGGACCGGCTCCGCGCAATTGATCCTCACCGGCGGCGCGGGCAGCACCGATGCACTCGCCCTGCCGACCCGGCTCGACTGGCGGATATCCCCGCGCTGGAACGGCATTGCCGCGCGGCTCGAATCGGCCTGCTGCACGACCGCCCCGCTCGCCCTGCGCATCGCCCCTCGCTGGGGCGGCATGCGGATCGCGGTCCAAGACGGCGGCGCGCAGCTGCCTGCTGCCCTGCTGGCGGGTCTGGGGACGCCCTGGAACACGTTACAGCTGGAAGGCGAACTGCAACTGGCCACGCAGGGGCTTTCAGTAGAATGGGTTGAAGGCCGCCTGTCCATTGCGGGACGGGCCGAACTCAGGGCGCAGCGGCTGTCGTCGCGCCTGTCCACCTTGAGGCCCATGGGCAGCTATCGCATCACCATCCTGGGCGGCGACACGCCGGCCCTGACCCTTGAAACCCTGGAAGGCGCGTTGCAGCTGAACGGGGCCGGCCAATGGGTCGGTTCGAGGCTGAGATTCACCGGCACCGCCAGCGCAGCGCCAGACCGCGAAGATGCCCTGGCCAACCTGCTGAACATCATCGGACGGCGCACGGGCGCGCGATCCATCATCACTTTGGGATGACATGAATCAACGACTGGCTCTACTGACTTTGGCCTTCGCGATGGCGATCGGCGCACCTGCCTTCGCCCAGGCGCAGCGCTCGCGCGAACCGGTCACGCTTAATTTCGTCAACGCCGACATCGAGGCGGTGGCGCGCACCATGGCAGCCATCACCGGCCGCAACATCGTGGTCGATCCGCGCGTGAAGGGCACGATCAACCTGTCGACCGATCGCCCGGTTGCGCCGGCTGTCGCCTACAACCAGTTCCTTGCTGCGGTACGGCTCTCAGGATTCACCATTGTCGAATCGGGCGGCCTGCTCAAGCTCGTGCCCGAAGCCGACGCCAAGCTGCAGGGCGGCGCGGTGTCCACCGGACCTGTCGCCGGCAACCAGATCGTCACGCAGATTTTTCGCCTGAACTACGAGCCGGCGGCCAACCTGGTGCCCATCCTGCGGCCCCTCATCAGCCCCAACAACACGATCAACGTGAACCCGGGCAACAACTCGCTGGTGATCACCGATTACGCGGACAACCTGCAGCGCATCGGGCGCATCATCGGCGCGCTCGACGTGTCGAACGCGACCGACGTCGAAGTGCTGCCGCTGCGCTACCAGCTCGCTCCCGATCTCGCTCCGGTCGTCCAGCGCCTGGTCGATTCGGGCAGCGCGGGCACGGCGGTCGCCGCAGCGCCCGGGCAGGCGGACACCTCGTTTCGCACCACGGTGATCGCCGAAGTGCGCAGCAACTCGCTGCTGGTGCGCGCATCCAATGCAGCGCGATTGAACCTCGTGCGCTCACTCGTGCAAAAGCTCGACCAGCCCGGATCGCAGAGCCCCACCGGCAACATCTACGTCGTCTACCTGAAGAACGCCGAAGCCGCCAAGCTCGCGGTCACGTTGCGCGCCGCGCTCGCTGCGACGGGCACTTCCGCAGCGACCGGCGCTGGTGGCGCGGTCACGACGATCACGGCCGGTGCGCAAGGCAGCCCCGCCACTGCGCCGATCGCCGCATCCGCGCAACCTTCGACAGGCGGACAGATCCAGGCCGACCCTGCCACCAACTCCCTGATCATCACCGCCGCCGAACCGCAGTACCGCCAGATTCGCGCTGTGATCGACAGGCTCGACGCACGACGTGCGCAGGTGTTCGTTGAAAGCCTGATCGCCGAAGTCAACGCCGACAAGGCAGCCGAGTTCGGCATTCAATGGCAGAACGTTTTCGGCTCGCAAAACAGCAGCAAGCTCGGCGTTCTGGGCACCAACTTCTCGATCGGCGGGCAGAACATCATCTCGCTGCAGCAAGGGGCCGCCACCGGCAATGTTGCACCGTCCGCCGGCATCAACTTCGGCGTGCTGCGCAATGTCAACGGCGCGTTTGTTCTGGCCACACTTGCGCGTTTCCTGGAGAGCAACGGCGACGGCAATATCCTTTCCACGCCCACGCTGCTCACGCTGGACAACGAAGAAGCCAAGATCGTCATCGGCCAGAACGTGCCGTTCGTCACGGGCCAGTACACCAACTCCAACAGCGGCTCCAGCGGCAGCGTCAACCCGTTCCAGACGATCGAGCGCAAGGACGTGGGCCTGACGCTTAGGGTGAAGCCGCAGATCAGCGAAAACGGCACCGTGCGCCTGCAGATCTTCCAGGAAGTCTCCAGCGTGCAGGCTTCTTCGATCAACTCGGCCACCGGCCTCATCACCAACAAGCGCTCGATCGAATCGGCCATCCTGGTGGACGATGGCGCGATCGTCGTGCTCGGCGGCCTGCTGCAGGACGAGTATTCGGGCAACCAGGAAAAGGTGCCTGTGCTGGGCGACGTGCCGGGCATCGGCAACCTGTTCAAGTCCGAAGTGCGCAGCCGCAAGAAGACCAACCTGATGGTGTTCCTGCGGCCTGTCGTGGTTCGCGATGCGGCCGCCAGCGATGCGCTTTCGCTGGACCGCTACGACATGATGCGCGGCAAGCAGGAAGACGCGCAGCCGCGCTCCAGCGTGGCCGTGCCAATCAATGAGGCCCCCGCCCTGCCGCCACTGCAGCGAATTCCCGCCCCCGTTCCACCGGGCAGCGGACCGGCCTTGCCGCCCATCGGAAGGTAAGGCGTGCGCTATCCGCTTCCTTACGCGTTCGCGCGCGGTCACCAGTTGCTGCTGGAAGACGATGGGCAGACGCTGACGCTCTGGCATCCTGCTGCGCCGGCCTCGGCCGCGCTGACCGAAGTGATCCGCAAGTACGGCGTGCGCGCACTGCACCCGCTCGACAGCGGCGCTCTCGCGCAACGCATCAGCGCGGCCTATGCGCAGGGCGAATCAAGCGCGGCCACGGTGGTGAGCGAAGTACAAAACGACGCCGATCTGTCGCGCATGATGCAGGAGCTGCCGGCGGTCGAAGACCTGCTGGAGACCAGCGACGACGCACCCATCATCCGCATGCTCAATGCGCTGCTGACGCAGGCGGCGCGCGACGGCGCAAGCGACATCCACATCGAGCCTTATGAGCGGCATTCGTCCGTGCGCTTTCGGGTGGACGGCACGCTGCGCGAAGTCGTTCAGCCCAATCGCGCACTGCATGCCGCACTCATCTCGCGCCTGAAAATCATGGCCGAACTCGACATCGCAGAAAAGCGCTTGCCGCAAGACGGCCGCATCTCGCTGCGCATCGGCACACGCGCGGTGGATGTGCGCGTTTCCACCTTGCCCAGCGCTCACGGCGAGCGCGCGGTGCTGCGACTGCTGGACAAGAGCGAATCGAAGCTGAGCCTTGAATCGGTCGGCATGACTGGCGACACGCTCACCCGGTTTCTCGAACTGATCACGCAGCCGCACGGAATCATCCTGGTCACCGGCCCCACGGGCTCGGGCAAGACGACAACGCTTTATGCCGCGCTGGGACGCCTGGACGCGGGCAGCAGCAACATCATGACGGTCGAAGACCCGATCGAGTACGAACTGCCCGGCATCGGCCAGACGCAGGTCAACGCCAAGATCGACCTGGACTTTGCCAAGGCCTTGCGCGCAATCCTTCGGCAGGACCCGGACATCATCATGATCGGCGAGATCCGCGATTACGAAACCGCCCAGATCGCCATCCAGGCATCCCTCACCGGTCACCTCGTGTTGGCAACACTGCACACCAACGATGCAGCCAGCGCCGTCAACCGGTTGATCGACATGGGTGTGGAGCCGTTTTTGCTCAGCTCGTCGCTGTTGGGTGTGCTCGCGCAGCGGCTCGTGCGCAAACTCTGCGTTCACTGCCGCGTGCAAGGCGACACGGCGTGGCAACCGCGCGGCTGCGCGGAATGCGGCCAGACCGGCTACCAGGGCCGCACCGGCGTGTTCGAACTCATGATCGCCAACGATGCGATCCGCGCGCAGATTCACAACCGCGCAGCAGAAGCCGACATCCGCGCCGCCGCGCTGTCGGCGGGCATGAAGCTCATGCGCGAGGACGGCGAGCGACTGGTGCGCGAAGGCGTGACGTCGCGCGAAGAGCTGGTCCGCGTGACGCGCGAATGAATGACGTGACGCGCGAATGAGTGACGTGACGCGCGAGTGAATGGCGTGACGCGCGAGTAATTCGGTTACTGCGCGACCCGCTCCGGCAGACCCGGCGTTCCCGGAAGCTCCACCGGCACCACAGGGCGCCCGGTTTCATCTTCAGCCGGCGGAACACCCGGCCTGGGGTCGCCCGGCTGCGGATCAGGATTGCCGATGGGGGGAATCGATTCCGGTGCGGGCACATCCGGATCGCTGCCTCGTGACTGCTGGCTCATGACTTTCTCCTTGAAGTCAATACTAATCGCGCAAGCTGTGAAAACTGGCCTCTTTCCCTTACACGGACTGAACCCGCAAGCCCACGCGCTGCCGATGAGTTCGCCATTAAGGTCGAACCAACTGAAGTCGTACGGCAAGACATGTCGCTCGCAAACCTCTCGCATTCACCGTAAATTGCCGCCCTTCAGCAGGCAGCCGGGAACCGGATACTCATATGCCCAGCTACCGTTTTGGCACACCGCCTTTCACCACCACGACCTTCACTTCCCCCTTTGCAGGCACCGACGACGGTATCAACGCACTGGTCAACAAAGACTTCACCATCAATGGCAACGGCGGCAATGACAAGGTCGTCACCGCTGGTGGCAACGACACCATCACCACCACTTCGGGCAACGACCTGATCAAGGCCGGCGATGGCAACAACACCGTGAACGCAGGCGACGGAACCAACATCGTCAAGTCGGGCACCGGCAATGACACCATCACCACAGGCTCGGGCGTCGACGAGATCGAAGCCGGCGACGGCAACAACACGGTCGATGCCGGTGACGGCACCAACACCGTGACCACCGGCGCAGGCAATGACACGATCACCACAGGCGCAGGCCAGGACCTGATCAAGGCCGGCAGCGGCGACGACATCATCACTGCGGGTGCCGGCGCGGACCGGATCGTCGCAGGATCAGGCGACGACAGTGTCAATGCGGGCGAAGGCAACGACTGGATCAATGCGGGCGGCGGCACCGACTCGCTGATCGGTGGCGGCGGGCATGACACATTCGCCTACCGTTCATTGGCCGACGCTGTCACCGGCGCCGACACGATCTCCGACTTCAACACGTCCAATCCGGGCCTGGAAGGCGAAGGCGACATCCTGCACTTCAACGGCCTGGTCAACGACTTCACCAACGCACCCAGCGCAACCACGCTGGCCAAGCTGGTGGCGAGCGGTCACCTGAGCTTCAGCGGTGACAGCGAGACCACGGTGATCAGTTTCGACAGCAACGGCGACGCCGCTGGCGGCCAGTTCGGCACGCTGGTGACGCTGGTCGGCGTTGCATTCACCACCGAAGGCGATGCGGTGATTGCGTTCAACGACAACGTGCTCGTCTAGGCAGACTGAGTCGCGGTGGCGGCTTGCCCTGTCTCTGACAGCCGGTCAAAGTTGGCCATCGCCGCTGCGCCATTCGTGCGCAGCCGCACCAGGATCTCCTGCTTTTGCGCATCGGTCCGGTCGAGCTCGGCCACCATTTTTCCGAACGCGTCGAGGCGGCACGAGCGCATCCACTGGCGCAACTGCTTGTCCTGCGACCACTGGAATGAATTCATCATGCTCACCTTCGAGGCGAGGGCATAACCGGCCAGGTCCTTCGGAAACGGCACGGGTTCGCACAGCAGGTTCTTGCGCGCCTCGTCGCCGCCGTGCACTTCGACGTACGCAGTGAGCGAAGCGCTCAACACCACCAGCGGCGCACGCAGCAACTGGACAACGATCTTCTCGCCCTGGAACACGGGCGAGTTCTGACGGGCCTGGACGGCCGAGGCCGTGCAGTCCACGTACAGCGTATCGGGGTCCATATCGATGCGACCCTGCTCCAGCACCATCGCATCGCGCTCCAGGGCCAGCACACGGCCCTTGCGAATCACCTGGGTGATCGTGCGCAGCAGCTCCACTTCACCGGTGGAGATCGTCGCGTAATGAAACATCGTGGGCTTTTGCGCCGGGTCGATGCGCAGCATCTGCCCCAGCGCCTCCAGCCGCAAAAAGAGGTCGTCGATCGACTCCGCCTCGCCGAACGCGGCCAGCTTGTCAGCCTCGCCGCCGATGCTGTCATTGAAGAACTCCAGTCCGGGCTGCGTGTGCAGGCGGTTTTGCAGCCACGAGTCACGCGGCACCACCCACTGGATAGACGTTGGCGATGCGCCGTTGCGCAGCAACCAGACGGCAGCGTCCATCGCTGTCTTGCCGGCACCCAGGATGCAGAACTTCTGCGGCACCGTACGACCTGCGAGCTGCAACCACAACTGCGGCAGCGCGTTGGGCGGCACCCGGCGCACACCTGGGGCGACCGCAAAGCCAGGGGTGTGCGTCGCGGGAATGTCAGGTGCGAAGTGGCTGGCATCCACCGTCTTGCGGCGCACCGTGACATCGGTTTGCGCCCCGGACAAGAGGGAAACGATGCGCCCTTCACCGGTGTAGTTGCTCATCGGGAAGTAGCTGACGCGTCCGCTGGGCAGAAACCTCTGGTGCATCAGCTTGCTGTAGTAGGTATTGATCTCCGGCCCGCTCGCCATTTCATACAGACCGCTGTTGGGACCGCTGTCGTCCTTGCGGCGGCTGCCCAGTTCAGTGGAATTGACACCGTAATAGGCCGATGGCTGGTGCAGCGAGACAAAGGGGTACGCGTCGAGCCAGTGGCCGCCCGGTGCGCTTCGCCGATCAACGATGGTGATGTGCGCGTCGCTCTCGTCGAGCAAGGTATCGGCGAAGGCCATGCCCACCGCTCCGCTGCCGATGATCAGGTAATCGGTTTCCGTTTGCATAGTCACCCCTTGTTCGGTGCGCCTGGGCGCCGCCTACTTTGCGCTGGTTTGCATCCACCAGTTCGGACTCGCCGCCAGTACGTCGCCCGATTCGAAAATGACATTGGCCGCCTGCAGCGATGCCGCTCCCGGCAGCGTGTCGATGCGAAACCAGTTCTTGCCGAAGTCCATCGCACGGGCTTTGGCGAAGCCGCGCGCTGCGACCCAGGCATCGACCTGCTCGCGGGTCCAGTCCGGCTTGAACTTGACCAGCACGCCTCCGGGCAACGCCATCAAACGGCCGCTGGCGGCCTGGCCCCGGACGAACACCGGCGTCAACGAACTGGTGGCGCCAGCATCGGGCGTATTCAAGGGCGACGCTGGCATCCGGTAGATGCGCACGACGCTGTCGCCTGCCACGCGGCTCACCCCTGGGGCGAGAGACGCCTGCGGACCGCTTGCGGTCCCGGCGAAGTCTGCGGCGAGATAAGGCACCTGGCTGATCGTGACCTTGCGTGCGCCGTCGTAGTAGTAGCTGGCGCCATCAGCCATGGCAGTGCCTGTTGCAAGCACGGCGAGCGATGCGCACAGGGACCGAAGAATCTGGGAAAAACGGGATGTAGTCATGGTGGGTCTCCGGTGCTTCAGTACCCGTAGGCCTTGATGGACCATGCGGTCAAGGTGCTGGCGCTGGCCTGGTCGCCGATGCGCAGCGTCCAGGTGCCATCGGCCGGCTCACCCATCAGCCGCACGACACCGAAGCGAAACCCGCCCTGCAACGCATTGCCGCATGGCACCGTGGTCGGATTGTTCGAGTCGCTCGTGTCCTTGCACTGGTGCACCGCGCTCAATGTGCTCACCGTTCCCGAAGGACTCGTGAGCGTGATGTCCAGCGTGCCGAAGTCAGCCGCCGTGGCATCGACCGTGACATCGAGGAATTCCAGCTTGCTGATGCCCGAGCCTCCCAGCACCACGGTGCTGGCCAGCGGGACCGCGATGGACCCGATCTGCGCAGGCGTCGCCTGGTTTGCCACCACCGTCTTTTGCGCCGGAAGGTTCACCCACGTGCGAGCAGTCGCCACTGCGGCAGAGGCATCGGCGGCCCCGAACCCGTACTCATGATTGACGCCCAGACCCGCGCCATTGGTCACCCAGCCCGGATTCGTCGGATCGTTCTTGCGCGCGGTCGTGGCCAGGATCGCGCGAACATCACGCCAGCCCAGTGCAGGATTCATCTCCAGCATCAGCGCAGTGATGCCTGCGACCTCTGGCGTGGCCGCCGACGTGCCGTTGATGCAGCGCGTGTAGTTGGGAATGCCCGCATAGTCGTTGTAGGCGTCTGCCGTCTTGGAGCCCGTGCCATTGTTGTAACCGGCATCGCCCATGATGTCGGCCGAAGTCACCGCATGGGTGTCGCAGAACTCGCCGCCGTATCCCATCACCAGGATGTTGGAGCCCGGCTCGGAGTACGACGACCGCTTGCCCTGGTCATTGAGCGCGCCGATCGCCAGCACACCCTGGTAGTTGGCCTGCCCGTCGTGGTCCGAGCGATCGGCGGCTGCGCCGTTGCCACCTGCCCAGGTATAGACCACGCCCTTGCCGCCGCGTCCAGTCGTGATGCCGGTATCGATGGCGTCGCGCCAGGCCTGGCTTGCCGGGTGAGCCATGCCGGTGCCATCGGGCGCGCCGTAACTGTTGGTGTAGATGTGGTTGTCGGCCAGGTCCTTGACGACAGCGCCGGCCCCGAACTGGTCCATGCTGGCGGCCAGCAGGTTGTAGCCGACCATGCTCGCGTTGAAGGCCACGCCGGTGACGCCGATGCCGTTCTGCCCACGCGCGGCCGCCAACGCCCCGCACGATGTGCCGTGGCTGCCAGTGGTTGACGATGGATCGCCGTAGGCGTCGACGCGGTAGTCCCAGCTCTTGCCGGCAATGACGCGGAAATCCTCGTGATTGACGTCCAGCCCATCGTCCACCACGGCGATGCGGATGCCGGCGCCGGTGACGTGGTTCCAGGCCATCGTCACGCGCAGGTCCTCGCCTGCAAGACCGGGCACGCCGTTGAACCCGGCCTGCCCTGTGTTTTGCAAATGCCACTGCTCGCCGAACAAGGGATCGTTCGGGATCAGCGGACCCAGGGGAGCACCGCCGCCGACACTCACCAGGCCGGTCGCGCTCAAAACCACATTGGTGTAGGTGGTGCCCGCCACCAGCAACTCAGGCAGGGTGATCTGGTAGGTCGCCGGGTCATAGGCGTTGTAGCTGGTCCTGGGTGTATCGAGACCGCCTGCCAGCACCTGCCCCCAGGTGACCACCACGTCGGTGTAGCGCATGTCGCCCACGACGATGCTGCCCATGGTCACGCGGTCGGGCGTTGCCAGGTCGAGCGTTGTGGGAGGAAGGACGGTGGGGGTAGGCGCTGTGGTCGTCGCCAGGGGCCTGGCAAGGGGACCGGCCGCCCTCGCGAGTGCTTGCGCCGAGAGCGGCCCACCGGTGGCTGCGACGGGTGGGGCGGGTGCTGCGAACTCATCGCCACCGCCGCAGGCAACGAGCACCGCTGCCGCGAGCACGCCAAGAAAATGTCCAGAAAACGCAGATCCAGGCAGGCGCATTGCAGCTCCGTTGACCTCAAGTTCATCGGCACTCGACCGACATTGAAATCAAGTTCGGCGGCGGACGCGAACTGCTGCGTCGGGGTGGACGTTATCACCGCAAACGCACCGACGCAATAATTTCGTTCTACAACTGCGCGAGCACAGCGTGCGCAGCGGACTCTGACGATGCAGGGTTCTGGCCGGTGATCAGCTTGCCGTCGGTGACGACGTGCGGCTGCCAGTCGGGGCCCTTGCTGTACTTGCCGCCGTTTTCGACGAGCATGTCTTCCACCAGGAACGGCACGATCTTCGTGAGTTGCGCGGCCTCTTCTTCGGTGTTCGTGAAGCCGGTGACCTGCTTGCCCTTCACGAGTGGCGAGCCGTCTTTGGCGCGGACGCGGCGCAACACCCCCGGCGCGTGGCAGACGGCAGACACGGTCTTGCCTGCGGCGGCCATCGATTCGATCAGCGCGATCGAATCGGCGTCTTCGGCCAGGTCCCACAGCGGACCATGCCCGCCCGGATAGAACACGGCGTCGAAGTCGTCGCCCGACACATCGCGCAACATCCGGGTGCTCGACAGTGCGGCCTGCGCAGCGGCGTCGGACTTGAAGCGGCGGGTCGCATCGGTCTGTGCGTCGGGCGCGTCGCTCTTGGGGTCGAGCGGCGGCTGGCCGCCCTTGGGGGAAGCGAGCGTGACCTGCGCGCCTGCGTCCTTGAACACGTAATACGGAGCGGCAAATTCTTCGAGCCAGAAGCCGGTCTTCTTGCCCGTGTCGCCGAGCTGGTCGTGCGAGGTCAGCACCATCAGAATTTTCATGGGATGTTTCCTTGTTGGGTTATTGCAGTGAACCCATCACGATAGGACGGCGGTCGCGGGGCGACCAGCGCCGCAGGCTCAAGTTGGTGTCGGACGAAGCCACCAGCCCTGGCAGCCTACTTATTCGGCCGCACCCACTTGCTCAGAGGCACCAGCGCCACGCAGACGCTCAGTTGCCCTTGGGCGGGGGCGAGGCCGTCAGCCTCAGTGGAGGACCGGCATCAGGGCCAGAATCAGGCTCAGGCCACCGAGCCGCAGGCGCATGTCCTTTGGCGACCGGCGCCTCGTGACCAGCCATGCTCCGACCAGCGCCGATGCCAGGAGTGCAAAGTAGATCGCCGTCCCCTGCGCGGTGGTCCATGCGAACTGGTGCGCATCGTCCACCAGCTCACACTCGAGCCACCAGGCGGCAGCGACAGCACCTGCGGCCCATCCGACGAGGCGCAGCGCGGGGAAACTTTCAGGTACCCGGCCCAGCCGCAGGGCCTGATCGTAGAGCTCGTCCAGCACGACCTTGCCTGTCGGCTTTCCCTTCCAGAGGGTGAGCCGCTCATCGAGGGCACCCGCCAGGCGGCGGATCGTTCGTAATGCAGTCGCGGGCCGAAGCAGATGCCGCAGCGGCCGGTGCGCCGCGAGCACACGCGTGACGCGCTCGTGATTGCCTTCGATGCGTGATTCGCATGCGGCGGCCTTGTCAGCCGCCCTGAACACCATGGTCAGATTGCCGCCGTCGGGCGAGAGTCGATGGTCAATCGCCTGCAGCCCATTGCAACTGGCCAGCGCCTGCAAAGTCGCGACATTGAAGTGATAAAGGTGAGCCGCGTGAAACGTGCTGCGGGGAGATTGACACGTCGCCTCGATGTTGGGCACTTCCACGACAAGCAGACCCTGCGCAGCCAGCACGTGGCGAAGCTTGCGGAGCACCGCGCCGGGATCCTCCGTGTGCTCCAGGACATGCCAGATCGTCACCAGATCGCGACTTGCCGCCTCAAGCTCGACATCCCCGATAAAGCCGCGCCGGATGTCCAGGGCGTATTCGCGCTGGGCGTATTGCGCGTACCCGACGTTGGGCTCCACCCCCACGACATGCAGCCCAAGCCTGGTGAGCAGGTAAGAGAACTCTCCGCCGCCGCTGCCCACGTCCAGCACACGCATGCCCGGGCGCAGGAAGCGCTTGATCCTGGACCACCTGTCCAGTGCTACCCGGCCCGCGCGAAGCACATGCCTGGGCCGTGGCTCGAATGTGTTCTTGTAGGCGCGGCGGTAATCCTGCTCGTAGAACTGGCGGGAATCGAACGGCCGGGGATCGACCCAGACCAGCCCGCAACCTTCGCAAGCGACGGTGCGCAGCGCCGCGCCATTGCGATCATGGGAGCCGACGACGGTGGCCAGGGAGCCCCGACACAAGGCACAGGGGAGCGTGGTGCATACGGGGGCTGCAGGTGGGACTGAAGTCATTGCAACGGGATTACATCCGAATTGCGCAACGATGCACAGGTCACACAGCGCAAAGCCCGCATGAGCATGAGGCTTCAGGCGGCGGACACGTCCAGGCGCCGATTGTTTGGCGGAATGAATGACTCGAGGTAGTAGAGCGGCTCGCGGCCGGCGAGCGCCGCGCTCTCCAGCAGCATGCCGCGCGTGCCGGCCTTGACGCCTGCAGCGTCCGCAGCTTCCTGGGAGAACTTGACAAAGGAGACGCGCTGACGCATCTCGGTCACCAGCATGTTGCTCTCCCCGCCGAGCAACTGCTTGAGGTTGGCGCCGGCTAGCGTCTCCAGCGGCGCGGCTGCGATGCCGGGAAAGGCGTCCGCGCGGAAGTAGAAGCGATTGAACAGGTTGAACTCCGCATTGACGCTGATCCGGCGCGCGATCCGCACGACCGCACCGTCGGACGGACCCAGCCATTCGGACCACGGGCCACGCTCATGAATCCGCTCGCGCGACAGCACTTTGGGGAACAGGGGCAGAAACCGGGGCTCTCCCTCCCCCCCCAGGAAACGCAGGTAGAGAGGCGAGTCGATCGCGGCGCGACTCTCGGCGACATAGGTGCCGCTGCCTTGCGTGCGTACGAGCAGGCCTTCGTCGGCCAGGTCCCGCAGCGCGCGCTGCACGGTGCCCAGGCTGAACCGCGTGAGGCGCGCCAGCTCACGCTCGGGTGGCAGCTGGCTGCCGGGTTTCCAGTGGCCGCCGCGGATGGCCGCAGCTAGCGTTTCGCGCAACTGCGCGTACTTCGCCAGGCCGGGCACGACCGCACGGGCGTACTGGTCCATCAATTGGTTGGAATCGCTGTTTTGGTTCATCTCGGCTGCCATCGGGCGGTATGGTACCTCGACTGCCTTTTTGACATGTGCTCTATAGCACTGTAGTATTGGCTCATTGAAAACGTAAAACGGTCCACCGAAGGAGACACCCCATGACTGTGAAGAACCTGATCGTTTCGCTCGCCGCCGCAGCGGCCGCGCTAACCGCCCATGCCGCTGACCCAGTGCAGTGGCCCACGAAGCCGGTGAAGATCACCTTCGGCTTCCCGGCGGCAAGCGCCACCGATGTGATCGCCCGCACCGTCGGCCAGAAGCTGTCAGAGAAGTGGGGCCAGCCCGTCGTGATCGAGAACCGGCCTGGAGCCGGTGGCAATCTCGGCAGTGAAATCGCGGCACGAGCGCCTAACGACGGCTACACCATCTTCTTCGGAACCGTAGCGAACGCGATCAGCACAACGCTCTACAGCAAGCTGAACTACGACTACCTGAAGGACTTCACCCCGGTCACTCTGGTGGCTACGACGCCGCTGGTGCTGGTGGCGAACCCGTCGCTGCCGGTGAAGAACGTCAAGGAGCTCGTCGACTACGCCAAGGCGAATCCCGACAAGCTCAACTTCGGTTCGGGAGGTGTAGGCACGTCCAACCACCTGGCCGGTGAGATGTTCAAGGCTGAGACCCGAACCCAGGTGACCCACGTGGCTTACAAGGGCACGCCGGCCGCCTATACCGACCTGTTCAGTGGTCAGGTTTCGCTGATGTGGGACAACATCGTTGCCGTGACAAACCATGTGAAGACCGGACGGCTCAAGCCCCTGGCGGTCACCAGCGCGAAGCGCTCCGCGTCGCTGCCGGACGTGCCCACCATGGCTGAATCCGGGTTGCCGGGATTCGAGGCGGTGTCCTGGATCGGGGCGCTGGTGCCGGCCGGCACGCCGCAACCCATCGTCGACAAGATTCACACCGACCTCGTCGCCGTGCTGCGCATGCCGGAAGTCAGGGAGAAGCTCGGTGCACTGGGCGCCGAGGTGGTTGGCAATACGCCCGAGCAGTTCGCGGCTTGGAATCGCAGCGAGATCGCCAAGTGGGCCAAGGCCATCAAGGAATCCGGCGCGCGCGTGGAGTGAGCCCGGGCGCAACATCAACGAAAGAACCAGCATGACCAGGACCAAGATCAATGAGCCAGCGCGGGAGACCCCGGTGCTGATGGAAGCGGACGTCGTCATCGTCGGAGGCGGCACGACCGGGCCAATCGCAGCAATCGCCGCGGCGCGGCGCGGCAGCAAGGTAGTGCTCATCGAGCGCTTCGGCTCCCTGGGCGGCATCCTCACGCTCGGGCTGAACACCAAGCCCTCGGGCGCCATCATCGGGGGCATCCCCCTGGAGATCTGGAACCTCGCCCGTACAGTCGGCGGCGCGGGCGACGACTACATGGCGACGACCAAGACAGGTGGCGTGAAGATCGCATCGCCGACCGATCCGGAAATCATGAAGATGCTGCTGACGCGGCTGTGCGTGGAAGCCGGCGTCCAGATCCTGTTCGAGACCTTCGTTTCAGCACCGGTTGTCGAGGATGGCGTGGTGACCGGCGTGATCATCGAAGGCAAGGGCGGACGCCAGTTCGTCGGCGCCAAGGTGCTGATCGACTGCTCTGCCGACGCCGACATGGCGGCCAAGGCCAAGGCGCCCTTCGTCATGGGCTCCGGCGGGGCCGATGCAAAAATGCAGCCGGTGTCGATGTACTTCATCATGAAGAACGTCGATCTGAACCGGCTGGCCGAATGGGCACGCACCTGCGACGACATACCGGCGCGCGCGATTCCCCCGGACGAGGCGGGCCTGGCCTATGGACTGTGGCTGACGGGCTTCAACGGCATGCTGCGTCGCTTCCAGGAAGAAACCGGCGTGAAGCTGCAGCGCGACAACATCACGCTCAAGACCGCCGACGGCCAGATGTACGTGAACGCCACCCGCGTGCTCGGAGTGGATGTGTTTTCGCCCAAGGAATTCACCGCCGCCATCCTGGAGTGCTACCGCCAGATCGAGGGCGTGTGCCGCTTCCTGAAGGAACGCGTCCCCGGCTTCGAGGCGGCCCGCCTCGGGCAGGTATCGCCCATCCTGGGCGTGCGCGAGACGCGTCACATCCTGGGTGAATACACCCTGACCGGTGCGGACTCGCGCGGCGAGACCCGGTTCGAAGACACCATCGCCGCCGACAACTCGGCACTGGACATCCACGACCCCAAGGGCGGCGACGTCGACTTCCAGAGCATGCCCCCGTACGAGATTCCCTACCGTTGCCTGGTGCCGCAAGGCGTCGAGCAACTCCTGGTTGCGGGGCGCTGCATTTCGGCAGACCACGAGGCGCACGCGCGTTCGCGCAACATGCCGGCGTGCATGTCCATCGGCCAGGCCGCTGGCGTCGCGGCGGCCATTGCGGTGGAAGAAGGCGTTTCGGTGCGCAGGGTCCCCATCGCAAAGGTGCAGGCTGCGCTGCGCGAGCTAGGCATGCCACTGCACGCTGAAGACGTGCCCGCCTGATCGCGCGCGGTAGCGGGATGCAGCAGGACAAGAGCCGATGAATGCTGACGTGCTTTATGGCCAGGAGATCCTGCCGCAGGGCGTGCGCTCGCGCCTGGTCGACAACAACAACGGCTGCACGATGCACGTGCTGGAGGCCGGCTTCGCGCAACCCGGCCGGCCGTGCGTGCTCTTGCTGCATGGCTTTCCGGAGCTGGCGTTCAGCTGGCGCAAGCAGCTCCTGTCCCTGGCTGCGGCTGGCTACCACGTCGTCGCACCGGACCAGCGTGGCTACGGTCGCAGCAGCGGTGCAGGCGTCGGCTTCGACGACGACCTGATGCCCTACACCCTGATCAACCGGGTGAGCGATACCGTGGGGCTGGTGAAGGCGTTGGGCTACGACAGCGTGGCCGCAGTGATCGGACATGACTACGGCGCTGTGGTTGCCGCCTGGTGTGCGCTGCTGCGCCCCGATGTCTTCCGCTCGGTCGTGCTCATGAGCGCCGCCTTCCCCGGGGCACCGATGCTGCCCAAGGGCACCTCCGGGGCCCCGCCCAAAGGCACATTGCCTCTCTCGGGTCTGCCTGAGACGCTGGCAGCGCTGCCGACGCCGCGCCAGCACTACCGCTGGTACTACTCGACACGCAATGCCAATGCAGACATGTGGCACTGCCCGCAAGGCGTCCACGACTTCATGCGGGCGTACTTCCACGTCAAGAGCGGCGACTGGCCCGGCAACGAGCCGTATCCGCTGGCTTCGTGGGCCGCCAGCGAAATGGCCCGGCTGCCGACGTACTACGTCATGGAGCTGGGCCAGGACATGGCGCAAACCGTCGCCCGGGAAATGCCCGCTGCCAACGAGATCGCCCGCTGCGCCTGGCTGACCGACGCCGAACTGGCCGTCTATGGCGACGAGTACGGACGCACCGGGTTCCAGGGCGGCTTGCAGGGCTACCGCGTCGGCACCGACCCGCGTTTCAGCGGTGAGCTGAAGGCCTTCTCGGAGCGCACCGTCGACGTGCCGGCGATGTTCATCTCAGGCGCGAGAGATTGGGGAACCTACCAATCGCCCGGTGCGCTGGAGCGTATGAGCGAGATCTGCACCCGGTATCGCGGCACCCACCTGATCGAAGGCGCCGGTCATTGGGTGCAGCAAGAGCGACATGAAGAAGTAAACGAACTGCTCAAAGAATTCCTCATTGCAGTGCGATGAGGGCAAATCAGAGCAGCCCGGACTCCGCCATCGAGATCGCACCGCAGTCACTCGTGATGATGTGATCGAGCACACGAACTTCGACGAGGCCGAGGGCGAGCTTGAGCGTTTGCGTGAGCGATTCATCGGCCTTGCTGGGCAGGCACATGCCGCTTGGGTGGTTGTGATGAAGGATGACGCAAGCCGCGTTCTTCGCCAGCGCCTGCCGCGCCACCTCGCGCGGGTACACAGCGGTTTGTGAAAGCGTGCCGCGAAAAAGCGGCTCGTAGTCGATCAGGCGGTTGTGCGTGTCGAGATACATCACGGCGAAGACTTCGTGCGTGAGGCCCTGGGCCTGCAGGCGCAGGAAGTGCATGACGGAAGATGGGTTGTCGAAGACATCGCGGCGCTGGAAGCGCGAGCGCAGGATGGACAGGGCTTGGAGGATGGTGAGGTCTTCTTCCAGCGGGTGGAGGGGCGGGAAGAAATTTGTCGCGGTTGCCATCAATTTTCCTGTCACCAATGTCACGATTAGTGCGTGGCCTAATAGTGTACAAGCCGCGAGAGTCGATCCGTGGCAAAAAATCTACGTCAACGGTTTGGTGAACGTGTTCGAGAGCTTCGGACGGCCGCGGGGTTCTCGCAAGAAGCGTTCGCGGACAAGTGCGGTTATGCGCGCAGCTATATGTCGCGCGTGGAACGGGGGACGGGCAATCCGTCGCTCGATGCGATTGAGGTGTTTGCGAAGGCTTTGAGGGTTGAGCCGGCGGAGTTGTTCAGTCGAACGTGATACGTGTTGAGGCGATCAGGTTGTCCAAGCTCGCAAGGCGCGATTGCGATTACTTATCACCTCGCGTGACGGCATTCATTCGCTTCCAGTCATCCGGACCGTAACTGAGCCCCATCCTCCTGCACTGAGCTGCTTTCGCCAGTTCCTGTCGCACTGCTGCCGCATTGTCCGCAGGCACGATTCTGGCGCTCAAGCGAGTCTCCATGTTCTTGATGTCCAGATCGCGGGGGCACTGCGGTGCGCCATTGACATACTCGACGGGGGGCAAACTCTGCGCAAGCGCCGCCCCCGAAACCACGACAGTCACTAACAACGATGTAGTCTTCTTCATCTTTCCCTCCAAAAGCCGCCGATGAGTTCCGGCATCTGATGATGCACAGAGGTCGGCGGATGCCTTGATCTTCGCTCACTCGAATGAAGCGCCCGAATCGCGGATGTTGATGCTGGACATCAGGGCTCCGGCGGGAGGGGGCAGGTCAAGTGAACTTGCTCTTCTTCACAACATGCTCCTGGGGGGCTTTCATCATGCCGAATTTCTCTGTAACTGAACGGTCCCAAATCCGGGTACAGGGTCAGAAGCCGGAAATCTCTACTGCCGAGCGGTACTAGGTTGAGTACAGGGTCAACGCGCTTCACAGCAAGCAAGCGATTTCACTTCAAACCCGAGGAACGTTTCGTCGTGCTAAAGCGTTGGGGACGCGTTTTCGCCTTCGACTGGTTAGAAAACGGCAATCCAGGCGCAGAATTGCTGGAACAAGCGGTGTAGCAAGGTCCAAGCAATGCCCACGGCCATCGGTAGTGACTTTTCAGATTCCGCCAAAACGAGTAAAGCAATGCTTTGGCCGAAATCTCCCCTTGGGGTAGCTGAGGGACATTCTCCACCTCACCCAAACTTCCGGGTCGCGTGGAGTCAGCAGTGTGACCCGCTGGGGATCTGAATGCGCAGATTGGCGATGTAGAACCTGTGTAAGCTCTGATCGAAGACGATACGCGGAGGCTGATATGGCGCGAATTACCAAACAGTTTCTAACGAGCAGGCTTCGCTACCGCGACTATGAGATGGATGACGTCGAGGTCACGGTGACACCAATGTCAAAGGTGGCTGCCGCCAAAGGCACCTCCATTTGGCTGAACTTGCATTCTGGACGATCTCGTCGCCAGGCAATCGCTCTATCGCGCGAGGATGTGCGTTCGCTTAGCGTCGAACTTCTTCGCTCACTAGAAACGGATAGAGAACTGCATGCCGCTTTGAAGGAATACTTCGCTCTAGGGCGACACGATCGCCCAATCGAGGGGTGATCCACAGCAATCCGGATTGGGCTTTGACATCCCAATTCAGAATTCATTCGTCCTTGTAAAACTGTCCAGCAGACGGCTTAGGTCTGACGATTTACGACTTGTGGACGAAGGTGCATCAGCTGCCCGGCCTTAGCAGGCAGTCTTTGAAACGCATGCCACCTATCGCGCGCGAGCCGTGCCTGCACTATCTGTACGAACCGCTCGGGACTTGGAGGGTCGCTTCGCTTGTGTCGCGCTTGGTTGCAACGCCGACATGCCGCGACGATGTTACTTTGGTTATCACCTCCACCCTCACATCGCGGCACTAGATGCTCGGCAGTGCATTGCAATTGTCTGGCCTGACGTCGGGTGTAGCCGAATAGCTGGATCAGTTCATGGGGTAAGTGCATCCACATTTCGAACCCGCAGTAGAAGCATCGGCCACCTTGCAAATGGAATGCGGCGAGTCTAGAACGGTGAAGAATTTTCATCAGGGACTCCAGTTAAGGTTGTCCCCGATGGCCTACAGCTCAGAGCGGGCATCGGCGGTTATCCGGCCGATGATGCTGCGCGTTGCGCGACAGCGGTCCCAGAAGCCTGGGCGCACGATTAGTCTAGCCCCAAACCGTGCGCTTAGGAAGTTAGCGATAGAGCGGTAATACGAAACTTCCCCCAGCCCTTCAACGCTTGGCCGTACAGTTGTCCGCGCACTGCTGCGGCGATAAGCTGCGGCACTACAAAAACATTCAGGAGGCTGAATTGCTATTAAAAACCGCCGACGACAAATCCAAGCGCCTTTCCCTCCTTGAGGACTTGCAAAAGTCGCCGTTGCTCGATGCAAAGCAAAAGACATGGCTTCGTCAAGAACTCGGGCGCTTCCGCAAAGGCATTCAGGGCGAGCGGGATTCTGCCTACTACCTTGATCAGTACTTCAAGGGAGGCGAGAACCACGTCGTCTTGCACGATTTGCGGTTCGTCGTGGATGGCGACGTTGCACAAATTGATCACCTGATCATCAATCGCGGATTCGGCATGTACCTGATTGAGACAAAAAACTACGGGGGAAGTCTTTCGATCAACGATCACGGGGAGTTCACCGCTGAATACGATGATGACCGATTCGGCATTCCATCTCCGATTGAGCAGAGTCGCCGGCACGAACGCATTCTGAAGCGACTGTTATCGACTTTGGGCATTGCTAATCGCACCGGTGCTTCAATTGATTGCCACCACTTGGTGATGCTTCACCCCAAGGCCATCATCCAGCGGCCCCCAGCTAAGATCTTCGACACTAGCAACGTGATCAAGGCCGACCAGTTTCCGACCTGGCATGGTCAGTTTGTCGAGAAGACCGTGGGTTTCGCCGGTGCACTAAAGATGGTCGTGAACGTTCGGTCACTGGACACGGTTAAGGAGTGGGGCGAGATGCTCATGCGACAACATCGGCCCGCAAACCTATTGGACCTGCCTGACTTTATGCAGCCTCGTGGCCGGGCTGCGACGCCGGCGGTGAAGGGCGAACAGGTAGCTGCACCGGCGACTAACATCGGGGCGCAATCGCCGGTCCTCTCTGTGGCTGCTCAATCTTCTGGGGGTGAAAGCCAGCCACTGGCGCGGAAACTTATTTGCGCTCACTGTAGTTCGAAGATCACGTTTCCTGAAGGGAAGTTCTGCTGGAACAACGAAAAGCGTTTCGGGGGACTTCAGTACTGCAGAGAGCATCAGGCGTTGTTCTGAAATCTTCCTGAGTTGCTCGCTCAACCATTTTTGCAATGAACTAGGTGACGTTCAAAAGGCGTCGGTCTCAAGGGCGAGACAGTAGCCGGCCGACAATGCCGGTCAAATCACCCATCCGCAGCGGAAGGCGGTCGTCATCGACGTCGACACACAATATGCGGACGGTGGCCGCGACCCCATTGATCGGCGGCAGTCGAAACTCGGTGTTGACGGCTGCAATGAGCCCGTGGTGCCGCGGATATATCAACGCCAGCTCCGTACATCGGAAAGCAGTGGCATACGCGTTCATCTGATACATGTCCGCTTCGCTCGGCACTTGTCGACCTTTGCGATCCAGCTCCAGGAGCTTCCATTTCGTGTCTGCGATCGCCACGACTTCGGAGCCTCGCTGAATCACAAGATCGGGCCGGAGCGCAAAGCTCGGCTCATCCCGACCTGCCGCTGCCACCATGGCCAGTGTGCGAGTGGAATCTTGAGTCAGCACCTGTAGGTCGGGATGTCGGCTCGCTTGTCGTCGCAAGGTGTTTGCCACAGCCGACTCGAACAGCTTGTTCATGTCAAACAGCAACGCCGGGGCTTCGTTTCGACCTGCTCTAAGCGCGGGCGCCAAGAGCGCCAGAATCCAACGGGCCCAGTCAATCGCCGTTCGGTAGCGCTCGGCGCGCCTATCGAAGTTGAGCCGAACCACCTCTACCGGTGTGAGCTGTCCATCGTTGACCTCATCGAGAACGCCCAGAAGCTCAACCCATCTGCGGTTAAGTTCAACGCTGCGAATCCATGGCCTGGTGACCCGAATCGCCTTCTTCAACACGCGGTTCCATACGTTGTCGGCAGTCAGTTCGTCGAACGCACAAGCGATGAGGTCGGGGCGATTCGCGTGAACGCCCATCTGCCGTCCGACCACGATACGGCCACGCACGAGGCACAAATCTTCCTCGTGCTCCTGGTACTGCCTGAGCAGGCCACCGCGAAGGACGCTGCTGACTGAATCAAAGAACGCGGCAATGAAGGCTTCGAGTAGGGGCGCGCGGCGCAGATGTTGCCCTGCAGGGAGGTGCTGAAACTGAGGGAAGCGGTCGGTCAGCTTCAGAAGACGAAGCAGAACTCCGCGACATTGCTCCGCCGTGTCGTTGCCGCCTTGAGTCTTTGGCAGAACCTCCAAGACGCGCCCGCCCAGACTGACAACGCCGCAGTACTGCGCGAGCTTTAATTTTCGGTGGCCCAGCTCGCAGAATCCGCGCCTTAGTTCGCCGATCTGCGCGAGAGCCTCAGCCTCTGCCGGGGTCAGGCTTCCGCCAACCCCTTCGGCAGTGATGGGGATAGGCTGGTGCTCCAGCGCTGTTAGGAACCTCGCGGACGCGGCAGTCATTTGCTGCTGGTTAGGCGGTTGGGATCACCCCAGGCGCATCTTCATAGATGCCGCGAAAGCCGCTGGCTGTCCAACTTGCTGGCGACGTAACAATGAAGCGCGAACGATCCCCTGGGCCCCCGTCAAGTTGCTGGCACCCGAACAGGCCACCGAAGCTCAATTGCTCCTCTTTCACGAACGCCTGATCCCCTGTCGTTGAGAGCACCAGAGCAACGCGAGAGAAGTCGTCGAAGAAGTACTCCTGCAGCAGCGGAATCAACTGCTTTGCGAACGCCTCCCTAACGCTGTCTAGGGTCTGCGCCTTCATCAAGTAGGCGTGGCCAATGCGGTGGTCGCGATCTAGCAGGTACTCCAACCGGTCGTTGATCCGCCTAAGCAGCGAACCAAGCTGGACACCTTCGACGACGGTGGCCAGCGTTTCATAGTCCGGCCCGCGCTCTTCGAACTGGAAGCGCCGCCTCAGGGCAACATCCAGGAGCGCGATCGAGCGATCCGCCGTATTCATCGTGCCGTAGATATCGAGATTCTTTGGCACTCCAAACGGCCGCTCAGCTGAGTCTGCCTGCTCCTCACCCGGCAGGTGCACTGCCAGACCCTCGACCAAGCGTCCCTGCGCGTCAAACACCGCGCGCTTGTCCGGCTCGATCAACGTAATCAGCTCGCCAAAAACCTTGGCGATGTTGGCCCGATTGATTTCATCGATGAACAGCGCGTAGCGCTTGCCAGGGTTCGCATGCGCCTCGTCGCAGATCTGCTTGAACTTGCCGTCAACCAAGCGGAACTGCGTTGCTCCATCCTCGGCGATCCTGACCGGCCGAATTCCACGCACGAAGTCTTCGTAGGTGAACGAGGGGTGAAAAGTCACCACCTTGTACCGATGGATGGCTTCCGTGGCTGCCTTCGGTCCGGCCTTCAACGTCCGCCAAAGTTGCGCTGACTCATCATCCTGTTCTTGCCAACCAGGTATCAGCTGCCAGTCGCCAGCTTCGCGTTTGTCGAAAAGGTACGGTGGCCGGCGGATGCTGATGTTGACTGTCTTGCTGGTCTCTGGTGTGTGCTCCTGCAGGTATCCCCACAGCGTGGCCTGAACGCCGGCCGGCGCCCTGCCGCGTTGCTTTGCCTTCGCGTGGACCCACCGATGGGCTCGGATCTCTGGCACCCTTGCCGGGTGCCCCAGGTCGGCCAGTGCCGCCGCGATGACACTGCGCCAGCCATGTACCGTCAAGGTCTCCTGTAGCCAGCTCTCGGGGTCGACGTCGTTGGGGGCGTCGGTGTAGTCCTTGAAGCGTTCTCGCAACCAGTGAGTCTTGCCGGTCCCAGGGGGGCCATACACGATCAAGTTCGTCGGTGCCGCCATCTGCGGGACTGGTGTGGCGGCAGCCTTCTGTTTCGATGACTCCGCAGCCGACGGCTCTTGGACTACTGGTACTGCAACCAGCTCCTCATCCTGTTTGGCTGAGCGCCACTGCGCCTCCAGCGGCGGCTCGTAGAAGTCCAGCGCCTTGCCGGGGTACTTCGCCTCGCAGTCTCGCCGCAGCTTGAGTAGCGCGTCATCAAGCTGCCGATCCGTCCAACCTTTCAACTGCGACCGCGATGCGACCTTGAAACCCTCCAGCACAGAGATCCTGTCTCGATTGGAAGACATGCGCTCAACCCGATCCGGATAGGCGAAGTAGCGCAGCATGTGGCGGAACTGCCGATCGCCATCACGCTGCACTGATTCAATCCACTCCACGAATCGTTCATAGTCTTCAAAGATCGACTTGCGATCCGAAGTCGACTTCGATTTCATCGACTGGGCAAGTGCAATCAGGTAGGCCAGCTCCTTCCACCGCAGGTTGTTGTAGGCGGTCCCCGCAGAGCCAACTCCCTGCACTACCTCAGATTCGAGCATCGGGTTGTCAGGCGGGAGCGTCTCCCCAGACCACGACCAGACGTCACGAACATGCTGGCGCTTCTTCTCGGCTCCGACATTTGACGGAAACAAGAGGAGCACCCACATCATTTCAGCCATCAATTGGCGGCCGGCTGGGCTCGCTGCCTCCATCTGACCTCGTAACTTGGTCATGAAGTCGTCGTCGCCAGCATCCAGATGGTCGACGAAGGCCGAGCGCAACTCCTCAATCAGAGGTGGGGTCCAGAGCGAGCGATCGCTCAGCAAAGATCCATCCGCCCAAAGGCAACGCTCGATCCATCTTTGCGCCGCTAACAAGAGGCGTGTGACATCGCGGTCGTGGAATTTGCGAGCCATGATTGAGGTCCAGTGCTAGTCATAGTTATGGAGCTGCGACACCCAGCTTGCCAGCATCGAACAAGCCAACAGCCTTGCAGGCTTGTAGGAAGCTATGCTTCAGGAAGTTGCCGTTGGCATATGGCGACTTTTGAGTGTGCCGACTGACATCTTGGAGGTACTTTTCTGGCGGCTTGCCTTCTGCGCCAGTAGACTTTTCATTCCAGCGCCATTCATCCAACACTTCAACAAGCCACGCCGTTCCATCGACACCGAGCAGCTTTGCTCGGTAACGTTCCTCAATGCCGTACACATCTTTCCAAGTCTCGATTTGATCTGCAACTCCTGCCGGGCCGAAGGAGAGGTCAACCTCCGCAGGCGTCATCGTCTGGAGGTCTACCCGCGTCAGAGTCACCTTGATATCGATCCCGGGGTGAGCCTTCGAGAAGGGAAAGAAAACCTTCCGCCTCGTCGCAGCACGGGTAGGATCTTTTGGCGTGAACGCTGGATCTTTGCTGGTCTTGTAACTGCTATTGCAGTGGTGGCACGCCGGAACAAGATTTCGGAAGTTAATGGAATTAAACGGGTATATCGCTTTGGGCAAGTAGTGGTCATACGCCTCTCGCCTTGAGTGGTACTCGCCCAAAAGGTCGCTAATTCCACAGAATGGACACTTGTCCCCATTGTTCTTCCGCACAAAGGCTTTGTAGTGACTGGTGATGTCGCCGATCTTGTCTCTCAGCGCCGCCAGGCTCAGCAGCGAGTCCGAGTACAGGCCCTTGAAAAAGTCTGCCAGTTGTTCGCTGAGGACAGGATGTGAAGCAGCAATGTCAACATAGCGAGCGAGATGCACCCTCGGCCCGTTGGCACACAAGTCTTCCAGACTGTTGTTGCCCTGATGCCACCGTTTGAACTGCGCGATCTCACGCCGGGGCAAGCCTGAGAAGCTTTCATAAATGGCCTGCACCTGTGCGTAGAACCGATCGCCAGCCTGCGTATCGCCGTAGGCAAACGATGTCATCACCTCTTTGAGTGGCGGATTGGCGTCAAAAAGGTCCAAGGAAAAGGCACCTGCCTTCGGTGCGCGGCACCAAACTTGGTAGACGATGAAATTGATGAAGCGATGCATGCGCTCCATCTGATGTGGAACATAGGTGTAGGCGAACAACATCAGGCCGTCACCTCCTCGGGGCCCGTCTGATCGCTAGCAAGAATTGCCTGGATCAACAGTACCTTTTCCACCGAATCACCGAGCTGCTTCTGGATCTTTGCGATCAGTTCTTCCTTGCTCTCGCCACCCTGCTCAAAGCGGGCGCGCAGTTCGCCCAGCAGTTCTTGTGCGTGGCCGCCGATCGTCTCGCGCTTACCAAAGGTCGTCATAGTGATCTTGTTGATGGATGCGCCCAGGGTGTTGTAATCAGGGCGGCTGATCGTGACTAATCCGCTCTCTCGGTCCTTCTCGAAGACCAGCACTTTTTCCGGTTTGCTATCCGAGATAAGGAAAGGCGAGTGCGTGGTGATCAGCATCTCTTGCCCTACTTTTCCCGAATCGGATAGGCACTGGCGCAGGCGGGTAATGAAGTTAGCGCGCCAATTCGGGTTGAAGTGCGTCTCGGGCTCGTCGAGTAGGAATAGGCTGTTAGTCCCCCGGAATAGCAGACACAAGCCGAGGCTGTGCAGCAACTGATGCTCGCCGTCCGACAGTTCCTTGAGCATCATCGATCGCGTCACGCCCTGTTTGGAAAAGCGCACGAATTTGAAACGCATGATGCGCTGGTCAGACGCCAGCGTTGGCACAGTCTCACTGACGTAGTGACTAGTTGAACGGTACAGATCGGCCTTGAGCGCATCGCTTACGGCATAAAGATTAAGCGTCAGCAGTACCTGAAACGCCTGGAACAGGGCCAGCGGCGAGCCTTCGAAGTTCTCACGAAACGCCTGCTTGACACCGTCATT
The DNA here is from genome assembly GCF_001044395.1 of Caenimonas sp. SL110. Taxonomy (GTDB): domain Bacteria; phylum Pseudomonadota; class Gammaproteobacteria; order Burkholderiales; family Burkholderiaceae_C; genus Ramlibacter. Next base: position 120,234 of record NZ_JANU01000059.1, read on the forward strand.
CACCCAGTAGTCGAGCACCAACGTGTCGGTGGCTGCATCGACGTAACTCAATGTCGCACAGCGCTTGAGAGCGCTCACTATCAGCGAGGACTTCTCATCGCCCTCGATCAACTGCATAAGGTTCAGGCGGTAGTGTCGGTCGCCGGCGTCATCCGTTTCCGCGCGCAAGGCGGGGTTGCTAGCCACGATGTCATCAAGTGATTGGCGCTGGTTGTGGTCCTCGCTGGCGAAGTCGGCGAGTTGGTCCGGCGCAATGGGGATGCTGCGTCGGAGGATGATGCGAAACTCCCGCAGCGCCTCGATGCCGATATCCTCGCGGAAAGGCTGCAGCGTGGCATGGTCCTGAAATAGCAGGTTGCACAGCAAGATCGCTTGACTAAAGCCGTTATCCAAATAGGCCAGCCGTGTGTCCGGGTGGCCGGGATAGCTCAACTGCCGGTGCAGCGAATTCCAGTATTCGTCGAACTGCACAAAGCGCAGTTTGAAGAACGGCAGGCTGAGAATTTCGTTCTCGCCGGACGAGTAGCCCAGCACGTACTGGGGCAACAGAATGTCGGCATGACCACCTTTGAATGCCTCATAAACGTCCGTATCAAAGGCGCTCTGGTTCGCCCACTGGAAGCGCACAGACTCGCCAGGGGCTTTCCAGACGGCGACCCGAGCCCACTCCGGGCCATCCGGGCGGATGTATTCGGGCGGGACACGCATTAGGTAGTCCAGCTCAAACGCCGCTGGAAAAAAGCCCTGATCCGCGTTTTGCAATAGCTCGGGCAGAAAGCTGCGCCGCACACGCAGGATCTCCAACTGAAAGAAGATTGACGCTAGCGCTTCGAGCAGGTTGGACTTGCCGCTCCCATTAGAACCAGCGCACACAAAGGGCGCAAAAGCTTCGGGCTCTGTTAGTTCGTCCTGCAAACTCCATTCAGTGCGGAAATGATGCTCAAAACCAAAGGGCAAGCTGCGAAAGCCGGCTGGGTCGGTGATTTTGAGGCGCAGCAATTTCACGCCTGTACAGCCTTGAGTTCGATATGGTTGCCCGCGGCATTAAACCCCTGCGTCAGAGTGCCATCGGCCAGCGCATCGAACACCCACGCCTTGATGTGCTCGTAGTCGTTGGCGCCTAGCGCGAAGTCGTTGTCCGGGTGCATTTCTGCCAGCCGGGTTTGCACCGCCGCCATGAAGTGCTGCACCAAAAACGGCGTGCGGCCCAACTGACCGCGATAGGCCTCCAGCCACTGCGCGATCAAACCCACGCGCGCCTCGGCGCTCTCCTGCGCAGCGAACGGGTTGTCGCTCTCAGGCAGGTTGACGGCCAGGTTTTGGAGGGTGGCACTGTGTAAGGGTACTACTGCCACAGGTCCCTCTTCTTCAGCGCGTATGCCCGGCGACGGCACGCGCGATAGATCCAGTTCGCCCTTGAAGGCCTGTTGGCTCAACGCGCCGTGAAGCGTTTCCAGATCGGCGAGGCTTTGTTGGCAGGGGATTTTGATCCTATAGACATTTTTCACTGCCTCCGAAAATTGGATTTGAAGATCCTTCGGAGGACGAATCATTGGCGTGCTGTTACAGACAGTCTTGTTCATGTAAGGAAGCGTCGTCTGCGAGGCGTTCTGATACATGTACTTTTGTTGGAACCATAAGGAGTACATAAAAAACTCCTCGCTCATCACCTTTGAGACTTGAAAGGCATGAATTTGCTGGTTTATCACCATGTCACTACCGGTGATACTGACAACACCCAAGTCGCCAACGCAGGTTAATAGCACGCTTGATTTCGGAACAACTCTCGCACGGACTTCTTGGATCTCTTCATCCGACAAGCCGATTCCGCCGCGCGATCTCTCCGTAACTCCGAGGGGCTGCAGGTCACCAGTTGTAACCCATGGTGTTCCTCCGCTAAATGTCTTCGGCTTATCTCGTCCAGGGACAATGCAATCTGCGTAGTCAATGGCAGTCTTCTTCTCCCAGCCTTTCTCATTGCGCATAGGGTCCCCAAAAAGCTCAAGAAACAAACTCTTGAGCAGGTCGTCGAGTTGTTGCAGCTGCTGTTTGCGCTGGGCGATCAGCCCTTCCACTTTTCCGAGCAGATGGTCAATCTTGATTTGATCGGCCAGGGGAGGAAATGGGATTTCGAGATCAAGAAAGTCTGCTTTTGTTAGGCTCCGTCTACGCGCGACAGCTCCCTGCATGCGCGACGCGTAAAGACTTCTGGCCTGGGACGACCGCAGATAGCGCTCAAGATAAGGAATGTGGCAATCCGCCTCGTTCTTGAGCCTCCAGATATCGTAGGCCGGGCTCACAATTCCCGCTGGATATTTGGTCTGAAATCCCAGTACGCCTTCGTCAATTGGGAATCCGACGACAAGCTCATTCTTATATGCGATGCGGTAGTTCGACGTGTCTGAACTGGCAATACGCTTCTTGAACTTGTCTGCTTGGTCCACCAAGCCATGTTTCATTGTGATTGAAAGCACTGGAAGGTCCTGACTACCAGCACGGTGGCGACCAGACTGATCCAAGATTTCACCAAGGGGTTTGGCCGCCCAACTCATCCCACCACTCCCTTCAGCTCCAGCAGCTGCCGCACGATCCCGCTTTTCACCTTTACAAGCTCCGCCTCATCCACATCGCCCACCTCGGCCTGGATCAACCGGTCCAGAATAACGGCCGGCGAGTCGTAGTGAACTTCCTCGAACACGTCATCCTTGTAACGGGACAGCGAAAGGTCGAAATTGTTCTTCTCGTCTGCGATCTCGGTGCGTGGCACCAAAAAGCATTTGGCGGTGCGGTCGGTGTCAGCGGCCTGGCTGCGGGCGTGGTATCTGACAACGATGTCCTGCAAGTCGCCATAGCCCTCCTGCTTGCTGCGTTTGTCGTCCAGCGAATAGCCGTCGGCGGCCATTTCGTAAAACCAGACGTGTTCGGTGGCGGGCTTGTCCACTTTGTCCTTCGGCCCCCAAACCTTTGTGAACAGCAGGATGGCGGTGCTGACCCCGGCATAGGGTTTGAACACGCCACTGGGCAGGGTGATGACGGCTTTGAGGTCGCAACGCTCGACCAGCAATTGGCGCAGCGTTCTGAAAGCGCCGCCGGAGCCGAACAGCACGCCCTGCGGCACGATCACACAAGCCGTGCCGCCCTTCTTCAGCAGGCGATAGATGTTTTCGACAAACAGCAGCTCGGTCTTGGTGGTGCCCAGTTGCAGGTTTTCGTTGATGTCGCCCTTGTCGATGCTTCCGGTAAAGGGCGGGTTGGCCATCACGATGTCGTACTCGGATTCCTCGGTGTAGCTCTTGCTGAGGGTGTCCTTGTAATCAATGTGCGGCACGTCGATACCGTGCATCATCAGGTTCATCAGCCCCAGACGCACCATGGTTGCGTCGATGCCGTAGCCCCACAGTGAGCTGGCCAAAATGGCTTGGACCTTCTCGGTGAGGGCCGCAGCGAGCGATGTGCGGACAAAGCCGTCTTCATCGGGCGTGAGATTCGTTGTGCCGGCCTTGATAGCCAGTTGCGTGACGATGTACTGGTAGGCACCGAGCAGGAAGCCGCCGGACCCGCAGGCCGGGTCGGCGATCTTGTGGCCCAGCTGCGGCTGCACCAGATCGGCCATCAGCTTGATGATGTGGCGCGGGGTGCGGAACTGGCCGTTCTTGCCGGCGGTGGCGATCTCGGACAGCAGCATTTCATAGACGTCGCCCTGGATGTCCTGGAACGCCTGGCCCTTGTCCTTGGAGTCCTTCTCCATCACCTCGAAGATTTCGTCGATGGTTTTCACCGCCTCCACCAGCAGGGCTGGCTTAGGGATGATGAACACAGCGTTCTTCATGTGGTGGGTGAAGTTAGACTCCGCGCCGTTCAGGTCCTTGAGGAACGGGAACACGTTGTCTTGCACGTGCTCCAGCATCCGATCTGCCGGGCTGACGAATTTGAACTCACTCCAGCGCAAACTGCGCCTTTCGATCGCATACCGTTTTTCGTCTTCCAACTTCTTCAGGCGCTCCTCTGGCGAGTCTTCGTCACGAAGATTGGCCCTGAACCTCGGCGGAATCCACTTGCCATCGAACTTCGAGGAGTATTTCTCACCCGTGAATTCGGCGTCTGACTTGCGCTTCAGGTCTAACTCATCCAGCCGCTTCATGAACAGCAAATAGGTAATCTGCTCAATGGCCGTGAGTGGGTTGCTGATGCCACCGCTCCAGAATTTGTTCCAGAGTTGGTCAATCTTGCTTCTAAGTTCAGGGTTGTTTTGCAGCATGGGGGTGCCTGTGTGCTATGCAGCTAACCGTTCGGTGAGTTGCAAGATTTCGTCAATTTCGCTGGGGCTGAACACACCGCGGATGCCCCGGGGGTGGATGACCGTGAAGGGGGTGTTGATCAGGTCTCGCTTCTCTACCTTCTCGCGCTCGACGATGAAATTCTTCAACAAGTTAAGGAACTCCATTTGGCGGCTAGACAAAGTGGTGTGAGCCCGGATGAACTGGTCAAACGCAGCGCCGACTTGGTCCGGGAAGCTTCTGAGTACCTCAATACCCAGGATGTGACGTATGAATTGGATGAACCGTGCCTTGCGGTTCTTGTAGACCTGCTGAAGCAACGCCTCGGTAATGTGCGGATGTTCTTCATGCAGAAGCGCGGCCAGTGCATCGGCTTCATCGGTACTCACGGCGTCGCCGTTCTTTATCTTCTGCAGCACTGGGTTGTGCTCGGTCATTTCGGCAATCAGCGACTCGACCATTTCGCGATAGCGAGTGATGCTCACCGCTTCATGCTGCGGTCCGAACTCGACCCATTCCTTCTTGTGCAGCTCGTCGGCCAGATCGAGATGCATTTGGTCCTGGCCGGTGGTTTGCTCTCGGAACTTCATCAGTGGGCCAAGCTTCGCAACCAAGTCGTCGTAGGAGTCTTCATCGGCCTTGGCCCAGTAGTGCGCGTTCTGCGCTGCGCGAATCAGCACCTCTTCCTGCTTTACGAAGCTGACCGAGAGCGGAAGCTCGCTGATTTGTTCCACGATGCCCTCTTTGATCGTCTCCGCCCTCTCCTTCTCTTCACTCAGCAACGCCAACGAGTATTCAAGAAGATCGCGCTCGAAGCGCATGGCCTTGAAATCGGCGTCGGAGACGGTGCGAAACAAGGGCTTGATCTCAGCACGCAAGAATTCCAGCCTCTCGTGCGTGACGCTGATCCAGAAGTCTTCTTCTTCGAGTCGAGCCAACGCCGTAGTAGCCTCCTTGATCACCACTGACTCTTTGGGCAGCACCGCAATCTGAGAGCGGAGTTTGACGATCTCGCGATCGGTGATATCAGGCAGACCACTGTCGTTTGCCTTTTCGATCTTGTCGAGCCGAAGTCCGACCAGCCGTACCGGCAATGACAGTTGCGGCTTCAGTTCCTTGCCCTTGGGGTTGAGCTTGAAGTAATCAAAGTTGTCCCAGCAATCCAGAATCAGGAAGACGTCTTTCTCAGGACACCATGGCTTGGGCTTGTTCGCCTCCAGCAGCCGAGTGCCTCGCCCTACCATCTGCCAGAACTTGGTGTACGAGAAGACCGGCTTGGCAAAGACGAGGTTGACTATCTCGCGCACATCGATACCGGTGTCGAGCATGTCGACGCTGATCGCAATGCGGGGCATGTCGTTGTTGGTGAACTGGTCGAGCAGGCCGCCTTTGCCGTAGACGCGCGGATCGTCTGAGACCAGCACCTTGGCCAGTTCGCCGTGGTACTGGGGGAACAGCTTGTCGAAGATCTCCTCCATGCGGCGCGCATGCGCCTTCGTGGCGCAGAAAAAGATGGTCTTGCCAGGCAACACGCCGTTGGAGTCCTTGATTGCTTCCTCCATGAACTCCCGGACGATCAACGTGTTCGTGCCCTTGTTGATTACTTGCTTTTCGAGTTGCGTGCCCTCGAAGTTGATCTCCTCGATGTCCTTGCCTTGCAAAATCAGCTTCTTCTGGTCCTCCAGCGAAATAGTCCGCTTGCTGATGCCCTCCATCTGAAACTTCGTCTGGATCTTCATGACTTGGAAGTTGCAGAGGTACGGAGGAACGTTGTTCACGGCCTCCTCGAAGGTGTAGGCAAAGGTCGGCAGGCCGTCTTCACAGTGGAAGAGCTGGAAGGTGTTGTGATCGATGATGTCGGTAGGCGTCGCCGTCAGACCCAACGTAATTGTCTTGAAGTAGTCGAGCACCTCGCCAAAGGTGTTTGAACCACCCCGGATCTCGTGGAGGCTGTTTGGTTTAAGTCAGACCGAT
>NZ_JANU01000006.1 GCF_001044395.1 Caenimonas sp. SL110
CGACAAAGACTTAGCGCTCAAATGAGAATGTATCTCCGGACACTAGTGGGTCAAGCCCGCAATGACAGCCAAAATACCCGGCTGTCATGCCGGACTCGATCCGGCATCCACCGCGAAGCGGCAGCTAGCTTCGCGTCAGGAACTCGTCCGCCTCAGCTCCACAAAATCCCTGAATAGCGGTATCGCCGAAATGGCAACCAGCACGGTGGCTATCGGCAGCACAGCCGCATAGCCGATCGACTTGAAACTCCACGCACCGACGATGGCGCCGACCAGAAACAGCGCAAAGATCGTGGACAACACCACAAGCCGCTCACGGTCGGCTCGCACAGGACCGGCTGCGCGACTGCCCCTGTTCCAGTAAACCAGACGCCCCAGTTCAATACCCAGGTCGGTGATCACGCCGGTCATGTGCGTGGTGCGAATTTCAGCGCGCGAAATCTTGGTGATCACCGCGTTTTGCAGCCCCATGATGAAGCACAGCAACAGCACCGTCGTCGGAACAAACAGTTCCACCAGCGTGTTCAGGTTGGCGCCCAGCACTCCAAAAATCAGCAGCAGCGCTGCCTCCACGATCAGCGGCAACGAAAACTCGCTGTGCAGCCGGTGACCACGCGCCCAGTTGATCAGCACTGCAGTGCACATCGCCCCCGCAATGAACGCAGACAGCAGCGCGATTCCGGCCAGCACGAGCCCGATCTGGCCCAGCACCAGGTCGTCGGCAATCGCCGAGACGATGCCCGTCATGTGCGAGGTATACCGCTGCACCGCCAGAAAGCCCCCCGCATTGATCGCACCCGCCACGAACGCCAGCAACCCGCCCAACTGGCGGTTCGCGCGCTGCGTGCGGTCCCGGCCGGTCAGCTTGTTCAGGAAGATCAGCGGCATCGTCAGGCAGGCTTGGTCATGTACCCCATCCAGGGCCAGTAGGTCAGCGCGAACACGACCAGCAGCGCCATCGCCGCCAGCGTGATGACAAGACCCGTGCGCACAAAGTCGCGCGCATCGAAGGTGTCGGTTCCATAAGCAATCATGTTCTGCGGCGCATTCACCGGCAGGATAAAGCCGAAGCTCACGACGAACTGCAGCAGCATCGTCATGCCGATCACGTTGATGCCCGGCGTCTGCACGGCCAGCAGCACGCTCATGATGATGGGGATCATGGTGGACGCCAGCGCAGTGGCACTCGCAAAACCCAGGTGGATGATGATGAGGAACAGCGACAGCAGCATCAGGATGACGAAGGCACTGGCCTGCGCAAGTCCCAGGTTCTGCACGATCAGGTTGGCCAGCCACCCGGCCGCGCTGGTCTTGAGAAGGGCCGTGCCGATGCTGATGCCCACCGCAAACAGCACCACGGTGCCCCAGGGAAACCCGCGCTGCGACTCCTTCCAGTCCATCACGCCGACACGCGGCAGCAGCATCAACGCAATCGCGGCGATGGTCGTCGATGAGGTGTCGAAGTCGTGCAGCACCTTCTCGGTGGCCCAGAAGCCCAGCAGCACCAGCACGATCGCCAGCAGCTTCCACTCGCGCACCGTTGTCTTGCCGATGGCGTCGAGCTGCTCGCGGATCGCCGCCTGCCCGCCTGCGATCTCTTCCATTTCGGGCTTCATCAACCGGGTCATGATGAAGTACACCGCAATGCTCAGCAGCGCGGAGAACGGCGCACCCGCCACGAACCACTCCAGCCAGGTGATGCTGGTCTGGAACTGCTTTTCGATGAAGCCGATGGCCACCATGTTCTGCGCGGCGGCGGTCTTGATGCCCACGTTCCACACGCTCGCGGTCTGCGCAGCCGTGATGACCAGCAAGCCCGCGAAGCGGCTGCGCTTGTCCACCTTGAACGCCAGGATGAAGCCCATCATGATGGGCACCAGGCACGCCACCCGCGCCGTCGTGCTGGGCACGATGAACGACAGCAGAAAGCCCACGACCATCGCGCCGATCACGATGTGGTTGGTGCGCGCATCAACCTTGGACAGCACCAGCAGCGCGATGCGCCGGTCCAGGCCGGTGGCCGTCATGGCCGCCGCGATGAAGCAGGCCGCAGCCACCAGCGCCACGGCGCTATTGGAAAAGCCCGACAGCGCCAGTGCGAGCGCTGCGCCGGTGCCCATGTCCGCGCCCGCAGGCTTTGCCGCATCGGGCACCCACGCCAGCAGGAAGATCATCAGCGCGCCGATCACCACCGCGCTCACGGCATAGTCCAGCGCCTCGGTCATCCACACGATCACCGCAAACGCCAGCACCGCGAGCATCACCTGCCCGGCTGCCGGTAGCCCCTTGGCCGCCGGCATCCACAGCACCAGGAGCAGCGCTGCCATCGCGATAAACAATCCGGCCTTCTTGATCATGCTGATCTCCTGTTGATGAATTTGCGCAGTTCGCTGACCCACAGGACGGCGCTTCCCATCGCCAGGCAGACCAGCCACTGGTGCGCAGACAACGGCGCAGTGCCGAAGGCGACGTTCAATATTTCAAGATGGACGACGCCGACCTGCAGTACAGCCGACAGCGCAACCGCAGCCCACAGCCACGGATTGCTCGTGAGGTTTTCAAAGGCGCTGGCCGTCTCCGACCGGGCGTTGAAGCAATTGAACAGGTGGGCAATGACCAGCACGGTGAAACCTGCGGTGCGTGCGTTGGCCAGGTCGCGGTCGCCTTCGATCAAGCCGCCGGGCAGGTACATGTCCATGGTGAGCAAACTCACCACCGCCACCACCGCACCCAGCAGGACCACACCCTTCCACATATCCGCATCAATCACGCGCTCACCGGCGTGGCGAGGCTTGCGCGCCATCACGTCGTCGCCCGCAGGGTCTATGCCCATCGCCAGCGCAGGCCATGAATCGGTGATGAGGTTGAGCCAGAGGATTTGCGTGGCGAGCAAAGGCAAAACCGGTGCACCGCCCGGCGCGGCAAGGCCGATCACGCCGGCGCCCACCACGCCCAGAAATACGGTGAGCACCTCGCCCATGTTCGACGACAAGAGGTATCGCAGGAACTTGCGGATGTTGTCGAAGATGCCGCGCCCTTCCCTCACCGCATGGACGATGGTGGCGAAGTTGTCGTCGGCCAGGATCATGCGCGCCGCGCCCTTGGCGACCTCGGTGCCCGTCACACCCATCGCGACGCCAATGTCTGCCGCCTTGAGGGCCGGCGCATCGTTGACTCCATCTCCGGTCATGGCCACGATATTTCCGTCGGCCTGCAGCGCGCCCACGATGCGCAGCTTGTGCGCAGGCGCGACGCGCGCGAACACGGATGTCTCTCGCACGGCTTGCGCAAAGCCCGCTTCGTCCAGCTGGTCGAGTTCGATGCCGGTCAATGCCGTTGCACCGGCATCCACAAGTCCGAGGTCGGCAGCAATGCGAGCCGCCGTGCGCGGATGGTCGCCCGTGATCATGATGACGCGGATACCGGCGCGGCGGGCCTGCGCAATCGCTACTGCGGCCTCTTCGCGGGGCGGATCGATGATGCCGGCGGTGCCAACAAAAATGAGGTCACGCTCCAGCAGTTCAGCCGCTTCCAGGTCCTCGTCGGGGCCTAGCGGGCGATAAGCAACGGCCAATGTGCGCAAGGCTGCATCGGACAGGGTGTCGACGTCTTTCAGCACTCTTGCCCGCAGCGCGTCGTCGAGTGCCACGACTTCCATGCCGACCCGCGCGCGCGTGCACAGGCGCAGCAGCACATCGGGCGCGCCCTTGCAGATGACGACGCGCTCATCGCCATGCTCATGGTCGATCTCGATGCTCGACATCCGCTTGCGCTCGGAGGTAAACGGGATCTCGGCGATCCGGTCGAACCGCTTTTCGCGCCGCTCGGTCGCACCCAGCTTGCGTTCGGCCACCAGGAATGCAGCCTCGGTCGGATCGCCGTGGACTTCCCAGGAACCATCTGCCAGTTGCCGCAGCGATGCGTTGCCCGCGAGGCTGCCGCCGCTCAAAAGCACCACATGCTCGGCATGCACAAGGCCCGATTGCAGGTTGGCCCCCTTGTGCTCCACCTGGCCTTCGGGCGAGTAGCCGACGCCGGTCACCTCGGTCGACCCAGAGGCCGTCATGACGCGCACGATCGTCATCTCGGACCGGGTCAGCGTACCGGTCTTGTCGGAGCAGATCACGGTGGTGGCGCCCAGCGTCTCGACCGATGACAGGTTCTTGATGATGGCGTTGTGCCGGGCCATGCGCTGCACGCCCAGTGCCAGCACCACCGACAAGATCGCCGGCAGGCCTTCCGGCACCGCGGCCACGGCGAGCGCCACACCCAGCAGCAAGACACCCACCACGCCTGCGACGCTGTCCGGCCGGTAGATGAAGAGCACGGCGGCAACCACGACCACCGCGATGACCAGCACCGCGATACCCAGCATCCGCCCGATCAGGGTGATTTCTTTTTCCAGCGGTGTGCGCTGCTGCTCTGTGGTCGCCAGCATTCCGGCAATCGAGCCCATCTGCGTGGCCATGCCGGTGGCAACCACCAGCGCACGACCGGTGCCCTGGGCGACGAACGTGCCCTTGAACACCATGTTCAGCCGATCGCCCAGCGCCGCAGCAGCCGCGAGCGGCGCAATGTCCTTGAGCACGGCGGCGCTCTCACCGGTCAGCGAGCTTTCCTGTATCTGCAGCGATGCGGCCTGCACCAGGCGGGCATCGGCTGCGATGGCATCGCCCTCGGCGAGCACCAGCAGATCGCCCTTGACGAGGTTCGCGCTCGGCACCCGTTGTGCCTGCCCGCCCCGCACGACCGAAGCCGTGGGCGCACTCATGCGCGCGAGCGCGGCCACGGCGTCGTGCGCCTTGGCTTCCTGCACATGGCCCAGCACTGCGTTGAGGATGACGATGGCGGCCACGACGATCGCGTCCACCGGCCAGCCCGACATGCCCTCGAACACCCATGCGGCGATCGAGATCGCAATCGCGGCCAGCAAGAGATAGATGAGCGGGTCCTGGAACTGCGCCAGCACCCGGCGCCACGCGGGGGTGCGCGCCACGGCGATGAGTTCGTTTTCGCCGTCGTTCGCGAGGCGGCGCGCAGCTTCAACCGCCGTGAGGCCGAGTTCCAGGTCCGAGTCGAGCGAACGTGCGAGATCGTCGACGGAGGCTACAGAGGGATCGCCTGGTTGCCCGGTCTGCGCCATTACTGTGCGGGCGTCACCAGCTTTGACAGTTCGGTCACTCCGACGGGAGGACGGGTGAGCCATGGAAGGACGAACAGCCGCCGGGCCAATCCGCCCGACATTCTCTTGATCTGCTTGCGCTCGCCCTCCAGCCGCGCCCGCAGCAAGGTATCGCGTGTGCCTGCGGCGATCACGCTCTTGTTGAGGACCCATGCATAGGGTTCGATGCCGGCGCGGCGCAGGTCGTCTTGCAAAGCCGCCGCTTGCGACACGGGCGTCACCTCGGGCAAGGTCACCAGGATGATTCGGGTGTATGACGCATCCTGCAGCCGCATCAAGGGCGTGATGACGCGCGCAGCCCCTGCTTGCTTGCCGGTTCCTTCGTACGCCTGCATCATTTGCCGATGATAGGCCCCCGTGGCGTCCATCAGCAGCAGCGAGTGCCCGGTCGGCGCGGTGTCGAGCACCACGAATGCACTTCGCGCTTCACTGACGATGTGCGAGAACGCATGGAACACCGCGACCTCTTCGGTGCAGGGCGATTGCAGGTCTTCCAGCATGAGCGCCTGTTCCTGCGCATCGAGGCCGGGCGACTTCGCCGCCATCATCTTGTCGATGTAGCGCTGCGTCTCGACCTTGGGGTCGATGCGGTCCACGCGCAGTCCCGGCACCTCGCCCTGCATCGTCACTGCCAGATGCGCGGCCGGGTCGGTGGTGCTCAGGTGCACCGTCTTGCCGCGCTGGGTCAGCCCGATGGCCAGGGCCGCAGCAACGGTCGTCTTGCCGACTCCGCCCTTTCCCATGACCATGATCAGCCCGCGCCCCGCGGCGGCCAGTTCGTCGGCCAGCGCGGAAAGATCCTGGAGGTCGTCGATCTGAACCGGGGTCACTGCAATGGCAGGCCGGGCTGTTGCATTTTCCGCATTCGCCGCATCCCCCGAAAGCAGGGCACGCAACGCTGGCAGACCGACCGTGTCGAAGGCGCGAAGCGGCACCTGGTCCTGCGGCAGTGCGCCCAATGTGGCGGGCATTTTTGCCAGCGCCTCGCGCTCCAGCGCTTCGATGGATGCGGCAACCGCATCGCCCGCGTCGCTGGCGTGGAACACACCGTTGACGATCAGCCGCTGGTTGTTCAGACCCAGCGTGCGCAATTCATCGCTGGTGCGCGCGGCTTCGGCAATGGCGCCCTTGTCGGCGCGGGTCACCAGCACCACCGTCGTCTGCGCCGGATCGCTCAATGCAGCCAGCGCCGCATTGAATCGCTCCTCCTGCATCTTCAACCCCGAGTGCGGCCCGAGGCACGAAGCGCCCCTGTCGTTGCCGCCCAGGAAACCGCTCCAGGCCTTGGGCAGGCTGAGCAGGCGCAGCGTGTGCCCGGTGGGTGCGGTGTCGAAGATGACGTGATCGAACAGGGCGCCGTCTCCTGACAGGAGCGATGCAAACTCATCGAAAGAAGCGATCTCGGTGGTGCAGGCACCCGAGAGTTGCTCGCGCACTTCGGCCAGTTCTGACGAATTCGCATCGGTCCCCATCTGCGCCAGCACGCGCTGGCGATAGGACTCGGCCGCCGTATCGGGGTCGATGTTCAGGACCGACAGGCCGGGCGCACCGGGCACAGGAACCGGCGAGTTGCGAAGGGCGATGCCCATCATCTCGTCCAGGTTCGAGGCTGCGTCGGTGCTCACCAGCAGGACGCGCTTGCCAGAGTCGGCAAGCGCAAGCGCCGTGGCCGCCGAAAGCGACGTCTTTCCGACACCTCCTTTGCCGGTGAAGAAAAGATGGCGCGTCGGCTGGTTCAGCCACGACATGTCAGGCATGCAGGTTCCTTATCGATGTACCGGCAACGCATTGAGCGGAATGCGCAGGTAAGAGACGCCGTTCTCGTCGGCGGGTGGCAATTGTCCGGCGCGGACATTCACCTGGATGGACGGCAGGATGAGCGTGGGCACATCGAGCGTGGCGTCGCGCGCCTTGCGCATCGCGACGAATTCTTCTTCGGTGATGCCGTCACGCGCGTGGATGTTGCCCGCGCGTTGAGCAGCGACCGTCGTCTGCCAGGCCGCGTCGCGCGTCACGGGCGGATAGTCATGGCAGACGTACATCGTGGTCTCGGGCGGCAGCGCAAGCAGCTTGCGCATCGACCGGTACAGCTCATGCGCATCGCCACCCGGAAAGTCCGCGCGCGCGCTGCCCACGTCGGGCATGAAGAGCGTGTCGCCAACGAACACCGAGCCATCGATCAGGTAGGCCATGTCGGCGGGCGTGTGGCCCGGCACGAGGATGGCCGTGGCCTGCACGCCGCCGATCATGAAGGTTTCGCCGTCCTTGAACAGGTGGTCGAACTGGCTGCCGTCGGGCAGGAAATTGCGCTCCAGGTTGTAGAGCTTCTTGAACACACCCTGCACCACGCGAATGTTCTCGCCGATGGCGATCTTGCCGCCGGCCTGCTGCTGGAGGTAGCGCGCGCCGGACAGGTGATCCGCATGGGCATGCGTCTCCAGGATCCAGTCGAGGGTCAGGTCCTTGTCTTTCAGGCACGCGAGCACCTGGTCGGCTGACGTGGTGCTGGTGTGGCCGGACTTGAAGTCGTAGTCGAGCACAGGGTCTATCACCGCCGCGCGACGGGTGGCGGGGTCCCACACCACATAGCTGACAGTCCATGTGTTCGGGTCAAAGAAGGCTTCGGTCCTGATTTGGGGCTGGTTCATCGCATTTCCTTTTGCAGTTTCGATCTATTGACGGATATTATATTACTTGATATATTATCTGCAACCCTGTTCAATCAACCCGCCTCAATTGCATCCCTCATGAAAGAACCTGTACTCATCCTCGACCCCGAAGCGCTGCGTGCCGCTGCGGGCAAGGCCGTCGGCACGCTGAAACTGCTGGCCAATGTCGAACGCATGCTGCTGCTGTGCCAGCTGTCGCAAGGCGAAATGTGCGTGAGCGACCTTGAAGTCAAGCTCGACATCCACCAGCCGACGCTGTCGCAGCAGCTGGGCGTTCTGCGCAGCGAAGGCGTTGTGAGCACGCGCCGCGAAGGCAAGAACATCATCTACGCAATCGCCGATCCCGACTTGATCGAAATCATCTCGGTGCTTTATGACCTCTACTGTCCAAAGGATGAAAAATGACAATCGCATGGAATGAATTCACCCCGTGGTCCGCGCTGGCCGGTGGCGCGCTGATCGGTCTTGCTGCCGCGATGTTCGTGCTGCTCAACGGCCGCATTGCCGGTATCAGCGGCGTGCTGGGCGGCTTGCTCAAACCCGTGAAGGGCGACATTGGCTGGCGCGTTGCCTTCATGGTCGGGCTGGTGGGTGCACCGCTCGTCTATGCGCTGGTGGCTGCCTTGCCTGTCCCCCGGATCGATGCGGGCTTCGGCGCTCTTGTGCTTGCCGGCTTGCTGGTGGGCGTGGGAACGCGCTACGGCGCAGGCTGCACCAGCGGCCACGGCGTTTGCGGGCTTTCGCGCCTGTCGCCGCGTTCGCTGGTGGCAACGGCTGCGTTCATGGGCGCGGGCTTTGCCACCGTCTTCGTCATGCGTCACATTCTCGGCATCTGAACAGCCACCTGAAGGATCAACATGCTTGTCTTTACCTCTCTCCTCGCGGGCCTGGTCTTCGGAATCGGCCTTCTCATCTCCGGCATGGCCGACCCGGCCAAGGTGCAGGGATTCCTCGACCTCGCGGGCGCATGGGACCCTTCGCTCGCGTTCGTCATGGGCGGCGCCATCGCCGTGGGCGTGATCGCATTCGCGCTGGCACGCAGGCGCAGCGTTTCCATCCTGGGCGCCGCCATGCGCCTGCCCAATTCGCGCGAGATCGACCGCCGGCTGGTGGGCGGCAGCGTGCTGTTTGGCATCGGCTGGGGCGTGGCGGGCTTTTGCCCGGGCCCAGGGCTGGTCGCGCTCGGCATGGGCGAGCCCAAGGCGCTGGTCTTTGTCGCTGCGATGCTCGCTGGCATGGGCGCGTTCGAGTTGTTCGAGCGGCGCAAGCACTCGGCCGTGCCGCGCACCGCATAAACTGCCCTGATGGACAGCTACCTCGTCTGGCTCTCAACACTCTCGACCATCGTCGTGCTGCTGGGCTACGAGGGCGCGCTGGCCGTTGCGCAGCGCAGGCGCCCCGATAGCGTGGCCCGTACAGCCCACGCCACGCTGCGCGAGGAATGGTTTGCGGCGGTGTCGCAAACCAGGGGCAGCGAGATCCTGGCCGTGCAGACGCTGCGCAACTCGCTCATGTCGGCAACCATGACGGCCTCGACGGCTGTGCTGGGATTGATGGGCACCGTGACGCTGGCCGCGCCGTCCTTGCATGCGACCTTCGCGCAGGACGCCACGCCGGGCATCACGCCCCGGCTGGTGCTGGAGCTGTTGCTGCTCGCACTGCTGTTCGCTTCGCTGGTGTGCTCTGCCATGGCGGTGCGCTACTACAACCATGCGGGCTTCATTGCCGGTATGCCGGTCGAGTCGCCGGCCCGGCAGAAGTGGGCGACCGCCGGTGCCGCCTATGTGCGCCGCGCAGGCATCCTGTACAGCTGGGGCCTGCGTCACCTGATCCTGGTGGCGCCTGTGCTCGCATCGCTGCTGCATCCCCTTGCGGGTCCGGTCGCAGCTGTTGCCATCGTGGTGGTGTTGTCCGGCTTTGACCGCATCGGCGCGAAGTAACGGCAACAGGCCAAAGCACATGAGTGCTACGCCTCGATGATCACCTTCAATGCCTTGGTGTCTGCTGCGCGCGCGAACGTGTCGTAAGCCTCCAGGATCGCGGTGAGCTTGAAGCGGTGCGTGATGAGTTGCGTCGCATCGATGCGCTTTGACTGCACGGACTTGAGCAACATCGGCATCGACACCGTATCGACCAGCCGCGTGGTGATCGTGATGTTGTGCGACCACAGCCGCTCCAGGTGCAGGTCGGCTTTCACACCATGAACGCCGACGTTGGCGATCGTGCCGCCTGCCGTCACGATGTCTTCGCACAGCGTGAAGGTTGCCGGAATGCCCACCGCCTCGATCGCCGTGTCCACACCGCGCCCGCCCGTCAACGCCATCACCTGTTTCGCGGCCGTGCCGTCGGTGCTGTTCACCGTGGCCGTCGCGCCAAAGCGCTTGCCCACGGCCAGCCGGTTGTCGTCCAGGTCGATCATGATGATTTCGGACGGTGAATAAAGCTGGGCCGTGAGCAGCGCGGCCAAGCCGATGGGCCCCGAGCCGACGATGGCAACGGTTGAGCCCGGTTGCACCTTGCCGTTGAGCACGCCGCATTCGAAGCCGGTGGGCAATATGTCGCTCAGCATGACCAGTGCTTCTTCGTCGGCACCATCGGGAATCGGATAGAGGCTGGTGTCGGCATGGGGTATGCGAACGAACTCAGCCTGCGTCCCGTCGATGCTGTTGCCCAGTATCCAGCCGCCTGTGGTGCAGTGCGAGTACATGCCCTTGCGGCAATACTCGCAGCGGCCGCAGGCGCTGATGCATGAGATCAATACCTTGTCGCCCGGTTTGAAGGTGACGACGCCGGGGCCGACCGAATCGATGATGCCGACGCCTTCGTGACCCAGCGTGGTGCCGGGCTTGCAGGTGGGCACATCGCCCTTGAGGATGTGCAGGTCGGTTCCGCAGATCGTTGTCCTGGTGACGCGCACGACGGCATCCGTGGCGCCCTGGATGACCGGCTTGGGGCGTTCATCGAGTTGTTTCTGGCCTGGGCCGTGATAGACGAGAGCGAGCATGAAGACTTTCTGTGTTGGGTTTGCCAACACCATGCGCGCTGGTCACCGCATCGTCTGTTCGCTGACGTACAAAGTGCCCCGCGCCCGCAGCTGGCCACAACCCGCATCGACGTCCTGTCCTGCTGAGTTGCGCAGCTTGGTGAGCACCCCCCTCGCGTGGAGTTCGCGCGCCAGCGCATCGGCTTTCTCCATCGAGGGACGCCGATAGCCCAGGCCCGGCACGGTGTTGTACGGAATCATGTTGAGGATGGCGTACTTGCCCTTGAGCAGGCGCACCAGGCCGTCGACTTCTTCTGCCGTGTCGTTCACGCCGTCCAGAAGGGTCCACTGCACCTGCATCGGATAGCCGGTCGCACGCGCGTAGGCCTCCCCTGCTTCAACCAGGTCATCAGGGGTGATTCGCGGTGCGCGAGGCAGCAGCTGTTCGCGCAGCTCGGCCCGCGTGCTGTGCAATGAGAGCGCGAGCGCGGGCTTGACCGGGCTGCGGGGCAACGCGTCGAAAACGCGTTCGTCACCCACGGTCGAAAACACCAGGCTCTTGTGCCCGATGTTGCCCGCCGTGCCTAGAAATTCGATGGCTTCCATGACATTGGCGAGGTTGTGCGCGGGCTCGCCCATGCCCATGAACACGACCTTCTTGACGGATTGCAGCGTGCGCGCCAGAACCACTTGCGCGACGATCTCGGCACTGCCGATCTGCCTGACCAGGCCGCCCTGCCCTGTCATGCAGAAACGGCAGCCGACCGCGCATCCGATCTGGCTCGACACGCAAAGGCCGCCTCGCAGCAGCAACACGCTTTCGCAGGTCTGCCGGTCGTTCAACTCCACCAGCAATCGCTGCGAGCCGTCCGCGCCGGGGTGCTGCGATGCGATGCTTGCCAGTGCGTTGAACTCACTCATCAGTGCGGGCAACGCATCGAGCAGTTGCCGGGGCATGAAGTCTTCAAGCTTGCGACTGCCGCTGTCCTGCGGCAGCGCATTCGCCCAGAGGCGAAGCACGCGCTGCGCGTGACGCGGGTTGGCGCCTGAAGCAAGCAGGCGCTGGCGAAGTTGCGAGATGGTGGTCATGTGAAGAACACAAGCTTAACGTGCGCTCCCTGCGGGTTTCAGGTGCGCTCCCTATACTTCATCGCATGTCTGATCCAAGCACCTACACACCCCCTCCCGTCTGGACCTGGAACAAGGACAGCGGCGGCAAGTTCGCCAGCATCAACCGCCCTGTCTCCGGCCCCACGCACGAGAAGGAATTGCCCGTCGGCGCGCATCCACTGCAGCTTTATTCGCTGGGCACGCCCAACGGCGTCAAGGTCACCTTGATGCTGGAGGAGTTGCTGGCGCTGGGTCATCAGGGCGCCGAATACGACGCCTGGCTCATCAATATCAACGAAGGCGCGCAGTTCGGCAGCGGCTTTGTCGAGATCAACCCGAACTCCAAGATTCCTGCCTTGCTCGACCGCAGCGGCGAACAACCCATCCGCGTCTTTGAATCGGGCGCGATCCTGATTTACCTGGCCGAGAAGTTCGATGCGTTCCTGCCGAAGTCCGGCGCGGCCCGCGCAGAGTGCCTGTCGTGGCTCTTCTGGCAAATGGGCAGCGCGCCGTTCCTGGGTGGCGGGTTCGGGCACTTCTACGCCTATGCGCCGCAGAAGATCGAGTACGCCATCGACCGCTATGCGATGGAAGTCAAACGCCAGCTCGACGTGCTCGACCAGCGTCTTGCGCAATCGAGGTACGTGGCCGGCGACCACTACACCATCGCCGATATCGCCATCTGGCCGTGGTACGGCACGCTGGCGCAGGGGCAGCTTTATGGCGCGGGTGAGTTCCTGCAGGTGCAGGGCTACAAGCACGTCCAACGATGGACAAATGAAGTCGCAGATCGTCCCGCAACAAAGCGGGGGCGCATGGTCAATCGCGCTTGGGGCGAGCCCGCAAGCCAGTTGCGGGAGCGGCACGACGCGGGGGATTTCGAGACGAAGACGCAGGACAAGATCGGCTAGATCGAATTGGCTGTCATTGCGGACTTGATCCGCAATCCATCGTTAATCAAGCACAGTGGCCGCTTCGCGGTGGATGCCGGATCAAGTCCGGCATGACAACCTTCGGATTGGGGTTGCAGCAACTGCTGGTGGTGTTCAGGCGCTTCGAAGTCGGCGAGCAGCTGACCGGTATTCACCGGCGTGCCAATGTCCGCCTTCCATGCCTTGATATAGCAGGGACGCGATCGTATCGGCGCGCGAGATAAGGCCTCGATGCGCGCGGTTAGTTCAAAGTTACGAAATCCAATCTTGAGCCAAGCCCGCACGGGTCGTGTGCCACGCGGACTAAGAGCCATTGCCCAGATTCACGGTCCTGCTTTCTTCAAATGCAGTCACTTGTACCCCGATTCCTTACGACAGCGTTTCCACCTAGGAACCGCGGGCTCTTGTTTTTATCTATCGTTGACCTACAGTCAAGTTTGATAAAGCCACAAAACGAAACTTGGTGTGTCCCTAGCGAATTCAGGGTGGCGCAAATTTGGAACGGGATCGATGAACAAATCTTTTTTGCCAGAACTGATCGCGCAATTTCGAAGCGACTGGTCGAAGCTCACAGCCTTGCTACTTGTCGTGGTGATGCCCGCCGCATTTTTTAGCGCAGTTGCGCTCTGGGCCGATTTTCCCGTTGCTCGAAGACTGTTGGGCATCATGAGTGCCATCTGACGGGTCTCAGTTTTGGGCTAGCACCAGTCCTTCCGAGCAGACTTGATGTCATATCGATCTGTAGGATTGCTCTACGCCAACGTGACTCGATCGCCGCGAACAGACTCAGTTCCGATTCGGGCTGCACTGCTCGATTCACCGTCGGTCAAGCCGACGTTGTCCACCGCTTCACCACTGTTACTTTGTTTTCAATGAACCCGAAGCCGCGGCCAGCAGCAGCCGTTGAAACGTCGGGCATTCACTGTGGCTTGGCGCGGGGCACACGGCGGCATGACGAAGACCTTTGCTCATCGCCTTGAGCCGCGCGACCTGCGCGTCGATCTCGTCGGCTTTCGAGGCGAGCATCTTGCGATCGATGTCAGGCTTGCCGTTGGGCGCGAACATGGTCGCAATCTCGTCCAGCGAGAATCCCGCCGCCTGGCCGAGCGCAATCAGCGACAGCTGGTCGATCACACCCGGATCGAACACGCGTCGCAGGCCCTGACGTCCGATGGAGGTGATGAGCCCTTTTTCTTCGTAGTACCGCAAGGTCGAAGCCGCGAGACCCGAGCGTTTGGCGACCTGTGCGATGTCCATGAAAAAACCTCTTGACTTCAAGTTGACTTGAACTTCTATAGTGCAGTCACTCCACCCGTTCGTCAACACGACTCATCCCGAAAGGAATCCACACAATGACCCAGACACTTGCTACTTTTGCCGCCCAGGCTCACGACGTGCTCGCCACGCAGAACAATCCCGCAGGCCGTGAAATCGTGGCCGGTCTGCTGCGCGATGCACTGAACAACCGCGCGTTCGTCGAGTCGCTTTTCGACGATGCATCGCCCGAGCGAAAGGTCGTCTACGAAGACAAGGACCTGGGGTTTTGCATCCTCGCGCATCGCTACACCGATGCAAAGGACAGCGGACCGCACGACCACGGCCCTTCATGGGCGATCTATGGTCAGGCCGATGGGGAGACGGTGATGACCAACTGGGCTGTGAAGCAGGCGCCATCTGGTGATGCGCCGGGCAAGGTCAGCCCGCTGGACAGCTACTCGCTGACGCCGGGCGTCGCGCACGTCTACAACGAGGGTGAAGTGCATTCACCCAGCCGCGCGGGGCCGACACGGCTGGTGCGGATTGAAGGGGTGAATCTGGCGAATGTGGCCAGGGGGAAGTACGAGGTGGTTTGAGGCTGCAACGCAGTTGAAGCTGTCGGCCCTCACCCCGGCCCTCTCCCAAAGGGAGAGGGAGAAATACCACGGGAGCGGAGCGCCGTTATTTTTTCGGCGACATCACGCCCATCATCAGGTCGGTATTGAGCTTGGCCATCTGCTGGATCAGCGACCACTGCTTGGTCATGATCTGGGCGAATTCGGGGCTGGTCGGGTTGGCCTTGCCGGACATGGCGAGCTGCGCCGTCTCCTGGGCCATCTTCTGTTGCTCGCCCATGATCTGTTTCACGGCTGCGTTGTACTCATCCAGGGTCATGATTTCTCTCCAGTTTGCAGGCAGGTTGCCTGCGCGCATCTTACGGTCCACGTCAGAATGCGCCATGGATTTCCAACCCGTTCTTGAAGAAATCGTTGCAAGCCTGCGTCCGCAGCTGGGCCTGGAGGGCCAGGTTGCCAGCTACATCCCTGCCCTGGCCCGCGTGTCGCCCCTGCAGTTGGGCATTGCGCTGCGTACCTGCGACGGCCAGGAAGCGCACGCCGGTGACAGCCTCACGCCGTTCTCGATCCAGAGCCTTTCCAAGCTGTTTTCGCTGACGCTGGGCATGCGCGAGATGGGTGAAGCGATCTGGGAGCGCATCGGGCGCGAGCCGTCCGGCAACCCGTTCAATTCGCTGGTGCAGCTCGAGTCCGAGCAAGGCATTCCGCGCAACCCGTTCATCAATGCGGGCGCGCTCGCGGTCACCGACCGGCTGGTGACCTTGTTCGACGCCAAAGCGCAAATGCTGGCGCTGCTGTCCAGCCTGTGCGGCGAAACGGTGCACTTCGACGAGGAGGTTGCCGCATCGGAAGCATCGACGGGCTTTCGCAACGCGGCGCTTGCCAATTTCATGAAGAGCTTCGGCCGTATCGACAACGATGTGTCCGAGGTGCTCGATGCGTACTTTCATCATTGCTCGGTCAGCATGAATTGCCTGCAGCTCGCGCGCGCTGCGGGCTTTCTCTGCCGCGACGGCGCGCACCCGTTTGCAGGGGAGCCGCTGCTTTCCGAGCGCCAGACGCGCCGCATCAATTCGCTGATGCTCACCTGCGGCACCTACGACGCAGCGGGCGAATTTGCGTTTCGCATCGGCCTGCCGTGCAAGAGCGGCGTCGGCGGCGGCATTGTGGCTGTTGTGCCCGACAAGCTGACGATGTGCGTCTGGTCTCCCGCGCTGGAGGCCAGCGGCAATTCGCTGCTGGGCATGAAGGCGCTGGAGATGTTCACTGCCCGCACGGGACTGTCCATCTTCTGATGGGAAAATGCGCCATGCATCCGAACGACGACCTGGTCCACACCGCCTTCTACAAATTCTCTCCCCTGGCCGACCCCGAGCAGGTCGCAGCGGCGCTGCGCGAATTGCTCGCTTCGCAGGGGCCGGGTGCAGTGACCGGCAGCGTTCTCGTCGCGCCCGAAGGCATCAACGGCATGCTGGCCGGGACGCAGGCCGTGGTGACGCGCGTCGAGCAGGCACTGCTGGGCGATGCGGTGTTTTCGGGCGCTTTCAGCGGCATGGTTTTCAAGCGCAGCGACTGCATCACGCGCCCCTTTGCCAAGCTCAAGGTTCACGTCAAGAAAGAGATCGTGCCGCTGGGAATCGACGGCGTGGATGCGCGCCAGACCGGCATCGACGTCAGCCCGCAGGAGTGGCGCGAGTTGATCCGGCAGCCCGACGTGGTGCTGCTGGACAACCGCAACAGCTTTGAATACCGGCTCGGCCACTTTGAAGGCGCGATCGATCCGCTGGTGCAGAATTTTCGCGACTTTCCCGAGTACGTTCGTGCGCATGTGGACGAGTGGAAAGCGCAGGGCAAACGCGTTGCGATGTATTGCACCGGCGGCATCCGCTGCGAAAAAACCAGCGCCTGGATGCGCGAGATGGATATGCCGGTCTACCAGCTCGAAGGCGGCATCCTCAACTTCTTCCAGCAGATGCCTGACGCGCAGCGCGACTGGACCGGCGAATGCTTTGTCTTCGACAACCGCGTCGCGCTCGATACGAAGCTGCACGAAACATCGACCACGCTGGAAGACGTGTACCAGGGCGAGCCCGACGGGCAGTGGCGGTTGCAGCGCGCGCGCCGCCTCGCGCTTGCAGGCGAGCAGTAAGCATGCTGCCGGTGCGCGACGGCGTTGGCGCGAGCCAGGTCTCGCTGCCTGCAGGTCCGTGGATGTGCGTGCTGGACTTTCTGGTGGAGCGGTTTCCTGCGATCAGCGCGAATGAATGGATAGACCGCATGTCCAGCGGCGACGTGCTGGATTCGGCGGGCCATGCCGTCACACCGGCGCAGGCGTACGTGCCGCACGGCAAGCTCTTTTACTACCGCACCGTTGCAAACGAAGCGGTGAACGCAGCGACAGCAGCCGTGCTGTTCGAAGATGAGTTGCTTGTCGTCGCTGACAAGCCGCACTTCCTGCCGGTAACGCCATCGGGCCAGTACCTGCAGGAGACCCTGCTCGTGCGCCTTCGCAGGCTACTGGACGAACCTGAACTGACGCCGATTCACCGCATCGACCGCGAGACCGCAGGTGTTGTGATGTTTGCGAAGAAGCGTTCGATGTGCGCGGGGTATCAGGCGATTTTTGCCAGGCGTGAAGTGGACAAGCGCTACGAGGCGATTGCGCCCTTCGACGCGCGGATCGCGTTCCCGCTCACGCGCAGCAGCCGGCTGGTCACCAGCGAACACTTCATGCAGATGCGCGAAGCCGATGCTGGTTCGGGCGCCGTCGCCAATTCAACAACAGACATCGAGCTGCTGGAAACGCAGGGCGCGTGGGCGCGTTACCTTCTGCGACCCGCCAGCGGCAAGCGGCATCAGTTGAGGGTGCACATGGCTGCACTGGGTTTGCCCATTCTGGGGGACCGGATTTATCCGCAGCTGCTCGGGCAGGCGGGAGATGATGTGGGCAATCCGCTTCGGCTCCTTGCGCAGGGCATTGCGTTCACGGATCCGTTGACCGGTGCGAAGCGCAGTTTCAGGTCGTTGCAGGATTTGAGATTTCCGTCATCTGCATAGATCCCTGAAGTCATGGATGCCGGATCGAGTCCGGCATGACAACCCGCCACCAGGCTGGCAATAGCTCCCGCACCTGCGCGCGTGCAAACCGGTCATCGATCAGGTACACCACGCCCTGATCCTCCTGCGTCCGGATCACCCGCCCCGCCGCCTGCACCACTTTCTGGATCCCCGGATACAGATAGGTGTAGTCATAGCCCGACCCGAACGCCGCTTCAAGATGGGCCTTGAGCTGCTCATTGCGCTGGTTCACCTGAGGCAATCCCAGCGTCGCGACAAATGCACCAACAAGCCGGTCGCCACGCAGATCAATGCCCTCGCCAAAGCTGCCACCGAGCACCGCGAACCCAACACCCGCGCCACCCGGCGCAAACCGGTCGATGAACGCCCGGCGCGCGCCCTCGTCCATGCCGCGCGATTGCGTCCACATCGGCACTTGCGGGAACAGCCGTTCAAATTCGCCAGCCACCAGATCCAGGTAATCAAAGCTGCTGAAAAACGCGAGGTAGTTGCCCGCCTGCTCGTCGAATTGCTGCGCGATGAGCCGGGCAATCGGAGCTGCAGAACGCTGGCGATCGGGAAAGCGCGTCGATATCTGGCTCACGACTTTGACCTGCAACTGATCCGCGCTGAACGGCGACTGCACATCGATCCACGCCGTGTCATCGGGCAGGCCGAGCATGTCCATGTAGTAGCGCGGCGGGTTGAGCGTTGCAGAGAACAAGGTCGCACTGCGCGCAGACGCAAAGCGCGGTTTCAGGAAAGGCGCCGGGACCAGGTTCTGGATGCGCACGGTGGTTGAAGGCTTGCCGAACGCCACTGATTCCGATGCCAGTTCGATCAGCGAATGCGATCCGAATGACTCGGCCAACCTCTGGAAACCCAGCATGTCGAAATAGAACTGTTGCAGCGCGCCATCGACTGCGCCGGGCTGCGCTTCAGCCAGATGAGACTCGACCGCGGTCACCGCTTGCTTGAGCGCGTTGGTGAAGCTGGCCGGAAGCGAGTCGAGCGTTCCGTCGGCCTGCAAAGGTGCCTTGCGCAGCGCAGTCCAGCTGCGATTGAATTTATCCAGCGCGGGTTTGATGGCCACCGGCGCAGAAAGCCGCACGCCGCGAAGGGGCGCCTGGCCGAGCGATACCGAGTACATAGCGCGGGCGCGCTCGACCAGGTTGTGCGCCTCGTCCGCCAGCACGCCGACTCGCCAGTCGTTGCCTGTCGTCATACCGTGCAGCATCGCGCTGCTGTCGAAGTAATAGTTGAAGTCGCCGATGACCAGATCGGCCCATCGCACGAGTTCCTGCCCGAGGTAATACGGGCAGACCTGGTGCTTGAGCGCAACCGTGCGAACGGCCGTGCTGTCGGTCATCTTGGACGCGACGCATTCCAGGCGTGCTGCAGGCAGCCGGTCGTAGAAGCCGCTTGCCAGCGGACACGAGTCGCCGTGGCAGGCCTTGTCTCTATGCTCGCAGGCCTTGTCGCGCGCCACCAGCTCCAGCACCCGCAGATTCAGCGAAGGCGCGCTGTCACCAATCAGCTGTGCGGCATCGAGCGCCATGCGCCTGCCGGTGGACTTGGCCGTGAGATAGAACACCTTGTCGAGCTTCTGGGGCTTCATCGCCTTGAGCATCGCGAAGGTGGTGCCGACTGTCTTGCCGATGCCGGTGGGCGCCTGCGCCATCACGCAGCGGCCTGTCGCGGCGCCCTTGTACACAGACTCGGCCAACTCACGCTGGCCCGTGCGAAACGCCGGATGCGGAAACGCGAGCGTTGCAAGGCAGTCGTTCCTGCCCTCGCGGTGCGCCATTTCCTGCTCGGCCCAGGCCGTGAAATCACGGCATTGCGCCTCGAAGAATTCACGCAGCTGCACAGCCGTGTGGATTTCGGTGAAGACTGTCTCGGTCTGCGACGCAATGTCGAAGTACACCAACGCCAGCGTCACATCCTGCAACGCCCTCGCCTCGCAAAGCAGCGCGCCGTAAACCTTGAGCTGCGCCCAGTGCAGGTGACGATGGTTTGCGGGTTGCCGGGACAAGTCGCCGCGATGCGTCTTGATCTCTTCGAGGCGGTTCTGCATACGGTCATAGCCATCGGCGCGGCCGCGAACGGTGAGCGGGCCGAACTCAGCGCTCAGGCTGACCTCGGTTTCATAGGCGTCGCCGCGACGGCTCGCCACGAACTGGTGCCCGGCAATACCCTCCTGCGCCGACGGCGAAGGCGTGAACCGCAGGTCCAGGTCGCCGCGCTTGGCGGTGAACTCGCAAAGTGCGCGGACGGCGACGGTGTAGGGCATTGGCTGATCGTATGCGATGGACTTTTCTTTGCCGCTATCCTCGGATGAATGCTGTGCGAAGACCTCTCTCCCGGCCACGGTTTCCTGCGGTTGGCCTCCATCCCCAACATCACGGTCGACCTGCGCTACGCCAGCGAAGACAACTTCGTCGGGCGCAACCTCTACGGCACGCTCGACTGCGCCTGGCTGCATGAACTTGCCGCCGCCGGCCTGTCTCGCGCGGCGGTTTTGCTGCAGGAGCGAGCGCCCGGACATCGCCTGCTCGTGCTCGATGCACTGCGGCCTCATCGCGTCCAGATCCTGCTGTGGGATCACCTGGAGGGCACCGACTTGCGCCAGTACGTGGCCGATCCGGCGCGCGGCTCGATTCACTCGTTCGGCATGGCGCTCGATGCGACCATCCTCGATCCGCAGGGCAAGGAGCTCGACATGGGAAGCGGCTTCGACGAAATGACCGAGCTGTCCCATCCACGGCTGGAAGACATGCACCTGGCCAATGGCGAGCTGACAGCATGGCAGGTGCGCAACCGCCAACTGCTGCGGGGTGTGCTCATCGATAGCGGCTTCACCGGCGTTGACAATGAGTGGTGGCACTTCGACATGCTCGATCGCCAGCAGGTTCGGGGAACATTCATACGCGTCGAGTGAATGAATGACCCCACAAGCTCATCCGGGATTGTGATGAACCTCCCTGTCGGGTCCTCGAAAGCCTACAGTCGCATCACAGGAGATTTCAGCCATGAGTTCAGATGCCCAGTGCCCCGTCGCACACAAGCCCAAGCCCACACGAAACAACGCCAACTGGTGGCCGGACCAGCTCAACCTTGGCCTGCTGAACCACCAGTCCGAGCTTTCCAACCCGATGGTCCAGGACTTCGACTACAAGGCCGAATTCAAGACGCTCGATCTCGACGCCGTCATCAAGGACCTTCATGCGCTGATGACCGATTCGCAGGACTGGTGGCCCGCTGATTACGGTCATTACGGTCCCTTCTTCATCCGCATGGCGTGGCACGCTGCGGGCACCTATCGCATCTTTGACGGACGCGGCGGCGCACGGTCAGGCGAGCAACGCTTCGCACCGCTCAACAGCTGGCCCGACAACGGCAACCTGGACAAGGCGCGGCGCCTTCTGTGGCCGATCAAGCAGAAGTACGGCCGCAAGATCTCGTGGGCCGACCTGATGATCCTGACGGGCAACGTCGCACTCGAGTCGATGGGCTTCAAGACATTCGGTTTTGGCGGCGGACGCGAAGACATCTGGGAGCCGCAACCCATCGACTGGGGCCCTGAATCGACCTGGCTGGGCGATGAGCGCTACAGCGGCGAACGTGAGCTCGCCAGGCCGCTGGCTGCCGTGCAGATGGGCCTGATCTACGTGAACCCCGAAGGCCCGAACGGCAAGCCAGACCCGGTTGCATCCGGGCGCGATATCCGCGACACGTTCGCACGCATGGCGATGGACGATGAAGAGACCGTGGCCCTGGTTGCAGGCGGGCACACCTTTGGCAAGGCCCACGGCGCGGGCGATGCAAAGCTCGTCGGAGCGGAGCCCGAAGGCTCCAACATCGAAGAGCTCGGCCTGGGCTGGAAGAACTCGTTCGAATCCGGCATCGGCGCCCACACCATCACCAGCGGAATCGAAGGTGCCTGGAAATCGACTCCGACACAGTGGGACATGGGTTACTTCGAAACGCTGTTCGGCTTTGAATGGGAGCTGACCAAAAGCCCGGCTGGCGCGCATCAGTGGCGCCCGACGGGCGGTGCCGGTGCGAATGTGCCGGACGCGCACATTCCCGGCAAGTTCCACCAGCCGATGATGACGACCGCCGACATGGCGCTGCGCGTGGACCCGATCTACGAAAAGATTTCGCGCCGCTTCATGCAAAACCCGGCCGAGTTTGCCGACGCGTTCGCGCGAGCCTGGTTCAAGCTGACCCATCGCGACATGGGGCCCAAGGTGCGCTATCTCGGCCCTCTGGTGCCCAGGGAAGACCTGATCTGGCAAGACCCGGTTCCGGCTGCGACTCACGCACTGATTGACGATGCCGATATCCAGTCATTGAAGGCGCAGTTGCTGGCATCGGGCCTGACCACCCAGCAGCTGGTCAAGACGGCGTGGGCATCTGCTTCGACGTTCCGGGGCACCGACATGCGCGGCGGTGCAAACGGCGCGCGCATCCGGCTCGCGCCCCAGAAGGATTGGGCAGCCAACGAACCGGCCGAGCTTGCGCAGGTGTTGGCCAAGCTGGAAGCGGTGCAGCAAAAATTCAATGCAGGCGCAACCGGGGGCAAGAAGGTATCGCTGGCTGACCTCATCGTGCTGGGCGGCTGCGCGGCGGTGGAAGATGCAGCGCGCAAGGGCGGGCACGACGTCAAGGTGCCATTCACGCCGGGTCGCACCGATGCTTCGCTGGATCAGACCGACGTCGATTCATTTGAAGTGCTGGAGCCTGCAGCCGATGGCTTTCGCAACTACGCGCGGCCCGATACGCAAGCCACTGCCGCGACAGCCCTGATCGACAAGGCGAGCCTCTTGACCCTGAGCGCACCGGAGATGACCGCGCTGGTCGGCGGCATGCGTGCGCTCGGCGCGAATGCCGGCAACTCGACGCACGGTGTGTTCACCCAACGGGCCGGAACACTCTCGCCCGATTTCTTCATCAACCTGCTGGACATGCGCACGGCATGGAAGAAATCGGAGACCACGCCCGGTGTCTTTGAAGGCCGTGACCGCAAGACCGGTGAGCTGCGCTGGACGGCGACGATCGCCGATCTGGTCTTCGGCTCGAATGCGCAATTGCGCGCGCTGTCGGAGGTGTACGCCGCCAACGACGGCGAGGCGCATTTCGTCAATGACTTCGTGGCGGCGTGGTCCAAGGTAATGGACCTGGACAGGTTCGACGTGATCTACGGCGGGAAGTAAGCGCGACAGGGATTGAACGGTTCACAGGGAACCGTTCATCCGCAACGATTCCAGGCGCAGCGTGATCTTTTGCTGCAGGTCACTCAGCCTTCTTCGCAGCACCACTCGCTCCGGTTCAGATTGGCAACCGTCGAGGGCAGCCGTCAGTGCTGCCCGCTCATGAAACAGTTCGACCTCGGCAGGCACCACGCCCGCATCCTTGAGAATCTTGAAAGGCATACGCAGAGCCTCGGGCGTTGCTTCCCAGCCCGCGTCCTGCGTCAGCGGTTTGCCGAACCCTTTGGTTCCAGCCAGTTCACCGGACGCGAGGGCCTCGCGAAGATGCCGCGCGATTTCTTCGTCTTGAGTTGGCATGGGGTGCTCCCGGGTTTGGACGAATACGCAGTCTGCCACCCCCACTCCAGGCGCTCAAGTAGCCGCCACGAAACTCTGCGCTGTTCGCACCCAGTTGCCAACCCGCCCCATCCCGTGCACGATGTTGCTGCACCGCAAAAATCCCCTCGCGCCCTGCTCTCAAGCCAATGCTGTTCCTCTGGCCCCAAACCCTGTGGTTGCTGCTTGCGTTGCCGCTTCTGCCGGTGGCGTACCTCTGGTTGCTGCGCCGGCGCGGCAAGGCGGCGCTGCGCTACAGCACGCTGAACATCGTCAGCGCGGCGGCCGGTTCCAACTGGCGTCGGCACATTCCACCCGGCCTTCTTTTGCTGGCACTCGCGGCCATGCTGCTGGCTGCGGCGCGTCCCATGGCTCGCATACCGCTACCGTGGGCGCGGTCCTCCATCATGCTGGCCATGGATGTCTCGCTCAGCATGCGCGTGACCGATATCAAGCCCACCCGGCTGGTCGCCGCCCAGGTGGCCGCGAAGCAGTTCCTGCGCGATTTGCCCAAGGAGATCGAGGTAGGCCTGATCACCTTTGCGGGCAGCAGCCAGGTGGCGCAGGGCACGACGCTCGATCGCGAAGCGCTGGTCGCTGCGATCGACGGCTTCCAGATGCAGATGGGGACGGCGGTGGGCAATGCCATCGTGCTGTCCCTGGCAGAGATGTTCCCGGATCACGGCATCGACGTGGGCGAGCTGACGTTTGGCAGCAGACGCACCGGCCGCAGCCTGGACGACAGGAACAAGCCGCCTCCCAAAGAGATCACGCCTGTCGCACCGGGCTCATACAAGTCCGGCGCGATCATCCTGCTCAGCGATGGGCGACGCACGACGGGAATCGATACGCTGGCAGCGGCGAAGATGGCAGCCGATCGTGGCGTGCGCATCTATGTCGTGGGACTGGGTACCGTGGACGGCGAAGCATCGTCCATCGAGGGCATGCCGATCTATCTCAAGCTGGACGAGCCGACCTTGCGCGAAGTCGCACGCATGACCGGTGGCGAGTACCACCACGCGGGTACCGCCGAAAAGCTCGTTCACGTCTACGAGAACCTGGGCTCGCGCATGCAGGTGATCACACGCGAGACGGAACTGTCGGGCCTGTTCGCACTGGCAAGTGCACTGCTGATGTTCACGGCGGGCCTGCTGTCCCTGGTGTGGTTTCGCCGCTTGGTTTGAACTGGAGGCTTGTATCAGTCCGGCACGAACCGTTCATTGAAGCGTGCTGCATCGGCCTCGATCTCGAATGTGACCAGTTGCCCGTTCTTGCGGTCGACCAGCCGGTGCGCCGCGAAAAGGCTCCACCGCCCTTTGGGTTGATAGCTCGGCGGATCGATGAGCGCGTAGGGATGTGGCACGAACACTTCGTGAGCGAAGATTTCCCGGTCGCGGTTGCGCGGCGACGGAAAAAGCTTGTAGATGCCGGTGTTGATGGTTTGTTCGGGCATGGAGCGACTTTAGGCGATACGCGTCATCAATCCAGCCCAAGCTGGATATCGTCTCGCGCAATCAGGTGCTTCAGCACGATCCTGGATGACCACAGTCGCTTCGCCAGTTCGGAATAGCCGGAGTAGGCGTACCCGGACCCCGCCTGCAGCTTGACGACCATCAGCTGGCGTGAGAGAGCCAGCATCAGCAGATCGACGATCGCGTCGCGATTGCGGTTGAACAGGTCGGTTGCGGCCGATGCAGTCCTGTGAAGCGGCTCGCCGGCCTGGGCAGGCAGCGATGAAAAAGAAAACACACGGTGCTCGCCCAGTGCCTGCCTGAACTCGTGCAGCACGGCGGCGTTGTCGGTGGCGACAAACAACTTTCCGGGAGTCGCATCGCGCAACTGCTCCAGTATCGGCAGATAGTCGCTGCGGTAGTCGGTGTGCCGAACGTGCACGGCGTCGTAGGCTCCGGCCATTGCGATGAGCCTTCGCTTGAGTTCGTCGGCTACCTTGCTGGTCAATCGCATCCGCAGCAAGGCAAACATCGCCACCTCGTTGCGGCCATCGGCGTGATGGACCAGCAGGTCGTGTGGGTGCGAGCGGTTCATGTCGAACGAGAGCAACTTGCCCGTTTGCGTATCGATCCATGCCGCAAGGTCCCCTTCGCGCCGCTCACCTGGTGCCGGCCTGGGTCGCCGCTGCGCCTGGTAGGTGGACACGCGACCTTGCAGGAACTCCGGCGCGACGGTGGCGGCGTCCAGCGCTTCAGGCGTCTCGTCCAGGCCCAGCAGCAAACGTGACTGCAGCGACTCGAAGTAGTGGCGCAGGTCGTCATTGAAGGTCGAGGGACCGCCGAAGTTCGCGTCGACGATGACCCGGCGTCCCGATCGTTCTGCGTACCGGCAGCAGACCTCGATCCGGCTCAGCATGTCGTTCAGGCCACCCTGCGGGCGGCACAAGAGGGCGCGTTCCATCGCGGCGAGTTTAGCGGCCGGGTGGCGGCCGGGTGGCGACCCAATTCAGGGACAATGTGCCGATGCGTACATTCATCATTTCAGCGGCCATTGCGATGGCTTTCACCGGCAGCGCCATTGCGCAGGCTGCACCCGTCACCACCGCCAGCGGCCTGGTCTATCAATCCCTCAAGGATGGCGCAGGCGCTTCGCCTGCCGCTTCCGATACCGTCAGCGTGCACTACCGCGGCACGACGCTGGACGGCAAGGAATTCGACAGCTCCTACAAGCGCGGGCAGCCCGCCGAGTTCGTGCTCAGCCGCGTCATCAAGTGCTGGACCGAGGGCGTGCAGATGATGAAGCCCGGCGGCAAGGCCAGGCTGACCTGCCCGAGTGCGATTGCCTATGGCGAGCGCGGTGCTGGCGGCGGGGTCATCCCGCCGAACGCGACATTGAACTTCGAAGTCGAGCTGATTTCGGTCAAGAAATAAAACGGACAAAACGAGGAGAGCACCGATGGGCGCGCAATGGAAAGCAAAGGGCAAGGCGCAAGCTGCTGATGCCCGTGGCAAACTTTTTGGCCGACTGGCCAAGGACATCATGGTCGCCGCGCGAAACGGCGCCGACCCCGCATCGAACTCGCGCCTTCGGCTGGTGGTCGAGCAGGCGCGCAAGGTGTCCATGCCCAAGGAGACACTGGACCGGGCCATCAAGAAAGGCGCAGGCCTTACTGGCGAGGTGATCCACTACGAACGCGTGATCTATGAAGGATTCGCGCCGCACCAGGTTGCGGTGATGGTCGAGTGCCTCACGGACAACCTGAACCGCACGGCGCCCGAGATGCGGGTGCTGTTTCGCAAGGGGCAATTGGGCACCTCCGGATCGGTGTCGTGGGACTTTGACCATGTCGGCATGATCGAGGCCGAGCCGTCAGCCGCAGGCGCCGATGCGGAAGTGGCTGCCATTGAAGCGGGCGCCCAGGATTTCGAAGCCGCAGGCGAAGATGGCGTGACCACCTTCATCACCGACGCAACCGACCTGGACGTCGTGAGTCGCGCCCTGCCCGCCCACGGCTTCACGGTGCTGTCCGCCAAGCTTGGCTACAAGCCGAAGAATCCGGTCGATCCAGCCAGCCTGGGCGCCGAGAAACTGGAAGAAGTCGAGGCCTTCCTGGCGGCCATCGACTCGAACGATGACGTGCAGAACGTCTACGTGGGGCTCGCCGGCTGATTGCGTCCTGAATGTGCCACGCCTAAACTGAATCGGCGCGAAATCGCGCAGCTTCGGGAGACCGGCGATGGCACTGCCTGCGATCACGATCACTGTGGACCAGTACAAGGGCGCAGGCGAGGTATCGCCTTATCCCGTCGAGCAGTTCAGCAAGGTCTGTCTTGCGCAGGGTGACTCCTGGTTTTCGATCGGCGCGTTCCCCCCGCCGCTGACGACCAACCTGCTTTTCTCGCTCAAGCTTTCGCGGTCGTGCGTGATCATCAATTGCGCATCGCCTGGCAACGTGCTGAGCCACATGGCCGACACCACCCGAAGCAGAACCTTCCTGCAGCTGCTCAACGGAGCCCAGGCGATGGCTTTCGACGCCATTTTCTTGTCCGGCGGCGGCAACGACCTGGTTGATGCTGCGCAATCGACCGATCCTTCGCCTTCCAGAAGATTGCTGCGCACCAAGGCCGAATGGGGGCCGAGCGTGGCGGCAGGCATGCGCTACATCAGTGATGCGGGATGGGCGGTGTTCGAAGCCCATATCGATGCGGTGTTGGGCGAACTCATCAAGGCGCGCGACAAGCCGGCCAGCAAGAACCGCAATGTGCCCTTGATCCTGCACACCTATGACCGGCCCTCACCGCGCGATTGTGGCGCAGGCATGGGTTGCGGCCCGTGGATGTCGAAGGCGTTGCAAGCATTTGACATACCCCAAGCCGACTGGGATGCGGTCGCCGGCGAACTGTTCACCCGACTCCGCGACTTGCTCATGGCAATGTCAGCGAAGTATCCCCATGTGCATCTGGTCGATACGCAAGGAACTCTGGTGCCGGCAGGAAACACGCAAACCGCCCCGACTGCCGACTGGCAAAACGAAATTCATCCGACGCGAGCGGGGTACCGGCAACTTTCGGCGAAATGGGCGACGGTGCTGGACGCCGTGATCTGAGATCGCTTGCCGGAAGTGATCCGGTTGTGCTCTAAACTGCTGAGCACCATGACCACCCGCCGCCAATTTGCCTCCCGCCTTGCCGCCGCAACCGCCAGCGCAACTACCGCGTCGGGTGTGTTTTCGCAAGGTATCTCGTCCGGCTCCACGTCGGGCACGCTGATCGTCCCCTTTTCCGCCGGGTCGCTGGCCGACCTGCTTGCGCGGCGATACGCGACGCTGCTGTCCGAGGCAACCGGTGGCAACTTCCTGATCGACAACCTGCCGGGCGGCGCTGGGGTCATCGCTGCCCGCGCACTGCTCAAACGCCCCGCCGACGGCCGCACCTTGCTCTGGGCGAATTCCGGCCTCATCTGCAACACGCCCCTGCTTGCAAAGCCCGCGCTCGAGTTCGATCCGGTCACCGATTTCACGCCGGTATGCACCTTCGCTGCGTCGCCCTTCGTGCTGTTTGCGGGCCGCGACTTCCCGGCTTCCAACCTCGACGAGTTCCAGCGCCTTGCCAGGGCGCAGGCAGAGCCGGTCAGCTACGTCGGCGCCGATGTCGGCAGCGCCAACCACGTCGCAGCCGAAGTGCTGCTGCAGCGCCTGGGCGCTCGCGGAATTCACATCCCCTACCGCAACAACCAGCAGGCTTACCTGGATGTGAGTGAAGGCCGCGTGCAGGTCGGTGTCTTCGGCTGGAACAACATCGCACCGCTGGTGAAGGCGGGCAAGGCCAAGATCCTCGCCGTGCTGGCCGACAAGCCCCTGCTGTCCGATGGCAACGTGCCGACCATGCTGGCCCAGGGCCACGGACGTTTCGACATCCAGGGCTGGTTCGGGCTCTTTGCGCTCAAGGGCACCCCCGCAGCACAGATCGCCGAGCACGAAAGACACATGCAGTCGATGCTCAAGAACAAGGGTTTCGCGGATTTCCTGGTCGAAGCCGGCCAGGAGCCCGCCTTTCGCAGCCATGCGCAGGCCGTGCCGTTCGTCGAATCAGAAGTCGAACGCTATCGCCGCGTGCTGCAGCGGCTCAAGCTGATTTGAGTTCCTGGGCGAATTGGGTGCCCAGCCGCGCGCGAATGATCTTGCCGGCCTCGTTTCGCGGGATTGCGTTCGCCCGCATATAAACCCTGGGCGCGCGACCCAGCCCGAACTTTGCAGTACATGCGCGCCGGAGTTCGTCGGCATCGATCTCACCGGCGCAGACGATCGCAGCGGTCAACTGCTCGGCTCCGTTGGCCGCCTCCACCACGAACACGGCTGCATCCTGCACACCCGGGACATCGCAGAGAAACTGCTCCAGCGGCACCGGGTCGACCTTGACACCGCCGGCGTTGAGCAGATCGGTGTCACGGCCCGCGAGTTCCAGCAGCCTGCCCGGGCCCCACCGGCCCCTGTCGCCAGGATAGAACCAGCCACCACGAAAAGAGCGCTCCGACTCTTTGGGGTTCTTCCAGTAGCCGTTCGCCATGTGCGGGGTGCGGATGCGGATGGAGCCTTCCTGACCCGCTTCAACGGCGTTGCCTTCGGCATCCACGATCTCGACTTGCGCATCGGGCTGAAGGTAGCCGGCAACCGATGGCGTGGTGTCGGCCTGCGGTCGGTGCGCGGCCATGCCGCCCGCCTCGGTCGAGCCATACATCGTCATGATGTTGGGAGACAGGCGCTCCGCGATGTTCTTCACAAGCGCCTGCGAGACCGCACCACCGGCAATGCGCACACTCTTGATACTGGGCAGTTCGCCCGGGCCCTTGAGCGCGTTCACAACGGCGGCGATCTGCGCCGGAGATCCGTAGACGCCTTCGATTGAAAAACGCGTGATGCAGTGGGCGGTCCTGGCCACACTGCGGCTCGCGTAAACCGGCTGGCCGGCGATCAGTGATGCAGCGGCCGAATTGAACCCACCCGCAGACGCCAGGCCCATGACCGAGATGGCGTTGTGAGGACCGCGCAGCGCCAGGCTGGCCCGGGCACGCGCAACCAGATCGTGCATCGTCAATGCAACCGCCTTGCTGTGCCCGGTTGTGCCACTGGTCATGAAGATGCGCGCAGGGCTTGCGCCCGATTCGTAACGGCGC
Source organism: Caenimonas sp. SL110 (assembly GCF_001044395.1). Lineage (GTDB taxonomy): Bacteria > Pseudomonadota > Gammaproteobacteria > Burkholderiales > Burkholderiaceae_C > Ramlibacter. Next base: position 29,981 of record NZ_JANU01000006.1, read on the forward strand.
TGGGTGACGGTGCCGCGTCTTGCTTTCGCTGCCGCAATCCATTCGTTGGTCAGGCGAATGGTTTTGGTCCCATCGAGCTTGGGCTCCGGCGCGTCCGTGACGACCCAGTCGTGCGCAAGGCCAGAACCCACAGCCTCATACCCCGGCGTCGAATTCGTGATCGCGCCCTCGTGCATCAGGGCGAGCGTCACGATCCAGTCGATGTCCTTGTTCGGTGTGGCCACGATCACGACGTGCCCGGGCTTCACACCTGCCTCGCGCAGGCCGGTGGCAAACCGTCGGGTCAGGCGAAGCAACTGGAGGAAGTTCAGCTCGATCTTGAGGCTTTGAAGCGCAGGAGCCTTTGGGCTCAAGCGTGCCCAGAAAACGAGATGGTCATACAGATTGGCCATGATGCTCCTAGCGCCGGGGCGCAATGGGACCGAAAGCGACGTCGGCCTGCGCAGCGATCCACGCCACGGTTGCCCAGGCCGCCGCGTTTTGCGCCATGTCGCCGGGATTGACCTTGTCGATCGTGTCGGCCACCGTGTGATGGATGTCGAAGTAGTTCGTGCCGTCCTGCGTCAGGTCAATGGCAGGCCAGTTGTTGGTTCGCATCAGCACGGCGGCATCGGGCCCGGCCGAGCCCTCGTTACCCTCGGCTGCGATGCCCAACGGCCTGAGCAAGTCAGCCATTGCCGTGATGGCCGGTAGCGCTGCTTCGCGCACGCGGCTGCGAATCCGCCATATCCGGCCCGCCCCGAAGTCGCTTTCCCCAACGAGCTGGTGGGGCGTGTCCTTGTATCGCGCAGCGTACGCATGGGCGCCGTCGAAGCCATTTTCCTCATTGGCAAACAGGACCACGCGTATCGTGCGGCGAGGCTTTTGCTTGCCGTTCAGGATGGCGTGCGCCGCTGCAGTCACGATGCCAACGCCAGCGGCATCATCCTGCGCGCCGGGCGTGATGTCCCACGAATCAAGGTGCGCGCCGATCAGCACGATCTCGCCGGCGAGGTCCGTGCCGGGAATCTCCGCGATGACGTTGTTCGACATGGCCTGGATTCGCGAGGTGCGAGCCATCAAAAGCCTCATGCGAAGCGGCTCACCCTTGCCCGCGCGTTCGGCTATCCAGTCGGCATCGGGCACGGAAACGGCCACCGCCGGAATCGAGGCGACTTGCGGGTCGTAGCGCAAGGCACCGGTGTGGGCGATGCGATCGGCGTCGGTGCCCAGCGACCGGATCGCGACGGCCAGCGCACCACGTCGGCTGGCTTCCACGGCGCCGCTGATGCGCGAGAGAATTCCCCGCGAATAGCCGCTACCGTCGCGCGTGCGGGTGATTTTTTCGTCGATGAAAACGATACGCCCTCGGGCCCTGTCGCTTGTGTCGCCGCGAAGGGCCATGAAGTCCGCGTAATACACGACCTCGGCTTCGATGCCCGCCTCAGGCGTGCCCACGGTGTTGCCCAGTCCGGTCACCACCAGCTCGCGACCATTGGTGCCGGTCACCGCCCCGCTGGTGGCGCCGCGTTGCCACGCGACAAGCGGCACCGGCTCTGCGCGCACGTTGGAGAATCCGAGCCGCGTCAGGTTCGCGACTGCCCATTGCACGGCCTTTGCGTCGCCGGGTGTGCCTGCAGCGCGAGGGCCCACCTCGTTGACGAGCGATGCCATCAGCTCGAACGGCAGTCGCGCGGCAAGCGCCGTGTCGCGCAGCAAAGCTGCATGGGTGAGGTCTGATCCGTGAAGCACAGGTGCAGCCGATTGTGCGCGAGTTCCCAATGACACAGCCCCCATGGCCGGCGCCAGCAGTCCATTGACCAGCAGGGCACGCCTGAATCGCGAGAATTTTTTCATCGGGAGCATTTTGCATAATCCGCGCCATATGGCGAAGAACTACTGGTTGATGAAGTCGGAACCGCAAGAGGTATCCGTTGACGACGCGCTCGCAGCGCCGAATTCAACGGTGGCCTGGACGGGTGTGCGCAACTACCAGGCGCGCAACTTCATGCGGGACCAGATGCGAGTGGGTGACGGCGTGCTTTTCTATCACTCGAGTTGCGCGGAACCCGGCATCGTGGGCATTGCACGCGTAGCTTCCACACCCTACCCCGACCCCACACAATTCGACAGCAAGTCGCCGTATCACGACGCCGCATCCAGCAACGATGAGCCCCGGTGGCAACTGGTGGATGTGCAGGTTATCAAGAAGACGCGCAACCTCACATTGCCCGAGCTGCGGGCGACGCCCGGCCTCGAAGACCTGGTCGTGTTGAAAAAGGGAAACCGCCTGTCCATCACGCCGGTGGAGCCCAGGCATTGGCGCCAGATCATGGAGCTTGTGGACTGATCCGCTTTTTGGTGCGGACACCGGAACGAACCGCTGTGCGTCGTTACTCAATGTCTGAGCCAGTGCGACTCTCGCGCCGGTAGCCAGAAAGGACCCCGAATGACTTCCGAGCAATACATGTTGCTATTGCAGGACCTTGCCCGTGTGGCCGGCCTGGCCGACCCATCGGCCCTGATGGAGAACGGCCGGCTGAAGGTCCAGGATCTGGACTGCGTGCTCGAACACTCTCCCGCCTACGACGAGAAGCTGTTGCAGGTTCGCATGCGGCTTGGAACCATGCCTGCCGACACCACGGACCTCACACGTGCAATCCTCGAAGCAAACTACGTGAGCGGCTACGGCGGTGAATGCGTCTTCAGCCTGTACCCCAAATCAGACGACGTGATCATCACCATGAAAGTGCGGCTGCAGGAATCGCTGACTGCGCAAGAGCTCTGGCAAGGAATCTCCGATGTGGCGCAGCACGGCAGCCAGATGTGGGAAGGCATCGTCAACATGGCACGCGCCTCAAATGATGAAGCACCCCACGATCTGCGCCACCAGAACAGCTTCAAGCCCTGAACCCAGGACCCATCCCAAATGAACTCTGAACAGTATCACGCGCTGCTGCAGGACCTCGCCAAGCGAGCCAACATGGCCGACCCCTCGGGGCTGGTCGACCACGGCCGGGTCAGGATCGGCGACCTCGACGCTGTGCTCGAACACGCACCGGGCTACGACCCCAAGCTGCTGCAGGTGCGATTGAGACTCGGCGCGCTTCCACAAAAGGGCGATGAGCTGGTCCGTGCGGTGCTCGAAGCCAACTACACCAGCGGCTATGGCGGCGAATGCGTCTTCAGCCTCTATCCAGCCACGGACGACGTCATCATCACCATGCGAGTGCGCCTGGACGAGGCGATGACGGCCCAGGAGTTGTGGCAAGCGATATCGGACGTTGCACGACATGCCACGCACATCTGGGAGGGGATTGCTGCAGAGACCCACACTGCTGCCAGTGCCCTGCCCCACGAACTACGCATGATGCCCGGGATGATGGCCTGAAGAGGCTCCCCGCGCCGCATGACAGAAAGCCGCCCGAGGGCGGCTTTCTTTTGATAGCGGGTCGACCGCTGCGCGGCCTACTCGCCGGTGGAAACCTCTTCCGGTTCCGGCTTGGCCTTGCCTTCTTTCTTGGGCAGCGGCTGGATGTCGAGCTTGACCTCGGAAATATCGACACCCTTCTCGTCCTTCTTTTCCTCGATGTCCACCGTCAGGCGTCCACCGTCGGTCAAGCGGCCAAATAGCAGTTCGTCGGCCAGCGCACGGCGGATCGTGTCCTGGATCAGGCGCTGCATCGGCCGCGCGCCCATGAGCGGATCAAAGCCCTTCTTGGCCAGGTGCTTGCGCAGTGCGTCGGTGAAGGTCACGTCCACCTTCTTTTCCGACAGCTGCTGCTCCAGCACCAGCAGGAACTTGTCGACCACCCGCAGGATGACCTGCTCGTCGAGCGCCTTGAAGCTCACGATCGCGTCGAGGCGATTGCGGAACTCAGGCGTGAACAGCCGCTTGATGTCGGCCATCTCGTCGCCCTGCTCGCGCGAATTCGTGAAGCCCATCGTCGTCTTGTTCAGCGACTCGGCGCCGGCATTGGTCGTCATCACGATGATGACGTTGCGGAAGTCGGCCTTGCGCCCGTTGTTGTCCGTCAGCGTGCCGTGGTCCATGACCTGCAGCAGCACGTTGAAGATGTCCGGGTGCGCCTTCTCGATCTCGTCGAGCAGCAACACGCTGTGCGGCTTCTTCGTGATCGCCTCGGTCAGGAGGCCACCCTGGTCGAAACCGACGTAGCCCGGAGGCGCACCGATCAGGCGCGATACCGCGTGCCGCTCCATGTACTCGGACATGTCGAAGCGAATCAGCTCGATGCCCATGATGTACGCAAGCTGCTTGGCCGCTTCGGTCTTGCCCACGCCCGTCGGACCCGAAAACAGGAACGAGCCGATCGGCTTGTCACCCTTGCCCAGACCGGAGCGCGCCATCTTGACCGAGCTCGCGAGCACTTCAAGCGCCTTGTCCTGGCCGAACACCACGCTCTTCAAGTCGCGCTCGATCGTCTGCAGCTTGCTGCGATCATCGTTGGACACGTTGGCCGGTGGAATACGAGCGATCTTCGCCACGATTTCCTCGACCTCGGTCTTGGAAATCGTCTTCTTGCGCTTGCTCACAGGCAGGATGCGTTGTGCAGCGCCAGCCTCGTCGATCACGTCAATGGCCTTGTCGGGCAGATGCCGGTCATTAATGTACTTGGCCGACAGCTCCGCAGCCGCCTGCAGCGCGCCAGCCGCGTACTTCACGCTGTGGTGCTCTTCGAAGCGCGACTTCAGGCCCTTCAATATCTCGATGGTTTCCTGCACGCTCGGCTCGACCACATCGACCTTCTGGAAACGCCGCGAGAGGGCAGCGTCTTTCTCGAAGATGCCGCGGTACTCGGTGAACGTCGTCGCGCCGATGCACTTGAGCGCGCCCGAACTGAGCGCAGGCTTGAGCAGGTTCGACGCATCGAGCGTTCCGCCCGACGCCGCGCCTGCACCGATCAGGGTGTGGATTTCGTCGATGAACAGGATCGCGTTGGGCTTGTCCTTGAGGGACTTGAGCACGCCCTTCAGGCGCTGCTCGAAGTCGCCACGGTACTTGGTGCCGGCAAGCAGTGCGCCCATGTCGAGCGAGTACACGTTCGACTCGGCCAGGATGTCCGGCACTTCCTTTTGCGTGATGCGCCAGGCCAGGCCTTCAGCAATCGCCGTCTTGCCAACGCCGGCTTCACCGACCAGCAGCGGGTTGTTCTTGCGGCGGCGGCACAGGATCTGGATCACGCGCTCGACTTCGTACTCGCGCCCGATCAGCGGATCGATCTTGCCCTCTTTGGCAGCCTGGTTGAGGTTTTGCGTAAATTGCTCGAGCGGCGAAGCCTTCTCGTTCTTCTCGCCACCCTCTTCGTTTTCGCTGGGTGCAGCCTCGCCACCCTTGGTGGGCTCGGGCGGGTCACTCTTTTTGATGCCGTGCGCGATGAAGTTCACCACGTCCAGCCTCGTCACGCCCTGCTGGTGCAGGTAGTAGACCGCGTGCGAATCCTTCTCGCCGAAGATGGCGACCAGCACATTGGCGCCAGTGACCTCCTTCTTGCCATTGCCAGTGCTTTGCACATGCATGATGGCGCGCTGGATCACTCGCTGGAAACCGAGCGTCGGCTGGGTATCGACGTCATCGGTCCCCGCCACCTGGGGCGTGTTGTCCTTGATGAAGTTCGACAACGACTTTCTCAGGTCGTCGATGTTGGCCGAGCATGCCCGGAGCACTTCCGCCGCGCTGGGGTTGTCCAGCAGGGCGAGCAGCAGGTGTTCCACGGTGATGAACTCGTGGCGCTGCTGGCGTGCCTCCACAAATGCCATGTGGAGGCTGACTTCCAATTCCTGGGCAATCATGAAATTTCCTTTGCCTTTGACTTGACTGACACTGTTGCAGATTACTGTAAATCGGTTCGAGTCGCGGTTATTCAACCGGTTCACTCACACATTGCAAAGGATGACCCGCCTGGCGGGCCGCGTCCTGGACCTGGTCGACCTTCGTGGCGGCTACATCGCGCGAATAAATTCCGCAGATCGCCTTTCCGTCCAGGTGGATCTTCAACATGATTTGCGTGGCCGTCTCCCTGTCCTTGTTGAAAAATTCCTGAATGACCACCACGACGAACTCCATCGGGGTGTAGTCGTCATTGAGCATGACGACCTGGTACATCTGGGGAGGTTTGGTCTTTTGGGTGCGCCGCTCGAGTACGACCGACCCGCCTTCATCAGCCGGCTTGCGCGTCTTGGGCGCAACCGGTGGGGTCGTGGGGGGTTTGGTTGCCATGAATTTCATTCTATCGAGCGCGCTTTGCTGCTGCAGCCTTCGGTTGAATTGGAGATGGATTCGTCACATTCAAGATACGTTGTGCCGAAAGCATTTTGCGGCCTCTTGCGACCACAAAAACAGACGCAGCAAAAGACAATTCAACGAAAGCCGGCTTCAAAAATCGCAGTTAGTGAAAAAGTTGACAGGTCATCCTGATTTCCGGGACACTTCGAAAAGCATTTGGGAAAACTGCGGGAAGAAAAAAATGGCGACAGGCACAGTGAAATGGTTCAACGACGCAAAGGGTTTTGGGTTCATCGAGCCCGATGGAGGCGGCGCGGATGTGTTCGCCCATTTCTCTGCGATCGCGATGGAAGGTTTCAAAACCCTCAAACAGGGTTCGCGCGTGTCATTTGAAGTCACAGACGGCCCCAAGGGCCAGCTCGCACAAAACATCCTCGCGGAGCCCGGCCAGGACACACCCCAACCCATCCAGACACAGGACAGACAGCGTCACTCCAAGGTTCGTGCACCGCAGTTCCACGCGACCGGGCATGGGCACGGAGACATGCTGACCAAATAGCTGCGTCATCCTGCGGTGTGTCTGCTCAGGCCGGGCGACGCGCGAGTCCACCATTGCGAAAACGAGTCGCAGCGCCGGTCTACCGGCGCAAACAACGTGGGAGCTGCGTCGCACTCAGCCCAGCTCGGCAACCACGCAGACAGGTGCGGCTCTTCAACGCTGCTCACGCGCTGGGCACCCTCAAGGGCGACCTGAATGCTTGCAGCGTCCCCATGCCAGCAGCAGGAAGTGAGCTCGGCCATCCGCGCGGCCACGAAGCGCCAGCGCCTGTCGCTCCACGGCCAGGTGCGATGAAATTCGCTGACGAACACGCCCAGCACCAGTGTGCCGTGCGGCAGCTCAGGCAGCCGGCCGAGGTTCCACGGATGCACGAGCCACACCTGCCTGCCTTTCACGAGATTGGGATCGGGGGCAACCGCGCCCACATCCTGCGGGGGTTCGCCGGCCAGCGGCGGCTCTGTCGCGCAAGGCCACCCCACCGGGCTGCCGGAAGCCGGCGCCGGTTGTCGGGTCAGTTGGTCCAGCGCCTCGTACGACACATCGATCACGCTGCCTGGGCTGTGCCATGACACCGGAGCGTAACGAGCCACGTTGTCGGCGTTGAACAGGTAAGGCTTGTGGCTACCCGTGCCGGCCACCCATTGCCACGACAGGTGGTTGCTTGCCAGATCGCCGTCGAGCAAATGCCCATAGAGCCAGTTCGCGCCACACCGCCAGTGCACCTTGCGCACGTGCACGACATAGCTCGCCAGCCACATGCGCGCATGGTTGTGCAGCATGCCCGTGTCGTACAGCGTGCGCACGGCCTGATCGATCACTGGTATGCCAGTGCAACCCTGGCGGATGTCGGCAGGCAGCTCGGTGGCGTAGGCCGCGTCAGGCATCGAGCCCTCGTGGATGGACTCCAGGATGCCGTCGCCGCGGTGGTCCCAGACGTGCCGGAAGTACGCTCGCCAACCCAGTTCGTAAACAAACTTGTGCTGCGCCGCCAGCGGGTGCCGTGCGGCTACACCAGCCAGCACGTCCGTCAGCGAGACCAACCCGTGCGTGATGTAAGGCGACAGCCCGCTGACTGCGCCGTCGAGCGCGTTGCGCGTGCGCGCATAGGCATTCGGGCGCACTGCGGCGATGCGTGCGTGCGCCGCAGCAATCGTTGGGGCGTATGCGTCAAGCAAAGGCACAAGTCGATCGCCAGGGCCACACCGGATCAGGCCTTCTTGGCCCAGGCATTGCACCAGCCGGCGCCCTGCACCAGCTTTGTCCCGAACAGCGGGCAGCCGGCGGCCTTGTCGGTGGCCTTGCCCTTGTAGAGCGCGCAGTTCGAGCAGACTTGACCGGCGGCGTACTTCGGAAATTTTTTCGTATCAACGCGCTTGGCGTCGGCCACGTAGCCCAGCGTTGCGGCCTGCGGATCCTTTTCGTCCACAAGCGCCTGCGCCTGGGCGAGCGTGCTGACGCCGGCAACGCCAGAGGCCAGGGTCATGAGAAAGATGCGCCGTTGGTTCGACTGGGTCATGGAGAACTCCTTGGAGGATCGTTGTGAAAAATCATGTAGCGGACGCTGGGGGCGTAAAGGCCGCCTCACGCCGCATCGCTTCGAACAAGGCTTGCGCAGATTGCCAGGCGCCTTCGACGCCGGTGCTGCCAAAGAAATCGCCACACACACCCAGGCCCAGGGCGCCGTCCCACCAGAACCGCTGAGGCGCATCTGTTGATGCTCCTGCTGCCGCGGACGGTGGCATGGCATAGCGCCAGCGATGCACCACGGCGTGCTGCCACAGGATGGGCTCACCCAGCCAATCCTGCAGCGCAGCCTGCATCTGGGCCTGAACCCACGCTGCCGGCTGTTCGATGTGTTCAAGGCTCCAGGCAGGACGTGCGTGCGCAACCCAATGCGCTTCATCGGGTCGGGACTCGCGGCCGGGCTTGGCGTCATTGCGCATGACCCAGCCCAAAGGACCGTCTTCGGGTTGCCCGGCGTCACCGATGCCGCCATTCACCGGGCTGCGGGCCACGCCCATCAGCGTCCAGCGGGGTTGCATGGGGACAGGCGATGCGCTTTGAGCCCAATCGCCCCGGTGAGCAGCAATCAGTGGCGCGGCCTGGGCAGGAGGCAAGGCCAGCACCACGGCATCGAAGTGTCCGGCAAGCGTCGCACCCGCTGCTTCAATCTGCCAGCCAAGCGGTCCTTTCTGAATCCGATCCACGGGAAAAGACCAGGTCGCCGTGAAGTCGCGCAGCAACCAGCGGCAAAGCGAAGGCATATCCGGCGCGGGCAACCACTGCGACCCGATATCGCCCGAGGGCCGCTTGCCGCGAGGGCCTGCCGGACTCCACTGCACCAACGCGTCTGGTGGGAAAGCAGTGCGCAGGAATTGCTGGAATGCGGGATCGTCCGCCCTGAAGGCTGGCGCGCCGTGATCGAACCGGGTCATGCGGCGGTTGCCCTCGCCATCGAGCCACTCAAGTCGCCGGGTCGCCAATCGGCCGCCCGCCCCCCGGGCTTTGTCCACGACCTGGACGTCGAAGCCTTGATCGGCCAAGGCCCGGGCGCAGGCCGCTCCGGCGATGCCTGCGCCAATGACGACGACTTTGGGTGGCGAGACTCGGTTCATGGCCGTGATTGTACGCACATCCAATTCAATACCAATTCACTTCTGAATTTATGGTCATTTATCCGATAAAATTGGCGTCAATTCCGATTCACTGGAATTAAATATGAAGAAGACCACATCACCTCAACTACCCGAAAAATCCAGGTCCACCACGGGACACCGCAGCGGCGCAGTGGCCCGGATGCTGCAAATGCCGGTAGCCACCTTGCGTGTCTGGGAAAGGCGTTATGGCGTGACGCAGCCGAGCCTATCGGCCAGCGGGCAGCGCCTGTATTCGGCGGACGACGTGCGGCGCCTGGCCGCGCTGAAACAGCTGACCGACCTCGGTCACGCCATCGGCAGCCTGGCACGGCTGGACATGGAGCAACTCCAGCAGGTCGCCAACACCCATGCCGCCATCTCGGTGACGCGCCACAGCGAACAACCGTCCGACAAACTTCCGGCGCCGACCCAACCCTGGCGCGTGGCGGTCATTGGCACTGCCTTATATGCACGGCTTCAAAAACCCGCTCTGGTGCAACGGCTTTCGCGGCCGGTGCGGCTGGTGGGGCCGTTCCAGGACGCCGCACAGGCCGCCGCTGCCTTGCAGGACGAGCCAGCCGACGCACTGGTGATGCACGAGCCACGCGTGCACGAAGGCTGGCTGGCCGCGCTGCAAGCTGGGGCGCCGTCGCTTGCAACCACACCCAAAGCGGTGTTGTATCGCTTCGCTGCCGAATCGACCTGCGCAGCCTTGGCAACGGCCGGCATTGCCCTGTTGCGCGAACCGCAGAACGACATCGTGGTCGGCCAATGGTTGCAAGGTGTTTTGAACGCGAGGCTGACAGCCAGCACGGCCCCGCGCGAGCCGGTGCATGCCGATCCCGCCACGCAACCGCGCCGCTGGGACGACGCCGCGCTTTCGGACTTTTCCGCGATGTCATCGACCATCGCCTGCGAGTGCCCGCGCCATGTGGCCGAGCTGTTGATGCAACTCGCGCACTTCGAGGCCTACAGCGCCGAGTGCCGCAACCTCAGCACGGGCGACGCGCAATTGCATGCCTATCTGCAGCAGGTGGCGAGCAGCTCGCGCATCCGCTTTGAGCAGGCGCTGGAATATGTCGCGTTGCACGAAGGAATGCTCCTGCCGCGCCCTGAACAACCCGGACACACCACACCATGAAACCCCCCACCCTCCCCCCTACCCTCCTTCACAAATTCCTCGGACTCCTATTTGCTGCCATGCCGCTCGCAAGCCACGCCATCGAAGAGCCGGACTACGAAGTCGTGCGCAAGCTCGAGCAGGTGGAAGTGCGCCAATACGCCCCGTATGTCGTGGCCGAGGTCGTACTCGATGCCAGCGCGGACGAGGCCGGCAACCAGGCGTTCCCGATCCTGGCCGGCTACATCTTCGGCAAGAACAAGGGAGAAAAGAAATTTGCGATGACCGCGCCTGTGACCCAGAGCGCCGTGCCAGTGAAGATGGCAATGACCGCGCCGGTCACGCAGGCTGCGGTCGCAGGCGGCATGCGGGTGCAGTTCGTCCTGCCCAAGGGTGTGACACTGGAATCTGCACCGCAACCCCTGGACCCTCGCGTGCAACTGCGCCTGGTTCAAGCGGCCCAATGGGCCGTGATCCGCTATTCGGGCACCTGGTCCCAATCCAACTATGACGAGCACCTGGGCCTGTTGAAGGCCGCGCTCGACAAGGCCGGCGTTGCCACGCAAGGTGAGCCCGTGCTGGCCCGCTACAACGCGCCCTTCACGCCGTGGTTCATGCGACGCAACGAAGTCTGGCTGGCCGTGCGGCAAGCTCCATGAAGGCGGTGTCATGCGTATCCTGATGACCGGCGCCACGGGGCTGATCGGACGCGAACTGGGAAAGGCACTCGCGTCGCGTGGCGATTCACTCGTCTGCCTGGTTCGCGACGTGAGCGCGGCACGCAGGCGGCTGCCGTTTCCTGCCACCTGCCATGCCTGGGACCATACCCGTGCCGTGCCCGCGCAAGCCCTTCACGGCGTGGATGCCGTCGTGAACCTGGCCGGTGAGCCGGTCGCCGACAAGCGCTGGACGACAGCACAGAAGCAGCTGATCAGCGACTCGCGGGTTCTGGGCACGCAGCAGCTGGTTCGCGCGGTCCTGGAGCACGGGCATGGTGTGGCCGCCTTCGTGCAAGGCTCGGCTATCGGCTACTACGGCGAGCGCGGCGACGAGCGGCTGACCGCATCCAGCGCAAAGGGATCGGGCTTCGCCGCGGATTTCGTCAAAGCCTGGGAAGACACGCTCGAACCGCTCGCCACGCAGCGCCCCCGTATGCGCGTACCGATTGTGCGCACGGGCGTCGTGCTGGCGCGGGACGGCGGCGCGCTTGGCAAGATGCTGCCGATGTTCCGGCTGTCGTTGGCTGGACAGCTGGCATCGGGCAAGCAGTGGATGAGCTGGATACACCTCGAAGACATCATCGGCCTGTTCATGCACTCGCTCGATGCCGCACCTTCAGGCGTGCTGGAGGGCGTGGCGCCGCAACCGGCCACCAACCGGCAATTCACAAAAGCACTGTGCCGGTCGCTGGGCGTGATCGAAAACGTGCCCTTGCCCCGGCCGGCGATCGCCGTCATGTTCGGGGAGCGGGCCGACATCGTGATTGGCAGTACGCGGGTGGAGCCAATGGCAACGCGGGCGTCGGGGTTCCGGTTTCAGTTCGAGACGATCGAATCCGCACTCGAAAATTTGCTCGCCCCGCTGCGTGGTGGTGTCCACCTTCGGGTGTGGGAGCAGTGGGTTGCGACAACCGAAGCAGACCTGCGCCCCTTCCTCTTCGGTGCCGCGAACCTGAAGGCCTGGGACCCGCCGCGACGCTTCATCGATGCGCGGGCCAGCGGCTTCGGCGCGCTTTGGGAGCACACGCACGACTTCATCCCGATGGCAGGTGGCACGCTGTTGCGCGACACAGTTCGCTACCGACTGCCTGCCCGCTGGCTGGGCGCACTGGCCGGCGGAGGCAAGGTGGCGAGCGACCTCGAACGCGTCTTCGACCGCCGCGCGCGCATGATCGACGAGCGCTTCAAGGCTTCGTAAAACAAAAACCCCATGCGAATGGACCGCATGGGGTTTGGGATCGAATCGCCGGCGACGCGCTGCGCCGCCCCGACGCCGAATTACATGTTGTCGATCATCACCTGGCCGAAGCCCGAGCAGCTCACCTGCGTCGCACCATCCATCAGGCGGGCGAAGTCGTAGGTCACCTTCTTGGACAGGATGGACTTCTTCATCGAGCTGATGATCAGGTCGGCCGCTTCGGTCCAACCCATGTGGCGCAGCATCATTTCGGCCGACAGGATCTCGGAACCGGGGTTCACATAATCCTTGCCCGCGTACTTGGGTGCCGTGCCGTGCGTGGCTTCAAACATCGCGACAGTGTCGGACAGGTTTGCGCCGGGGGCGATGCCGATACCACCAACCTGTGCGGCCAGGGCGTCAGACACGTAGTCGCCGTTGAGGTTCAGCGTGGCGATCACGCTGTACTCGGCGGGGCGCAACAGGATCTGCTGCAGGAACGCGTCGGCAATGCTGTCCTTGATGGTGATGTCCTTGCCCGTCTTCGGGTTCTTGAACTTCATCCACGGGCCGCCGTCGATTTCGACCGCGCCGAATTCCTTCTTGGCCAGGGCGTAAGCCCAGTCACGGAAGCCACCTTCGGTGAACTTCATGATGTTGCCCTTGTGCACGATGGTCACGCTGGGCTTGTCGTTGTCGATGGCGTACTGGATCGCCTTGCGCACCAGGCGCTCTGTGCCTTCGCTGGAAACAGGCTTGATGCCGATGCCCGAAGTATTCGGGAAGCGGATCTTCTTGACGCCCATTTCGTCCTGCAGGAACTTGATCAGCTTCTTGGCCTTGTCGCTTTCAGCTTCGAATTCGATGCCGGCGTAGATGTCTTCGGAGTTCTCGCGGAAGATCACCATGTGGGTCTTGTGCGGCTCTTTGACCGGCGATGGCACACCATCGAAATACTGGATCGGGCGCAGGCAGACGTACAGGTCCAGTTCCTGGCGCAGGGCCACGTTCAGGGAACGGATGCCACCGCCAACGGGCGTCGTGAGAGGACCCTTGATCGACACCACATAGTCGCGCACGGCAGCCAGCGTTTCCTCAGGCAGCCACACATCGGGGCCGTAGACCTGCGTCGACTTTTCGCCGGCGTAGACCTCCATCCAGTGGATCTTCTTCTTGCCGCCGTAGGCCTTGGCCACGGCCGCATCGACGACCTTGAGCATGACGGGGGTGATGTCCAGGCCGGTGCCGTCGCCCTCGATGAAGGGAATGATCGGCTGATCGGGAACATTCAACGACGTGTCGGCGTTGACGGTAATCTTCTGGCCTTCGGCAGGCACCTTGATGTGCTGATACATGGGGGAACGTCTCCGGGGGGTGGAACTACTGTGCGGCCTTGCCGCCATGCGGGGAAAACCCTCGAATTCTAGCCTTGAAACTGTCCTGCACCTTGCAACTGTGCAGTGGATGTCAACCGATGGGCTGGATGCCGCGTTGCCGAGGGTGCAGCCTGCTTCAGGCAGCATCATCCAAAGTCAGTCACATAGGAATTACCCCATGAACAAGCTCCTCGCTACCCTGGTCGCCACGCTCTTCGCAACCGCAACGTTTGCTGCTTCGCACGCTGGCGCCCCGATGGCAGCTGCTTCCGGCAAGGCTGCAGCCCCGGCTGTCGCCGCTTCCGCCGCCACCAAGGCAGAAGTCAAGGCCGAGAAGAAGGAAATGAAGGCCGAAGCCAAGGCCGAGAAGAAAGAAGCCAAGGCTGACGCCAAGGCAGAAAAGAAGGAAGCCAAGGCTGTCGAGAAGACTGAAAAGGCCGCCGCCGAAGCCAAGAAGGACAAGGCAGTAGCTGCTGCTGACGCCAAGAAGGACAAGAAGGAAGCCAAGGCTGAAGCCAAGAAGGAAGAAGCCAAGAAGTAATTCAAGGCTCTCTTGAAAACGCCCGCTCCAAGCGGGCGTTTTTACTTGTGCACCGGTGTCAACCGCTGCGCCAGACGACTCATTAGGGATGAGCCTTCCGAGCAATTGGGAGGATTTCAAAAAAATCATCACAACATTGAAGGACCTTCCATGACCAAGCTGCTCGCAACCCTCGTCGCATCCATTTTCGCCGTCTCCACCGCTTTCGCAGCTTCGCACGCCGGCGCCCCGATGGCCGCCGCCTCCGGCGCCAAGGTCGAGAAGAAGGAAGAAGCCAAGCCCGCTGCAAAGGCTGAAAAGAAGGCCGCAAAGAAGGCCCCCAAGAAGACCAAGAAGGCTGCTGCAAAGAAGGCTGCTTAATTACCCGCAAAAGAAAGTCGCATCCGTGCGACCTTTCATTGCCTCAATGCCCGCTTCGCGCGGGCATTTTCATTGGCGCGTCAAAATATCACCCATGAACAAAGCACTGTCGTTCGTTGCCGCACTGGCTGCCTCCATCGCCCTGTCTCCTGCATTCGCGCAGGAAGGGCCGCAAATGAACCTGCCGCGGGTGAAGCTCTCAGCCGGCATGCATCAGATCGAAGCCCAGGTTGCGCAGACCAACGAGCAGCGCCAGACGGGCCTCATGCACCGCAGGGAGATGCCCCAGCACGAAGGCATGCTGTTCATTTTCGAGCAGCCCACCCAGCAGTGCTTCTGGATGAAAAACACCCTGCTCCCGCTGGCGATCGCCTTCGTCGCGGACGACGGCACCATCGTCAACATCGACGAGATGAAGCCGCAGACGCTCGACTCGCACTGCTCCACAAAGCCCGTGCGCTACGTGCTGGAAATGAATACGGGATGGTTTGGCAAGAAGGGCATCAAGGCCGGCGCGAAACTGGCCGGCGAGCCCTTCAAGGCACGGTAAGCTCGCCGCCATGCCGGACTTGATCCGGCATCCACCGCAAAACGGCGACGGCGCCGGATCGAAGATGGATTGCGGATCGCGTCCGCAATGACAGCCTGAAAGACAGGTGTGTCGATCAGCCGAAGTTCTTCTGCGCGAAGTCCCAGTTCACCAGCTTGTCGAGATAGGTCTCGACGAACTTCGGACGCAGGTTGCGGTAGTCGATGTAGTAGGCGTGTTCCCAGACGTCAACCGTCATGAGTGCCTTGTCTGCAGTGGTCAGCGGCGTGCCGGCGGCGCCGGTGTTCACGATGTCAACGCTGCCATCGGGCTTTTTCACCAACCATGTCCAGCCTGAACCGAAGTTGCCAACGGCGGACTTCACGAAAGCTTCGCGGAACGCTGCATAGCTGCCCCACTTGCTGTTGATCGCATCGGCCAGCGCGCCGGTCGGCTCGCCACCGCCTGCGGGCTTCATGCAGTTCCAGAAGAACGTGTGGTTCCAGATCTGCGCGGAGTTGTTGTAGATGCCACCAGAGGACTTCTTGATGATCTCCTCAAGCGACATGTTCTCGAACTCAGTGCCCTTTTGCAGGTTGTTGAGGTTGACCACGTAGGCGTTGTGATGCTTGCCGTGGTGGAACTCCAGCGTCTCCTTCGAGTAGTGGGGCGCGAGCGAATCGATCGGGTACGGGAGCGGGGGAAGGGTGTGTTCCATGGCTTGGCTTTTCCTCTTGAGGTTATGGGTCGGACTTCAGCCGACGATTCTATGAACTAAATCAGGCCGATGGCGTAACCGTGACCGGTACCTGCCCGTCGGCAAGGGTCGCGACCAGGTTCTGGCCCACAACGGCCTGCTTCACGCTGGTGACCGGCTTGCCTGTCTCATCGGTCAGAAGCGCATAGCCGCGCTGGAGCACCAGCTTGGGGTCCATCAGTTCCATCCGCAGCTTCGCGTGGTCGAGTGCCTGCGCCTCGTGTTGAACGCGCGAACGCACGGCGTAACCCAGGCGATGGGCCATGGAGCCCAGCCTCAACTGCTGGGTAGCGATGCGGCCCAGCGGACGCCCCAGCCTTGACGCGGCGTGATCCGTGCGCTGCGCCGCGACATCCAGCCGGCGACGAATCGCCCCAGTCATGCCCTGCGCTACGCCGAACAACTCATCCATCCAGGCATCGCGCGCGCGCGCTGCCAATTCTGCCGCCGCAGTCGGCGTGGGCGCGCGCACGTCAGCGCAGAAATCTGCGATGGTGAAGTCGGTTTCGTGCCCGACACCACTGACGAGCGGCACAGGACTTTCAACGATCGCATGCGCAAGCTGCTCGTCATTGAACGACCACAGGTCTTCGATCGAGCCGCCCCCACGCACCAGCAAGATCACATCGATTTCGCCGCGCTCTGCCAACGCATACAGCGACCGCAGCGCCTTCACCAGTTCACCCGCCGCCTGCGCACCCTGCACCGGGGCAGGTGCGAGTACCACGGGCACATGGGGCGCGCGCCGCCGCAGCGCAGTGACCACATCGTGCAATGCGGCTGCGCCGGTCGAAGTGACAAGCCCGATGCCCCTGGGCATGAGGGGAAGCTGCCGTTTGCGTGCGGAGTCGAAGAGACCCTGCGCTTCAAGCCTGGCCTTCAGTTGCAGGAACTGCTCGTACAGCGCGCCCTGCCCGGCCCTGGACAGGCTTTCAACGATCAGCTGCAAATCGCCCCGCGGCTGGTAGACGTCGAGCCGGCCGAAGACCTCGACCTGATCCCCGTCACGCGGCACAAAGTTCAACAGCGATGCGCTACGCCGGAACATCGCACACCGGATTTGCCCTTGCCCGTCCTTGATCGAAAAGTAGAAATGTCCGCTGGACGGCCGCGAGAAGCCCGAAACCTCCCCGCGAACCGCGACAGGGTTGAACCTTGCTTCCAGCGCATCAGCAACGGCGCGGCACAGCGCGCCAACTTGCCAGATTCGCGGCGTCAATCCTGCATTTGCCACGCCGCCCATCAGCATCGGCCCGCGTTTCGCCGCAATTGGGGGTTGCTGTTAGTCCACAGCGCGCAGCATTGCCCCTGCCAGCCGCGGGTTTCCCCGCGAAACGCTGATTTTTCCGAGCAAGTGCATGATTTCATTGATTATTTTCCTGCTCAATTTGTCATCGATTTGTCATGATGCAGGTTTGGCGCGGGTTAGCGGACATCGGGGGTGTAGTTCTCAACAAAGTTATCCACAACTTCTGTGGGTCAGGTCCTACACATCGAGAGCGAATTCCTACAGGACGGCGCGGGTACACGATAATCGCCCGCACAACGAAGTAGTTGCCATCCGGAGCCCCCTCTTGCTTTCGATCATACAAGCCGCAGGCTGGCCAATCTGGCCCCTGGTTGCCTGCTCCATCCTTGCGCTCGCGCTCGTGATCGAGCGTTTCATCAGCCTCAAGACCGCCAAGGTCGTGCCGCCGAAATTGCTCGAAGAGGCGCTGGCCGTTTCGCGCAACGCCGTGCCTGCACCGGATGTCGTCGCACAGCTGTCGCAGCACTCGGCGCTCGGGGAGGTCTTGGCCAGCGGATTCCGGGCCATCAACTCGGATCCGCGCTGCACCGAAGCGGACCTGCGCGCGACGATGGAAAACACGGGACGCGCCGTCGCCCACCGCCTTGAACGCTACCTGAGTGCGCTGGCCACCATTGCATCTGCGGCGCCCTTGCTCGGCCTGCTGGGCACGGTGATCGGCATGATCGAAATCTTCGGCTCACAGGCACCTGCCGGCGGCACCACGGGCGGCAATCCGGCGCAGCTCGCGCACGGCATCTCCGTCGCGCTCTACAACACCGCTTTCGGGCTGATCGTCGCGATCCCGTCGCTGATTTTCTGGCGCTATTTCCGGGTGCGGGTCGACGATTACCTCTTGACGCTGGAGCTGTCTGCAGAGCGGTTCGTGCGCCACCTCAACACGATTCGCGGCCGCTGAACCGGACACCATGAACTTCCAGCCACGCAAGAAGGACGAACCGGAGATCAACCTGATCCCGTTCATCGACGTATTGCTCGTCGTGCTGATCTTTCTCATGCTGTCCACCACCTACAGCAAGTTCACGGAGCTGCAGCTTCGCCTGCCGGTCGCCGACAGCGACGCGCAGCGCGACTATCCCCGCGAAGTGATCGTGTCCGTCTCCAGTGACGGGCGCTATTCGGTCAAAGGCACCCCCGTCAACGGGCGTGACGTCAACGCAGTTGCACAAGCGCTGTCCGAAGGCGCCAAGGCAGGCAAGGACAGCGTCGTCATCATCACTGCCGACGCCGCGGCGCCCCACCAGTCCGTGATCACGGTCATGGAAGCGGCGCGTCGCATCGGCCTGAACCAGATCACCTTCGCCACCCAGTCATCGGCCCAGGCGGCCGCGACCCGCTGACGATGGGCCACGCGCTGCAGCGCGCATGGCTGCGGCGCGGCGCGCTGGCACGGGTCCTCTGGCCGCTGTCGCTCGTGTTTGGCGCGCTCTCCGCGCTGCGGCGCCTGGGCTTTCGCTCAGGCTTGATCAAGCGCAACCGGATGCCGGTGCCCGTGATCGTGGTGGGCAATGTGGTGGCTGGCGGGTCGGGCAAGACGCCGGTGGTCATCGCGCTGGTCGATCACCTGCGTTCGCGCGGAATCAACGCCGCAGTCGTGTCACGCGGCTACGGACGCGCCGCCACCGACTGCAGGCAGGTGCACGCGACAAGCGATGCCCGGGATGTCGGCGATGAGCCGATCCTCATCTCGCGCGCATGCGGTGTGCCGGTCTTCGTTGCACCTGCGCGCGCCGACGCCGCGCGCGCGCTGCTTGCCGCGTATCCGCAAGTGCAAGTCGTCGTTTGCGATGACGGCCTGCAGCACTACGCCCTTGCGCGCGATATTGAAATCTGCGTCTTTGACGACCGGGGCATCGGCAACGGCTGGCTTCTCCCAGCCGGTCCGTTGCGCGAGCGCTGGCCGCGTGACGCCGACCTCGTGCTGCGGACGCAGGGCGCAAAAGACATAGCGGGCCACCTCGTTGGCCGCCACCTCGCCAGTGCTGCCGTACGAGCCGACGGAGCGAAACGCGCCCTTGGCCAATTGCGATCAGAACGCGCACTGATCGCCGTCGCCGGCATCGCAAGACCCCAGGCGTTCTTTGACATGCTCCGAACGCACCAGCTGCTCCCCGTCCGAACGCTGGCTTTGCCCGACCACGCCGCTGACTGCGACTACCTGTCGCTCCTGGCGGGCATTCCATCCGGCGCCACACTCGTGTGCACCCTGAAAGACGCGGTCAAGCTGTGGAAGCATCGCCCCGATGCATGGGCCGTGCCGCTGGAGCTCGACATTGCACCGGAGTTCTGGCGTGAGCTCGACGCACTGCTGCAACCCCTGCTCGATGCAAAGCTATCATCCGGCCATGGATCCCAAACTGCTTGAGCTGCTGGTGTGCCCCGTGACCAAAGGTCACCTGGACTACGACCGCGATCGCCAGGAGCTGCTGTCGCGCAGCGCTCGCCTGGCCTACCCGATACGCGATGGCATTCCCATCTTGCTGGAAGAAGAGGCACGAACGCTGAGCGATGAAGAGCTGGAACGCCTGCCCGCTCGCACGCCTTTGGTCTGATGGGTTTTTGCGTCCTGATCCCGGCGCGGCTCGCATCCACCCGCCTGCCGAACAAGCCGCTTGCGGATATTGCAGGCCAGCCGATGGTCGTGCGTGTTGCGCAGCGGGCCAGGGCCTCGTCCGCAAGCCGAGTTGTCGTTGCAGCGGACGACGCGTCCATCGTCGATGCTTGCAGAGCCCACGGCGTCGAAGCGATCCTGACGCGCGCCGATCACCCTTCGGGCAGCGACCGCCTCGCCCAGGCGTGCGAGCAACTCGGGCTGGATGGTCGCGACGCGGTCGTGAACGTGCAAGGCGACGAGCCGATGATCGACCCATCCCTCATCGACTCTGTGGCCGACCTGCTGGAAGCCCGGCCCGAAGCCAGCATGAGCACGGCCGCGCACGCCATCGACAGCGTCGCCGAATTCGTCAATCCGAATGTGGTCAAGGTCGTGCTCGACGCCAACGGCCTGGCGCTCTATTTCAGCCGCGCGCCGATTCCGTGGTGGCGCGATGCGAACGCTGCAGGCATCACCGCCCTGCCTGATCCCCGGCCTCTGCGGCATGTCGGAATCTACGGTTATCGCGCGGGCTTCCTGCGTGGATTTCCGAAGATGGTCGCCGCGCCCGTTGAAGGCATCGAGGCACTCGAGCAGCTGCGCGCGATGTGGCACGGCCACCGGATCGCCGTGCATGTGACCCCCGATGCGCCAGGCGTCGGTGTCGATACGCCAGAAGATCTTGAACGCGTGCGCGCCCTCTGGGCAGGACCCGCGTTCAAGCCCGGCGTGTAAGGCTCGCCGAAGGGCACGCGTGATATCCTTTGCCCCAATAAAGTGCAACGGCAGGAAGCATCGATTCCCGCTCGCAGCACCGGCCAAGATCTAACGTTCCGAGGACATCCATGAGACTGATTCTGTTGGGCGCCCCCGGCGCAGGCAAGGGCACGCAAGCGACTTTCCTCTGCCAGAAATACGGCATCCCGCAGATCTCCACAGGCGACATGCTGCGCGCCGCGGTGAAGGCCGGCACGCCGCTTGGCATCGAAGCCAAGAAGGTGATGGACTCCGGCGCGCTGGTGAGCGACGAGATCATCATCGGCCTGGTGAAAGAGCGCCTGGCCCAACCCGATTGCGCCAAGGGCTTTCTCTTTGACGGATTTCCCCGCACGCTCCCGCAAGCCGATGCGATGAAAGCAGCCGGCGTCAATCTCGACTACGTGCTGGAGATCGACGTGCCGTTCGACGCAATCGTCGAGCGCATGAGCGGCCGGCGCTCCCACGTGGCGTCGGGTCGCACCTATCACGTCAAGTTCAATCCGCCCAAGGTTGCCGGCCTCGATGACGTCACCGGCGAGCCGCTGGTGCAGCGCAAGGACGACGAAGAGGAAACCGTGAAAAAGCGCCTGGAGGTCTATGCCGCCCAGACGCGTCCCCTGGTCGAGTACTACTCGAACTGGGCGAAGGCCGAGCCTGCGTCAGCGCCGAAATATCGCGCGATCAATGGCACCGGCACCGTCGAGGAAATCACAGCGCGCGCGTTGCAGGCCCTTTCAGCCTGATCGCCCGATCGAGCTGACGCAAATCAAACCGGGCTGGACCGCAGCCCGTACGCCTTCCCGTCCACGAACAGGTATTCCGCTCGCAGGATAGCCTCGCCCTTTTCGTCCTTGAAGATGAAGCCCAGCACCGACATGGAAGCGCCGACCTTGATCTCGGGCACCTTCCATGTCTCCAGCCGGGTGAGCGGGGCCAGTTCAATCTCCCATCGCCGGTCGCGCCTTCTGGGCAATGTGGCTCGCGTCAGCAGCGCCTTGCCGTCCACCGGCGCAGACTGTGCGGGCACCTGGCGCATTCCCAGGTCTGCGGGCAGCTTCAGATCCGCAGGCACCTCCAGCATCAGTTCGGCGTGCGGGTTCTGTCACTTCGAGCGGATGACCTTGCCTTCGAGGTAGATCGGCCTTTCCTGGTCGAAGCTGCTCCAGCCGTGGTGTGCATGCGCAAGGGTGGGCACGGCCATCGCGGCCACCAGAAAGTCGCGTCGTTGCATATGAAGATCTCCGGGTCGTGTGTGGTCAACGATAGGCGATCCAGCGTCCGCACGTGAGCACGGCCAGCCAGATCAGGGTGGAAGAAACCATGAGCATTTTTGCAGCGGCGTCCAGCTTGTGAAGCGACCCGCGTCCATGAAACCACGCCGCATTGCAGCCGGCGGCGAACAGCAGCAGGATCTTGAACGTGAAGGCCCGGTTGGCCAGAAGCTCGGCGGGCCGGGTTGCAAACATGACGAGACCCGAGGCCGCAGCGAGCGCGAATCCGGTCACTGCAATGCCCAGGCTGAGCCGTGCGAGATCTGCGACCGGCAATGCTGCGCCGCGACCGAATACGCGCAACTCGAGCAACACCAGATTGCCCAGTAGCAAAGCGATGCCGCAAATATGGACGATCTCCAGCAGCGGATAAATCCAGGCGCTGGACTGGATGGCCTGGCCCATCAGGCGAGCAAGTCCAGCAGCATGGCGATGCGAGCCTTCACCGGCGACAAGCCGCCTGAATCGGGAAACAGATCGCCCGGGTGCGGGATCACGCGACCGCAAGCAACGCGCGTTGATCGCACGATACGCACACCGGCTGCCTGCGCGCGCAAAAGCGCAGCTTCCAGATCGTGATGAATCGTGCCGTTGCCGGTTGCTGCGACGACGATGCCGCTGACTCGCTGTGCCAGCAGTGCGTCGACCACAGTGCCGCTTGCGCCTGCATGGCTCATGACGATCTCGACCAGCGGCCAGCCATCAGTCGGCGCCGCAACGACCTTTGCAAATGCCAACGCCGCATTGGACGCAGATTGCGGCCATGCCCGCGAAGCACGCACCACCCCCTCCTGGACCACCCCGATCGGCCCCGCATCGCCAGACGAAAACGCATCCAGCCGATACGTGTGCTGCTTTGTGACATCGACTGCACCGTGAATCGTGCCGGCGCACACAGCAACCACACCACGCGCACCGGGCGTGTTGGCCACTGCAATGGCATCGACGATGTTTTGCGGCCCGTCTGCAGCCAGCGAGGTCGCCGGCCGCATCGCGCAGGTGAGCACGACAGGCTTGCTGGCAGCCAGCACACAGTGAAGAAAGAAAGCAGTCTCTTCCAGGGTATCGGTGCCGTGGGTGATGACGACGCCGGCCACGTCCGGCTGCGACAGCCAGTGGCTGCATCGCTGCGCCAGCGTGGACCAGATGGCCCACGTCATGTCCTTGGAATCCACCTGTGCAACCTGTTCGCTCACCAGCGGCGTGTCCTTGAGCTGCGGGATCCGCCCCAGGATCTCGGCGATGCCCAGCTGGGCCGCGCTGTAGCCGACGTTGTCGCCCGCAGTGGCGGACGTACCCGCCAAGGTGCCGCCAGTCGCCAGAACGACTATTTTTTGTGGAGTCACTTGCACTCTTTTCAAAACTGTTCAAAAATACAGGTACTGGATATCAAAACAGTGGGGTCCCCAACATGCTCGATTCTCCCAAGCTCACCGCTCGCCAGCAGCAAATTCTGGAATTGATCCAGAGCGCCATCGCCCGAACGGGTGCGCCGCCGACGCGCGCAGAAATTGCCACTGAACTCGGCTTCAAGTCCGCCAACGCGGCCGAGGAGCACTTGCAGGCCCTTGCACGCAAAGGCGTCATCGACCTGATCAGCGGCACATCGCGCGGGATCCGGCTCAAGAGCGATGCGCTGCGCATGATCAATGAATCGCGGATCAAGCAGTTCTCCTTGCCCCTTCAATCGCTTGCGCAACTCGCGTTGCCACTGATTGGTCGCGTCGCCGCAGGCTCGCCCATTCTCGCGCAGGAGCATGTTGACCAGACCTATTACGTGGAAAACAGCCTCTTCCAGCGTAAGCCCGATTACCTGCTCAAGGTGCGCGGCATGTCGATGCGCGACGCCGGCATCATGGACGGCGACCTGCTCGCTGTGCAGGCCACCAAGGATGCCAAGAACGGCCAGATCGTCGTCGCGCGGCTTGGCGATGACGTCACCGTGAAGCGCTTTCGGCGTAACAAGCACCTCATCGAACTTCACGCAGAAAACCCGGATTACCCCACCATCGTGGTCGAGCCGGGAGAGCCATTTGAGATCGAAGGTCTTGCCGTCGGTCTCATCCGCAACACGATGCTGATGTAGGCCTTGCGGCCTGCAAAGGTCACCCAATTCCGGCTTGCCGCAGGTGGCGGGCGTATGACGAACGACAGTGAGTCGTCATCACCCTGCAGCGAGCCGTCCAATGTCAATCCTGCCTGTGTTCAACCCTCTTTAGTTTCAGGAGAGTCGCATGGGAATGATGATGATTTCATTGGATGGTCTGCTCGCGCCGCTGCATCACCTCGCGTCGTGGTTCGCGCCTCGCCAAATGGCGACGCTCACTTCGCCGACCCGGCAGCAGGGCTTGATCCAGGCCTCGCACACGCGCCCCGCATTCCTTCGCAAACCCCGTCCCGGCATTCCGGCCCAGTGCCGACGCGCGACGCGGCCCTTGCGCGTATTTCGTGTCAGCTCCGATTCGCAAGCCGCAGTGACCGGTGCGCGAATCGCGATCTCGGGAACCATGGACGATGTGTGCGCCGAACTTGATCGGCTGGCCGCGATTGAGGCCTCCGCGCGCTAAAGAGACGGTCCCGCTTCAGGCGTTGGCGCCAACCAGGTAATCGGCCTTGCCCAGTTCGACGCCGTTGTGACGCAGGATGGCATAGGCCATCACGACATGAAAGCTCGTATTGGCCATGGCCCAATGCTTGAGGTAGGCCTCGGCCTTCATCGTGCGCGTCTTGTCGCGGCCCACTGGAAACGTGATGTCCTTGTCTTCGGTGCCGTCGAGCTTGTCGGCAGGCACTGAAGCAAGCCATGCGACGGTCTTCTGGATGCGGTCCTTCAGTTCGTCAAAGCTGGCTTCGTTGTCTTCGAACTTCGGCGCTTCAACACCTGAAATCCGCGCGATCCCGTTCTTGGCCGCGTCGCACGCAATCTGGATCTGACGCGTAAACGGCAGCATGTCGGGCGAGAGTCGATAACCCAGGATGGCGGCCGGCTCGATCTTGCGCGCTTCCACGAATGCCTGGCCCTTGCCAACGATGTGCGCGAGATTGGAGAGCGTGGTGGTCAAGACCGGAATGCTGGCGGAGTACATCGAAATCGTCATTGAAAATCCTTGGGTTGATCCTGCGAAAGGACGAATGCTAGCGGCCGCCACCCTTTCATGCTGGCAAGGCCATTGATGACCAGGCCCGGCCAAACACGTCATGAGCCGAGGCACAATGCGAAGCAATGAACATTGTCATCCTCGACGACTACCAGGACGCGGTAAGAAAGCTTGCCTGCGCCTCACGACTTGAAGCCTATCCCGCCAAGGTCTTCACCAACACGGTAAAGGGTACCGGCCAGCTGTCCGTGCGGCTGCGAGATGCGGATGTGATCGTCCTCATCCGCGAACGAACCCATCTCACCCGCCTGCTGGTCGAGAAGCTGCCGCGCCTGAAACTCATTTCGCAAACGGGCCGTGTCGGCGCGCACATCGACGTGCAGGCCTGCACCGAGCGCGGCATCGCGGTGGCTGAAGGCGTGAGTTCACCCATCGCCCCTGCCGAGCTGACCTGGGCGCTCATCATGGCGTCGATGCGCCGCCTGCCTCAATACATCAGCACGCTCAAGCATGGCGGCTGGCAGCAATCCGGCATGAAGTCTGCGTCCATGCCTCCCAATTTTGGCGTCGGCCAGGTACTGCGCGGACGCACGCTGGGTATCTGGGGTTACGGCAAGATCGGCCAACTGGTGGCCGGCTACGGCAGGGCTTTCGGAATGGAAGTGCTGGTCTGGGGCAGTGAGGCAGCGCGCGAGCGCGCCGCAGCCGATGGACTGCATGCAGCGGGCAGCCGTGAAGAGCTTTTCGCAGTGAGCGACGTGCTCAGCCTCCACTTGCGACTTTCCGAAGAAACCACGAGCATCGTCACGCTGGAGGACCTGGGCCGGATGAAGCCGACGGCGCTCATCGTCAACACGTCGCGTGCCGAACTGATCGCGCCGGACGCGCTGATCGCGGCGCTCAATCGCGGTCGTCCGGGCATGGCTGCGATCGACGTATTCGAAAGCGAGCCCATCTTGCAGGGCCATGCGCTGCTGCGGCTCGAAAACTGCATCTGCACGCCGCACATCGGCTACGTCGAGCAGGACAACTACGAGCTTCTCTTTGGCGCGGCATTCGACAACATCGTCAATTTCATTCGCGGCACGCCGACCAATATCGTCAATCCCGGCGCCCTTCAGATGCGCCGCTAGATCCTGGCATCCCAGTGAACGACAAACTGCCACGCGTGCTGTGGCCGCTCCTCCTGGGAAACTTCGTCATCGGCACCGGGGTCATGGTGGTGCCGGGCACGCTCAACGAAATCAGCTCGTCGCTCGACGTATCGGTCGCAACGGCCGGGCAGCTGATTTCCGCCGGCGCCCTCCTGATGTGCGTGGGCGCCCCGCTCTTCGCGGCCATCGTGGCCGGATGGGACAGGCGCCGCCTGCTGGCGCTCTCGCTGGCCTGGTACGCGGTGCTGCACCTGGCCTGCGCGCTCGCCCCTGGCTTTGGCATGTTGCTGCCGCTGCGCACGATCACGATGATCGCACCGGCCATCTTCACGCCGCAGGCCGCCGCCTGCGTGGGGCTGCTCGTGCGGCCCGACCAACGCGGACGCGCGATCACCTTCATCTTCCTGGGCTGGTCGGTCGCCTCGGTGCTGGGCATGCCTTTCGGGGCCCTGATCGGGGGCACTTTCGGCTGGCGTGCGGCGTTTGGCGCGGTCGCGTTCCTGAGCGTTGTCAGCGCGCTCTGGGTTTGGCGCGCCATGCCCGAGGGCATCAAGCCGCCGGCATTGTCGGCAGCGCAATGGCGCCAGACCCTGCGCTCGCCGGCGCTCATGCTCTGCGTGCTGGTCACCTTGCTTTACTCGGCCGGGCAGTTCGTGCTGTTCTCGTATTTTTCGCCGTACTACCGGCAAACGATCGGCATCACGCCGGGTGAGCTCGCCCTGCTGCTTGGCTGGTTCGGACTGTTCGGTTTCATCGGCAACGTGGTCATGTCGCGGCACATCGATCGCATCGGCGCGTCGCGTGCGGTCATGACCGGAATCTGCCTGATGGCGATCAGCCTGCTGGTCTGGCCGCTGGGCGTCACGATCTGGCTGGCTGCCCTCGTATCGATTCCGTGGGCGCTGGGGTGCTTCTCATCCAATTCGGCGCAACAGGCGCGGCTGGTCGCGATGGCACCGGGCCTGGCCTCGGCGTCGATCGCGCTCAACACCTGCGCGATGTACGCCGGACAAGCCATTGGCGCGGCGGGCGGCGGCAGGATGATTGCAATGGGCGGCATGCAATCACTGCACTGGGCGGGTCTTGCAGGCCTTGTGCTGGCAATGGCAGTGAGCGCCTGGGCGACGCGTTTTTCTTTCGCCGCCCGTTAACGCGGCGGGTTCTTGATGCGGGGGGGGACTTCCCTGGCAGTCGCCGAGTCGAAGTCATCAAAGTCGATCAGGTTGCCCTGTTCGGTGCTGCCTGCGCTCTGCTCGGGGCGTGCGGCTGCATCTTCCAGATTCACATCAACGCGCCCACCTGCCAGCAGCGTCGCGAAGAGCTTGAAATCCTCTTCCGAAGGACCCTGCATAGCGGCTGCCACCGGACCGGTGTTCGTCAACGGGAACTCATCGGACAGCGATGAGGGCGCATCCAGGTTGATCTCGTCGAGCCCGGAATCGTCCACCACCGCTTTGGCCAGGTCATGCAGCATGAGCAAGTCGTGGAAGGCGGCCAATTCGAAGTGCTGGGCGGCGTCGGCTCCCGGCTGCAGGTAGATGTACTCTTCGATCACGTCGAGCACGCGGCGCGACGGCCACAGTGCACTGATGCGCCCGATTGCATCGGCATAGCTTTCAAGGCCTGCTGTTTCATTGCGATAGGCGTCGAACTCCGGGACGATCACATTCATGCGCCGCTGGATCTGCTCGCGCAAACCGTCGTATCCCTCCTTGCGTTGCAACCGATGGTGCAGATCGAGCAGCGCCATCCACGCCAGCGCACTGGTCTGGGGGCTCGCCTGTACATGGGCCATCAACACGTTCACGGCCCTGTCGTAGTCCCCCAGGGACACGAAGAATTCGGCCTGCTCCTGCAGATCGGATAACTCCTCGGACTTCATCGCACGCCAGGCGCCCGTCTGGCTCGGCTGGAAGTCCAGGTGACCGAACGACGAAAGCGCCTCGGGCGTCTTGTGCCCGGCCGGGGACGGTCTGTCCTGCGCGAGCTGGTCGAAGTTGCTCAAGTCCAGGTCGAGCGAGGCCTCCTGGGTTTCCTGCGGCACCACCCGCTGCGTCTCCTGCATCGCAGGGTCGCTGTCCTGGACCACCGGGTCGTCTTCCGGCATGTCCTTGACGTCCTTCCACCACAGCGGATCCTGCTCCCGCTGGGCCTGGCGCCTGCGCCAGAACAGCGCCGCCAACAGGCCGGCCAGCAGCGCCAGCGAAAGCGCCGAGAAGCCCCAGATGGTGCGGGTGCGATCAAGTTCCGCCTTCTGCAACTGCGCCTGCAATGCCGCGATTTCGGCTTTGCCCGACTGGACCTGCAGGCGAAGCGATTTGAGTTCCGTGTCCAGCGTCAAAAGCTTCTGGAACTCTGCCGGGGGCATGGTCATCGCGCGCAGCGCAGCCGATGCCTCGGCGCGTTGGGCCGGGGACACTTCGATGAGCCGCTCAATCGTCTGTGTGAGCTTGAGCGTGGGATCGACCTCGATGGTCAGGTCGATCGGATCGAGCTTGAGACGACTGGCCGCATCGGTTCCGGCTGCCGCACGCTGCTGCCTCATGACAACCGACTGTCGCCGGGCGTTCGGTGGTTTTGCTGCCGGCGAGCCAGCAGGCGCAGCCACCGCAACCTGCCCCGCCTGCGCTGCACGCAAGGGTGACGGCGCGGTATCCGTGCGGCGCACCACGGACGGCTGCGGTGCGGCTTCGCGAGCGGTGCCCCGGCTTCGACGCGATGCTGGCGACGCTGTTTGCTGGGCGCCTGCCTGGGCCTGTCCAGACTGGCCTTGCTGGCCCTGCTGGAACTGGAAAAGGCCCGGGGCGCTTGCGGATGCAAGGGGAACGGGCACGCCCGGCAGGCGGATCGCCTGCTGCTGCTGGTCGGCAGGCAAGTCGGCCAGCAGCACGAAGCGTCTGGTGGTGGGCATGGTGCAACCGACATGCGCCAGGATGGTCACGACCGGTTCTTCGACGGGCCTGAACGTGCGAATCCGCAGGACAGCCTGTTGCGCCGAAAGCACTTCAAGGCGGCTCGTCACGCCGGAGGTCTGCGAGTCGCCCTGCGTCACCTCGGCGCGCGCACACAACGACGCCGTATCGGCGCCTGGATCGAGGACGACGCGAACGGACACGTCAAGCGGCCGCCCGATCAGCGGGACGCCCTCAACAGGTCCGAGGCTCGTCGCAAGGCCGGCCGGTGCGGCAACCAGAAGCACCGCATGCAGCAGCAAGCCCCGCTTGGGGGAGCGGCTTGTCATTGTGTCTAATTGTTGCACAGCCATTGGGCGTAAAAGTGGTTAGCACGCTACAACGATAATCCGAAAATGACTGTTACTTTTTCCAAGGTTGGCGTCGTGGGCGCCGGTGCGATGGGCCGGGGCATCGCCCAGATTGCAGCCCAGGCGGGCAGCGAGGTCCTCCTGTTTGACACGCAGCCCGCCGCCGTCGCAAAGGCTCTAGCCGAGGTCTTCGGCCAGTGGGATCGCCTGCATGAAAAGGGC
Source organism: Caenimonas sp. SL110 (assembly GCF_001044395.1). Classification (GTDB taxonomy): domain Bacteria; phylum Pseudomonadota; class Gammaproteobacteria; order Burkholderiales; family Burkholderiaceae_C; genus Ramlibacter. The sequence goes on from NZ_JANU01000006.1 coordinate 59,646, forward strand.
CGCATCGACGCTGACGCCGCGCAACGCAACAAGGCCCTGCTCAAGCCTGCGGACAACCTGGCGGCGCTCGCAGACTGCGACCTGGTCATCGAAGCCATCGTCGAACGGCTGGACGTCAAGCAAGCACTCCTGGCTGAAATCGAAGGCATCGTGGCGCCTTCTGCGGTGCTCGTGACCAACACATCCTCGCTTTCAGTCACCGCCATCGCAGCCGCATTGAAGCGCCCGCAGCAGTTCGCCGGCTTCCACTTCTTCAACCCTGTGCCCCTCATGAAGGTGGTCGAGGTCATCGCAGGACTCAAGACAGCAAAGGCAGCGTGCCAGCAACTCGCAGCGTTCGCGCGCGACATGGGCCACACCCCCGTGCAGGCACAGGACACACCGGGCTTCATCGTCAACCACGCGGGCCGCGCCTACGGCACCGAAGCGCTGCGCATCGTCAGCGAAGGCATCAGCGATTTCGCCACCATCGACCGCATCCTGCGCGACCAGGTCGGCTTCAAGCTGGGCCCGTTCGAGCTGATGGACCTCACGGCGCTGGATGTGTCGCATCCAGTGATGGAGTCGATCTACCGCCAGTACTACGACGAGCCCCGCTATCGCCCCAGCGTCATCACGGCCCAGCGCCTGGCCGCAGGCGTGGTCGGGCGCAAGGTCGGCGAAGGCTTCTATTCATACATCGACGGCAAGGCGCAGGTTGCCCCCGAGCCGCCCACGCCGCAGGTCGCAGAGATGCCGCCCGTCTGGGTTTCGACGCGTGCTGCCAGGCGCTCGGAGCTGTACCAGCTGCTCAAGGACCTGGGTGCAAAGATCGAGACCGGGCAGTCGCCGTCCCCGCAAGCCCTGTCGATCGTCGCCCCGCTGGGCTTTGACATCACGACCGTGGCTGTCGTCGAGCGGCTCGACCCGTCCCGCACCGTCGGCATCGACATGCTCATCGACGACGCAGCGACCAAACGCCGCGTGCTGGCGACCAACCCGGCCACGCGTGCCGACATGCGCGACGCCGCACACGCCCTGTTCGCCCGCGACGGCAAGGCCGTGAGCGTGATTCGCGATTCAGGCGGCTTCGTCACGCAACGCGTGGTCGCATGCATCGTCAACATCGCCTCCGACATCTGCCAGCAGCAGATCTGCAGCCCGAAAGACCTGGAGACCGCCGTCACACTCGGCCTCGGTTATCCGATCGGGCCGCTGGCCATGGGTGACCGCTGGGGGCCGACCAACATCCTGGAAGTGCTGTTCAACATGCAGACGGTCTACGGCGATCCGCGTTATCGGCCCAGCCCGTGGCTCAGGCGCCGCGGCGCAATCGGTCTCTCGCTCTTGCATGAGGAAAACCAATGACAGCCGAACTCAAAAGCACCAGCCAGGGCGCGACGATGGTGCTCACGATCTGCAATCCCGAGCATCGCAATGCGTTGGGACCCGAGATGTACGCGGCGGGCGTCGAGGCGCTGAGCGTCGCCGAATCCAGCGCCGAGGTGCGCAGCGTGGTGATCGTCGGGCAAGGCACAACGTTTTCTGCCGGTGGCAATCTTCAACGCCTGCAGGCCAACCGCCAGCAGCCGCCCGAAGTGCAGGCGCAAAGCATCGAACAGCTGCACAGCTGGATCGAAGCGATCCGCACATTTCCCAAGCCGGTGATCGCAGCGGTTGAAGGGGCTGCTGCGGGTGCCGGATTTTCGCTGGCGCTGGCCTGCGACATGATCGTGGCCGCCGACGATGCGATCTTTGCCATGGCCTATAGCAGCGTGGGCCTGTCACCCGACGCTGGCGGCACCTGGAGCCTTGCGCACGCCATGCCGCGGCAACTCGCCAGCGAGCTGCTGATGAACGGCGAGCGCATCGGTGCGCAGCGCCTGTTCGAGCTGGGCATCGTCAATCGGGTTGTGTCGGCCGGGCAGGCGATGACCCAGGCACTGGCTATCGCCGAGAAACTCAATGATCGCGCGCCTAACGCGATTGCCAGCATCAAGGAACTGCTCAATGATGCGCCAGGCGCGATGCTCAGCCGGCACCTGGCAAGCGAACGCGACCACTTCGTGCGTAACCTGCACCACGCGAACGCGGGCATCGGGATCGAAGCATTCCTGACCCGGTCCAAGCCGCGCTACGAATAGCGCCCGGCTAGAAACGAGTACGGGCGGCGAGTCGCCTAGGGGATCATCCCCCGTTGTTTCACCACGTCCCGCACGCGACAATGCACGGCACCAGCAGTCGCTGACAAGACAGGCCATGGACGACCCCATTCTTACCATCGAAGAACGTGAAGCGATCAACTCGGGTCGCTGGTTCTCATCCCTTTCACCTTCACTCAGGCACGACATCCTGCGATGCGCTTACGTCAAACGCTACAAGGACGGCGAACTCATCTGCGCGCGCGGCGATGCGGCGGACGAGTGGAGCGCTGTGTCCAAAGGCGCGGTACGGGTGAGCTCCACCTCGATCTCGGGCAAGCAGGTCACGCTCACCTACGTGGAGCCGGGTGTGTGGTTTGGCGATGTGGCGATTTTCGACGGCGACCGGCGCACGCACGATGCCTATGCGCACGGCGACACCAGCATGCTCACTGTGTCGCGCGGCGACCTGCGGCGCATCCTGACCGAACACACCGAGCTGTACGAGGCGCTGCTTCGGCTGCACGCACGCCGCATTCGGCAGCTGTTCGGCCTGGTGGAAGACTTGAACACCCTGCCCTTGCGCGCGCGGCTGGCCAAGCAGCTCACGCACCTGGCCCGCAGCTACGGTGTGCCGTCGCTCTCAGACGCGCGCGAAGTGCGTATCGGCTTGCAGCTGGCCCAGGAAGAACTGGCGCAGTTGCTGGGCGCATCACGCCAGCGCGTGAACCAGGAACTCAAGGCGATGGAGCGCGAGGACGTGATCCGCATCGAACCGGGCGGGCTGGTTGTGCGCAATCGCGAAGCGCTCATGAAAATCATCGACGCTGAACTTTGACAAGAACAATTCGATGACCAACTACGACCACTTTATCGGCACGCGCGCTGTCTCCGACAAGCACGCCTTCGACACCGGCGCACTCACCGCCTGGCTCGAAAAAAACCTGGACGGTTTCAGCGGCCCGCTCACCGTCGAAATGTTCAAGGGCGGCCAGTCCAACCCGACCTACAAGCTCGTCACACCCGGCAAGAGCTATGTGATGCGCGCCAAGCCCGGCCCGGTAGCCAAACTGCTCCCCTCGGCCCACGCAGTCGAGCGCGAGTTCGCCGTGATGAGCGGCCTGGGCGGCACCGATGTGCCCGTGCCCCACATGTACTGCCTGTGCGAAGACGAATCCGTCATCGGCCGCGCGTTCTACATCATGGAGTTCATGCAGGGCCGCGTGCTGTGGGACCAGGCCCTGCCCGACATGACACCCGCGCAGCGCGCCGAAATCTACGACGAGATGAACCGCGTGATCGCGGCGCTGCACACGGTTGACTTCGCATCGCGTGGCCTCGCGGGCTACGGCAAGCCCGGCAACTACTTCGACCGCCAGATCGGCCGATGGAGCAAGCAGTACAAGGCATCGGCCGATGGTGCGGGTCCGATGAGCCAGCCGATTGCCGAGATGGAGCAGCTGGTGGAGTGGCTGCCGAAAAACCTACCGGCCGCTGCGCGCGACGAAGCCAGGGTGTCCATCGTGCACGGCGACTTTCGCCTGGACAACCTGATGTTCCACGCCACTGAGCCGCGCATCATCGCGGTGCTCGACTGGGAGCTGTCCACGCTGGGGCATCCGATGGCCGACTTCAGTTATCACTGCATGGCCTGGCACATTCCGCACAGCGCATCGCGCGGCATCGGCGGGCTCGACCTTCAGGCACTGGGCATTCCCTCCGAAGAGCAATACATCCAGCGCTATTGCGAACGCACGGGCCTGGCCACGCCGCAAGAGCTCAAGGGCGACTGGAATTTCTATCTCGCCTACAACATGTTCCGCATCGCCGCGATCCTGCAAGGCATTGCCAAGCGGGTCGAGACCGGCACGGCGTCCAGCGCGCAGGCCGCAGCGTCGGGCGCAGGCGCCAGGCCGATGGCCCAACTCGCCTGGCAGTTCGCGCAAAAAGCCTGAACTGCCGCACCGCATAACGCCACAAGCACTTACCCAAGGAAGACACACATGGACTTCGAGTACTCACCCAAGACCCGTGAACTGCAGGCCAAGCTGCTCAAGTTCATGGACGACCACATCTATCCGAACGAGAAGGCGTACCACGAGGAGCTCGAAGCCAACACCAAGGCAGGCAAGCGCTGGTCGGCCCTGAACACCATCGAGAACCTCAAACCCAAGGCACGCGCTGCGGGCCTGTGGAACCTGTTCCTGCCGGTCGATAGCGCATCGGCATCGGGCTACGAGGGCGCGGGCCTGACCAACCAGGAATACGCACCGCTGGCCGAAATCATGGGCCGGGTGCAGTGGTCCAGCGAGGTCTTCAACTGCTCGGCTCCCGACACGGGCAACATGGAAACGATCGCGCGTTACGGCTCGGAGGCGATCAAGGCGCGTTGGCTCAAGCCCTTGCTCGAAGGCCAGATCCGCTCGGCCTTTGCCATGACCGAGCCCGACGTCGCTTCGTCGGACGCAACCAACATCGCCACCCGCATCGAGCGCGATGGCGGCGACTACGTCATCAACGGACGCAAGTGGTGGATCTCCGGTGCGGCCGATCCGCGCTGCGCCGTCTTCATCACGATGGGCAAGACCGACCCGGAAGCGCCCCGCCATTCGCAGCAAAGCATGATCATCGTGCCGGCCGATGCCAAAGGCATCCGCATCGTGCGACCGCTCACCGTGTTCGGCTACGACGACGCGCCACACGGCCACGTCGAGATGTTTTTCGAGAACGTGCGAGTGCCCGCGGACAACATCCTGCTGGGCGAAGGACGTGGCTTCGAGATTGCACAAGGCCGCCTGGGCCCCGGACGCATCCACCACTGCATGCGCCTGATCGGCCTGGCCGAGCGCGCACTCGAATTGATGTGCCGCCGTGCCCTCTCGCGTGTGGCATTTGGCAAGACCGTGGCGCAGCAGACGGTGACGCAAGAGCGCATCGCCGAAGCCCGCTGCAAGATCGACATGGCTCGCCTGCTCACCTTGCGCGCGGCCTGGCTGATGGACATCGCCGGCAACAAGGTTGCCAAGAACGACATCGCGATGATCAAGGTGGTGGCGCCTAACATGGCGCTGCAGGTGATCGACTGGGCCATGCAGGTTCATGGCGGCGGCGGCGTGAGCGGCGATTTCCCGCTGGCGTCTGCCTGGGCAGGCGCACGCACGCTGCGGTTTGCGGACGGCCCGGATGAGGTGCACCGCAATGCGATTGCCAAGTGGGAACTGGGCAAGTACGGCGCTTACGGCAAGGATGCCGAAGTGCCGATCACACGCGGAAGCTGAACTCCAGCAAAGTGGCTGTCATTGCGGACTAGCTCCGCAAGCCACCGCAAATCGGCAGCGGTGCCTGATCCATCGCTGCATGGATGCCGGATCCAGTCCGGCATGACATCCGCAGGCCTGCTGTCATTGCGGACTTGATCCGCAATCCATGACTTCTGCCGCCGCTTGCGCATCGCGGTAGCCGACGGATCAGGTGCGGCATGACATCCGCGTCAGCCCCTGGGCTCCGGTCCCAGGTTGACCAGGGCCGAATCACAGCACGTCTGGAAGATCAGTGAAGCATGCCGCAGGGTCGGCATGCCCGCCGGTGAATATTCCATGCGCAGATAGGCCTTGCCGCGCAGGATGAGGATCATGAACGGAACCTCGACCGAGGGCGCCGGTTCGGGCCAGTCCGTCATCATCATTGCAAGCTGCGGCTCTATCCAGGCCATCGCATTTTCGCGGCGGTCGGTCAGCACGCTGTACCGTTCCCAGAACTCCTGAGACGGCCCTTCCCAGCCGACCTCCTCGAACATGGCAAGCCAGCGCATCTCTTCGGGCAGGCTCGGATCGATCTGCGTCTGCAGCGGATCGGTGAACATGGAATACGCCTTCTTTTCCAGCGCCTCCTTCAGCGGCTTGTTCATGACGAGCACTGCCACCTCATCACGCACGGCCAGCTCGGCACGGGCGCGGAGTTCTTCCCCCAGGATGTAGTTGCGTGTGGGACGCCCGATCTGCATGCGCCAGGGCTTGCCGTTGATATTTCCCTGGAGCGCGACTTCGTGCCCGCTGCCGTCGATGGAAAAACCAAAGCCCTGGGTCGCGGCCCATTCAGACATGGGGCCATACGAGTGCTGGGAGGCTGGGCCCTCTGCCGGCGACGCTTGTTTCGCGCCTCTGGAAAGAGCCTTTTTGATGCGATCAAACATGCGCTGGACGTTTCCCCTAGAGTCGCATTATTCATGAACCCATGCCGGAGCAACAAATGATCGAGGTATTTTCGTGGGCAACGCCCAACGGGCACAAGGTCCACATCATGCTGGAGGAATGCGGCCTGCCCTACCAGGTGACGGCGGTGAACATCGGCACCGGCGACCAGTTCAAGCCCGAGTTCCTCAAGATCAGCCCGAACAACAAGATCCCGGCAATCATTGACCCGCAAGGCCCCGACGGCAAACCGATCCACCTGTTCGAGTCGGGCGCCATCCTCATCTACCTGGCGGCCAAAACCGGGCGCTTCATGCCTGCAACCGATCGCGAAAAATACGACGTGCTGCAGTGGCTGATGTTCCAGATGGGCGGCGTCGGCCCGATGCTGGGCCAGGCGCACCACTTTCGCCTGTACGCACCCGAGAAGGTGGAGTACGCAGTCAATCGCTACTCCAACGAGGCCAAGCGGCTCTATGGCGTCATCGAGCGACGCCTCCAGGAAAGCAAATGGCTGGGCGGAAAAGAATATTCCATCGCCGATATCGCCACGTTCCCGTGGATTCGCAGCTGGGAAAAGCAGGGACTGGCGCTTTCCGACTACCCCGCTGTGGAGCAATGGGTTCGCAAGATCGAAGAGCGACCCGCGGTGCAACGCGGCGTCAAGGTGCTGGCGGACCTTCGCAAGCCCATCACGGACGACAAGGCGCGGGAAATACTGTTCGGCAAGACCCAGTACGAGAGGCGCTAATACTCCGCGCCCCCTGCCCCAACCTCAGTTGCTTCCAGCCTCGCTGGTCGGGCCCTTGACGGTCTGGAAGCCGAAAACATCGCGAAGCGGCTTCGTCTCGGGCAGCACATACACAACGCCGTAAGTCCCCTTGAACATCGGGCTCACGACCTCGTCGTAGAAAGGCACAGGCACGTTGATGCATCCGTAGGTGATGCGCTTGTCCGCGACAGATGCAGATGCAAGCCGCTCTGCACGCCGCTCTTTGGGTGTGCCCTTCACGACGCGGTGCAGGGACAGGGCCGATTCGTAGTCCACCCACAGCACCTCGATGCCATGAATGTCCTTTGCGAGCGACGCCATGAAGCGGCCCGCAGGGGTTGTGCGTTCTTCCGGCTTGATGGCGGAGAGCTTTTTCTGTCCGATGCCGGGAACGGTGTGGTCGCCAATCGCGACGCCCAAAAGCGCGGTGGTCGTTCCCCGAAGCTTGCCATCGGGCTGGAATACAAAGACGCGCGCCTGAAGTTTGTCGATCACCATGAAAGGCAGGTTCTTGTGGTCGCCCGACTGGAGCACCCAGTCGGCCACTTCACGGGCCTGGCTCGACGGCGTCGTGGGTCCGAAATCGGCCCTGCGCGGTGGTTCAACAAGGCCCTGCTGAAGGCTGATGGCAGGTTCTACGGGAACCGGAACCTTGAATGCCGCTGGCTGGTCGGCCGCGATGGCCGCAAATCCCCCGAGACACAAAGTCAGGATGACTGCGCATCCTCGAATCCGTCCGGCAAAACCCATCATGTCCTTGAACCCCAAATGAAACATCCGAAACATTCGCCGTTGCTGGAAGGCCCGGGAACGGCTGACCTGCGCCGAGTCTAAACCGCGATCGGCTCGCGTGGGTGCGTGTTACACGCACCCAAAGAAAAAGCACGGCGAAGATGCGATCTTCGCCGTGCTTTGCGTTTCTAGCGCTTAGTTACGCCCTTGCTTCGGCGGCGGCTCTGGCGGCGGAGGCGGGGGAGGAGGAGGCGGCGGCGGTGGTGGCGGTGGCGGCACAACGCGCGGAGGCGGTGGTGGCGGCGGTGGCGGTGCTACGTAGACCGGAGCGGGCTGGACGACCGGAACCACGCGCGGCACGGAGCCGAAGTAGTACACCAGGCCGACCGAAGCCATGTCGATGTGCGACTTGTTGCGCACAGCATCGTTGAAGCGATAGCGCTCCAGTTCTGCACGAACCGACAGGCGATCGGTGAACGCGTATTGCGCACCAATGCCGAACTTCGCGCGGACATGCATGTCACCATGATTGCCGGTGACTGCAGGGCCGCCCGTACGGAAGAACTCCGTGCGTTCGTCCATGTACGCAGCGCCGACCTTGCCGAAGACCGAGAAACGCTCGCCGAATGGGATGATGCCCACCAGGTCGAGGTTCAGGCCCTTCGGGTTGACCGAGCCACCGAACGTGCCGATGGGGCTCGTGGTGTAGTCGTAGTTGAACTTGCCGAGGTTGAAATATCCACCTTCCAGGGCAAAGTTGCGGCTCATGCGGTAGCCGCCGTAGACCTTGTAGCCGTTGCTGCTGTCGCTGTCGCGATAGGTCAGTACGCCATAGCCGGGGCCGGCGAACGGGGTGATGTTGTTGGCGCGCTCGAAGTCGCCGCTGGTCGAGCCGATACTGGCACCGGCATACCAGCCGTTAGGCTCGGCAGCAAGCGCGGAAGTACAAGCCATTACGGCAGCAGTCACAAGACTTAACTTGTGAATGGCCGGCAAATGCCTTCGTAGGTTCATGATGGTTCCTGTAAGTTGTTCACGTTCCTGTGAGGAACTGGCGCTAGCATCGTGCAGCGCAGCACCCCACCCTGTAGGACAAGACCGTCTGATCCGTTAACGTGGCCGCAGGGCAACTCAACAGTCATCCAGCTGTTTCCAATTGTGAGGAACCCCGCACGCGCACTGCGTTAGCACCATAATCGCCGCCCTTTTTTTCATGGGCCGCAAGAACCGCTGAGAGCGCCTGGGTGGTTGGCGAAAAAATGCGCAAAGGGGGGTGCAAACGCAAAGAGGCGTGCAAAGACAGGTGGGAAATGAGGTACGGGAGCGGCGCCGATTGGCCTGCCCGGAGGGAATCGAACCCCCGACAACTTGCTTAGAAGGCAAGTGCTCTATCCAACTGAGCTACGGGCAGTCAGGATGGAAAAAAGCCGTTGGGTTAGCAACGGCTTTAACAACGGCTGAAATGGTCGGGGCGACAGGATTCGAACTTGCGACTTCTGCGTCCCAAACGCAGCGCTCTACCAGACTGAGCTACACCCCGAAGTCACGGATTGTACCTGCCCCAGCAGTCGATTCTGCGAGGCAGGTGCAATTAGAGCTTCACGTATTCATATTCGACCGGCTGCGCATTGATGCCGCGGTCAGGCGGAGCGATCCAGCCGGCCATCTTTCCGGGGTCGGTCACGCGGTGCATCAGGCTCTTGACGAAGGCGATGTCTGCGTCAGACGGCAGCCAATCGGCCTTCTTCGCATCGAACTCGGCCTGCGTGATCGGCTGGCCCAGCGGATCGGTCGGGATGTTGGACCAAACGCCCACCTGGCGGCGAAAACGCGTCGAGGGCAGCTTCAATTCGAATGCGATGCCCGCACGCTTGATGGCCATGTTCCAGCGCGTCACGCCGACATTGCAGTCCTTCACATACTCCAGGCGCGTGATCTCGTTCATGCCGTTGCGGGTAGAGACGGACTGGTTCATCAGCCCGCCCTTGCCATCGGGCACCTGTATGGTCATCTCGGTATCGGACTCCACGTGGTCCGCGAACTTGGCCTCATCGGGACGGCCCTTGATGCCGTTGCTGAAATAGTTGGCCGCATTCGATGACGACTCCGACCCGAACAGGTCCAGCGAACTGGTGAACCAGAAATTCATGAAGCGCTGGATCGTCGGCAAATCAATCACGCCGGCCTTGCGCAGCGTGGCGACGTCGTCGGTATCAAGCTCCTTCATCACCTCCAGCGTGCGCTTGATGACGCGGCCCACACCCGTCTCGCCGACAAACATGTGATGCGCTTCTTCGGTCAGCATGAAGCGAGTCGTGCGCGCGAGCGGATCGAACGCGCTCTCGGCAAAACTCTTGAGCTGGAACTTGCCATCACGGTCTGTGAAATACGTGAACATGAAAAACGACAGCCAGTTGTCCATCGGCTCGTTGAACGTCCCCAGGATGCGTGGCTTGTCCGGATCGCCGCTGTGGCGCTCGAGGAGTTCTTCGGCCTCTTCGCGGCCGTCGCGGCCGAAGTGCGCGTGCAACAGGTAAACCATCGCCCACAGGTGCCGGCCTTCTTCCACGTTCACCTGGAACAGATTGCGCAGGTCGTACAGCGATGGCGCCGTGTGGCCGAGCAGGCGTTGCTGCTCAACCGATGCGGGCTCGGTATCGCCTTGCGTCACGATGAGACGACGAAACGTCGAGCGGTACTCGCCGGGCACGTCCTGCCACACGTCCTGCCCCATGAAGTCGCCGAAGCCGATCTTGCGGCCCTCTTCCTTGTCGGCCAGGAAGATGCCCCAGCGGTACTCGGGCATCGGTGTGTAGCCGTAGCTGGCCCAGCCTTGCGCATCAACGCCGACAGCAGTGCGCAGGAATACTTCCTTGGCCTTGAAGTCGCTGGGGCCCATCTCGTCCCACCAGTTCAGGAACGCGGGCTGCCAGTGTTCCAGCGCGCGCTGCAACTGGCGGTTTTCGCCGAGGTGGACATTGTTGGGAATGAGGGCCTGAAGATCGATATTGCTCATAGGGTTCTCTCGTAGTGATCACATGTTGCTGCCGGCTGTCATTGCGGGTTTGACTTCGTGCCGGATGTCATTGCGGACTTGATCCGCAATCCATGCCTTCAACCGCCGTCGAAATGCATGGATGCCGGATCGAGTCCGGCATGACAGCCTCAAAGGTCAGATCCGTTTCCAGTCGAATTTCGCTTTCTTTCCGGTACCGAAGAGCTTGAGTGCGCCCTCTTCGCCCACTGCGTTGGGCCGGATGAAAATCCAGTTTTGCCAGGCGGACAAACGTCCGAAAACACGCGTCTCCATCGTTTCCTTGCCGGGGAAACGCAGCGACGCTTCCATGCCCGTGAGCGCATCCGGCGACAGCGACGCGCGCTCCTCCAGCATGATGCGAATCTCGTCGTCCCAGTCGATGTCATCGGGGGTCAGCGTGACCAGGCCCAGGGCCAGTGCCTGGTCCGCACGCAGCGGGCTGTCCTGCAATGCCTGCAACTGGGCGATGGTCTGTTCGTCTTCGCAGAACCGGGTCTGCAAGCGTGTGAGCGCGTTGACTTCAGGGTACCTGCCGAAGTTGGCCGCGTTCAACTGCAGCGAAGGCGCAGCGTCCGGCGAATCGGGCAGGTCCAGCATGTAGATGCGGTCGCAGGCGAGCGCCAGTTCAAAGAACGTCCCGGCGAAGCACGAACCCGCGTCAACCAGGGCGATCAGCGAGCGGCTCGTCACGTCGAGCCTTGCCAGCGTGCGCCGCAGTGCACCGGTGGTCTCGCGTACGAGCCAGTGGTCCTTGTGCTGCTCCAGCACTGCATCGGCCTGCATCACATGATGCGCATCGCCGCGTGTCTTGATGACCCAGGTGCCGATCTCCAGTTCGTTGGTGCGCAGGTTCAGGATCAGGTCGTCGAGCTCGCGCGCCAACTGAAGCGGCCACCAGTTCGCGCCGGCTGCCTCGATGGCTTCAGGCTTGCTTTCAATCGCTGCCCTGGGCGCGCTCACGGTGATGGTCGCGATGCGCGTTGCTCGGTCGATCTCGGCGCTGACCGTTGCGTAGTAGTAGCCGCCGTCTTCAATTCGAGGTGCAAGCGGCGTGAGCTCAATGCCCTGGGTCCCGCTGCGGTTGGATTGCTTGCGAAGTGCTTCCACTTCGGCCGCGACCAGCTGCGCAAACTGCTGCGGCTTCGCGTGCCCGTCGATCAGTTTCCAGTCGCGGGCGCGGTCTGCGCGAACACCCTCGCTGGTCGTGCAAAAAATGTCAGCGAGATCGCGGCGCACCTTGCGCTTGTCCGTCACACGGGTCAGTCCGCCGGTGCCGGGCAACACGCCAAGCAGCGGCACCTCGGGCAGGCTCACCGTGCTGGCACGGTCGTCGATCATGACGATGCGGTCACAAGCCAGCGCCAGCTCATAACCACCGCCTGCACATGCGCCCGTCACAGCCGCAAGCGACTTCAGTCCGTCATTGCGCGACGAATCCTCCAGCCCGTTGCGCGTCTCATTCGTGAACTTGCAGAAGTTCACTTTCCAGGCGTGGGTGGAAAGGCCCAGCATGTAGATGTTGGCGCCCGAGCACCAGATCTTTTCCTTGCCGCTTTCAAACACCACCACCTTGACTTGCGGATGCTCGAAACGCACACGGTTGATCGCATCGTGCAGCTCGATGTCAACGCCCAGGTCGTAGCTATTGAGCTTGAGCTTGTAGCCCGGCTTGATGCCGCCGTCTTCATTGATATCGAGCTTCAGGCGAGCGACATCGCCATCGACTGTCAGCGTCCAGTGCTGGTACCTGGACGGGTGCGTCGCGAAGCTCACCATTTCGCGGTCGCCCTGCTTGAACAGGAGTGGTTCGGTCATTGCGTTCATGTGTGTCCTCGGGTCAGGTTGTGCGTTTCAGGGAACAGCGCGTTCCAGGTCTTTGAGCGATTGCTTGACGGTGCGGGCTGCCGTATCGACGACGGCATCAGCGCGCGCATAGAGCGCCTCGCGGCTGGCAAGGATCCGGCGGATGTCTTCCATCGCCTCCACCGTGGCGCCGCTGGTGGAATCAAACGGGCGCATATCGCCCTGCGCCACCACGCGGCTCATGTGTTCTTCGGGGTTGGCCTTGAGCCAGACGCAATAGAAGCGGCTTTGCAGCAGGTCGAATGTTTCGCGCTCGCTCACGATGCTGCCGCCGGTTGTCATCACGACGCCATCGGCGTGGTCTTCGGCGATGCGAAAAAGCGCGCGCCGCTCATAGCGGCGGTAGCCGCCCTGCCCGTGCAGCAGCAGGATCTCATTCATGCTGGTGCCGGCTTCGCGCTCGATCTCCCGATCCAGTTCGATGAAGGGCACGCCGCGCGCGGCAGCCAGTTGCGCGCCAAGCGTCGTCTTGCCCGCACCGCGAAGGCCGATCAACGCGACACGCTTTTCGCGACCTTCGGCGTCACCGATTCCGAAGGTTGTCGCGAGCAGCGAATGCGCCTGGTCGAGCTGCGCATCTTCCAGTCGACCCAGCAATGAATAGAGACGGCTGAGCGCGGGACGCGGCGCATCCTGCAGCAATTCAAGAATCGTGATGTTCAGTGCGCGAGCAGCCGCTTCCAGCGAGTTGATGGAGACATTGCCCTTGCCGCTTTCCACGTCAGCGAGAAAGCGCTCGGACAAACCCGAGTCGGCGGCGAGCTGCTTGCGCGTCATGCCGCGCCGGGCCCGCCACGCACGCACACGAGCACCCAGTTCAGCCAGGGTGGCCTTGCTTTCGTGCTCGGTTGTTGCTTGCATGTCAGGTTTTTCTGCGTGGGACTTGCGCTAGATCAAGATTGCAGTATACTTCCTATCAATCGCATGTCAAGCAGTTTACTGCATGCAACCCAAGGATGAACAGATATATGAAGCTCAAGATCCTCGTTGGCACCATGACCAGCACCGCCGACTATGTTGCGCAAGCGATCCAGATGGATTGCGCCGACCTTGTCGAAGACATCGAAGTGCTGCTGATGGACGGCCTCGATATCAGTGCATTCGATGAAGCAGATGCACTTTATCTCATCTGCTCGTCCACTTATGGGTCGGGCGACGTGCCGGACAACGCCCGCATGCTCTACGACTCCCTCGACTCGCAACCGAAATTCCTGGGGCATGTTCGCTATGGCGTGATCGCACTCGGCGACCGCACGTATCTCAACACCTTCTGCTTTGGCGGCAAGAAATTCGACGAGCGTCTGCAGGGCCTGGGCGCGCAGCGTGTTGGCGAGGTCTGGTGCCACGACGCGAGTGCCGGCACGCTGCCAGAAGAGCTCGGCGCAGTGTGGTGCCGGGAGTGGCTTGCACAGGCACTGACGCTTGCTCCCGTCGCCGCCTGAACGCGAACCCGTCCCATGCGAGCGAGCCGCGCCGACCATTCCCATACGCCGCCGCGGATTGAAATCCCCCGGGATTACAACGCGGCCCACGACCTCCTCAGCCGCAATGCGGCACGCCCGGACAAGGTCGCTTTCATTGATGCCGCCTCAGGTGCACAGCTGACCTACGGCGAACTCGCCGACCAGGCCTACCGGCTGGCGAACGCGTTGCGCGCACGCGGCTTCGCGCCCGAAACACGCGTGATGGTCGCCATGCTCGACACGCTGGAATGGCCTGTCGTTTTTCTCGGATGCATCCTGGCCGGCGTGATCCCGGTCGCAGCGAACACACTGCTCACGAGCAAAGATTTCGACTTCATGCTGCGCGATTCGCGCGCCCAGGCTCTCTTCGTTTCGAAGCCGCTCCTGCCTGCGTTCGAGCCGCTCATCGCAAACATTTCCTCATTGCGCAGCGTCATCGTTGCCGGCACCGATGGCGACAACTCGGTGGCAGCGCTGGTGGCCTCGGGCGATGCCTCGCACACCGTCACCGAGACCTGTGCAGACGACGCGTGTTTCTGGCTGTATTCCAGCGGCTCCACCGGCACACCCAAGGGCACGGTGCATCTTCACAGCCACCTGGTCCAGACGGCTGAGCTTTACGGGCGTGGCGTGCTGGGCATTCGACAAGACGACGTCGTTTATTCGGCGGCCAAGTTCTTCTTCGCGTATGGACTGGGCAACAGCCTCACGTTTCCGATCAGCGTCGGTGCGACCACGGTGCTGCTGCCCACGCGTCCCACACCGGCCGATGTTTTCAATGTCCTGAAGAAATTCAGACCGACGATTTTTTACGGCGTTCCCACGCTTTACGCCGCGCTGCTGGCAGACCCTGCAAAGCCATCACGCAGCGAGTTGCGCCTGCGCGTTTGCACCAGCGCGGGGGAAGCCCTGCCCGCCGAGATCGGCAAGCGCTGGACCGAGACCTACGCCTGCGAAATTCTCGATGGCATCGGCTCGACCGAGATGCTGCACATCTTCCTGTCCAATCGCCCCGGCGAGGTCCGCTATGGCACGACGGGCAAGGCCGTGCCGGGGTACGAGCTGAGAATCGTCGGCGACGACGGACGTGAATGCGGCCCCGATGAAATCGGCGAGTTGCAGATCAAGGGTCCGAGCGCAGCGATCATGTACTGGAACAGCCGCGAAAAAACCAAGTCCACATTCGCCGGCGAGTGGACACGAAGCGGCGATAAATACACCTGCAGCGACGACGGCTTCTACACCTACGGCGGCCGCACCGACGACATGCTCAAGGTCGGCGGCATCTACGTATCGCCCTTCGAAGTCGAAGCCTGCCTGATGACACACGCCAGCGTGCTCGAAGCGGCTGTGGTGGGTATTGCGGACTCGGACGATCTGGTCAAGCCCAAGGCTTTTGTTGTGCTCAAGGCAGGCCAGCCCGCCTCGGCCAGCGACCTGCAAATGCATGTGAAGAGCCTGCTCGCTCCCTACAAATACCCGCGCTGGATCGAGTTCGTCTCCGAGCTGCCCAAGACCGCAACCGGCAAGATCCAGCGCTTCAAGCTGAGGTCGGCGTCTGCACCGTCGTCACCGTCAAACTCCGGGTAAGCCACAGTACGATCGTCCTCGCAGCGGACAGAAAATGCTTTAGGCTTCAATTAATTCACAGAGGAAGAAACCCATGACCACTCGCCGTCTCGTGCTGACCCGTAGCGCCGCCATCGTGGGCGCAGCGTCCACTGGTTTGCTGCTGCCGCAGATCACCCGCGCCCAGGGCAACAAGGTGCGCGTGGGCCTGATGCTGCCGTACACCGGCACGTTCGCGCAGTTGGGCGTTGCGATCGAAAACGGCGTTCGCATGGCCATCAACGAAAAGGGCGGCAAGCTCGGCGGTCGCGACATCGAGTGGTTCAAGGTCGACGACGAATCCGAGCCGTCCAAGGGCGTCGAAAACGCCACCAAGCTGGTGCAGCGCGACAAGGTCGATGTGCTCATCGGCACGGTTCACTCGGGCGTGCAGATGGGCATCCAGCGCGTGGTCCGCGACAGCGGCACGCTCTGCCTGATTCCCAACGCAGGCGTTCACGCGGCAACGCGCGCCCTGTGCGCACCCAATGTGTTCCGCACCTCGTTCACCAACTCGCAGCCCACGCTCGCGCTCGGCAAGGCGATGGTGGACAAGGGCCACAAGAAGGCCGTGTGGATCACCTGGAAGTACGCCGCGGGCGACGAAGCCTACGAAGGCTTCAAGGAAAGCTACACCGCAGCAGGCGGCACCATCGTCAAGGAACTGGGCCTGCCCTTCCCCAACGTCGAGTTCCAGGCGCTGCTCACCGAGATCGCATCGATCAAGCCCGACGCAGTGGCCTGCTTCTTCGCAGGCGGCGGCGCAGCCAAGTTCATCCGCGACTACGCGGCTGCCGGCCTCAAGGGTCGCATTCCGCTGTACGGCTCGGGCTTCCTGACTGAAGGCGTGCTCGACGCTGCCGGTCCCGCAGCCGACGGCATCATCACCACGATGCACTACAGCGACTCGCTCGACACGCCGCGCAACAAGCAGTTCCGCAGCGCCTACGCATCGCAGTTCAAGATGCAGCCGGACGTGTATGCGGTGCAAGGCTACGACACGGGCTTGCTGCTGTCGCAGGGCGCTGCCGCCGTCAAGGGCGACCTGGCCAACAAGCAGGCGCTCTACAAGGCCATGGAGTCCGCCACCATCGACAGCCCACGCGGCAAGTGGACGATGAGCAAGTCGCACAACCCGGTGCAGGACATGTACCTGCGCGTGGTCGAGAACAAGGAAAACAAGGTGATCGGCGTGGCCGCCAAGGCGCTGGCCGATTCGGGCGCCGGCTGCAAGATGGGCTGAGCCGAATGGCTGTCATGCCGGATTTGATCCGGCATCCAACGCGAAGCGGCGACTGCGCTCGATCCACGATGGATTGCGGATCAAGTCCGCAATGACAGCCACTAACATTTGTCATGCCGGACTTGATCCGGCATCCACCGCGAAGCGGCGACTGCGCTCATTCCACGATGGATTGCGGATCGAGTCCGCAATGACAGCCAACTGAAGCAATGACCCTCACCACCTACCTCCTCTACGTCGCCGCCGTCCTGCTCTTGATCGTGACCCCGGGTCCGACCATGCTGATGTGCATGACGAACTCGGTCAATCACGGGCCGCGCCATGCGATGACGTCGGTCGCCGGCGCGGTGACTGCGGTGCTCGCGGTCATGGCACTGTCCGCGATGGGTCTCGGCGCGTTGCTGGCGACTTCAGAGACGGCCTTCACGGTTGCGAAGGTGGTCGGCGCGGCCTATCTCATCTGGCTGGGCGTCAAGACCTTTCGCAGCAAGTCCATGCTGATGGTCGAAGGTGACGCGCTGCCCCGTCGCCGCTCGTTCTACCTGCAAGGCTTCATGGTGGGCGCGAGCAACCCCAAGGCGGTGTTGTTCTTTGCGGCTTTCTTTCCGCAGTTCCTCAATCCTGCAGAGCCCATCGCTCCCCAGTTCGCGATCCTCGCCCTCACCTTCATGGCATTCGAGTTCGCAGTCCTGACCGCATGCGCGCTCGGCGTGGCAAAGCTCGTGCCCCTGCTTCGCACCAGCGGTATCGTGCGCTGGATCAACCGCGTGTGCGGCGGTCTCTTCACTGTCATGGGCGGCCTGCTGCTGCTGACACGCCGCAACGCCTGAGCGCTTGACCGACTGATTGCCTGAACGCCTGTGGATCTCGCCAACTTCCTGATTCAACTCCTGAACAGCGTGCAGTACGGACTGCTGCTGTTCATGCTGGCAGCCGGCCTGACGCTGATCTTCGGGATCATGGGCGTGGTGAACCTGGCGCATGGCAGCTTCTACATGCTGGGTGCCTACCTCGCGTGGTCGCTCTCCAGCATGACCGGCAGCTTCACGATTGCCATCATCGGCGGCGCGGTGCTGTCGGTGATCTTCGGCCTGATACTGGAGCGGCTGCTATTTCGCCACTTCTACGAGCGCGACCACCTCGACCAGGTGCTGCTCACCTTCGGCCTGATCTACATCTTTGAAGAAGTGCGCTCCATCCTGTGGGGTGACGATGTTCATGGCGTCACGATTCCGCAGTTGCTGTCGGCTTCGATTCCCCTCACCGACAACCTTTCTTATCCGGTGTATCGCCTGTTCATGTCGGGCGTGTGCATTGCGCTGGCGATCGGGCTCTACCTGCTGATCTCCAGGACGCGCCTGGGCATGAAGATTCGAGCCGGCGCATTCAACCGCGACATGACCGAGTCGCTGGGCGTCAACATCAAGCTGATTCATGCCGTGGTGTTCGCCATCGGTGTTGCGCTTGCCACCATCGCCGGCATGATCGCGTCGCCGATCTCCAGCGTGTACCCCAACATGGGCTCGCAAGTCCTCATCATGTGCTTTGTGGTCGTGGTGATTGGTGGCATCGGGTCGGTGCGAGGCGCCTTGATTTCTGCGCTGCTCGTCGGCCTGGTCGACACCTTCGGCAAGGTGCTGCTGCCGCAAGTCGCGGGAATGCTCGTTTACATGCTGATGGCAGCCGTGCTGCTGTGGAAACCCGAAGGGCTGTTCAAGCAATGAAGGCCAATCTCGAAACGCTTCCACGCAGCTTGCAGGTCGTCGTCGGGCTGGGGCTCGTTGCGCTGGTCGTGTTCCCATTCGTGGGAACCGAGTTCTACGCGCAGATGGTCGCGCGAATGATGATCCTGGGCATCTTTGCGATGAGCCTGGACTTGCTGCTCGGCGTGACCGGCCTGGTGTCGCTGGGTCACGCGGCATTCTTCGGCCTGGCAGGTTATGCGCTGGCATTCCTCACACCTGCGGGCGAAGCAGTGAGCCTGTGGTGGACGCTGCCCGCCGCTGTGGCTGCATCGGGCCTTGCCGCACTGGTGATCGGGTTCTTCGTGGTTCGCACGCACGGCATCTACTTCATCATGGTGACGATGGCGTTTGCGCAGATGGTGTTCTTCCTGTTCTTCGACAACAAGGCGCTCGGTGGATCGGACGGCATCTACGTCAACTTCAAGCCGTCTGCAGCGCTGTTCGACCTGGAAAACAAGAAGGCGTTTTATTACTTCACGCTGGCCATGATGGTGCTGGTGTACGCCTTCCTGCGCCGCCTGTTGTGGTCGCCGTTTGGACGCGTGCTGGCCGGCATCCGCATCAACGAGCACCGCATGCGCGCGATGGGCTATGGCACCTTCGGCTACAAGCTCGCCGCATTCACGTTGTCGGGTGCGCTGGCCGGACTGGCCGGCTACCTGTGGGCGGCGCAGACCGGATTTGTGAACCCTGAGCTGATGGGTTTCCACATGAGCGCGCACGCCATCATGATGGTGATCCTGGGCGGCATGGGCAACTTCGCAGGCGCGATCATCGGCTCGTTCGCATTCGAATACCTGCTGCATGTGTTCAAGGATTTGCCGCAGGTGGGCAGCGTGAACCTGGGCAAGCACTGGCAGTTGTGGATGGGCATCTTCATCGTGCTCGTCGTGGCATTTGCGCCGCGCGGATTGCTCGGCCTGGCCGAACGCCTCTCGCGTCGCAAGGAGGCTGGCGATGTCTGAGCCGCTTCGGTCCGAGCCGCTCCTTGTGGCCCGCAAGCTGACCAAGCGGTTCGGCGGGCTGGCCGCCGTGAACGACGTGTCGCTCGACGTGCATCAGGGTGCGATCCATGCGGTGATCGGGCCGAACGGAGCGGGTAAATCGACGCTGACCAATCTGCTCTCGGGCGATCTGCCTTCGACTTCGGGCTCGATCTCGTTGCTCGGGAAAGACATCACCGGCTGGTCGCCGGAACGCATCTCGCGCGCGGGTCTGGGCCGCAGTTACCAGAAGACCAATATCTTCCAGCCGTTCACCGTGTGGGAGAACGTGCGGCTCGCCGCGCAGTCGCGCGAGCCCCATGCAGCGCGTTGGCTCAAGCTGGCGAGCGGCTTCGGCGCCACCAACGAACGCGCAACCCACGCGCTGGAAATGGCCGGCCTCACATCACGTCGTGACGCGATTGCGGCAACCATCAGTCATGGCGAACAGCGCCAGCTTGAAATTGCAATGACACTGGCCACGGGGCCGCGCGTGCTGCTGCTCGACGAGCCGCTCGCGGGCATGGGCACGGCGGAAGCAGAGCGCATGGTGCAGTTGCTGCTCAGGCTCAAGCCGCAGCACGCGATCATGCTGGTCGAGCACGACATGGACGCAGTCTTCGCTCTGGCCGACAAGCTCACCGTGATGGTCAACGGCCAGGTGATCGCGAGCGGCACGCCTGCGCAAGTGCGCGCCGATGCGAATGTGCAGTCGGCCTACCTGGGCGAGGAGCACTGATGGCAAGCGACCAGGCGCTCATCGAAGCCCGCGGGCTGCAGACTTACTACGGCGCGAGCCACATCCTGCGCGGCATCGACTTCACGGTCGGCCGAGGCGAGACGATCGGGCTCATGGGCCGCAACGGCATGGGCAAGAGCACCTTGCTCAAGTCGCTGATGGGCCTGGTCAAACCACGCGCCGGCAGCGTGAAGATCATGGGCCGCGAGATGATGGGCCGTCCGCCGTATGAAATCGCACAACTCGGGATTGCTTATGTACCCGAAGGCCGCGGCATCTTCGGCAACCTGAGCGTGGTCGAAAACCTGGTCATGGCCGCGCGCCCCGGCACGCGCGGACAGCGTGACTGGACGTACGACCGCGTGCTCGAAACATTTCCGAGATTGAAAGAGCGCCTGGGCCACGGCGGCCAGCAACTCTCGGGCGGCGAGCAGCAGATGCTCACCATCGGCCGGGCGCTGATGACCAACCCCGATGTGCTGATCCTCGATGAGGCGACCGAAGGCCTCGCGCCCCTGATTGCGCGCGAGATCTGGCGCATCTGCGGCGTGATTCGCGAGACGGGTATCTCCAGCGTGATCGTGGACAAGAACTGGAAGCACGTCACGCAGGTCACCGATCGCAATGTGATCCTGGTCAAGGGTGAGGTCGTATTTGCCGGGACGTCCGATGAACTCCGTGCACAGCCGCAATTGCTGGATCAATACCTGGGCGTCTAGCGATACTGCCCCGCCGTGATGAACTGCGAAAACGATTCGCACCAGATCACCACGGTGTTGTAACGATTGAGATCGACGCCAGCCGGCAATGGCACGATGAAGTTCTCGAACGTCTTGATGTCGCCGATTGCAAGCGATTGCGCTTTCACCCGCTTGAAATCCGCCTCGGTCTCGACGAACTCCGGCACCAGGTAGAGCTTGTACGCAGGCCCTGGAGCAATCCTGCCCATGAGCGCAACGCCCGCCGCCCCGAGCGTGACGGCGCCCTCGCCCCAATGCAATGCATCGCTGCCTTTGAGCCCGCGCTTGAACTGCGTCGTGAATTGAGGAGCAGCAGAGAACGCTCTCACCTCTTGCGCCGTCGGCCCCGGTGGCGCGGTGAGGATGGGCAGCAGGTAAATTCCGAGCGCAAAGCCAAGGGCCAGCACAACCAGGTGCGAGACAGTCAACGCGAGGATTCTTTTCATGCTTGCCTTGTGTCGTTGCAAAACGATCGTTCTTACCCAATCCATCGAATTAATTGGAATCTGACCCCAATTAACAATTGGGGTCAGATTCCAATTATTTGGGGCATTCAAGCCCCTCGCTGCTCACGTGTTCGCCCAGGTGGTCCAGGAAGCGGCGCACGGCTGGCACGAGACCGCGACGCGACGGGAAGACGGCGTGCATCACCCCGGGACGCGGCGCCCAACCCGAGATGACCTGCTCCAACGCGCCTGATCGCAGCTCGTTCGTGCACATGTAGTCCGGGATGATGCATATGCCGGTGCCCTGCAGCGCGGCGCACTTCAGCGTGAGGATGTCGTCCGCGGTGTAGACGGGCTTGTGTACCAGTTCGAACGATCGGCCGGCAGGCCCGGTCAATATCCAGGTCGCCCGGCCATCGGCGGCGGACATCGCAACCGTCGGGAGCTTCTGCAAGTCCTCGACCGCCTGCGGCCTGCCCTCGCGGTCCAGCAACCTGGGGCTTGCCACCAGCAGCCCGTAGGTGTTGCCCAGGTTCTTCACCACCAGGCTGCCGCTGTCTTCGAGCGTGGGCCGCACACGCAGCGCCACGTCAATGCCCTCCTGCACGAGGTCCACCACACGGTTGGTGACCTGCATGTCGATTCGCACATGTGGATGCCGCTCCAGGAACATCGGGATCAGCGGACCTATCGTCGATTGCGCCAGCGTCACAGGACACGTCACCCGGATGGTTCCGCGCGGCTCGGTCTGCACGACCAGCACGGCCTCTTCGGCGGCCTCGGCCTCTTCGCGCATGGCGACGCAGTGCCGGTGGTAGATCTCGCCCGCTTCGGTCAGTGACAGCTTGCGCGTCGTGCGCTGGAGCAGCCGCACACCCAGGCGCGCCTCCAGTTCGGCAACGCGGCGGGAGAGCTTGGATTTGGGCACGCCCAGCGCTCGCCCTGCGGCGGCAAATCCGCCCTGGTCGACCACTTCCGCGAAGTACAGCATGTCATTGAGGTCTTGCATTTCTGATCCTTATCGTCCTGCTGACAGGACAATCTAACCCGAATTTGCCAACTTATCAATTGATCGATGCGCCCGCACAATTATTCCCATGCCAATCGGCACCATACACAGGACAACGAAAGGTCAATCATGAAGCTGCTCCACATCGACTCCAGCCCCCTCAACGCCAACTCGGTCTCGCGCCAGCTGACCGAGCGCATGGTCGCCCAGTGGCAGGCCACGCACCCCGGCACCGTGGTCGAGCATCTCGACCTGGCCGTCAATGCGCCCACGCATCTGTCGCTCGACTCGCTCGGCTTTCGCACCGCGCCCGGCACACCTGGCCTGACCGAAGTCCAGCAACGCGAAAACGAGATTTCCGAGCGTCTGGTGAGCCAGTTCCTGGCCGCCGATGTGGTGGTGATCGGCGCGCCGATGTACAACTTCTCGATCCCCAGCCAGCTCAAGGCCTGGATCGATCGCGTTGCACAGGCGGGCCGCACCTTCAAGTACACCGAGAAGGGTCCTCAGGGCCTGGCCGGTGGCAAGACCGTGATCGTTGCTTCGAGCCGCGGCGGCGTGTATTCGACCAACCCGGCGCTGGCCGGCCTCGATCACCAGGAAAGCTATCTGCGCACGGTATTCGGATTCTTCGGCGTGACCGACATTCGCTTTGTTCGCGCCGAAGGCGTTGCAATGGGTGAAGCCGCCAAGGCCCAGGCCCTGTCGGCTGCCGATGTGACGATCAAGGCACTGACGGTTGACGCTGCGAACCAGCCGGAAGCTGCACTGGCCGCCTGATTGCGTCTTCTCCTTCCCCCTCTGGGGGAAGGAGAAATGCCCAAGACCAGCGTCAGATCACTTGCGCGTATAGATCTGGTCGAAGCTGGCGCCGTCGGCAAAGTGGGTCTTGTCGGCCTTGCCCCAGCCGCCGAAGGCCTGTTCGATGGTGAAGGTGTTGAGCTTGGGGAACTGCTTTGCGTACTTGGCCTGCGCCTTCGCCGAAACTGCCGGGCGATAAAAGTTCTTGCCAGCAATGTCCTGGCCTTCTTCTGAATACAGGTACTTCAGGTATTCCTCGGCAACCGCGCGCGTCTTCTTGCGATCCACGTTCCTGTCGAGAACCGCAACTGCGGGCTCTGCCAGGATAGAGAGCGACGGATACACCACGTCGACCTTGTTGCCGAATTCCTTTTCCAGAAGGTAGGCCTCGTTTTCCCACGAGATGAACACATCGCCCTGGCCGCGCTGCGCGAAGGTGATCGACGAGCCGCGAGCGCCGGTGTCGAGCACCGGCACATTGCCGTACAGCCTGGCGATGAAATCCTTTGCCTGCGCATCGCCACCGTACTTGCGCTTGGCGAACTCCCACGCTGCCAGGTAGTTCCAGCGAGCGCCACCTGAGGTCTTCGGGTTGGGCGTGATCACGCTGATGCCCGGCTTGACCAGGTCATCCCAGTCCTTGATGCCCTTCGGATTGCCCTGGCGCACCACCAGCACGATGGTGGATGTGTAGGGCGATGCGTTGTGCGGCAGCTTCTTTTGCCAGTCGGGCGCGAGCCATCCACCGTTTTTGGCGAGTGCATCGGTATCGCCTGCGAGGGCGAGCGTGGCAACGTCTGCATCCAGGCCGTCGATGATCGAGCGGGCCTGCTTGCCCGAGCCGCCGTGCGACTGCTTGATCGTCACGTCCTGGCCGGTCTTGCCCTTCCAGTATCTGGCGAAAGCCTGGTTGAACTCCACGTACAGTTCGCGCGTCGGGTCATACGAAACATTGAGCAGCGTGACCGCCTGCTGCGCCGCGGTCGGCACTGCTGCAAGGGACAAGGCACCTGCGATGCCGAGCGCCAGGGGAATCTTGATAAAGTCGCGGCGAAGGTTCATGGTTGTCTTTCGGGCAAATGCGTTATTCGATGAGTCGGATTCTGTAAGCGCCCATCCGAAACCGGAACGACTGTCTTTTCACATGTTTATGCGCGAATGCTTATTCGCATGCGCAGATAAGGAAGCCCCATGGCACGAATGGTTCAATGCGTGAAGCTCGGCAAGGAAGCCGAAGGCCTCGACCGCCCGCCCTACCCCGGCGAACTCGGCAAGCGCCTCTACGAGCAGGTCAGCAAGGAGGCATGGGCCGGCTGGATCAAGCACCAGACCATGCTGGTCAATGAGAACCGCCTCAATCTCGCAGACGCGCGCGCACGCCAATACCTCGCGCGCCAGATGGAGAACCATTTCTTTGGCGGCGGCGCAGACGTCGCCCAGGGCTACGTGCCGCCTGCCAACTGACGCAGTCGATCACCCGCATGGCCGGGCTTGAACAGACCGGCGCGGATTTGATGCAAGCGTGCGGCCTCCCCGCCGCCTGGGCGGGCAAGGCGCAGTGGCGCGTGCTGGCATCAGGCGCTGGTGCGCCGATGAATTTCCTGGCCGCCTGGCACGCGTGGAAGGCCGATCCGCATCGGCCCCGAATGCTGCACTTCCTCTTGATCGAACCGCTGCCCGTATCGGCAGACGAGCTTGTTCGCGCCGCGAGCAGTCACCCGGAACTCGCCGCACTGGCCGATGAACTTGCGGCGCAATGGTTCGGCCTGATGCCGGGCTCACACAGGCTGGCCTTCGAGCAAGGCCGCGTGTTGCTGACGGTGCATGTGAACGAGTTGTCACCCGTGCTGCGCCGCGAGAGCTTTGTCGCCGACTCGGTGTTGCTGGGAGCCGTCGATGCCACGAGCGTCAAGGCGCTTTCGCGGCATTGCGAACGCGGCGCGAGGTTCGCTGCATTGACGGCGTCGCAAGAGGCGCTGCGAGAGCTGGGTCGGTGCGGGTTTGCAGTGCCCGCCTCAGCACAGCCGAACCCGGTCGTTGCGGGCGAATTTCTTCCTGCGTGGGAGCCGAAGCAACGTGCGCGCGTCCGCGCCGCGATGCCCTCGACCTGCATCGTGATTGGAGCCGGCCTCGCTGGCTCTGCCGTGGCCGCAAGCCTGGCCCGGAGGGGGTGGGACGTTTGCGTGCTGGACAGCGCGGCGCAACCCGCATCGGGCGCATCGGGTGCGCCGGTTGCCATGCTGGCACCTCATTTCTCACCCGATGACAGCATGCTGTCGAAACTGTCTCGCGCCGGCGTGCGAATGACCTTGCAGCAGGTGCGCGAGCATCTCGTGGAAGGCGAGGATTTCGGCGTCACGGGCGTGCTGGAGTTGCGCGAAGCGTTGCACGAAATCAGGGCGCACGAATTCAAATCAGCAGAAGAACCGTGGTGCCGTCCGGCAAGCGGTGATGATTTGAAACGTGCGGCGGCGGGAACCGACGCTCAAGGGCTCTGGCACGTCCAGGCCGCATGGATCAAGCCTGCAGCGCTCGTCTCGGCCTGGCTTGCGCAGCCAAAGGTGCAGTGGCGAGCAAATTGCCGCGTTGCCCGTTGCCAGCGCGATGGCGATACCGGTGAATGGATCGTGGCCGATGCACACGGCAATGAACTGGGTCGGGCAGCACTGGTCGTTGTCGCCGCGGCACTGGAAAGCGGCTCCCTTGCCGGCACTGAACTGCCGCTACAGCCCGTCAGGGGACAAATCTCATGGGGCACACAGCCGACTGGCGACTTGCCGCCCTTCCCTGTCAATGGCAACGGACACTTCATTCCGGCAGTGCCCGTCGCAGGCGATACGGCCTGGTTTTGCGGCTCGACGTTCGACCGCGGCGACTCGTCAATGCGGGCACGCGAAGAAGACAATGCGGCCAATCACGCCCGCCTGCGCGACCTGCTGCCGAGCGCAGCAGCAGCCGTTGAACACGAGTTCACGAATCGCAGCGTGCGCGCCTGGGCGGGTGTGCGATGTGCGTCATCCAATCGACGACCTCTGGTGGGGCAAGTGCAACCGGGTTTGTGGTTGAGTACGGCGATGGGTTCTCGCGGTCTCACGTTCTGCGTGCTCTGCGCTGAAGTGCTGGCCGCGCAGCTCCACGATGAGCCCTTGCCCATCGAGGCGCGGCTGGCCAATGCGCTCGCACCCACCACACCAAACACCCCCGCCCGCGCGGTAGCATTGGCTCGATGACGTCCGCAGCTCCCCGCCATTCCATCGCCATCGTTGGCGCAGGCTTTGCCGGCCTTTCATCGGCAGTCCTGCTGGCGCGCGCTGGTCACCGCGTCACGCTGCTGGACAAATTTGAAACCCCCGCTTCCGTCGGCGCAGGCATCCTGGTGCAGCCCAGCGGGCTGGCCGCCATGCGCGTGCTGGGCATCGAACAGGAGATGCTGGAACACGGCGCGCGGGTGGATCGCCTGCTGGGCAAGGCCTGGGGCTTCTGGCCTGTCGTCAATGTGCGCTACGACCGGTGGCAAAAAGGTTCTTTCGGCCTGGGATTGCACCGGGGCGTGTTGTTCGATGCGCTCTGGCGGCAGGCAAAGGCAGCGGGCGTTCAGGCCGTCACCGGCGAGCACGTTCGCGACCTGGCAGCCTTGCAGTCAAAGCATGACCTGGTCGTGATCGCCGATGGCTGCCGCTCATCGCTGCGCGTGCAGACCGGGCTGGCTTGCAGTGACCGCGTCTATCCCTGGGGCGCCGTCTGGGCTGTCCTGCGCGACCCCGAAGATGAATGCGGCAGCACGCTCGCGCAGTGGTTTCGCGGCGCGCGTCAGATGCTGGGGATCATGCCCACCGGACTTTCGCCCGCGGGACACAACGTCGTCAGCCTGTTCTGGAGCGTGCGGGCCGACCGGCTGGAGGCCTTGCGCGAGGCCGGGGTCGATGCATTCAAGGCATCGGTGCGAAAGCTCAATCCCCGATGTGAACCGCTCCTGGACCAGATCAGGTCGATGGATGACCTGACGTGGGCGAGGTACCACGACGTCGTCATGCCTTCGTACAACACAGATCGCTGCGTGGTGATTGGCGATGCTGCGCACGCCACCAGCCCGCAGTTGGGCCAGGGCACCAACCTCGCCTTGCTCGACGCGGTGGCGCTGGCCCAATGCCTGGAGCAAAACGTGCCAATGGCCCAGGCGCTGGACAACTACACCGCCGTGCGGCGGCAGCATCTGCATTTCTACGGCGAAGCGAGCCGCTGGCTCACGCCCCTGTTCCAGTCGGACCAATGGATGCTGCCGTTCCTGCGCACGCTGTTCATGAATGCCGGAACCTCTGCACCATTTCTCGGAACACTGACGCGGCAGACACTGGTTGGTGTGCGGCAGGGATGGAAGTCGGCCGAGCCGCTGGCTATGCCGGGCCTGCCCGCCGTGGCGAGCGTCAAAGCACCTTCTGCAGCAGCTCCTGCAGCCGGCCGGGATGCACAGGCTTATTGAAAAAGCCATCGACGCCGCTCAATCTGGCGCGAATGTGCTCGCCGATCGACGCATCGGACTTGGTCATGATGACGTGCTGTATCGCCGGGTATGACGAAGTCAGCTCCTTGAGGAATGCCCATCCGTTCACGTCCGGCAGCCCGAAGTCAACCAGCGCCACGGTGTAGGCATTGGCCCGTGCGAGCTCCAGTGCCTGGGCTCCTGTTTCTGCGTCGTCTGCCTGTGTCAGGTCGGCCAGGGCCAGCTTGGCACGCAGGTAAAGCCGCTCGTCGCGGCTTGCAGAAGCGATCAGCACCCGACGGTGGTCGCGCGCTTCGGGCTCAATGAATTCGGATGCACCATCTTCAAACCCCAGGTCGAAATCGAGCGGGTCTTTGGGCGCATAGAGCTCATCCATCGCCCCCAGCACCTCGATCCAGGAAATCGGCCTGTCGAACGCCCGAAAGGCACTGGCCGGTGCCACCGGGCCCACCCAGATGATGTCCAGCCCGGCCGTCCGGGGAGACTCGAGTTCAAGCTGCGCTTCGTAGCTCTGGCCGTCAATGAGCGCGAGCCTGGGTGCTTCCGGTGCATCGGGCATCCAGGGTGAATAGATGGTCTGGCGCTGTTCGGAAAGGCGAAACACCGAGTTGAGCGCATGCCGCTCCACATCGCTGAAACCCATCACCTTGACGAAGATTCGCTGTGCCATCTGGGGAGTGTCCGTTGCGGGCAAATTATGGGGGGCTTGGCAGAAACTGCAGAAACGGCTTTATCCGGAATTTGCTTTCGTCCCGCCGGAAACCCCCGCCAGTGCTGGTGCATAAGCTTATCCGCATAAGGCGCGAACCAAAAAGTAGTTTGGTTTCATAAAGGTGGACCCTAGAGTCGCGCCCACGATGTACCAATACACCGCCTTCGACAAAGAGTTCGTGCGCAACCGCGCCGCCCAATACCGCGACCAGCTCGAGCGTAATCTCGCCGGCACCCTGGGTGACGATGAGTTCCGCCCGCTGCGCCTGCAAAACGGCTGGTATGTGCAGCGCTACGCGCCCATGCTGCGCGTTGCTGTGCCCTATGGCGAGATCTCCAGCGCGCAGTTGCGCGTGCTGGCCAGGATCGCCCGTGAATACGACCAGCCCACCGCTGAAGTGTTCAAGGACGCCCAGCAAAAGCAGGACGCGCTCGGCCCGGTGCCGCTGCCAAACGGCGGCGAAGTCCGCTCGGTGCTGACGGTGGGCTACGGCCACTTCACCACCCGCCAGAACGTGCAGTTCAACTGGATTCCGCTGGTCAAAAGCGCCGATGTCATGGACCTGCTGGCCAGCGTGGACATGCACGGCATCCAGACCAGCGGCAACTGCATCCGCAACATCACCAGCGACGAACTCGCCGGCATTGCGGTCGATGAAATCGCCGATCCGCGTCCCTGGTGCGAAATCATGCGCCAGTGGAGCACGCTGCATCCCGAGTTCGCCTTCCTGCCGCGCAAGTTCAAGATCGCAGTCAGCGGTGCAACAGAAGACCGTGCCGCCACGTTCTGGCATGACGTGGGCCTGCACCTGGTGAAGAACGAAGCGGGTGTGCTGGGCTTTCGCGTGCTGGTCGGCGGCGGCATGGGTCGCACGCCAGTCATCGCATCCGTCATCCGCGAGTTCTTGCCCGCCACCGAAATCCTGAACTACCTCGAAGCCGTGGTGCGCGTGTACAACCGCTGGGGCCGCCGCGACAACATGTACAAGGCGCGCATCAAGATCCTGGTGAAGGCCGAAGGCCAGCGCTATATCGACGAGGTCGAAGCCGAATACCAGCAGATCATCGAGATCGACGGCGCGCCGCATACCGTCACGCAGGCAGAGATCGACCGGGTGTCGGCTTCCTTCGTGCCCCCTGCCCTGGCGCCACGCACGCCGCGCGACAACGCATCGATCGACGCGGACCCGGCATACAACCGCTGGCTGCAACAAAACGTCGCGCCGCACCAGAATCCGCAGCTGCGCGCAGTCACGCTGTCTTTCAAGCGGCTGGGACAAGCGCCCGGCGACGCCACCGGCGACCAGCTTGCCATTTCGGCAGACCTGGCCGAGCGCTTTTCTGCAGGCGAAGCCCGCGTGACGCACGACCAGAACCTGCTGCTTCCCTGGGTCCACCAGGACGACCTGCCGGAACTGTGGCAAGCCGCGCGCAAGGCGGGTCTGGCCAAGGCCAATATCGGCCTGCTCACCGACATGATCGCCTGCCCCGGTGGCGACTTTTGCGCGCTGGCCAATGCCCGCTCGCTGCCGATTGCAGAAGCGATCACCCAGCGCTATCAGGACCTCGATGAGCTGCACGACATCGGCGAGATCGACCTGCACATTTCCGGCTGCATCAACTCGTGCGGCCACCATCACAGCGGCCACATCGGCATCCTGGGCGTCGACAAGGACGGCAAGGAGTGGTACCAGGTCACCCTCGGCGGCTCCGACGGTTCGCTGCTGTCGGGCGCATCGGTTGCCGGCAAGGTGGTCGGCCCCTCGTTCTCGGCTGCCGAAGTGCCCGACGTGATCGAGGCTGTGCTCGACACCTATCGCGAACAACGTCAGAGCATCGCGGGCAAGGCAGAGACGTTTATCGCGACATTGCGCCGTGTCGGCATCGAGCCCTTCAAGGCTGCTGCCCACAGCGCCCGATTCATTGAAAAGCAGGTGGCGTGATGAGCGAATTCAATCTCCAGATTCTGGTTGCGGCCGATCACGAGGCCCAGGCCGATGCTGCCGGCGTGCTTGTGCTCACCAATGACGCCGATCCGCGCGAAGCTTCACTCGATGGCATCACGCGCATCGACCTGCACTTTCCCAAGTTCGCAGATGGCCGCGCGTTCAGCCAGGCCTTTTTGCTGCGCCGCCGCCTCGGGTTCAAGGGTGACATCCGCGCCACCGGCGAAGTGCTGCTCGACCAGCTGGTGCAGATGCAGCGCACCGGCTTTTCAAGCGCTGTGCTGCGCGCGGACCAGGACGCTGCACATGCGGCAGTCCTGTTCGCGCGTTACGCCAATTTCTACCAGGGCGATGCTGCCAATGCACAGCCCCACTTTCGCAAGGCCGCCTGATGAGCGCGATAGATCTGCACGCGCGTCCGTCCAAGGGATTCGAAGCCAAACTTGCCGCCACCGCGCTCCTTTTGCAATCAACCGCCGATACGTTGGGTCCTGTGACGCAGGCTTCCAGCCTGGGCGCGGAAGACGTGGTCATCACGCACCTGATCAACCGGCTGGAGCTGGATGTTCCGGTGTTCGTGCTTGACACAGGCATGCTGCATCCGCAGACCCTGGAGTTGCTGGAACGCACGCGAGCCGCCTCGCGCACGGCCATCAACGTCTATCGTCCGGTCAATGAATCGGTGATCCAGTTCGTCGGCCGCGAAGGCAAGGATGCGATGTTCAGGAGCGTCGATCTGCGCAAGGCCTGCTGCCACATTCGCAAGATAGAGCCGCTGGAGCGCGCGCTGTCCGGCAAGAAGGCATGGATCACCGGGCTGCGCCGCGAGCAATCCAATGCGCGCGCCGATGTGCCGATGATCGACTCGACCGACGTCGCCACGACGGGCCGCGTCAAGATCAATCCCCTGGCGGACTGGACCTGGGGCGATGTCTGGCACTACATCCAGCTCAACCAGGTTGACTACAACCCCCTGCATGACGACTTCTTCCCCAGCATCGGCTGCGCGCCCTGCACACGGGCGATCAGCCTGGGCGAAGACTTCCGTGCCGGCCGCTGGTGGTGGGAAGACGAAGCCGCCAAGGAATGCGGCCTTCATGTACGGGACGAAGCAAGCAACGAATCAAGGCACATCGAAATCAGGAACGAAGAGGAATCCGTATGAACGCCCGAGTCGAACCTCAGTTGCTGGGACAGCTGAGCAACAGCCATCTCGACGCCCTCGAAGAAGAGACCATCTTCATCCTGCGCGAAGTCGCTGCGTCTTTCGAGCGTCCGACACTGCTTTTTTCGGGCGGCAAGGATTCGCTGGTCCTGCTCAAGTGCGCTGAAAAAGCTTTCGGCGCGGGTCGCATTCCGTATCCGCTCCTGATGATCGATACCGGCCACAACTTCAAGGAAGTGACTGACTTTCGAGACCAGCGCGCCAAGGAACTCGGAGCCGAGCTGATCGTTCGCAGTGTCGAGGATTCAATGCAGCGCGGCACCGTGCGTCTGGCGCACCCCGGCGAATCGCGCAATGTGCACCAGTCGGTCACGCTGCTCGAAGCCATTGACGAATTTCGCTTCGACGCGCTGATCGGTGGTGCCCGTCGCGATGAAGAGAAGGCACGCGCCAAGGAGCGCATCTTTTCGCACCGCGACAGCTTCGGCCAATGGCAGCCCAAGGCCCAGCGCCCTGAACTGTGGACCTTGTTCAACACGCGTCTTGCGCCCGGCGAGCACTTTCGCGTGTTCCCGATTTCCAACTGGACCGAACTGGACGTGTGGCAGTACATCGCGCGC
Source organism: Caenimonas sp. SL110 (assembly GCF_001044395.1). Classification (GTDB taxonomy): domain Bacteria; phylum Pseudomonadota; class Gammaproteobacteria; order Burkholderiales; family Burkholderiaceae_C; genus Ramlibacter. The sequence continues at coordinate 92,080 of NZ_JANU01000006.1, forward strand.
GAAAACATTGCGCTGCCTTCGATCTATTACGCGCATCGCCGCCAGATCGTTGAACGCAAGGGCCTGCTGGTGCCGGTCACCGAACTGACTCCGCCCAGGGATGGCGAAGAAGTCGTGACGCGCACCGTGCGCTTTCGCACCGTCGGCGACATCACCTGCACCTGCCCGGTCGACAGCCCGGCAGCGAACGCCACCGAAGTCGTTGCCGAAACCCTGCTGGCCGATGTCAGCGAGCGCGGCGCGACACGCATGGACGACAAGACCTCTGACGCTTCGATGGAAAAGCGCAAGAAGGATGGGTACTTCTGATGACAACGAAATCATTGACGACACGGCTCGATAACGGCATTCACACGGATCATGAAGCCCATCGCGCGGCGCTACGCTTCATCACCTGCGGCAGCGTGGACGATGGCAAGAGCACGCTGATCGGGCGCCTGCTGGTGGACAGCAAATCGGTTCTGCAGGACCAGCTGGCCGGCGTGCAGCGAGCCGGCGAGACCGACCTCGCGTTGCTGACCGATGGCCTCTCGGCCGAGCGCGAGCAGGGCATCACGATCGACGTGGCTTATCGCTACTTCAACACGCCGGGCCGCAAATTCATCATCGGCGATGCGCCTGGACATGAGCAGTACACCCGCAACATGGTCACGGCTGCATCAAGCGCCGATGCGGCTGTCGTGCTGGTCGATGCGACCAAGCTGCAATGGCAAGACCCGGATCTGGAGTTGCTGCGCCAGACACGCCGCCACTCGCTGCTGGTCAACCTGCTGCGTGTGCCTTCCATCGTCTTTGCGATCAACAAGCTCGATGCAGTGGACGACCCTACGCTGGCCTTCAACAACATTCGCGGTGCGCTGCAAGCGTTCACCACCGCCGCTGGCATCACGGCGCGCGCCGTGGTTCCGATCTCTGCGCTCAAGGGCACGAACGTCGTTACCGGATCGCCGGGATGGTGCGGCTATGCCGGTCCATCGCTGCTGGCGCTGCTGGAGACGCTGGATGCGACGACCGCTGAAACGGCAGAAGCTTTTTCCTTCCCTGTGCAATGGGTAGAGAAGTTTTCGTCGTCTTCCGACACGAGCCAGGGCCGACGTGTGTTCTGGGGCCGCGTCGCCACGGGCACGATAGCGCCCGGCCAGCAGGTCAAGGTGTTGCCGAGCGGCCAGACTGCGACCGTCGCGCAGGTGCTCAATCATGTGCGTGAGCCCCGCTCGGTCCCTGCGGGCCACAGCGCCGGCATCGTGCTCGATCGCGAAGTGGATGTGTCGCGCGGCGATTGGCTGCTCGCGCCTGGGTCGGTCGAGCCATCGCGCGAGATTTCGGCAACCGTCGCATGGATGGACGATGAGCCCCTGGTGGCAGGCCGCGTGTATTGGGCGCTTCATGGCCATCGCTGGGTCAAGGCCAAGATCAAGCGCATCGTGCACAAGCTGGACATCAACACGCTCGCTGAAGAAGACGCCGATCACCTGGAGCCCAACTCCATCGGCCACGTCGAACTCGCACTGCAGGAACCGCTCGCAACACTGCCCTACCAGCGCTCCAGAATCCTCGGTTCACTCGTGCTGGTGGACACCGCAACCCACAAGACCTCCGGGGCCGTACTGGTCCGATAACGGGCACCTGCCCCTGACGGAATAAAATGAGGGGTTTCCCGCCTTTTCCCGCCCTCCCCTTTCCACGAACTGCAAGACATGACCCACGTCGTCACCGAATCCTGTATCAAATGCAAGTACACCGACTGCGTTGACGTCTGTCCCGTGGACTGCTTCCGCGAAGGTCCGAACATGCTCGTCATCGACCCCGATGAGTGCATCGACTGTGCCGTCTGCATCCCGGAATGCCCGGTGAACGCAATCTACGCCGAGGAAGACGTGCCACCAGACCAGATGAACTTCATCAAGCTGAATGTCGAGCTGTCCCAGCAGGCCGGCTGGAAGAGCATCACCAAGCGCAAACCCGCGCTGGAAGAAGCAGAAGAGTGGAAAGACAAGACCGGCAAGCTGGAACACCTGATCCGCTGACCCATGACAGACACTGTCGAGACCGATGCTGTCATCGTCGGAGCGGGGCCGGTCGGGCTCTTCCAGGTCTTTGAGCTGGGCCTGCTCGAAATCAAGGCGCACGTCATCGACTCGCTGGACTACCCTGGCGGCCAGTGCATCGAGCTGTATCCCGACAAGCCCATCTACGACATTCCCGCCGTGCCTGTGTGCACCGGCCGTGAACTGACAGACAACCTGCTCAGGCAAATCGAACCTTTCGGCGCGACGTTTCACTACGGCCAGGAAGTGACGACTGTCCAGCAGCAGGAAGACGGTCGCTTTCTGCTTGTCACTTCGAAGGCCAAACGATTTCTGGCGCGCACCATCTTCATCGCTGCAGGAGTCGGCGCATTCCAGCCGCGCAAGGTGATGGTGGAGGGCGCCGAGCGTTTTGAGGGCGACCAGCTTTTCTACGCCGTCAAGGAGCCTGCGAAGTTCGCGGGCAAAGACCTCGTGGTGCTCGGCGGCGGCGATTCGGCGCTCGACTGGGCGCTGCTGTTCGCGCAACCCGGACCCAACCGCGCGAAGAGCCTGACGCTCGTTCACAGGCGAAACGGGTTCCAGGCAGCGCCTTCGTCGGTCGCAAAGATGCGCGAGCTGTGCGCCGCGCAGCAAATGAATTTTGTCGTCGGACAGGTCACTGCGTTTGATGAGCGTGACGGGCGGCTCACAGGTGTTCAGGTGACTGGAAGCGATGCGCAGACCCAAGTGCTGCCGCTGGATGCGCTGCTGGCTTTCTACGGCCTGTCACCCAAGCTCGGCCCCATTGCAGACTGGGGGCTCGACATCGAGCGCAAGCAGCTGAAGGTGGATACCGAGAAGTTCTCCACCAGCATCCCCGGCATCTTCGCGGTGGGCGACATCAACACCTACCCCGGCAAGAAGAAGCTGATTCTTTCGGGCTTCCACGAATGCGCCCTCGCCGCTTTCGGTGCTGCGGCCATCGTGTTTCCGGACAAGCGCATCCAGATGCAATACACCACGACGAGCACCAAGCTGCACAAGGTGCTGGGTGTTGATTCGCCGGTGTTCGAGTAGCTCGCTATCGAGCGGCTCGCCTGATCCATTAGAATCCGCCTGCGATCCGCAAGGCTCGCATCCGCTAGGGGTGTTGTCGTCTCGCAAGAGGCGGCGACTGAGAAAGTCCCTTTGAACCTGATTGAGGTAATCCTCGCGCAGGGAAGCAAGCTATCCGGCGGCGCCCAGTTCTCTCATGGGCGCGCACAGCCCAAGCAAGCCGACCTGCCATCACGTCGAAAGAACGTCATGGCAAAACACAAAACGCCAAACTTCGGATCTACATCCACGCCAATCTCGCTGGCCGTCTCTGCCTTCCTTTTCTCTTGTGGTTTCGCTCACGCGCAGCAAACCGCCCTGCCTCCGGTTGTCGTCACGGGCACCAGCCCTGCCCCCGTCGCCGATGTCACCGGTCTGGGTGACGTTCCAATCAAGGAACTGCCGGTCTCGGCCACGGTCATCAGCCGCCGGCAGATCGAAGCCAGCGGTGCCCGGCGCCTCGCGGACCTCGCGCAATTCGATTCGTCTGTCAGCGATTCGTACAACGCACCCGGCTACTGGGACTTCCTGTCGATCCGCGGCTTCACGCTCGACAACCTCTACAACTATCGCCGCGAGGGCCTGCCCATCAACGCGCAGACCGTGATCCCCCTGGACAACAAGGAGCGCATCGAAATCCTCAAGGGCACGAGCGGCATGCAGGCCGGGGTGAGTTCGCCGGGAGGCCTGGTCAACTACGTCGTGAAGCGGCCAACCGAGCTGAACCTGCGCGAAGCACGCATCGAAGCTTCGAGCCGCAGCAGCCTGCTTGCCGCCGCGGACCTGGGCGGCAGGTTCGGCGCAGACCGGGCGTTTGGCTATCGCATCAACCTTGCGCACGAGAAGCTGCGCCCGCTGATCCGCTCGCTGGACGGCGAGCGCAGCCTTGCCGCCTTCGCAGGCGACTGGCGCATCGGCCGCGATTCGGTGATCGAAGCGGAAGTCGAATGGAGCCACAAATCGCAGGCGAGCCAATCGGGTTTCAGCCTGCTGGGCAATGTGCTGCCGGACGTGCCCGATCGCCGCATCAACCTGAATAACCAGCCATGGGCGCAGCCATCAGTCTTTGATGGTGTCACGGGCACATTGCGATTCAGCCAGTCGATCGGCAAGGACTGGCGATGGTCCGCGCAGGCGGGCACACAGCGCCTGCGCACCGATGACTACACCGCGTTCCCTTTCGGCTGCGGCGCAGAAGGCAACTACGACCGCTACTGCTCGGACGGCACCTTCGACTACTACGACTTCCGCAGCGTCGGTGAGCGCCGCCGGCAGGACGCCGCCTCGGTGAACCTCAAGGGCAAGGTGATGACGGGCTCCATCAGGCACGACCTGTCGTTCGCCCTGACGACCAGCAGGGCACGCGATCGCACGCAGCCCTATGCCTACAACTATGCCGGCACGGGCACTGTCGACGGCCTGTCCATCGCACCTCCTGAGCCGACCCTGGCCTACCCGGGCTCCGCGCGCAACGAGAAGACGGTTGAGTTCTCGGCCAGCGACGCGATTGCCTGGAACGACAAGGCGACCACCTGGGTCGGGTTCCGGCACACCAAGCTCGATCGCGGCTACAGCCAGTCGATCACCACGCCGTGGATCGCCACCAGCTACAAGCTCAGCCGTGAAATCATGGCCTATGCGAGCTACGGCCAGGGCGTGGAAACCGCACGCGTGCCTGACAACGCCGCCGTCTATGCCAACCCCGGCGAAGTGTTGCCTGCGCTCAAGTCCAGGCAGTTCGAGATCGGCCTGAAGGGCGACACCGGTCCGCTCGACTGGCAGATCGCCTACTTCGACATTCGCAGGCCGATGACCAACATCGCCTTTTGCGACCGCACCTACGCAGCATGCGTCGGTCAATTCGACGGTCGCGCGGCGCATCGCGGCATCGAAGCCAACGCCCAATGGACGAGCGGCCCGTGGCGAGTCGATGGGGCAGCGACGATCCTCAATGCCCGCCGCGAAGGCAGCGTGCTGGAGCCCGCCAACAACGGCAAGAGCCCGCCCAACGTGCCTGACGCGGCGGTTCGCGCAGGTGTGACGTGGAAGGTGCCGCAAGTGCGCGGGCTTGAGCTGCGAACGCAGCTTTCCTACGAAGGCAAGCGAGCCGTGCTGGCCGATGGCTCGATCTCGCTGCCGGCCTGGACCCGCATGGATGCGTCGGTGCGATACGAGACACAGATGTCTGCAGTCAAGACGACCTGGGCGCTTGGAATCGACAACATCACCAACCGCAGCTACTGGAAAGAATCGCCCTTCCAGTTCGGCCATGTGTACCTATATCCGGGGGCGGAACGCACTGTGCGCATCTCGTTGACGGCTGCGCTCTAAAAGACCGAAAAAACCACGCTATAATTCGAGGCTGTTCCTCGATAGCTCAGTTGGTAGAGCGCCGGACTGTTAATCCGTAGGTCCCTGGTTCGAGCCCAGGTCGAGGAGCCAGATTTATCAAGGGGTTACGTGCAAACGTAACCCCTTTTCTTTTTTCCAAACTTAGATGTAGGCGCTCGTGTAGGCGCTACCTGCTTGGCAGTCGCGGCGTGCCATCAGCCGGGCACTGGGGTCAGACGGCGACGCTTCGGATTGGCGGCGCGTTGCAAACCAAAGATCGCAGCGCGGTACGGCTCAAGGTACTTAGGGCATTCGACCGAGCGAATACCCTTCACCGTCCGTCCCGTACGCGGATTGGTGACCAAGTCGGCCGACCCAAACCCCAGCGCGACTAACTGCTCACCAACAACATGAGCGATTTGATGGTCAACGCTCAGCAGCGCCCGCAAATGGTAGTCGAGGCCGTGATCGTTCTCGTTCAGTTCCAACGACCTGAGCTCGTCCTTGCTGATCAAAAATGGCATGACCCCAAGGTGCTCTCCGAAGGGTGCTCGGCCCGCATTACAGATCGAGCAGCCTTTTTGTGTGAGGAGGATGAGCGCCACTGGGAATGCTTCACTCGGCACCGGCAAATTGTCCAACACAACTTCTGGGAGCAAATACTTGTCGTCGCCGATCTCCGCCGCAAAGGCTGCGCGAAGTTCGGCCCTCAATCGCGCGTCGAGCGTCGGAACCCCGGAACTGTGTACAGCGCGTTGCAAAAAGGCCCCCGATGGCGGAGCATCAACGGCCGCTTCGACGAAACGGGTAGTGCCCTCTTCTACGCCAAGACCTTCAAACCATCTCTGAAGGCTCTCGCCCAGAACTTGTGCGACGAGGGGGCACACAGCGTTTCCAATCTGGTTGTACTGGGAAAGGTGCTTTTCCCAGCTCATCGTCGTTCGCTTGCCACAAAAAACAAAACTGTCAGGGAAGGACATCAACCGTGCAGCCTCCCTCGCGGTCAAATTTCGATTGCGCTTGGGGTGTACAAACAGGGATTGAAAGGACGCGGGGATGGTCAGGGCCGGACGCGCCCATGCGAGTCTGTAGTTGTTGTATTTGAACGGCTTAGAGTTCACCTCCCCCGAACCATTGCGAAGCTGGCCGTGTGTCTCTCCCACGTCTTTCAGTGACTGCTCCTCCTGGATTGCAGCGAACCTCTCGATCAATCGACGGGTGTGCTTCATCGCAACGTGATTGCGTACCTCAGTCTCCTGCCCCCGCATCAAGCGCTGGTAGTCATTTGAAGGCGCGCCGATGTATGGAAGCCCTTGCTCGGCCCCCTCACCAGGCCCGATGAAGGGGATATCCGAGATGGCCTCGCCAACAGTGACGTGAGGCTGAAGTCGATCGAACAAATCGAGCGCCACGCGATCATCGATCAGGCCGTGTGTTGGTGCTGGATCAGCTATGGATCGCCCGTGACGTTCGCATAGGATGAAGGCCCGCGTCCTAAGCTGAGGGACGCCAAATGCGCCTGCATTTAGGAGGGTCGACCTGACGCTATAGCCCAGAGGCCCGAGTCGCTCCAGCACGATCTGCGGAACCGTCTTGCCAAACTGGTCACGCTTTCCAAGAATTCCCGGCACGTTCTCAATAACGCAAACGGCGGGGCGGATCACTTCGACCCACTTCAAGTACCAGAGCACCAACTCATTGCGTGGATCATGTACGCCGAATTGGCTGCTACCAGCCACGGAGAAACCTTGGCAGGGGGGGCCACCAACAATAAGGTCGACGCCTCTATAGCTGCGAATGAACTCGTCCGATACATTCCGAACGTCCGAGCAGAGGACAGTGGCGGGGTCGAAGTTCGCACTCAGCGTTTCGCAAGCCCACTCGTCCTGCTCCACATGCAGCACTCCTCTGAAACCTGCACGTTCTAGGCCGCACGAAAATCCCCCACAGCCCGCGAACAAGTCAATGTATGTACGTTTCAATTTCGTCCTCAGAAATAGCCTCGATTCAGCACCGTGCCCTCGTTCAGCACACGCTCTTCTGGGAATGCATCTTGCATCATCTTGATCACCATGCGGAACGAATCAACACTCAATGGATGATTAGTTAGATGAGTCACGTAAGCTGCCCGAGCAGCCTGCCTACCCGCGTAGGAGGAGAAGTTTTCACGTACGGACGAGGACAGACGCTTTCCCTTGCGGAGCAAAATCACTCGATCAATCTCGGTGACTCTGGTGTCAATCGGGGGCATGTCAAGCCACTCGCACAGCAGAACGTAGACCGCTTCATGCACGCTGGCCTTCAACTCTCTGGCAGTCGCGGCAGCCTCTTGGAACATGGTCTTGTCCAAATTCGTCTTGATCTCGGCGACAAAGTAGCCGATGTTCAGAACCGAAGTCAGCGTAGTAGCGGCTGGAAACTCATTGCTCGTAGAGGTCCGCATGAAGAGCCTACGGCCCACGGTGAAGTCCTGATTCTTCGTCTTGATGAACACCCCTCCCTCACCTAACGTCGCTGCCAACGGGCCTATGAACAGGCCAGCAAAACACTGTTGCGGCCCAAACGTCAGGCTCTCGACTTGAGCGAGCCCGGGTACAAGCCGCACGTCCACAAGTTTAGGAAGGAACTCCTCCAACACCGTATTGTCGAGCTTGAGCTGACCCTTTTGGCGGTAGAGGAAGTCGCTGTGTGAATCAAAGATCAGGTCAAGTTCGATGAACTTTTTGTACTCGTTTGTGGCGGCGACCATCGTGCTCAAGATCGTGTCGGCATCGCCTGCCGCGCCATCAATAGTGGTGCGCCACTGCGCGTACCTTTGAAGCGCCTCTAGCACCTTTGGCCTGTCTTCAGGCGGCAACTTCGAATTCAGCAGTAGCGCGTTTAGTTTGTCCAGGTGCGGCGTCATGTTCGATTGAACCTCCACCTGATACTCTACCGTGCCCTTCTACCGACGCCCGATCACCTGCGATTTTTTTCAAGTTTGCAGATGCGAAAAACTCGCGCGTGTCGGGCTTCGTTGTGACCTTGACCCAGAAAACCTGACCATTCAAAAGTAGGGAATCCGGCATGATTTTCACCTTACGGGAAAGGGGAACGTGTCGTGAAGAAGAGCAGGTTTACCGAGGAGCAAATTGCATTTGCCCTCAAGCAGGCGGAGCTGGGCACCAAGGTCGATGAGATCTGCCGCAAGATTGGAATCAGTGATGCCACGTTTTACATGTGGCGTCAGAAGTACGGCGGCTTGGGCCCATCGGAACTGCGCCGGCTGCGTCAGTCGGAAGAGGAAAACGGCAAGCTCAAACGCCTGGTGGCCGACCTGAGTCTGGACAAGGCCATGCCGCAGGACGTGCTCGCAACAAAGCTTTGAAGCCCTCGCGCAAGCGTGAACTGGCGACCGATCTGATGCAACGATACGGAGCCAGCATGCGCAAGGCCTGCGCTGTGATTCAGCTTAGCCGCGTGGTGTACCTGTACCAGTCGGCGGCGAGAGACAACACAGCTCTGGTCATGCGAATGAAAGAAATCACGCAGACCCGCGTGCACTATGGCTACCGGCGAGTGCATGTGATGCTCAAGCGCGAGGGCTTCAAGGACAACCACAAGCGCGTCTACCGCTTGTACAAGGAGCAGGGCCTGACGCTGAGGCACAAGAGGCCCAAGCGAAACAAGGCGGCTCAACTGCGCCAGCCGAAGATGCTGGCGCTCCACATCAATCAAATCTGGAGTATGGATTTCGTCGCCGACAACCTGTTCGACGGGCGCAAGCTGCGCATGCTCACCGTGGTGGACTGTTGCTCGCGTGAAAGCCTGGCCATCCACGTCGGGCAAAGCCTCAAGGGCGAGGATGTGGTGCGCGTCTTGAACGCGATCGTGCGTGAACGCGGGCAACCGCAAACGATCAAAACCGACAACGGTAGTGAATTCATCAGCAAGGTGATGGACAAATGGGCCTATGAGCACGGTGTGGAACTGGACTTCAGCAGACCAGGCAAACCGACGGACAACGCGATGGTCGAAAGCTTCAACGGCCGGCTGCGCCAGGAGTGCTTGAACGAACATTGGTTCCTGAGCCTGGCCGACGCCCAGGACAAGATCGAGGCCTGGCGGCGCTTCTATAACGAGGCCAGACCCCACGGTGCGCTAGACTGGCGCACGCCAGCCGAGTTCGCTCGACAGACCGGGCTTAAGCCCGGTCTGTCGAGCATCCAGGAGCCGGAAATCCTAACTTCTGAGCGGTAAGGAAACTGGGTCAGGGTCAGTTGACGGACTTCTCTCGCTTGGCTTGGTACGGCTGATAGGGGGCAGGTCAGACTCAATGATTTAAACGCCGTTTCGCGCTGCTTTGATATCGAGAAGATTGATCTTACTAATCTTATCTTTATGAATCACGACTGCAAGCTTTGCAGGATATTTGAACCGCATCTCACTGATTCGAAAGGTCCACAACATTATTTTCAAAAGATCTTCATCGGTAATGCTTTTGTGACCCTTAATACGCGTAATTCCTGATCCAAAAATCGGTGTAGATACGCTTTGCTGTGCATACACTGTATTTACGCTGTCCCAGAAATTGATCAAAAACTCCAAATATTCTGGCATCGTAAGAACCGCCTTGTTCTCTGCATTGAACTTTGAAAAGGCAGTCAGAAGGAAGTCCTTATAGATGCAAATTGACCCGATCCGGTAACGCAACTTGTTACCTACCGGCCTCTCCGCGTTGCTTTCGATGATTTCTCCCCTTTCAAAGAGATAACTTTCGATATGGCGTGCTAGGTCCGCGACAGGCACATCAAGATGCTGCTTTATGAATATCCCGTTCAGCGAGCCCTCGGCAATTATTTTGTTGTCAACCTGAGTGTCGAAATATTCATTAAATGCAATTGCCTTCAGTCCCGGCTGCAGGAAGATATCGCCGACCTTGATAGTGACGGGGCTGCCTTCAACGTCAATGTGGATCTCGTTGAGATTGTTCGACCACAACCAGATAAAGAGATATGTAAGGCCCAACAGTCCAAGGAAAACCCACCCAAAGACGCTCTTGCGTGCGGCTGGTATGTCCACGAATAGCACAAACAGCGACAACGCGGCGCTTATCGTCGAAGTAATCTTGAGGAAACTCCCAACTACCCGCTTATCGAAAAAACTTACTTTTAGCACGGGGGAGGGCCTCAATTCTTGTGACACATATTCAGAGGCCGTACCGATAGATGCCAGGCTCTGTCTTTGTTGCCAACATGAGATCCTCATCGCGCAAAGACCTCTCGATAAGGCTCTTGCTCATGGGCACGTGCAGGGTCGGTACTACGTTCATTGAAGCCCTGAAAACGGGAATCCGATCCCAAAGATTCTTCACGGCCTGCTTTAGATTACCGTCGCTCAGCAGATCTTCCTTCGCGGCATACTCGGGATAAATGACAACCACAGGCAAGCCCTGGTTGTTAATTCCGTAATCTATTTCTTCTCGTAGAGCCCTGGAACTTATTGTCCTGGAGCTAATAAAGAGCACGATATTTTTTGATGCGGAGAGGCGCGCTCTGAGTCGAGGTTTTAGGGTCGCTTCCCAGTCGCTTCCGTCGCGGACGCTGTACGTCTTATCGTGAGAGTCATTAAAGGGAAACGATGCATCGGCCCCTTTCCACGCCCTCAGCATGTTGTAGAAGCAGAAGTCCCGCGTTGCATGGGCCCCCAATGCGCTGGCACTAAACGGCTCAGCAACGTAAAAGGCAGCGTAATTCCCATTCCGATAAGGCATCTTTCTCCCTCTTCCCCGTGACTTGGCTGCCGCGCCCTTCAACCTTGCCTCTGATGGGCATACTTCTAACTGGGCTTGACCATCGTATCAGCTCAACAGCTAGACAACAACGTACGGCGAACGTGACAGTGTTGGCGAAGCCGGGCGCAACGTGACGAGCGAACGCGAGCCTAAGTCATTGAAAAATAAAGACTAACACCCCTGTTAATCCGTAGGTCCCTGGTTCGAGCCCAGGTCGAGGAGCCAACAAATTGAAGGGCCTGCACGAAAGTGCAGGCCCTTTTTCCATTCTGCAGCGCCCTGCTCAATCCCCCGGGTCGGATTTCGCGCAAACAGTGCTAGACCCGGAGGGCTTTTCCAGCCGAGAATGCCAATCGTCGTTTGTTGCCATCCTTCAGGAGCAATCCATGCCCGCACACGCCATTTGCATTTCACGCGCCATCTGGACGGGGGCCGAGGCCATCGCCAGCGACGTAGCCAAAGAACTTGGCTTCCGATGCGTTGACGAGGAAATCCTGCAGGTGGCGGCCGAACGGCGCAACCTGAGCACCGCAGCCCTGGCAGACGCCGAGCTGCGCAAGTCCGTGCTTGCGCAGTTCTTGCAGGACATACGGCGTGGTGGCGTGGGAGAGGTGATCAACTTCATTCCCGGCCAGCGGGCGCTACCCGCAGCCAGCGATGACGTACGCGTGATGATCCGCGACGCCATCCTGGAAACGGTGGATGCGGGCAAGGTGGTCATCGTCGCGCACGCGGCGTCTTATGCCGTCGGCCCGCGCAAGGACGTGCTGCGCGTTCTCGTCACCGGCTCGCCGTTGGCTCGCAGCAAACGCTTTGTCACAGGCAGCAATGGCAAGGGCCCGCGCGAGGCGGCAGAAGTCATCAGCTTCAGCGACGAGGCACGTGCCAACTATGTCAAGCGCTTCTACAACGTGGAACACGAGGAGCCGCATGACTACGACCTGGTGATTTCCACTGACAAGATGAGCCCCGCACTCGTCACCGCGCTTATCGTCAATGCAGCCCGTGCCCTGGACCCCGACAACGAGGCCGTGTCCCCGCGACAATCGGGCTGGGATCTGCCGGCAACGCCGCATATGCCCAAGCACCTTGACGCTGGCTCCCTGAAGGGCCCCACCCCAGGAAACCTGAGTTAGCAACATCGCCGCTTCAATCACAACACTTGTTTTCCGTACACAAATGAAGTTTGCGCCTTACCGGTTTCTCTGCGTCGTCAGTTCGATTGTGCTTTCGGCGTTCGTCGCAGCAGGCCCGGCCCATGCACAGAGCACGATGGTCCGCCTGCATACGACCCAGGGGCCGATGGATATCAAGCTGCTGGATAGTGAGGCTCCGATCACGGTTGCGAACTTTCTGGCGTATGTTCGCGGCGGGAACTATGCAAACTCGATGGTGCACCGGAGCGCGCGCAACCTGAACGGCACTTCGTTCGTCATTCAGGGCGGCGGCTATATCTGGCCCGAAGGCCCCACCTGCTGTTCGCTCGTCACGTCGCGCGGTCAAATCCAGAATGAATTCAGTCCCAGCCGCTCCAACGTGCGGGGAACGATCGCCATGGCGAAGGTGGGTGACCAGCCCAACAGCGCGACGAGCCAGTGGTTCGTCAACATGGGCAACAACACATTCCTGGACAGCAGCAATGGCGGCTTCACCGTCTTTGGCCGCCTGACAACGCCGGGCATGGAGCTCGCAGACCGCATCGGCGCCCTGCCCCGCCTGACCTATCTCAATCCACCGTTCAACGAGTTGCCCGTGACGGTCGCCAGGACCAGCGGCGGGCCCGCCCGATCAGAAGCGATCCTCATCACCGCAGCCACCGAGGTCCCTGCCCCCGCAACCCCCAACGACAGCATCTTCAACTACATCGAAGCCAAGTACCCGACATACCTTGCTCCAGTGGCTTCGAGCTCGGGTGACTACCTCGGGTACAAATTCCGTCACTACGCACAGTTCAATGTCTATCTCGCCATCGGGGACGGACGGGTGCTGTACTACGCCCCGCTGGTCAGCGGTGACTACGTCGATATCGGTCCGGTCGATTACTGGACGTCTGTTGCAACCACCGAAGGCTACTGAACGCCCTGGGCCCCACCGACGGCTATGGGGTCTAGAAAAGCTTCGGTTCCTCAGGCTCTGACGGAGCGGGTGTCGGCTTGGGCGTTGGCTCCGGCACGCTCGCCATCAGCTCTCCTGGTGCGCATGCGCGCATGAAATCCTGCGTGGCTTCGGGCGGTGCATCCAGCCACGCGTCGTACTCGCTTTCACGCAGCAAGACGACCATGCGCTTTTCCTCTCCGGGGCGGTGGTAGTTGCACATGAACTCGTGGCCGTCTGCATTCACGGTCAACATGGTGAAACTCAGAAGCGGACCCTCGGGCGAGTTCCAGCTGTCCCACAACCCAGCCAGGCCGAGCGGCCCACCATCGGCCCGCGAGATACGCGTCGGCACATGCCTGCCGCTGCGCCAGTCGGGTTCAAAGATGGCCTCGGCAGGAATGATGCAGCGCTGGCCGCGTCTCCACGCACTGCCAAAGGTAAACGACTTCGCCGCTGTTTCGCTTCGCGCATTGAATGTTGAAAGTTTCAGTTGCTTGACTGCGTCCTTCGTTGCAAAAGGTACCAGGCCCCAGCGCCCGAGCACCGATTCCAGCGCGGGCACGGCTTCGTCGCCGGACTCCAGCTCAGGCGGTCGCCGGATGAACGCCCCCATGTACCTGGGCCACATGTCCTGGACGTAGTCATGCGCAGGCGGATACACGCCAAAGCGCCGGTAGTACAACTCGCGATTCTTGATGGCCGTGTAGTGAGAGCACATTCGCTCAATTTTGATGTGATGTGCCGGAGTTTGTGTTGATTTCCTGGGCAGACCCATGGGCGAGCCCTCCACAATGATGGCAATGAACCTTCCCTGGCTCGATCCCGGCGACCCTTTCCCTGACGTTTCGTCCGCCTGGGGACCGCTTGAACCCGCGCCGGGCCTGCTCGCGGCGGGCGGCGCGCTGGATGTGGAGACGCTGCACCGCGCCTACTCCCACGGCATCTTTCCGTGGTTCAGCGAAGGCCAGCCCACGCTATGGTGGAGCACCGACCCGCGCATGGTGCTCTATCCGGCCGAGTTCCAGCTGCATCGGTCGCTGCGCAAGACGCTGGAGCGATTTGCCATCCGGCCCGGGTGTGAGGTGCGCATCGACAGTGCCTTTGATGCGGTGATCCGTGCCTGCTCGACGAGCGAGCGTCCCGGTCAATCGGGCACATGGATCGTTGCGCCGATGGTCCAGGCGTATCAGGCGTTTCACAGCGCCGGCTTTGCGCACAGCGTAGAGACGTTCATCGACGGCCAGCTGGTGGGCGGGCTGTACTTCATCGCCATTGGCCGGGCCGTCTTCGGCGAGTCGATGTTCGCCCGGCAGACCGACGCATCGAAGATCGCGCTGGCCGCCTTGTGCGCCCTGTGCCGCCACCACGAGATCGATTTCATCGATTGTCAGCAGAACACCCGGCATCTTGCGTCGCTGGGCGCGCGCGAGATCCCCAGGCCCGAGTTTGTGGCGCAAGTCGCACAGAGGGCCCGCGAGCCCGGGCCGCAGTGGCAGTTCGACCCCGTATACTGGAATGAACTTCTGCCAGCGAAGACAAGAGCTTGACGCACCTCAAGGACCTTCCGCTCCAGACCCTGCAGTTCTATGCCACGGCTCCCTACCCGTGCAGCTACTTGCCGGGCAAGCTGGCACGCTCGCAAGTGGCCACCCCCAGCCACCTCATCAACAACGACGCGTACTCCGACCTGGTCACCACCGGGTTTCGCCGCAGCGGCATGTTCACCTATCGCCCCTACTGCGACGGCTGCCGCGCGTGTGTGCCGCTTCGGGTGCTGGCAGCCCAGTTCAAGCCCGATCGAAGCCAGCGACGTGCGCGCGCCAGGCATTCCAACCTGCAGGTGCGTGTGCTCAAGCTCTGCTTCGTGCCAGAGCACTATCAACTCTATCTTCGCTACCAGACGGGGCGTCATGCAGGCGGGGGCATGGACCACGACAGCATCGACCAGTACACCCAATTTCTCTTGCAAAGCCGTGTGAATTCGCGGCTGGTGGAGTTTCGAGAGACGATGCCCGATGGTTCTGCGGGCGCGCTTCGCATGGTCTCGATACTGGACGTGCTGAACGACGGCATTTCAGCCGTGTATACGTTCTACGAGCCGGATGCGACGGCCAACTATGGCACCTACAGTGTGCTCTGGCAGATCGACCAGGCCAAGCGGCTGAACCTTCCGCACGTGTACCTCGGCTACTGGATCGGCCAGAGCCCGAAGATGAATTACAAGGCCAGGTTCAATCCACACGAAGTGCTCGTAGACGGCCATTGGGCGCCGCCCACGCAGGAGTCTTGAATCCAAAATTTCACATGATAAAATCGGCCCTCACTGATTCTTTGGGCCTGTCATGAGAAAACGCGATAGCGGCGCACCGGCCACTCCCACCATCCAGGTGATCGAGCGAATGTTTTCGCTCATCGACGTGCTTGCCTCCCGCGAGGAAGCCGTGTCGCTCAAGGAAATCAGCGAGAAGACGGGGCTTCATCCTTCCACCACTCACCGCATCCTGAACGACCTGGCAACAGGCCGTTTCGTGGACAGGCCGGAGGCCGGAAACTACCGGCTCGGCATGCGGTTGCTGGAGTTGGGCAACCTGGTGAAGGGGCGCCTGAATGTCCGCGACGCTGCACTGACGCCGATGCGCGAGCTGCACAAACTCATCCAGCAACCGGTCAACCTGAGCATGCGGCAGGGAGACGAGATCGTCTATATCGAACGCGCGTACAGCGAGCGCTCGGGCATGCAGGTCGTGCGTGCCATCGGTGGGCGCGCGCCGCTGCACCTCACCTCAACCGGAAAGCTGTTCCTGGCGGCGGACGACACGACCCGCGTGCGCGCCTATGCAACGCGAACCGGGCTGGCCGGCCACACCCGCAACAGCATCACGCAGCTGCCCATCCTCGAACGGGAACTCGCCAAGGCGCGGCAGTACGGCATTGCGCGCGATAACGAAGAGCTGGAGCTGGGCGTGCGCTGCATGGCCGCCGGCATCTATGACGACCAGGACAGGCTGGTCGCGGGACTGTCGATTTCCGCGCCTGCCGACCGGCTGGACGAAAGCTGGCTGGGAAAGCTGCAGACGACGGCCAATGAGATCTCGTCTGCGCTAGGGCACAAGACGCCGGCTGCCGGCCACGCTTGAAGATCAGCGGCCGGAGCCGCTATGCAGCAGATGCCGTGTATGCCGGATCATGTCCGGCATGACAAGCGCTTTTAGCCGTTCACCTGCCGGATCACCGTGCTGACACCGTGACCTGCAGGCTGGGTCTCGACCCACTTGCGCACGCGTTCGGCGTCGCCGATGCGGCTCAACTTGCCCGCCGAATCCAGGAACACCATGATCAGTTTGCGGCCAGCAACCTTGGCCTGCATCACCAGGCATTGCCCCGCCTCCGAGATGTAGCCGGTCTTTTGCAGGCCGATTTCCCAGTCCGGGTTCTTCACAAGCCGGTTGGTGTTGTTGTACTGCAGCGTGCGATTGCCCACTGCCACCTGATGGCCGGGTGACGTACTCAATTCGCGCAGCACCGGATCGGTGTGGGCGGTGGACACGAGCATCACGAGGTCATGCGCGCTCGACTGGTTCTTGCTGGACAAGCCCGTCGGCTCGACATAGCGCGTGTCGTTCATGCCGATCAGTTTGGCGCGCGCATTCATGGCGGAGACAAACGCGTTGAGGCCGCCTGGATACGTGCGACCCAGCGCATGCGCTGCGCGGTTCTCGCTGGACATGAGCGCCAGGTGCATCAGCTCGCCGCGCGAAAGCACGGTGCCGACCTTCAGGCGCGAACTGCTGCCCTTTTCTGTGTCGACGTCGTCCTGGGTGATTTCAATCGCCTGCTCCATCGGCAGCTTGGCGTCGCTGATGACGAGGCCGGTCATGAGCTTGGTCAGGGATGCGATCGGCAGGACGGCCGAATCGTTCTTCCTGAAAAGAACTTCGCGCGTGTCCTGGTCGATGACGAGTGCCACGCTGGATTTGAGATCGAGAGGATCTTGCGACGCGTGCAGGCCGGCAAGTTGTCCGAAAGAGAGCCGGGCTGGAACAGCTGCGTGAACCACCTGCCGAGCTGAACGCTTGGCGACGATGAAGCTGCGGGAGACGCGCTTGGATTCGTACTTCTTGGCGACGGTGCCTTTGCGAGGCGCTGCCTCGGCGGCAGAGGGAACAAAGCTGATGACTACGGCGACTGTGGCCAGAGCCTGGAGAAAGCGGCTGAGCTTGAACTGCATCGCGTACGAAGCCTTTTGATACATCCGGTAGTCTCCTAAAACGCAACAACGACCGGCAGAGTTTACCCACATCGAAAAAGTTACACAAGATCAAAGACTTGTGTAACTTTCCTAAGGCGACTTCGTGGGCTGTAGGGTATTTCCTACCCCTGAGCAGCAACCCGATCAGCTTTGCTTTGCAACTTGTTGAGTGCGCTTAAATAAGCCTTGGCCGAGGCGACGACGATGTCCGGGTCTGAGCCCACGCCGTTCACAACCCTGCCGGAGTTTTGAAGCCGGACAGTGACTTCGCCCTGGCTTTCCGTCGAGCCACTGATGGCATTGACCGAATACAGCACCATCTCCGCCCCGCTCTTCACATGCGACTCGATGGCCTTGAGCGACGCATCGACTGGACCGTTGCCGTCGGACTCCCCGCGCACTTCCTTGCCATCTACCGTGAAGACAACAGCCGCGTGTGGGCGCTCGCCGGTTTCACTGTGCTGGGCCAGCGATACGAAGCCGTACTGCTCGTTGTCGTGCACGACGCTCTCGTCGGCCACCAGCGCGAGGATGTCCTCATCGAAGATGTCGCTCTTGCGATCCGCAAGTTCCTTGAACCGCGCAAACGCCGAGTTCACGTCCGCTTCGCTTTCCATGGCCACACCGAGCTCCTGCAGACGTGCCTTGAATGCATTGCGTCCTGACAGCTTGCCCAGCACGATCTTGTTCGCGCTCCAGCCCACGTCTTCGGCCCGCATGATCTCGTAGGTGTCGCGAGCCTTGAGCACGCCGTCCTGATGGATTCCGCTGGCGTGTGCAAAGGCGTTTGCGCCCACGACCGCCTTGTTCGGCTGCACGACGAAGCCCGTGGTCTGGCTCACCATGCGGCTGGCCGCGACGATGTGCTTGGTGTCGATGTTCATCTCCAGGCCGAAATAATCCTTGCGCGTTTTCACGGCCATCACGATTTCTTCGAGTGAGCAATTGCCGGCTCGCTCACCCAGGCCGTTGATGGTGCACTCGACTTGCCGCGCGCCGCCGATCTTCACACCGGCCAGCGAATTGGCGACCGCCATGCCCAGGTCGTTATGGCAATGCACCGACCAGATCGCCTTGTCGGAATTGGGAATGCGCTCGCGCAGGGTCTTGATGAACTGGCCGTACAACTCGGGCACTGCGTAGCCGACCGTGTCGGGCACGTTGATGGTGGTTGCGCCTTCGGCGATCACGGTCTCGAGCACGCGGCACAAAAAATCCATCTCGCTGCGATAACCATCTTCAGGTGAAAACTCGATATCGCCGCACAGGTTGCGCGCAAAACGCACGGCCTGCTTCGCCTGCTCATGCACCTGGTCGGGCGTCATGCGCAGCTTCTTTTCCATGTGCAGCGGCGACGTGGCGATGAAGGTGTGGATACGCGCCCGTGCAGCGCCCTTGAGCGCTTCTGCTGCCCGCGAAATGTCGCGGTCATTGGCTCGCGAGAGCCCGCAGATCGTCGATTCACGGATCGCATTGGCGATCGCCTGCACGGCCTCAAAGTCGCCGTTGGAACTGGCCGGAAAGCCCGCCTCGATCACATCGACCCGGAGCCGCTCCAGCTGGCGCGCGATGCGCAGCTTCTCGTCCTTGGTCATCGAGGCGCCCGGCGATTGCTCGCCGTCGCGCAGCGTCGTGTCGAAAATGATCAGTTGGTCTGCCATGCTGCGTCCTTGTTTGCTGCCGTTGCACGCTGGAGGCCAGAAACGATGGCCTTGAGCGAAGCCGAAACGATATTCGAATCCATGCCGACGCCGAACAGGGTTCGTTCGCCGATGCGCAGTTCGAGGTAAGCCACGGCCTGTGCATTGGCACCGGAACCGATGGCGTGCTCATGGTAATCGAGCACACGGATCGATTCGCCGCTGGCCGTGGCAAGCGCCTCGACAAAGGCATCGATCGGACCGTTGCCTGCGCCCTCCACCGTCAGCCGCCGACCTGAAATTTCCACCTCGGCCTTGAGCACCACGCGCTTGCCCTTGCCGGGTTCCGCGGCTTGCACGCCCTCCACTTCCTGGAGCACCTGATGCTCGGGCGCGGCGATGCTGTGGACGCCGTACTCGCGCTCGAACAGGTCGAAGATGTCGTGGGCCGTGAGTTCCTTGCCGGTCGCATCCATCACCGATTGGACGGCCTGGCTGAATTCAATCTGGAGCCTGCGCGGCAGCTCGAGGCCGTATTCGCTTTCAAGCAGGTAGGAGATGCCGCCCTTGCCCGACTGGCTGTTCACCCGGATCACGGCTTCGTAGCTGCGGCCCAGGTCCTTGGGGTCGAGCGGCAGGTAAGGCATGTCCCAGATGTCGCCTTCCTTGCGAGCAGAGAAGGCCTTCTTGATGGCGTCCTGGTGCGAGCCTGAAAAGGAGGTGTAGACCAGATCGCCCGCGTAGGGATGGCGGGGGTGCACCGGAAGCTGGTTGCAGTGCTCGACGGTGCGGCGGATCTCGTCGATGTCGGAGAAGTCCAGGCCGGGGTCGACGCCTTGCGAATAGAGGTTCAAGGCGACGTTGACGAGGTCGAGGTTGCCGGTGCGCTCACCGTTTCCGAACAGGCAACCTTCGAGCCGGTCGGCGCCCGCCATCACCGCGAACTCGCCCGCTGCCGTGCCGGTCCCGCGATCGTTATGCGGATGCACTGAGAGCACGATGGAGTCGCGCCGCGCAAGATTGCAGTGCATCCACTCGATCATGTCAGCAAAGATGTTCGGCGTGGAATGCTCTACCGTCGAAGGCAGGTTGACGATGCACTTGCGCGACGGCGTGGGCTGCCACACATCGGTCACCGCATCCACGACCCGCTTGGAAAACGCAAGCTCGGTGCCCGAGAACATCTCCGGCGAATACTGGAAGGTCCACTGCGTACCGGGCTGCTTCGCGGCAAGTTCCGTGAACAGTCGCGCCTGGCTCGTCGCGAGTTCAACGATGCCGTCTTCATCGAGCCCCAGCACCACGCGGCGCATCACAGGCGCCGTCGCGTTGTACAGATGAACGATCGCCTTCTTCGCGCCTTCAAGCGCTTCGAACGTGCGACGGATCAGGGGCTCGCGTGCCTGCGTCAGCACCTGGATCGTCACATCGTCTGGAATGAGGCTCTCGTCGATCAGCTTGCGCACGAACTCGAACTCGACCTGTGATGCAGAAGGAAAGCCGATCTCGATTTCCTTGAAACCGATCTTCACCAGGGTCTCGAACATGCGCAGCTTGCGCGCAATATCCATAGGCTCGATCAGCGCCTGGTTGCCGTCGCGCAGGTCAACACTGCACCACACGGGTGGACGCGTCAGAACCGCGTCGGGCCAGGTTCGATTGTGAAGTCGCACCGGGGGGAAGGCGCGGTATTTGCTGGACGCTTGCTTCAACATGTTCGTGACTTTCAAGGGAGGCTTCAAAAACCAGCAGCCCAAAGCAAAACGGCCCGCTGCTGGTGCAAACGGGCCGAAGACTGGTTGGATTACTTTTGGGGTAATTGCGCGTGCGCTACCGTCTCCGCCCGTGGGGAGATAGCAGTAGTGCCAGCGAAATTCGGTTCATCTGGGCAATGTAGCACAAGGTCGCGGCAACTTGTCCTAGCGGTGCAGGCCGGTCTCTTCCGGCTCGTCGGTCGATGTGCTGATCACACTGGCGCGCTGTCCCTTGGCACGGCGCCATGCATACACCGCGTAGCCAGAGAAACCGTAAATCACAAACATGCCAAAAAGCACGATGGGCGGATGGATGTTCACGATGGCGATGCCGAGCGCGATCAGCACGACCACGGCAAACGGCACGCTCTTTTTCATCTGGATGTCCTTGAAGCTGTAGAACGGCACGTTGGTAACCATCGTGAGGCCGGCGTACAGCGCCAATGCGAAAACGAACCATGACAGCTGTGGTCCCGCAATGCCCATGTCGTTCATGACCCAGATGAAGCCGGCGAGCAAGGCAGCCGCGGCAGGTGACGGCAGGCCCTGGAAATATCGCTTGTCGACCACGGCCGTATTGACGTTGAAACGCGCGAGTCGCAGTGCTGCGCACGAGCAATACACAAAGGCTGCAATCCAGCCCCAGCGGCCCAGGTCCTTGAGCGACCAGGTGTATGCGATCAACGCCGGCGCCGCGCCGAACGACACCATGTCAGACAGCGAATCCATCTGCTCGCCGAAAGCGCTCTGCGTATTGGTCATACGCGCGACCCGGCCATCGAGGCTGTCGAGCACCATGGCGCAGAAAACGCCGACGGCCGCCTGGTCGAAGCGGCCGTCCATGGCCATCACGATTCCGTAAAAGCCGCCGAAAAGCGCGGCGAGCGTGAAGAGATTGGGCAGGATGTAGATGCCCTTGCGCCGTTTGCGCACCACGACGCCGGGCGTGGACGTGTGGTCGTGGTGATCGTTGCCGTCGTGCATGGCGACGAGTGTAAGAGCAAAAGGAAAGCCGCCCAAAGGCGGCCTGGGAAGCGGTCATCAAAGTGACCACGAAGGCTGTCGGCTTTAGTTGCGGGTCTGGTCGACCAGCTTGTTCTTCTTGATCCAGGGCATCATGGCGCGCAGCGTCTCGCCCACAGTTTCAATCTGGTGCTCGGCCATGAGGCGACGCCTGGAGATCAGGGTCGGCGCTCCGGCGCGGTTTTCCAGGATGAAGCTCTTGGCGTATTCGCCGGACTGGATGTCCTTGAGCACGCGCTTCATTTCCTTCTTGGTCTCTTCGGTCACGATGCGCGGGCCGGTGACGTACTCACCGTACTCGGCGTTGTTCGAGATCGAGTAGTTCATGTTGGCGATGCCGCCTTCATAGATCATGTCCACGATCAGCTTGAGTTCGTGCAAGCACTCGAAGTACGCCATTTCGGGCGCGTAGCCGGCTTCCACCAGCGTCTCGAAACCGGCCTTGATCAGCTCGACGGTGCCGCCGCACAGAACGGCCTGCTCGCCGAACAGGTCGGTTTCGGTTTCTTCGCGGAAATTGGTTTCGATGATGCCGGCCTTGCCGCCGCCATTGGCCATCGCGTAGCTGAGCGCGAGGTCACGCGCCTTGCCCGACTTGTCCTGGCTCACTGCGACCAGGTGGGGAACGCCGCCACCTTGCGCGTAGGTGCCGCGAACCGTGTGGCCCGGTGCCTTGGGCGCAACCATCCACACGTCGAGATCGGCGCGCGGGGTGACAAAACCGTAGTGCACGTTGAAGCCGTGCGCGAACACCAGGGACGCGCCCTGCTTGATGTTGGGCTCGACGTCGTTCTTGTAGACCTGTGCGATCTGCTCGTCGGGCAGCAGAATCATCACGACATCAGCGGACTTCACTGCGTCGGCGACTTCGGCGACCTTGAGGCCGGCCTTCTCGACCTTGGGCCAGGACGCGCCGCCCTTGCGCAGGCCGACGATGACCTTGACGCCGCTGTCGTTCAGGTTCTGGGCGTGGGCGTGGCCTTGCGAGCCGTAGCCGATGATGGCAACCGTCTTGCCCTTGATGAGGCTCAGGTCGCAGTCCTTGTCGTAATAAACCTTCATGGTCTTCTCTCTCTTCAGTTAGTCGATGGTGAATTGTTGCCGTTCGCCCTGAGCCTGTCGAAGGGCTCACTCATGCGCCCGCATTGCTGCGGGGCTTCGACAAGCTCAGCCCGAACGGACGGTGGCTAAGCCCGACACGTTCAGACCCGCAGGATGCGTTCGCCGCGGCCGATGCCGCTGGAACCCGTGCGAACGGTCTCCAGGATCGCGGTGCGGTCGATGGCTTCCAGGAAGGCGTCGTTCTTGCTCTGGTCGCCGGTGAGTTCGATGGTGTAGCTCTTCTCGGTCACGTCGATGATGCGGCCGCGAAAAATATCAGCCATGCGCTTCATCTCTTCGCGCTCCTTGCCCACGGCGCGCACCTTGACCATCATGAGTTCGCGCTCGGTGTACGAGCCTTCGGTCAGGTCGACAACCTTGACGACCTCGATGAGGCGGTTCAGGTGCTTGGTGATCTGCTCGATGACGTCATCCGACCCGGTGGTCTGTATCGTCATGCGCGACAGCGACGGGTCTTCGGTGGGCGCCACCGTGAGCGATTCGATGTTGTAGCCGCGAGCCGAGAAAAGGCCCACGACGCGGGAAAGAGCGCCGGGCTCGTTTTCCAGCAGGACGGCAATGATGTGTTTCATGTTTCTTGATTCCTCTTTTCGCCGGCCTCCCCTGCGCACGGTAATGCGCAGGCTCGCCGGACAATAGATTCGTCTGATTGGGCTGTCATGCCGGACTTGATCCGGCATCCATGAATTCAAGAAGTCATGGATTGCGGGTCAAGCCCGCAATGACAGGACTTGATTTTTACAGGTCTTCCGACCCCAGCAGCATCTCGGTAATTCCCTTGCCAGCCTTGACCATCGGGAAGACGTTCTCGGTCGGATCGGTGCGAAAGTCCATGAACACCGTACGGTCCTTGAGCTTGCGCGCTTCTTTCAGCGCAGGCTCGACGTCGCGCGGATGCTCGATCAGCATGCCCACGTGGCCATACGCTTCTGCGAGTTTCACGAAATTGGGCAATGCGTCCATGTAGCTGCTGCTGTAGCGGCCTTCGTAGTCGATCTCCTGCCACTGGCGCACCATGCCCAGGTAACGGTTGTTCAGCGACACGATCTTGATCGGCGTGTTGTATTGCAGGCAGGTCGACAGCTCCTGGATGCACATCTGCACAGACCCCTCGCCGGTCACGCAATACACCTCGCTGTCGGGTTTGGCGAGCTTGATGCCCATGGCATAGGGAATGCCCACGCCCATCGTGCCCAGGCCGCCGGAATTGATCCAGCGACGCGGCTCGTTGAACTTGTAGTACTGCGCGGCCCACATCTGGTGCTGGCCCACATCGGAGGTGATGTAGGTGTCGGCGTCTTTCGTGAGACCGTAGAGCGTCTCGAGCACGTACTGCGGCTTGATGACGTCCTTGTTGCCGCGGTCGTACTTCAGGCAATCCTTGCCGCGCCATGCATTGATGGTCTCCCACCAGGCGCCCAGCGCAGCCGCGTCGGGCTTGGTGTTGAGCTCCTTGATCATGGCGATCAGTTCGGTGAGCACGTCTTTCACGTCGCCGACGATCGGAATATCGACCTTCACCCGCTTGGAGATGCTGGACGGGTCAATGTCGATGTGGATGATCTTGCGTTCGTTTTGCGCGAAGTGCTTGGGGTTGCCGATCACGCGGTCATCAAAGCGCGCGCCCACGGCCAGCAGCACATCGCAATTTTGCATCGCGTTGTTGGCTTCGATGGTGCCGTGCATGCCCAGCATGCCCAGGAACTTGGGGTCGCTCGCCGGATACGAGCCCAGGCCCATCAGCGTGTTGGTGCAGGGGTAACCGAGCATGTCCACGAGCTGGCGCAATTCGCCGGTCGCATTGCCCAGGATCACACCGCCGCCGGTGTAGATGTAGGGCCGCTTGGCCGCCATCAGCAGTTGCAGGGCCTTGCGGATCTGACCGCCGTGACCCTTGCGCACCGGGTTGTATGAGCGCATCTCGACCTTGTCGGGATAGCCGTGATACGGGGTCTTGTTGAACGACACGTCCTTCGGGATGTCCACCACCACCGGGCCGGGACGGCCGCTGCGCGCAATATGGAACGCCTTCTTGAGCACTTCCGCCATCTGGCGAACGTCCTTGACCAGGAAGTTGTGCTTGACGATGGGACGGGTGATGCCGACGGTGTCGCACTCCTGGAATGCATCCAGGCCGATGGCGGCCACCGGGACCTGGCCCGTGATGATCACCATGGGAATGCTGTCCATGTACGCGGTCGCGATGCCAGTCACCGCATTCGTGACGCCCGGGCCCGACGTGACGAGGGCCACGCCCACATCACCCGTGGCGCGCGCGTAACCGTCGGCTGCGTGCACGGCGGCCTGCTCGTGGCGCACCAATACGTGCTGGATGGTGTCCTGCTTGTAGAACGCGTCGTAGATGTGCAGCACCGCACCGCCGGGATAGCCCCAGACGTACTTGACGTTCTCGGCCTGCAGGGCCTTGATGAGGATTTCGGCGCCGCGAAGTTCGGGCGCAGATGACGATGAAGTCGAAGTGGATGCAGCGTGGGCCGATGCGGCCGCTGCCGAGGTGAGCTCGGCCTTGGAGATTTCCATGATGAACCTTTGTGATTTTCTCTGACGAAAAACCTTGGGTGCCCCTTGCGCGCCCTTGTGAGGCCGGTGCGGGACTTAGAACCACAGACCATGGGCGCGCCTATCGCATCGCCGGATCAGGGCTCGTTTGCCTTTTGAATTGCAGCCGCATTATCGCACTGCAGCACGACAGGCCGGAAGCCACCTGAATTCACGATGCGATAATTTGCAGCTGCAGTTCCAGACATGGCGTCCGCGCCCGCAATAAAAGAGACATCCGGAGCCGTTCCAGGCGCCCCTTCCTTGGCCACAGAACTAGAACTTTCCGACTTCCTCAAGAGCGTGGAGAAGCGCGCATTCAAGCGCTCGGTCTACCACGTGCGCGATGAGGAAGCGGCGCTCGACATCGTGCAGGACAGCATGATGAAGCTCGCCGAGCATTACGGTGACAAGCCGCCCAACGAGCTTCCCATGCTCTTCCAGCGAATCCTGTCGAACTGCACCCTTGACTATTTCCGCAGGAAAAAAACCCGCAACGCGCTTTTCTCCAATCTGGGCGACTTCGAATCGGCCAATGAGGAAGGAGATTTCGACTTGCTGGAAACTTTTGCGTCCGAAGCAGGCTCACAGCAGGCAGAGAGCGCGGAAGACACCACCAGACGGGCGCAGATCTTGCGAGAAATCGAATCGCAGATACAGGAACTGCCGGCCCGTCAACGTGAAGCCTTCCTGATGCGTTACTGGGAGGAGATGGACGTGGCCGAAACGGCGGCGGCTATGGGTTGTTCGGAAGGCAGTGTCAAGACACACTGTTCCCGGGCAGTCCAGGCCCTCAGTAAAGCACTGAAGGCAAAGGGAATACAACTATGACCAACAACCAGCTCCAGACCCCGGCCCAGCTACAGGAAAGCTTTGGCCGACATGTGGCAGCCCGCCTGGCTGCCGGCGCGGCCGAATTGCCCTACGACCTGAGCGAGCGCCTTCGCGCCGCTCGCGTGCAGGCTGTATCGCGCCGCAAACTCGTTGCCGAAATTCGCTACGCACCCGCCGTCAGCATGTCAGGCGGTGCGGCTGCCCTGAATCTGGGCGATGGCGACCAGCGCCAAAGCCTGTGGAACCGGATCGCGTCGGCACTACCGCTCATCGCGCTGGCCGCAGGCCTCATCCTCATCCACAGCATCGAGAACGATCGCCGGGCGAGCGAAGTTGCCGAAGTCGACGCGGCGTTGCTGAGCGACGACCTGCCACCTGCCGCCTACGCTGATCCCGGCTTCATCCAGTTCCTCAAGACAGTAGAGCGTTGAGCGGTTGGGCCGAGCCACCCGACACCTCGTCTACCCATGAAGTCCTGCCGCAGTCTTACCCTGTTGCTGCTCGCGCCGTTGGTGCTGGCTGGTGCCGTGGCACAGACAACGCCGGCACCCCCTACGCTCCCGGCGTTGTCGCCTTCCGCACCTGCGAGTCGGGCCGCGGCACCCAGGCCCGCCAGTGCGCCCGTCAAGGCTGCGGCCAAACGCATCACCAAACCCGCGTGGACCGAGATTTCACCCGCCCAACGTGAAGTGCTCGCACCGCTGGCCGGCACCTGGGACTCGGTCAGCGAAGCGCAAAAGCGCAAATGGCTCGCACTGTCAGACAATTTCCCAAAGCTCGCTCCGGCCGAACAGGCCAAACTGCGCAGCCGCATGACCGAGTGGGTCGGCATGAGCGCGCAACAGCGCTCGCAGGCCCGTCTCAACTTCGGTGAATCCCAGAAGCTCGCACCCGACGACAAGCGGGCCAAGTGGGAGGCCTACCAGGCGCTGCCACCCGAAGAAAAGACCAAGCTCGCCGGGGCCGCAGCTGCTGCCAAGCCGCCTGCAACCGCAGCGGCAGTCAAGCCTGTGGACCCAGACAAGCTCGCCGTCGTCCCGAAATCGGGCAAACCCAAGCCGGACGTGAAGACCCCCCGGATCGCAGTGGCGCCCAACCAGGTTGACCACAACACCCTGTTGCCGCAGCAACCGGGTCCAGCTGGCGTTCCCACCAATTGATGGCGCCGCCGCTCGCCAGACGCATGGCGTGCTGGCTCTATGAAGCCATGCTGCTGTTCGGCATTGCGTTTGCCGCCACCCTCGTGTTCAGCATCGCCGGCCAGATGAAGAGCGGCATGGACGACCGCAGGCCGCTGCTCATCGGCTTTCTGGTGATCGTCTTTGGCATTTACTTCACATGGTGCTGGGCCAAAGGCCAGACCCTGGCCATGCGGACCTGGCGCATTCGCGTTGTGGATCGCAATGGTGCCGCGCCAAGCCAGCTACGCGCGCTCTTTCGATATGCCTGTAGCTGGCTGTGGGTGCTTCCGCCCATCGCGTTTGTCGCACCGCTGAAGTTGAGCGCCACCCAGGTTTCGATCGCCGTGGGCGGCTGGATCGCCGTCTGGGCATTGCTGAGCTTGCTGCATCCCCAACGCCAGTTCTGGCATGACGCGCTCGCCGGCACCCAATTGGTGCCCGTGCAAGACTGAGGCCCCTGTCCAGTCGCCCGTGGGTCACAATCAGGCCCACATCATGACCCAGGGAAACACGTGAGCCAGGCATTTTCGTTATGCGTCTATTGCGGCTCGCGCGGCCCGGCGCAGTTTGAAGGCGTTGCGCGGCAGGTCGGCACCTGGATCGGCCAGAACGGCGGACAACTTGTCTATGGCGGCGGCAACAACGGCCTCATGGGCACGCTGGCCGACGCCACGCTCGCCGCTGGAGGGAAAGTCATCGGCGTCATTCCGCGTGCGCTGGTCGAGAAGGAATACGCCAAGCGAGACTGCACCGAATTGCACATTGTCGAAAACATGCACGACAGGAAACGCATGATGGCCGAGCGGGCCGATGCGTTCCTGGCCCTTCCCGGCGGCATCGGGACGCTGGAAGAATTCTTCGAAGTCTGGACCTGGCGCCAGCTCGGATACCACGACAAACCCATCGGGCTGCTCGATTGGGGCGGTTATTACTCGCACCTGCGGGCCTTCCTGCGTACCGGCGTCGAGCAAGGATTCATGGGCGATTGGCTGATGGACCTGATTCGTGTCGAAACCGACCCGGAGGTTCTCCTGCCCGCGCTGGCAGAAGCCAGCCGGCTTGCGGTTCGCCAAAGCGCGTTGTCGCAGATCTGAACAAGGCAATCCATGCTGGCGGCCGAACGGATCAAACGCCTCAATCGCCTGTATGCCGTGGCCAGCGGCATCAATGAAGCCATCATCCGGATTCCTGGCGAGCAGCAGCTGTACATGGAAGCATGCCGGATTGCGGTTGAGCGCGGCGGCTTCCTGATGGCCTGGGTCGGGCGCAACGACGCGGCGACTCACCAGCTGGTACCGGTAGCGCGATGGGGCAAGGACAACGGCTATGTGGACTCGGTTCGCATCGTCACGGACACGTCCAGCCGCGCTGGCATGGGCCCTGGCGGCACGGCATTTCGCACGGGCGAGGCATCTGTGTGCAACGACATCGAGGCCGACACCGAGTCTTTCGCCTTTCGCAAGGAAGCCCTTCAGCATGGCTATCGCAGTTGCGGCGCGTTTCCGCTGAAGCAGGACGGCCGGCCGGTCGCTGTCTTCTTCGTCTATGCCGCCGAGCCGCTGTATTTCGACGATCACGAACTGACCCTGTTCACATCGCTGGCCGACAATTTTTCTTTTGCCATCGAGGCGCGCGAACGCGAAACCGAGCGCAACCAGATGGACGCCGCCCTGCGTGCCAGCGAGGCACGCATGAGAGCCATGATCGACAACCAGCCGGAGTGCGTCAAGATTCTGGCGCCCGACGGCTGCATCCGCGACATCAACCCGGCCGGGCTGCGCATCCTGCAGGCAGATTCAGCGGCCGAAGTGGTGGGGCGCAACGTCCTGGATTTCGTGCACGAGGAAGACAAAGAGAAGTACCTTGCGCTGCACGAGCAGGTCATGCGCGGAGAGAGCTATCACCTGCAGGCGCGCGCAGTCGGCCTGAAGGGTCGCGTCATCTGGATCGAAACCAACGCGGTCGCCCTGCGTGCGGACGCCGGGGAAATCGACGGCGTGCTCTGCGTCACTCAGGACGTGACCGAATCCCGGGCGCAGCAGCAGGAAATTTTGAGCCTCAATGCCGAACTCGAACAGCGTGTGCGCCATCGCACCGCCCAGCTCGAAGCGGCCAACCAGGAACTGCAGGCGTTTTCGTATTCAGTCGCCCATGACCTGCGCGCACCGCTGACCGCCATCGGCGGATTCAGCCAGGCGCTGGAGGCCCTGCTCTCTCCAACGGCAGACCCCAAGGCCACGCACTACCTCGCACGAATGCACGAGGGCGTGCAGCGCACATCGGAAATGATCGACGCCCTGCTGTCGCTTGCCACGGTGACGCGCACCAAGCTGCGCTGGGAACCGGTGGACCTGAGCGCGATGGCACACCGGGCATTCGAGCATTGCGAGCGCCAGTACCCGCGCCGCGTGTTCAACACGAGGATTCAGCCCGGCTTGATGGCGCAGGGCGACCCGCGACTGCTGCAGCTGGTGATGGACAACCTGATCGGCAATGCCTGCAAATTCAGCGAGAGCCGGCCGGTTGCCGATGTTGTCGTCAGCTCCATGATCGGGCCCGAAGGCGAGATCGTCTATGAAGTTTGCGACAACGGCGTCGGTTTCGACATGGCCTATGCGGGCAACCTGTTCGGTGTCTTCCAGCGGTTGCACAAATCGGCGGAATTTCCGGGCACGGGAATTGGACTGGCCAATGTGCGCCGCATCGTGGCGCGGCACTCAGGCCGGATCTGGGCCGTTGCGAAGCCCGACCAGGGGGCTTCGTTCTACTTCACGCTCGGTGGTGAAGCCGCCTGAGTTCAGACCGCCGACTCGTCGGTCTCGCCGGTACGGATGCGAACGACCCGCTCGACGCTGGTGACAAAAATCTTGCCGTCGCCAATCTTGCCGGTGCGTGCAGACTTGACGATGGCGTCGACACAGCGATCTGCGTCGTCATCCTTCACGACCACCTCCACCTTCACCTTGGGCAGGAAGTCGACCACGTATTCGGCACCGCGATAAAGCTCGGTGTGGCCCTTTTGCCGGCCGAAGCCCTTGACCTCGGTGACGGTGAGGCCGGTAACGCCGCAATCGGCCAGTGCCTCGCGGACTTCTTCGAGCTTGAACGGCTTGACGATGGCGGTGATCTGTTTCATGGGTCTCCTCGGGGACTTGCGTGGTGTTCTACGGATTCGCTCAGGCGCGAAACTTTCCGGTAATAGGATAGCGCCAATCCTTGCCGAAGCTGCGATGGCTGACCCGAATGCCCACAGGCGATTGCCGGCGTTTGTACTCGTTGATGCGAATCAGCCTCGCAACGCGCTCCACCACGGCCCTGTCGAAGCCGGCCGCGATGATCTCCTCGACGCCCTGGTCGTTTTCCATGTAGCGCTCCAGGATGGCGTCCAGGATGTCGTAAGGCGGCAGGCTGTCCTGGTCGGTCTGGTCGGGCCGCAGTTCGGCGCTGGGCGGGCGGGTGATGATGCGCTCGGGAATCGGGTCTATGCCCGTACCGTACGGATCGTGAATGTTGCGCCAGCGTGCGAGCTTGAACACCTGCGTCTTGAGCAGGTCCTTGATCACCGCGAACCCACCAGCCATGTCGCCGTACAGCGTGCAGTAGCCGGTTGCCATCTCGCTCTTGTTGCCGGTGGTGAGCACGATGCTGCCGAACTTGTTGGACAGCGCCATGAGAAACACACCGCGAATGCGCGCCTGGATGTTCTCTTCGGTCGTGTCTTCGGGCAGGCCCTTGAACTCGCCGGCCAGCGAGGCCTTGAACGCCTCGAACTCAGGCGTGATCGAAATCTCGTCGTAGCGCACACCCATGCGCGCCGCCATGTCGCGCGCGTCTATCCATGAAATATCAGCCGTGTAGGGCGAAGGCATCATCACGGCGCGCACCCTGCCCTTGCCGAGTGCATCGACAGCGATCGCCAGCACCAGCGCCGAGTCGATGCCGCCCGAAAGCCCCAGCAACACCCCCGGAAACCCGTTCTTGCCGATGTAGTCGCGCACGCCCAGCACCAGCGCATCCCAGAGGTCTGCCTCGGCAGATCGCTCGGCGACCAGCTTGCCGGTGAGCGCAAGGCTTGCCGGTTGGCCGTCCTGGCGCGTGGCCTCGATAAAGAACAGGTCCTCCTGGAATGAGGGTGCCCGCGCCACCAGTTCGCCGGCAGCGTCGACGGCAAACGAGCCGCCATCGAACACGACTTCATCCTGGCCGCCGACCAGGTGTGCATAAACGACCGGTGCCTCCAGGAAGCGCGCGCGCTCGGCCATCCGGGCGACACGCTCGACACCCTTGCCCACGTGGAACGGCGATGCGTTGAGCACCGCGATCATCTCGGCCCCTGAATTGCGCGCGAGCAGCCCGGGCTCGTCGAACCAGGCGTCTTCGCAGATGAGCAGGCCGACGTTGATGCCTTCGACCTGGAACACGCAGGCACCCTGCCCCGGCGTGAAATAGCGGCGCTCATCAAAGACCTGGTAGTTGGGCAGCTCGCGCTTGGCGTAGGTTTCGAGCACGCGTCCTTCGCTCAGCACGCTGGCCGCGTTGTAGCGGCGCTGCACGGCGACGGACTTGCTGCGCACATCGCCACCGGTCGGATGACCGACGACCACATGCAGCCCCTTTAACCCGGCCAGCTCGCGGGCAACCGTTTTCACGGCATCATCACAGGACGCGATGAATGCGGGGCGCAGGAACAGATCCTCGGCCGCATAACCGCAGATAGACAGCTCGGGCGTGAGCAGCAAGCGCGCGCCCTGCGCGTAGGCCTCGTGTGCGGCTGCAATGATTTTTTGCGCATTACCGACCGTGTCACCCACGAGGAAGTTGAGTTGGGCAATGCAGATTTTGAGAGCCATGGCAGCAGTGAAAGAAGACTCGAACGATTATGTCATCCGGGTGCACGGCTCGCCGCTGGAGCTTGATGCCGGGCAGTGGAACGCCCTGCTCGCACAGCAGGCCGAGCCCAGCCCCTTCATGCGCCACGAGTACCTTGCCGCGCTGCACGAAAGCGGTAGCGCCACTGCCAAATCAGGCTGGAAGCCGCGCTTTTTTACGTTGTCACGCGGCGATGAACTGCAAGCGGCCTGCCCGCTCTACCTGAAGAGCCACTCGTACGGCGAATACGTCTTCGACTGGGCATGGGCCAGTGCCTACGAGCAGCACGGCCTGGCCTACTACCCCAAGGCCGTCATCGCGGTTCCGTTCACGCCCGTGCCCGGCACACGCGTGCTCGCAGTGGATGAGGACGCGCGCGGCCTGCTCATCCAGGCAGCGGTGGCATGGTGCGAACAAGAGGAGGTCTCGTCCCTGCACCTGCTCTTTGGTGCGCAAGCGGACATTGAGGCCTGCGCTGCACAAGAGCTGATGCTGCGCCACACCGTTCAGTTCCACTGGACAAACAGCGGCTGGGCAGACTTTGACGCGTTCCTGGCCAGCCTCGCGCAGGAAAAGCGCAAGAAGATCCGGCAGGAGCGGCGCAAGGTCGCCGAGGCCGGCGTTGCGTTTCGCTGGTCACGCGGCAAGGACATCAGCCCTGACGACTGGGATTTTTTCTACAGCTGCTACGAGCGCACCTACTACGAACACGGCAACGCGCCCTACCTGAGCCGCGAGTTCTTCACCATGATGGCTCGCGACATGCCGGAAAACTGGCTTTTATTCATCGGCGAACGGGCCGATGAAAGCGGCATCCGCCGCCCGATTGCGTGCAGCCTGATTGCGGTTGACGACAGCGGCGCCGCCAAGGTGGCGTACGGCCGCTATTGGGGCGCGATCGAACGTGTCGATTGCCTGCACTTCGACGCTTGCTATTACCAGCCGCTGCAGTGGTGCATAGCGCACGGTTTCGATCGTTTCGAAGGCGGCGCCCAAGGCGAACACAAGATGGCGCGCGCGCTGATGCCAGTCAAGACGACCAGCGCGCACTGGCTCGCGCAGCCCGCGTTCGCCGATGCGGTCGAGCGGTTTCTGGAACGCGAAGGTGCGGGCATAGAGAACTACCTGGGCAGCCTGGAGCAACGCACACCGTTTCGCAACCGCGCGGACCAAGGTGGCCTTTGAACAGCCAAGTCATGGATGCCGGATCGAGTCCGGCATGACAGCCAAAGCACTGTCATTGCGGACTTGATCCGCAATCCATGCGGCGCCTGATCTCCCGCAGGTCGGGTATCACCCTGTACCCGCCTGCATCCTGCCCGGTTAATGTCGCGCGCAGGAGACCCCGATGAAATCACTGAGCGGCCTGGACGCGACGTTCCTGTATCTGGAAACGCCTGAAACCCCGATGCACGTGGGCTCGCTCAATCTCTATGAGTTGCCCAAAGACTTCAAGGGCAGCTTCCACCAGGTGGTGACGCAGCACATCGCAAGCCGCATGCACCTCGCGCCCATCTTCAGCAGGCGGCTGGCCTTCATGCCCCTGAACCTGGGGCACCCGACCTGGGTCGATGCCGATTCAGTGGACCTCACGTTCCACATCCGCAAAGTGCCGGGAAAGAATCTCACGGTCAGGCAAGCCGAGGCCATGGCGGCCAAACTGCACGGCCTGCTCATCGATCGCGAGCACCCCCTGTGGGAGTTCTACATCTTCGACAGCATCAAGCCCGATGCAGGCATGAAGATCGAAGGCAAGCTGGTCGGCTTCTATTCCAAGATTCACCATGCGGCGCTCGACGGAAAAGGCGGCACGGTGCTGGCCAACGCCATCCTCGACGTCAGCCCCACACCCAGGCAGGTACCGCCCCCGGACCCATCACGCAAAAAGCACACGGCCGGCGACCTGAAGATCGGCGAGATGATTGGCGCGGTGTTTTCCAACTCACTGGCGCAGTACGCCAAGCTCGCGCGCTCGCTGCCCGGCGCAGCCAGTTCGGTGGGTGCAGCCGTGATGCGCCAATCGGTCAAGGGTGATGCAGGCAGCAGCAGCCTGCGGCCCAAGTCGCCGCTCGGGCTCGCGCCGCGCACGCCGTTCAACGTCGGCATCACGCGCCACCGCGTGTTCGCCACGGCCAGCCTGCCCTTTGCGCAATCAAAGGCCATGGCCAAAGCCGTTGGCGGATCGTTCAACGACATCGTGCTGTGGATCTGCTCCACAGCCTTGCGCAAGTACCTCGCCAAGCACGCGACCATTCCGAAGAAACCGCTGATCGCCGCCATGCCCGTGAGCCTGCGCGAGGAGAGCAACAAGGAGATGAACAACCAGGCGTCGATGACCGTCGTCGACCTGGGCACGCACCTGGCCAACCCGATGAAGCGCATGAACGCCATCATGGCTTCCACCGGCAAGGTGAAAGAGGCTCTGGTCAACCTGAAATCGGTATTGCCGACCGACTACCCCGGCCTGCTCGCGCCCTGGGTTGTGGGCGGCGCCGCCAAGGCCCTGTTCAAGGGCTATGGCAAGGGCGACATCGCCGACCGGCTGCCTTCGATTGCAAACCTCGCGATCAGCAATGTGCCCGGCCCGCAAGTGCCGCTGTACCTCGCAGGCGCGCGCATGGTCACCTTCCATCCGCTGTCCATCGTGATTCACGGATTGGCGCTGAACATCACGATCCAGACGTACGCAGGCAGCGTTGACTTCGGGATCATCGCGGACAAAAAAGCCGTGCCGCATGTGCAGGACCTGGCCGATGCGGTGCAGCAAGCATTCGATGAGGCACTGGCCCTGTTCGCTGCAACACCCTCACCCTGCGCGCCCGCCGCAAAAAAGAAGGCCGCGCCCCGAAAGACTGCAACAAGGAAGTAACCGCATCACATGGCAACCCGGACACATCCCAACGAAAACCTCAGGGCGCCCAGCCTCGCATTGCTGGCGATGGAGTTTCGCGCGCCGCTTGAATTCGGCGCCGTGCTCCCCGCCTGGCCCGCACTGTCACGCGCCCCGCGTGGCGACGGACATGCCGTGCTGGTGTTCCCGGGCCTGTCGGCCAGCGACGCCACCACCATCCCGCTTCGCACTTATCTCGGCTCGCTCGGCTACAAGACCGAGGGCTGGGCGCAGGGCTTTAACTTCGGCCCGCGCGCAGGCGTGCTGGAGCAAGCCAAACGCAGCCTGACCGAGGCCTTCAACATCTCCGGGCGCAAGGTGAGCCTGATCGGCTGGAGCCTGGGCGGCGTCTACGCCCGCGAACTCGCCAAGGAGCTGCCGGACATGGTGCGCGGCGTCATCACGCTGGGCACGCCCTTTGCCGGGCCGCCGAAGTCAACGAATGCATGGCGCATCTACGAACTCACCAGCGGACGCAGCATCGATCGCGAACATGAGCACTACGATCTCGCGCAGGCGCCACCAGTGCCCACGACCAGCGTCTATTCGCGCAGCGATGGCATCGTGGCGTGGCAGGGCAGCTTCCAGAAACCGTCCGAGCTGCATGGCAACATCGAAAACATCGAGGTTGTCGCCAGTCATATGGGCCTGGGCGTGAACCCCAGCGCGTGGTGGGCATTGGCCGATCGACTGGCCCAGGCTGAGGGTAAATGGCGGCCTTTCGACCGCACCGGCCTGTACGGACTGAAGAGCTTCATCTACCCCGATCCACACCGCAGCTGAACAGGACGCCCAATTAGAATGGCGCCCTATGCTTTCCCCCGACAACTTCAAGCGCGCTCGCCAGCGCCTGGTGCGCATGCATTTCGAAAGTGGTGTCGGGCATCTGGGCGGAAACCTCTCGTCGCTGGACGCGATGCTGGTCGCCTTCCACGAGTACCTGAAGCCAGGCGATCCGTTCATTCTCTCCAAGGGTCATAGCGCCGGCGCGCTTTATGTCGCGTTGTGGAGCGCAGGCCGCCTGACCGAGCAGGACCTCACCACCTTTCACAAGGACGGCACGCTGCTGGCCGGCCACCCGCCTTCACGCGGCATAGCTGACATTCACTTCGCCACCGGCAGCCTCGGCCACGGGCTGTCACTGGCTGCGGGCACCGCGCTCGCATTCAAGCTCAAGGGCAGCACGCAACGTGTCGTGTGCCTGACCTCCGATGGCGAATGGCAGGAAGGCTCGACCTTCGAGGCGCTCGTCTTTGCATGCCATCACCGCCTGGACAACCTGGCCGTGCTGGTCGATCACAACGACCTCCAGGGCTTTGGCAGCACCGCTGAGATCGCATCGATGTCACCGCTGTGGGAGCGCTTGAAGGGCTTCGACGCCGACATCCAGGTGATCGAAGGGCACGATCCACAAGCGATCCTGTCCGCATTGAACCAACAGGGATCTCGCCTGAACATCATCATCATGAAGACCGTGAAGGGCCACGGCGTCTCGTTCATGGAGCGCCGCATGGACTCGCACTACCTGCCCCTGTCCAAAGCCCAGTTCGAGCAGGCCACGCTGGACATCGCCTCGCTGTGAGAAAACAACTTTGCGATTCGCTGGTTGCGCGAGCGGCCAAACCCGGCCTTGTCTTCCTCACCGGCGACCTGGGCTTCATGGCGCTGGAACCCCTGCAGCTGGCAATGGGTGCGCGCTTCATCAACACAGGCGTGGCCGAGCAAAACATGGTGTCCGTTGCCGCCGCAATGGCGCGGCAGGGGCTGGAAGCGTGGGTGTACAGCATCGCGCCGTTTTGCTACGCGCGGCCCTTCGAACAGATTCGCAACGACATCGCCTTTCACGACCTGCCGGTCAAGCTGATCGGCAACGGCGGCGGCTACGGCTACGGCGTGATGGGACCGACCCATCATGCGATCGAAGACTATGGCGTGCTGCTCACGCTGCCGGGTTTTCGGGCGTTTGTGCCGGTGTTCGATGACGACATTTCTGCTGTCATCGACCGCATGGGCGACTGCGCGAATCCGGCGTACTTGCGGCTGGGCCGTGGCGAGCAGCCCGCGGACTTCGCCGTGCCAGCGTATGCGCCGTGGCGTCAGTTGAGCTCGGGCGGTGGCCCGGTCGTGATCGCTGTCGGGCCACTCGCCAGCACCTATATCGCTTCTTTCCTGAAGCTGCCCGAAGGGGCGCGGCCCAAGCTGTGGGCTCTTGCCGAGCTGCCGCTTCAATCCAACCCCATGCCCGCCGAACTGCTCGCGCAGATCGAAGCCGCCCGCGTGATTCATGTGGCCGAAGAGCACGTGCAGCGAGGCAGCTTTGGGGCCGAACTGGCGCTGCACTTGCTGACCGAAACACGCATGCAAGTGCGAATGGTCCACCACTACGCGCGCGCGCACCGGTTCGAGCGCTATGGCTCGCAGAATTACCTGCGCAAGTGCTCGGCGCTCGATGCGGCCAGCATGCTCGCAGCGATAGAAGGTTCCTGACATGCAAGCGCTAGAAGCGAACCTGCGCGCACTGCGCGGACCCATCCTGGTGACCGGTGCGTCCGGCTTCATCGGTGCCAACCTGGTCAAGATGATCGCGGCAGTGCGGTCCGATGTGTATGCAGTGGTGCTGCACGAAAAGAACTGGCGGCTGGCCGAACTAACCGACGAGCAGGTCATTGCCTGCGACCTCAACGATGTGTCGGCCGCCAAAAACCTCGTGGAAAGCGTCGCACCGCAGACTGTCTTCGACTGCGTGGCCTACGGTGCGTATTCGTTCGAGGAAGACCCCGGCCTCATTCACCTGACCAACTACCAGTCGATCGTCAACCTGGTGAACCTGCTGGCGCAGCGCCCATTCGCCGCGTTCATCCACGCGGGCAGCTCCTCTGAATATGGCGAGAACTGCACCGCGCCCGCCGAAGACAGCGTGTGCGAGCCCAACAGCCACTACGCCGCGTCCAAGGTGGCAGCAGCAGGGTTCCTGCGCTACATGGGCAAGAAGCGCGGCTTTCCGTGCGCCAACCTGCGCCTGTATTCGGTGTACGGCCCGCTCGAAGACACATCGCGCCTGATACCCAACCTGCTGCGCCAGGCGCTAAGGGGCAAGCTTCCGCCGTTTGTCGACGGCCGCATCTCGCGCGACTTCGTTCATGTCGACGACGTCTGCGCCGCGTTCATCACGGCTGCGGTGAAGATGCACCCGCAGATCTATGGCGAAGACTTCAACATCGGCTCGGGCATCAAGACCACCATCGCCGATCTGGCCGAGACCGCACGCGAGCTTTTCTCCATCGAAGACAAGCCGCAGTTCGGCTCGATGGAAGGCCGCGCCTGGGATCTCGCGGACTGGTATGCAGACCCCGGCAAAGCCAAGAACGCGTTGGGCTGGCAGGCCACCACGCCGCTTGCCCAGGGCCTGAAGTCCATGTCGGCCTGGGTGGCACAACTGAGCGACGCCGACTTCTCGTCGAGCAGCAAGAAAGAGCCCGCGTCGCGCCGCCGCAGCGTGTCCGCCATCATCGCCTGCTACAAGGATGCGCAGGCCATTCCGGTCATGCACCAACGCCTGACCGATGTGTTTCGCAAGCTTGGCATCGACTACGAAATCATCTTCGTCAACGACGGCAGCCCCGATGACAGCGCGCAGGTGATTCGCGAACTGAGCGCCACCGATCCGCGCGTGATCGGCATTTCGCATTCGCGCAATTTCGGCTCGCAGATGGCGTTCAGGAGCGGCATGGAGCTCTCGACCAAGCAGGCCGTGGTCCTGCTCGATGGCGACCTGCAAGACCCGCCCGAACTGATCGAGCAGTTCCACGAGCAATGGCGCGCGGGCTACGACGTGGTGTACGGACGCCGCGTCAAGCGCGAGATGTCCTGGCGCTGGGGCGTCATGTACAAGGCCTTCTACCGCGTATTCGCAGCCTTCAGCTACGTCAATATTCCGCTGGATGCGGGCGACTTCTCGCTGATGGACCGGCGCGTGGTCGGCTGGTTGCTCAACTGCCCCGAGCGCGACCTGTTCGTTCGCGGCCTGCGCGCCTATGTGGGTTTCCGCCAGACCGGCGTGGACTACGTTCGCCCCGAGCGCATGTTCGGCACCTCGACCAACAGCCTCTTGCGCAACATCGACTGGGCCAAGAAGGGCATCTTCTCGTTCAGCAACACGCCGCTCACCTTGCTCACTGCAACCGGCGTGGTCCTGCTGGGCCTGTCGCTGCTGGCGGCCTTTGTCGTGGCCATGCTCAGAATCCTGATTCCCGACATCGCACCGCGCGGCATCACGACGATGCTGATCACGACGCTGCTGTTCGGCTCGCTCAATCTGTTTGCGATCGGGCTGGTGGGCGAATACGTCGCCAAGATCATGATCGAAGTCAAAGGCAGGCCGCGCCTGATCCGTGCTTCGATGATCCGCAATGGCAAGGCGACCGAACTGCTGCCCGACGGAAAAGCCCGCTGAATGCGTCGAACAAGGGCGACGATGAAAGTGCTTCATGGGTGAAAAGCTTCCGGTGTTGCTGGCTTACGCCGTCATCGGCCTCGTGCTGGCCCTTTGGCCATTGACCCTTCGATGGCAGCGTGCGGCAAGCACGGACATACAGCCGCAACCGCATGGCACGTCGCGTGATGGCGTGGTCGCAGGCTTCGGCGTTGTCGTCGGTTTGCTGGTGTCGACGGTGCTTGCGTGGTGGCG
Organism: Caenimonas sp. SL110; assembly: GCF_001044395.1. Classification (GTDB taxonomy): domain Bacteria; phylum Pseudomonadota; class Gammaproteobacteria; order Burkholderiales; family Burkholderiaceae_C; genus Ramlibacter. Next base: position 132,193 of record NZ_JANU01000006.1, read on the forward strand.
TCACGACGGCGGCTGGGCCATGACGATCACCGGGGGCGAGATCGCAGCCTTTCTCGCGATCGCAGCCCTTCCACTGTTCGTGCTCACGCGGCCGTCTGATGCCCAGGCCCAGGCGATGCCGGCCTGGTTCAAGACGCTGCTGATCGGTATCTTCAGCGCACTGGCTGTGGTGCTCAGTTTCGGCACGGCCACCCAGATCACCACCGATGTCGCATGGCATCACTGGGGCGCCTACATCGGCCCTGCCGAAGTCCTGCTCACCGGCATACGCGCGTTTCGCGACTTTCCGCTGCAATACGGGCTCGGCCCCACGGCACTGATCGCCGCCGCCTGTGGCGAGACCTGCTGGACCGGCGCTTACTACCTCATCGGGCTCACCTCTGTCTTGTATGGCGGCCTCATCGCCAGGCTCGCACTGCGCGTGTCGGCAGCACGAAGCCCCGCCCAGTGGGCCTGCGTGCTGTCGTTGTGCCTGGTCTGCTGCTTTCTATGGACTGCGTACCCACCGGCCCTGACGGTGGTTTCTGCGACCCCCTCGGTCTCCGGCATGCGCTTCCTGCCGGCGCTCATGCTGGCGGCGTTCGTCATTCGCTCAGACCGGGAAGACCGTGAGTTCCCCTATGCGGTCGGCCACATGGCCTGGGGGCTGGCTGCGCTGTGGTCGATCGAGTCGGCGTTCTATGCGACCTGCATCTGGTGGCCCGCCTTCATCCTGATGCAGCAGGCGCGCGCCGCCGACCATGCGACGCCCGCCCCGGTGCTTGCAACACTGCTTCGCAGCGTCGGCACGCTGGTGCTGGTGTCGGCCATCTGGTTGATGCTGTTTTTCGGGGGCTACTGGCTGGTGTACCGCACGACACCGACCCTGCTCGGGTTCTTCGCTTACGTGCTGATGCCACCGGGGGTCTTGCCGATCAACTGGCGCGGCACCATCGTCTTTTTCGCCGCGACGATCGCGGTCGGTGCGTGGGTGAACTGGCGTGCGTTCAAAAGCGATGGCAACGTGCCCGCATCGCGCCACGGGCTCGTGCTGCTGCTGCTCGCCTGGACGACGTTCTCGTACTTCCTGGGCCGCAGCCACGACAACAACATCCTGAACCTCTTACCCATGCTGCTGCTGGTGCTGCTGTATGTGTGGGCGCGGGCGGGTGGCTTTGCGCGCGGACTGTCGGTCGGCCTGATGGTCTGCCTTCTCGGTTGGTCCAGCGTCTTTGGCTGGGCCGCCTGGCGCGCCGCTGCTGCATCGAGCCCCGACACCTGGTTCAACCCACGCTGGATTGGTTCGGTGCTACCGGACGACCCCGCAATCGGCGGTCACCTGCCGCGCGAGGCGCGTGAGGCGATGGCCCTGGCCAAAGCCCGGCGCGCCGACCCGGTCATGCTGCTCGGGCCCTACATCAACCTGCCGACGTCTCGCGCCCGCGAAGTCTGGACGACCCTTCATGCCCCGGCCAACTACTACACCTTTCCGGTCGAAATCCGCATGCAGTTCCTGAAGATGGGCGCGGATGCGCTGCGCCGAAGCGGCTGGCTGATCGTGCAGAAATCGCAGCCCGAAGCGTTCGGCGCGATCGAAGGTTTCGACGCTGTGTTCACACGCTCGCAGACCTTTGAGCACTCGGGATTCGTGGCCATTCACTACGTGCCGCGCCAGCCATGACCCAGCCGCTTCGACCCTGCCCTGTCTGCCATGCCGACGCCTCCCATGCGCGGCTGTTTCTGGAAAGCAGCATCGACGAGGCCAGGCTTTCCGCATCGAGCTTTGCGTCGCGCAAGGTCCCCGAGTACATGAGCCACCGGCTGGTGCAGTGCCAGGTGTGCGACCTGGTTTACGTGGACGCGCCACCTGCCGCCGGTGAGCTGGCTCGCGCCTATCACGAGGCGGACTACGACAGTTCCGAAGAAGCAGATGACGCGGCAGCCGCCTACATACGGGCCGCGCAACCAGCGCTGGCAAAACTTGCCGGACGCAAGTCCGTGCTGGAGATCGGCACCGGCACCGCAACCTTCCTCGAACGCCTGAAGGCCGAGGGATTCGAAACGATGGTCGGTATCGAGCCCTCGACGGCTGCGATCCACGCGGCGCCCGCGCACCGACGCGCCTGGATACGCGAAGGCATCTTTGACGAACGCGATTTCGAGCCCGAATCGTTCGACCTGATCTGCTGCTTCATGACGCTGGAACATGTGCCCGACCCCGGCGTTGTCGCGGCGGCTGCGCTGCGCCTCTTGCGTCCGGGCGGCGCATTCATCGCGGTCACGCACGACTATCGCAGCCTGGTCAATCGCGCGCTTGGCAAGCGTTCACCCATCATCGACGTCGAGCACATGCAGCTGTTTTCGCAGCGCAGCGTGAGGCGTTTGTTCGATGAAGCGGGCTACAAGGACGTCACCGTGAAAGCCTTCGTGAATCGCTACCGTGTGGGCTACTGGCTGCGGCTGGTGCCGATTCCGGGTCCGCTGAAAGCTGCGATTGCGCGCGGGCTGGCCGCAACACGGCTGGACCGCATCCGCCTGGGCGCCAACGTCGGCAATCTGTTCACCGCCGGCTTCAAAAATGGCTGAACACTCCCGCACCCGGTTTGGCGCGATCGGCAAGCTGCTGCACGAAAGCACCTTTGTGCGCTTCCTGGTCGCAGGCGGGGTCAACACGCTCTTTGGCTATGCGGTGTACAGCGCAGCGATCCTGGCTGACTCCCCTGCGTGGCTGGCGCTTTTCATCGGCATGCTGGCAGGCACGGTCTTCAATTTCTTCACCACGGGTGGCTACGCGTTCCGGCAACTGGCGATCAGCCGCTACCCCCGGTTCGTGCTGTGCTACCTGTTTGTTTACGGCGTAAACCTCGTGCTGTTCGCAGGCCTGTCCAGGTACATCGGCGACAAGCTCGTCGTGCAGGGATTGCTGCTGGTCCCGCTCGCCCTGCTCTCTTACTTCCTCATGTCGCGGCTGGTGTTCGCGCCCCGGCCATGAGCACCACCGCCGGCAGTTCTTCCAGGCCACGCCTTGAACTGGCAACGGCGGTGCTGGCATCTGTGTGTGTCGCGCTCGCCGTTGCGACCTTCCTGCGCCTATGGAGCATGCTCGGCATCGGGCTGGAACTGACCGACGAGGCCTACTACCTGCTGGGCGCGCAGCATCCCGAAAGCATCCGCCTGTTTTTCACGGCAGCGCATTGGGTGACCGGGCCGCTCTGGAACGCCACGGGCAGTCTCTACTCATTTCGTGCATCCGGTCTGCTGCTGGTTGCGTTGTCAGGCGTGATGCTCGCTTGGGGCGCGTTGCGGCTGGCACCTCACGCAAACATCGAAGTACCCGCCCGGCGTCTGGGGCAATGGGCAGTCATGGCGGCAGGTGCCAGCGGCGCCCTGCTCTTTGGTTCGCTCCTGAGCTTCACGCCCTCCTACAACCTGATGGCCACAGTCTTCGTCGGTATCGGCATGGGTATCGGGATGCTGTCGATTGCCAGCGAGGGTCGCAAGCAAGGCTTTCTCGAAGCCGCCGCCGGCATCGTGTTCGGCCTCACGGTGCTGTGCAAGTTCTCTGCCGGCATCGGGATGATCGGGTTGCTGGTGGTGCTGCAGGTCGTGTTTTTATGGCGTCGTCCTGCACGTTTGTGGGGGCCGCTCATCGTCATCGTTTTTGCGGTGCTGACCGTGCTCTTGATCGCCGCGCTCAACACCGGTTTACAAGAAGGCTGGCGGCAGTTTCGCGCGGGGCTGGACGTGATCTGGGTCGCCCAGGGCGACAAGGGCATCGTCCCCCGCCTGGTGCGCAGCGCAGGAGACATGGGCGGCTTGTTCGCCGCAGCGGCACTCACCTTCTGGGCACCGATGATCTGCTTTGCTGTCGCGATGTTCTGGCGTCCGCTTCTGGCCGGCAGCCTGGGCGCCGCATGGTTTGCGGTAGCGCTCTGGCTTGGAGGCCATGGCAGCGCAGGCATGGCGCGCTACATGGTCCAGCCGCTTCCCTGGGCCGCATTCCTGTGCGTTGCCGTCCTGTGTGTCGCCACTCGATGGGTACGCAACCCGCGTGCAGTCCTGCTCGCATTGACACTGGCTGTGATGCCGGTCGCCGCAGCGCTGGGCACGTCGAATCCGCTGCAGGTACAGATACTGGGCACGATGGCGCCGTGGGGTGTGTTGCTCGCCCTGGCTGGCTTCAACTGGAGCCGCGATGCCTTGCCGGCGGCCGTCGCCAGCGTGCTGTTCGCAGCGCTCGTGCTGGCGCAGGTGATCGGCAATGGCGCAGCGCCCTATCGCATGCTGCCGCACGCGCAGCAGACACAAGACGTCGCCATCGACGGATTGGGAACAGTGAAGGTCGATGCGCAGACTGCAACGATGGTCCGCGATCTGCAGGCTGCCACCCGCCAGTGCGCCATTGCACCGGGAGCGCCCTTCCTGGATTTCTACAACCTGCCTGGGGTCGGCGTGATCGTGGGCGGCGTGCCGATTGAAACGCCGTGGCTGCTGCACACCACCTATGCGCAAGCGGCTCTCAAGGGGGCCGATCCTGCGGTGCTGCGTCGGGCCGTCGTTGCAGTCGGCCTGAATGCCGCTGGCCAGAGGCCCGCCCCTCCAGCACAGCTTGCGAACTTCCCGCAGGGTTGGCGACTGTGCGGCAAGACCACCAGCCCGCTTGAAAAGTTGCCTGTCGAGCTGTGGGCGCCCGGCCCCTAGGAGTCGCGAGACAGGCCGAGAAGCCGGCCCGACTCACCCACCTGCGCCGATTCAAAAAGCGAAGCGGTTTGCCGATGCGGCAACTCCAGCAGACGCACTGCCAGCTCGGCCAGCGGCCCGCGCTGGATCAGGCGTCTGACTTGCGTGCGCGCCTGATCCAGCAACACAGACAGCGCGGCATCGCTCGCCGGGTCGGCTTCATCTGCCAGCGACGACCACAGGGCCAGCAGGCCGTCCGTCGTATCGACAGACAGGTTGACCTGTGCCGGCGCAAGGTCGCCAATCCATTGTTCGAACAGCGCTTGTAATTTGGCACGCCGACCCTCGGGCGCAGGGTCCTTTTGAATCGCATCCAGCGCCTGTAGAAACCGGAGGTTCTCCAGGCAAAACCGTGCCTTCATCAGCGTTTCGAGCTGGTGCGTCGCCCGTTCGTTTCCAAGCACGTCATGCAGGTCGTCATAAGCGACGCCCACCACCCGAAAAAACACCAGTTCGTTCTGCCCGCCGAGACTGCCCCTACGGCTCGAGCCCGTGCTGTCGCCGCCTGGGCTGGGTCGCGTTTGAAGCTCCCTGGGAAACACGCGCTCATCACTGAGGCTGCCACGTGCCGACCGATAAGGTGGAGTTCGGGGCCCGGACGGCATGTGAATGACGACGGGCGTCCCGGCAGAAGCATCCAGCCGGGACGAGATCACGGTTGGAGAGGACTGAACACGCGGGGCAGCGGGTACAGCCTTTTTGGCTCGGCCGCAAAGTGCCGCGCAGCAACGGCGTAACACGCCGCAGGCTGGGTCGGGTCGCGCCGCAGCGGGGCGCACGTGCTGTTGTGTAGGGGTCATGCCGACTTTTAACAGCCGGCGCGCACCCGCGCCAGACCCACACAGCTGTGCGCTGCGGCGCGGGCTCAGGCCGCTTGCTGGCGCTTGTAGTTCTCGATGCCGTCGAGCACTTCTTTCTTCGCAGCTTCCGGGCCTTCCCAGCCCAGAATCTTGACCCACTTGCCGGGCTCGAGGTCCTTGTAGTGCTCGAAGAAATGCGCGATGGTTTTCAGCCGCAGCGGATTGAGGTCTTCGGGCTTTTGCCACTGCGAGTAGATCGACAGGATCTTGTCGACCGGCACGGCCAGCACCTTGCCGTCCTGCCCTGCTTCATCTTCCATCTGCAGGATGCCGATGGCGCGGCAAGTCACGACCACACCGGGGATGAGCGGCACCGGCGTGATCACCAGCACATCGACAGGATCGCCGTCGCCGCTGATGGTCTTGGGCACATAGCCGTAGTTGGTCGGGTAGTGCATGGACGTGCTCATGAAGCGGTCCACGAAAATGGCGCCCGTCTCCTTGTCGACCTCGTACTTGACGGGATCGGCATTCATCGGGATTTCGATGATCACGTTGAATGCGTCGGGAACGTTCTTGCCGGGGGAGACTTGGTCGAGGGACATGATGGGGTACGAGTGAAAGATGGGCGCCGAAGCGCATCAGGGAAAACCCCGGATTATCCCCCGGGTCGCTTGCTCGCGGCTTTCACCCGCGCTGCAAGCTCGGTTTGCTGCACGGGGCTCAAGGCATTCGAGCCGGCTTGCGCAAGGATCGCCTGGACCCACTCCTCGATGTCGATGTTTTTCGCATACCGGAGACCCTTTTGGCGGGTGTAGTCGAAGACATCGACCGGCTTGCCAGAGTTTTCGAGATGCACGACGTGCGAATGCACAAATTGCTCCAGGGAAAGACCCCTGCGGGTGTCCCTCAAGGGGCCGTCCGGCCGCGCTGCGAGGTGCTCTTTCAGCAGCATCGGACCCTGCGCCATTTTCGCGACCTCCGGCAATCCCGGCGTGGGGATGAAAGCATCGAATGACGATTGCTCCATGCGCGTCCTTTCCATCTCGCCCATGAGATCGGGAATCAGGAAATCGCCAAAACTGCCATCTTCGTGACGGATGCGCCGGGTCAGCGTGACTGCTGCCTTCATCGACTGCACGAAACACGAATGGGAATCTGTCTGCGTCGGAATGGCTTGGCGGTAGACGGGAATGTCCCGGCCGATCTTGCGCACGGCGTCCTGGACGATCGCCGCTGCAGATGTCTGTCCCGACCCGATGAACGAGTCAAAAAAGAACAGGGCCTCCTTGCCTTGCTTTCGGACATAGACCGCGCATACGCCGTGACGGACTCCGAAGGTCAGGCCAGCTCGAATCTCCCGCGCATTGGCAGCCGTGCGCTCAATCAGTCCGGCCAGCACACCGGAGGCGCTGTCCATGTCCGGATGCACTTGAATCGAGGCGCCCCATTTGCGGTTCAGGTAGGTCGCCAGCAGCTTGCGGCCGTTTTGCTCCAGTTGGACCCCCAGGCTGACTTTCGGATCGTCCCACTTTGCATAGAAAGTAGAGAAAAGCTTATAGGTGTCATCCGTACCGGGGACCATGCTTTCCACCATCCGCGCGATGTCGTGCAGCTGCATGTCAGCCAGGGCGCTCAGCACATGCCGCTTCAGATCCGGCAAGCGGGCATCGACGGCAATGGCCGTCAGCTCTTCGGGCTCGCAACACTTGCGCAGGAGCTTCCAGGATTCACTGGCTGCGATCACTTCGCGTAACGGGGAGCACGCGACGACCGGGGAGTGCAAGATGCTCTGGGCAAATTGGTAGACATCTTCATGCAATGGGACGCCGGGCCCGGGGACGTGCGCTTGAACGTATTCGTCAAGTGCCGCGAGTGCCTCCGTCAGCCGGTTGCACCCCAGAAAAAGCAGGACCCGGTTGGCCGGGTCATGAATGCCGGGGAGCGCCTTGTCGACTGCAGCAGGGTCACCGCCGGCGTGGCTGACCAAGGCCTGGAGCATCACTGAGACCTCATCGTAGAGGTAAGGCTCGAGCGCTCCCAACTCCCGCTTTGCGTTCGGATCGCCCGCAAGTGCCTGCGCCAGGGCCGCCATCCACGCGATCTCGGCGGTGGTCTCCTCGGACATGTCCTGTCGATCCAGGCGCGCCCGATTGATGGCGTCCATCGCCGCCAGCGGTTGCCCGGCATCAAGGCACAAATCCGCCAGCTTCATGAGCTCCGGCAACTGCTTGCGCCTGGCGGTTGTAAATCGCAGGATCTGCCGCTGCAGGGCAATGGCTTGCCCCGGACGGCCCAGCTCGATAAGCAGGTCGCGGGTGTGCATCAACGCAGCCGGATTGAACGCATCGAATGATTCGTTGGCCTGGCTGGCCTCGATCCGCATGGTCGCGACGAATTCGGCCATTTGCGGGTCCATCTGCGGGTCCATCGGCGCGTGGGCGCGGGTCTGTGCCGCACGCGCATCCTGGCTGTGCGGCCCCAGGGGCTCAAGTCCTGCCGCAGGTGCGTCCTTCACAACAGGCGGGCCGAACGCCAATTCGCCAATTGCCGCAGCTTCAACTGCATCGCCCTGCTGCGCAGGCAACGCGAATGTGGCGGCGGCAGCAGCATCAGTGGGAAGGGAGAATCGGCGCTGCCCCGCATCGGAGGTTTCCATGGCGTGAATCCGTCGATATCGACGATCCCGCGCCAGTTGTTTTTCTTGTTGGCCGCGCGGGTCGAGTCAGTTTTTGACTCCCTGCAGACTTGGTGACAGCAATGGCCCGCTCGTTCCATGAGGAACAGGGCATGTACGCCGGATGTGTAACCCCCGCCCCGCAACCGTGCCTTCCAGCCACGAGTCCGCTAGGGAGTAACCCTAGATTTGCGCGCGAAGAACCGCCCAGCTCGATCCCTGCGGAAAACCGTCACGATTTGCCCTTATATTCCGGCCGTTGGCCAATCGTCTCCAGACCGTCTGTGGAGCAACGAGGAAGCAACGCAGCGGGGGTGCCGCTAGCGTTGCACCCCCTCCAAGCGAAACAACGGCAAGAGGAGAAACTACACATGAACGGCAACTCGGCGCTGATACTGGCGCTCGTCTGCGGCTTTGCAGCCGTGGCTTACGGATTCTGGGCGCGCAGCTGGATCCTTTCGCAGGACGCGGGCAATGCCCGCATGCAGGAAATCGCCGCCGCCATCCAGGCCGGCGCAGCCGCGTATCTCGCGCGGCAATACAAGACCATCGCCATCGTCGGCGTGGTGCTGGCCATCCTCATCGGCGTCTTCCTGGACATGCAGACGGCAGTCGGGTTCATCATCGGCGCGGTGCTCTCGGGCGCTTGCGGCTTCATCGGGATGAACGTGTCGGTTCGCGCCAATGTGCGCACGGCGCAAGCTGCAACGCGCGGCATCGGCCCCGCGCTCGATGTCGCATTTCGCGGCGGCGCCATCACCGGCATGCTGGTGGTCGGCCTGGGCCTCCTGGGCGTCACGGCGTTCTACTGGTTCCTGGTGGGCAACGGCAATTTCACGCCGGACCGCAAGCTGGCAACCCTGCTCAATCCGCTGATCGGCTTTGCCTTCGGCTCTTCTCTGATCTCGATCTTTGCCCGTCTGGGCGGCGGCATCTTCACCAAGGGCGCTGACGTCGGCGCCGACCTGGTGGGCAAGGTTGAAGCCGGCATCCCCGAAGACGACCCACGCAACCCTGCCGTGATCGCCGACAACGTCGGTGACAACGTCGGCGACTGCGCGGGCATGGCCGCCGACCTGTTCGAAACCTATGCCGTGACGCTGATCGCGACGATGGTGCTGGGCGCCCTGCTGCTGTCCAGCTCCGGTGCGACGGCCGCGCTCTACCCGCTCGCGCTGGGCGGTGTGTCGATCATCGCGTCGATCATCGGCTGCTTCTTCGTCAAGGCCAAACCCGGCATGACCAACGTGATGCCCGCCCTGTACAAGGGCCTGGCCGTCGCCGGTGTCCTGTCGCTGATCGCGTTCTACTTCGTGACGATGTGGCTCATGCCCGACAACGCAGTGACCGCCACCGGCACGCAGATGCGCCTGTTCGGTGCCTGCGCCGTGGGCCTGGTCCTGACCGGCGCGCTGGTCTGGATCACCGAGTACTACACCGGCACGCAATACGCACCCGTGCGCCACATTGCATCGGCCTCCACCACCGGCCACGGCACCAACATCATCGCGGGCCTGGGCGTCTCGATGCGTTCCACCGCATGGCCGGTGATCTGCGTGTGTATCGCCATCCTGGCTTCGTTCCAGCTGGCGGGTCTCTACGGCATCGCCATCGCTGCAACCTCGATGTTGAGCATGGCCGGTATCGTGGTCGCGCTCGACGCCTACGGCCCCATCACCGACAACGCCGGCGGTATCGCCGAAATGTCGAACCTGCCCGATAGCGTTCGCGCCGTCACCGATCCGCTCGACGCCGTGGGCAACACGACCAAGGCCGTGACCAAGGGCTACGCGATCGGTTCTGCCGGTCTTGCAGCACTCGTGCTGTTCGCCGACTACACGCACAAGCTCGAAAGCTATGGCCGCTCGATCAGCTTCGACCTGAGTGATCCGATGGTGATCGTGGGCCTGTTCATTGGCGGCCTGATCCCTTACCTGTTCGGCGCGATGGCGATGGAAGCGGTCGGCCGCGCTGCGGGCTCAGTGGTGGTCGAAGTGCGCCGCCAGTTCCGCGAGATCAAGGGCATCATGGAAGGCACGGCCAAGCCGGAATACGGCGTTGCCGTGGACATGCTGACCAAGGCTGCGATCAAGGAAATGATGATTCCGTCGCTGCTGCCGGTGGTGGTGCCCATCGTGGTGGGCCTGGTGCTCGGCCCGAAGGCCCTGGGAGGCTTGCTGATGGGAACCATCGTGACGGGCCTGTTCGTCGCGATCTCCATGTGCACCGGCGGCGGTGCGTGGGACAACGCCAAGAAGTACATCGAAGACGGCAACCACGGCGGCAAGGGCTCGGAAGCCCACAAGGCTGCCGTGACCGGTGACACGGTGGGCGATCCGTACAAGGACACGGCCGGCCCGGCAGTGAACCCGCTGATCAAGATCATCAACATCGTCGCACTGCTCATCGTGCCGCTGGTGGTGAAGTTCCATCCGGGCGATGTGTCGGCTCCCGGCGCGGCGCAAATGTCGCCGCCTGCTGTGACGGCGCCGGCGATGGCTGCGTCAAAGTAAATGGATGCCGGGTCAAGCCCGGCATGACAGCCAAAAAGCAAAAGGCCCGCATTCGCGGGCCTTTTCACTTGCTGCCAGTCACCGCCCTCACCAGCTGGCTCGCCGGCGCAACAAGATCCGGCAGTTTCCCCACCCTGTCCTGCTCGATGTACTCCAGCACGAGCTCATTGATGCCACCCACCACAGCCATCGCCATGCCCGGCGACAAGGGCGCAGCGCGCTTGTGTCCTGCATTGGCGCCATTGACCACGCCGAGCATGAAGTCCGCAATCTCCTGGTTCATGCGGCGTCGCACCTGAAGCCCCTCAGCGCCCAGGCCCAGGATCTCGATGAACAAGGTGCGCATCAACACGGGGTTCTGCGCCATGCAGGTGAGATACGCGGTGAGCGCGCTTTCGATCTGCGTCTCCCATTCGTGCTCGGTATCGATTGCCTCACGCAGCACCCGCAGCGAGTTGTGGCTGGCCGCCTCGTAGAGCGCGATCAGGCACTCGGCCTTGGTTGAAAAGTGCTCGTAAAACGTGCGGCGCGACACGCTGGCCTCACGCACGATGTCGGCAATGGTGGTGTCCGGATAGCCCTTGGCTGCCACCGCGTGGGCCATGCCTTCAAGCAACCGGTGACGGTGCTCGTGAACTTCGGTGTCGGGTAAATTTGCGATCTCAGCCATGCGCCAATTCTCGGCGGGTTAACTCACGGTACTTGACAGTACCTGCATCTGTCCGCATCATCCGGCAGTCTGTACCTGCTCCTGCCCAACCATTTCCAAACCACATGACCGATCTCGTTGTCCGCCGCCTCCTCGTTGACATGGAAGCACCGATTGCGCGCCACTGGTGCGGCAACGATGCTTTTCGCTCGGCGCTGTTCAATGCCCTGTCGATGAGTTTTCCGGTGGGCGAGCAGTTCTTCATCGACTCGGTCCGCAATGGCTTCAAGGTGCTTCCCGCTGACAAGCAGGATGCCTTCAAGTCCGAAGTGCAGGGCTTCATCGGGCAGGAAGCCACGCACCGGCGCCTTCACGCGCTCTTCAACGGCCACCTCGAAAAACTCGGCCTGGTCAACGCATGGGCGCCGCGCGCAGAAAAGCGCATGAAGCTGCTGGACGGCATCGATCCGCGCCACGCCCTGGCGATCACCGCCGCCAACGAACACTTCACTGCAATCCTGGCCGACTGGATGCTGAACAACCCCGACCTGGTCGGCAGCAGCGACACGCGCCTCACAACCCTGTGGCTCTGGCACAGCGCCGAAGAGTCAGAGCACAAGTGCACCGCGTTCGATCTGTACAAGGCGCTCGGCGGCAACGAAGAGTGGCGCCTGACCTGGTTTCGCCGCATCACCACCGTCTTCCTGGGCGACACCTTGCGCCAGACGGTGAGAAACCTCAAGGACGACGGCACGCTGTGGAAGTGGAGCACCTGGAAGAGCGCGGCTTCTTACCTGTTCGGAAAGCGCGGACTGGTGCGCCTGACCTACAAGCCGTGGCGCGAATACCTGCGCGCCGACTTTCATCCGTCGCAGCAAGACAGCCGCGCATCGCAGGAGTGGCTATCGACGCACAGCGACCGCTACACACCGGTCGGCGCGGCGGCCTGAGCCTCGGCGCAACCACGCCGTTTATCTGGCAGGCAGCCCCTGCCACGGGTCCATCGCGTCCCACTGCGCAGGCATCTGCAAGATCACCTTGTCGAGCGTTGATCGCTCGCGCAGGAACGCCATCGACTCCGAGAACCTGTCCAGCGGAATCGGCATCGGCTTCATCGGGCCGTCTGAAGGGATGAAGAAATCATCCCAATGAATCGGAATCACCCGGCGTGCCTTCACGCTCATCACCGCTTCGCGCCAATAGGCATCCCGGTACGCCGCACTGCGCATGCCCAGGCCGCCGATTCCCATCAGGACCACATCGGCGCTGACGCCCTGCAGCGCACCGGGCTCGAACCCGGCGCTGCCGTTGATCAGCAGTGAGCGACCGTCGTGTTGCACCAGCACCGCATAGCTTTGCCCTTCTTTGTAAGCAGATGCACGCGCAGGCGGTACCAGCGGCTTGTCGATGGTGCCGCCGGTGAAACCCGTCGGTGAGTGGCGCGAGGCCAGCAGCGTGACCGTGAAGCGGCCGAACTTCATCATCTCGTTGAGCCTGGCGACCTTGATCTGAGCCTCGGGCAACTTCCATCCACGCCCGATATTGGCGGTGGATTGCGACCCCAGCAAGATGGCACCGGTGCGCCGCGCGACTTCGGGCGCGTCCATCGCATGGTCGAAGTGCGAGTGCACCGGGATCACTGCTGCGAGCCTTGTCACGCCCGCGCGCTTGAGGCCACGCTCGATGGCGGTGATGTCGGGTTCGACCCGTCCGGCCAGCGACTTGAGCTTGCCGGGTCGCGAGAAAAAGCCGTCGGTCATGATCGCCGTCTCGCCGTCGTCCAGCAAGACGGTTGCCACGCCCAGGAACTTCACCTTCAAGGGGGTCGCGGCAGGTGCCTGGGGCAAGGCCAGCGGCAGGTACGCATCCATCGAAGGGTGGCTGTTGACGATCAGCGCGAGCGCGGCCACGATGCTCAACACGACCACCAGCACACCCGCGAATACTTTTTTAAGCATGGCGTGCATGGTAGCCGCGCAGCAACATGGGGAGCAAAATAAGAGGATGCAATTCAACTACATCGGCAACGAAGCCCGGCCTTCTTCTTCCGATCGCTCCATCCCGGTGATCGATCCTTCGGATGGGCAGGTCTTCGACGAAATCCAGAGAAGCAACGCATCCGACATCGATGCAGCCGTCGCAGCCGCTCGCAAATGCAATGACTCGGTCTGGAGCAAGCTCAGCGGTGCCGAGCGCGGCCGCCTGCTCATGCGCCTGTCGAACAAGGTTGCCGAGCACGCTGAAGAACTCGCACTCATCGAGCAACGTGACTGCGGCAAGCCCACCAAACAGGCGCGCGCCGATGCACTGGCGCTGGTGCGCTACTTCGAGTTTTACGCGGGCGCTTGCGACAAGCTGCACGGCACCACGATTCCCTATCTCGACGGCTACAGCGTGCTCACCTGGCGCGAGGCACATGGCGTCACCGGCCACATCATTCCCTGGAACTACCCGATGCAGATCTTCGGGCGCAGCGTCGGCGGCGCGCTCGCTGCGGGCAACGTGTGCGTGGTCAAGCCATCGGAAGATGCGTGCCTGTCGCTGATTCGCGTGGCGCAGCTGGCTGAAGAAGCAGGCTTTCCGGCCGGCGCGATCAACATCGTCACTGGGTACGGCCACGAGGTGGGCGATGCACTCGCGCGCCATCCCGGCATCGATCACATCAGCTTCACCGGCAGCCCCCGGGTGGGCACGCTGATCCAGCAGGTCGCCGCCGAGCGCCACTGCCCTGTGACGCTGGAACTCGGCGGCAAGAGCCCGCAGATCATCTTTGCAGACGCTGACCTTGACGCGGCCATTCCGATGGTCATCAACGCCATCGTGCAGAACGCGGGACAGACGTGCTCGGCCGGTTCGCGCCTGCTCGTGGACCAGGCCATCTACGAGCCCTTGCTCGACCGCCTGGGCAAGGCCTTCACCAACCTGCGTGTCGGCCCCGCCGTGATGGATCTCGATGTGGGCCCACTGATTCGCGCGAGCCAGCAGCAGCGCGTGTGGGATTTTCTTTCGGATGCGCAGGTGGCCAACATCGCGATGGTTGCGCAGGGACAGGTTGTGGACGAAGCGCCAGAGACCGGCTTCTACCAGGCGCCCACGCTCTTGCGCGATGTGCCGGTAGACCACCGCCTGGCGCAGGAAGAAGTCTTTGGCCCCGTGCTGTCGGCGATGAGCTTCAAGGACGAAGACGAGGCCATCGCGCAAGCCAACGCCACCCAGTTCGGCCTGGTCGCCGGCATCTGGACGCGCGATGGATCACGGCAACTGCGCATGGCCAAGCGCGTCAGGAGCGGCCAGGTGTTCATCAACAACTATGGCGCCGGTGGCGGTGTCGAGCTGCCCTTCGGCGGCGTCAAGTCCTCAGGCTACGGGCGTGAAAAAGGCTTCGAGGCGCTGTACGGATTCACCACCGTCAAGACGGTGGCGATCAAGCACGGGTGACAGTGCTCAAAGGCTCACCCGTTCGTCCGCTCACCCGCGAATCTTCGCCGTCCTGATCACCGCTTCGGCCATCGGCAACAGCCGCGGATAGAACGACATGCGCGGCGCGGCGAAGGTCGCGGCGTACATCTCGCCCTTGTGCACCGCGACCCAGCCGACGCCCTTCAGGATCACATCATCGGCCCGACGGGCAAGCGTGAATTCGAATCGCACACCCTTGGCGCCTGCGAACACCGTGGGTTCCACGCGCGTGATGTTGACGACGCCCTCGTTCGCATAGATGGCCTCGAACAGGCTCACCAGTTTGTCCGCCGGGAGTGCCGCCTCGAAGGTCGGAAAGCGCGGGTCCCTTTCGCCGGGTGAGCGAAACCACACCGTCGGCTTGGTGACCAGCGTCGCGCCCGAAGGCACGCCCGCCCACAGGCGCAGATGGTCCAGCGGCACGCCTTCCTGCGTCCACATGTCGTAGGGCTCGCGGTCCCAGGCGCTGTTGACCTTGTTCCATGCAGCAGAGACCTGCACCTGCATCTTGCCGTTGACCACCTGCTCGCCTTCGACCCTGGCGATCGTCATGCACGCGGTCAACAGCAAGGCGAGCAGCAGTGAAACGAGCGTCTTCATGGCTTCAACTCCGACAGGTACGACTTCACCATGCCGCCGTCGGGCGCATCGGGCATGAGTGACAGGTACTTCTCGAAAGCCTGCACGGCTGCAGGCGAATCCATGCGCTGCTTGTGCAACAGGCCGAGCGACCGGTACGTCTCCACCGGCGTCTTGTCCGGCGCGAGGCTGGCCGCCTTCTGGAAGTCATCCAGCGAATGGGCGAGATCGTCTTTTTCGGCGCGCTGGCGGTACACCTCGCCGCGCGCATAGAGCACCTGCGCATCCTGCGGATTGCGCTTGACCAGCCGGTCGAACAGAACCACGCTTTCCTCGAACTGGCCGCGCCTGATCTCGTCCTGCAGCCAGCCAAAGCGCATCGGCGCGATCACCTTCTGGAACTCGGCTGCGCCCAGGTTGCCGCCCGAATCGCCCGCGAGCTTAAGCAAGTCGTCGCGCCGCGTGCCCACCGGCGGATGCGTCGCGAACATCGCGTTGCGCTGGCCGACTTCATCGCCACCGGTGATCTTCAGTTCGCCGAGCAGGTTGTCCCAGACGGTCGCAGCCTGGCGGCCGTCGTAGCCCGCCTGTTTCATGAGCCGCATGCCCATCTGGTCGGCGCGCGCTTCATGCTCGCGCGAGAAGGCGAACATGCTGGCCATGATGCCGATCCGCCCAACCGCACCCGCCACGCCGCCGACCAGGCCGATGATCTGCGCGAGCATCGCCTTGTCCTTGGCGTCGCGCAGTTGTTCGAGCTGGTGGCGCTCCAGGTAGTGGCCCAGTTCATGTCCCACGATCGCGGCGAGTTGCGCTTCGTTTTCCACGCGCAGAAGCAGGCCGCTCCAGACCTGCATCATCCCGTTGGGCGCCATCGTGGCGTTGAACATCGGCATGCGCATCACATGCACGCGGATATCCGGGCAATGGCCGTCGGTGAGCCGGCAGGTCAGGTCCGTGAGGTACTTCGTGAGGGCCGCATCCTTGATGGCGAGCGGACTGCGGCGCAGCTTGGTTTCTTCGCGGTCCATCATGTTCCACAGGCCGCCTTCTTCCGTGTCGATCGCGGGACGGCTGAAGCGGCTGGGCATCTTGAAGGTGGAAGCCGGCGCGGCCTCTTGCGCCAGGGCTGCGGTACCGGACAACAGTGCGCCCAGACCCAGGCAATGCTTGCAGGCCGAAGCCAGAAATCCCCGGCGAGGCAATGTCGGATGGTTCATTTCAGCTCCGGAAAATCTTTGAGCAGCGCTTGGACGGTCTCGGTGGCAGAAGACGCCTCACGCAGGTCACCCGACATGCGCTGCAAGTCGTTGAACCACACCACGCGGCCGGTATTGAGATCAACCAGCGACGCATAGCCCATCTGGTAGCCGCCCATCTGAAACGACCCCAGCAGCGCCATGCCGATCATCACGGCCTTGCGTTCGCCGCTGGCGTAGCTGTCGCGAAACCAGGTGAACAGGGCGTAGTCGGCGCCGGTGCGGTCCTTCAGCGGCTTGACCGAATCCGCGCCCAGCGTCCAGTCGAGCTGCTCATTCTTGGTCGGCAGCTTCAGGCCCGAATTGGCGTGGTGGACAAAGATCGCTTCGGCGACTGCGCGGTGCAAGGCGTGCAGCTCGGCAAAGTCGTCCAGCACAGTCTCGGGCATGTCGGAGGCGTTGGCGCCCAGCAGATTGCGTCGTGCGTCGAGTGCGGTTTTGAAGTTCTTTTGCGCCGCCTCCGTCCAGTCGGCCCGGGGCTCGGAAACCCCACCGGCGCTGATAGAAAAAAGTTCCATGTCCGATGGCACGATCACCAGTTTCGAGGTTGCCGGGCGCGCGGCAAAACCGGGTGCGAGATGCTTGGTGGTGCTGGACGACGACAGGAATGCCGGCACTTGCGCCTGCGCGCCGCTTGCCAGCAGCATCCCGGAAAGCACAGCGGGCAGCACGAACAAAAAGCGAAACGATTTGGGCATGTGGAACTCCTGCCTCTGGTGATTGAACTCTGGCGAAAGCAAGTCTGGTCAGACCCGGTCAAACCCGCAACTGAAATCAGCAACAATGGCCACGTGAGGCCGCAGTGTGTGAAATGGTTCAGCTAGTGGCCGTTGTTACAAGCCGGGTATTCACAAAAATCTGAGGAGCAAGACATGCGGGTCAAGGACAAGTCGGTCATCGTTACAGGTTCGGGCGGCGGCATTGGCGAAGGCATCGCCAAACGGCTGGCGGCCGAGGGCGCGAAAGTCATCGTCAACGACATCAACACCGCGCTCGGCGAAAAGGTCGTGGAGCAGATCAAGGCTGCAGGCGGAGAAGCATCGTTCTTTGCCGCGGACGTTACCAAGTCGGCGGACGTGAAAGCGCTGGTCGATGCGGCCGTGCAGCGATACGGCAAGCTCGACGTGATGGTGAACAACGCAGGCTGGACCCACCGCAACCGCCCTGCGCTGGAAGTGAGCGAGGAAGAATTCGACAAGTGCTTCGCGGTGAACATGAAGAGCATTTACCTCTCCACGATTCACGCGGTGCCGGTTTTTCGCGCCAACAAGGGCGGCAGCTTCATCAACATCGCATCCACCGCCGGTGTACGCCCTCGCCCCGGTCTCAGCTGGTACAACGGCTCCAAGGGCGCGGTCATCACCACCAGCAAGTCGCTGGCAGCCGAGTTCGGCCCGGACAACATTCGCGTGAACTGCATCAACCCGGTGTTCAATCCCGACACGGGCCTTTCAGCGGAATTCGCAGGCGGCCCGGTCGATGACGCACGCCGCGCCAAGTTCCTGGCGAGCATCCCGCTGGGGCGCTTTTCGACTGCGCTCGATGTTGCCAACGCAGCGCTTTATCTCGCGAGCGACGAGGCATCGTTCATCTCGGGCGTCTGCATCGAAGTCGACGGCGCACGCTGCGTGTAGGGCTTTAGCCGCGCAACGACAATAGCCAGATGGCTGAACGCGTGATTCCCCTCGTCGACCAGCGCGTGGCAGCGCTGCGGGCCAGCGTGCCTGAGCAAGCTATCCCTGCCAGCGGCCTGCTGGTCGATTCGCTGGGCCGGCCGCTGCGCGACCTGCGCATCAGCGTCACCGACCGCTGCAACTTTCGCTGCAGCTATTGCATGCCCAAGGAAGTGTTCGACAAGAACTATCCCTACCTGCCGCATGCATCGCTGCTGACCTTCGAGGAAATCACCCGGCTCGCGAAGCAATTCGTCGCGCACGGCGTGCAGAAGATCCGGCTCACCGGCGGCGAGCCGCTGCTGCGCAAGAACATCGAAATCCTGATTGAGCAACTCGCGCAACTGCGAACGGTTGAAGGCGAGCCGCTGGACATCACGCTCACCACCAATGGTTCGCTGCTGGCGCGCAAGGCACGCGCCTTGAAGGCTGCGGGATTGCAACGCGTCACCGTGAGCCTGGACGGCCTGGACGACACCGTGTTTCGCAGCATGAACGATGTGGATTTTCCGGTGGCAGAAGTGCTGGCCGGAATCGAAGCGGCGCGCGAAGCGGGGCTGGGTCCTATCAAGCTGAACATGGTGGTCAAGCGCGGCACGAATGACCACGAAATCCTCACGATGGCCCGACACTTCAAGGGCACGGGCGTGGTGTTGCGCTTCATCGAATACATGGATGTGGGCGCAACCAACGGCTGGCGCATGGATGAAGTCATGCCGTCTGCGGAAGTCGTCGCGCGCATCCACGCCGAGCTGCCGCTGGTGCAACTGGAACCGAGCGCACCCGGCGAGACGGCAGAGCGCTGGGGCTATGCCGATGGCGGCGGCGAAATCGGCGTCATCAGCAGCGTGACGCATGCCTTTTGCGGTGAATGCAACCGGGCGCGCCTTTCGACGGAGGGGCAGCTGTATCTGTGCCTGTTCGCGACGCAGGGGCATGACCTCAAATCACTGCTTCGCGCAGGCGCAAGCGACGCCGACATCGCATCGGCCATAGGCCACATCTGGCATGGCCGCAGCGACCGCTACTCTGAACTTCGCGCCACCCTGGCGCCTGATACCGGCACCGGCCAACGCCGTGTCGAAATGAGCTACATCGGAGGCTGATTGATAGAGACAGCAGACATCACGGGCGTGATCCTGGCGGGCGGGCGCGGCTCGCGCATGGGCGGCGTCGACAAGGGCCTGCAGAACTTCAACGGCATGCCGATGGCGATGCACACCCTGATGCGCCTGCAGCCGCAGGTCGGCGAGATCATGATCAACGCCAATCGCAACCTCGGTGCGTATGAATCGTTCGGCGTGCCGGTCTGGCCCGATGTGATCGGCGACTATGCAGGGCCGCTGGCGGGCTTTCTGACGGCACTGGAACGCTGCGAAACCGGCTGGCTGGTGACGACGCCTTGCGACTCGCCGCTGTTTCCGCAGGATCTGGTCGCGCGCCTGGCCAAGGCCGCTTCGGACCAGCAGGCAGAAATTGCAATGGCGGCTGCGCCTGAAGAAGACGGACAACTGCGTACGCAGCCGGTGTTCTGCCTCTTGCGCGTGGACCTGCTGGAAAGCCTGGTGGCGTTCACCCATGGTGGTGGCCGCAAGATCGACGCATGGACCGCGCAGCACAAGACGGTGACTGTGCCCTTCGACCAGCCGGGGGACGATCCGCGGGCGTTTTTCAACGCGAACACGCTGGCCGAATTGCATAGGCTCGAACAGACATGAAGTCGCTGGACCAGATCGCGGCCGAGTTGCAGGGCTACGACCCGCAGGCGCTCAGTGCGCAGGGCGTGAACGACTTTCTTGCACGGCTGGTCGAACCGGTTGGCGAGATGCAATCGGTCGCGATCATGGAAGCGCTCGGCCGCGTGCTGGCTGCGGATGTCATTTCGCCGGTCGATGTACCGCCGCACGACAACTCCGCCATGGACGGCTTTGCATTCGATGGATCGCAGTTGGGCGATGGTGAATTGACACTGGAAGTGATCGGGACCACGTTGGCAGGCAAGGCATGGCAAGGTAGCGTGGGCCCCGGCCAGTGCGTCAAGATCATGACGGGCGCGATCATGCCTGCCGGGCTCGACACGGTGGTGCCGCAGGAATTCACCAAGACCGCTACAGATGGTCGCATCGTCATTCCGGCGAAGCTGCTGGCCGCAGGCGATAACCGGCGTCTTGCGGGTGAAGACATCGCGCGAGGCAAGCCTGCGCTATTGCGAGGCGACCGTCTCACTCCGGCTGCTCTCGGTCTCGCAGCAAGCCTGGGAATTCCGACGGTGCCTGTTGTGCGCCGGGTGCGAGTCGCGTATTTTTCCACCGGCGATGAAATCCTGAGCCTGGGTGATGCGCCTCGCGAAGGCGCGGTGTACGACAGCAATCGCTACACCGTGTTCGGTTTGCTCACGCGCCTGGGTTGCGAGGTGATCGACCTGGGTGTCGTGCGCGATGAACCTGCTGCGCTGGAGGCTGCATTCACCGATGCGGCATCAAGGGCTGACGCCATCATCACCAGCGGCGGTGTCAGCGTGGGTGAAGCCGACTACACCAAGGCCATGATGAAGAAGCTGGGCGATGTCGCGTTCTGGCGCATCGCGATGCGTCCGGGGCGGCCGATGGCTGTCGGGCGCATCGAGTCGGGAGATGCGAAGCGGCCCGGCGCAGTGCTGTTCGGCTTGCCCGGTAATCCGGTCGCTGTGATGGTGACTTTTCTTGCGTTCGTACGCCCTGCCCTGTTGCAGCTGATGGGCGCGAAAGCCGAGCAACCGCCGCTGCTCAAGGCGCGCAGCGAAGAGGCGATCCGAAAGAAGGCGGGCCGCACCGAATACCAGCGCGGTTGGGTCAGCGTTGCTGCCGATGGATCGCTGCAAGTGCGCACCACGGGCAACCAGGGGTCCGGCGTGCTCAGTTCAATGGTGCAAGCCAACGGGCTCATCGTGCTGCACCACGCGCAAGGCAATGTGGCTGCGGGCGATCCGGTGGACGTGATGATGTTCGAAGGCGTGATTTAGGCTGGACTTGCCTTGCTCCCTCCCCCGCTGGGGGAGGGTTGGGGTGGGGGCACAGCGGCCCTCGCAATGAGAGAGTCTTGCAGGAACTTTAGTAGGCATTCGGTTACATATCCAAGAGCAATTTTGCTCGTCCCGAATGATTGGAGTTCCCTTGCCGAGTTCAGTTTCTTCCACCAAGTCCGTGCGCGTCGCCGTACCGGAAAACAATCCCGCCCCGAATGACGCATCGCAACCCGCCGATGAGCCGCAAATTCAGAAGTTGACCCTGCAGCCACACGGCTTTCAGAAGCTGCCGGGCTCGCTTCTCACGCTCAACGGCATGTTGTCGGTGCCCGATATCGCTCAGGTCAAGCCAGTCGATAAGTTTCTGAACGAGGGCTTGGATGGTACGAACGTCCATCCGACTTTGGCCGCTGCGATTGACGCGGGGCAGACGGTCAAGACCCGGGAAACGCTTGCCGCAGAGGCGGCCAGGATCTCGGCCGCCAGGCCGAACGATCCGAAATGGAAACGCATGTATTACGAGTTGAATGAAAAACTAGCCGTGGCCAAGATCAGTTTGGCGAGCGCCCAAGACGCAGCGCTACGGGCTGACCGTACACGGCCTATCGCACGCGCCCGACATCTGCAACTGATCGAGCTGGCCCAGCAGCTCAAAAACACACCCGACTCGCCTGAGGCACTGCGCTCGGCTCACTCACTGCTGCGAAAGTGCTTCAAACATGAGCAGGCGTTTCTTGCGCAGAAACACTACATCGCCTTCTCACGCAAGAGCCGCGAAGACCTTGATGTCGACGCTTATCGGGCGTTGGTGGGCCAGCACTTCCTGGCTTACGGCGCTCAGGCAACGATCAGATTCATGAACGAGCTGTTCGAAGCGCTTGAGTACTCCTTCACCTTCACGGCCGAACGCAGGCTCGCCATCCGGAGCGCTTTCGAGCCGGTGCGGTTGCGCGTCGAAGTGCTCTGCAACAGGGCGGACGCACGAACACCGCACATCCTGACCGAAGCGCAGCGGACCGACGACACGATGCTGATTGCTGCAGCTAAATCGAATGCGGGGCAAATGGATATCGCAGGCCTGCAGGCCCTGAGCCCGATCGACGCAACCGGCCTTTTCATGTTCATGGTAGATCTGCGAGCGGTGGGCAAAGCGGAGAACGTCCGGCGCACACTTCCTGCCACGGGCATGGACGATGCCAGGCTGGACCCGGTGCGAGATCAACTGGTGCTGAACCCTCTGGTCCTTTGCCGGCCCAACCAGTCAATGCGCAGCATTGAGCCCTGGCAGCGTCTGGAGGAGGCGTGCGGCGCGTTCGAGGATCTCGCCGATTTACCCTTCGAATTCACTTTCGAAGACATGTCCAACGAGGAAATCGTGCGCAGGGGTGGTTTGCCCCCATTCGATTTCGCCTGAGCAAAACGAGGGAGGCGGAGATCGTCGGTAGCTTCTTCAGGGGGGAGCTGCGGTTCCCATCGCCGCCGGCCCCCATCCCGGCCTTCCCCCAGCGGGGGAAGGAGAGACAGCCGATCAGGTCGTGGCTACCCTTACGACCGCGATTGGGGGCAAGTCCCGCGACAGGCATTCCCACTTCGTCCCGCCATCCTCGCTGACCCACAAGCCACCGGTCGTCGACCCCATCGCCAACGTGTTCCCATCGCCAGACACAGCCAGGCCATGCCGATAAACCAGGTGATACGCATCCTGCTGCGGCAAGCCTTCACCATGCGCAACGAATGTCGCGCCACCATCGCGCGTCTCGTTCACCACCACACGACCATCCACCGGCACGCGCATCGCATCGGCTTGCGCCGGCACGAACCACGCGCGATTTGCATCGGCCGGATGCGCGACCACCGGGAATCCAAATTCGCTGGGAGCAGGCGCCGCAATCCGGTCCCACTTCATCCCGCCATTGGCCGAGCGGTACATGCCGCCGTGATGCTGCATCCACAACACATCAGGGTCTGCGACACACTGCGCCAGGCAATGCACGTCCTGGATGTTGGGGTCTTCGCGGCGCTCGGGCGGCATGAAATCGGCCACCATGCCGACGGAGGTATTGGCCCAGGTCGCGCCGCCGTCAAAGGTCTGCCAGACACCGCCGCACGAAATGCCGATGCTCACATGGTTGGCATTGCGCGGGTCCACGATGATCGAATGAATGCCCGGATGGTCGTAGCCACCGCCGAACCACATCGCGCGCTCGGGCCGGTCCCACAGGCTCTCGACCAGCTTCCAGCTTTTTGCGCCGTCATCGGACACGAACAAACCGGCTGGAATGCACCCCGCCCACAGCCTACCGTCGCGCCCTGCCGCCAGACCCCAGATGACATCGACGCTCCACGGCATCGGGTCGTCTTTCCAGGTGCCTTCGGTCGGCTTGGGCGGAAAGGCCGGCGCGGCGACCTCGGTCCAATTCGCGCCCTGGTCAGTGGTCTTCCAGAGCTTGACGCCAAAGTGCCCCAGCCGCAGCGCTGCGTACCACGCGCCGCTCACCGGGTCTTGCAGGAAATGCGTTACGGGCTCGCCGGCAAATGCGGGCTTGCCGATACGCCAGCTACCGGCTTCACGCCTGACGGTGAAGAGCCCCTTGCGCGTGCCGACCCAGATCGTTGCTGCCATGCCTAACCTCCAGTCAGTGCCTGAATGACCATCACCTTGTCTTCGGGTTGCAGCGCGATGTCGAGCGCTGCGCGGTCACGAATCATTTGCGCATTCACAAACACCGCGACGTGCTTGCGCACCGCGCCTTGCTCATCGAGCACATAACTGCGAAGGCCCGGTGCAGCCAGCAATGCGTTGTCCAATGCAGCGCGCAAGGTCGACGCATCAACCACCTGCGGCGGGCACGCCACATGGCGCGTCAGTGCGGGTGCGAACGCGACTGACGGCATGTCTGCAAATTATTTCGCGATGAGGTCCGGGTGATGCACGACGGCTTCTTCGTGCGTCACCGCATGATTGGCGCCCGGCACCTTCTGCCGCGCGAAGAGCAGGTACATCGTCGGCACCACGAACACGGTGAGCAAGGTGCCCAGCGACATGCCACCCACGATGACCCAGCCGATCTGGGTGCGGCTTTCGGCACCGGCGCCGGTGGCCAGCGCCAGCGGCAAGGCACCCAGCACCATCGCGCCGGTCGTCATCATGATCGGGCGCAGCCGCTGCGAAGCCGCCTTCACCACCGCATCGACAACACCCAGCCCCGCCTCGCGCAACTGGTTGGTGAACTCGACAATCAGAATGCCGTGCTTGGTGATGAGGCCCACCAGCGTGATCAGGCCAATCTGCGAATACACGTTGAGCGATCCGCCCGACCACTTGAGCGCAAGCAGCGCGCCAATCATCGACAGCGGCACCGACAGCATGATCACCAGCGGATCGACAAAGCTCTCGAACTGCGCGGCCAACACCAGAAAGATGAACAGCAGCGCCAGCACGAACACGATGGCGAGTGCGCCCTGCGACGCCTTGAACTCACGCGAGGTGCCGTTCAGGTCCGTCGTGTAGCCCGGCTTGAGCACCTTTGCCGCCGTGGCATCCATGAAGGTCAACGCCTGGCCGAGCGAATACTCGGGCGAGAGGTTGGCGGTGATCGACACCGAACGGCGCTGGCCGAAGTGATTGAGCTCGCGCGGGCTCACGCTCTCGCGCACCTTCACCAGCGCAGACAGCGGAATCATCGTGTCGTTGCGGCCACGCACGTTGATGCTGTCGATGTCTTCGGGCGTGGAGCGGCCCGACGCCTGCGTCTGCACGATCACGTCGTACTGCTCGGCGTCACGCTTGTAGCGCGTGACCTGACGGCCGCCCAGCATGGTCTCCAGTGCCTTGGCAACGACCTCGACCGAGATGCCCAGGTCAGCCGCCTTCTCGCGATCGACTTCAATGCGCAGTTCGGGCTTGTTCAGCCGCAGGTCCACGTCGGGTGAGACGATGCCGGGGTTCTTGGCGATCTCGTCGAGCATCTGGCGCACGACACGGTTGAGGTTGTCGTAGCTGTCGGAGGTCTGGATCACAAAGTTGAGCGGCCGTTCGCGAAAGCCCTGCCCCAGCGACGGCGGCGTGATCGCGAATGCATTGACACCGGGCAGGTTGTTGAATTTCGGCCCCATCTCACGCGCGATATCGAGCGTCGAGCGCTTGCGGTTTTCCCAGTCCACCGTGCGATACACCACGCTCGCCTGCGACACCGTCGGGTTACCGACGTTGGCAAAGATGCGGTCGAATTCAGGGTACTGCTGGCCGATCTGTTCCAGCGCCCGCGCATAGCGATTGGTGTATTCGAGCGTCGAGCCATCGGGCGCATTCACGCTCGCCAAAATCGTGCCACGGTCTTCCAGCGGCGACAGCTCCTGGCGCATGGTGGGCCAGACCAGCGCAATGCCCGCCGCGCTCGCCAGCATCACGCCGATCACGATCCAGCGCGCCTGCATCAGCTTCGACATGAAACCCGCACGCCGCGGGTCGCCGCCAGCGGGTTCCCAACGCCGCACCAGCAGCCAGCGCAGCGTAGTGGCGTATCGCGACTCCAGCCTGAACAAAAGCCGCTCCATCGTGCGGTCGAACCATCCGGGATTGGGGTTGTGCTTGAGCAGCTTGGAACACATCATCGGCGTGAGCGTGAGCGCGACGAAACCCGACACCAGCACCGCGCCGGCCAGTGCCAGCGCGAACTCGACAAACAATCGCCCTGTGCGCCCCGGCGTGAAGGCCAGCGGCGCATACACCGCCACCAGCGTGAGGGTCATCGTGATGATCGCGAAGCCGATTTCACGCGCGCCCTTGATCGACGCAGAGAACGGATCGAGCCCTTCCTCGATGTGCCGGTAGATGTTCTCCAGCATCACGATCGCGTCGTCCACCACCAGCCCGATCGCCAGCACCAATGCAAGCAAGGTGAGCGTGTTGATCGTGAAGCCAGCCAGCGCCATCAGCGCGAAGGTGCCAACCAGGCTCACAGGAATCGTGACGATAGGAATGATCGAGGCCCGCATCGTTCGCAGGAACACGAAGATCACCAGCGCCACCAGCACGATAGCCTCGACGATGGTGCGGAACACGTTCTTGACCGAGCGGTCGATGAACAGCGAGTTGTCGTTGGCGATTTCGATGGTGACGTCCGGCGGCAAGTCCTGCTTGAGCTTGGGCAGCATGTCGCGCACGCCCTGCGACAGGGTCAGCGGATTGGCGGTTGCCTGCCGGATCACGCCCGCAGAAATCGCCTGGCGACCGTTCAGCCGCACCGAACTGCGCTCGTCAGCCGGTCCTTCTTCGACCCGCGCCACGTCCCGCAACTTGATGGGGAAGCCATTGACGTTGCGTATCACGATCTCGCGAAACTGCGCCGGGCGCACCAGGTCGGTCTGCGAGGTCACGCTGAATTCACGCTGCTGCGATTCGATGCGCCCTGCGGGCAGCTCCAGATTGCTGCGGCGGATCGCGTCTTCGACGTCCTGCGTGCTCATGCGGTAGCCCGCGAGCTTGTCAGGGTCCAGCCACACGCGCATCGCGTACTTGCGCTCGCCGAAAATCCGAACATCGGCAACCCCGGTCACAGTCTGCAACCGGGACTTCACGATCCGGTTGACCAGGTCGTTGATCTGCAGCGGGTTGAGCGTGTCGCTGGTAAACGCCAACCAGATCACGGGGAACGCGTCTGCCTCGACTTTGGCGATCACCGGTTCTTCGATCTGTTGCGGCAGGCGGTTGCGCACGCGCGAGGTCCGGTCCCTGACTTCAGCGGCAGCGGCGTCCGCATCTTTTTCAAGCCGGAAGCGAACCGAAATCTGGCTCTGCTCGGCGCGGCTGATGGAGGTAATCACGTCCACCGCATCAATGCCTGCGATGGAATCTTCCAGCGGCTTGGTGACCTGCGTCTCGATCACCTCGGCCGAAGCGCCGGGGTACCGCACGCTGACGGTGACGACCGGCTCGTCGATCTTGGGATATTCGCGCACGGCCAGCCGGTTGAAGCTCACTGCGCCGATCAGCACGACCAGCAGCGACAGCACGGTGGCGAACACCGGACGTCGGATGGCTATTTCCGGGAGTTGCATGGTTGTCGCCCTGCTGGATCAGGAGCGCGACGCGCTCTTGCGGGGGGCTTGGCCGCCTTGCGCTGGGCCGGCAGCGACCAGGCACGGGTTAGGCCCACTCAGGACCGGAACCGCAACGACGGCAAGTTCGGGTGCGCGCCTGGCTGTCGGCGCAAGGCCCGCCTCAGCTGGTGCAGCGGCTGCACCTGAGGCCGCGCCGCTGGCGGGTGCCGCCTTCGCCACCACAGGCGTGCCCGAAGCCGAAGCAGCATTGGCCGCCCCACCCTGTCGACCACCGCCGGACGGACGATTCAGATCAAGCACGCGAACCGGCATGCCGTCTTTCTGGATGCGTTGCTGGCCCGCGGTGACGACCGTATCGCCGACCTGCAGGCCTTCGGTCACTTCCACGCGGCCGGGCCGGCGAATGCCGACCTTTACCTCGACGCGCTGCGCAATGCGCGTGTCCTGGTCGGGGCCGTCCACCAGCTTGTAGACAAACTGGCGGCCCTGCTGCGGCACGATGGCCTCTTCGGGAATCACGCGGGCGTTGTCCCGCTCGCCGAACACCGCATTGACCCGCGCGAACATGCCGGGCCTGAGCGCGAGCTGGCGGTTGTCGATGCAGCCGCGTATGCCGACCGATCGGCCGTTGGCATCGACCAGCGGATCGATCGCCTGGATCACCGCCGTGAAGCGCCGGCCGGGCAGCGCGTCGAGATCGACGAGTGCAGTCTGGCCGCGCGAGATCTTGGACTGGAACCGCTCGGGCAGGCGGAAGTCCACGAACATCGCGTCCAGGTCCTCCAGATTCACGATGTCCGCGCCATCCTTCAGGTAATCGCCAACGCTCACCGTACGAATACCGGCGATGCCGTCGAACGGGGCCACGATGCGAAGCCGCGATGCTGTGGCACGCGCCAGCGACAGCTTGGCCTGCGACACCTGCAGGTTCGCCGCGCTCTCATCCACCCGTTGCTTGCTGATGAAGTTCTGCGCCACCAGTTCCTGGTTGCGGTTGTGGTTGGCCTGCGCGATCGACAGTTCGGCCTGGGCCTGCTGCACCTGCGCCATCGGCAACTGGTCGTCGAACTGCACCAGCAACTGCCCGCGCCGCACGCGATCGCCGTCGCGGAAATTGAGCTTGGTGACGCGTCCGCTGACCTCGGGGCGCAGCACCACGCTCTGGCGCGAACGCAGGCTGCCGACCGCCTGCGCGTCGTCGGTAAGCTTGATCAGTTCGACCTTGGCGACTTCAACTGCCGGGGGCCGGGCCGGACCGCCCGGACCACCCGCCGAAGGGCCACCCCCGCCCGCACCCGAAGACGCGAGCGGCGCTGAAGACGCAGGTTTGGAGGATTTGTTCTGGTACCACCACGCCGCGCCCGAAGCGGCGGCGATGCCGACGACGGCGACCACGGTGTAGATTGCTTTCGATGCCATGTAATGCTTGTGGCCGGACGCGTCGCGCGCCAGCATCTGGTGATGGGATGAAACCAACCTGCCAATGTATCAGCCATGTGACACACCGGCATTCGCGTTGTTCCCTAAGCCATCGCTTTTGGTGGCTATTGGCCGCTTTTGCATTACCCCGGCGCGCCCTGCCGGAGCGCCTTTACCGCCTCTTTACATCGAGGCCTGGCGCTGACCCAGGGCAACTTCCACACCCAGGTTGGCCAGCACATCCGCACGCTCGTTGCCCGGGTCGCCGTTGTGGCCGCGCACCCAGCGCCACTCGATCTTGTGGCCGGCCCCGTTGACCTGGGCGTCCAGCGCCTGCCACAGGTCTACGTTCTTGACGGGTTGCTTGGCCGCCGTGCGCCAGCCCTTGGCCTTCCAGCCGGCCAGCCACTCGGTCATGCCCTTGAGCACGTACTGGCTGTCCACGTGCAGCGTCACCGCGCAGGGGCGCTTGAGCGCTTCCAGCGCGCGGATCACGGCCAACAGCTCCATGCGGTTGTTGGTGGTGGGTGTCTCGCCGCCAAAAAGCTCTTTTTCGGTGCCGCCCGACTTGAGCAGCACGCCCCAGCCGCCGGGGCCGGGATTGCCCTTGCAGGCGCCATCTGTGTAGATATCGACAGGATTCAAACGTTTTCTTCCAGGTAAGAGATGGGTGTTCTGTTCGTGACGGGAACGGGCGCGGCGGTGATGCCGGCGGGCGTCTTCCAGGCTTTGCCGATCAGCTTGATGCCGCGCACCCGCTTGACCGCGACGATGAAATAGACCGCGCCGAATATCGGCCACCACCGCTCGCCGGGCCCGTCCAGCCAATCGTAGCGGCTCAACCACTTGTCGGTCTTCATGGCGGGGCGGTAGCAGCCGAAAGTGCCGCTTTCGACCTCAAAACTCAGCAGTCGCAGCCAGTCGCGCAGCCGCCAGTAGCCAATGAACTCACCGGCATCCGGCAAGAACAGGTCACCGAAGCCGAATCGCCGGTACAGATGCGCACGCCTTTGGCGCAGGCCCCAGAGGCTGGCCGGGTTCAGGCAGCAGATCACGACCTTGCCTTCGGGCACCAGCACCCGCTCGACCTCGCGCAGCGTGGCATGGGGGTCCACATTGAGTTCCAGCGAATGGGGCAACACGACCAGGTCGATGCTGTTCGATTCGAACGGAAGCGCGGTGAAATCGGTGACGAGGGCGGGCTCCACCCCTCCTGCGGACAAGACACCCTGGGAATGCTGCACTGCAACCCATTTGTGTGGCATGCGATTGGATTCGAGGGCATCGAGCATCGGCAAACCGAGCTGCAGGGCGTGGTAACCAAAGATGTCACCGACAACGCGTGCAAACTCTGCCCGCTCCCATGCCAATAGATAGCGTCCGGGCGGGGTTTCAAACCACTGCTGCATTCCTATAATCGGGTCGCTCATGAATCGGTCCTGCGGGATTCTAGTCATGGGCCGGAACCTCGCACTGCTGATCTGATCAATGAGGGGCAGCGCTTCACAGAATGAGCGCGCCGGGACTTGTGCCTTAACGATGCGGCCACCGCATCTGCCCTACAGAAATACCTAAAGATGAAGTTACACGCTCTCGGACTCACCTGCATCCTGCTGCTCGCAGGTTGCGCCACGACACAATCACCGACAGCCTCTACCCCCAGCGATCCTTCTTCCCCCAATCCCTCATTCGCCCGGTCCCCCTCCGCCCCGCTGCCCGCAGTGATCCCCAGCGGCCCGCTGGACCCTATCGCCACATCCACCGCATCGTCGCGCAGCGTCGCCCATCTGCAGCCGCCGGCCGACCTGTGGGACCGCATCCGGCGCGGCTTCAAGATGAACAACCTCGACTCCGACCTGGTGCGCCAGCAGGAGCAGTGGTACGCGACCCGGCCCGATTACATGCAGCGCATGACGGAGCGCTCGCGCAAATACCTGTTCCACATCGTCGAGGAGCTGGAGCGCCGCGACATGCCCACCGAGCTGGCACTGCTGCCGTTCATTGAAAGCGCGTTCAATCCGCAGGCCGTCTCCAGCGCGCGCGCTGCGGGCATGTGGCAGTTCATGCCCGCCACCGGCACCTACTTCGAGCTCAAGCAGAACGTGTTTCGCGACGATCGGCGCGATGTGCTGGCATCGACCCGCGCCGCGCTCGACTACCTGCAAAAGCTCCATGGCATGTTCGGCGACTGGCATCTGGCGCTTGCGGCCTACAACTGGGGTGAAGGCAGTGTCGGACGCGCCATCGCCAAGAACCAGCGGTCCGGCCTGGGCACGACCTACGTGGACCTGAACATGCCCAACGAGACGCGCTTCTATGTGCCCAAGCTGCAGGCCGTGAAGAACATCGTGGCCAACCCCGACACGTTTCGCACCGAGCTGCCGCTGATCTACAACCACCCGTACTTCCAGAGCGTCACCGTGACGCGCGACATGGATGTGCAGCTCGCGGCCCGCCTGGCCGACATTTCGCTGGAGGATTTCAAGGCGCTCAATCCTTCGATGAGCCGTCCGGTGATCCTGGCTGCAGGCACACCGCAGATCCTGCTGCCCTGGGACAACGCCACCGTGTTCAAGCGCAACTTCGAAGCACACGCCGCCGGGCAGTACGCCAGCTGGACGGCATGGAGCGCACCCAGCACGATGAGTGTTTCGGATGCGGCCCGCCGCGTCGGCATGAGCGAAAACGACCTGCGCAGCGTCAACACGATTCCTCCGCGCATGTTGATCAAGGCCGGTTCGGTGCTGATCGTGCCGCGCTCCGCTGCCAAGCAGGATGACGTCGCTTCCCACGTGGCCGATAACGGCCAGCTGAGCCTGGAGCCCGAGATCGTCACCCGCAAGACGACCGTGAAAGCAGGCAAGCGCGACACCGTGAAGTCGATTGCAAGCCGCTATCGCCTGAATGCTTCAGACGTTGCGCAGTGGAACGACACCAGCGCGTCGTCGGCTTTCAAGGCGGGCCAGCAAGTCGTCGTGTACCTGCCGATCAGAAACATGTCGACGCGCGCCTCGGCGCGTTCAAGCGCGCACAGCTCGAGCGTTGCGACCCGCAAGACCGCGCCTTCGAAAGTGGCGAAGTCGTCACGGCAAGCGCAGCCGCAACTCAAGCGAGTCGCTGCCAAGGCGTCCAGTAAATCCGCCGCCAGGCCTGCAGCCAAAGCCCGCTGAGCTACATCCAGCTACATCGGGACACACTGCGGTTCGCAGGACTCCTCCGACGGAGCAAGCCGCCCCGGTCTGATGGCCGGGGCGTTTTCTTTTGGGCACAGTGGCTTCAACACTTCCCGAAAGGAGTCCTCCATGACATTCAAGAAATCGCTTCTCGCCGTAGCAGTGGCAGCAGGTTCGGTACTGACCCTGGCCCCTATGGCCGCCAACGCACAGCTGGTTGTGCAAGTCGCCCCGCCTTCTCCCGTGTATGAGGCCGTTCCGGCCCCGCGCAGCGGCTACGTCTGGGCACCGGGCCACCATGAGTGGCGCAATGGCCAGTACACCTGGGTGCAAGGTCAGTGGATGCAGCAGCGTCCCGGCTATGCCTATGTCGCACCCCGCTGGGTCGAACGTGGCAACGGCCAGTGGTACATGGTCGGCGGCAACTGGGAGCGTGGCCCCAACGGCGACCGGGACCATGACGGCATTGCCAACCGCTATGACCGCGACCGCGATGGCGACGGCATCCCCAATCGCTATGACAACCGTGGCCGCAACAGCGACCAGTGGGCTCGCAATCGCTTCGGTCCCATGGGCGACCTGGACCGTGACGGCATCGTGAATCGCGACGACCGCGACCGTGACGGCGACGGCGTGCGAAACCACCGTGACCGTTGGCCCAACGACAGCCGCCGCAGCTAATTCGCGCTAGTCTCTGAAACACACGCCCGGATCAGTCCGGGCGTTTTTTTGCCTAGAGCTTTTCGGTTTCACCCTGGCGCGGCTGCCACTTCATCAGGTGTTTTTCGATGCGGCCCACGATGCCGTCGAGCACCAATGCAAATGCCGTGAGCACCACGATGCCGGCAAACACCGTGTTCACATCGAACGTGCCCTCGGCCTGGAGAATCAGGTAGCCAACACCGCGTGCCGACCCCAGGTATTCACCGACGACAGCGCCCACAAAAGCCAGCCCCACCGAGGTGTGCAAGCTGGAGAAAACCCAGCTCGTCGCGCTCGGCAGGTACACCGTGCGCAGCAACTGCTTGCGGTTTGCGCCGAGCATCCGTGCATTGGCGAGCACGACCGGGCTCACTTCTTTCACGCCCTGGTAGACGTTGAAGAACACGATGAAAAACACCAGCGTCACGGCCAGCGCCACCTTGCTCCAGATGCCCAGGCCCAGCCACATGCCGAAGATCGGCGCGAGGATCACGCGCGGCATCGAGTTGGCGGCCTTGATGTACGGGTCGAGAATCGCGCTCGCGGTGGGCGCCAGCGCGAGCCACAGGCCAAAGACAAGGCCCAGGATGGTGCCGATGAAGAACGCAAGCACCGTCTCCAGCAGGGTCACGCCCAGGTGCTGGTAGATGTCCGCGCGACCGGGCAAGCCTTCCGGGAACAACGCGTTGGCCTGGATGGCATAGGGCATGAACCATGACCACACACGGCCCGCGACCTTGACCGGCTCACCGATAAAAAACGCGTACTGGTCGTTGCGCGACACCAGGTGCCACAACAGCATCACGCCGATAAAGAGCCCGACCTGCCAATAGCGCAGGTTCTTGCTGGAAGGCTTGAGCGCGTCGAACACAGGCTACGCTGCCTTTTTCAGTTGCTGCGCATAACCCTTGAGCACTTCTTCGCGAAGCACCGCCCAGATCTGCTTGTGCAACTCGATGAAGCGCGGGTCGGACCGCACCTCGGCCACGTCGCGCGGACGCGGCAGGTCGATGGTGAATTCGCCGATCGGCCGGGTCGCCGGACCTGCAGAGAGCACCACCACGCGATCGCTCATCGCAATCGCTTCGTCCAGGTCGTGGGTGATGAAGAGAACCGCTTTTTTCTTCGCGGCCCACAACTCCAGCACTTCGTTTTCCATCAGCTGGCGGGTCTGGATATCGAGCGCGCTGAAGGGCTCGTCCATGAGCACGATGTCCGGGTCGAGTGCCAGCACCTGCGCGAGCGCGGTGCGTTTGCGCATGCCACCGGAAAGCTGGTGCGGATAGCGATCGCCGAACTCCGACAGGCCGACACGCTCCAGCCATGCCTGCGCCTGCGCGCGCGCCTCGGTGTCTGGAATGCCCCGGTATTGCAGCCCCACCATCACGTTGTCGATGGCGCTGCGCCAGGGCATGAGCGCCTCGGTCTGGAACATGTAACCCGCGCGCTTGTTGATGCCCACCAGCGGCTCGCCAAACACCTTGACATCGCCCCACGAGGGCGCAAGCAATCCAGCGCCGATATTGAGCAGCGTCGATTTGCCGCAACCGGTAGGTCCAACCACCGACACGAACTCACCCGCTTCAATCCGCAGGTTGGTATCGCCCACCGCCGTGTAGCGCTGTGAAGGCGCATCCGGCGACTGAAAGGTGACGGTGATCCGGTTGAATTCGAGCGCGGGTGCTGACATGCGGTGGCCTGGGCCTGAGCCTGGAACAGTCAGCCCTTATGCCTTGAACCGGTCCTTGGCGCGGCGCGCGAATTCGTTGGTGAAGGTCCTGGACAAGGTGATCTTGTCGGCCTTGATCGCCGGATCGAAACTCTCCAGCGCCTTGAGCGCCGTGCGGGTGCCCTCTTCTGCGATCACCCCATCGAGCGAGATGGCTTCGCGCACCTTGTTGAACGACGCGAGGTACAGGCCCCGGTCGCCAAGCAGGTAGCTTTCGGGCACCGTCTTGATGATGTCGCTCGGCCCCGCCGTCTGCAGCCACTTCAGGCCGTGGACGATGGCGTTGGTCAACGCCTGGCAGGTGTTGGGATTCTTTTGCACGAAGTCGGCGTGGGAATAGAAACACGCAGCAGGCATGGGCCCGCCGAACACATCGAGCGTGCCCTTGAGCGTGCGCGTGTCGCTGATGATGCGGATATCGCCCTTTTGTTCGAGCATGGTCATGACCGGGTCGATATTGCTCATCGCATCGATCTGGCCCGAGCGCAGCGCAGCCAGCGCGCCGGCCGATGTGCCCACGCCCACGAAACTCACTTCGCTGGCCTTCACGCCCGCGCGCGACAGCACGAGGTTGGCAACCATGTTGGTGGACGAGCCCGGTGCGCTGACGCCGATCTTCTTGCCGCGCAGGTCAGCCGGCGTCTTGTAGCCGGGCATGCCCTTGGTCGAAATGCCCATGGCGATCTGCGGCGCGCGGCCCATCAGGACGAACTCCTGGATGAACTGGTTTTTCGACTGCATGTTGATCGTGTGCTCGTAGGCACCGGCGACCACATCGGCGGAACCGCCGACAAGCGCTTGCAGCGAGCGTGAGCCGCCTGCAAAGTCAGAGATCTCGACGTCGAGTCCCTCGGCCTTGAAGAACCCGAGCTGCTCGGAAATCGTCAGGGGAAGGTAGTAGAAGCCGGCCTTGCCACCGACGGCAATGGCGATCTTTGACTTCTCGAGTTTGGGTTGGGCGCGTAGCGCTGGCGCAGCGATGACGGCTGCGCCGAGCGCGGCGGCCGAAGCGAAAGTGCGGCGCGACATCAGGGTCGTGCGCAGGGCCGTGTGGATGGGAGCGTTGTTGGTCTTGTTCATGGGTATGGCCTTCCTGCTAACGCATTCGAGGTTAGCCACAGGGGGTAGAGACCGCATCGGGAACATCCCGTGCGGGTTTCCACGTAAGTTAATCAGCGATAGCCGATGAACAGGATGCCGATATTCACGAAGAGCGCGATCGCCCAGATCGCCGAGCGGATGGTCGAAAAGCCCGCCACATACATCGCGACATAAATGATGCGAAACGTAACGAAGATCAGCGCCAGGATATCGAGCGTGGCCTGTGGGGCACCCAGCTGGTGGGCGATGATGACTGCGCCTATAAAAAACGGCAGCGACTCAAACGTGTTCGCCTGAGCCGAATTGGCGCGCCGCTGCCAGTCGGACTGCTTCGCAAGCCAGGCGCGCGGATCATCGTTGTCGTAGCCGCCCACCTTGCGCGACTTGCCGAAACCGGGGCCCTTGGCAATCCACGCACAGACGAAAGGCAAGATGGCCATGAAAAAGACGCACCAGTAGGCAATGGTGAACTTCGCGATCTGCATGTCGTAGCTGCTTTCGTGTCTGATATTTTTTCAGCGCCGGTCCACCAGCGCGTGGGCGATCGTACCCAGATCGACGTATTCAAGTTCGCTGCCCGCAGGAACGCCCCTGGCCAGGCGCGTGACGCTCAGGCCACGTTTTTTCAGTGCCTCGCCAATGACATGCGCAGTCGCTTCGCCTTCGGCGGTGAAATTGGTGGCCAATATCACTTCGTGCACCGTGCCATTGGTCGCGCGATCAAACAGCTTGGCCAGACCGATGTCGTTGGGGCCGATGCCGTCCAGCGGGCTCAGCTTGCCCATGAGCACGAAATACAGGCCGTGGAATGCGCCCGTGCGCTCCAGCGCCGCCTGGTCGGCAGGCGTTTCCACCACACACAGCTTGGTCGCATCGCGCCGGGGGTCCAGGCATGTCGCGCAGACCTCGCCCTCGGTGAAGGTGTGGCAGCGCTCGCAATGACGGATGTGGGTGGACGCCTGTTGCAGGGCCTGCGCCAGCAACTGGGCGCCGGCCCTGTCGTGCTGCAACAGGTGAAATGCCATGCGCGAAGCCGACTTGACGCCCACGCCGGGAAGGCGGCGCAGGCCTTCGATCAAGGCGTTGAGCGAGCTGTTGTCAGCCATCAGGCGTGATGAAGATGC
Source organism: Caenimonas sp. SL110 (assembly GCF_001044395.1). Taxonomy (GTDB): domain Bacteria; phylum Pseudomonadota; class Gammaproteobacteria; order Burkholderiales; family Burkholderiaceae_C; genus Ramlibacter. The sequence continues at coordinate 168,836 of NZ_JANU01000006.1, forward strand.
GCGACTAGAACGGGAATTTGCCGGCCATGCCCGGCATGCCGGCGGTGATCTTGCCGAGCTTTTCTTCGGAGGTCTCTGCGACCTTGCGCACAGCAGCGTTGAACGCGGCAGCGACCAGGTCTTCGAGCATGTCCTTGTCGTCGGCGAGCAGGCTGGGGTCGATCTGCACGCGCTTGGTCTCGTGCTTGCAGGTCATCGTGACCTTGACGAGGCCTGCGCCCGATTCACCGGTGACTTCGATGAACGCGAGTTCGTCCTGCGCCTTCTTCAGGTTGTCCTGCATGGCTTGCGCCTGCTTCATGAGTCCTGCGAGCTGTCCCTTGTTGAACATGAGAGATCCTTTCGATGTGCTTGTGCTGCGACTGGTGGGGGTCTGCCCCGCTAGGCGGGCTTGATACTGCCAGGCACGATTTTCGCGCCGAAGTCGCGCATCATCGCCTGAACAAAGGGGTCGCCGTGAATGACTTCCTCGGCGGCCTTCTGTTTTTTCTCTGCTGCGGCTGCGTTGCGGCGTGCGGGGCTGTCCGTGACCGGGCCGACCTCGACGCTCAGGCTCACGGCATGGCCCGCCGCATTCAAGGCCGTCGTGAGCCGCTCGCGGCTGGCCGGCTGGTTGAGCGATTCGCGCTCGACGCGCAGCATCCAGTGACCTTCGTCACGCGCCATCAGCTGCGACTGGAGCGCGAGTTCGCGCACGAGCGCCGTCACGGCCTCGCGCGCTACCAGGTCGCCAACCACACTGAACCAGAACTCGCCTTCTTCGGTCGGGGCCAGTGCAGCAGGGGCCGCTGCTTCGCGAGGGGTGTCGGCTTGAACGCGCACCGGCACGCCGACGACTTCGCCGGAGGGTCGGTTGCTGGATGCGGGTGGGCGCGCTGGGGGCTTGTCACCCTGGGACTCCACGACGGATAACACCCTACCGGGTGGAGCGGCAACAGGAGCGGCAACAGGAGCTGTGACTGGCGCTGTGACTGGCGCGACCCGGGCGACCGTCGTGTGGGCCGGAGGTGGAGCAGCCAGGGCGGCGGATGCGGGGACTGGTGCTGGTTGCGGCGCTGGTTGAGGTGACGCCTGCGGCGCTCGTGCTAGCGCTGGAGCAACCGGCACTGCAGCCGGTCGCGTTTCACTCAGAGTTTTTTTTTCCTTGATGGCGCCCGCGCCCTGCGGTTTGAACGCCAGCAATCGCAAGAGCACCATCGTGAGCGCCGCGTATTCGTCGGGCGCGAGGCCCAGCTCGGTGCGGCCATGCAGGCACATGCTGTAGAGCAGCTGCGTCTCGTCGGCGGGCATCATCGATGCGAGCCGTGCAACCTCAGCACCTTCAGGGTCTGATTCGTCAGCCGAACCCGGCACGGCCTGGTTCACGGCCATTCGCTGCAGCACGGCGCTCATTTCTTCGAGTGTCGACGCGGCGCTCAGGCCCAGCACGCGCAAGGCATCGACGGTCTCCACCACGGTCTTGCCATCGCCCTGCGCGAGCGCCTCGATGATGCGAACCACATGCGCGCGATCGGCGCTGCCCAGCATCTGGCGCACGGCGGCTTCTTCGAGCTTGCCCGCGCCGAAAGCAATGGCCTGATCGGTGAGCGACAGCGCATCGCGCATCGAGCCGCGAGCCGCGCGTGACAGCAAGCGCAGGGCCTGCGCATCGGCCGGGACGTTTTCTGCGGCAAGCACGTGGGTGAGGTGCCCGTGCACCGTCTCGGGCGCCATCGGCCGCAGGTTGAACTGCAGGCAGCGCGACAAAATCGTGACCGGCACCTTCTGCGGATCGGTGGTGGCCAGGACGAATTTCAGGTACTCGGGCGGCTCTTCGAGCGTCTTGAGCATGGTGTTGAACGCATGCCCCGTGAGCATGTGTACTTCGTCGATCATGAAGACCTTGAAGCGCCCCTGCACCGGCTTGTACACCGCCTGCTCCAGCAGCGACTGCATGTCGTCCACGCCGCGATTGGAGGCGGCGTCGAGCTCGGTGTAATCGACGAAACGGCCGCTGTCGATATCGACGCAGGCCTGGCACACACCGCACGGCGTGGCCGTGATGCCGCCGTTGCCGTCCGCGCCCTGGCAGTTGAGCGACTTGGCCAGGATGCGCGAAACGGTCGTCTTGCCGACGCCGCGGGTGCCGGTGAAAAGGTAGGCGTGGTGCAGGCGCTGCTGCTCAAGCGCGTTGCTGAGGGCCTGCACCACGTGCTCCTGGCCCACCATCTCCGCGAAGTTGCGCGGACGGTATTTGCGGGCGAGCACGACATAAGACATGCGGTCGATTCTACGGGGCCGGACGGTGGGGTTTTTGCGATGGTGCGGGCTAAATCACTGCGGCCGCTCCACTACAATACGCGCTGACGGGCCTCCCCGCATGGTGAAGCGGCCAACCGGGTCAGGTGGGGAACCAAGCAGCCCTAACTGTGGAGCCAGTGCCGGGGGTAAGGCTCGTCAACCTTTTCCAAGCTTTTTGAGGTCCTTCGTGCATGCTTTGATCGATCAGAGACGAGCCGAAATATCCCATATCTGCGAAGCGCATCACGTGCGCAAGCTGGAGGTTTTCGGATCGGCCGCACGAGGCACGGACTTCGATCCGGCCAAGAGCGATGCAGACTTTCTGATCGAGTTCGAGCCGAGGACTACTCGACGTCTGGAGCTTTATCTGCAAGTCAAGGAAGCTCTTGAAGTTCTTTTGCAACGCAGCGTTGATCTGGTAGAGCCGGGAGCTTTGAAGAATCCATTTGTGCTCGCCTCGATCAACCGGAATCGCGAAGTTGTCTATGGAGCGTGATCCGCGCAGCTGGCTTTGGGATGTGCAAACGGCTGCCTCTGACATTGAATCGTTCGTCGCCGGACTCGACGCCGCAGGATATGCGGCTTCCGCCATCGCTCATTCTGCAGTCGAACGCAAATTCGAGATCATCGGCGAGGCACTCAATCAACTGAGCAAGGCTAACCCTGCACTCGCAAATCGAATACAGGACCTTCCCCAAATTGTCGCGTTCCGCAATCAGCTGATTCATCGCTACGCCGTGGTCGATCATGCGACCGTCTGGGATGTGATCGAGCTTTCGTTGCCACAGCTCAAAGAATCGGTGAGCAAGCTTTTGGGCGAACTCGGCTCCTGAGGCAATGAGTCTGCATCGAGCGCTCGCGCGCCTTGCCAAGCCAGCTGCGGCTGTTGGCGCCGCTGTCGCCACCATCATCTACCTCGCGGCACAGCCCGATACACCGGCGCAAGCGACCAGGACACAGGCGCCTGTACCTGCAGAGGTGTCCCTTGTTGCGGCGCCCGCAGCTTCAGCGCAGACCACAGCCGCGAGCCTGGCGCCGGTAGCACGGGCAGCATCCGGCCCTTCCAGCAAGCTCGTCGCCGAACTGCGCTCGGCCCGGGACTGGCGAGCGTTCGCGTTGAACGCACGGACACGTCCCGAGGAGGGCGGCTACTTCTACGCCATGTACGTGTCCAACATCTGCGGCATGCCCATTGCGAGCATGCCGGAGGAAGCTCAGGCGGCAAATGCGCAGGCCGTTGCCAAGCACGGAACCATCAGTACTGTGAGGATGGAACTGGCGGCAAAACTCAGCGGCCGATGCAGCTCGTTTTCAGCAGACGAGGCGAGCAGTCTTTACGACGAGACGAGGCGAGCCTCCGAGAACGGGCGCGACCCGCTGATGGCAGCGACCCGCAAGTTGCGGGGAGCGCTCAACGCCAGCAGCGATGAAAAACAGGAGGCTCTGAAGTCGCTACTGGCGCTGGATGATCCGCTTGCCCTCTTCGACGGCAACCTGCTCATGCTCGTCATGGCAAGGTCCGCTGAAACAAAGGGCGAACTGTGGTTCAACGGAACGTCATACGGGTCTGATCCGGTGAAGTATTCGACGCTTCAGGTGGCAATGGCCGTGGCCGGCTGCAGCAGTCAGGCTCCATGCGAAGTCGACACCCACATGATGCTGGCCTGCCTCGGCGGTCAGTTCTGTACAGACTCTCGGGAAGACTACTTGCGAAACCAGTTCACTGCCCAAGGCGGGATGACCGAAGCCCAGTACGCTGAGGGCTTGAACCTGGCTGCGCAGATGACTCGCGCCATCTCGAACAAGCAGGTCAGCGCATTCGTGCGCTAACACTCCCTCCCCTCGCCGACCCCATCCACCGGCGGCGTCTGACAAACTTCTCACGGCCGCGCTCCTAAAGTTCAATCACCTTACGACAGGGGTGAGTCATGAACACAACCACAGAGCGCGAAACGGCTGAACCAGAGGTCATTCACCGGGTCTGGCCGCGTATCGTCATTCCGGTTGTGTTGCTGTTCTTTGGCACGGATGGCTTTTCGCAGGTCGCTGCCGTCGCGGTTGCGAACACCCCTCAACTCGAAATCTCCACCTCATCCCTGCCCCGCTTCGAAAACATCGACGGCGCCAGCCGCACTTCGCGTATCGACATGAGCCTCATGCCAGCCGGCCGATCAGGCTTCGGCGTAGCAGTCGGTGTCAATGGCACGGACAGCCCCGGCTTTGCTCCGACCGGCGTCTCGGGCTCGGCGCCCAGCAGTGTCGATCTGGGCGTGAAATGGCGGTACACCACAGACAGCAACAACCAGGTCGACGTCGCTGCATGGCGTCGCATCGAGCAGCCCAACGCGCTCAACCTGATCCAGAGCCGCGAACCCACCTACGGCGCACGCGTGGAGATGCGCGTGCAACCGGGCCTTCAGCGCGGCCTCGTCGCAGACAAAGGCTTCGTCGGCATGCAACTGGAAAGCGGTGCCCGCATCGGCCTGCGTCGCAGCGGCGGCAAGCCAATGATGTATTACCGCACCAAGTTCTAGGCCGCGGGCTCGCCCCGCTGCAACCACTGCAGAGCGCCATTGGCCGCGACCCGGGCGCTCGCAAAGCTGGCGGTCAGCAGGTAGCCGCCGGTCGGTGCCTCCCAATCCAGCATTTCCCCCGCGCAAAAGACGCCCGGCGCATGGTTGAGCATGAGCTGGTCGTCCATCGCCGCAAAGGTGACGCCGCCCGCCGTGCTGATCGCCTCCTGCACGGGCCTCGCAGCAACTACCGTGATGGGCAGCGACTTGATCGCTGCAGCGAGTCGCGCCGGATTCTGGATTTCATCTTTGGAGAGCAGCTCGTGCAGCACCGCCAGCTTGATGCCGTCCAGGCTCAGCCTTCCCTTCAGGTGGCTCGCCAGTGACCGCGACCCACGCGGATGAGCTACCTCTGCAGCAACCTGTTCCGGTGTTCGTGAAGGCAACAGGTCCAGCTCGAAGGTCGCGCTGCCATTGGCGATGACCTCGTCGCGCAACAACGCAGATGCCGCATAAACAAGGCTGCCTTCGACACCGGTTGCCGTCGCAACAAACTCGCCCTGCCGATGGAATGAGCCGACGCGGATCGCGACGGACTTGAACGGCTGCCCCTCGTAGCGCGTGCGGAAATAGTCGCTCCAGCCGCCCCGCACATCGAAACCGCAGTTGGCCGGCAGCAGTGGCGCGACCTGGACGCCCCGCTGTGCGAGCAACGGTGCCCATGCACCATCGGACCCCAGTTGCGGCCAGCTGGCACCACCCATCGCAAGGATGGTGGCGTCCGCGTTCACTTCCACCTCGCCCGAAGGGCCAGCAAAGCGCAATTGCCCGCTATCGGTCCAGCCCCGGAAACGGTGACGCATATGAAATTGGACGCCCTGGCCACGCAGGCGATGCAGCCATGCTCGCAGCAGCGGCGCGGCTTTCATGTCCGAAGGAAAGACGCGGCCCGATGTTCCCACGAAGGTCGTCACGCCAAGCGCACCGGCCCACTCGCGCAATTGCTCCGCGCCGAACGACCGCAGCCACGGCGCTACGCTTTCCACTCGCGAGCCGTAGCGCGACAGGAAGGGATCGAACGGCTCCGAGTGCGTGAGGTTCAATCCGCCCTTGCCCGCCAGCAAAAACTTGCGTCCCACCGAAGGCATCGCGTCATACAGATCGACCTTGACGCCAGCCTGGGCCAGCACTTCTGCCGCCATCAGGCCCGCCGGTCCACCGCCGATAACCACCACCTGTGAAGTACTCATTGCCTTAGCGCTTTCAATTGCTGCGATAGAGCGTCCCAGGTGTAGATGCCCCGCGCCTCGTAAAACATGGCGCCTTGATACGGCCGCGAATCAAGGCGTTCGATCGTCACTGCTTGCGTCTGTTGCCGGCCACCCAACAGGTAATGCAGCGTCACGAACGGAAACAGACCCAGCCAGGTTTTTTTCTGGGAGGGGTATGACAGGCAGTAGCGCAGGAACCTCAAGCGGTTGCGCCACGGAACCGGTGTAGCAGTGACCGGGCCGTTCTCGGGGATCGGCTTCAGCACGCGAAAGAACGGCGCACTGCAGTGCCACGCGTTGTAGAGCGCAAACTGCCGCGTCACACCGAGCAGTCCCAGTTTAGCCAACGCAATCACGGCCAGCGCATGAAGCGCATCGTGGTCGTGATGACCGCCTTCCCATGCCAGCACATGAATAGCCTCGGGGCGCGGCAGGCCGGCTAGCCAGTCGGCAAGCCATGAAGAAGCGGCCCGCAGGTTGTGCGGCAGCGCACCGTCCGCAATACCGAGCGCCTCACCGGCGAACACCACGTCTGCGCGCGCTACGCCCAGGTCGCCCAGCACCCGGAGCGACTCCGCATTGCGCTGCGCCGATGTCACCGTGCCCACTGCCCCATTGGTCAGGTAGGCGCACACCACGCGCCGCCCTGCGGCCTGCTCGTCAAGGATCTGCTGGAAAACGCCGAACTCGTCGTCCTGGTGCGCAAAGAGAAACAGCGCAAGGCGTGTGGCGTCAGGGGCCATCTTCAATACGCGTCGAAGTCCAGGAACGAGAAGGCCACGCGGTCTTTTTCGATCGCGGCGACCCGGCCCGAAAGCGGCCGGTAGATCAGGTTCAGCGGCGACGGCCTCATGCGGTCCGGGATGCGGACATAGGTCGCGCTGATGTGCCTGGTTGCCGGAACCAGCCCGAGAAACAAGCGTACCAGCGGTGGTCCCGACCGGGTCACATGCTCTGCCTGCGCGCCCGCAAACTCATCGGCATCAAACTCGTGGTACGCCGCGATCAGGTTCCCGCGCGCCGAGGCAAAGCACTGCGTCACGCCGTGATCCGTGCGCACCCGCACCGCGTTGTGCGGATTGCTGCAACGCCACTGCACGGCCTGCGCAGAACGCATCCGGCGAAAGCTCGAATTCATGTCCTGCGAATCCTGGCGCGACAGGAGCCCGCCCACGCCGATGCGCGCTTCAAGCGGCGTGACCAGCTGGAAGCCCAGCTTGCGCACGAACCCCGGAGTGCTGTTGGCGTTGGCCACGCCATAGACAGCGTCAAATCCTGCGGCATGGCCCGCCTCGTAGGTTCTTTCGGCCAGCTTGGTGAACAGGCCCTTGCCCTGGAACTTCGGGTGCGTCGCGGTGTTGAGCGACAGCATGACCTTCACCTGCGCGCCTTCGACCAGCGCCATGGCCGGGATGCACGCGTAGTGCGCGGCCAGCTCGTCGCCTTCGAACGCGTCATAGCCCATGACTTGCCCATCGGGATTGTCCGCATAGAGCCATTGCAGGTAGGCCAGGTCGAACTTGTCCGCGCCGGGAAAGCACACCTTCATGAGCTGTGCATAGGCGCCCAGGCGATCCGCGTCTGCGCAAGAGGGTATGAAGTGCAAGGGGTGCTTTCTTTGCGCGAAGTTTCAGGTGGGGCCGCTGCCCTTGCGCGGCACGAAAACCCATGTGCGCGACAGCGTGAACCCGAGGGCGAGCACCGGCGGCAGCGACAGGAGCTTGCCAGCCAGGGGGCTCATGCCCAGTTGCTGGGTCGCGATCCACACAGCCGCCTCCGTCACCGCCAGGTTGATCGCCACCACGATGAAGTATCGGACGACCTGGTAGCCATGCAGGCGCGCGGAATCGCGGAAGGTAAAAAACTTGTGCATGACCAGGTTGACGCCGACGCCGACGAGGAAAGCAACGGCCACCGCAATTTCCTGCGCGATACCGGCTGTGAGCATCAGGTGCAGCACACCCAGGTCCACCAGCAGGCTCGTCACGCCCGTGACGATGAAGCGCACGAATTGGCCGAACGCCTTCATGGGGCCAGCGCACGCACGCGCGCGACCTGTAGCGTGACCGGCAGTTCGCCGTAGGACGCAATGCGGATCCACAGCGCGTCGGCCTTGGGCGGCGCTGTCATGCGGTAGCGGATGGCAAAAGTCCCGCCGGGCTGACCCTCGACCGGCATGCACGCCTCGATGCGGCCGGTGGAACCCAGCCCCTTGCCGTTGCGCGACCAGAACACATCCACGCCGGGACGCGCTTCGAGCTTGTCGCAAGTGCCCTGCACTTCAACCAGGATGGTCTGGCCGCCTTTGACCGGACTGTTTCCTCCGACGATGACCTTGGGGTCGACTTGCGTTCCAACCTTGTCGGCGCCCATGCGCCACAGTTCGCGCGACCAGACGATGTCGTCGTTGAGCGCAATCAAGGCGTCGTTGGCTGAATGCGCAATGACCTTGCCGTGAAGCATTCCGAACTTCATCAATTCATCGACTGGTTTCTGCACACTGGGGTGAACCTTGGCAAGTGGCTTCACAACCATGTGCGTGATCCGTTCCTTGCGCATGAATTCGCCTGCCGAAGCCTGATCGGTCACGGCCCTCATCGCTCCCAGCGCGCGAGGGTTGTACCAGTTGGCATAGACCGGCGTGCCATGCAGATCGGCGCCGTACGGATCGACCGAATACAGCACGCGCGAATGGATGCCCATGTCGGCGTTGGCCGCGCGCGTGAGCTCTCGCTCGGGCGCGTACTGGCCCAGATATGCGGTTCGACCGCGTGGCGTCAAGGCCGAATCGATCATCTCCCTGGGCTTGGTCTGCCAGAACACGCCCGGCATCCAGTACAGGTTCATCAAGATGGCCAGACCCAGCAGCGCCGACCACCAGTATTGCCACATGCGAGCCAGCTTCCGGTCGTCGGTGGGCAGCGGGTCCCATACGCGGGAGACAGCGAACATGCCAATGGCCATCACCGGGAAGAGATAGCGCAGGTACTGCTGCGAGGACAGCAGGATCAGCGAATAGACCAGCACCGCGCCCATCGCCACGCGCCGCTCGATGTCGCCCTTCCAGGCCAGCAGGATGACGGCAGCCGGCACCAGGAAGTACAGGCTCATGCCGCCGGCCGAAGCGATGGCCGTTTCCAGATGGCGCTGTCCGTCCAGGAACAGGTTGGCAAACAGGCTGCCGTTGAACTTGCCGGCATAGCCGTCGTTCTTGAAGTTGACCGCCTCGAAATACGGCGACTTGAAGACTGCGTTGAAGAGCGGCAGCACCGGGTTTCCGCTGCGAATCCACGAGGTCACGTAAGGCGTGATCACTGTGGCGAGCGCCGCCAGAATCGCCAGGCCCATCAACGGCCTGGCACGCGCATGGCGCCAGAAGGTCGGCAGCCAGACCAGTCCCAGCACCAGGCACATGACCAGGTTGCTGGACTTGGATGCGCCCAGGCTGGCCAGCATCAGGGCAGCGCCAATGGCCGGACCCGGCGACTGCGAGTCGCGCGCCAACGCCCACAGCGTAAAGATACCGATGACCAGGGCCGCGGAGATGCCTTCGGTGTGCAAGGTGTGGTTGATCGCCAGCACCAGCGGAATCGACAGGTAACCCACCAGGCACAGCACGGCCGGCCAGGGGCGCGTGCGCCTGAGCAGCAAGCCGGCCAGCAGCACGGCGCAGGCCAGGTGGTAACTGCCGTTCACCCACGCCTTGACACCTTCAGCGCCCTGCGAGATGACATACGCAATGGCGTAAGCGAGGTCCGATGCCAGGGGCGCTGCCGACCAGATCTGGTGATCGACATCGAAGGCGTAGAAATGCCGCACGAGCAGCTCGGTGGGCAGCCGCAGATGGAAAGCCAGGTCGTCGTAAGAGGCAACCGGCGTCAGCGTGCCGAGCGCGCCGTAGCCCCAGGCCAGCATCGCAAGGAAGATCGCGGCAGCTAGCGCGAACGATGGCTTGCCGCCCCGCCATTGCCGCCATTGCATGTGCAGGTCTTGCAGCAGTGCCCAGAGCGCGCCGCGTTGCCAGAACACGAGCAGCAGGCAGGCTGCGGCGTAGCTGCTGGGATAGTGGATCGCAACCGCGAGCACCGGGCTCAGCACCGCGATCATCAACGACAGGCCGACCAGGTAAGCCAGCACCGCACGTTCGATGGCCGTGAGGGAGCCCGCTCGCCCGACGATGGCAGCACCGACTGCCATCGCGCCTGCCCCAAACAGCACAAAGGCCAGTGCGGCTGACACACCGCCCGCATGAATTGCAATGAAGATCCACACCGCGACAAGCACTGCCGCAATGCGCGACACGCGCACAAAGAACGAGGCAATACCCAGCATGAGCGCAAAAGCTATTCCAGCCACCACCACTTTGGACTGGAAATCCCACGCCATCGGCACAGGCGCGGGCCACCACACGCCGATGCAAAAGAGGCTGGCAATGAATGCCGCAGTAGTTAGAAGTCGGGAAGCTGTGGTTGACATTGCAGGGGTGAAGAAGCACGGGTGAAGCGCGGGTAGGTAGGCCGGTGGTGCCAATGAAAATGTTCTCTGCCCCCGCGAAGCGCCGATTATGGCCGAGCGCCTTTGCGCAACTGGCGCTCAGGCGATGGTGACCATCCGTCCGCTGCCCGTGAGAAACGCGCTGCAAACGACTTCGCCCGGTCGGGCGGCTTGAACGGCTGCGCGGTAACTGCTCATCTGTTCGACAAGCGCCTTGTCGTCTTCGGGCCGCGAGTGCGATTTGTAATCCAGCACCCACCACTGGCCCGTGTCCCTGCGACGCACAAGTCGATCGATCCGCATGGCAATGCCCCCATGCTGCATCGGCACTTCATTGGCCTGCCAGTCGACAACGCTTGCATCCCATGCCCAGGCGCCCTCGCCCGACAGGATCGCCTGCGCTTTGGCAGCGGCAGCGTCGGCCTGCTGCGGATTCAGGCGGAACTCGCGAGCGACCCGCCGGATCGCGGTCTGGCTGAAGGTGGCGCCCTCTCCGCTCCAGCGTTCGAGCAGTCGGTGCACGGCTTCACCGAAGCGGGAGGCTTCGGACGCAGGGTCGGCCTCAGCAAGCAACTGGGCAGGCGCTGCGGTGAGGGGCGCAATCACTGCCAGCGTGAAGCTTGCAGCACCGCCATCGCCATCGCAGCGCCCCATTGCGTCCTGAACCGGATCGGGCGCGGGCAACTGCACGCAATGCGGCGCGAGCCTTCGCCACCAGCTGACCTCGGGCTCGATATAGGGCTCGACCGACGAGATGACGAGGCTGCTTTTGGCGCGGGTCATCGCCACATACAGGGCATTGAGTTCTTCCCGCTGGCGCTCGACACGCTCGGCATCAAGCGCATCTGCATTGCACGGCGGCGGACGCGATTCACTGGCGATGAACGAAAACCGCGTGGGCGCTTCGGACTGGCCGGGCCACTGCACGACGATGCCCATCGACTCGGCGCGTGGCGGCGCCCCATCGGTGTCGAGCAGAAGAACGATGGGCGCTTCGAGCCCCTTGGCTCCGTGAACGGTCAGCAGCCGCACCGCCTGCGATTCGGCGAGTGGCGGCGCCTGGATGCGCCCGGACTTGAAGGCGCGCACGAATGCATAAGGCGTTGCATAGCGCCCGCCTTCCACGTCGAGGGCGGCGCCGGGCAAGGCCTTGAGATTGGCGATGATGGAGTCGCGCATGGCCGTTGGTGCGGCGGCAGCAAACCGCTCGATCACCTGGCCCTGGCGGTAGATCGCCTCCAGCGCGTCATGGGGCGGGAGCGATTGCACCAACTCCTTCCATTCGAGCAGTCGTCTGCCCACATCCCTCAATGCGGGAAACACTTCGCTGTCGCGCTGCAGGATTTCAAACCAGGACGAGTCCTGCTTTTCTTCACGCGCCTGGCGGCTCGCCAATGCCAGCGCAACGAGTGTGTCGTCCGCCAGTGAAAACAGCGGCGACTTGAGCGCCCGTGCCAATGAAAGATCGTGTGTCGGTGACACCAGCGCATCGAGCAGCGCGATCAGGTCCTGCACTTCAGGTGCTTCGCACAGGTCGGTCTTCTCGGGTTGCTGCGCGGCGATCCGCAGCTTGCGCAACTCGCCTTCCATCGTGGACAGGCGATCACGCCGACGTGCAAGAACCATGATGTGCCTGGGCTGCTGGCCCGCTGCAATCTGTTGGGCGATCCAGGCGGCGGCCTGACGGCACTCGACTTCTGCCAGCTTCTGTTCCGGCAGGTCTCGCGGCGTGACCAGGCTGTCGCGCCACCCGGGCTCGCCGCCCTCGTCATCATCGGGCACGCCTATCGCGCTGCGCGGCACCTGGGGGAGACAGGCAACCTGGCCTTGTTCAGTCGAGCTTGTCGTATGCAGCCGAAAGCGCTCATAGCGGCCCTCTTCCTGAGCCTGGAGCATCACGCCATTGACCACATCGATCACAGCGGGCGTATTGCGCCGCGTGTGGTCGCAGCTGAGCAAGTCACCACCCAACTCAGCCACAAAGGCCTGCGCCGCAATGAACACCTGCGGCTCGGCCCGGCGAAAGCGGTAGATGCTCTGCTTGGGATCGCCGACGATAAAGATGCCGGGCGCGTCGCCACCGGCTCCTGCATAACCACTGAGCCACGAATGCAGCGACTGCCATTGCAGTGGATTGGTGTCCTGGAACTCATCGACCAGCAGGTGCCTGATGCGTGCGTCGAGCCGCTCCTGGACCCAGCCCGACAGCACCGGATCGGCCAGCATGGTTTGCGCCGCCTGCTCCACGTCGTTCATGTCGATCCAGCCGCGCTCACGCTTGAGCGCTGCGAATTCGGCGATCAGGATGCGAGCCAGCCGCGCCATGCGTTGCTGGTGCAGCCACGCACCGTGCTGGCGGCAGGCTTCGGCCAATCGAATCGCCAGGTCCTGTGCGGCGCGAATGAGGTCCAGCCCGTCGATCTTGTCGCTGAATTTGCGCGGCTCGCCCTTCTGTGTGAGCAGCGCCGCGATCACGGCATCGAGGTCACCCCCGGTGACGGCTTGTTCCAGCTCCACCCCCTTGGCCGAATGCGTCGGCGCCTTGGCACGACCGAGCGCGCGAGCCGCTGCCGCCAGTTGCTCGCGCGGCGTGTCCAGTCGCGACAGCAGGTTGCACGGCTCATCGACGCCCGCAAATTCAGGAAACTGCTGCGCGAAATGCATGACCGATTCGTCCACCGTACCGGCCGCGTCGGCAAACGAAAACTCGACGCGCTTGGCCAGTGCGGCCTCCAGCGCCTTGCGAGTCTGCGAACGGCCATGGGCGGCAATCGATGCGCCAAAGTCAGCGCGCGCAGATTCATCGGCCACGATCGCTGCGTGAAAGCGACGCCACACCAGATCAACCGCCTGCGTATCGTCTTCGAGCAACTGGTAGCTGGCGGGCAATCGCATCCGGTCCATCACCGCCATCGGTGCATTGCGCAGCAGCGAGGCAAACCACGCGTGGAAAGTGAGGATGCGAACCGGCCGGCCCGACTCCAGCACCTTCGCGTACAAGCCGGCAAGCGCCTTCACCTCATCGTCGGCCGGGTTGGCGATGCCGCGCATCTGCAACTGGATCTTCAGCTCGTCCGGTGACGCATGCGCAAACTCCTGCAGCCATTCGAGCAGGCGCTGGCGCATCTCGCCTGCGGCCTTGCGTGTGAAGGTGATGGCGAGGATGTCCTGCGGCTGCGCACCTGCAAGCAGGGCACGCAGAATGCGCGAGACCAGCATCCATGTCTTGCCTGCGCCCGCGCACGCCTCAACCGCGACGCTGCGGCGTGGATCACAGGCCACTGCGTAAAAGCGCGCGGCGTCAACGCGCTGTCCGTTGTGTTCGTAGGCCGCTTCGCTCATGACCACGAGTCCTTGCGGCAAAGGCCGCGCGCGCCACAGAATTCGCAGGCCTTGCCTTCGCCGAGCGCAGGCATCTTCTGGCCGGCGGCGATGCGTGTCATGTCATGCAGGATGCCTTCGACCAGCATGTCGCGCTCCTGCACGATCCGCTCCTGTTCGACCATGCGCGTCTCGCCCCGCTCGCCGACATTCACATAGGCCGCGCGCAGCGTGTCGTCGTGCAGCAGGGCCGCATAGAAGGCGAGCTGCGTGTCTTCTCCCGCCCGGCTCACCCGCTTGCTGCTGGCCGCTGCAGCTTCGGTTTTGTAGTCCATCACCAGCTGGCTGCCATCGCGCAATCTGTCGATGCGATCGATGCGGCCCACGAGCTTCACCGCGCCGAGTTGCAGTTCGTGCTTGCCTTCGGCTTCGACAAACGTGGCGCCTTCTTTTTCTTCGTGCCTGGCGAGCCAGTCGAGATAGCCATCGCGCACGCCGGGCCACGCGGCGGCAAAGGGCAGGAACTCGCTTTCGTCGAAGCGCATCTCGCTCGTGACCTTGTCGGCAGCTGTGTCGAGCAGCCGGACGCGCTTCGCCCCAGCAGGCTCCCAACTCTCGTGCAGCGCTTCATGAAACTCGCCAAGCACCTTGTGCAGCCAGTTGCCGAAATCGCGCTTGCCGACCTCGGTGTCGATCTCGTCGGCTTCCTGCAGCCCCAACTGACGCATCGAAAAGAAACGATAGGGGCAACTGCGCAGGTCGCTGTACGCGCTGGCAGAAAGCTGTGTGATCGGCAACAGGTTGCCGGTGGGCATCGGCCTTTCAATCGGCTGCGCTTGCGCGACCACAGCGACGCGGGGATCGGGCTGCAGATGCAATCCGAGTTCGAGTTGCAGCGCCTGCACCAGCGGGCTTGGCAACAAGGGCTCACCACTTTCATCGCTCTTGCGCCAGAGCACATCGCAATGCGGCGTCTGCACGGCGTTGCGCCAGCCGGCGCGAATCTCATCTTCTGTCGTTTCCCGCAAAGGCAGCCCCAGCACCGTGCGCTGCTCCGGCGTCCAGATGCCTGCCGGCTCCGGCGATGGCGAAAGCCGCTTCTCGTCGCAGCCTGGCATGACGAGCGCGCCGAACGGACGGCCCAGCATCTGGCTCACCGGCAGGATCACCACCTGCTCGCGCGAGGCCTGCTCGGGCTTGAAGCTCTCTGCTTCAAGAATGTCATTGACCCACGCGATGAACTCATCGAGCGTCCAGCGCCTGGCGGCTTGCGGCAGGTCGAGCAGTTCGTCTTCATCGCCTTGCGCGAGCCTGAGCGCGCCCACGACACCCGCGCCAGCCGCATCGCGAACCAGCGGCATCCACTGTCCGGAAAGCTTGAGCAACTCACGCAATGCAAGCACCCATTGCGCAACGCTCTTTTGTCCCTGCATCGTCTCGCGCCAGCCCTGTACCTCCTCCAGCAGCAAAGCCAGTGCGCCCTCTCCGTTCTCATCGCCCACATCCTGCGCACGCAGCGAGCGCCATTCGCGCACAAACTCTGCACGGCGCACGCGGCGCTCCAGGCCCAGCACCGAACCTGAAGAAAGCGCCGGAGCGTTCTTCAGCCAGTCGATCACCGCATCGGTGCTCGCGTTCCAACCGCAGGCCTTGAGCGCGAGCATCACGTCGGCGGCACGGCGCGTCGTTGAAAGTTTCCAGCCGGTCTCATCACGGACCGCAACGCCCCGGGCATCGAGCATGGCGTGGACCCTGCGGGTCAGTACCCGATCAATGGCACCCAGGGCCACCGGCACGCGGCCTGCGTTCACATGGGCAATGACGCAAGACGCAGCCTGCTCGGCTTCATTGGCCGGATCGACCGCTTCGTACAGGCGGACCTCGCCCAACGGCGCCTGAGCAAACAGGGCCAGCGCGTGCGACTTGCCAGGCAACTGGGCGGCCAATGCCTGCGCCAGCGGATCGCGCTGAAGTCCTTCGACGACGACGAGCAGTTCGACGCCATCCATCGCGCCGGGTGCAAACAGCGCGTCGGCGGCGTAGCTCGACGCTGCTGCCCACTCCAGCGCGATCCTCGCTGTCGCCGCCTCGAATGCAAGCACCGGCGAATCGAGCGAAGCCGAGATCGCGGCACGCGCGTTCGCCGCCCAGGCATCGCGCTGCGAGGGCGGCACCGCTGCGGCCGCAGGCGCGATCTGCCAGGCCGCTTCGACGAGGCGCCCCGCGAGCAGGTCGGCGTGCTGCCTGAGGCCCGCCCGCTCCAGCCACGCACGCGCGGTCAGCAGGTCGCGGCCCATGTCCATTGCAATGCTGTCGGCGTGCGGCTCGAAGCTCATGGCGCCACACCATGACCGGGTGGTCTCGAAGCGAGGCGCGAATCCGTCACCCGCTTCCAGCGCCCACGCCGTGCGCGCATGCGAGAGAACATGCACATAAGGCATGAGCACTACCGTGTGCGCAGGGTGTGCGCCGCATGCCGTCATGAGCGCGCGCACGCGGCCCATCAATAACTGCATCGCGCCTGTCGCGGGATGGTCGATTGCTATCGCATCCATAGCGTGGCGGGGGCGCGGCAGGGCCGACGTGGGGACTTGGTTTCTGTCACAATTCCCCCACTGTACTTGCACCGGCGCAAGCGTCTCCCACGCGAAGCGCAGGCAACAACCCCAAGGAACAACTTATGGCCAGCGACCTCATCAAGCACGTCTCCGACGCATCGTTCGAAGCGGACGTCCTGAAGTCCGACAAGCCCGTGCTCGTCGATTACTGGGCTGAATGGTGCGGCCCGTGCAAGGCAATCGCGCCCATCCTGGACGAGATGTCCACCAACTACGGCGACAAGCTGCAGATCGCCAAGATGAACGTTGACGAGAACCGCGACATCCCCGCAAAGTTCGGCATTCGCGGCATCCCGACCCTGATGCTCTTCGCTAATGGCGAACTCAAGGGCACGCTGGTGGGCATGAAGCCCAAGGCAGAGATCCAGGCTTTCGTGGACCAGAAACTGGCCGCCTGATATTGAATTGCGAACGGGGTCCCAAGAGGGCCCCGATTCATTTTTTCCTGTCATAATCCGCAACAGTTCACTGCCCGCCAACCTGCCGATCCAGAAGGCGGACAGTTCGAGTTTCGCAAGTTCCCCGGTCGTGAGGCAATGCCCTTCACGCCAAACACCCCCCAGAAAACTTCTACTCCGCAAGGGGTAAAACTTCAAACTCCGCAAGGAGTCTTTCCATGCAGGTAATTCCATGCACTTAAACGAACTCAAGGCACTCCACGTGTCCGAGGTCCTCAAGCAGGCCGAAGAGCTCGAAATCGAAAACACCGGCCGCATGCGCAAGCAGGAGCTGATGTTTGCCATCATCAAGAAGCGTGCGCGCGCAGGCGAACAGGTCTTCGCAGACGGCGTGCTGGAAATCCTGCCCGACGGGTTCGGTTTTCTGCGCAGCCCCGACACCAGCTACACCGCCAGCACCGACGACATCTACATTTCGCCGAGCCAGGTGCGCCGCTTCAATCTGCACACCGGCGACATGATCGAAGGTGAAGTGCGAACGCCCAAGGATGGCGAGCGTTACTTTGCCCTCACCAAGCTCGACATGGTCAACGGCGGTCCGCCCGAGAACAACAAGCACAAGGTGATGTTCGAGAACCTGACGCCGCTGTTCCCGAAGGAACAGATGAAGCTTGAGCGTGACAACTTCAAGGGCGAAGAAAACATCACCAGCCGCGTGATCGACATCATTGCGCCTATCGGCAAGGGCCAGCGCGCCCTGCTGGTTGCACCGCCCAAGAGCGGCAAGACGGTGATGATGCAGCACATCGCGCACGCCATCGCCGCCAACTACCCCGACACTTACATGATGGTGCTGCTGGTCGATGAGCGACCGGAAGAAGTGACCGAAATGCAGCGCTCGGTGAAGGGCGAAGTCATTGCCTCCACCTTCGACGAACCGGCCGCACGCCACGTGCACGTCGCCGAAATGGTGATCGAGCGCGCCAAGCGCCTGGTCGAGCTCAAGAAAGACGTCGTCATCCTGCTGGACTCGATCACGCGTCTGGCTCGCGCCTACAACAACGTGGTTCCGTCGTCGGGCAAGGTCCTGACCGGCGGCGTCGACTCCAACGCACTGCAGCGCCCCAAGCGCTTTCTGGGCGCAGCCCGCAACGTGGAAGAAGGCGGCTCGCTCACCATCATCGCCACGGCCCTGATCGACACCGGCAGCCGCATGGACGAAGTGATCTTTGAAGAATTCAAGGGCACCGGCAACAGCGAAATCCACCTGGACCGCCGCCTGTACGAAAAGCGCGTGTTTCCCTCGATCCAGCTCAACCGCAGCGGCACCCGTCGTGAAGAGTTGCTGCTCGCCCCCGAGATCCTGCAAAAGACCCGCATCCTGCGCCAGTTCATGTACAACATGGACGAGATCGAGTCGATGGAAATGGTCTTGAAGTCGATGAAGGCAACGAAGACCAACGTCGAGTTCTTCGACATGATGCGCCGCGGCGGCTGACCAGATCACACCACTTGGTATAATTGAAGGCTATTTCGCGGAAAGTAGGCCAGAAGGTTCTGGTCCCGGCTCTCGCACCGACCCCAAGGAAAAGATCATGAAAGACGGCATTCACCCCAACTACCGCGACGTCCTGTTTGTGGACCTGTCCAACGGTTTCAAGTTCGTCACACGCTCGTGCGTGCAGACCAAGGAAATGGGCAAGACAGACGACGGCAAGGAATATCCGCTGTTCAAGCTTGATACCTCCAGCGAGTCGCACCCTTTCTACACTGGCACACAGAAGTCCGTGAACGACATGGGCGGCCGTGTTGACAAGTTCTTCAAGAAGTTCGGCAAGCCGACCGAGGCGAAGAAGGCTGCACCCGCTGCCGACGAAGCCAAGTCCGCCGCTTAATTCGGAAGCCAGCGCGGCAACGACGCTAGCAACCATCCTGTCAAAAGGCAGCCCGGGAAACCAGGCTGCCTTTTTTATTTGAGGCAAACTCGCCGCCAGTGACACAGCCCACTCCCGCCATCGTCGCCCAGGAAGCCGCGGGCCGCCTTCCACGCCTCGCGCTGCTTTTGTTTTGCGTGGCGTATGTCGTGCCCGGCTTCATCGGCCGTGAGCCCTGGAAGAGCCAGGACATCACCGGCTTCGGCTACATGTTCGAGCTGGCGCGCGGCAGCGCCTCGTGGCTGGCCCCCTCGCTGCTGGGCCAGCCGCCTGAGTTCGACGGCTTGCTGCCCTATTGGCTAGGCGCGCTGGCCATCCAGGTCACGCCCAGCGGGCTGGCGCCTGACCTTGGCGTTCGGCTGGTTTTTGCCCTGCTGCTGGCACTGACCCTGGTTGCCACCTGGTATGCCGTGTACAACCTCAGCCGCACACCACTGGCACAACCCGTGCCCTTTGCATTCGGTGGCGAGGCCAGCACCACCGATTACTCCCGTGCCATTGCCGATGCCGGCCTGCTCGCGCTGATCGCGTGCCTGGGTCTCGCGCAACTGTCACACGAGACAACACCCGCGCTTGCCCAGGTTGCCTTCACCGCCGTCGCCTTCTTTGCGATGGCGGCTCTGCCCCGAAAACCAATCGAAGGCGGGTTGGGACTGGGCCTGGGCCTCACATGCCTGGCGCTCAGCGGTGCACCTGTGCTGGCGCTGCTGTTCGGCGCGGGCGGACTGGCCGTCAGCCTGTTGCCGGATGAAGAGGATGGCCTGGTGCGGCGCCGCGTCGTCGTGATGGTCTATTCGATCGCGCTGACGCTGACGCTGGCGTTGACGGCATCGCTGGACCTCTGGCATTGGCGCATCAACGACACGGCGCTGGCGCGCGACTGGACGACGCAAGGCCGGCTGTTCATCTGGTTCACCTGGCCTGCGTGGCCCTTCGCCCTCTGGACCCTCTGGCGCTGGCGTCGGCAGCTGCTTGCGCGGCATCTGGCGCTGCCGCTGTGGATCACGCTCGTGTGCGTCGTGACAGCCTTTCTGACGCCCGCCTCCGACCGATCGCTGCTGCTCGCGCTGCCGCCGCTTGCAACGCTGGCCGCATTCGCCTTGCCGACCCTGAGCCGAAGTGTCGCCGCGCTCATCGACTGGTTCACGTTGCTGTTTTTCAGCGGGTGCGCATTCATCATCTGGGTGGTGTGGATTTCGATGCAGACCGGCGTTCCGCCCAAGCCTGCGGCCAACGTCGCCAAGCTCGCGCCGGGGTTCGAACCCAGCTTTTCCTTCATCGCGTTCGCCTGTGCGCTGGCGGCAACGGTGGCCTGGGCGCTGCTCGTGAAGTGGCGTACCGGCCGTCACCGCGTCGTGATCTGGAAGAGCCTGGTTCTGCCTGCCGGCGGTGCAGCGCTGTGCTGGGTGCTCCTGATGACGCTGTGGTTGCCGGTGCTCGACTACGCACGCGGCTACACGCCGGTGGTGCGAGGCATCACCCGCCACATCGACAAACCCGGTTGCGTCGAAGTGTTCGGCCTGACGCGCTCCGAAATCGCTGCGTTCCGCTATCACGGCGACCTGGAATTGAGGCCTGCCGGGCGCAAGGGGGTGTGCCCCTGGATGCTGGTCGACGATGAACTGCAGTGGACCCTGCCCTTCGCCATCGACATGAGCGGCTGGAAGCTGGTCGTTCGGGTCCGCAGGCCAACCGACGCCAAGGACAACGTCGTTCTCTATCGCAATCTGGCATTCCCGTGAGCGAGTTGCGCGTCATTGCGCGCCACGCGGGCACGGTGCTGGTGGGCCAGCTCGCGGTGATGGCGTTCGGCATCACCGACACGATCATCGCCGGGCGCTATTCGGACCAGGCGCTGGCAGCGCTCTCGGTCGGCGCTGCGGTCTACATCACCTTCTTCGTCGCCATGATGGGCATCCTTCAGGCCATGCTGCCGATATGGGGGCAGCTGCGGGGGGCCGGGCGCAACCGCGAAGTCGGCAAGTCGGTGCGCCAGTCGCTCTACCTGGCGGGCATCGGCATGGCGATCGGATGCACGGCCTTGCTGTTTCCCGGCCCCATCCTCGACTGGACCGAAGTGCCGCTGGCCGTGCGCAAGGATGTGGAGAGCTACCTCGCGATCCTGGCGCTGGCCATGCCGCCGGCCCTGCTATTTCGCCTCTACAGCACCTTGAACCAGAGCCTGGGCAAGCCGCAGCTGGTCACATGGCTGCAGGCCGCCTCGCTCGTCGTGAAGGTGCCGTTGACCATCTGGTTCGCATTCGGCGGCCTGGGTGTTCCGGCGATGGGCGTGAACGGTTGCGCGTGGGCCACGGTGCTGGTGAACTACATCTTCCTCGGATGCGCCATGTGGCTCTTGCGCACGCAGTCGCTGTACGAGCCCTATGCGATATGGCACCGGATCGAGCGACCGCACTGGGCCACGCTGGCAGAATTCGCGCGTCTCGGAATTCCGGCTGGCCTTGCGATCATGGTCGAAGTCACATCGTTCACCCTGATGGCGCTTTTCATTGCGCGTCAGGGCACGGTCGCGTCCGCTGCTCACCAGATTGCAGCCAACCTGGCTGCGGTCATGTACATGGTGCCGCTGTCGCTGGCCATTGCGACGAGCGCGCGGGTCAGTTACTGGCTGGGTGCTGAAGACGCCAAAGCCGCCCGTGCGGCCATTCGCGCAGGGTTCCGGCTGGCGTTGATGTTGGCGCTGACGATGGCTGCCCTGCTCTTTGTCTTGAGATATGGCATCGCCTCGATCTACACCCGCAACCCGGCTGTCGCAGCGACCGCCGCGGGTCTGCTGGCCTGGCTTGCGGTCTATCACCTGAGCGATGCAACGCAGGCGATGTGCGTGTTCGTGCTTCGCTGCTACCGGGTCGCGATCGCGCCGCTGGTGGCGTACTGCGTGCTGCTTTGGGGTGTGGGCTTGTTCGGCGGCTACCTGCTGGCCTATCGGGGCCTGCCGGGCTTCGAGGCGCAGAACACGCCGTCAGCGTTCTGGATCGCAGGTGCCTTCGCGCTGGCGCTGCTGAGCGCAATCCTGGTGGCGATGGTCTGGCGGGCAGTCAGGGCCGGGCGGCACTGACGCTCTTTCGCAGGCGGTTGGCCGGAAACTGGATCGAGAAGGTCGAGCCTGCGCCCGGCGTGCTGTCGATCTTCAGTTCGGCGCCGTGCCGCTGCACCACGTGCTTGACGATCGCCAGGCCCAGGCCCGTGCCGCCGGTCTCGCGCGAACGGCTGCGATCGACACGATAGAAGCGCTCGGTCAGGCGCGAGATGTGCTCCGGCGCAATGCCAGGCCCCGTGTCGCGAACCGTGAAGTCTGCACGGCCGTCTGCCAGCATCTTCCACGCGACGTCGATTGAGCCCCCCGTAGGTGTGTACCTGACGGCATTGCTCACGAGATTGGTGAGCGCGCTTTGCAATTCGCTCGATGACCCGGCCAGCTCGAAGGCAGGTGCGTGTTCGAATCGAAGCTCCTGCTTCTTGCCGAGCACACCAGAGATGGCGCGCCCCTCTTCTTCGCACTGCGCCATGAGCAGCTGCAAGGAGGTCCAGTCGCCCTGCCCCGGCAACGGACTGCCTTCCAGCCGCGACAGCGTGAGCAGATCGCTCACCAGCGTCTGCATGCGATGCGCCTGCTGGGCCATCAGCGCCAGGTAGCGTTTTCGCTCCTGCTCATCGAGCGGCAAGGTCTGGAGCGTCTCGACGAAACCCGTGAGCACCGTGAGCGGCGTGCGAATTTCGTGCGAGACATTCGCCACGAAGTCGCGCCGCATGACCTCGGCCTGTTCAATGCCCGTGATGTCGCGCGACAGCAAAAGCCGCCGGCCTTCGCCATAAGGATGCAGGTGCACCGACAGCTTGATCGGGCGGGACGGCGTGCTGTCGCGCGACTGGATCACAGCCTCCTGCGAGTAGTCTCCGCTGGCGTAGTAGTGGGTGAAGACCGGATCGCGCAGCAGGTTGCCGATCAGTTGCAGCATGTCGCGCTCAGGGTCGATTCCCAGGTGCTGCGCAGCGGTCTCGTTGCTCCACTCGATGCGGCCCTGCGCATCGAGCAGCACCACACCGTTAGGCGAAGCCTGGATGGCGGCAAGAAAGTCCTGCAGGCGCCGCGCCGACTCGTTCAACTGCTGGTCGCGCGCGCGAAGGATGCGGCGCGCGCGGTCGGCCGCTTCGCCCCAGAGCCCCGCAGTCACCGGAGGTTCGGTCGGCGCGCCCGCGCGCAGCCAACGCACCACACGCGCCCCGCGCAGCAGGTCGATCGCGAACCATGCAAAGGCGCCGGCGATGGCACCGCCGAGCGCGCCGATTTCGCGCGCAAACCACCACCCGCCAAACGCAGGGATGGCGATGCACAGAAAGAGGCTGGTGATTCGCCAGAACATGAATGGGATTGTGGGGCCGGGCCATTGCCGGTCCGAAGCGAAGGTGTCAGCGCGCCAGACTCAGGCTGGTGACCCCTGCGTGGCGCGCACGTCATGGGTCAGGCGGTAGCCCGCTCCCCGCACGGTCTCGATCATGGTTCCCGCGCTGCCCAGCGACTCGCGCAGGCGCTTGACGTGAACATCGACCGTGCGCTCTTCGATGAAGACATGGTCGCCCCAAACCTTGTCGAGCAACTGCGAGCGGCTGTGTACGCGCTCAGGATGCTTCATGAGGAAATGCAGCAGCTTGAACTCCGTCGGCCCGACCTTGACCGGCTTGTCGTGCCAGGTGACGCGATGCGTGGCGGCGTCCAGCGCCAGGTGCCCGGCCTTGACGGTATCGCTCACCTGTTCGGGCGCGCGGCGACGCAGCACTGCACGGATGCGGGCCAGCATCTCCTGCGTGGAGAACGGCTTGGTGATGTAGTCGTCGGCGCCAGCGTCCAGCCCCGCGATCTTGTCTGGCTCATCGCCCCGGGCCGTGAGCATGAGGATGGGAACGGGCCGGGTTCGAGCGTCGGCACGCCACTTGCGCGCCAGGCTCAGGCCGCTTTGTCCCGGCAGCATCCAGTCGAGCAGGATGGCATCGGGCAGCACCGCGTCGATCTCGCGCTGCGCGGACTCGCCGTCTTCTGCCCACACGGGCTGGAACCCGTTGTGGCGCAGGTTCACGGCAATCAGTTCCGCGATGGACGGCTCGTCCTCGACGATCAAAATGCGGGGCAGATTCTTCATGGATGTCCGGTACTACTTGATGGCCGATTCGACCTGCTCCATCGTGGCGTGGCGCACATCAGCGCCCTTGACGACGTAGATGATGAATTCGGCAATGTTCTTGGCGTGATCGCCGATGCGCTCGATGGCCTTGGCAAGGAACAGCAAATCCAGGCTGGCCGAAATCGTGCGCGGGTCTTCCATCATGTAGGTGATGAGCTTGCGCACGAAACCATCGAACTCCTTGTCGATCTCGTCGTCTTCCTTGAGGATGGCAACGGCCGTCACGGTGTCCAGCCGCGCGAACGCATCCAGCGCCTTGCGCAGCAACTTGGCCGCCAGTTCAAAGGCGACCCGCAGCTCCGAGGACGGCAGCGTGCGTACAGCGCCGCTCTTGCTGATGATGGACTGCACCATGCGTGCGATCTTCTCGGCCTCATCGCCCACGCGCTCGAGGTTGGCCGTGGTCTTGGAAATCGACATCAACAGGCGCAGGTCACGCGCCGTGGGCTGGCGACGCGCGATTATCGACGACAGCTCGCGGTCGATCTCGACTTCCAACGCGTTGACCTGCAGTTCAATCTCGATCACGGTCGTCGCCGACTCGGCGCTGAACTGCGACAGCGCATACATCGCATGGCGAATCTGCGATTCGACCAGGCCCCCGAGTTCCATGACGCGGGAAGAGACACTGTTGAGTTCGCTGTCGAACTGGGTGGATAGGTGCTTGTCGGGCATGTTGTTGCTCCCCGCGTTCAGCCGAAACGGCCAGTAATGTAATCCTCGGTCTCACGGCGCTTGGGCTTGAAGAAGATCTGTTCGGTCTCGCCCACTTCGACCAGGTCGCCCAGGTACATGTAGGCCGTGTAGTCGCTGCAGCGCGCGGCCTGCTGCATGTTGTGGGTGACGATGACCACCGTGTAGTCGGTCTTGAGTTCGGCAATCAGCTCTTCGATCTTGGCCGTGGAGATCGGGTCCAGCGCCGAACAGGGCTCATCGAGCAGCAGCACCTCGGGCTTGATCGCGATGCCGCGTGCAATGCAAAGCCGCTGCTGCTGGCCGCCCGACAGACCGGCGCCGCTTTGCGCCAGCTTGTCCTTGACCTCGCCCCACAGAGCAGCCTTGCGCAGCGCCCATTCGACGCGCTCGTCCATGTCGACGCCGCCGAGGTTTTCAAACAGTCGCACACCAAATGCAATGTTGTCGTAGATCGACATCGGAAACGGCGTGGGCTTCTGGAACACCATGCCGATGCGCGCGCGAATCAGTGCGACATCTTTTTTGGAGGTGAGCAGGTTCTCGCCGTCGATGGTGATTTCGCCTTCGGCGCGCTGCTCGGGGTACAGCTCGAACATGCGATTGAAGGTGCGCAGCAAGGTGGACTTGCCGCAGCCGGAAGGTCCGATGAAGGCAGTGACCTTCTTTTCCGGGATTTCCAGGTTGATGCCCTTGAGCGCGTGGAACTTGCCGTAGTAGAAGTTCAGGTCCTTGACCGAGATCTTCGATGCAGTAGTGGAAGGCAGCGTCATCGTATTCATGGTGTTCATTGGCCCTGTGCGTCAGAGCTTGTTGCGCGTGACGACACGGGCAAGGATGTTGAGTGCAAGGACAGCGGCCGTGATGATGAAGACGCCTGCCCACGCGAGCTTTTGCCAGTTCTCGTACGGGCTCATCGCGAACTTGAAAATCGTCACCGGCAGGCTGGCCATCGGCTCGCCCAGGTTCGAGGTGAAGAACTGGTTGTTCAAGGCGGTGAACAGCAAGGGCGCTGTTTCACCCGCGATACGCGCCACCGCCAGCAACACACCGGTGACCACACCGGCGCGCGCAGCCTTGAGCGTGATGCTGGTGATGACTTTCCATTTCGGCGCGCCGAGCGCGTAGGCCGCTTCGCGCAGGCCCGGCGGAATCAGCATCAGCATGCCTTCGGTGGTTCGGATGACCACCGGAATCACGATGAGCGCCAGCGCAATCACACCGGCCCAACCGGAAAATGACTTGAAGCGCGCGACGACCACCGCATACACGAACAGGCCGATCACGATGGAAGGTGCCGACAGCAGGATGTCGTTGACAAAGCGGGTGAGGGAGCCGAGCCAGCCCTTCACGTCGTACTCCGCCAGATAGATGCCGGCCATGATGCCGATCGGCGTGCCGATGAACGTCGCCAGCATCACCATGAGGAACGATCCCCACAGCGCATTGGCGATGCCGCCTGCCTCGTTGGGCGGAGGCGTCATCTGGGTGAACGTGGCCAGCGTCAGGCCGCTGATGCCCAGGGTCACGGTCTCCCAGAGAATCCAGACCAGCCAGAACACGCCGAAGGCCATCGCCATCAGCGACAGGGTCAGCGCAACCTTGTTGACGCGCTTTCGCGATGCATACATCCGCTCGCGCAACAGCGCTGCATCGGCCTTGCGCATCAGCGTCTCGCCCGTTCCGCCCGTTCCGCTTGCCCCGCCGGTGACGTCGCTCATGACTTGGCTCCCTCGTTGCGGCGCAGCCGTGCCAGCATCAGCTTGGACAGCGACAGCACCACGAAGGTGATGAAGAACAGCACCAGGCCCAGATAGATCAGTGCTGCCTGGTGCAAGCCGCTTGCCGCTTCTGCGAATTCATTGGCGAGCGCCGAAGTGATGCTGTTGGCTGCCTGGAACAGCGACAGCGAATCGAGCTGGTTGAAGTTGCCGATGACGAATGTCACTGCCATCGTCTCGCCCAGCGCGCGGCCCAGGCCCAGCATGATGCCGCCGACCACGCCGGCCTTCGTGTAGGGCAAGACCACCTTGGAAACAACTTCCCAGGTCGTGGAGCCCAGCGCATACGCCGACTCCTTGAGCATGGGCGGTGTCACGTCGAACACGTCGCGCATCACGGACGCGATATACGGAATGATCATGATCGCCAGGATGATCCCGGCGGACAGGATGCCGATGCCCACCGGAGGGCCTGACACCAGCGCACCCAGATACGGCACGCCGGAAAAAAGCGTCTGCAGCGGTTGCTGCACGTAGGTAGCGAGGATGGGGCCGAACACCAGCAGGCCCCACATGCCGTACACAATCGAAGGCACTGCCGCGAGCAGCTCGATCGCCGTGCCCAGCGGGCGCTTGAGCCACGAGGGCGACAGCTCCGTCAGAAACAGCGCAATGCCGAAACTCACCGGCACTGCAATCACCAGCGCGATCAGCGACGTGGCGATCGTGCCGTAGATCATCACCAGGCCGCCGTACTCGTTGTTGACCGGGTCCCACACGCTGTTGGTGAGGAATCCCAATCCGTACTTTTCGATGGCCGGCCAGGCCCCGATGAACAGCGATATGAGGATGGCGAGCAGCAACCCGAGGGTAATGAGCGCAGCCCCCTTGGCCGCCCATCCGAAGAGCCGGTCGGCGATAGCGCCGAAACCTGCCGAGCGTGGCTGGGGCGGGGTCATGTCGCGGCCACGCCGTTGCACGCCAGCCGGCCGATCCGGGAATTGCATGGAGCCTTCATGGGCGGGAAGTGTAGAGGACAAGGCCCCTCCTCAGTAGTCGCTGTCAGGGATGCTGGGCCGGTGGGCTGCTCTGCTTACTTGTACGCGATCGGCTTGCCGGCGCTGTCCTTGATCTCGGACCATGCCTTTTCGATCTGCGCTTTCACGGTGACTGGCATCGGCACGTAGTCGAGGTCGTCAGCCGTCTTGTCGCCGTTCTTCATCGCCCAGTCGAAGAACTTGAGCGCTGCTGCCGCCTCTGCCGGCTTGTCCTGGACCTTGTACATGATGACGTAGGTCGGGTTGGTGAGCGGCCATGCATCCTTGCCCGGCTGGTCGGTGGTGATCTGGTAGAAAGTCTTGTTCCAGTCGGCGCCCGCTGCAGCGGCCTTGAAGGCGCTGTCGCTCGGTGGCACGAAGTTGCCGTCGCGGTTCTTGAGCAGCGTGTAGGTCATCTTGTTCTGCTTGACGTAGGCGTACTCGACATAGCCGATCGAGTTGGGAAGACGGCCCACGAAAGCGGCGACGCCTTCGTTGCCCTTGCCGCCTGCGCCCGTGGGCCAGTTCACTGCGGTGCCTTCGCCGACCTTGGCTTTCCAGTCAGGGCTGACCTTGGACAGGTAATTCGTGAAGATGAAGGTGGTGCCCGATCCGTCAGCGCGGCGCACTGGCGAGATCGCCGCGTCAGGCAACGGCACGCCCGGGTTGAGCGCTGCAATCGCGGGGTCGTTCCACTTGGTGATCTTGGCCAGGTAGATATCGGCGAGCACCTGGCCCGTCAGCTTCATCTGGCCGGGTGCGATGCCCTTGATGTTGACGACAGGAACCACGCCGCCGATCACGGTCGGGAACTGCATCTGGCCCTTCTTGGCCAGGTCTTCGTCCTTGAGCGGCATGTCGGATGCACCGAACGCAACCGTCTTGGCGTCGATCTGGCGAATGCCAGCGCCGGAGCCGACGGACTGGTAGTTGATGCGGATGCCGGTGGCCTTGTTGTAATCGGAAGCCCACTTGGCATACAGGGGCGCCGGGAAGGTTGCGCCTGCGCCGGTGACTTCCTGGGCCTGCGCCACGGATGCAAGGCCCGTCAGGGAGAAAGCTGCTGCGCCGAGCAGAGCGGTACGAATGCGAAACGTCATGGGTTCACCTCAGGTTGGTTGTGACTGCGTTGACGCGACTCTAAGAATGTTTTGTGACATCTACGTGACAGGGTTTTGTCACGATTTTGACTTGCCGCCGTCATGTATTTGTCACGGCCTTTATCTAAGCTCGGCGGCAACAAATCCACTGGAGGAACCCATGTTCAATGCCCGCCTTGCCATCTTCGCACCCCTGGTCCTTGTCGCTGCATGCGCAACGCAACCCAACAGTACCCCGGTCAGTGTCGCCGACACGATCGCCCGCGACCCGAACCTGAGCACGCTGAGCGGCCTGGTCGTCAAGGCCGGCCTGTCCGATACCCTGAAGGCTGCCGGCCCTTACACCGTGTTCGCGCCGACCAATGATGCGTTCAAATCCGTTCCGGCCAAAACAATGGATGAGCTGGCAGCCAATCCGGCACGCCTGAAGGCCGTTCTCAGTTACCACGTGCTGCCGGCCAAGGTCACCGCAGCGCAAGTCAAGCCGGGCAATGCCAAGACCGCCCAGGGTGCCAACATCGCGCTCTCCAAGGCAGGCGAGTTCGTCACGGTCGAAGACGCGATGGTCCAGAAAGCCGACATCATGGCCACCAACGGCGTCGTGCACACGGTTGACCGCGTGCTGATGCCGCCTGCAGCTCGCTGATCAGGTGAAGCGCTTTTCCATGAATCGCCGGGAGGTCCTCCTGGCGGGCGGCGCCTTGGCGCTGACAGGCCTCGCAGCCGCCCAGTCGGCCAAATCGCCGGGCGGGCGCGGCCTGGTCGTGGTGCAGGTCAGCGACACATCGGCCGGCCAGCAGGATGTCTCGAAAGACTTCGTCATCGGATCGCGCGCTGCCTGGCAGGACATCAACGCCCGGGGCGGTGTGCGCGGGCGCCAGGTGGCGCACCAGTCGATCGAAGTCGATGGCACCGCAGCAAGCATGAAGGCGGCCGTCGCCAGCATCAAGGAGAACGCCGCCTGCGTGGTCCTGTCCGGCACAGCCGGCGACATCGCCGCGGGCCAGCTCACTGCGGCGCTGCGACAGGACCAGGTAGCCATTGCACATGCCGCGCCCTGGCTGCAGAACTCCTCCGGCGAGATCGACGAGCGCACCTTCCCGATATTTGCCGCGCGCCAGCAACAGATGGCGCACGCACTGAAGTCCCTGTCGGTGATGAGCGTCCAGGAAGTGGGCGTCATCTACGCAACATCGGTGGAATACGCTGCCTACCAGGAAGACTTCTCGCGTACTGCAGCCGACCTCAAGCTGCGGCTGCAGACTTATCGGGCCAACGGCGATCTCGCGCAGCTCGGCCGCAAGCTGACCCAGACGACGCCAGCCATCTTGCTGTTTGTCGGCGGCACGCCTGAGCTGGTGCAATTCACGCAGGGGCTGGAGACGCAATCGCGCCAGCGCTATGTCGTTGCACTGGCCGATGTCAACCTGCAAACGATGGTGCAGATGGGCGCCGCTCGCCACACACCGGTGATCGCGACCCAGGCAGTGCCGATGGTCAACGCGACCTTGCCAGTCGTGCGGCAGTATCGCGAGGTGCTCGGCCGCCTGTTCGACGAGCCGCCCACGCCGCTCAGCCTGGCCGGTTTCATCGCTGCGCGCTACACCTATGAAGTGTTGAACGACATCGAAGGGGCCATGACGCGCCAGAACGTGCTGGCGGCCTTCCAGCGGCGCGCGAACGTCGACATCGGCGGTTATCGCGTGAGCTTCGATCCGCGCCGCCGCAGCGGGACCTTTGTCACGCAGAGCATGCTCACGATGGACGGACGAGTGATCGGCTGATCGCAAGCCATTGGTGTTGTCGCGCCAGCACCGACACACGGCCGGCAAGTGCGATGCTATGCTGGCCGCAACCCCTTTCCCCGCATGCAAAACGGAACCCTGCTCGCCGCCGTCGACCTCGGCTCCAACAGTTTCAGGCTTGAAATCGGTCGACTCGACCACGGCCAGATCCATCGCACCGAGTACCTCAAAGAGACCGTCCGGCAAGGCAACGGCCTGGATGAGTCACGCAACCTCACGCCCGACGCCATGCAGCGCGGCTGGGACTGCCTGGCCCGCTTCGGCGAGCGGCTGGCGGGCTTTCGCAAGTCGCAGGTGCGGGCAGTCGCCACGCAGACCCTGCGCGAGGCGCGCAACCGCGATGAATTTCTTGCCCGTGCGAACCAGGTCCTCGGCTTTCCGATCGAGGTGATTTCCGGGCGCGAGGAAGCGCGCCTGATCTATCAGGGCGTGGCCCGCCTGCTGCCGCAGTCCGACGAGCGCCGCCTGGTGGTGGACATCGGCGGACGCTCCACCGAACTCATCCTGGGGCAGCGGTTCGACGCGCAGGTCGTGGAGAGCTATCGGGTGGGTAGCGTGGCCTGGTCGATGAGATATTTTCCGAATGGTGCGTTCACCGAACAGGCGTTCGCGCAGGCCGAAATCGCCGCCAAGGCGGTGCTCGACGAAGCGCTCACAGCCTACGACCGCAGCCGCTGGGACCTCGCCTATGGCTCGTCGGGAACGATTGGCGCCGTCGCGGACATCCTGGCTGTCTCCGGCAGGCCGGGCGGCGTCGTCACGCGCGAGGGTCTTGACTGGCTGCGCGAACAGTTGCTGTCCGCACGCACCGCCGACCGCGTCCGCATCGAGGGCCTGAAAGAAGACCGCAGGCCGGTGATCGGCGGCGGCCTGAGCGTGCTGCTGGCAGTGTTCGACCTGCTGGGCATCGACAAATTGCATGCCGCCCAGGGCGCGTTACGCCACGGCGCGCTTTACGACCTGCTCGACCGCGAGCATGGCGAGTCAGACATCCGCTCCACCACCGTGAAGCGGCTCGCTGCCAAGTTTGAAGCCGACACCGCCCAGGCGCAGCGGGTCGGCAAGGTCGCGCGCCACTTCCTGAGGCAGCTGCGCGCGGGTGACGATCCGGCCGAACTCGAAGGGCTGGAGCGCAAGCTCGAATGGGCCGCGCAATTGCACGAAATCGGCAGCGTGATCTCGCACAGCGACTATCACAAGCACGGCGCCTACATCCTGGATAACGCAGACGCAGCGGGCTTCGCGCAGCCCGAACTGCACCGGCTGGGACTGCTGGTGCTGGGCCATCGCGGCAAGCTGCGCAAACTTGCAGCGGACTTCGAAGACGAGGAGTTCGTCCACCAGTTGCTGGCGCTGCGGCTGGCGGTCGTGCTGTGCCACGCGCGGCGCGAGCCGGACCTCAAGGGCATACAGGTCCGGGCGCTGCGGCGCGAAGTCACGATCGCGCTTCGCACCGAATGGAAGAAGGCGTATCCGCAATCAGCGCACCTGCTTGGCGAAGAGGTCGTTGCCTGGCAAAAAACACCCTGGGTGCTGGCAGTCTCCTGAGCACCACGGCCGTGCCTGCCAATTGGCCGTATCTGAAAACGGTATAAACTGTATAAACCGTTAATTTCAGGGCAACACCCGTGGCAACCACGAAGAAGGTCCCGGCCGGCAAAGTCAACGCAACAGCGAAGAAGGCAGCAGCAAAGAAGGTAGCGGCCAAAGCCAAACCCGCTCAGGTGGCCAAACCCGCGCGAACGGCCAAGCCAGCTCCAGAGCCTGCGCCGGCGGCCACAGCCCCGGCGCCATCCACCCGCATTCCCGCAGCCGTCCCACCTGCCAAGCCCAAAAAGGCCAAGCTCGTGCGCGACAGCTTCACCATCCCCAAGCCCGAATACGCCGTTCTCGACGAACTGAAGCAGCGGGTGGCCCGGGCAGGTTTGTCGGCCAAGAAAAGCGAACTGCTGCGCGCCGGCATCAAGGCGCTTGCCGCGATGTCCGACAGCGCCCTGCTTGCAGCCGTGGCGGCCGTTCCTGCGATCAAGACCGGACGCCCCGCCAAGGACTAGCCTCACCCAGGCATGACTTCGAACATGAAACTGTTCGGGTTCAGCTCGCCCTGGGCAACGCCAAGCAGCGTCAGGTAGTTGCCGCCGCCCAGGTCGATGACGGCATTGCCCCACTCGTAGCTGGTCGCGGCCAGCGCCTGTGATGGCGTGGCGATTGCGCTCTTGTTCAGGCCCATCTCCAGCAGGATGCGGTCGTCCGCGTCGAAGTCGGTCACCACATCGATTCCGCTACCCGAGCTGAAGCTGAAGAGGTCGGAGCCGCGTCCGCCCGACAGGCGGTCAGCACCTGCGCCGCCATCGATGGTGTCGTCGCCCTGGCGGCCCTGCAGCACGTTGTCCAGGTCATTGCCCTGCAGCCAGTTGTCCAGCTTGTTGCCGATGCCTTCCACGCCGCCGCCGACAAGCACCAGGTCTTCGACATTCCTGGCCAGATCGACGCTTTGCGCGCTGCTGTAGACGGTGTCATGACCCGCATCTTCCAGTTCCTCCACGCGATCGGGGCTGCCATCGACAAAGTAGCTGTCATCGCCCTCGCCGCCGCGCAGCGTGTCACGCCCGCCGCCGCCACGCAGCTCGTTGTCGCCTGAGTTGCCGTCGATGCGGTTGGGACCTGCATTGCCGGTGCCGGCGATGTCGCCGTCACCCAGCAGGATGAGCTTTTCGACGTTGGCGCCCAGCGTGTAGGTGATGTAGCTGTATACGGTGTCCTTGCCCTCTGCCTCGAATTCGATGACCTCGTCGCCCACCTCGCGCACGATGAACCTGTCGTTGCCGGAGCCACCCGCCATGCTGTCGATCCCCGCGCCGCCATCGATGGTGTCGCGACCGCTGCCGCCCTCCAGCGTGTCGCTGCCAATGTCGCCCAGCAGGAAATCATCGTCCGATGTCCCGCTGATCACCGTTCCCGAATCGAGGTTCAGGCCGATGAGGATGGGGTTGTGGTCGCTGGAGCGATACGCATCGGGCGAATAGAACAGCGAGTCCTGTGTTGTGCTCTTGAACTCGGTGTTGTAGTCGAGCACGCCCGGCTCCTGCGCGTTGATGCCCCACTTGTAGGTACCCGCGACCTGGCCCGTCAGCGAGTCGCTGGACAGGGCGTGATCGAGCGAGCCCCAGAGGCCGTCGAACGAATAGGAGTAGCCGGTCGACACCTTGTCGTAGCCATTGGCTTCGAGATAGGTGATGGGGTCTTCCATGCCGTAAGCGTTCAGGTCACCGATGAGGAGCACGTCCGAATCGGCGGTGCCAGTCGGGTTGGTCGCCAGCCACGCGGTGAGTTGCTGAGCCGCTTCCATTCGCGCCAGGTTGTTGGCGCCCTGCCCGTCGCCGATGTCGGGGTCGATGACGCTGCCCTTGGACTTGAAGTGATTCACGACCACGGTGAAGATTTCGTCGTCAGCATTCGAGCGGAAGGTCTGCGCAACCGGCACGCGACTGCCGTACGTTGCAGTGAACGCATCCCACGCAGGATCGGTCACGTCCGGCACGGCGGCGCTGCCCACTGGCGTGACGCTTGCGGGCTTGTACACGATGGCAACCATGATCGCGTCGTCACCGGCCGTCGGCGCAGGCGCGCCGTTGCCGTCGATGTAGGCACCGGAGATGTAGGCGTACGTTCCCGCGCCTGCAATCGCGTTGAGCGCATCGACCAGCGAGTCGATGGCGCTTGAGCCATCGGCAAAGCCGTTGTTCTGCATCTCCATCAGTCCGACGACATCGGCATCGAGCGACAGCAGGTTCGCAACGATCTTGTCTTGCTGGCGATCGAACTCCAGGGCGTTGTTGGCGCCGCGTCCTTCGTGCGTGGTGCCGTTGGGTGTCGTGAAATTCGCCGAACCCAGCGTGGTGAAGTAGTTCAGCACATTGGCCGAAGCGATCTTGATTTCCGCGTTGGCAATCGCATCGGGTATGTCATCTACGGTCGGGCGCGCATCGCCCTGGAAGTTGACGGTGGTCGTCGAATGGATGCGATAGGTCGTCTCGTAGCCCAGCTCGCTGCCACTGGCGAACTGATCGACCACGCCTGTCACCGACTGCACCCAGTCGCCCGCGCGCAAGGTGTTGGCAGCCGTGAGCGGATTGCCGCCTCGTCCCAGCGTCAGGGGATCGGGGTTCTGCGCGGAGTTGCCGTCGTCCAGGATGATCTGGTCGCCCTGAACCTGCGCAAGCCATGCCGCGTAGCCGCTGGTGCTGGGCGCATGCGTTTCGCTGTAGGTCGCGATCAGCTCGTCCGAAGTCAGCGTGACCTGGCCGTATCGTGCGAGGTTGAAGTTGTCAGTGACGACGAGCTTGCCGCCATCGGATGCAGAACTGATGCTCACCAGCATGCCTTCCACCGCCTCCCAGTTGACCTGGCTTGCCTGTGGCAGCGTGATGCCCATTGCAGCCGGCAGCATGGCTGCGCCGCTGTGATCAGTGACGACAGAAAAGCCCGTCAGCGTGGTCATTTCGGTGACGCCGCTGAACTCGGCAACCGAACCGGTGACACGCACGATATCGCCCACCGTGCCCCCTGTCAGGCCCGCAGGAACCGTGTTGCCGTAGAAGACGAAGACGCCCTCGGAGGTGGCGGCATTGCCGTCGACATCAGCCGCTTCCTCCTGCACATAGAACCCCTTCAGGTTGGGCATCCATGCGGTGACCACACCTTCAATCGTCACGCCGCTCTGGCCTGCCATGGCCGAAGCCGTGCCCGATCCCTGCACCGCAGAGATCTTCGTGACGAGCACATCGTCGGTCACGATGGTGCCGACTGCTGTTGCCTGGACCAGCGACGCACCGGCAGCGCCGGAGAGCGTCACGGTGAATGCTTCGGATGCCTCGATGTCGAGGTCACCTGTCACATTGACCGTGATGGTCTTGACCGTCTCGCTTGCGCCGAAGTTCACCGTGCCGGACGGCAGCGTGCCGCCAAAGTCGGCTGCGCTCACCGCTGATCCGCTCACAGCCCAGTTGGCCGACGACGTGCCGGACACATCGCCTGCGCGCGTCACCGTGAAGCTGAATGATCTGGAACCCGAGTCGCCCTCTGGCTTGCTGGCATCTGCCGCAGCGATCGACATCACAGCCCCGTCGTAGCCTTCGATCTTCACGTCATCGACGCGCCACAGCGATGCGCTATCGCCAGCCGTGCCCGAGGACGTGTACTGGAACGCGAAGAACACGTTGTTGCCCGTGATCGCCGACAGGTTGATCAGGCCGGAGGGCGTGATGGTTTCGCTGTCCGTCGGTGAAGGCGTGTAGCTCAGTTCCGTCCAGGTCGCGGCGCTGGGCGTGCCGCTTCCGCTGTAGTTGCTGGACCAGAGCACGCGCAGCTCGGGGTCGGCCCCGGCTGCATCCGCGAAGTTGGTGAAGGTGGTGAAGCTCAGGTATTCGACATCGGTTTTCGTGAGGTCGAAGCCGCGCGAAATCAACCAGTCGTTGGCCGGGGCGGAGTCGCCGAAACCGTTGACTTCGGCGGTGCTGGTCGCGGAACTGCGCGTCCATGTGCGGGCGGCGTCTGCGTCCACACTGAACACGGTGAAGTCGCCCAGGGTCGTGCTGAAAGATTCCGTGTAGGGCGTCGTCACGCCCGCGCCGGCCGGTGCGCCGGGCGAGCCGACATTGCTGCCGGCCGCAAAGCCGCCGAGCTGGCCCGCTGCGGCTGCCTTGTAGGTCGCACCATCGACGGACTGCTCGCTCCAGACAATCGATGTGGTCGCGGTCGCGCCAACCGAGATACCGGCATGACCTGCCACCAGCGCATTGCCATCCGCACGCACGGCAGCCGAGATGGTCGAACCATCAGAGGCCGTGATCGTTGTCGACTTGTAGCTGAGCGACGCAACCAGCAGGCCGCCCGCATCAAAGACCGCCACTGCATCGCCGGGTGATCCGCCAAGGCCCGGCCCCCCGGTCGCAACGACCTTGATTCCATCGGACAAGCTACCCCAGCTGGTCCTGAAGGCGGCAGCATCAGCCGTGTTGACCACGATCATCTTCTGGCCAGCCGCAAGCGTCGTGCCGGAGGCAAACGAGGCGGCGGCTGCGTCATTGAAATTGGCGCTGTCGTCATCCCACTTCCAGCCTGTGAGGTCGATGGGCGTCGTGCCGTAGTTGTAGAGCTCGAAGAAGTCACCGCCAGCCGAATTCGAATTGAGTTCGGTGATGAGCAAACGAGGTGGCGGGCTCGTGGTGAAGTTGAAGCTGGTGTTGGCCAGGCCGGTCCATGCATTGCCCGCGTGGTCCATCACCGCGCCGTTGTCCGCGTGAACGTAGTAGGCCGTGGTCGACAGCAGGTTCGCAGACGGATTGATCGTGACCGCGTTGTAGTTGAACGCAACGTTCGCCGCATTCACCGAAATCGTCTCGACGATGCTGTCGTCAGCGGCCTTGCGAATGACGAAGTTGCCCGTGCCACGCACCACGCCCTCGTCGAACTGCAGCACGATGTTGGCTGCAACACCAACTGTGGCGGAGCCGGTGGATGGACTGGTGCCTGCCAGCACCGGCGCCGCTGTGTCGGTGACGTTCGCGCCGAGCGTGACCCAGTTGCCCTGGAACTGTTGCAGGCCCGGCGCGAGGTCTTTGGAGACCAGCGTCTGTCCAGCCCAGATCGTGTCGCCGTTGTCCTGCAGCAGTTGCACCAGCGTGCCCTGGGCGGTGCTCTGCACTTCCACGATGGACTCGAAGCTGCCGCCTGTCGTGTCGCGCAGCGCGTCGAGGTTGACATCGAGTTGCGTCGCCGTGCTGCTCGTGCCGTCCCAGCGGAAGATGCGAAAGTCATGGGTGACCAGCGATGTCGCGCCGGCAGCCGGACCGGCAACGATCAGGTAATCGCCGCCCGTCGCGGCCTTCTCGATGGAGCGGATGCCCCGGCCGCCCAGATCCAGTTCGAAGGGCGCGCCGAAAACCGGCGATCCTTCCAGCAACCCCGCAAGGTTGACCGGCACGATCAACGCATCGGTGCGAGCCACGCCGTCAGCTTGCGGCGCGCGAAATGCGATGAACAGCTGCGTGCCGTCCTGCGATGCAGTGAGGCCCTCGATCGAAAACCCGTTCACGCCTTCGGGCACCACACCGGCGGCAGCGGAAGCCGTGAAGCCGAAGTAATTGGCGCCAAGGGCGTGTGCATTGGAGCTGTCCCAGGTGGCCAGCGCTGCTTCGAGACCGGTGAACTTGCCCACGTAGTTGAACTGCGTGGCAGCGCCCGTGCCGCTGACAGTCACAGCAAAGATCGCTTCACGTGCGTTGTCTTCCCCGCCCGACTTGGTGTTGCTGTGGGAACCGGTGAAGTACAGCGTGTCGCCGATGCGCGTGCCACCTTCCAGGTCCAGTTCGCCTGCCAGCATCGGGCCGTTGGTTTCGTAGCTCCACTCGGCGACTGCCGGGCCGCCACTGCGTGGGTAGACGCGCAGCACATTGGCCTCGTCATCGGCCACCACCATCCAGCTGGCATCGAGCGCAAGGGCCGTCGACGCGTCCGAGCTGCCTTCAGTCGTGCTGGCATTCGGCGTGAACGTCTGCACGGCCACGGGTGCGACGGTGGGGCTGCTGGTCACGCTGATGTCGTCGATGCCGACCCACTCGTCGCTGCCGGTCGCATTGGTCGTGATGATGCGAACTTCAACCTGCGCCTGCCCGTTCACTTCAGCGGGCAAGACGACCGAGATGCTGTTGGTCTGGGTCGCCACGCTGGGGCCGGTGGTCGCGTCGGCCACATAGGCGGCAGGCACGTTGACGAATGAACCCGTGCCGCCAATGCGGTACTGCAATGCGACCTGCTGCACGGCGTTGTCCACCGCGCCATCGACGTCGCGCAGCAGGTAGCTCACGGTGACGCTCTCACGTCCTGTCGCATTGAGATAGATCACCAGGTTGGGCGCATCGGCGGTGCCGGAGCCTTGCAGGGCGACAACCGGATTGGTGATCGCAAACTCGGCGACGCCACCGGAGGTCAAGGTGCTGGGGTTCGCCTGGTTCGCGATGACGTCCACCGTCACCATCGCACCGGTCACGGCCTGCGCATTCACATCAACAAGCGTGCCGGCGTCGTAGTCACCGAGGTAGCCGACGATGGAAGGCACGCCGGTCCACGAATCATTGGCGGTGATCAGGCCAGCGTTGGTCCAGTCCTGGCTGAAATTGCCGGATGCGAGGTCGAAGTAATCTGCGGACAAGTCTTTTCTCCTTGGTGAATTCATGCGGCGACAAATGCGTCGACGGCGCACCGAACCATAGGAGAGTTGTGTGACAGTACGCAGTCATTCACGAGTGAATGCGCGCCAAAAAAAATGCCCTGACCGATGGATCAGGGCATGAAAGATCGGGAGGCCGATCTGGAGACAAGCATGAAGGCTAACGCGCCAACATGTCATCTCCACGACACTTGAATCACGACTTGCTCGCCTCCTGCAATTCACGCAGTTGCCACGAGACGTCAAAGAGCTTTGCCTTGCTCATGTAGTACCTGTCAAGCCGCCAGTCGCGCAGCACGTCGATCGCGAGGTCGAAGTGCTCGGGACTGAGCGAGTACAGGTCATTGAGCTTGAAGGGGCCTTCGGTTTCCAGCGACAACACCAGCCTTGCGAGGATGCGTGCGGCCGGCTCGTCAGGGCTGGTTTCGATAAGGCGTCGAGCTGATTTGATGGTTCTCATGAGACGGTTCCGGGTTTGTCTGTCGCCAGACAGATGGTGAGTCGATTGCGCGCATCGCGCCGCTCATAAGTGACAGATTGCGCAAACTTGCGAACCAGTATGAGGCCCAGGCCGCCCGGCACTGCATCGTGCAGCGATGTGGGTCGCGCGGGTTCGGGTGCCTGCGTGGGATCGAAAGCGACGCCGTCGTCAGAGATCACGATCACGAGCTGCGACCCGTCAAGCTCGATCCCGATTTCCACCTCGTGTTCGAGGTCGTCATCGAAGGCATGCCACGCAAGATTGACAAATGTTTCTTCAAGGATCAGCTCGACCTTGAAGACGGTTGCGCTGTCCACGCCCGACCGGTTCAGAAATTGCAGCACCGCCTCTCGGACCGCACCGCTCTCATCACGGCCTCGTGCGACCTTCTGGCGCAGCGCAATCGCCGGCATCACATGCATCACGCTGCGGCGGCGAGCCGCGCAAGCGCTTCTTCTTCGGTGGCGACAACCGGCATGACCTGGTCCAGTGCCACATGCTCCAGCACCGTTTGCACCATCTCGGATGCGCCGAACAGGACCATTCGGCCGCCCTTCTGGTTCAGCGCGCGCGCGCTCGTGATGAAAAGGCGTATGCCCATGGACGCGAGGAAGCTGATGCCCGACAGGTCGACTGCGGTGTCCTTGCCCCTGGCGACGACAGCGGCAGAAAAACGGGTCTCGCCCTGGTCGACTCCGGCCGAATCGAGCCGGCCGCGCAACCTCACGACATTCACTGGCGCCGAACCCTGATCAACTTCGATTTCCATACGTGCTCCTGGAGGCCAACTCAGCCTATGTCCGTGGTGTTACGAAAATGTGACAACCACCATTGAAAAATCATCGTCCAGCGGGCCGGCTCGCGCGGCTTCGCGCACCTTGCGGTACAGCCTTTGCGATTCAGTGACACCCGCTTCGGGTTGCGCCTGGAGCAACGGGATGATGTCTTCGAGGCCCCATTGCGCGCCGTCGCGCGTCACGATCTCGAACACACCGTCGCTGAAGACGTAGAGACGCGCGCCGGGCGATACCGCCACGCGCGCAGCGCTGAACCGTGCGGCAGGCGTTGCGCCAATGATCAGGCTGCGCGTTTTCAGGGCGACCAACGCCGGGTCTGCGGGCGTTGCGAGGTAGGCCGGATGATGGCCGCCGGAGGCATAGACCAACGACCGGCTCACGGTGTCGTAGACGCCGTACCAGATCGAGAAGTACATGCCGTCGTGGCTCTCCATCTGAAACATGGTGTTCAGGCTGGCCAGCACCTGCGCCGGATCGGAGAAATCGGTCGAAGGCAGCGCACGCTGTCTCATGACGTTCATCACCGAGACGCTGTGCATCGCGGCGCCCACGCCGTGGCCGGAAACGTCGATCAGGTAAGCCGCCAGCAGGCCGCCGCCCAGGTCGAGATAACCGAACGCATCGCCGCCGAGCTGGGTGGACGGCTCGTACACCCAGTCGGTGAGCACAGGGCCGCTGCTGATCGGTGGCGGCAACAGCGACTGCACATAGTGCCTTGCCTTTTCGAGGTCACGGCCCAGCTCCTGCGCCTTGTGCGCTTCGCCCTTGAAGAGCCACTCGTGCCGGAACACGTGGCGCCCGACCTGGAGCAGCGCGCCACTCGCAAGACGCGCAGCACCCTCGATGCGACGGCCTTCGACATAGCATCCGTTGGTGGAGCGCAAGTCGGTCACCAGCGCCTCCACGTCGGACGCGCCGGCGCTGATCTCGCAGTGCTGGCCCGATGCCTCGGTATCGGGCACCACGAAGTCGCACGAGGCAGCCCTGCCAAATCGCAGCGGCGTGGATTGCAGCCGGATACGCTCGCCGGCCCGCGCACCTTCGACCACCACCAGGTAATGCTCGCGCTCCTCCACCGGCGCCGCCGGGCTCTGGAAGGCCCCGGTCATGAAGACGCGGGTGCGATTCATGTCGCCGCTTGTGTCGTCGCTCACGGTGCCTGTCCTAGACCGTTTCGGGCGATTGCACGGCGACCAGGATGGTCTGGCCATGCCCATCGCGCTCGCGGGTGCGAAACCACCACACGGCGCCTTTGCGCACCGGGCACGACGGCAGCTGGAAACCCATGAGGTGAGCGATCGTCTCGCCCAGCACCGGCTGGTGACCCACGATCAGCACGGCTTGCCGGGCGTCGGGCCACTGCGCGGTTTCCAGGATGTCCTTTACCGTGGCTTCCGGCGCGAGTTCATTTCGCACCTTGAACTTGCGGTCCAGCGCAATGGCGGTCTGTTCGCAGCGCACCGCCGGGCTGCTGAGCACGCGCGTGCCTTCGGGCAGTTGCCGGTCCAGCCAGCTTGCCACGCGAGCGGCCTGCTTTTCGCCGCGGCTGGTCAATGCACGCTGCAGGTCGTCGCCGTCGGGCGCTTCGTCCTGCGCTTCCGCATGTCGCCAAAGTATCAGGTCCATATCAGTTCCCGTCCTGTCCTTCCGGCGCGGCGTACCGCGCCATCAGCGCGCGCTGCGCGCCATGCGCCTGCGGATCGGTCGCGCCCTTCGTTCGCTTGTAGTGCCCGTCGGCCATCAGGTCCCATGCGTCGCG
This sequence comes from Caenimonas sp. SL110, assembly GCF_001044395.1. Classification (GTDB taxonomy): domain Bacteria; phylum Pseudomonadota; class Gammaproteobacteria; order Burkholderiales; family Burkholderiaceae_C; genus Ramlibacter. Next base: position 210,489 of record NZ_JANU01000006.1, read on the forward strand.
GTCGTCGTGCAGGTAAGCCACGAGACACTCGTCGATGACCCGCTGCCGGAGCACCGGATCGTTCACAGGCCATGCCAGCTCGACCCGGCGCAGCATGTTGCGGTTCATCCAGTCGGCGCTGGACAGATACACCTGCTCTTGCTCGTCCAGGCGAAAGTAGAAGACGCGCGAATGCTCCAGGAAGCGGCCGATGATGGAACGCACACGGATGTTGTCCGTCACCCCCGGCACGCGCGCGGGCAGCATGCAGGCCCCGCGCACGATGAGGTCGATGCTCACGCCGCGCTGCCCTGCGCGAACCAGCGCGTGCATCAGCGGCTGGTCGGTCAGTGCGTTCATCTTGAGCACGATGCGCGCGGTCTTGCCCTGCGCTGCGCCTTCAGCCAGCAGGTCGATCTGCTCGATCAGCTTTCGGTGCAGGTGAAATGGCGCAAGCCACAACTGGTTCAGGCGCGGCAGACGGCTGTGGCTGGCCAGATGGACGAAAACGTTTTCGATATCGGCGGTGAGCCCGGTATCGGTCGTCAAAAAGCTGAGGTCGGTGTACAGCCGCGCCGTTCGCGGGTTGTAGTTGCCGGTTGAAAGATGCGCGTACCGCACCAGCCGCTTGCCTTCGCGCCGGGTCACCAGCAGCATCTTCGCGTGGGTCTTGAGGCCGACCACGCCATAGACAACCTGCGCGCCGATGGCCTCCAGGCTCTCGGCCCAGTTGATGTTGGCCTCTTCGTCAAAGCGCGCCTTCAGCTCCACGACCACAGTGACTTCCTTGCCGCGCCTCACGGCTTCGCGAAGCAGGTCCATCAGCTCCGACTCCGCGCCGGTGCGATAGATGGTCTGCTTGATGGCCAGCACCTGCGGGTCGCGCGCGGCTTCGGCAAGGAACCCGAGGACGCCATCGAAGCTTTCGAATGGCTGGTGAATCAGCACGTCGCTCTTTTGGATCTGCTCGAAGAACGACCGGCCCGGCTGCAGTTGCGCCGGAAAGGTCGGCCGGTAAGGTGGAAACAGCAGTTTCGGTTCATCCACCAGGTCGATGAGCTGCTGCATGCGCACCAGGTTCACCGGACCGGGCACGCGATACAGCGCGCCTTCGGGCAGGTGGAACTGCTGCAGCAAGAACGAGGACAGGTGTTCCGAGCACCCCGCCGACACTTCCAGGCGCACGGCCTGGCCGTAATTGCGATGCTGCAGGCCCAGCCGCAGGGCAGTGCGCAGATCGCGAACATCATCTTCATCGACTGCGAGGTCCGAGTGACGCGTCACGCGAAACTGCGAGAACTGCCCCACGCCCCGCCCTGCAAACAACAGGTCCAGGTGGGCGCGAATCACACTGGACAGCGAAACGAAAAGCGCCTTGCCGCCCGACACCTTCGCCGGCATGCGGATGAGCCGGGGCAGCACACGCGGCACCTTGACGATTGCAATGTCGTTCTCGCGCCCGAACGCATCCTTGCCGGACAGCTGCACGATGAAGTTGAGCGACTTGTTGGCAACCTGCGGGAATGGATGGGCCGGGTCCAGCCCCACGGGAATCAGCAGCGGCCTGACTTCGCGCTCGAAGTACTCGTGCACCCATGCCTTTTGCGACGCGGAACGGTCGCCATTGGAGACGATCTCGATTCCCTTTTTTGCGAACGCGGGCATCAGCTCTTCGTTGTAGAGCTTGTACTGGCGGTCCACCAGCGTGCGGGCCGCGCGCGCCAGGCCCTCGAACGACTGGACGGAATACTCACCCTTCACATCGCCGGCCTGCATGGCCGTGAGGTGCGGTGCCTTGCGAACCTCGAAGAACTCGTCGAGGTTGGAGGACACGATGCACAGGTAACGCAGTCGCTCCAGCAGGGGCACTTCCTTGCGGTGCGCCCAGTCGAGCACGCGCTCATTGAAGGCGAGGATGCTGTGGTCGCGGTCGAGGAACGCGACGCTAGGTGCAGGTTTCTGCGGATGCGGCGCTGGCGTTGCTTCTGGGGGCATGGGTGTGAGTGTGACGATTCGGTGACAGTGTGGGTCCATGCGATGACAATTTCGTGACAGGAATTTGACGCTGGGATATTGGACGCTGGGATGGCGGAGCCTGGTGCTGCCAGGCATTGACCAGGAAGGTTTCAAAAAGAAGTGCCGCATGTGCCCAGCCGAATTCGAGCGCCCGGGCCCGCGCTTCGTGGCGAGAAACGCCCATGGCGCCGAAGCAGGCCTGCTGCAGATCCTCATGCATGGCCCCGCCCAGGCTGCGGCCGGCGTCGTTCTTGCGGCCCAGCACGGTGAGCGGCCCATCCACCGGAAACGCAGCCACAGGCGTGCCGCAGGCCATCGCCTCCAGCATGACGAGGCCGAATGTGTCGGCATGGCTGGCAAACACGAACACATCGGCTGCGCCATAGATCCGGGCAAGCCGGTCGCGCGCCTGCAGGCCCAGCCAGCGCACCTGGGGAAATCGCTGCTGGAGCTGCGCCTGGACAGGCCCGACGCCGCAAACCACCTTGGTTCCTGGAAAGTCGGTTTCCAGGAATGCCTGGATATTCTTTTCGTACGACACCCGCCCCACATAAAGCAGGATGGGCCGCGGCATGCCCTGGAACTCTGCGATGTCCAGCGGCCGGGGCTGGAAGTCGAACAGGCGGGTGTCCACGCCATGCGTCCAGCCGCGCAGGTTTCGAAATCCCCGCGCCTGCAGCATTCGCAGCACGCTCTCGGTAGGCACCATCACACCCGATGAGGGCTTGTGAAAGTGACGCAGCAGCGCATAGCCCCATGACACCGGTAGCCGCAGGGCTGCATGGGCGATCTCTGGGAACTTGGTATGAAACGCGGTGGTGAAGGCGAGTTTGCGATCGATGCAGTACCTGCGTCCCGCCCAACCCAGCGGTCCCTCGGTGGAGATGTGGATGGCGTCGGGCGCAAACTCATCCATCCGCCGTGTCAGCTCACGTTTTGGCCGGATGGCCAGATCGATGCCCGCATATCCAGGGCATGGGCGGGTCGCGAACATGCCGGGCTCGATCACCAGCAGTTCGTGCCCTGCTTCGGTCATCTCGCGGCCCAGCTCGACCAGTGTCGTCACGACACCATTGACCTGCGGTTTCCAGGCGTCCGTGATCAGGGCGATCTTCATGCGGTCTCCTTTTCCAGGCGCTTTTGCGCACGGGTCGATGGCGCGATGCGCGGCGACCAGCTGATGATTTCGAGCCGGCCGTCGAAGTGCTCGACCAGCGCCGTGCGGCTTTCGACCCAGTCGCCGTCGTTGCAATACAAGGTGCCGTCAATCAGGCGCATTTCGGCGCGGTGGATATGGCCGCAGACCACGCCGTCATGGCCGCGCCTGCGCGCTTCGTGCGCGACGGCCTGCTCGAAATCGGTGACGTAGTTCATCGCTTTTTTCACCTTGTGCTTGAGATAGGCCGACAGCGACCAGTACGGCAGCCCCAGCCGGATGCGCAGGTGGTTCAGGTGGCGGTTCAGGCGCAGCGTGAATTCATAGAGGTTGTCGCCCACATGGGCCAGCCACTTCGCGCACTGCACCACACCATCGAAGTAATCGCCGTGGATCACCCACAGCTGGTGGCCGTCCGCTGTGACATGGACTGCCTCGCTGCGCACCTGGATACCGCCGAACTGGTGCCCCACGAACTGCCGCGCGAACTCGTCATGGTTGCCCGGCACAAACACGACGCGGCAACCCTTGCGCGCAGCGCGCAGCACCTTCTGGACCACATCGTTGTGGGCCTGCGGCCAGTACCAGCGCCTGCGCAACTGCCAGCCGTCAACGATGTCGCCGACCAGGTACAGGTTGTCGCAGCGGTGGTGCTTGAGGAAGTCCAGCAGCGCCTCGGCCTGGCAGCCGGGAGTGCCCAGGTGGATGTCGGAGATGAAGACGGTGCGCAGTCGCGTGTGCAATGGTGAGTCGTCGAGGTCGGCGTTGCCGCCGCCTGCACGCCCATCGATCAGCGATCCGAAGGCGTCCCAGGCGGCACGCATCTCAGGCTCCGTGAAAGTGGCGGCGATATCGGGACGGCAGGTCCGACACGCGCATCATCATCGGAAGATCGGCCGAATTGAAGTCCGGGTCCCAGGCCGGTGGGCCCAGCACCTTCGCACCCAGGCGCAGGTAACCCTTGATGAGCGCGGGCGGCTCGACGTTGAGGGAATCGTCCAGTCGCTCGATGGGCAGCGGCAGGCGCGGCAGCACGTGGTATTCGATGGGCGCGAGACTCGTCTGGCGCACCTGCCGCCAGATGCTCGCGGCCGCATCGCCGCTCACCACGCCGTTGTGCAGCATCGGAATGCTGGCGCAGCCGATCATCATGTCCAGCTTGTTGCGCGCCATGAACTCGGCCAGAGCACCCCACAGCGCGAGGATCACGCCGCCGTGCCGGTGGTCGCGGTGAACGCAGCTGCGGCCCAGTTCGACAAAGCGATCGCGCAGTCCGCGCAAGCGCGTGAGGTCGAATTCGGTATCGCTGTAGGTGCTGCCGGCACGCGTGGCCTGCGCCGGCGTCAGCACGCGATAAGTGCCGATGACTTCGAGCGATTCGGGGTCGCGCACCAGCAGGTGCTCGCAAAAATCATCGAAGAGGTCGGCGTCGTGGCCCTCGATCTTCGTCTCCAGCCTGGCGCCCATCTCCTGCGCAAAGACCTGGTACCTCAGGCGCTGCGCCTGACGGACTTCGTCCTGGTGACGAGCCCACGAAACCAGCGCAGCGCCGCGCCCGTTCGGGTGGGCAGTTTGTTCAGGGCGGTGAAGTGACCCCCGTGGCAGGGATACCGGTGACAGCGCAAATGTTGGATTCGGGAGTTCGTTCATCGAGGGTCTCCTTGGGTTTCTGGTGAGCCCGAGTCTGCAAACGATGGGTGACGCGTTTGTGGCAGTCGCGCGGCAGTTTGATGACAGCCGCCCGCAGGTTCAGGCAGCGCGCGAGTACCAGCGCGCAAGCGCCTGCTCGTGGTGCTGCGCCAGTGCCTGCCCCTGCGGCACCCAGCGCGAAGCAGACGCCGCAGCGCGCAATGAAAAATCCAGCAGGGCCAGGTGCCTTCGCAGCACACGCTCCTGCCGGTGCGCAATCAGCGGGTTGAAGATGCCGTGGCGCGAAAAGAGCTGGCGCGGGTTCTTGCGCACCCACAGCCACGAGCCCATCTCCAGCGTCAGCGGCAAGAACACATGGCCGGGATTTGCCGCCTGCGCCCGGATCACCAGGTGATCCCACAAGTCGCCGTGCGCGAGGTACTGCAGGCTCTGCGGCTCCATGACGTACTGGTGGTTCGGGTTGCTGCTCTCGAAGATTTCGTGGAGTGCATGCAACTGCCCGAGGCAATGGAAGGGCTGGCGGCGATGCGCCATCGGAAACCAAAGCCGGTCGCGCATGCCGAAGCCCGAGTGGCAATCCAGCGCCAGCGAGAACGCACGACCCGAGAGTTCGCGCTGCACCGTCGCACACATCGCCGTGCTCTCAGCTTCCATCGGCTGGCCCGCCCTGCCCCTGTACCACGGCAGCCCCGAGCTGATGCGCTGGCCGCCAATCAGGAAAGGCACCGGCTCGCTCGCCTCGACGGGCGCATTGCGCATCAGGTCCACGCCGTTGGGGTTGGCGCGCGTGCCGCGCAGCATGCCGCCCGGATTGACGATCGGCATGAACACCACACGCACGGCCGCAAGGATGTCATGCAGCGACGAATCCCATTCAAGCCGCCCCACCAGGCTGCGAAGCCACGCAATCAAAACCGAGGAGCCGATACGTTCAAGGCCGTGAACGCCGCCGAAGTAGCCAACGGCTGCCGGCGCATGCGGGTTGCCCAGCGTGACCAGATGCACCGGCAAGCTTGCACCGTGCGGTCCCTGCACCTCGCACGCGACCTCGACATCAATGCGCCCCCTTGCCAGCGCAATCACGCTGGCGAGTTCTTCGAGCTCGCTGATCCCGGCGCTGCCAGTCAGCGCAAGCCCCGCTCATTCATCCATGCCTGACGCAGCCGCCAGCGCTGCAGCGAAGCGAACTCGGCAAGGCCACGGATCGCAGCGACAACCAGGGCAGCGAGGTGAAGCGGACGTACTTTCATGAGGCCGCATCGTCACCTTGCTTTGTTGCAGGACGATGAAAGCCCCTGACTTGTGATTTAACAGTCCTGTCATCACTCCTTTCTACGCTCGCGGGTTGCTTCTTCACGCAAATCAAGTCATTCACACAACGCGCCCACAAGAAAGGCAACAGCCCATGAGCTCAGAAATCTCGCACCACGAAGAAAACTCCAACACCAGCGACAACCCGTCATTCAACGACGTGCTCGACGCACGCCTGTCACGCCGCGGCATGCTGCGCGTCGGCATGGGTAGCGCAGGCGCCGCGGTGCTTGCCACCTTGCCGTTGACCGGCTGTGGCGGCGGTGACGGCGATGCCGTCGCAGCTCCACCTGCAGCCGATCCGGCCCTGCGCCTGAGCTTCTCGCCAGTGGCCAAGAGCACCGCCGATGTGCTGTCCGTTCCGGCTGGCTATACCGCGACGGTGTTGTATGCCGTGGGCGATCCGCTGAACGCCGTGACGCCTGCCTACAAGAACGACGGCACCGACACCGACTTTGACAACCGCGCCGGCGATCACCACGACGGCATGGAGTACTTCGGCCTGAACGCAGCCGGCACCGCACGCGATGTCGCCGGCTCCGAGCGCGCCATTCTCGCGATGAACCACGAAGCGCTGACCGACCAGTTCCTGCACGCAGGTGGTGTCACGGCCAACCCGCGTCCTCCGGCAGAAGCCGACAAGGAAATTCCGGCACACGGCCTGTCGTTCGTCGAAGTGCGCAAGGTCAGCGGCAAGTTCGCCTACCAAAAGGATTCGGCCTACAACCGCCGCGTCACGCCATTCACGCCCATGCTGATCAACGGTCCGGCCCGTGGCAACGCGCTGATGAAGACGAAGTTCTCGGTGACCGGCAATGATTGCCGCGGCACCATCAACAACTGCGGCACGGGTTACACGCCCTGGGGCACGTTCCTGACCGGCGAAGAGAACTGGGCCGGCTACTTCACGCGCGGCGCGGCAGATGACGCAGCGCGCGGTGGCTCCACGGCAAAGAGCGTGGTCTCGCTTGTCCGCTACGGTCGCAACCAGGGCGCGGCCAGCCGTCACGGCTGGGAAACAGCTGGCGCTGGCGACAAGTACGCACGCTGGAACATCAGCAAGCTGGGCGTTTCGGCAGACGGCTCCGACGACTATCGCAATGAGCTCAACACCTTCGGCTACATGGTCGAAGTCGATGCCTATGACAAGACGCAGGCGATTCGCAAGCGCACGGCCCTGGGCCGTTTCGCGCACGAGAGCGGCGCGTTCGGCAAGCAGATCGTGGGCAAGCCGCTGGCCGTCTACATGGGCGACGACTCGCGCGGCGAATACATGTACAAGTTCGTGTCCGCTGCCAACTGGGTCGCAGCAGACGCCAACCCGGCCAACCGCATCACCACCGGCGACAAGTACCTGGACAACGGCAAGCTGTACGTCGCGAAGTTCAACGTCGATGGATCGGGCAACTGGATCGAGCTGGACATCGGCAACGCAGCGATCGCGGCTCATGCCACGTACGACTTTGCAGACCAGGCCGACGTGCTGGTGAATGCGCGTCTGGCAGCCGATGCTGTCGGCGCCACCAAGATGGATCGCCCCGAGTGGTGCGCCGTGCATCCGGTCACCGGCGAGGTGTACTACACGCTCACCAACAACAGCAACCGCAAGATCGATCCGAGCGGCAGCAGTCAGCAAGGCGTTGATGCAGCCAACCCGCGCGCCTACACCGACGCGCCAACGGCAGCATCGGCACCTGGCAACATCAACGGCCACATCATCCGCATGAAGGAAAACGCGGGCGAGCCGGCCGCCGTGGCCTTCACCTGGGACGTGTACCTCTTTGGCGCGCAGTCCGATGCAGACACGTCCAGGGTCAACCTCTCGTCACTGACGGCGGACCAGGACTTCTCCAGCCCTGATGGCTTGTGGTTCAGCCCCAAGACGGGCCTGTGCTTCATCCAGACCGATGACGGCGCCTACACCGATGTCACCAACTGCATGATGCTGATCGGCAAGGCCGGACAGGTCGGCGATGGTGTGGCGCAGAACATCAACTACACCAAGGCCGACGGCAGCGCGCTGGTCGTGACAACGCGCATCGGCGCCAAGCCCACGCCCGATACGCTGCGCCGCTTCCTGGTGGGACCGAAGGACTGCGAAATCACCGGCATCGTCGAGTCGCCGGACGGCAAGGCGATCTTCGTGAACATCCAGCATCCGGGCGAGACGATCAGCAAGGCCAACATTGCCGATCCGACCAAGTACCTGAGCCACTGGCCGGGCAATGCCGGTTACGGCGCTGGTGGTGCGGCGGCGCGTCCGCGTTCGGCCACGGTGGTGATCACCCGGAACGACGGTGGGTTGATCGGTGCTGACGGCACTGCGGTGTTGAACAACTACTGATCTGGGATGTCATGCCGGACTTGATCCGGCATCCACCGCGTAGCGGCTACGGCCGTCGAATACATGGATTGCGGGTCGAGCCCGCAATGACAGCCAGACGTCAAACCGGCGCAAGCGGCACATGAGGCAAAGCGGGGAGCAACACTTCAACCGTGTCCCCCGCCTTCACCTCGCCGCCCGCTATCACCACCCCCATCACCCCCGCCTTGCGCACGAGCTCGCCGCGTTCACCCTGGCCCAGCACGGCTTGCATCAATCCGCGCTGGAACTTGTCGATTTGCGAACACGGATTGCGCAAGCCGGTGACTTCGACGACGGCATCTTTGCCGATTCGCAAACGGGCACCTGTCGGAAGCGCCAGCAGATCGACGCCGCGCGTCGTGATGTTCTCGCCCATGTCGCCGGGCCAGACCGCGTGATCGACGGCCATCAACTCATCGAACAGCTCTGCGTGAATCAGGTGCACCTGCCGCAAATTGGGCGCGTGAGGATCGCGCTTGACGCGTGATCGGTGCTTGACCGTTTGGCCGGCGTGCGCATCGCCCCGCACGCCAAGCCCTGCGACCAGTTCGATGGAATCTGCAGCGAATTTGCTGAAACTGTGCGCGGCGCTCGAATGCACAGCGACAACGCTTGCCTGCCCCATCAGCCTTCCTTTACCGCTCGAACCAGGCGCTCGGCCGTTGACTGCGCGACCGTGGCATCGCGCGCCTCGACCATGATCCGCAGCAAGGGCTCTGTGCCGCTCGCGCGAATAAGGACGCGCCCCGTGCCTTCGAGTTCAGCCTCTGCACGCCGGGTCTCGCGCGCGAGGGCCTCGCTTTTTTTCCAGTCCTGTCCGGGCGCGAGCCGCACGTTGAGCAGCGTCTGCGGAAAGAGCTGAACATCCTGCAGCAATTGCGCAAGCGTCTTGCCGCTGCGCACCACGGCCTGCAACACCTGCAACGCGCTGATCAGGCCGTCGCCCGTGGTGTGCCTGTCGAGTGCGAGCAGGTGGCCGGAGCCCTCACCGCCCAGCAGCCAGCCGCGCGCATGCAGTTCTTCCAGCACATAGCGGTCGCCGACCTTGGCGCGAACGAACTCCACACCGCGCTTGTTCAAGGCGACTTCGACCGCCATGTTCGTCATCAGGGTGCCCACGACGCCGGGCACCGGTTCACCGCGATCCAGGCGCTCGACAGCCATCAGGTAAACCAGCTCGTCGCCGTTATAGAGACGACCGTCGGCATCCACCAGCTGGAGCCGGTCGGCATCGCCGTCGAGCGCGACGCCAAAGTGCGCCTTGCTCGCCTTGACCTGCGCGACCAGCGCCTCTGGATGGGTCGCACCCACGTTGTCATTGATGTTCAAGCCATCGGGCGAACAACCGATGCACACGACCTCGGCGCCCAGTTCATGGAACACCTTGGGTGCGATGTGATAGGCAGCGCCGTGCGCCGCATCGACCGCAATCGTCATGCCGCGCAAGGTGAGGTCGCTCGCAAACGTGCTCTTGCAAAACTCGATGTAGCGTCCGGCTGCATCATCGAGCCGCTTGGTCTTGCCCAGGTTGGGCGAGTCGGCCCAGACCGGCGGCTCGTCCAGCGCGGCTTCTACTGCAAGCTCCCATTCATCGGGCAGCTTCGTGCCTTTGGCACTGAAAAACTTGATGCCGTTGTCGGGGAACGCGTTGTGGCTCGCGCTGATCACCACGCCCAGACTCGCGCGTTGCGCGCGCGTGAGATACGCGACGCCTGGCGTCGGCAATGGCCCGAGCAACACGACATCGACGCCTGCCGAATTGAAGCCGGACTCCAGCGCGCTCTCCAGCATGTAGCCGGAGATGCGGGTGTCCTTGCCTATCAGCACCGTCGGGCGGTTCTCGGTTCTCTTGAGCACACGACCCACGGCATGCGCCAGCCTCAACACGAAGTCCGGTGTGATCGGCGCCTGGCCCACCGTGCCTCGAATGCCATCGGTGCCGAAATACTTTCTGCTCATCAGGGTGTCTCCGTGTTCTCTTTGTCAGCCGGCGTCAGCCGGTCTTGCTCACTCTTCAACGCGCGCAGCACCTGGAGCGCCGCCAGCGTTTCCTTGACGTCATGCACTCGCACAACACGCGCCCCCCGATCGACCGCAAGCACCGCCGCGGCAATGCTGGGAGCGAGCCGCTCGTTCAGCGGCAGCCCCGTGACGGTACCCAGCGACGACTTGCGCGACCAGCCCGCGAGCAGGGGGTAGCCCTCTTCCATCAATTCGTTCTGGCGGGCGAGCAAGGCAAAGTTCTGCTCCACCGTCTTGCCAAAGCCAATGCCGGCGTCCCACATGATGCGACTGCGCCGCACGCCGGCCTCCAGCAACCTTCGGGACGCTGCTTCCAGGAAAGCTCTGACCTGGGGGACGGCATCGCCTCCCATGGGAGAGCGTTGCATCGTGCGCGGCTCGCCGTGCATGTGCATCAGGCAGATACCGCAGCTGGCGTGGGCCGCAACGGCGGCCACCGCACGCGGTTGGCGCAGCGCCCAGATGTCATTGATGATGTCCGCGCCCAGGGCCAGCGCCTCGCGCATCACTTCCGGCTTGTAGGTATCGACCGAGACCGGCACACCCAGCTCGACCGCTTCGCGCAAGACCGGCCGCAGCCGGGTCAGCTCTTCTTCCAGTGAGACGGGCGGGGTGCCGGGGCGGCTCGATTCGCCACCGATGTCCAGGATGTGCGCGCCTTCCGCCACCAGCTGCTCGCAGTGCGCCAGGGCAGCCCGGGTCGTCGCATAACGCCCTCCATCCGAAAACGAATCGGGCGTGACGTTGACGATGCCCATCACACGCGGTTGCGTGAGGTCAATGAGGTAGCGGGAGGTTTGCCATTGCATGGCCGCGATTTTGCCGTCAGTCCTCATGGAAAAAGGGGCCGTGAGGCCCCTTTTCTTCTGGATGCATGTGAATCAGGCTGTGGTCGGCGCCGGGTCGGCAACCGGCGATCCGCCCGAATCCCCGCTGCCGCTGCTGCCTGGGGGCTGCGTGCGTGGGGTCCAATCCTTGGGAGGACGTGGCACCTTGCCTGCCATGATGTCGTCGAGCTGTTCGCGGCCGATGGTTTCCCACTCCAGCAGAGCCTTGGTGATGGCCTCGACCTTGTCGCGATTGGTCTCGATGATGCGGCGCGCCATGGCGTACTGCTCATCAATGATGCGGCGCACTTCCGAGTCGACCTTTTGCATCGTCGACTCGCTGATGTTCGTGGTCTTGGTGACCGAACGGCCCAGGAACACTTCGCCTTCATTGTCTGCATAGACCATCGGGCCCATCAGGTCGGACATGCCATAGCGCATGACCATGTCGCGTGCGATGGAGGTCGCGCGCTCGAAGTCGTTGCTGGCACCGGTGGTCATCTGGTTCATGAACACTTCTTCGGCGATACGCCCGCCGAAGAGGCTGGCGATATTTGCCAGCATGAATTCCTTGTCCTGCGAATGACGGTCTTTCTCGGGCAGGTAGAAGGTGACGCCCAGTGCCCGGCCGCGCGGCATGATCGTGACCTTGTGCACCGGGTCATGCTTGGGCATGTTGAGCATGACGATGGCGTGACCCGCCTCGTGGTAGGCCGTGTTCTTGAGCTCTTCGGCGTCCATCACCGCGCTCTTGCGCTCCGGGCCCATGAAGATCTTGTCCTTGGCCTTTTCGAAGTCCTGCATTTCCACCACGCGCGCATTGCGGCGTGCGGCCATGAGAGCTGCTTCGTTGCACAGGTTCGCCAGATCGGCGCCGGACATGCCAGGCGTGCCACGCGCAATGACGTTGGGGTTCACGTCCTGGCCGATCGGGATCTTGCGCATGTGCACGTTCAGGATCTGCTCACGACCGCGAATGTCGGGCAACTGCACATACACCTGGCGGTCGAAGCGGCCGGGACGCAGCAGCGCTGCATCAAGGATGTCGGGGCGGTTGGTCGCAGCGACCACGATCACGCCGAGGTTGGTTTCGAAACCATCCATCTCGACCAGCATCTGGTTGAGGGTCTGCTCACGCTCGTCGTTGCCGCCACCCAGGCCTGCGCCACGCTGGCGGCCGACCGCGTCGATTTCGTCGATGAAGATGATACAGGGTGCGTTCTTCTTGGCGTTCTCGAACATGTCACGAACACGGGCCGCGCCCACGCCGACGAACATTTCAACGAAATCAGAGCCGGAGATGGAGAAGAACGGAACCTTGGCCTCGCCGGCGATGCCCTTGGCCAGCAGCGTCTTGCCGGTGCCGGGAGGTCCGACCAGCAGCAGGCCGCGCGGGATGCGTCCGCCGAGCTTCTGGAATTTTTGCGGATCTTTCAGGAAGTCCACGACTTCCTTGACTTCTTCCTTGGCCTCGTCGCAGCCAGCCACGTCAGCGAAGGTGACCTGGTTGTTGTTCTCGTCGAGCATGCGTGCCTTGCTCTTGCCGAAGCTGAACGCACCGCCCTTGCCGCCGCCCTGCATCTGGCGCATGAAGTAGATCCAGACGCCGATGAGCAGGAGCATCGGGCCCCAGCTGACCAGCAGTGTCATGAGGAGCGAACCTTCTTCGCGTGGCTTGACGTCGAACTTGACCTTGTTGCTCACCAGGTCGCCGACCAGGCCGCGGTCGAGGTAGGTGGCTGTCGTGCGGACCTTGCGGTCGTCTTGCGTGACGGCGACGATTTCGGTGCCGCCCTGCCCGCCTTCCTGGATCACGGCGGTCTTGACACGGCCGTTACGCACTTCTTCCAGAAAATCGGAGTAGCCAATGACCGTTGCGCCTGCCGCGCCTCGCGTGTCGAACTGCTTGAAGACGGTAAAGAGCACGAGGGCTATGACAAGCCACACGGCGATTTTCGAGAACCACTGATTATTCAACTGCGTCTCCGGAAAGAGTTCTGCACTAGTTGCTGACCATTCTAGGCGTTTCAAGCCTGTGACTGATGTATTTTCGCTACGGACGAGTCAGGCGAAAGGCCTTTACTCCGCAGGGTCTGCGCGGCCGACTTTTTCGGGCTTCAGGCCCATGCCAATGACAAAAGTTTCGGATGACTTGTCGCGCGATGCCTTGGGTTTTAGAGGCTTGACCACCCGGAAAGTTTCCTTGAAGGTCTTGACAAGCTGGCTATACCCGCTGCCATGAAACATCTTGGTCACCAGGGCGCCCTCGGGCTTCATGTGGGCCTGGCTGAAATCGATGGCCAGCTCGATCAGGTGGGCCATCCGCGCGGCGTCGGCCGATTCGATGCCTGACAGGTTGGGCGCCATGTCGGAGATGACCACATCGGCCTTGCGCCCCTGCAGGGCCTGGGCGACCCGGGCCAGCACATCCGGCTCGCGAAAGTCGCCCTGGATGAAGGTCACGCCCTCGATCGGCTCCATGGGCAGGATGTCCATGGCAATGATCGTGCCGTTGAGTTCTCCGGCAGCCGCGCCCCCCGGCGAAAACTTGCGCCGCACGTACTGGCTCCAGGCGCCGGGGGCCGAGCCGAGGTCCACGACCAGGTAGCCGGGCTTGATCAGGCCCAGCTGCTCATCAATCTCCTTGAGCTTGTACGCAGCGCGCGCGCGATAGCCCTCCTTGGTCGCCATCTTGACGTAAGGATCGTTCATGTGGTCGTTGAGCCATGCCCTGTTGACCTTGCCACTCTTGCTTTTTTTCATCTGTCCAATCTCATCCGGGGATAATACGGCCCCATGCCCGCACTGAAGTTGACCATCGCCGAACGCAAAGCGCACCGCGCCGAAGCGCATCACCTCGCCCCCGTTGTCATGATCGGCAACGACGGCCTCACCCCGGCGATCAAGAAAGAAACCGATGCGGCGCTCAACGCCCACGGCCTCATCAAGATCCGCGTCCTGGGTGATGACCGCACGACCCGGGAATCCATCTACAACGAACTCTGCGAAGAGCTCGAAGCTGCACCCATCCAGCACATCGGCAAGCTACTCGTCCTCTGGCGGCCCAAGGTCGACAAGGAAAAGACCGTCGACGAAGAACGCAAGGGCGGCGCCGCCCCGCGCGAATTCAAGGTGCTGAAATACAGCAAGCGCGGCGGCCAGCGGCCGGAAGTCAAGACGCTGCGCGTCCTGGGCAACCAGCGCCTGACGTCCGGCGGGCAGGTACGCCGCGCCAAACCGCCCAAGCAGAAGTCGATCAAGAAGGGTCGGCAGACTTGAAACCCGAATGCATGGATGCCGGATCAAGTCCGGCAGACAGCCGATAAAAGGTTGTCATTGCGGACTTGATCCGCAATCCATGCAGCGCGTGATCAAGCGCCACTTCCGCTTCGCGGTGGATCCCGGGTCAAGCCCGGGATGACAGCCGCAAGGCCTTCCACATCACGACCCCTGCGCAAACCCACTGCGCAAAATACATCGCACTCCCCACGGAGTGCCATACCTTCAAATTCTCCCGCGCCATGATGCGAGGCGCGACAGCGAACTCCACCAGCAGCGCCAGCAGCAAGCCGGCGAACACAAACAGCAGCGCCCCATCGGCCCAGCCCATCGGTGAACCCTCGGTGCTGGCGCGCGCTGCCATCATCACGACGAGACCGCACGCGAGCGAGACCCACATCTGCGCCGCGAAAAGCTTCGCCGCCATCCGGCCCGCATCGGCGGGTGTCGGCAGATGCGCAAAGAGCATCGGGACGACCAGGAAGCCGACGGTAGTGAGGCTTCCCCACCAGAGCACTGCCGCCAGCAGCCCGGTGCGCTGCTTCCAGGCTGAATTCATGAGGTCAGCGCGTCACAGGTAATGGACGCGGACAATCTCGAAGCGCCGCACGCCACCGGGCGCTTCGACGATCGCGGTGTCGCCCTCTTCCTTGCCAATCATGGCGCGGGCGATAGGGCTGGAGATGTTGACGAGGCCCAGCTTCAGATCGGCTTCGTCTTCGCCCACGATCTGGTAGCGGACCTTCTCGCCCGACTGCTCGTCTTCCAGGTCGACGGTCGCGCCGAACACGACACGGCCGCTGATTTCGAGCGAAGTCGGATCAATGATCTGCGCGGCGGCCAGCTTGCTGTCGATTTCCTTGATGCGGCCTTCGATGAAGCCCTGCCTGTCCTTGGCTGCTTCGTATTCGGCGTTCTCGGACAGGTCGCCCTGCGCGCGCGCTTCAGCGATGGCATTGATCACCCAGGGGCGATCCACGGTCTTGAGCTTGTGCAGCTCGGCTTTGAGCTTTTCGGCGCCGCGCTTGGTGATGGGAATGGTGGCCACTTTGAAACTCCAGGTTCTTCTAAAAACGCAATCAGGTCAGGCCAGTTGCGCGTGCAATTCCTGCAGGGAAACGACCCCGAGGTCGTCCATGTATTTCATGCCCTCGACGGCCGCTTCCGCGCCGAAGATGGTGGTGAATGTCGTCACCCGGGCCAGCAGCGAAGACGTGCGGATCGCGCGTGAATCGGCGATCGCATTGCGCCGCTCTTCCACGGTGTTGATCACCATCACGATCTGGTTGTTCTTGATCATGTCCACGACGTGCGGGCGGCCTTCGGTGACCTTGTTGACGGTCTCGCAGGGGATGCCCGCAGCATTGATCGCGGCCGACGTGCCCTTGGTTGCGACCAGCTCGAAGCCCTGCGCAGCCAGCTGGCGCGCCACTTCGACGGCGCGCGGCTTGTCGCTGTTCTTCACGGTCAGGAAGATCTTCTTCACGGCGTCCGTCGGCCTGGGCAGCTTGGTGCCTGCACCCAGCTGGCTCTTGACGAAGGCCTCGCCGAACGTCTTTCCAACGCCCATCACTTCGCCGGTGGACTTCATTTCCGGGCCGAGGATGGTGTCCACGCCAGGGAATTTCACGAAGGGGAACACGGCCTCCTTCACGCTGAAGTACGGCGGCGTGACCTCCTTGTCGATGCCTTGCGAAGCCAGCGATTGCCCGACCATGCAGCGCGCCGCGACTTTGGCCAGCTGGATGCCGGTGGCCTTGCTCACGAATGGCACGGTGCGGGACGCTCGCGGGTTGACTTCGAGCACGTAGATCACGTCCTTGCCGCCCACTTCCTGGATCGCGAATTGCACGTTCATCAGGCCAACCACGTTGAGCGCGTCGGCCATCGCCGAGGTCTGGCGCTTGATCTCGTCGATCGTGGGTTGCGAGAGGTAGTACGGCGGCAGCGAGCAGGCGGAGTCACCGCTGTGCACACCGGCCTGTTCAATGTGTTCCATCACGCCGCCGATAAACGTACGGCCGGTGGGGTCGCGCAGGCAATCGACATCGCACTCGATCGCGTCATTGAGGAAGCGGTCGAGCAGCACCGGCGAATCGTGCGAGACCTTCACGGCTTCGCGCATGTAGCGCTCGAGGTCGCGCTGCTCATGCACGATTTCCATCGCGCGTCCGCCGAGCACGTAGCTTGGACGCACGACCAGCGGATAACCGAGTGCAGATGCTTTCTCCAGCGCTTCAGCTTCGGTACGCGCGGTGGCGTTGGCCGGCTGGCGCAGGTTGAGCGAATGCAGCAGCTTCTGGAAGCGTTCGCGGTCTTCGGCCGCATCGATCATGTCGGGGCTGGTGCCGATGATGGGCACACCCTCGGCCTCCAGGCCCAGCGCGAGCTTGAGCGGCGTCTGGCCGCCGTACTGCACGATCACGCCGAGCGGCTTTTCCTTGTCGACAATTTCAAGCACATCTTCCAGCGTCAGCGGCTCGAAGTACAGGCGGTCGGAGGTGTCGTAGTCGGTGGACACCGTCTCGGGATTGCAGTTGACCATGATGGTCTCGTAACCGTCTTCGCGCATCGCCAATGCTGCATGCACGCAGCAGTAATCGAACTCGATGCCCTGCCCGATGCGGTTGGGCCCGCCGCCCAGCACCATGATCTTCTTGCGATCGGTCGGGTCCGATTCGCATTCGGGCACGCCACCATACGTGGCGGATTCGTACGTCGAATACATGTAGGCCGTGTCGGTCGCGAATTCGGCGGCGCAGGTATCAACCCGCTTGTAAACCGGACGCACACCGAGCGCGCGACGCTTCTCGCGGATCACCTTGTCGGTGGTCTTGAGCTGGCGCGCGAGACGCCTGTCGGAAAAGCCCTTTTGCTTGAGCATGGTGAGCGTTGCAGCGTCGATCTGGTCGAGCGACATCTTCTCGAGTTCCAGCTCGATCTTGACGATCTCCTCGATCTGCACGAGGAACCAGCGGTCGATCTTCGTGAGGTCGAACACCTCATCGACGGTGAGGCCCTGCGCGAACGCATCGCCGACATACCAGATGCGCTCGGGACCCGGCTCGCCGAGTTCCTTTTCGAGCACTTCACGGTCCTGTGTCTTTTCGTTCAGGCCGTCGACGCCGACTTCGAGTCCGCGCAATGCCTTCTGGAACGATTCCTGGAAGGTGCGGCCCATCGCCATCACCTCGCCCACCGACTTCATCTGCGTGGTGAGACGTGAATCGGCCATCGGGAATTTCTCGAAGGCAAAACGGGGAATCTTGGTGACCACGTAATCGATGCTCGGCTCGAAACTCGCGGGTGTTGCGCCGCCGGTGATTTCGTTGCGCAACTCGTCGAGCGTGTAGCCGATGGCCAGCTTGGCGGCGACCTTGGCGATCGGGAAACCGGTGGCCTTGGATGCCAGCGCCGAAGAGCGCGACACACGCGGGTTCATCTCGATCACGACCATCCGCCCGTCGTCGGGGTTGATCGCGAATTGCACGTTGGAGCCGCCGGTGTCCACACCGATCTCGCGCAGCACCGCAATGGATGCGTTGCGCATGATCTGGTATTCCTTGTCGGTCAGCGTCTGCGCGGGCGCAACCGTGATCGAGTCACCGGTGTGCACGCCCATCGGGTCGAGGTTCTCGATCGAGCAGATGATGATGCAGTTGTCGGCCTTGTCGCGCACGACCTCCATCTCGAACTCTTTCCAGCCGAGCAGCGACTCTTCGATGAGCAGCTCGCTGGTGGGTGATGCTTCAAGTCCGCGCTTGCAGATGATCTCGAATTCTTCCGGGTTGTAGGCGATGCCGCCGCCGGTGCCGCCTAGCGTGAAGCTGGGGCGTATGACGGTAGGAAAGCCCACGGTCTTCTGCACGGCCCAGGCTTCATCAATCGAATGCGCAATACCGGAGCGGGCCGAGCCCAATCCGATCTTGGTCATCGCTTCCTTGAACTTCTGGCGATCTTCGGCCTTGTCGATGGCCTCGGGCGTGGCGCCGATCAGCTCGACCTTGTATTTTTCGAGCACGCCGTGGTGCCACAGGTCGAGCGCGCAGTTGAGCGCGGTCTGTCCGCCCATCGTCGGCAGGATCGCATCCGGGCGCTCCTTGGCGATGATCTTTTCCACCGTCTGCCAGGTGATCGGCTCGATGTAGGTCACGTCGGCCGTGGCCGGGTCGGTCATGATCGTCGCCGGGTTGCTGTTGATGAGGATGACCTTGTAGCCCTCCTCGCGCAACGCCTTGCAGGCCTGCACGCCCGAGTAATCGAACTCGCACGCCTGGCCGATGATGATGGGGCCGGCCCCGATGATGAGGACGCTCTTGATGTCTGTACGCTTTGGCATTTACTTGTTGGCTCCTGCCTTGTCTGTGGCGGCACTCATGAGACCGATGAAGCGATCAAAGAGATAGGCGATGTCGTGCGGGCCGGGCGATGCTTCCGGGTGGCCCTGGAAGCAGAACGCCGGCTTGTCGGTGCGGGCCAGGCCCTGCAGCGTTCCGTCGAACAGGCTGATGTGCGTGGCGCGCAAATTGGCGGGCAAGGTCTTTTCGTCCACGGCGAAACCGTGGTTCTGGCTGGTGATGCTCACGCGACCGTCGTCCAGATCCTTGACCGGATGGTTGGCGCCGTGGTGGCCGAACTTCATCTTGAAGGTCTTCGCGCCGGAGGCCAGCGCCATGATCTGGTGGCCCAGGCAAATGCCGAAGGTCGGGTATCCGGCTTCGATCAGGTCGCGCGTGGCTTCGATCGCGTAGTCGCAGGGCTCGGGGTCGCCGGGCCCGTTGGAGAGAAAGACGCCATCGGGGTCGAGCTTGCGCACTTGCGACGCTGGCGTCTTCGCGGGCACCACGGTGACCTTGCAGCCGCGCTGGGCCAGCATGCGCAGGATGTTTTTCTTTACGCCGTAGTCGAATGCGACCACGTGGTACTTCGGCGAATCTTGCGTGCCGTAGCCCGTGCCGAGTTGCCACTCGGTTTGTTTCCAGTCGTAGGCATCCTGGACCGACACGACCTGCGCGAGATCGAGCCCGCTCATGTTCGGCGCACTTCGCGCGGCAGCAATCGCCTTGTCGACGGTGGCCGGCGTGACTTCTGCGCCGATTGCAAGACCCACGATCGCGCCGTTTTGCGCGCCCTTGGTTCGCAGCATGCGGGTGAGCTTGCGTGTATCGATGTTGGCAATGGCGACGGTGTTCTGCGCGCGCAGGTAGTCGGACAGGGTCTGGGTGGACCTGAAGTTGGATGCGATGAGGGGCAGGTCGCGAATGATGAGGCCCGCGGCATGGACCTTGGCGGCTTCGACGTCTTCCTCGTTGATGCCGTAGTTGCCGATGTGCGGATACGTGAGCGTCACGATCTGCTGGCAGTAACTCGGGTCTGTGAGGATTTCCTGGTAACCGGTGATGGCCGTGTTGAACACGACTTCGCCGGTGGTGGTGCCGGTGGCACCAATCGATTTACCGATAAAGACCGTGCCGTCGGCAAGCGCCAGAAGGGCGGGTGCCGTCCGAGCCTCAATCGCCAGGATGGCGTGAGGGGCGGTTCCCTGTTGAGACAAAAGCACTGGGTTCTCCGAATGATTACGGGTACGCCCAGGTTCAAGTGCGACGAGAAAACTACTTCTGCGTTGCGACCCGCGAAAGTGTGTTTCGCGAGTGAACTCTTGTCAGGGAAATGGCTTGAATGCGCTAGGCGTACGGGGTTTGCGGGAAAGCCCCTGATTATAGCCGACGCCTATGACCTTCAGCCTCGCGCGGTGGCGCTTGCGTGCAGACAAATGGCTGCGGCAGAGGCCACGTTGAGCGACTCTTCGCCGCCCGGCTGCGCGATGCGTACCGAGGTCGTCGCAACGGCCTCCAGCGCGGCGCTCACGCCCTGCCCTTCATGGCCCAGCACCCAGGCGCACGGCCATGGCAACTGAGCCTTGTGGAGGAATTCGCCGTGATGCGAACTGGTCACCAACACCGGTACATCCAGCGCCTGGACATCAGTCAATGCCGACCCTTCGAGCAGGTGAAGGCCGAAATGCGCGCCCATGCCGGCGCGCAGAACCTTGGGACTCCACAGTGCCGCCGTCCCCTTCATGGCGACCACCTGGCGGAAGCCAAATGCCGCAGCGCTTCTGAGGATGGCACCGACATTTCCGGGGTCCTGCAGTCCATCGAGCACCACAGTCGCAACGCCGGTCTTGATGGCGGGCTGTGACGGCATGTCGATCACAAAGCCCATGCGAGACGGCGACTCCAGCCCGCTCACGCTCGCAAACAATGCATCAGCCATCACCACCGTCTTGCCGCCGTGCCCTTGCCATTGCAGTGCTGCTTCGCTCCAGAGCGACTCTGAAAACACGCCCAGTGCGGGCTGCACGCCACGGTCGAGCGCCGCGCGGCACAGGTGGTCGCCTTCCAGCCAGATGCGTTGCTGCTTGCGATAGGCGGTGCTGTCCTGCGCCAGGCGACGCAGGTCCTTGACCAGCGCGTTGGCCGGCGAGGTGACGAACTGCGGCTCGCTGGTGGTCACGAGACCGAAACCGTCACCGTCTGGCCCTGCGCTGTCGTGAAGGTGGCGGCCACGGGGCTGAAGAACCTGCGGTGATGCCTGCAGGCGCCATGTTTGCGCAGCGCTTCGAGATGCTCCGGTGTGCCATAGCCCTTGTGCGAGGCAAAACCGTAGTGGGGGAACTCGGCATGCAGCTCTTCGCAATGCCGGTCGCGGGTGACCTTGGCGAGGATGGAAGCTGCAGAAATCGACTTGACGAGCGCATCGCCGCCGATGACGGCTTCGGCCAGGACATCGATGGTCGGAATGCGGTTGCCGTCGACCAGAACCTTGACCGGCTTGAGTCGCAACCCCTCGACTGCGCGCTTCATGGCCAGCATGGTCGCGTGCAGGATGTTGAGCGTGTCGATTTCTTCGACGCTGGCTTGTGCGACCGAGCAGCACAGCGCCTTTTCACGAATCTGATCGAAGAGCCGGTCACGTTGAAGCGCGGTGAGCACTTTGGAGTCGTTCAGGCCGCGAATGCGCTTGGTGTCGTCAAGGATCACAGCAGCCGCGTACACGGGACCTGCCAGCGGTCCACGGCCTGCCTCATCGACGCCCGCCATCAAGCCGACTGGATCCCAGTCGAGGGGCCTTTGCGCATGTCGGGCCGCTTTGGCGCGCGCCCTGCCTTCAGGCGTGGATGACTTGTTCGATGGCATCGGTGGCGAGTGTGGCCGTATCGCGTTGCAAGGTGGCATGCAGCGCCGAAAATTTCTCCTGGACGGCCGCAATTCTGGCAGGTGCATCCAGCCAATCCAAGAGCGCCGCAGCGAGCTCACCAGGATTTACATGTTGCTGTATCAATTCAGGCACAACGAACTCGCCGCAGAGAATGTTGGGCAACCCCACCCAGGGCTGCAACTGCTTGCGCTTCATGATGTGATACGAGAGACGGTTCATGGCGTAGGCAATCACCATCGGCCGTTTGAACAGTGCGGCTTCGAGCGTCGCCGTCCCACTCGCGATCAAGGTGAGGTCGCAGGCTGCCAGCGCAGCGTGCGACTGGCCGTCGAGTACGGTCATGCCCTCGACAACACCGGCGGCTCGGGCGGCATCTTCTATCTGCGGGCGGTACGCAGGAATCGCTGGAACGACCACGCGCAGATTCGGCTTCGACCTGCGCAGCAGCGCAACCGCTTCGAAGAACGGCTTCGCGTGGTAGCGCACCTCTGATTCGCGACTACCGGGAAGCACGGCAAGCACTTCATCGCCCTCGCCCTCGCCCAAGCCCAGCGCACGGCGGGCTGCTGCCTTGTCGGGGGTCATCGGAATCACGTTGGCCAACGGATGGCCGACATAGGTGGCCGCAACGCCGTTTCGCCCCAGCAACTCAGGCTCGAACGGAAAGATGCAGAGCACGTGGTCGCAACTCGAACGAATCTTGGCTATGCGCTCGGCACGCCAGGCCCAGATCGACGGACACACGAAATGAATCGTCTTGACCCCCCTGTCCTTGAGCGTGGCTTCGAGATCGAGATTGAAATCGGGCGCATCGACACCGATGAAGGCTTGCGGCGGCTTCTCAAGCAGCCGCGCCGCGAGCTGCTTTCGAATGCCCACGATCTCGCGGTAGTGCCGCAGCACTTCGACGTAACCACGCACGGCGAGCTTTTCGTGCGGCCACCATGCATCGAACCCCTGCGCCGCCATGCGTGGTCCGCCGATGCCGTGCGATCGAAGTTCGGGCCAGCGGCCTCGCATGCCCTGCAGCAACAAACCGGCCAGCAAGTCGCCGGACGCTTCGCCTGCGACCATCGCTATCTCGGGCGACTCCATGGTCTAGCGAACGATGCCGCGCTGGGGCGATACGTCGTCCAGGAAGGTCAGCATCATCGCGACGTCTGCCGCCGCTTCCGGATTGGTGTCCTCGATGTCGCCGATACGGGTCTTGGCTTGTTCGAGCGTGAGGTCGTCACGGTAGAGCGCCTTGTGCATCGCCTTGATGGCAGAGATGCGCTCGGGGGAAAAGCCGCGCCTCCTGAGGCCCTCGAAGTTCATCGAGCGCGCTTGCGCCGGCTGGCCCTGGCTCATGACGAAGGGCGGTTGGTCGGCGAACAGCAGCGAGCACATCGCGGTCATGCCGTGAGCGCCGACCCGGACAAACTGGTGCACAACCGTGAAGCCGCCCAGGATCACCCAGTCACCGACTTCCACATGGCCTGCCAGCTGTGAGTTGTTGGCGAAAATCGTGTGGTTGCCGACGATGCAGTCGTGCGCCAGATGCACGTAAGCCATCAGCCAGTTGTCATCGCCCACGCGTGTGACACCACCACCACCGGGCGAGCCGATATTGAACGTGCAGAACTCACGAATCGTGTTGCGGTCGCCAATGATGAGCTCGCAGGGCTCGCCCGCGTATTTCTTGTCCTGCGGAACGCCGCCCAGCGACGAGAACTGGAAGATGCTGTTGTCGCGACCAATGGTGGTCCGGCCTTCGATCACCGTGTGCGGGCCGACGGTCGTGCCCGCACCGATCTGCACATGCGGGCCGATCACGCTGTAGGCGCCGATCGTCACCGAGGTATCAATCTCGGCGCCCTTTTCGATGATGGCGGTTGGATGGATCAGCGTCATCGCAAGCGAACCTTTCGCGAATCAGGCGACCGTGCGCATGGTGCACATCAGCTCGGCCTCGCAGGCGAGCTCGTCACCCACATGTGCAGTGGCCTTGAACTTGAAAATGCCCGCCTTCATTCGCGTGAGCTCGACGCTCATGACCAACTGGTCGCCAGGTTCGACCGGACGCTTGAAGCGGGCGCCGTCGATGCCGGCGAAGTAATAAACGGTCTTGTCGTCCGGCGTCACGCCGAGCGTCGCGAACGACAGCAGCGCGGCGGTCTGCGCCATCGCCTCGAGCATCAGCACGCCCGGCATCACCGGCCGGTGCGGAAAGTGACCCATGAAAAACGGCTCGTTGATCGTGACGTTCTTCAGCGCCTTGATGCTTTTTCCAGCATCGAGTTCCAGCACGCGATCCACCAGCAAGATGGGATAACGGTGCGGTAGCTGCTTGAGGATCTGGTGGATGTCCATCATTGTTATGTGCTCTTGTTTTCCAGGGCCTTCAGGCGCTCGCGCATCTTGTGCAACTGCTTGAGCGTAGCGGCGTTTTTCTCCCAGGCCGCATTGTCGTCGATGGGAAAGTAGCCAGTGTAGTGGCCGGGTTGCAGGATGGACCGCGTGACAAGCGAGGTTGCCGAAATGTGGACGTTGTCGACGATGGTGAGATGCCCCAGGATGCCGGCGCGCCCGCCAATCGTGCAGTGCGCGCCTATGGTCGCGCTGCCGGCCACTGCCGCGCATCCTGCGAGTGCCGTATGCTTGCCGATGCGCACGTTGTGGCCGATCTGGATCAGGTTGTCGAGCTTGCAGCCGTCCTCGATCACCGTGTCCTGCAACGCGCCGCGGTCGATGCAGGTATTGGCGCCGATCTCGACATCGTTGCCAATGCGCACCGCGCCCAATTGCTCGATCTTTTCCCAGGCGCCCTGGTTCGGCGCAAAGCCGAAACCATCCGCGCCAATCACCACACCGGGATGGATCAGGCACCGCTCACCGATCACGCAATCTTCTGCGACATGCACACGGGATTTCAGCACAGTGCCTGCGCCGATCTGCGCACCGCGCTCAATTACACAGAGCGGTCCGATGCGGGCCGACGGATGGATCACGGCGTCAGGGTCTATCACGGCGGTGGCATGGATGGCCGGGCCGGACTTGCCGGCGCCCATGTGCTTCTTCCAGAGCTGGGTGACCCGTGCGAAATAAAGGTAAGGATCGGCTGCAACGATCACTGAACCGCGTGCAGCGGCTGCATCGCGGAATGGGGCTGCGACGATGACACAACCGGCGCGTGTGGCGGCCAGTTGCGGCTGGTACCGGGGATTGCTCAGGAAGCTGAGCTGAGAAGGAGATGCCGATTCGAGCGATGAAAGCCCGTCGATCGCCAGATCCGCATCGCCGACCAGCTCTCCGCCGAGAGCCTGGACGATAGCTCCCAGGCGCAGTGGCTTTGCTTGCACGAGGGCCGCGCCCTAGCGCGCGGTGTTGAGCGCCTTGATCACCTTTTCGGTGATGTCGTGCTTCGGATTGATGTACACGGCCTCTTGCAGCACGACGTCGTACTTCTCGGCTTCGGCGACCTGCTTCACGACACGGTTGGCACGCTCGAGCAGTTGCTGCAATTCTTCGTTCTTGCGGGCGTTGGCGTCTTCCTGGAGTTCGCGGCGCTTGCGGGTCAGGTCGCGCTCCTGGTCGATGAGGGACTTTTGCCGTTGCGTGCGCTGCGCCTCAGTCAGAGTCGGCGCTTCGCGGTCGAACTTGTCGACGGCATTTTTGAAAGCGGCGCCCTGGTCGGTCAGTTCCTTCTCACGCTTGTTGAATTCCTGCTCAAGCTTGGCCTGGGCGGCTTTCGCAGAATTGGCTTCGCGGAAGATCCGGTCGAGGTTGACGAATCCAACCTTGAATTCCTGGGCCTGGCCCGGAATCTGCGCAAGCAGCGAACCGGCCCCGACGAGGAGCACAAGGGCGTGGCGTGTCAGGGACTTCATCAGAAGGAGGTTCCGATCTGGAATTGCATTTTCTGGATTCTATCGCCGGGGAACTTGCGCACGGGGATCGCAGCAGCCATGCGCAGCGGCCCGACAGGCGAAATCCATGACAGGCCCAGACCTACAGACGCGCGCAACTGGCCAACGTCGAAGCGCTCGTTTTCGCCAAACACGTTACCCACGTCCACGAAACCGAAGGCGCGCAGCGACTTGTCGTTGCCCGCACCCGGAAACGGCGTGATCACCTCGGCGTTGAGCGTGAGCTTCTTGGGTCCGCCGATGGACGATCCCGTGACGTCGCGTGGGCCGATGGTGCCCTGGTCGAATCCGCGCACGGAACCCAGGCCACCGCCGTAGAAGTTCTTGAACACCGGGAATGGCCGGCCGCCCAGGCCCTTGCCATAGCCAGCTTCTGCATTGAAGGCGAGCGTGAACTGCTTGTTGAGCGGAATGTATTGCTGGAACTGGTAGTTCGTGCGCACGAAACGCGCGTCGCCGGCGACGCCAAGCTCGATCGCCACGCGTTGCAGGCGGCCGGAAGTCGGCGTGATGGAGCTGTCGCGGTCGTCGCGGCCCCAGCCGATCGACAGCGGCAGGTTCGCGCTGGTGTAGCCGAAGCGATTGGCGTAAGCGAGGTAGGCCGCCGGGATGTTGGTGCCGGGACGGATCTGGATGCGCTCGACTGCCGCACCGAAAAACACGGTGTCGAGTTCGCTGAAAGGAACGCCAAAGCGCAATCCGGCACCGGTGGTGACCAGCTGGTAGTTGCCGCCCTGGTCCTCGTAAGGACGCGAGGCACGGTGATACAGGTCGATGGTGCGCGAGATGCCGTCCGGCGTGAAGTACGGGTTGACCGAGTTGAAGACGACCGTGCGGTTGTACTTGCTGGTGTTGATCTCGACACCCAGGTAGTTGCCCGAGCCGAACGCGTTCTCCTGTTTGATGGAAAACGAAAGCGCCAGCTTCTCGGACTGCGAGAACCCCGCGCCGAGTTGCAAGCTGCCGCTGGGTTTTTCAACGACGGTCACGTTCAGGTCAACCTGGTCGGGTGCGCCCGGCACTTCCGAGGTTTCGACGTTCACTTCCTTGAAGAAGCTCAGGCGATCGATACGGTCGCGCGAGAGCTTGATCTTCTCGGCGTCATACCACGACGACTCAAACTGACGCATTTCGCGGCGCACGACTTCATCGCGCGTCTTGCTGTTGCCTGCGACGTTGATCCGGCGTACGTAGGCCCGGCGCGACGGCTCGGCTGCCAGCACCAGCGTGACGCGGTTGTTGCTGCGGTCGATTTCAGGCTTGGCTTCGACGTTGGCAAAGGCATAGCCAAAATTGCCGAAATAGTCGGTGAACGCCTTGGTGGTCTCAGCGACGCGGTCGGCGTTGTAGGGCTCACCCGGACGGATCGTGACGAGTGACTTGAACTCGTCATCCTTGGAGAGATAGTTGCCTTCGAGCCGAACGGCCGAGACAACGAAGCGCTCGCCTTCGGCCACATTGATGGTGATCGTGATGTCCTGCTTGTTCGGCGAGATCGCGACCTGCGACGATTCCACGCGGAATTCCAGGAAACCCCGGCTCAGGTAGTAGGAGCGCAGCGCTTCGACGTCAGCGTTGAGCTTGGCGCGCGAGTAGCGATCGGATTTGGTGTACCAGCTGAGAAAGCCGCCCGAGTCCTGGTCGAACTGATCCAGCAACGTCTTTTCGCTGAAGGCCTTGGCGCCGACAACGCGGATTTCCTTGATGCGCGCCGGCTCGCCTTCGCTCACGCTGAACGTCAGGTTGACACGATTGCGCTCGATGGGCGTCAAGGTCGTCTGGATTTCAGCGGCGTACAAGCTCTTGTTGATGTACTGGCGGCGCAATTCCTGCTCGGCGCGGTCCGCCAGGCTCTGGTCGAACGGACGGCCTTCGGTCAGGCCGATGTCGCGAAGCGCCTTGCGAAGGGCGTCCTTGTCGAACTCCTTCAGGCCCGAGAAGTCGATATCGGCGATGGTCGGTCGCTCTTCGACGATGACGACGAGCACATCGCCGTTGGTCTCCAGGCGCACGTCCTTGAAAAGCCCCAGGGCGAACAACGAACGGATCGCAGCAGCGCCCTTTTCGTCGTTGTAGAGCTCGCCGATGCGAAATGGAAGCGATGCAAAGATGGTGCCGGGCTCGGCGCGCTGCAAGCCCTCGACCCGGATATCACGCACCGTAAACGGTTCGACGGCCCATGCGTTGGCGGTGAAGGCCATCGCGGCAATGGCCGATACGGTACGCAGGCGGAAGCGCTTGTATTGTTTTTTCATCAGATCAAGGTAGGGCCCGCTCGCACCGTGGGATTGGCGAGGGCGGCCTGAAAGGTTAACCAAATAGACGCGTAACGTCGTTGAACAGTGCGATCGACATCATCACCAGCAGCACCGCCACTCCTCCGCGCTGCAAACGTTCCATCCAGGCGTCAGAGACGCCCCTGCCCGTGACAGCCTCCCAAAGATAATACATCAGGTGCCCGCCATCCAATACAGGCAGCGGAAGCAGGTTGAGCACACCCAGGCTCACACTGATCAAAGCCAGGAACACCAGGTACTGGGTGAGCCCCATGCTGGCGGACTTTCCGGCGTAATCGGCAATTGTCAGCGGCCCGCTCAGGTTCTTGAGGGACGCCTCGCCGATCACCATGCGCCCCATCATTCGCAAGGTCAGGACGGAGACTTCCCAGGTACGGACCACACCGTTCCACAGCCCCTCGACAGGCCCATGGCGCACGGTGACAAATTCTGGCGGCGCACCGACATAGGCACCGATACGGCCGATGAACCCGGTCCCGTCTTGCACCTTGTCGGGCTGCACGGCCACTTCAACCGTGCGGCCGTCGCGGCGAACCTGCCAGGTTTCGCGCGCCACAGTCCCTGACCTGGCGCTGGATCGGATCAACTCCCGCAGCTGCTGGCCATCTACCACTGGCACGGTGCCTACCGCAAGAACCACATCGCCCTGGCGCAAGCCCGCGCGCTGGCCGGCGGCGCCCTGCTGCACTTCACCGATCACGGGCGGTGTCCACGGACCGAGGATCCCGACCTTGCGAAACAACTGGGCATCGGCTTCGCGAGTGGGCATCGAACTCAGGGGTAGAACGACTTCGCGCTGGGCTGCTGAAGTCTGCGAGCCAAGCTGCAGCCGGACGTCCTTGCCGTCCAGCGCCCCACGGGTGAGAAGCCAGCGCAGGTTCTCGAAGGAAACGACGGGTTCCAGCGTATCGCCATCGAAGCCCGCGCTATCCACGCGCTCGCCGCCGCGCAATCCGGCTTGCTCTGCAATCGAAGCGGGAACGGGGCTGGCAAGAATGGCCTTGGGTTCCTGCACGCCATACCAGTTCACCACCGCGTAGAGCACGATGGCGAGCAGCAGGTTGGCGGCCGGTCCGGCAGCAACGATTGCCGCGCGCGACCTGAGCGGCTGGTTGTTGAAGGCAAGGTGCCGCTCGTTCTCCGGAACATCACCCTCGCGCTCGTCGAGCATCTTGACGTAGCCCCCAAGCGGAAAGGCACCAAGGACGAATTCGGTGTCTTGCCCAGGTCTCTGCTTCTTTGGCTTCCAGCTATAGAGCGTCTTGCCGAAACCAACCGAGAACCGCAAAACCTTGACGCCACAGGCCACCGCGACGCGGTAGTGGCCGTATTCGTGAACGGCAATCAAGAGGCCAAGGGCCACGATGAAGGCAACAACTGTGAGCATGGGTAGCGGACCTTACTTTCCAAGCCTGGAGATGACTGCCTGCGCCGCGGCCCGTGATTGCTCATCGAGCGCCAGCAGGTCGCCAAGCGATTGTGGCTTGGAGGTTGCGACAGCTTCCAAAGTTGCAAGGTTGACGCGATGAATCTGGTCGAAACGTATCTTGCGGTCCAGAAAAGCCGCGACTGCGACTTCGTTGGCGGCGTTGAGCACCGCTGTGGTGCCCGGCGCGGCACGCAGGGATTCCCAGGCGAGCGCCAGGCCCGGGAAACGCTCGGCGTGGCCGCGGCTGTCGATCGCTTCGAAAGTCATATCGGCAAGCGCATGGAAATCAAGCGCCTGCGCACCGGACGTGATCCGCTCGGGCCAGGCGAGACCGTAGGCGATCGGCACCCGCATATCGGGGGTTCCCAGCTGGGCCACCACCGAAGTGTCACGGTACTGCACCATCGAGTGAATGACGCTTTGTGGATGAATCACGACTTCGAGACGCTCGGGTTGCAGGCCGAACAGGTAGCGTGCCTCGATCACTTCGAGGGCCTTGTTCATCATCGTTGCCGAATCGACTGAAATCTTGCGGCCCATCACCCAGTTGGGATGCGCGCAGGCCTGTTCGGGTGTCACGTCCCGCAGCGTGGCTGCGTCGCGTGTGCGAAACGGCCCGCCTGATGCGGTCAGGATGATCTTTTCCACCCGCGCATCCCATGTCGATGCGTCTTCGGGCAGGGACTGGAAGATGGCGGAATGTTCGCTGTCGATCGGCAGGAGCTTCGCGCCGCCTTCTTTCACCGCAGCCAGGAACAGGTCGCCGCCGACGACAAGCGCTTCCTTGTTGGCGAGCAGCAATCGCTTGCCCGCGCGTGCAGCGGCCAGACATGACGCCAGGCCTGCCGCTCCGACGATGGCGGCCATGACGGTGTCTACCGACTCGTGCGAGGCCACCTCCTCGATCGCGCGCTGACCCGACAGGACACGGGTTGAAAGCCCGGTGGACTCGATGCGCGCGGACAGTTCGCGTGCGGCGTTCTCATGAGCCATGACAGCGAACGCCGGGCGGAACTGCACGCACTGCTGCAGCATCGTCTCGACTTGTGTCGCCGCGCTCAAGGCAAACACTTCGAAGTTTTCCGGATGCCGGGCAATGACGTCCAGCGTATTGGCCCCGACCGAGCCAGTGGAGCCCAGAACCGCAACGCGCTGCTTCATGCTCTGCGTCATCTTGCTGTGAGGCTTGCGAGCATCATCGCCAGCGGCAAGGTGGGCAGCAGCGCATCGACACGGTCGAGCACCCCGCCGTGGCCGGGCAGAAGGTTGCTGGAGTCCTTGGCGCCCGCGCTTCGCTTGACCAGCGATTCGACCAGGTCGCCCACCACGCTCATCGCAGCCATGAAGACTGCAGCGATGACAAGCAGCCACCAGCCTTGCGCGGCCAGTCGCGAATACAGGCTGGGCACATCGGCTTGCAGCGCGCGATCAGCGAGAGTCCATGCGACGGCCAACACCACAACCCCTGCCATGCCGCCCCAAACGCCTTCCCAACTTTTGCCGGGGCTGATGGCAGGCGCCAGCTTGCGTTTTGTGAATTTGAGCCCGAATGCGCGCCCCGCGAAATACGCAAAGATGTCTGCAACCCAAACCAGCACCAGCAACGACAACAGGAAGTTGATGCCGATGACACGGGCCTGCGCAACGGCAAGCCACGCAGCCCACAGTGCGAGGACTCCAGCGACGATTCGCACAGTTTGTGGAATACGCGGCCAGCCGGCCACGCCACCGCGAATCAGGAATGCGCCTGCGATCACCCAGGAAACGCCGGCCACGAGCCAGAGCGCTGGCAGTTGCCTTTCAAGCAGCCCCACATACCAGGACCCGGCGCAGAGCACGACACATGCGACGGCGCATCCGACGGCACCGCCCTGCCCCAGGCCATTGAGTTTTCCCCACTCCCAGGCGGCTGCGGCAATCAGGATGAGCGCGACCACACAAAACGGCACGGGCGAGGGCCAAAACAGCGCAGGCAGCAGGATCGCCAGCAGGACGATGGCGGTGATGATTCGCTGCTTCAGCATGAATGGCCCCTTCAGGCGACGGCGGTGGAGGACACCTGCTCGGAAGTCTTGCCAAATCGGCGTTCGCGGGATGCGTAGTCGGCCAGCGCTTCATCGAGCGCAGCCTCATCGAATTCGGGCCAGAGCTTGTCGCTGAAATAGAGTTCAGAGTAAGCGGCCTGCCAGAGCAGAAAATTGGAAAGCCGCCGTTCACCACCGGTACGGATCACCAGGTCAGGATCGGGCACGTGCGCCAGCGCCATCACCCGCTTCAGACTCGTCTCGGTGATGGCTTCACCCTCTGTTGCGAGCCGGGTCGCCGCTTGCGCGATATCCCAGCGCCCGCCGTAGTTGAAACACACGTTGAAGGTGAGGCGGTCATTGCCAGCGGTTGCGGCCTCGGCCTGGGCAAGTCCTGCACGCACCTTGTCAGACAGCGAAGCGCGATCGCCGACAAAATGGACACGGACGCCCTCCTTGCTGAGCAGCGGCACTTCGCGTGCAAGCGCCACGCCCAACAGGTCCATCAGCGACGAGACCTCATCGGCCGGCCGGCTCCAGTTTTCGGACGAAAACGCAAAGACGGTGAGCACCTTCACGCCGCGCTCGCCGCAATGGCGAACGCAGGCGCGCAATGCATCCATGCCCTTCTTGTGGCCCGCCGCGCGAGGCAGGAAGCGGCGCGTGGCCCAGCGACCGTTGCCATCCATGACGATGGCGATGTGATGGGGTACAGCGGCCATTGATTTCGCTGGGGCCTAGACGGCCAGGATTTCCTGTTCCTTGGACGCGACCAGCTGGTCGATCTCGGCGATGTGCCGGTCGGTGATCTTCTGGATCTCGGCTTCCGAGCGCTTCTGCTCGTCTTCCGACGCTTCCTTGTCTTTCACGAGGCGCTTGACGTGGTCATTGGCATCGCGACGCAAGTTGCGTACGGCGACCTTGGCGCTCTCGCCTTCGGTGCGAACGAGCTTGGTCATCTCCTTGCGACGCTCTTCGCTCATGGGCGGCATCGGCACGCGGATGAGATCGCCCATCGAAGCCGGGTTCAGGCCCAGGTCGCTTTCGCGAATGGCTTTTTCGATTTTTGCGCCCATGCCCTTTTCCCAGGGCTGGACACTGATGGTGCGCGAGTCGAGCAGGGACACGTTCGCCACCTGGCTGATCGGAACCGAAGAGCCGTAGTAATCGACGTGCACCGTATCGAGCAGGCCAGGATTGGCACGACCGGTACGAATCTTGGTGAGGTTGTTCTTGAAGGCCGCGATGGATTGATCCATCTTGGCTTGCATGTTTCGGGTGATTTCAGGAATGCTCATGTGTTGTTCTCCTCTCAGGCATACACCAGGGTGCCTTCGTCTTCGCCCATCACCACGCGCTTCAAGGCGCCATGCTTGAAGATGGAAAACACCTTGATAGGCAGCTTCTGGTCGCGGCACAGCGCAAAGGCCGTGGCATCCATGATGCCAAGATTTTGCGACATCGCCTCGTCAAACGAAATCTTGTTGTAACGCGTAGCCGAAGGGTCCTTCTTCGGATCTGCCGAGTACACACCGTCGACCTTTGTTGCCTTGAGCACCAGCTCGGCGCCGATCTCGGCGCCACGCAGGGCCGCAGCTGTATCGGTGGTGAAGAAGGGGTTGCCGGTGCCGGCGGCAAAGACGACGACCTTGCCCTCTTCGAGATATTGCAGGGCTTTCGGCCGCACGTACGGCTCGACAACCTGCTCGATGGCGATAGCCGACATCACGCGCGCCGTCAGGCCCTGCTTGTTCATGGCGTCAGCCAGGGCCAACGCATTCATCACGGTCGCCAGCATGCCCATGTAATCGGCAGTTGCCCGGTCCATTCCGACCGCGCCACCGGCAACACCGCGGAAGATGTTGCCGCCGCCGATCACGATGGCCACCTCGACGCCCATGTTCACGACTTCGGCGACCTCCTGGACCATACGCACGATGACCGCGCGATTGATCCCGAAAGCATCGTCACCCATCAACGCCTCCCCGGACAACTTCAGCAAGATTCGCTTGTGTGCGGGCCGGGCATCGGGCATGGATGAGTTCCTTGGTGTGTGACGACGCTTGATAGAAGCCAACGTAACTGGGCGACGCTGATTCTAGTTTCAGGCAGCTTGCTTGGCGGCGGCAACCTGTGCAGCCACTTCGGCGGCAAAGTCGTCAACCTTCTTTTCGATGCCTTCGCCGACGACGAAAAGCGTGAACGCCTTGACCGTCGTGCTCGCGGCCTTGAGCATCTGCTCAACCGTCTGCTTGTCGTTCTTCACGAATGGCTGGGGCAGCAGCGAGACTTCCTTGAGATACTTCTGGACGCCACCTTCAATGCGCTTGGCGACGATCTCGTCGGACTGAACCGGCTTGCCCGCAGCTTCGGCAGTCTTGCGGTCTTCGTCAGCCTTGGCAGCAGCGACTGAACGCTCCTTGGCGACCAGGTCGGCAGGCACATCAGAGGCGGCCAGGGCGACCGGCTTCATCGCCGCAACGTGCATTGCCACGTCCTTGGCGGCGGTCTCGTCGCCTTCGTACTCAACCAGGACGCCGATGCGGGTGCCGTGAAGGTAAGAGGCGACCTTGCCGCCGGAGACGCGCTTGAAGCGGCGAAAGCTCATGTTCTCGCCGATCTTGCCGATCAGGCCCTTGCGCACGTCTTCGAGCGTGGGACCGAAGCTGTCCTGGCTGTACGGGAGCGCGCCGAGCGCGGCCACGTCAGCGGGGTTGTGCTTTGCCACGAGTTGCGCTGCCGCCTGGGCGAGTGCCAGGAAGCTGTCGTTCTTGGTGACGAAGTCGGTTTCGCAATTGGTTTCCAGGATCGCACCTGCGTCGCCGTCGATGAACGCGGTGACCACGCCTTCGGCGGTGATGCGCGACGCTGCCTTGCCGGCCTTGTTGCCGAGCTTGACGCGCAGCAGCTCTTCAGCCTTGTCGAAGTCGCCATTGGCTTCGGTGAGCGCCTTCTTGCATTCCATCATGGGGGCGTCGGTCTTGGCCCGGAGCTCGGCGACCATGCTTGCGGTGATTGCAGCCATTTCAAATCCTCGTACGGTTCAGTTCAATTCAGTTGTAAAAAAGGGGACTCAAAGCCCCCTTCTTTGGAGAGCGCAGGTTTTAAGCCGCGGCGCCTTCCTTGACTTCCACGAATTCGTCGCTGCCTTCGGCAACGGCCTTCACGACGTCAGTCTGCGCATTGGCGCGACCTTCGATGATTGCATCGGCGATGCCGCGTGCATACAGCGTCACGGCCTTGGCCGAGTCGTCGTTGCCGGGGATCACGTAGTCGATGCCTTCGGGCGAGTGGTTGGAGTCAACCACGCCGACGAGCGGAATGCCCAGCTTCTTGGCTTCGGACACGGCGATCTTGTGGAAGCCCACGTCGATCACGAAGATGGCGTCAGGCAGTGCATTCATGTCCTGGATGCCGCCGATGTCCTTTTCGAGCTTTTCCATCTCGCGGGCGAACATGAGCTGTTCTTTCTTGCTCATGGCTTCGAGGCCGGTTTCCTGCTGGGCCTTCATGTCCTTCAGACGCTTGATCGACGTCTTGACGGTCTTGAAGTTGGTCAGCATGCCGCCGAGCCAGCGCTGGTCGACGAAAGGAACGCCGGCGCGGCGTGCTTCTGCAGCCACGGTCTCGCGGGCCTGGCGCTTCGTGCCGACCATGAGGATGGTGCCGCGGTTGGCCGAGAGTTGACGCACGAACTTGGTCGCTTCCTGGAACAGGGGCAGCGACTTTTCGAGGTTGATGATGTGGATCTTGTTGCGATGGCCAAAGATGTAAGGGGCCATCTTGGGGTTCCAGAAGCGGGTCTGGTGTCCGAAATGGACACCGGCTTCCAGCATTTCGCGCATGGAGACGGACATATGTATTCCTGAAGGTTGGGTCTAAAATCCCGCCCGTCATCGAAGGCGCCACATTGACCTGCGCCAGAGCGCAGAACATAGGGCAACATCGACACCTTGGTGGGCTGGATTCGCGTTTTTGTCTTGCTGTCAGGCGGTTGACGCGACATGCGCCGACTACCCAGCAAAACCCAACGATTATAGCACTCGACATCATCCTCTCATGCCCTTCCAGACCCGACCCGACCTGACAACAACCCGCTCGCGCGTCGCCCTGGGCCAAACCAGCCCCACTGCCGAGCTGGAGGATTCGATCCGCATCGCCTCATCTGCGGCGTGCAGGCAAGCCTTCATCCAGACCCGGTTCGACGACGCCCGCACGGAGGCCGCCTACCCTTCGCTAACCTCCAGGCCGCTGTCAGGCCTTGCGGTAACCATCAAGGACCTGTTTGATATCGAAGGCCAGACCACGGCGGCAGGCTCGGTCGTGCTTTCGGACGCGCCGCCGGCCAGCGTGGATTGCCCCGCCGTTGCGCGCCTGAAGGCCGCCGGGGGCGTCGTTCTGGGCCGCACCAACATGACGGAGTTCGCCTTCTCGGGCGTTGGCACCAATCCGCACCACGGCACACCCGTCAACCCTGCCGATGCGGCTTGCGAGCGGATTCCGGGCGGCTCCTCTTCCGGCGCGGCAGTCACCGTAGCGACTGGCGCGGCCTTCATCGGCCTGGGGTCCGACACGGGCGGTTCGATCCGCATTCCAGCTGCGCTCTGCGGCATCGTGGGTTTCAAGAGCACAGCCCGGCTCGTTCCCACCGATGGCACGGCACCGCTTTCGACGACGCTCGATACGGTTTGTGCGATGACCCGATCGGTATCGGACGCCATCATCGCGCACGAAATTCTCGCGGCTCGCACCGTGACGCGCAGCACGTCCCCCCTGGCCGGTTACCGGCTGGCCGTGGCCCAGACCTCGATGCTCGACTTCATGGATCAAACCGTGGCCACCGCCTTCGAGCGGGCCGTCAAGACGCTGCGCGATGCGGGCGCGCAGGTGCGCGAAATCCCCCTCGAAGCGATTCGCGACCTGGGCTCCATCCAGAGCGCCGGTGGATTTGCCGGCGCAGAAAGCTACGCATGGCACAAGTCGCTGTTCTCCAGCAAGGCCCAGGCCTATGACCCGCGGGTGGGCCAGCGCATCCTGCGAGGCAGCGAGATGAAGGCGCACGAATACATCGACTTGTGCAATGCAAGGCGCGACTGGATCTTTCGCGTCACCACTGCGCTGCAGGGCTTCGATGCCGTGCTCTCGCCTACCGTCCCCATCGTTGCCCCGCCGATTGCCCAGGTCGCGCCCGGGGCAGAACGTGACGACGAATTTTTCCGCGTGAACACCTTGCTGCTTCGCAACACGAGCGTCGTGAATATGCTCGATGGCTGCGCCATCTCGATCCCTTGCCACGCACCCGATGAACTCCCGGTCGGACTCATGATCTGGCAAGGACAGATGCGTGACGACACCGTGCTCAACATCGCGATGCAGGCGCAGGCCGCGCTGGCGCGTCATTCGGATGCCGCGCTGGCGCGTCATTCGGATGCCGCGCTGGCGCGTCAGGCATGAGGGTCGCCGTCATAGGCGCCGGCATCATTGGCGTGACCACTGCTTTTGAGTTGCGTGACGACGGCCACGAGGTCACCGTCTTCGAGCGCCGGGGCGCCGCCGCAGAAGAAACAAGCTTTGCGAACGCAGGTGTCATTGCGCCCGGCTATGTCACGCCCTGGGCAGCGCCCGGCATGCCCGCCAAGATCCTGAAGTACCTGCTCAGCGACCACGCGCCGGTGCGCGTGAGTCTTCCACTCTCGCGAGCTGACATTGCATGGATGTGGCAGTGGTATCGCTCGTGCGACATGCCAACCTACGCCGCCAATCGACTGCGCATGCAGCGCCTTGCGTTCTACAGCCGGGAGCGGCTGCATGAGATCACCGATCGCCTCCAGCTCGAATACGACCGCGCGAGCGGCTACATGGTGCTGCTGCGAAGCGAGAAAGATCGAAAGCTCGTCCAGGCAGGTCTGCAGGTGTTGCGCGATGCGGGCGTGACACTGCATGAAATCGACGCCGAGGCGGCGCGGTTGATCGAGCCTGCGATCAATCCGGACACCTCTTTCGTCGGGGCTGTGCATGTGCCGGGCGATGAAGTCGGCAACTGCCGGCAGTTCGCGCTGCTGCTCAAGAACGAAGCGCAGGCCCGCGGCGCAGTGTTCGAGTTCAACACGACCGTGGATGCACTCGATCCGGCGAACCCAAGGATGCTCACGGTGCGCGCTGCCGGCCAGGAAACGCCTGTCCAACGCGAGTTCGAAGCGGTGGTGGTCTGTGGCGGCGTCGACTCCGCTGCGCTGCTGCGACCGCTGGGCCTGCATGTACCGCTGGCCGCTGTCTATGGCTACTCCATCAGCGCACCGATTCGTGAACACCTGAACGCCCCCCGCGGCGCATTGATGGACGAACGGTTCAAGGTCGCGATTTCGCGCATGGGCAACCGGGTGCGCGTAGCTGGCAGTGCAGAAATCGGTGGCGACCCGGGCAAGAAGCGGCCGGCCGCCATCCAGACGCTCTACAAGGTGCTGCAGGACTGGTTCCCCGGGGCTGCGCAGCTCGCCAACACGGGGGTCGCGGTACAAGAATGGAAAGGTGCGCGGCCCATGATGCCCGATGGACCACCGCTGCTGGGCGCCACTGGCATTCCAGGCGTGTGGATCAACCTCGGCCACGGCTCCAGCGGATGGGCGCTGTCGTGCGGAAGCGCCCGCGCGGTCGCAGACCTGATGGCCGGACGAGCCCCTGAAGTGGACATCGAGGGCCTGGGTGTTGAACGGCTGATTCCATGAGAGCTTGAATGCAACGCATCACACACGATCGCCCCTGGCCGCTGTTCGACGCAGCGGCCACTCGCATGATCGAACGTGCGGCTGCATCAACGCTCGCGCCACACACGCTGATGCAGCGAGCAGGGCTATCGATCGCCAAACTCGCGATGGCCGTTGCACCGCACTCGAAAAGTATCTGGATTGCCTGCGGGCCCGGCAACAACGGCGGCGATGGATTTGAAGCCGCCATGCACCTTCTCCAATGGGGCAAGCGTGTTCACGCGACGTGGCTTGGCGATGAAGCTCGCGCGCCCGCAGATGCGCTGGCCTCATTCCAGCGTGCGCGCGACGCAGGAGTCGTCATTGCAGCCGAGCCCCCTCACCACTGCGACCTTGCAATCGATGGCTTGCTGGGCGTTGGAGGCAGCCATCCCGTCGAAGGCGCGATGGCCCAACAGGTTTCACTCATCAACGCGTTGACTTGCCCGGTCCTGTCCATCGACCTGCCAACCGGCCTCGCAGCCGACACCGGCTCGGGTCAAAGCGTGCACGCGACTCATACCTTAAGCCTTCTCACCCTCAAGCCCGGGCTCTTCACGCACGGCGGACGCGATGCTTGCGGCGATATCTGGTTCGATGACCTTGGCATTGCGCTGGATGCGTTCGATGCATCGGCCACCTTGTCTGGCCCACCCGATACCACGGCTCGCCCACACGCTTCGCACAAGGGAAGCTTCGGAGACGTAGCGATCATTGGCGGTGCGCCGGGCATGAGTGGCGCCGCACTGCTGGCCGCTTCGGCTGCGCTTCATGGCGGAGCAGGTCGCGTCTTTGTGGCGCTGCTCGATGCATCGGGAATGGCAGTCGATGCAACCCGGCCAGAACTGATGTTCCGCGCCTGGGCTTCGCTCGATCTCACCGGTCAGGCGGTGGCTTGCGGTTGCGGCGGCGGGGATGCCGTACGTGCCGTGCTGCCCAAGGTGATCTCGGCCGCGAAGGCGCTGGTACTCGATGCCGACGCGCTCAACGCAATCGCCAACGACCCACAGCTGCAGTCCCGGTTGCAGGCACGAGGCATGCGGGGTCGGCCCACGGTGCTCACGCCGCACCCGCTGGAAGCAGCACGCCTTCTGGGAAGCACCACGCTACAGGTGCAGGCAGACCGGCTCGCCGCCTGCCGGGAGATTGCGTCGCGATATGGATGCAGCGTGGTCCTCAAGGGCTCCGGAACCATCATCGCCGACGCAGGCGGCAGGACTTCAATCAACCCGACCGGCAATGCGAGGCTCGCGACTGCAGGAACGGGCGATGTGCTCGCCGGTTTGATTGCGGCACGTCTGGCCGCAGGAGACGCCGCCTTCGAAGCGGCAGCGTCAGCGGTGTTCGCTCACGGATTGGCTGCGGACCACTGGCCGATTCACAGACCGCTCACCGCAGCAGCGCTAGCCGCCAGGTTGTAGGGGTTGTCATTGCGGACGTGATCCGCAATCCATGTCTTTCGGTGGCCCTAACCGCTTCGCGGTGGATGCCGGATCGAGTCCGGCATGACAACTGGCGCCTAACCCCGTCCCACAAACGGCATCTTCGTCGCCATCACCGTGTGGAACAGCACGTTGGCTTCCAGGGGCAGGTTGGCCATGTAGAGAACCGACTGGCCGACCACATTGACGTCCATCAGCGGCTCGATCGCGATCTCGCCGTTGGCTTGGGGAACGCCCTTGCCCATCTTCGCGGCGAGTTCGGTCAAGGCATTGCCAATATCGAGCTGGCCCACGGCAATGTCGTACTTGCGCCCGTCGAGCGCAGCGGCTTTGGTCATGCCACTCACACCGTGCTTGGTCGCGGTGTAGGCAATCGAGTTGGGCCGGGGCGCGTAGGCAGAGATCGACCCATTGTTGATGATGCGGCCGCCCATCGGCGATTGCGCCTTCATCACCTTGAAGGCCTGCTGGATGCCGTAGAACATGCCGTTGAAATTGGTATCGACCACGCGCTTCCACTGGTCGAGCCCCAGGTCTTCGAGCGGCACCGCCGCCGCCCCAACGCCCGCGTTATTGAACAGCAAGTCGACGCGACCCCATTCCTTGACGGTCGCGGCAAAGAGCGCTTCGACCGAAGCCGGGTCGGTCACGTCGGTCGGCACGCAAATCACCCTCCCCGGCGCGGCGGCTTGCGCAGCCACCTGCTCGAGCGGCTCCATGCGACGCCCCGCAATCGCAACTTTCCAACCATCGGCTGCGAGCGCGAGCGCTGCCGCCTTGCCAACGCCGGTGCCACCACCGGTGACGATGGCGACCCTGCTAACCGGTGAACTGTCAGGCATGTCTCAACTCCTCGATCTGGTTTTTCTGGATGGCTTGGTATGGGTCAGCGGCGGGGCCGATGACTCTTGCTCTTGGCAGCCGCTTTCTTGGCGGCGGCCTTGAGGGCCCCACCTGTAGAACGCGGCTCGGGCACCGACTTGCGCGATGCACCCTTCTTTTTTCCGGTGGCCTTGCCAGCAGGCGCAGCGATGGCCGGCGAGACGCCTTTGTCTTTCATCGCCCGCAGGGCCAGTTCGTCGCCATCGCGGACCAGCCGGAAGTCGATCTTGCGACCGTCCAGGTCAACCCGGCTGACCTGCACTCGAACGCGCGAACCGATCGCATAGCGAATGCCGGTGCGCTCACCGCGCAACTCCTGCCGCGCTTCGTCGAACTTGAAGTACTCGCCTCCAAGCTCGGTGATGTGCACCAGGCCCTCGACATACATCTGGTCGAGCGTGACGAAGATGCCGAATGTGGTGGCCGACGTGACGATGCCGCTGTATTCCTCGCCCAGGTGTTCGCGCATGTACTTGCACTTGAGCCAGGCCTCGACGTCGCGGCTTGCCTCATCAGCGCGTCGCTCGTTGGCGCTGCAATGCAGCCCCGCGGCTTCCCATGCCTGCACTTCGCGGCTTGGCGGCGGTGGTGGCTTTTTCAGCTTGTTGGACGGTGCCTTGACGCGACTGGCCAGACGGCGCGCGAGTTTCTCGTGTGCTTCACCCGGTGTCGGCAAGGTGGGCAACTCGTACTTGCGGCTTTGCAGGATCGCCTTGATGACACGGTGCACCAGCAAGTCAGGGTAGCGACGGATAGGGCTCGTGAAGTGCGTGTAGGCGTCATACGCCAGGCCGAAGTGGCCTGCGTTGATGGGCGTGTAGATCGCCTGCGACATCGACCGCAGCAGCATCGAGTGAATCTGCTGCGCGTCGGGGCGCTCTTTCGTCGCTTCAGCAATGCGCTGGAACTCGGCCGGCAACGGGTCTTCGCTGATGGTGAGCGGCACGCCGATCGCCTTCAGGTAACCGCGCAGCACGTCCTTCTTCTCAGGTGTCGGGCCTTCGTGGACACGGAACAGGCCCGGGTGCTTGCTTTGCTGGATGTAGTCGGCGCTGCAGACATTGGCTGCGAGCATGGCCTCTTCGATCAGCTTGTGGGCATCGTTGCGCACACGCGGAACGATGCGGTCGATACGGCCGTTCTCGTCGCAGATGATCTGGGTTTCCGTCGTCTCGAAGTCCACCGCGCCGCGTGCATTGCGCGCCTTGAGCAGCGCACCGTACACATCGTGCAGGTTCAGCAGATCCTGCACACGGTCCT
This sequence comes from Caenimonas sp. SL110, assembly GCF_001044395.1. GTDB lineage: Bacteria > Pseudomonadota > Gammaproteobacteria > Burkholderiales > Burkholderiaceae_C > Ramlibacter. The sequence continues at coordinate 252,300 of NZ_JANU01000006.1, forward strand.
TGCGACGGATCGCCTCCGGGCCGCGCGTGTTGGCAAGGATGGCCGCCACTTCGGTGTAGGTGAAGCGCGCATGGCTCCACATCACAGCCGGATAGAACTGATAGGCGAAGATTTCGCCTGTCGAGTTGATCAGCATGTCGGCGACCATGCACAGGCGTTCGACCTCGGGGTTCAGCGAACACAGCCCGTTCGACAGCTTCTCGGGAAGCATGGGGATGACGCGCCGGGGAAAGTAAACGCTGGTGGCGCGGTCATATGCATCGACATCGATGGCACTGCCGGTCTCGACATAGTTGCTGACGTCGGCAATGGCCACCAGAAGGCGCCAGCCTTTGCCTCGCCCGACCTTCGCGGGCTCGCAGTAGACCGCATCGTCGAAGTCGCGGGCGTCTTCGCCGTCGATGGTGACCAGCGGAATGTCGGTCAGGTCCACGCGATTTTTCTTGTCCTGCGGACGGACCTTGTCGGGCAAGGTGCGCGACAGCGCAATGCAGGCATCCGAGAACTCATGCGGCACGCCGTATTTGCGCACCGCGATCTCGATCTCCATGCCGGCGTCGTCGATTTCGCCCAGCACTTCCTTCACGCGTCCGACCGGTTGACCGTACAGGCTCGGCGGCTCGGTGAGTTCAACCACCACCACCTGGCCCGCCTTGGCCAACGCAGTCGCGCCTTTGGGAATCAGCACGTCCTGTCCGTAGCGCTTGTCTTCGGGTGCGACAAGCCAGACGCCGCTTTCGTGCAGCAAGCGGCCGATGATAGGCTGCGGCGGGCGTTCGATGATTTCGACGACGCGGCCTTCGGGCCTGCCCTTGCGGTCGTGGCGAACGATGCGTGCCTTGACGCGGTCCTTGTGCAGCACGGCGCGCATTTCATTGGGCGGAAGGTAGATGTCACCCTCGCCGTCGTCGCGTTGCACGTAGCCGTGACCATCGCGATGGCCTTGAATCACGCCCTCGATTTCGTCGAGAAGGCCGTGCGTGGAATGGTCGATATTATTTTTGATATAGAATCCTTTTTTTCCTGAAATGCCCAGGTGGCGGAATTGGTAGACGCACTAGTTTCAGGTACTAGCGAGTAACATCGTGGGGGTTCGAGTCCCTTCCTGGGCACCAAGTTAAGTTAATCATAAAGCCGGTTCTGCCGGCGTATTTTTTGATGCTGCCGGCTCTGCCGGCGTATTTTTTCATAAAGCCGGCTCTGCCGGCTTTGTTGTTTCTGCGTGTTTTGGCCACGCTCAAATCGGCACGCCCACCAGGTCATGCCCGTCCGTCGAGACGATACGCGCCCGGGTGAACTCGCCGACCTTCATCTGCTTGCTGATCTTTTCGGGCGGCAGCAACTTCACCGTTCCGTCGATCTCAGGGGCATCTGCATAGGTGCGCCCAACGCCTCCCTTGCGGCCTAGCGCCGGCGCTGAATCCACCAGCACCTGCATCGTTGCACCAACCCGCTCGCGCAGCTTGGCGGCCGATACCTCTTCGGCAACGGCCATGAACCTTGCACGCCGCTCTTCGCGAACTTCGTGCGGCAGCATTCCAGGAATTTCATTGGCTACAGCGCCAGTCACCGGGCTGTAGGCAAAGCAACCGGCGCGGTCGATGCGCGCTTCGCGCATGAATTGAAGCAGGTGATCGAACTCGGCTTCGGTCTCACCCGGAAACCCCGCAATGAACGTGCTGCGAATCACGATCTCGGGGCAGCTCTCGCGCCAGCGCTGGATGCGCTCGAGGTTCTTCTCGCCACTGGCAGGGCGCTTCATGCGCTTGAGGACATCGGGATGGCTGTGCTGGAACGGCACATCGAGGTAAGGCAGCACCTTCCCCGTGGCCATCATCGGAATCACCTCATCCACAGATGGGTATGGATAGACGTAATGCAAGCGGACCCACGCGCCGAAGGGCTCGGCCATGTCGCCCAGGGCCTGCACCAGCTCATGCATGCGTGTGCGGATCGGCTTGCCATCGTAGAAGCCCGTTCGGTACTTCACATCGACGCCATAGGCCGAGGTGTCCTGGCTGATCACCAGCAGCTCCTTCACGCCGCCTTCAAAGAGCGCCCTCGCCTCCTTGAGCACATCGCCGATCGGCCGGCTCACCAGGTCGCCGCGCATCGATGGAATGATGCAGAAGGTGCAGCGGTGATTGCAGCCTTCGCTGATCTTGAGGTACGCGTAGTGGCGCGGCGTCAGCTTGATGCCGGCAATGCCAAATGAACCCCGGGCGGGATCGGGCACCAGGTCGACAAAAGGATCGTGCGGCTTGGGCAGGTTCAGGTGGACGGCGTCCATCACTTCCTGCGTGGCGTGAGGGCCTGTGACAGCCAGCACCGAAGGATGCATCTGGCGCACGAGATTGCTACCGTCGTCACCCGCCTTCGCGCCCAGGCATCCGGTCACGATGACCTTGCCGTTGGCGGCGAGCGCCTCACCGATCGTGTCGAGGCTTTCGCGCACGGCATCGTCGATGAAACCGCAGGTGTTGACGATGACGAGGTCGGCGCCCTCGAATGTCTTGGAGGTCTCGTAGCCTTCGGCGGAAAGCTGGGTCAGGATCAATTCGGAATCGGTCAGGGCCTTGGGGCATCCCAGGCTGACGAATCCCACCTTGGGCGTCTTGTTTTCGGGGGCGGCAACTTCACTCATCTGCCTATTGTCCCAGACGCGGCGGTTTTAACGCTTGACCGGAACGATCCAGGATGTCATCTGCTCCTGCATCTTGTCGAACATGGTCTTGGACTGCTCGACGTAATTGCCCATCATGCCTTGCATCATCGGGTTTTGCAGGTTCATGAACTGGGCCCACACCTCTGGCGTCACGGTCTTGGACTGCTCGGTCAGCTTGGCCTGGATGTCGGTGAACGCCTGGACGTTCTTTTCCAGATAGGTGCCCATGAAGCCCTGTGCGGCGTGGCCATAGAAGCGAATCAGGTTGCCAAGCGCAGCCTCGCTGAACATGGGGGTCCCGCCGGCTTCCTCTTCCAGGATGATCTGCAGCAGGATGCTGCGGGTCAGGTCCTCATTGGTCTTGGCATCGCGCACGACAAACAGTTCACTGTCCATGACCAGCTGCTTGACCTCGGCCAGCGTGATGTAGGTGGATGTTTCGGTGTCGTAGAGCCGGCGGTTCGGGTACTTCTTGATCACCCGCTGCGCAGGCTTGGCGCCCGCTGCGGTGGATTTCTTGCTTTGCACGGCCTCGCTCCTCGCGCGGCCGCCCGGACGGGTTGCCGCTGATGTATTGCACTGCAGCACATTCTAGGGAGGGCAGGCGCTCGGCCCCACAGGGTTTCCCTGAGGCAGAGGCAGTCGGCGGTGCGCCGCCACCATGTCACCATTGCGAGATCCCTACTTGCATCTGCACCCGGAGCTCTTCCCATGCACCGCTTCGACACATCCGCCAAAGGCGTCTACCTCATCACTGTCACGCCATTCACCGACACAGGTGCACTGGACCTGGCGAGCACCGACCGGATGGTGGATTTCTGCCTCGATCGCGGAGTCACCGGTCTCACGATCTTGGGGATCATGGGCGAAGCGACCAAGCTCACAGCGCAAGAGGCGAAGGACTTCACCCGGCAGGTCGTCCAGCGGGTCGGTGGCCGCGTGCCGATCGTGGTCGGTGTGTCCGCCCCGGGGTTTGCCGCCATGGGTGAACTCACGCAGGCGGTGATGGACCTTGGCGCATCGGGCGTGATGGTGGCCCCGCCAGGCACTGTTCGCACCGACGACCAGATCACCGCCTATTTCGACATGGTCAACGAGACGCTGGGTGCGGTGCCGTGGTGCCTGCAGGACCATCCGGTCGCAACAGGTGTGCAGATGTCAGCGCCCGTGGTCCTGCGCATCCTGAACAACTCGCCCCATTGCGTGATGCTCAAGCACGAAGACTCTCCAGGACTGGCCAAGCTGTCTGCCGTTCGGGCCGCGAGCGAGAAGGGTCAGCTGAAGCGGGTGTCCATCCTCACGGGCAACGGAGGAGGCCTGTTCCTGCCCGAGGAACTGTCGCGCGGAGCGGATGGTGCGATGACTGGTTTTGCGTGGCCCGAAATGATGGTCGACGTGGTTGCTGCGCACGCCCGGGGCGATGTCGAACGAGCCCATGACCTGTTCGACGCTTACCTGCCGCTGGCCCGCTACGAACAACAGGCCGGTATCGGCCTGGCAGTTCGCAAGCACCTGCTGCACCAGCGCGGCGCGATCGCGTCGGCCTTCGTGCGCAAGCCGGGTCCCAGGCTTTCGGCCCAGGACCTTGTTGACATGGAGCGACTGGTTCGTCGGCAGGACGCGCGTTTGCGGGAGTTGGGTCAATAAAAAAGCCCCGCTCTCAGAGGAGAGACGGGGCTTGCAATATTGGTAGGCGCGATTGGACTCGAACCAACGACCCCCACCATGTCAAGGTGGTGCTCTAACCAGCTGAGCTACGCGCCTGAAAATCGTATTCGAGCCTCGAATTATAGCAGTGCTTCTGCAGCTCTCATCTGCGCCGGTTCAACAACGCCTATCGACGCTTGGCCCAACGCACGCCAAGCACCTCGCCCACCAGCGAAAGCACCTTGTTCAGGCGCCCCGAATCAGTCACTTCCACAGTGAAGGTCATCCACGCGGTGCCCTTGACCGACTGGGTCTGCACGCCGATCACATTCATCTTTTCTTTCGCAAAGACTTCGGAGATGTCGCGCAGCAAGCCCTGCCGATCGGAGGCTTCAACGCCGACATCGACGGGGTACACCGCGCTGCCTTCGGCTTTGCCAGACGCAGGGCCCGCGCCCCACTCCACCTCGATCACGCGCTCGCTGTTGCGCGCTGCAAGTTCGCGGAAATTGCTGCAATCCTTGCGATGGATGCTCACGCCCTTGCCCCGCGTGACGAAGCCCCCTATGGCATCGGGCGGTGCCGGTTTGCAGCAGCGGGCGAGCTGCGTCATGAGCGAGTCGATTCCCACCACCAATACGCCGCCCTTGGGACCGCCACCGGGGTTGCGCGCCTTCTTCAGCAGGAACTCGTCGGGGTGAGGCGGTGCCTCGGGCGGCTTGAGCAGGGTCTCGATATTTCGAAGCGAGTATTCGTCCTTGCCCACGACAAAGAACAGGTCGTCGGCAGACTTGAACCCCAGCTGCGTCGCCAGGTCCTCCAGCTTCATCGCGGTCTTGCCTTCGCGCTGAAGGAGCTTTTCGACCGACTCGCGACCCCGCGATGTGGTCTCGTGACGCACCTGCTCGTTGAACCAGGCGCGCACCTTGGCCCTGGCGCGATGGCTCGCCAGAAAATTGAGCTCGGCATTGAGCCAGTCGCGGGACGGCCCACCCTCCTTGGCTGCCGTCACCTCGACCGTCTGGCCGTTTTGCAGGGGCGTGTTCAGCGGCACCATCGCACCGTCGACTCGTGCGCCACGGCAACGGTGGCCCAGGCTGGTGTGAACCGTGTAGGCAAAGTCCACCGGCGTCGCGCCGCGCGGCAATTCGACGATCGCCGCATCGGGCGTCAGAACATAGATGCGGTCTTCGAACAAGCCTTCGCTACCGCCGACCAGATCGCGCTCCCATGCCAGCAGTTGCCGCAGCACCGCGATCTTGGCGTCGTACTCTCCCGTCGCACTGACGCCCGAATAGCCCTTGCTGCCAGCCTCCTTGTAAGCCCAATGCGCGGCAACGCCATGCTCGGCGTGATCGTGCATGGCCTGCGTGCGAATCTGGATCTCGATCGGCCTGCCCTCCTTGTCTCGCACGATGGTGTGCAGCGACTGGTAGCCGTTGGGTTTGGGCCTGGCGATGTAGTCGTCGAACTCCTCGACGAGCGGCGTGAACTTCTCGTGCACCCACGAGAGCGCGGCATAGCAATCGTCCACCGTCGGCACGATCACCCGCAGCGCGCGGATATCGAACACGCGGTCGAAGTCCAGCGACTTGCCGCGCATCTTCTTGGCGATGCTGTAGATGTGCTTGGGCCGGCCGGCCACGCTCGCCTTGATGCCCTGCGCGATCAGCTCGCTCTCCAGCCGGGACCGCAGCTCTTCGACATACGCCTCGCGCTCGATCCGTTTCTGGTCGAGCTGACCGGCGATCTGCCGATAGGTTTCCGGTTCCAGGAAACGGAACGCGAGGTCTTCCATTTCCCACTTGAGCTGCCAGATTCCCAGCCTGTTGGCCAGCGGTGCAAAAACGTGCAGCACTTCGCGCGCAACGCTGGGCGGACAAGGCGTCTTGCTCGCGGCGTGCCAGCGCAAGGTCTGCAGGCGCGACGCCAGCCGCAGCATGACCACGCGCAAGTCGCGTGAAAAAGCCAGCAGCATCTTGCGCACGTTCTCGGTCTGCAGCTGCGCGGCATCGACCATCTGCACGTCACCGGCGTCGCGCGCCTGGCGCTGCACCCGCACCAGCTTGGTCGTCTCCATCGCCAGCGCCGCGTAGTTGTCACCGAACGCTTTGGAAATGACCTCCTGCGGCTTGGCCAGGTGGGACCACGCATAGACCAGGTAGCTTGCCGCCTGCATCGCCTCCGAGCCGCCCATCGACTTCAGGATGGCCGCAACCGCATCGGCGTGCGCGAGTGTGTTCTCGCCCGTCTCCAGCGTTTCACCCGCGATGAAGGGCTCGGCAAAGGCGCGAGCGCGTGACAAGGCGTGCGCCTGCTGCGGCATGGCGTGCTCGGTCGCCGCGATCAGTTCGGGGACGGCAGAGCTATCGGGGTTTTCCGCGACGAGACTCTTCATGGGGAATTTTTCTAGTCGAGCAAAAAGCCGGTCACCGCATCGACCTGGTCGCGGGCGATGAGCGTGGGCGCATGGCCCACCCCATCGAAGGCAACGAGCCGCGCTCGTGGACCGCGCTGTGTCATGGCTGCCGCAGTTTGCGAATTGAGAAGGTCCGATGCAGCGCCTCGAAGGACCAGCGTCTGCGCGGAAATGTTGTCGTAGAGCTGCCAGAGCGCCGCCTGGCCCTGCTGCGCCGATTCTTCAGTCAGGCCGCGAAATGGAACCGCGATGCTGGGGTCGTAGTGCAGCGTGAAGCCCCCCTCGGGCAATGGCTTGACCATCGCCTGCGACAGCGCAAACCACTGGCCGGGCGTATGCGGCCCAAAGCTGGTGGAGATGGCCCACATCGCATCAGCGGCCTGCTGCACCGACTCGAACTTGCCGGTGTTGCCGAGGTAAGTGCCGATGCGTTGCAGCGCCTCCCACTGGATCGCAGGCCCCACGTCGTTGAGCACCAGCCTGCGAACGGGAGCCGGCAAAGGCAGCTGGGGCGTACCGCTGATGCCCATGCCAATGAGGCCTCCCATGCTGGTGCCGACCCAGTCCAGCGTCTGGATGGGTGCCTGTCGATGCAACTGCCCCAGCATCGCCAGCATGTCGCCGACATAGGTCGGTATCTGATAGGTCGCCGGGTCCTTGAGCCAATCGCTGCGGCCGCGGCCTGCAACATCAGCAGACACAACGCGAATGGGATGCGTCGCGCGATCAACCAGGGCCTGGGCCAGCACGTCAAAGTCGCGCCCCTGCCGTGATAACCCGTGGACGCAAACGACCACATGCGCAGCACTCGCATCACCCCACTGCCAATACGCCATGCGGTGGCTGCCGGAAGCGTCCGGGCAGGATACGTAGTTCAGCGTAGGTTCAGGCATGTCGGTGAAAAAACCGCATACTCTGCGGCAGTCGTTTTTCGCGGCTCTCGCACATCCTAATTCAAGACGGAGACCCTCATGCTCAAAGGCAAGACCGCGCTCGTGACAGGTTCAACCAGCGGCATCGGGCTGGGTATCGCAAAGGCCCTGGCGCGTCAGGGCGCGAACCTGGTGCTCAATGGCTTCGGCGATGTCGAAGGCCCGCAGGCTGAGGTCCGCGCACTGGGTGCGCAAGTCGCGTATCACGGCGCCGACATGAGCAAGCCAGCCGAGATCGAAGCGATGATGAAATTCGCCGCAGACAAGTTCGGCCGCGTCGACATCCTGGTGAACAACGCGGGCATACAGCACGTGGCCAACATCGAGGACTTCCCGACAGACAAGTGGGACGCGATCATCGCCATCAACTTGTCGAGCGCGTTCCATGCGACCCGCGTGGCGCTTCCGGCCATGAAGGCCGCCAACTGGGGCCGCATCATCAACGTCGCATCGGTTCACGGACTCGTGGCCTCGACGCAGAAATCAGCCTACGTCGCCGCCAAGCACGGCCTTGTCGGCCTGACCAAAGTCACTGCGCTCGAAAACGCAACGACAGGCGTCACCTGCAACGCGATCTGCCCGGGCTGGGTGCTGACCCCGCTGGTTCAAAAGCAGGTCGATGCCAAGGCCGCCGCCAACGGCTGGACCAATGATCAGGCCAAGGCGGCCTTGCTCGGCGAAAAAGAGCCATCGCTGCAATTCACCACACCCGATGAACTGGGCGAGCTGGCGGTCTTCTTCTGCTCGCCTGCCGGCAACAATGTGCGCGGCGTGGCATGGAACATGGACGGCGGCTGGGCCGCGCAGTAACTCCAGAGGCTGTCATTGCGGGCTTGACCCACAATCCAGACAGCGCTTGAGTCGAGCGCCGTCGCCGCTGCGCGGTGGATGCCGGATCAAGTCCGGCATGACAAACCTACTTCAGCTGCACCGACCCTGAAACCGTCACCACCACATTGCTCTTGCCGGCCTCCACAGGCACAGCCGATTCGGCCTGCGCACCCTTGGCCTGCATCGCCAGGACCCGTGGCTGCGGATAGCCGCCGTCGTTCGAATTCACCGACACCTCACGCAGCGTGTAGCCCGAAAAGCCAAAGCCACGCGCGAGGTCTGCGGCCTTGGCCTTGAAGCGCTCGATGGCCAGCGTCTGCGCATCGCCCTCGACCTTGGCGCGCGCTTCGCGGCTCAGTCCAAAAGAGACATGGCCCATCGTCATCGTCTGGATACGCCCGGCGGTCTGGGTGATACGCGGAAAGTCGCGGCCTTCGAGCACGAGTTCAGCCGCCCCCTGCCAGCCGCTGATCTTTCCCAGAGGGCTGTAGCGCGGATACAGGCTGAACTGCCCGGTGCGTACATCGAGTTGTCCGGGCTGGGCCGATTTCTTCGCCTCCGTCAGCGCGGCATCGAGCGCCTGCTTGAGCTGGGTCTGCACCGTGTTGGCGTCAGCCCCGTCACGCGACGTGGTAAGGCTCAGGCTCAGCAGGTCCTGCTGAACCTCGACAGCTCCACTTGAACTCAGCTGCAGCACGTTTTGCGGCTGGGGCATGACCTGGGCGGACACATGGAACGATGGCAGCAGGGCCAGAGCGAGTGCGGCGGTGGTGGTCACCAGGGCGATTCGGACGGTGGGTCTTTTCATGGATCTGTTGTTGTTGTGGCAGTGAGAAGTACCACATGATGCCCTGATCGCCATTGCTGCCATGTGAAGGGCCAACGGATGGGGCAACATTTGTAACAACGTGAAAAGCACCCCTCGAAACGCCTCAAACCCGCGGTCAAGGCCATCAGAATTGGCTCTGTTACAAATTCCGATGGAGCACCATGTCCCAAGCTGCAGCCCGAACCGACAAGATCCTGGTCGTTGACGATGACGCCCGAATCCGCGATCTGCTGCGCCGCTACCTGACACAGGAAGGTTTTGAAGTCATCCTTGCCGAAGACGGCAAGGCGCTCAACCGCCTGATGCTGCGCGAGACCGCCGACCTCATCGTGCTCGACCTCATGATGCCCGGCGAAGACGGCCTGTCGATCTGCAGGCGACTGCGGGCGGCCAACGACCGCACCCCCATCATCATGCTGACCGCCAAGGGCGAAGACGTGGACCGCATCGTCGGCCTTGAAGTCGGCGCCGACGATTACCTGGGCAAGCCCTTCAATCCGCGCGAACTGCTCGCACGCGTCCATGCCGTGCTGCGCCGCCGACCCGCGCTGGAAGCGCCCGGCGCCCCATCCAGCGACAACGAAGTCGTCAACTTCGGCCCGTTCGCGTTCGATCTGGGTGCCCGCACCCTGCGCAAGAACGGCGACGAACTGCCGCTGACCACCGGCGAATTCGCCATGCTCAAGGCCCTGGTGCGCCATCCGCGCCAGCCGCTGTCGCGCGAAAAGCTCGCACAACTGGCGCGTGGCCGCGAATTCGAACCCTTTGACCGCAGCCTCGACGTCCAGGTCTCGCGCCTGCGCAAGCTCGTGGAGTCGGACCCGGCAGCGCCGCGCTACATCCAGACGGTGTGGGGCGTGGGCTACGTCTTCGTGCCCGATGGTGCGGGCTGAGCCGCCGGCACGCACCTGCATGCTCTCGCTTCAATGACAAATCCCAGATGTGACCTGAGAATGCGGGCATGATCCGCGGAACCACCAACAGCATCGACATCACCGGGCCTGCTCCGCTTGAAACCGCGCCGGCCCCGCTGGAGTTGCGGCCCCGGCTGGGTCTTTCGCTGTTCTGGCGGACATTCTTTCTTTTGTCCCTGCTGCTCATCGGCAGTATCGTGGCCTGGTTCCAGACGTTCCGGGCGCTCGAATTCGAGCCGCGTGCAGTCCAGACAGCGCAGCAGATTGCATCGCTGGTCAACCTGAGCCGTGCGGCGCTGGTGCACGCAGATTCGATTGCGCGCGTCTCGCTCATCAAGACCCTGGCCGACCAGGAAGGCGTGCGCATCGTCATGCGCGAGCCCAAAGACAGGTACACCAGCTTTTCCGTAGCCGAGCTCGACACGAGCGTCATGGATGAGCTGATCAGCCGACTCGGCCCGGCCACCATCATGGCCGCCAGCGTCAACGGTGAAGAGGGTCTGTGGGTCGGATTCAAAATCGACGCCGACCAGTACTGGATGCTCCTGGACCGCTCCCGCCTTACGCGGGTTGGCGGGCGGACCTGGCTCATTTGGCTGATTACGGCAGCGGGTCTTTCGCTGGCGGGCGCAGCCTTGATTGCACGGTTGATCAACCGACCGCTCAAGCAACTCTCATTCGCGGCCAGTCGCGTGCGCGATGGCGACTTCGATGCGAGCCGGCTCGACGAAAAGGCTGTGACCAGCGAGATCCGCGAAGTCAACATCGGCTTTAACCGCATGGCCCAGCAGCTCGCCAAGATCGAGCAGGACCGGGCCGTCATGCTGGCCGGCATCTCGCATGACCTGCGTACACCATTGGCCCGCCTGCGGCTGGAAACCGAGATGAGCGTGGCCGACCAGGACGCGCGTGACCACATGGCCGCCGACATCCAGCAGCTCGACGCCATCATCGACAAGTTCCTGGACTATGCGCGGCCCGACCATGCAGAACTCAAGCCCGTACTGCTCAACGACGTGATCGAAGCATGCCTGTATGCCGTGCAGGACCAGGGCGACATGCGGATCAATCTTGACGTTGCCAAGGGGCTCTACGTGCTGGCCGACGAAGTCGAGCTGGCGCGTGTGATTTCCAATTTGCTCGAGAACGCACGTCGCTACGGCAAGACCCCCGAGACGGGAATCGCAGTTGTCGATATCGCTGCGAAGTCGCGCAACGAGTGGGTGCTGCTGAAGGTGCGCGACCACGGCATGGGTGTGGCGCCCGACGCCCTGCCCAACCTCATCAAGCCGTTCTTCCGGGGCGATGCCGCGCGCACCGCCGCCACAGGTGCGGGACTGGGATTGGCAATCGTGGACAAGACCGTGCAGCGCATGGGCGGTATCTTTGCCCTGGCGAACACCACGACCGGTGGACTGGCAGCACACATCAAGCTGCAAAAACCCAAGACGCACTCACCTACTGCTGAACCAGAACCCAAAGGCGAACCGGCGGTGGCCTAGCGCCAGGGCTGTCATGGCGTGAAGGGGCGGTGGCTCACAGGCTGTCATTGCTGGAAGGGGCGCTGGCTCACAGGCTGTCATTGCGGACTCGATCCACTACTGTCCGGTAATTTTCCCGAACAGCCCCAACTGGGGACCCGAG
>NZ_JANU01000060.1 GCF_001044395.1 Caenimonas sp. SL110
GTGTGGCTGAAGTTCGAGATGCCTTCAGGCGCTGCCGAGACCACGAAGGTCTGGACGGCGCTGGTCACTGCGGCGAGTGCTGCCGTGGTCTGCGTGAGCGAGTACGACTTGGGCACAAAGGTGACGGTGATTGCTGGTGACGATCACCTGCTGGGCACACTCATCAGGTTGAAATACGTGCGTTGTTCAGTCTGCGCGAGGTGTGGTTAAGACATCGCTCAGCGAGAGACATCGATAATCCCGGTTTGAAGCCCACGCCAATCAGACCCATCCATCTCTTCCAAAGTTGTGCTTCGAACTGGGGCGCTGATGTCTTGGAGCACGTTCTTGAACGAGTTCGATGCGTCGGGCGTCTTCCAGATTGATTCGCACTCATTGCACATAAGAAGTAGTTGATTTTCTGCTGCGCTATTCACTGCGAGCAACTGACCTTGACCGCAGATTGGACAATCGCCAAAAACGTATGTTTGCATAGTCGCTGTGAGCCCCGTGCCGAACTGGTTGTAGACCATTTTGGTCTGTCGCTTGGCTTCGCTAGCTTGCTGCCGATGAGGCTCCGAGTGCAGATTTCAATTCAAACGGTTTGCCACCTGCATTGAGTGATTTACGTGGAAGCTCGACATCAACGGAGCTTTAGGGAGAACGTCGCCAAAGAGCGCTTTGTAGCAACGTAGAAAGAATGCGCGCTCTCCATCGGGGGTTGGGATCGGGGCAGAACTGGCCTGCCATATCGTTTCCCAAATCTCGCTTTCCGGTCCTTCATTCACGAGAAGATATTGAAGCGTATTTCGAATCACGTCCTTCGTGCCCGAAGAGAACGATTCAAACCTTGAAAGGACAAACCTCCGAATAACGGCATCGATAGTTGCTGGATTCGTCCAGTCCTGATCGGGCACATCGATACCGTACTCGTCTTGAAGGAACATCAGTTCGTACAGCAAGTTTGGAAGCACGTAGGCATTGACCAAGTTCTCATTTTTCATTCGATGTGCCTTGACCTGCTCCTCCCAGCCGTATAAAAATAAATAAGGAAGGCCAGGGTTTTTCTCAGCGGTCCGGCTGTGCCACCGTAAGCAACTGCGCTCTCCATCGCATCCACAGAAACTGGTTAAGGCTCCCTGCCAATTAGCGACTTGAACTTCGCGTACGCCTCTGGGTCGTGCTCCAAAAGCTGATCGAGCAACGCGTCAGCCACTAAGTGGCGGTGAAGAATCCCTGACGCGCCCTGCGCCATTGTCACGAACACGAAGTCATCATCGATTCTTGCATCAAAGACTTCAACCTCTTCCTCGGAATAGCTCGAGAGACCAGTACTCTTGCGAGGAAAGCAATAAAAGTATGCTTTGTCAGCGTGCCAATAGATGCCGTAGACATCGAATGTCAGATTGGAAATTTTTTCGCGAATTTTCATGCAATTCCCCTTAACGGATGCTTCGCCCAGGCTGCAGAACGGCCGGTGCCGGCTGGGGAGTGACAATCTTAATGTCGTAAGGTCGCCCACTGGTCGAGTTGTATTGATAATGAATTGAAATGCTTGACCCGTCAGGGAGGCGGTGTGTAGCTTCCATCTTTGTGAAGCCGGCCGATTGTGCAAATCGAGCATCACCACTCAGAGATCGCAGCGGATTTCCTGAAGCTGGACTCTCAAGAACCCGATTGAAAAGCGCCTGCTCTTGTAAGTCTCGGGGTGTGGTCGATTGATTTGCTTTCGCCGTCGAAATGGTTTCCGCTTGCTTCAGCAAAACGGAATTTGGTTCTCTTGCTGTTAGGTTCGGGCCAGCTGGATTCTGGCCTATGCGTTGAAGCGCGGATATTTCGGCATCCAGACTTGCCAGCTTGCCCGACTTGGTGGGAACGCCCCGGATCGAGCCGAGCACCATGAATACTTCTTCACCGTGCTCCGCCCATAGCGTCGCAACGCCTTCTGCCACCGCGTAAAGCGGATTGCCCGTTCGGTCAAGACGACTTCGCCAGTTCTGCGCGGACGCCAATCCTTGCTCCGCAGATAGCCAACCCATCCCGGGGATTTCCGCGGGCAAATTCAGACTCTTGACCCAATCCCCAACTGAATCCTTGGGAATCTTTGCGGATACTGTTGGTTCAGCTTGATACGGAGCGGAAATGCCAGCCCGTATTTTTAGCATCGCCGGTTCTCTGTCCACTTCGCCTTGACCGAGAAACTGCAGCTTACCCTCGGCGGGTGCTTGCTGCGATTGGGCTTCGCGAGCGTTTTGCTTGTCGAAGTCGCGATGCAGGAGAGCGCTTCCGCGTGCTTGATCTGCAGGAGACATCGGCCCACCAGCGAATACGTAGCCGCTCGGTATCGTCATCCCATTGACACCACTCTCAAAAGCTTCGGTCGCTTTACGCGCTGTGATGATGTCGTTTGTAGCGCTCCACTCACGCTCACGGCGTGCTGCATAGGCCTGGTCGCTTTGCAGGTCCATTCCGTTGACGTACGCGCTCGAGGAGTTCGGGCCGACCCCCTGAACTGCAGGTGCCGTACTGAGAGTGTCCGCAATCGATGAACCCAACGCATTGCCAAACGCATCCACCCCAACCTGCTGCACACTGATCTTCCCACCCCGCAGTACCGCCGCAGTCGTCCCAGCAGCCAGCCCGCTCACAGTCCCTCGTGCAATCTGCGGAAGCTGTGCGCCGTAGGCTGCAAGCCCTTCGAACGCTCGCGCGCTGCTCAGCGCGTCGCCGATCACCTGACCCGCTCCGGCGCCGGCCGCGCTCGCGACTGTGCTTCGCCAGTTGAACTTGTCCTGAAGCCCCGTTGCTACACCAACGCCCTGCGTTACCAGATTCCCCAGCGCCGCGCGCCCCATCACTGCATTCAGGTCCGGACCTGATAGCGCTCCCGTCGCCGCCGCTCCGAGCCCAGAGGTCACGCCTGCGGAGAGTGCACTCAGGCCGACGCCCTTCCAGTTGATCGAGTCCTGCATGCCCAGACCGACGCCGACGGCCTGGCTGGCAATTGAACCCATCGCTCCGCCAATCACTGCCCCGCCCACCGCAGCAACTCCTGCGCTCACAGCGCCAGCGCCGATTGTTACCGTTGCGCCACCAACGACTGCAGTCCCACCGGATAGTGCCGCCAGACCCGCGCCGAACGTTGACGCGGCTGTTGTCGTCGCTGCAGTTGTTGCAGTAGCCACTGTCGTTGCGGTTGCCTGCCCCAACGCCGCGGCTGCTGCGCCTGCGGTGTAGATGGTCACGATGATCGCGACTACGATCACCAGCAGCTGCCCAAACATGCTCGCCTTCTTCGGCGGCGGCCTTGGCATATTCGGGTTCGTATCCCCGATGATTTCTCCGGGGCGATACGGTCTGAACGTGTCGGCGTTGTTGGAGCTGGTCTCCGTTCCCGGAATCTTGATCAACTGACCGGCTTTCAGATCCGCATTGCTGGTCATCCCGTTCGCATCGGCGATGCGGTACCAGAGGCGCGTGTCGCCGTACATGGCCTTGGCGATCGCTTCTAGCGTGTCGCCTGCGCCCACGACGTGAACCCTTTGGGCGAGGTCCGGGGTGTTGCCTGCCGTGGCGGCATACCCGAAGTTGAAGTCGGCGCTGGTCTTGAACACCGGGCTTCCGTCTGGATTGCGTGCCGCCTTGTCGTCGACCATCTCGCCGTAACGGCCCAGCACCTCACCGTTGACGATCAGTTGCCTTTGGATGTGCGAGCCCTGTTTCGCGTACAGCACGCGTCCGTTCGCGTCATTGACGAAAGTGCGGTTGTTCGCCCCCAGCGTGCTGTCAGTCACGCCCACCAGATACCCGTTCGCGTCATACGTGCTGGTCGACTTGCCACTCAGCTCGGGCTTCTTGTCGTGCACGCCGTCCACCACGGTCTGCACATAGCCTTCGCGCTTTTCATAGGTGTTGGTGTACTGGTACTGCGTCTTGGCCTCATCGTTGTTCAGGATATAGCCCAGCATGTTCCCGGCGCCGTCGTAGTTCGCCGTGTTGTCTGGCTTGGTGTAGTACAGGTCGTACTTCAACCCACCCTCGTTGTTCCTCACCATCTGGTGGACCAAACGCCCGTTCGCGTCGTACAGGTTGGTGCGGCGCTCGGTGCCGTTGCCGTCCAGCACCGCGCCCTGGCTGTTCGTTCCGTTCAACGCTTTCAGGTAGTTCGTGTCGAGCGGCGTCGCCGCGCCGGTCTGCAAGGTCCTTCCCGCCGCGTCGTAGAAACGCGTGTCCACGCGAACACCATCCCGATCGATCCCAACCACCTTGCCGCGTGCGTCATAGGTGTAGGCCTCGGTCGTCAACCCCAGGCTGGCCGAGTACGTCGCAGGCGTCGAGTAGGTGTTCTCAAAGTCTCCGTTAGGCCCGTACACCGTCTGCGTGTACGTCGTCCCCGGTGTCACCGTGACCTGGTTGCCCAACCACGTATCGCTGATCTTGTTGCCGGCCTTGTCGTATTTGATTTCGTGGCCGGTGGTGCCGAGTTCGCCCTTGGCGTTCACGTCCGCCTTGGTCTGGCGGTTCATCGCGTCGTACTCGAAGTAGCGGTCGGTGTCGTGGGTGATCTCTCCGGTGTCTTCGCCGGGAGCCGTGATGACGTGCGTCTTGATGTTGGTGCGGTTGCCCACCTTGTCATAAGCCATCGTGACGTAGGCGCGGCCATCGCCCACCCAGGCGAGACGTCCGAAGGTGTCGTAGGCGAGGTGGTTGTCTTGATAGGTGACGGCCACGTTCACACCGTTGACGTTGGTGAGCTGCGTCGTCTTCTCACGAATGCGCGCACCTGCCAGGTCGTAGGCATACGTCGTGGTCTGGCCGAGGGTGTTGTCCTTGATCTTGACCAGCAACCCTGCCGTGTCGTAGGTGTAGGCAAGGTTTTGCTTCAAGCCGCCCGGACGGTCATTGGTGATGGCGATCAGCTGCTTCGCCTTGTCGTACGCGTACGAGTACACAGCCCCACCAATGTCCTTGTGATACGTCACGCGCCCGAAGTAGTCGTACGTCCACTCGGCCTTGCTGCCGTTGCCATCGACCTCGGCGGTCTTACGGCCCTGCGTGTCCCATTGCAGGCGCGTGGTGACTCCGGCCTGTTCGACCTTCGTCACATTGCCGCGCAGGTCGTACTCGTAGCTGACGGCTTCGCTGGTGATCGACGTACCGTCGTAGGTACTGGTCTGGCGCACCTTGCGGCCCGCCTCGTCGTAGTCGTACTGCTCGACCAC
>NZ_JANU01000061.1 GCF_001044395.1 Caenimonas sp. SL110
GCCACCGGAGCCGCCAACCCCTGCGCTGGCGCCGCCGCCACCGGAGCCACCGCCCGAGCCGCCGCCGCCCACGCCGGAACCTCCACCGGAGCCCGAACCGCCGCCGCTACCGCCGGCTGAAGCGCCAGCGCCCACGCCAGCCCCAGCGCCGCCACCGGCTCCAGCGCCGCCGCCAGCACCTTGTGCATATGTCAGGCCGATAGCCCCTGCGAGCGCGAGCGCAAGAAGAGTCGGGGCGAATTTGTTGAGTCGCTTGGTCATGGTTACATCCTTGTTTGTGAAATCTGGGTTACCCGTCTCCGGGGTCGTGTTTCATGATGTGACCATGTGTGTGCGCCCCGGGTCGGTGCGGGCGCACACGTTTTGTGAGCCAACTCCGACTCAGCCGTTTTGGGCTGCACCGCGCACGGATGGGTCGCGAACGAGCGATCAACCTCGCCTGCTTTATCTGTGAGCGACGCCCATCACCCTTGCGGCATCAACTCGGAAAGTGCTTTCGATGTCGCCGCATCGGCGGGGAAGAATGTCTCCAGTGCCAGCTCCTGCAATGTGATGTCTGCAGGTGTACCGAACACGGTCGTCGTGCTGATGAAATTCAGCACACCGCCCGCACGGCTACGAAACTGAAAAGGCATCGCCACCCCCAGATGCTCGCCTTCGATGTGAATGTCCTGCACACCCCCCGGCAAGGGCAATGCGCGCAGTTCTTCCAGCAGCGCAGCCAGCGCCATGTCGCCAGTCGCCTGCACCTGCTGGCGCAGCCGCTCGAAGATGTGGTTTCGCCATTGCACGATGTTCACGATGCGCGGTGCGAGTCCCTTGGGATGCAGGCTCAGGCGCAACACGTTGATCTGCCCCTGGAGCAGTGACGGGTCCGCGCCTTCCAGCAAGTGAGGCACCACGCTGTTGGCTGCGAGCAGGTTCCAGTGCCGGTCCACTGCGAGTGCGGGATAGGGCTCGTGGCTCTTGAGGATCAGGTCAACCGCCTGCCTTGCTGAGGCGAGCGCCGGATCGTCCAGCGGGCGCTCGCGGTACATGGGTGCGTATCCCGCCGCCACCAGCAGCGCATTGCGTTCGCGCAGCGGCACATCGAGTCGCTCGGCAAGCCGCAGCACCATCTCGCGGCTGGGCACCGAGCGGCCCGTCTCGACAAAGCTCAGGTGACGCGTGGAGATCTCTGCTTCATGTGCGAGATCGAGCTGGCTCAGGCGCCGGTGCTGGCGCCAGTGCTTCAGGTGCTCGCCGAAGGGCCGGGGGGCGGACCGCTGTGCGGATGCGAACGGGGCAAGGGGTGGCGAAGTGTTCATGACGCCATCCTAGAGAGGTCCTTGCGCTTCTTGTATGCTGGCGCACACACAGCCTTGCAAGAGAAAGCCCCGAAAGCCCCTATGACCCGCGTCTTCAATTTCAGCCCCGGACCCGCCACCCTTCCCGAACCCGTGCTGCGCCAGGCAGCTGCCGAAATGCTCGACTGGAACGGCTCGGGCATGTCGGTGATGGAGATGAGCCACCGCGGCAAGGAATTCATCTCGATCTACGACGAAGCGCAGGCGCTGGTGCGCGAACTGCTCGGCGTGCCGGCCAACTACAAGGTGCTTTTCATGCAGGGCGGCGCCATCGGCGAAAACGCGATCGTGCCGATGAACCTGCTCGGCAAATCCGGCAAGGCCGATTACGTCGTTACCGGCGACTGGTCGAAGAAGTCGCTGAAAGAAGCCAGGCTGTACGGCACGATCAACACGGCGGCAACCGGCCCCGGCACATCGGTGCCCAGGCAATCCGAGTGGAAGCTCGATCCGCAAGCGTCTTACGTGCACATCTGCTCGAACGAAACCATTGGCGGGGTCGAGTTCCACTGGACACCCGACACCGGCGGCGTGCCGCTCGTCGCGGACATGTCGTCCAACATCATGTCGCGGCCGATGGACGTCAGCAAATACGGCCTGATCTACGCCGGTGCGCAAAAGAACATGGGGCCTTCGGGCCTGACCATCGTGATCGTTCGCGACGACCTGCTCGGGCATGCGCTGCCCATCACGCCGTCGGCTTTCAACTACCAGTTGCAGGCAGACAACGATTCGATGTTCAACACGCCGCCGACCTACGCGATCTACATCGCCGGCCTGGTGCTCAAGCACATCAAGGCGCTCGGCGGGCTCACTGCGATGGAAGCGCACAACAAGGCCAAGGCCGCGGTGCTCTACGACTTTCTAGACGAGAGCGCGTTCTATACCAACCCGGTGGCCAGGGAGGACCGGTCGCTGATGAATGTGCCGTTCTGGCTCAAGGACCCCTCGCTCGACGACGCCTTCCTCAAGGGCGCGCAGGCCAGGGGAATGATCCAGCTCAAGGGCCATCGTTCGGTGGGCGGCATGCGCGCCTCCATCTACAACGCGATGCCGATCGAAGGCGTCCGGGCACTCGTGCAGTACATGAAAGAGTTCGAGGCACAACATGCCTGAGCGGCCCGGCATGGCGGCCGCCCGTTTCAAGGTGCTGGTCCTGAACCAGATCGCTGCGAACGGGCTCGCGCGCCTGCCGGGCGATAGCTATTCGGTCGGCAAGGATGTGGCCGATCCTGATGCAGTGCTGGTGCGGTCTGCCGACATGCACGCGCTGCAGATTGCCACTAGCGTGCAGGCGATTGGCCGCTGCGGTGCGGGCACCAACAATATCCCCGTCAAGGCGATGAGCGCGCGCGGCGTGCCGGTGTTCAACGCACCCGGCGCCAATGCCAACGCGGTGAAAGAGCTGGTGCTGGCGGCGATGTTCATGGCTGCGCGCAACCTCGTGCCTGCACAGCGCTTCGTCGCATCGCTCGATCCTGCATCTGCGGACCTCGACAAGATCGTGGAAGACGGCAAGAAAAACTTCGCAGGCTTCGAGATTGCCGGGCAGACGCTGGGCATCGTGGGCCTGGGAAAGATCGGCTGCCTGGTTGCCGACGCAGCGATCAAGCTGGGCATGAACGTGCTGGGCTACGACCCCGAGATCACGGTCGATGCGGCCTGGAGTCTTCCTGCGCAGGTGAAGAAGGCAGCAAGCGTTGCCGAGGTGCTGCGAAACGCCAACTTCATCTCGCTGCATGTGCCGCTGGTCGATGCCACGCGTGACCTGGTCAATGCGCAAAACCTGTCGCTGGTGAAGCCGGGCACGGTGCTGCTGAATTTCTCGCGTGAAGGCGTCGTGAATGACGCGGCCGTGATCGCTGCGCTCGATGCAAGGCAGCTGGGCTGGTACATGTGCGATTTTCCGGGTGGCGCCATCCTGCATCACGACCGCATCGTCGCGCTGCCGCACCTGGGTGCCTCGACCCGCGAGGCCGAAGAGAACTGCGCGATCATGGTTGCTGATCAGCTGCGTGACTATCTGGAAAACGGCAACATCGTCAATGCCGTGAACTTCCCGAACGTGAGCATGGAGCGTGAGTCGCGATATCGCGTGGCGATCGCCAATGCCAACGTGCCCAACATGCTCGGGCAGATCTCCACTGCGATGGCCCATGCGGGCCTGAACATCCACACCATGGTCAACAAGTCGCGGGGTGACATGGCCTACACGCTGGTGGATGTGGACAGCGCCGTTGGCGAGGGCGTGTTGTCGGCGCTCAGGACCATAGAAGGCGTGCTCGCTGTCCGTTACCTGCCGCAAGCGCCCTGAACACAAAGGCAACCGCATCGACCCCGCGGACACTGCTGTCGCTGCACAATGGCAGCGAGAGTAATTAACCGGGGTCCACATGTCGCACGCGTTCGCCAATACGCTTAAAACCTTCAAGACCGCTTCCGGTAAATCCGGGCGTTTCTTCTCGCTACCGGCGCTGGCCCGGGAGTTTCCCAAGGTCAGCCGTCTCCCGGTGTGCATGCGCATCGTGCTGGAGTCGGTGCTTCGCAACTGCGACGGCAACAAGGTCCATGCGGACCATGTGCGCCAGGTTGCCAACTGGTTTCCCAATGCCGACCGCACCGATGAGATTCCGTTCGTCGTGGCGCGTGTGGTGCTGCAGGATTTCACCGGTGTGCCGCTCCTGGCCGACCTCGCGGCGATGCGCAGCGTTGCGGCCCGCCTGGGCCTGAAGGCCGGCGCGATCGAGCCGCTGGTGCCGGTCGACCTGGTGGTGGACCACTCCATCATGGTGGATCACTACGGCAAGAAGAACTCCATCGACCTGAACATGAAGCTCGAATTCCAGCGCAACCGTGAGCGCTATGAGTTCATGAAATGGGGCATGCAGGCCTTCGACACCTTCGGCGTGGTGCCTCCGGGTTTCGGCATCGTGCACCAGGTCAATCTGGAGTACCTCGCACGCGGCGTCTTCAAGGGCGCTGATGGCACCTACTACCCCGACACACTCGTGGGCACAGACAGCCACACGACCATGATCAACGGCATTGGCGTCGTCGGCTGGGGTGTTGGCGGTATCGAGGCCGAAGCGGCCATGCTGGGCCAGCCGGTCTACATGCTGACGCCGGACGTGGTGGGCTTTGAACTCACTGGCCGCTTGCGTGAAGGCTGTACGGCCACGGACCTGGTGCTCACCGTCACCGAAATCCTGCGCAAGGAAAAAGTCGTCGGCAAGTTTGTCGAGTTCTTCGGCCCCGGCACCCGCACACTCGCTTTGCCCGACCGCGCGACCATTGCCAACATGGCCCCGGAATACGGCGCGACGATGGGGTTCTTTCCTGTGGATGAGCGCACGATCGAGTACTTCCGTGGCACGGGCCGAACCACCGATGAGATCGAAGCGTTCGAAGCCTACTTCCGCGCGCAAGGCATGTTTGGCGTGCCGATGGCGGGCGACATCGAATACTCGCAAATCGTCAAGCTCGACCTGGGCCAGGTCACACCCAGTCTTGCAGGCCCCAAGCGCCCGCAGGATCGCATCGAGCTGGGCAAGGTCGCCAGCCAGTTTGCGACGCTGTTCTCACGGCCGTCGTCCGAGAACGGATTCAACCTGCCCGCCGATGTGCTGCTGACGCGGCATCTGGTGCGCCAAAGCGGCGAGACGCCCGATGCGAAGCTGCCTTCCAATCCACCGACACCGCCAGCGGCGCCGCGCTCGGTGATGGAGATGGAGGGCAACAAGCCCACTTTGGCCTCGGCCCACTCCGAAGCGCCGCCGCCAAGCGTCAAGGTGGAGGACATCACGATCGGCAATGGCGATGTGCTCATCGCGGCCATCACCAGCTGCACCAATACATCCAATCCGGGTGTGATGCTGGCGGCAGGGTTGCTGGCGAAGAAGGCCGTGGAAGCGGGGCTTCGCGTCCAGCCTCACGTCAAGACATCGCTCGCGCCCGGCTCGCGCATCGTCACCGAGTACCTCACCGAAACCGGCCTCTTGCCTTACCTTGAAAAGCTGGGTTTCGCGCTCGCAGGCTACGGTTGCACCACCTGCATCGGCAACGCGGGCGACCTGACGCCGGAGATCAACGAAGCCATCAGCAAGAGCGACCTGGTGTGCGCCGCCGTGCTGTCGGGCAACCGCAATTTCGAGGCGCGCATCCATCCCAACCTGAAGGCGAACTTTCTCGCGAGTCCGCCGCTGGTGGTCGCCTACGCGATTGCCGGGACCGTGCTGCGTGACCTGATGACAGAGCCGGTGGGCAAGGGGCACAAGGGACGTGACGTGTTCCTGGGCGACATCTGGCCCACCAGCGACGAGATTCATGCGCTGATGGGCACCGCGATGAAGGGCAAGGCGTTTCGCGAGAACTACGCCAAGGTCAAGACCGAACCCGGCGCGCTCTGGAAAAAGATTCGCGGCGTGACCGGCGAGGCGTACTCGTGGCCTGCCAGCACCTACATCGCCGAACCGCCGTTCTTCCAGGACTTCCGCATGGAGCCACCATCGGACACGGCGGCCGAGCCGGTGATGGGGGCGCGGATCATGGCGCTGTTCGGCGACTCGATCACCACCGACCACATCTCGCCGGCCGGCTCCATCAAGGAGAGTTCACCCGCTGGCAAATGGCTGCTTGCCCACGGCGTGGGCAAGGCTGACTTCAACAGCTACGGCGCAAGGCGCGGCAATCACGAGGTGATGATGCGCGGCACGTTTGCCAACGTGCGCATCAAGAACCTGATGATTCCGCAATTGCCTGACGGATCGCGCGAGGAGGGCGGCGTCACCTTGTTTCGGGATGCAGATGGCAGCGAGGAAAAGATGTTCATCTACGACGCCGCGATGAAGTACCAGGCGCAGGGCAGGCCGACGGTCGTTTTCGCGGGCGAGGAATACGGCACCGGGTCGTCGCGCGACTGGGCTGCCAAGGGCACGCAACTGCTGGGCATCAAGGCCGTGATTGCGCGCAGTTTCGAGCGCATTCACCGCAGCAACCTGGTGGGCATGGGCGTCTTGCCGCTGCAGTTTTTGGGCAGCGACACCTGGCAATCGCTCTGGCTGGACGGCAGCGAAACGGTGGACGTGATTCCTGCGCCGGACCTGAAGCCGCAAAGCATTGCCCGGGTGGTCATTCACCGCCGCGACGGCACGATCAAGGAGATCTCGTGCCGCCTGCGGATCGACACGCCTATCGAGGTGGATTACTACCGCCATGGCGGCATCCTGCCGTTTGTGTTGAGGCAGTTGCTGGCCTAGTGGACTGCGGCTTCAACTGGTAACTGCCTGTTCCTGCGCATCCTTGACCAGCGCCGCCAACTGCTTGATCGCGTGCAAAGCCAGCGGCGAATGGCTGCGTCCGTTCAACGCGACAACCCCGAGGTCGGTATAGGCGGGGGGGAAGTCGGCAATCGTGAGGCGCTTGATCGCCCCAGACGCAAGCTCGTCCACCAGGATGTCGTTCGAGGCCACCATGACGGTGTCGGTGGACATGACGACGCGGCGCACCAGGTGCGTGTCGTCGCATTCCAGGGCGACACGCAGTTGTCCATCGGCGGGCACGCCCAGGGCTTTCTGCAGGGCGCTGCGGACCTGGCGGGGCAGGCGGCCCGTTGCCAGGCCGAAGGACTCGATGTCGCGCATCTTCAGCCTGGGTTTTGCCAGCAGCGGGTGGCCGGCGCGAACATAAAAGCCTGCGCGTTGCCCGCCCAGGGCCGTGATGTCGAAGGTCCCGTCGCGTGGCACGTCGCGCGTTTCGCCCACGAAAAAATCCAGCTCCTCGCGTCGCACGCAATCGATCAGGACAGGCGGATTGTTCACCTGGACCTGCACTTCGGCCTCGGGGTAACGAAGGCGAATCCCGGTCAGCATGGCGGGCAGCAGCGACGCCGCCACAAAGGGGCCCGCGCCGATGCACACCGCGCCGATCATGCCGCTGCGAAACAGTTCGATATCGCGTTCGAGTGACCGGCTTTCGTGCAGGATGCGGCGCGCCCGATCGACCACGAATGCGCCCGACGGCGTGCACTTGACCTCGGTGCCGCCGCCACGCCCGAAGAGCTTCATTTCGAGTTCGGCCTCGGCGGCCTGGATGCTGCGGCTGAATGCCGGCTGGCTCAGATGCACTCGCTCGGCGGCTCGGACGAAGCTGCCCTGGTCGGCAAGGGCCACGATGTGCTGGAGGCGTTTGATATCCATGACCGGCTTTTAGGGTAGTTGCAGGAAACGCATGGACTTTATACAAAAAATGCAATTGACGCATTTACTTGAAACATAAACAATCTTGCTCTGAATAGTTCAGTTCGTTTTTATTTAAGGCCCCATGACGACCGACCGCAATCACGCAGCCGCTTTCGCCAGCCATGAGGCTCATGTTCACCGGGTGATGATTGCCAGCGTGACGCATGTGGCCGGTTCGGCCGTCGATGAGTTGCTGGCACTGCGGCCCTGGCTGGTGAAGTTCAATGGAGCGCGTGGACTGCGCTCGGCCATCCTGCACGCCGGCGGCTGGTTCGTGCAGTGGCACGAAGGCAGCGCTGAGGCGGTCGAGCAAGGCATCGCCCGGGCCGCAGCCCTCACCGGGCATCGCCACTCGCGCATCGTGCACCGCAGCGTCGGTGCCCCGGTGCTGTTGGAGACGCTGAACATCGCGGCCCTGAGCAACGGCGACAAGGCCACGACGATGGCGCGGCGCATCTACCGCATCGAGCGCGAGGAACTGCTCGGCCATGCGATGGAGCCCCTGGAAATCTGGCGCTCGCTGATGGCCCCCTGTCGCAAGGACGAAAGCAGTCCCCTTGCGCCTTCGTCTCGTCGTCATGTCCTGGCGGTCACTTCCGGGGCCAACGAGTCGACCGACCTCGTGCGCTCGCTCGCCCTGCGCTACGGCGTGCCCGTGAGCTACCAGCGCTTTGCAGCGGGCGACCGGCGCGCGGCCGATGCGGGCGCGGCCTTCACGGATCTCCCCGGCCCGGACGCGGGCACGCGGGTGCACTCGCTGTCGCGCGGAGCCCTGCTCAACACGATGTGCCGGCTGTCCTTTCCGCACATGCAGTCGCTGGTGCTGCTGCTGGGCGAGCGGCCCGGCGCCGCAGCGTCGCTTGCCGATGGCGTGGTCGAAATGCTGCGGGTCACCCGCCTGCGTCCATCGGTGCGGTTGATCGTCAAGTGCCGCCACACATCGCGCGTCGCGCAGGAGGCGCTAGCACGCCTGCCGGGGCTGGCGATCGATGTCCTTCCCGGAATGGGGGCGGCAGCCAACGCGTCGGTTTTCGCGCAACAATGCATCGGACGTTATTGACTCCCCCATCGACCTTTGGTGCCTGATATTGAATCTCCTGCTCCTGCGGAACCTGCCGCGGCAGTCGTGCGCCTGGTCCTGGCGAGCGAGTCGCGCATAGCGGGCTCGGTGATGGAGGAGCTCTTCGCCGTGCGGGCGCGTTTTCTGGCGGCCCAGGATTCGAAGGATGTGCATGCCGCCGTGCTGCACTCCAGCGGCTGGTTCGTGATCTGGATCGAGGGCCCAGAGCAGGGCGTGGAGGCCGTGATGCGCCGTTCCATGCGCGATCCGCGCCATGCCCAGCAGCGAATCATTCATCGCAGCCGTGGCCGCCGCAACCTGACCGACCGGCTCACGCTGGCGACGACCCATGGCGCAGACCGGCCGGTTGACTTTGCGCTGCGTATCCGCGCGGTCGAACTCGCCGCGCCGCAGCTGTCCGCCACCGAAATCTGGGAGCGGCTGAGTGCACCCTGGACGCTGGGCGCCGCCGATGCTTCGGTCGAGGGTGCATTCGGTGCCATCGCCCTGATGGGTTCGGACGAAAACAGCTCGATCGAGGTGCTGCGGCGTCTGGCCGACCGTTTTTCGAGCCGGGTGGTGTATCAGCGGTTTGCCAGCGACAAACCCAACAGCCGCGATGTGGGCGCCGCGTATGTGGACATCGCCATGATGGGCGGCCTGTCGACGCGGGTGCTCGCGCTGTCGCGCAAGGCGCTGGCGTACCGGATGGTGCGGGAGTCGCTGGCCCGCGTGCAAAGCGTGGTGCTGATGCTGGGCTCGCGTCCGGCCCCTGCGGTCGAGATGGCCAGCAGCGTGGTCGTGCTGGCCAACGCGGGCATGCCGCTGCGCTCGGTTCAGCTCGTCGCCGACGATTCGGTGGCTGTGGCGAGCGTCTGTGAGTACCTGCGCACAGGCTTGCGGCAACCGGTGCCGGTCGAAGCGGTCTCGATGCCGCAGCCCTTTCTGGTCGATTTCATCGCCGAAGTCGCGAGCCGGCACCAGGCCTGACCGACTTGCCCGTTCGGGCACGAGCCCGGCGGGGCACAATCGGCCGCGATGGCACAACAACTGTTCATTGCCGGGGGTGGCATCGGCGGCCTTGCCGCAGCGCTGGCCTGCGCCCGTGCAGGCTGGGAGCCGCTCGTGTTCGAGCAGGCCCATGAGCTGAGCGAAGTCGGCGCGGGCATACAGCTGGGCCCGAACGCGACCCGCCTGCTGCACGCGTGGGGCCTGGCCGATGCGCTGTCGAGCGTGGCATCTTTTCCGATGCGGCTCGATGTTCGCAGTGCGTCATCCGGCGCGCAGCTGGCGTCCATGGATCTGGCGGGTTTCAGCGCCCGCTACGGCGCGCCGTATGCCGCGATTCACCGCGCCGACCTGCAATCCATGCTGCTGCGGCAAGTCTCTGAATTGGGCGTGCAGCCCCAAACCGACATGCGAGTCACAGCTGCACACGACGGCGCCCATGCGGTCATGGCGAGCGTCAGGGGCATCGATGCGGTGGTGCGCAACATCGAGTGCGATGCATTGGTCGGCGCCGATGGACTCTGGAGCGCGGTACGCGGCGCGGTGAATGCCGACGGCCCGCCGCTTGCGACGGGCCATGTCGCCTGGCGCGCGCTTGCGGTGCAGTCGCAGCTGCCGGTGAAATTGCGGACTTCCGAGGTCAACGTGTGGCTGGGTCCGCGCCTGCACTTCGTGGCCTATCCCGTTCGGGGCGGCCAGATGCTCAATGCGGTGGCGATCGTGCATGGCCAGGGCAGCGGCGCGGCCAGCGACTGGGACCAGGCGGGCGCAGTGAGTGATTTGCACCGCGCGATGGGTTCGATGTGCGCGCCGCTCAATGAGCTGGTTCACGCGCTGGACAACTGGCGCCTTTGGACCTTGCATGACCGTGATCCCATGCGGGGGCCGCAGAGCATGGCGAAGGGGCGCATCGCGCTTGTGGGTGACGCTGCGCACCCGATGCGCCCTTACCTCGCACAAGGCGCGGCCATGGCGATAGAAGATGCGGCGGAGTTGGGCCGCTGCCTGGCGATGGTGGAGGGCGCCGATATCGAAGTGCCGCTGGCGCTTGCGCGCTACGCGCTGAACCGGTGGGAGCGCGCGGCGCGCGTGCAGTCCAGGGCGCGCCGCAATGGCCGCATTTTTCATGCGACGGGTGTTGTGCGTTGGGGGCGCGATCTGTCGATGCGCCTCCTGGGCGAGCGGCTGCTCGACCAGCCGTGGCTCTACGCGGGGTAGCCTTCGGCCGCGGGCCTACAGGCTGGTGCGCAGCCGCCAGATTTCGGGAAACAGCACCACGTCCAGCATCTTGCGCAGGTAGCTCACGCCGCCCGTGCCACCGGTGCCGCGCTTGAACCCGATGATGCGTTCCACCGTCGTGACATGGCGGAATCGCCACAGGCGAAACGCGTCTTCGAGGTCGGTGAGTTCTTCACCGAGCTGGTAGAGGTCCCAGTGGTGTTTCGGGTCGCGATAGACGACGAGCCAGGCCTGTTCGACTTCGTCATTAGCAACGTACGGCTGCGTCCAGTCGCGCTGCGTGTGCGAGGCGGGTACCGCAAGGCCGCGTGATGACAACAGGCGCAGTGCTTCGTCGTACAGCGATGGCGACTCATGCGCCTGCTGTACCTGCGCCAGCAATTCGGGGCGATGCGCGTGCGGCTTGAGCATCGCGGCATTCTTGTTGCCGAGCGCGAACTCGATGCATCGGTATTGCGCGCTCTGGAATCCGCTCGATGCGCCAAGATAAGGCCGGATCGCGCTGTACTCGGGCGGTGTCATGGTGGCCAGCACGTCCCAGGCATGCACCAGCTGCTCCATGATCCGCGAGACGCGCGCGAGCATCTTGAACGCCGAGCCGAGTTCGTCACGCGCGACGGCCGACATGGCGGCCTTCAGTTCGTGCAGCATCAGCTTCATCCACAGCTCGCTCGTCTGGTGCTGGATGATGAAGAGCATCTCGTTGTGGTCGGGCGACAGGGGCTTTTGCGCCGAGAGAATCGCATCGAGCTGCAGGTAGTCGCCATAACTCATCGACTGGCTGAAGTCGAGTTGCGCGCCCTCCTGGTGGACGATGGATTCTGGCGTGTCTGGTTTCGATTCCATGTTCAGGTCACCGCGTTGCGCTGGTTGAATTCGGGACGCTCCCATTCGCGCTCGACCAGCACCTGTCGCAGGTGCTCGACAGCGTGCCAGGTGTCTTCATAGCCGATGTACAGCGGCGTGAATCCGAAACGCAGGATGTCGCCCTTGATGCCGCTGGCCGTATCGGCCGCGCGGTAGTCGCCGATCACGCCGCGCGCGATGAGCGCCTGCACGATGGCGAATGCGCCGTCCTCGCGCGAGATGCAGACCTGCGAGCCGCGATGGGCGTGGTCCCGCGGCGTGACCAGCGACAGACCGTGGCCCGCGCAACGCTCTTCGACGAGCTTGATGAACAGGTCGGTGAGGGCGAGCGATTTGGTGCGCAGCGCTGCCATGCCGCCCATGGGTTCGGCAGCCAGCAGCGTGTCCAGGCCGCAATCGAGCGCCGTCATGCTCAGGATGGGCTGCGTGCCGCAGAGGTAGCGCGAGATGCCTGATGCAGGCCTGTAACCCGGCGTGAATTCGAATGGCGCAGCATGGCCCCACCAGCCCGAAAGCGGCTGCTCGAAACTGTCCACATGGCGTGGATGCACCCACGCAAACGCCGGCGCGCCAGGTCCGCCATTGAGGTATTTGTAGCCGCAACCGATCGCGAAATCGGCGTCCGCTTCATGCAGGTCGACGGGAACCGCGCCTGCGCTGTGCGCAAGGTCCCACACCGTGAGAATGCCGGCGGCATGTGCTGCCGATGTGATCGCTTTCATGTCGTGCATCGCGCCGGTGCGGTAGTTCACATGCGTGAGCATGAGCACCGCCACATCGCTTTGCAATGCGCTTGAGATCTCATCGGCGTCCACCAGGCGCAGCGTGAGTCCGCGCTCCTTGCAAAGTCCCTGCGCGATGTAGAGGTCGGTGGGGAAGTTGGTGCGTTCGCTCACCACGACCTTGCGTGAGCCGTCCCTGGCGGCCGCGATGGCGAGCGCCGCATGCAGCACCTTGTAGAGATTGACGGAGGTGCTGTCGGTGGCGACCACTTCTTCCGGTTGGGCGCCGACGATTCGTGCGATCTTGTCGCCGGCTCGCTGCGGCAGCGTGAACCATCCTGCCGAGTTCCAGGAGCGGATCAAGCCCTGGCCCCATTCTTCGGTCACGGCTTTTGCCACGCGCGCGGGCGTCGCGGCGGGCATCACGCCCAGCGAGTTGCCATCGAGGTAGATCAGGCCCTGGTCAATCGTGAACAGGCTGCGCAAGGATCGCAGCGGGTCTTGCGCATCGAGTGCGCGGCAGTCATGCAGTGTGGTCATAGTTCGCGCAGCACGGCTCGCACTGGCGAGGCGTCCGCAGTCATGAGTTTGAGGGGAAGGGCGATGAGTTCGTAGTCGCCCTCGGGTACGTCGTCGAGCACCAGGTTTTCCAGCACGCGCAGGCCCAGGCGGCGGATGACCTGGTGACTTTCGAGCGCCTTGCTGTCGGCCGGGTCGATGCTGGCGGTATCGATGCCGACGAGTTTCACGCCGCGCGCGGCCAGGGCTTCGATGGTGGAAGGCGCATACGCCGACAACTGCGAGTCCCAGTGCGTCACTGGCATTTTTGCGTAGGTGCGCAGCAGTACGCGCGGTGGCAGGTCTTGTACCGCGTGCGCAATGTGAGCCCATTCAACCAGCGGACCGCAGCCGATGGCGTGAATCACACGGCAAGGGCCGAGGTAAGCGGCGAGGTCTACTTCGCCGATAGCAGCGCCTTCGGGGTCGTAGTGCAGCGGCGCGTCAGCGTGCGCGCCGACATGGGGGGAGAGGTTGATGCGGCTGACGTTCACCGGGCAGCCCGGTGCAAGCGTTGCCGTCCACTCCTGCGAGTAGGGCGTGTCGCCGGGGAACACGGGCGAGGTGGCCGACACGGGCGGGGAAATATCCCAGAGGCGTTTCATGCCAAAAGTGTGCGCCGGGCCGCGCTTGCGTGGTGTCGGTTTATTCCAACGAAGCCCGAAATAGTTGAGGCTTAAAGCAAAAGGCGCGCAGGCCCTAGCGGACCGTGGCGAACTGCAGGTTGTTGTCGACAACCGTGACCTGCGCCAGGGTCGGGTCGTCCCTGTGGATCGCCAGCATGTTCATCCCCATCTGGAAGACCTTGTAGCCCATGGCCATCACCAGGGTCTCCAGCCCTGCCTTGTCGGACTTGATGACCTCCACCAGCAGGATGGGCCGGAGCTTGCGAAGCGTGTCGAGCGCGCCGTGCAGCACTTCGAGTTCCATGCCTTCCACATCGAGCTTGAAGAAGTCCAGGCGCTTGAATGGCAGCGAGTCGATGTTGACCATCGGCACGGTGGTGCCCGCGTCTGGCTGGTAGGAGATCTCTTGTCCGATGTACTCGGTGCCCGGTCGTTTCTTGAGTTCGAGGCTGCCGAAGCTGGCCGGCACGAACGGGTCGGCCCAGGGGATGGACAGCTCGCCCTGCGCCTTGCCCAGTGCCGCCATCCGGGCGTGTGCATTGAGGCAGTTGTTGATCGCGATGTTGCCGGCCAGCGCATAGAACACGGGCTCTTGCGCCTCGAACGACATGACCTCGCCCCAGCCGAACATGTGCCGCGCCCATTCGATGGTGTGCACGCCGATGTTGGCGCCGCCATCGATGGCCATCACGCCATCGCCAAAGTGCTTGCGGCGGCTGTCCAGCAGCGCGAGCGCCAGGTTCACTTCGCCTTCGTCGAAGGCAGACTTGGTGAGGATCTGGAAGCCGACGCCGTAACCGGAGTTGGCGTCGATCATCCGGTAGTCGTTGCGATTGACGATCATGCTGCCGTGGTTGCTGGCAGCCAGGACGAATGCGATTGGGCGCAGGGGATAGCTCATGGACCGCAGTCTAAACGCGGCCCAGCAGCAGGTACTCCATCAGCGCCTTCTGTGCGTGCATGCGGTTTTCGGCTTCTTCCCACACCACCGATTGCGGGCCGTCAATGACATCGGCCTCCACCTCCTCGCCGCGATGGGCGGGCAGGCAATGCATGAACAGCGCGTCAGGCCTGGCGACCGCCATCATCTCGGTGTCCACGCACCAGTCGACAAAGGCCTTGCGGCGCGCCTCGTTCTCGGCTTCATAGCCCATGCTGGTCCACACGTCGGTCGTGACGAGGTCGGCGCCGCGGCAGGCGTCCATCGGGTCGGCGAAGACCTTGTAGCTGTCGCTGCTGCGAAGCCCCGCGATGGCCTGGTCGACCTCGTAGCCGCTGGGTGTGCTCACGTGCACCTTGAAGCCCAGCAGCTCGGCTGCCTGCAGCCAGGTGTTGGCCATGTTGTTGCCGTCGCCCACCCACGCCACCGTCTTGCCGGCGATGGAGCCGCGCTGCTCGATGTAGGTGAAGATGTCCGCCAGGATCTGGCACGGATGGAATTCGTTGGTGAGGCCGTTGATCACCGGCACACGCGAATGCTCGGCAAACCGCACGATCTTGTCCTGCCCAAAGGTGCGGATCATCACCAGGTCCACCATGCGGCTGATGACCTTGGCGCTGTCTTCGATCGGCTCGGCGCGGCCCAGCTGGCTGTCGCCGGTTGTCAGGTGCACGACGCTTCCGCCCAGCTGGTACATACCTGCTTCAAAGCTCACACGCGTGCGAGTCGAGGCCTTCTCGAAGATCATCGCCAGCGTGCGGTCGGCCAGCGGGTGGTACTTTTCGTAGGCCTTGAACTTCTTCTTGATGATGGCCGCGCGCTCGAAAATCCACGCGTACTCATCGGCCGTGAGGTCGCTGAATTGCAGGTAGTGCTTGATGGAGGCGGTCATTGCGCAAGAAACTCCCGCACCAGCGGCGCCAGTATCGACACCAGTTCATCGGCTTCGGCCTCGGTCATGATGAGCGGCGGCACCAGCCGGATCACGCTGTCTGCGGTGACGCTGATGAGCAGGCCCTTGTCGGCTGCCCGCTGCGTGAGCACGCCGCAGGGCGTTGCGAGCTCGATGCCGATCATCAGGCCCTGGCCGCGGATTTCGGTCACACCCTTCAGGCCGCCAATCTCGCGGGCCAGCGCGCCCTTGAGGTGAGCGCCGACGCGCGCCGCGTTTTCCATCAGCCCGTCTTCTTCCATGATGGTGATGGTCTCGATGCCCGCGCGCATCGCCAGCGGATTGCCACCGAAGGTCGTGCCGTGATTGCCCGGCTGAAAGATGTTGGCGGCCTTGGGGCCAGCCACGACCGCACCGATGGGCACACCCGAACCCAGGCCCTTGGCCAGCGGCATGACATCAGGAACGATGCCGGCCCACTGGTGCGCAAACCATTTGCCGGTGCGGCCCATGCCGCACTGCACCTCGTCGATCATCAGCAGCCAGTCGCGGTCGTCGCACAGCTTGCGCACCTGCTGCAGATACTCGATGCGCATCGGGTTGACGCCGCCTTCGCCCTGGATGGTTTCGAAGAACACGGCCACCACGTTCTTGTTGCCTTCGGTCGCGGCCTTGAGTGCCTCGATGTCGTTGAGCGGCACCCGGATGAATCCCTCGACCAGCGGCCCGAAGCCCTGCTGCACCTTGGTGTTGCCCGTGGCCGACAGCGTGGCGATGCTGCGCCCATGAAACGCCTTTTCGTAGACAACGATTTCCGGACGCTCGATGCCCTTGTCATGGCCGAACTTGCGGGCGAGCTTGATGGCCGCCTCGTTCGCTTCCAGGCCGGTGCAGCAGAAAAACACGTTGGTCATGCCGGACAGTTCGACCAGCTTGGCGGCCAGCCTTTCCTGGTTGGGGACGTGGTAGTAGTTGCTGGAGTGGATGATCTTGGCGATCTGGTCCTGCAGGGCGGGCACCAGCTTGGGGTGGTTGTGCCCCAGGGTGTTGACGGCGATGCCGCCCAGCCCATCGAGGTAGGACTTGCCGTTCACATCCCAGACTCGCACGCCCTGGCCGTGCGACAGGGCGATCGGCACGCGGCCGTAGGTGTTCATGGTGTGGGGCGACGCTGCCTCGATGAATGCCATCTGTGTTCTCCGGATTTCTCATATCCCAAAATGAATCGGCTCAACGAATTGAGCCGCCCAGGTTCGATTTTAGGCACAGGGCTTGCTGCGAGTGGATGACAATTCCGCATCACAGCCATGCAGGCCGGGTTGTCCGCGGGCCCTTCAAGAGAAGTTCCAAGTCTTATATAAGATACAATACTTGTGCACTGCAGCAGAGGGCGATCCCCCGGCGCGGTCGCCACCCCCATCCGACCTTTACCCATGGTTTCGAGCAGCGCCAAAGAAGTCTTCATCATGGGCCGTACCCTTGACGGCAAGACATTCCGACCCAGTGACTGGGCCGAGCGTCTGGCCGGTGTGATGAGCTCGTTTCGCCCCGGCGGCGCGACGCCGGGCAGCCACCTGAGCTATTCCCCCTGGTGCATTCCCACATTGATTGGTGGCGTGAAGGCTGTGGTGGTCAACAGCGAACTGCGCAGCGTCGAACCCATGGCCTGGGACTTCGTGCTGAATTTCGCCAAGGACAACAATCTGGAAGTGAGCGAGGCCTGCCTGCTGCCGGACGTGCCACCGCGCCAATAGATCCGTTCGCCCTGAGCTTGTCGAAGGGCTGGTGTCCAAACGCAAAAAAGCCGTCTTTCGACGGCTTTTTGCTTTGCTGGCAGCGCACCCGTTTCAAACGGCAGAGTCCTGATGAGTTCAGGACTCCGGGCTGTTTACCTGAGGCGTCAGGCGGCGGCGGTGACCAGGGCCTTGACCCGGGCCGAGAGGCGGCTCTTGTCGCGAGCTGCCTTGTTTTTGTGGAAGATCTGCTTGTCGGCGACGATGTCAACGATGCTTTGCGCCTTGGCGAAAGCTTCGGTTGCCTTGGCCTTGTCACCAGAGGCGACGGCCTTTTCGACGTTCTTGACGGCAGTGCGGTATTTGGAACGCAGCGACGTGTTCGCTGCGTTGAGCTTCACGTCCTGGCGGGCGCGTTTACGGCCCGACGCGAGGCGGGGGTTCTTTTTCTTGGGTTTGGCTGATGCCATGATGAGTTTCCTTGGTGTCTGAGGATGTTGCCAGCAAAGCCCACCATTATAGTCCGGCAGCTTAAACTCGGAAGTTGCCCGCAGTTCCATGTCCCTTTTCAAAGCCGCTTCCACCGTCTCCGTCCTCACACTCGCCTCACGCGTGACGGGCCTCGTGCGCGACCTGCTCATGGCGGCGACCTTCGGTGCGAATGCGATGACCGACGCATTCAACGTCGCTTTCCGCATCCCCAACCTGTTCCGGCGCCTGTTTGCCGAAGGGGCGTTCAGCCAGGCTTTCGTGCCCGCGCTGGCTCAATCCAAGGAAGTCGACGGCGACGAAGTCACCCGCAAGCTCATCGATAGCGTGGCGACCGTGCTGGCGTGGGTGCTGCTCCTGACCTGCGTCATCGGCGTAGCGGCGGCGCCGTTGCTGGTGCTGGCGCTGGCCAGCGGTTTCAAGCAAAGCCCCCAAAGCTTCGAAGCGGCGGTTTTCATGACCCGCTGGATGTTCCCCTACATCGGGTTCATGTCGCTGGTTGCACTGTCCGCCGGCATCCTCAACACGTGGAAAAAGTTCGCCGTGCCTGCGGTGACGCCGGTGCTGCTGAACCTGGCCATGATCACGGCCGCCTGGCTGGGCGCCCCCTGGTTCAAGCGCATGGGCATCGAGCCGATCTACGCCATGGCCGCCGGTGTCATGGTGGGTGGTTTCCTGCAACTGGCCGTGCAGATCCCGGTGCTCAAGCGCCTGGGCCTGCTGCCGCGCATCGGCGTGGGCTGGAGCCGGCTGCGCGAAGCCTGGACCGACCCGGGCGTTCGAAAGGTCGCCGGCATGATGGCCCCGGCGCTGCTGGGCGTGGGCGTCGCCCAGATCTCGCTGATGATCAACACCCAGATCGCTTCCTGGCTCGGCCCCGGCAACGTCACCTGGCTGGACTACGCCGGTCGGCTGATGGAGTTTCCAACCGCGATGCTGGGTGTGGCGCTGGGCGTGGTGCTGATGCCCCAACTGGCAGGCGCCAAGGCCGCAGACGATCCGCAGCGGTATTCGGCCATGCTCGATTGGGGGCTGCGGCTGGTCGTTCTGCTCGCAGTGCCAAGCTCGGTGGCGTTGCTCCTGTTCAACGTGCCCCTGATCGCGACCTTGTTTCACTACGGCGCATTCAAGGTCAGCGATGTGCAGCAGGTCGCGCTTGCGCTGGCGGGATACGGTGTGGGCCTGGTGGGCCTGGTCGCGATCAAGGTGCTCGCGCCCGGCTTCTATGCCAGCCAGGACATGCGCACCCCGGTGCGAATCGCGATCGTGGTGCTCGTCGTGACCCAGCTGCTCAACATCGCGCTTGTGCCCTGGTTGCGACACACGGGCCTGGCCCTGTCGATCAGCATCGGTGCCCTGATCAATGCGACCTGGCTGCTGGC
The DNA here is from genome assembly GCF_001044395.1 of Caenimonas sp. SL110. Lineage (GTDB taxonomy): Bacteria > Pseudomonadota > Gammaproteobacteria > Burkholderiales > Burkholderiaceae_C > Ramlibacter. The sequence continues at coordinate 19,099 of NZ_JANU01000061.1, forward strand.
CGGATTGAAAAAGCGTGGCAGCTACACGCCGTCGCCCGGCTGGGTCAGGTTTACCTTGCAGGTGCTGGGCGCAACCGCACTGCTTGGTGTGTTTCTCTGGTGGGGTTCGGGGGCCTTCGCATGGACAGGTGAGGGTGTCAATCGCTGGTACCGCGCTGGACTGATGGCGGCCATGCTTGCGGGTTCGGCGGTGATTTATTTCGTCGCGCTTTGGGTGACCGGCCTGAAGCTCAGGCAATTCATCACCCGATAAGGGCAGCAACCTCGCTTGACGCGTGGTTGCCGGTCCATTACAAAGAAACATGCTTCTCAACCTGACTGCGCCAACGCCGCTCGAGTACTTCGGCGCGCTGGTGCAAAGCGATGAAGATTTTCCGCTGCTCGAAACGGCAGTGAGCCTTGCGCAGGACGAATATCCCGACCTCGACGTGCAACAGGTGCTGGGCGACGTCGACCAGTTGCTCGCACGGCTCAAGCGCCGCCTGCCGGCAGACGCCGCGCCCCTGCACCGCTTGCGCATGCTCAACCAGTTCTTCTTCCAGGACCTGAGTTTCGGCGGCAACGTCAACGACTATTGCGATCCGGACAACAGCTACATCAACGTGGTGCTGCGCACGCGCCGCGGTATCCAGATCTCGCTGGCCGTGCTCTGGATTGAACTGGCAACCGGGCTTGGCCTGAATGCGCGTGGTGTGTGCTTCCCCGGTCACTTCATGGTCAAGGTGAACCTGCCCAAGGGACAGGTGGTGATCGACCCGTTCAGCGGCCAGTCGCTTTCGCGCGAGGAACTGGCCGAGCGGCTGGAACCCTACCAGCGCCGCAGCGGCCTCGTCGACGAGTTCGAAGTGCCGCTGGGCCTGTACCTGCAGGCGGCACCGGCGCGCGACATCATCGCCCGCATGCTGCGCAACCTCAAGGAAATACACAAGGCGCAGGAAGACTGGCAGCGGCTCATCGCCGTGCAGGACCGCCTGCTCGTGCTGCTGCCGGATGCGTGGGCCGAGTTTCGCGACCGCGGCCTCGCACACGCTGAACAGGGCCATGCGGCGCTTGCAGTGACTGACCTGGAAACCTATCTCATCCATGCGCAGGATGCGCTTGATATCGATGTGGTGGCCGAGCGGGTTGCGCAGCTTCGGCGAGAAAAATACCAGTGACCCTAGCGCTTGAGGAACCGGGGCACGCCCAGGCTCTCAGCCACGCGGGTCAGCGTCGGAACGCCGGGGTTCGACTGCGTCGCCGCAGGCCTGCTCGCTGACAGCACGCTCAGGCGCGAGCCATGAATCAGTGACTCCTGCGCGGGCATCAGGCTGTCCGGCCGCGAGTTGCCAATGCGCGTGGCTGCGACGGCATCGGTGTCGCCATCGTTGGCCGCTTGCGCAGGCTGCAATATGGGACGCATCCAATCCAGAATCGGTTCCCATTGAGCCAGGTCTATTTGCGACTGGCCGGGCGGCAGGTCAAAGATCGTCAGGCCGCGTTCGAGGCTTCGCACATAGAGCTGAGTTTCGCGCAACGCGCCGGCAAACGGGATGCCAAGACCGGCGGACCAGTCGCGCAGAACCTCGGCTGCACGCGTGCGTCCATCGATTCGCATCCCCACGACAGCAAGACGGCAGCGTCCATTGGCGATACGCGGCAGGGCCATGAGTTCTGCGTGGCAGGCAGCGGCCGATTCACGATCGAACAGCGATGAACACACGGGCATCACGATCGCATCTGCAAACATCACGATGCGCGCGAGCTCGAAGCCGTGAATGCCGCCGGGTGTGTCCAGCACCACATGCGAGATGCCGGTAGGCACCCGCAGCATGTTCTTCTGGTCCAGCGCCCAAGGTGCGATGTGGGGAAGGTCAGCGTGGCGTCGACGAAGCCAGTTGCGGCTCGATTGCTGGCGGTCCACATCCCCCAGCATGACCTTGTGCCCCTGCAGCGCGCACCAGGCCGCCACATGCGCTGCAAAGGTGCTCTTGCCGCTGCCACCCTTGCGGTTGACGACTGCGATGACGGGCATGTGAACTGGCCTTCCAGGAGATTCCGGAAGACACAGTCTGGTACAGAAGCGCGCCGCCGTCCAGCCTTCAAGCGCTGGCGCGGGTCAGGCGCTAGGGGTTTTGTAGCAACTACGCGTCAGCGGCTTAAATGACTTCGACCGGGGCGCCTTGCCCGCGAGGCGCGATGACGCCGATCTCATACACCGTCTCGCCGCCATCGCGCAAGCTCGCTGCCACGGCGGATGCGTGCTGTGCGTCGACAACGACCACCATGCCGATGCCGTTGTTGAACGTGCGATTCATCTCGAAATCGGAAATCGCTGCCGTGCGTTGCAGCCACGCGAACAGTTCCGATTGGGGCCAGCTGCCTTTTTTCAGGTGAGCGGCCATGCCGTCCGGCAGCACGCGCGGGATGTTTTCGAGCAAGCCGCCACCGGTGATGTGCGCCAGCGCCTTGATGGGATGCTGGGCCATCGCAGCGAGCACGCTCTTGACGTAAAGGCGCGTGGGCTCCATCACGGCTTCCCGGAACGGACGTCCATCCAGCGTGGCCGGCAGGTCGGAGCCGCCGCGTTCGATGCACTTGCGTACGAGCGAAAAACCGTTGGAATGCACCCCGCTGGAGGCAAGACCCAGCACCACGTCGCCGGGTTTGACATCGTTGCCTGTCAGGATCTTGGACTTTTCAACAGCGCCGACGGCAAAGCCTGCGAGGTCGTACTCGCCTGCGGGATACATGCCGGGCATCTCGGCGGTCTCGCCGCCGATCAACGCACAGCCAGACAGTTCGCAACCCCGCGCGATGCCGCCGACCACTGCAGCAGCCGTGTCGACGTCCAGCTTGCCGCACGCGAAATAGTCAAGAAAAAAGAGCGGTTCGGCACCCTGCACGAGCACGTCGTTGACGCTCATGGCCACCAGGTCGATGCCCACGGTGTCATGCATGCTCCACTCGAAAGCGAGTTTGAGCTTGGTGCCGACGCCATCGGTGCCGCTGACCAGCACCGGCTCCTTGTAGCGCTTGGGTACTTCGAAAAGCGCACCGAAACCGCCGATGCCTGCCAGCACGCCGTCGCGCATGGTTTTTTTGGCCAGGGGCTTGATACGCTCGACGAGTGCATCGCCTGCGTCGATGTCCACGCCGGCGTCTTTGTACGAGAGGGGAGTTGCAGTCACGTGTAGCCCGATAGAATTTGCTTCACATTTTAGGGCCTCATGCAATTCACCCCCAGCCAGCAACGCGCCGCCGCCTGGGCCTCGATCGCGATCCTTGCGTTCGCGGCCCTGTACCTCCTGGGGCGTGTGCTGGCACCTTTTGTGGTGGCCGCCGTGCTGGCCTATGCGCTGACGCCGCTCGTGGACAGGCTCGACGACCTGGGCCACGGACGCATGCCGCGGGTCATTGCCGTGGTCATCGTGGAGCTGCTGCTGATCCTTGCGCTGTTTTGCCTGGTCCTGCTGGTCATTCCGATCGTCGTGAAGGAAGTGCCGCTGATGCGCGAGCAGTTGCCGCTGGTGTTCGACAAGCTCGACACATCGCTGCGCCCCTGGCTGCTGCAGTTCGGCATCAACGTGTCGCTGGACCTGGCCAGCCTGAAGGCGCTGGTGCTCAAGTACCTGAGCGCCAACTACGAGGACACGGTCGCATCGGTGTTTTCATCGCTTCGCCTGGGCGGCGGCGTTGCAGTGACTGTCATCGGTTACGCCGTGCTGATTCCGGTGGCGCTTTTCTACCTGCTCCTGGACTGGAAACAGTTTGTCGTTCGCCTGCTCGAGTTCGTGCCGCCGCGAGCCCGACCCGCCTACGACAGCTTCACGTCCGAGGCTGACGAGGTGCTGGGCCAGTACCTTCGCGGCCAGTTGCTGGTGATGATGACGATGGCCGTGTTCTACGGCTGCGGCCTGGCGCTCTTCGGCCTGGACCTGGCGCTGCCGATCGGCGTGTTCACGGGCCTGGCGATGTTTGTGCCTTATGTGGGCTTTGGCATAGGCCTGGTCCTGGCCGTGGTCGCGGGGCTGCTGCAATTCGCGTCGATCAAGGCGCTGGTGATGGTGGCTGCGGTCTACGGCACCGGCCAGATCTTCGAAGGCTTCTACCTGACGCCGCGCCTGGTGGGCGAGCGCATCGGCCTGCACCCGCTGGCCGTTATCTTTGCGCTGCTCGCGTTCGGGCAGGTGTTCGGCTTTGTCGGCGTGCTGGTTGCGCTGCCGGCCAGCGCAGTCCTGCTGGTGGCGATCCGCCGGCTGCGCGCCGGCTACCTGGCCAGCAAGCTCTATCACGGATGATGAAACAGATCGCCCTGGACATCGGCCTCGCGCGTGCGCCCACGCTCGAGAGCTTTTTTGCCGGACCGAATGACGCGGCGCTGCGGCATCTGCAGTTGTGGGTGGGCAGTCCCACCCGGTCACCCGTGCCGACCTACCTGTGGGGCGAAGCTGCCAGCGGCAAGACGCACTTGCTGCAGGCCGTGCAGGAGTCACTCAGGCAGCAGGGCGCTCGCGCCGGCTGGCTCGATCCTTCGATGCTGGAGCCGCCCGAGTTCGACGAGCGATGGGCCGTCGTGCTGATGGACGACGTCCATCTCTACACGGCCGTGCAGCAGCATGCGGCCTTCAACTGGTTCGTCAATGCGCAGTCCTTGCAGCGCGGCGTACTGGCCGCAGGTGCACTGCCGCCGGCTGACCTGAAGCTGCGCGAAGACTTGCGCACGCGATTGGGATGGGGCCATGTCTTCCAGCTGAGCGTGCTGAGCGAGCCCGAGCGACGCTCGGTGCTGAGGCAGGCGGCAGACGAGCGCGGCGTGTTCCTGGGCGACGAGGTGATGGACTTCATGCTCACGCGCTTTTCGCGTGACCTCGGCAGCCTGATGCAGCTGCTCGAGCAGCTCGATGGCTATGCCTTGCAGACCAAGCGCGCGATCACCATTCCCCTCATCAAGGCGATGCTGGAGAGCGAGTGAGCGCATGGACCAGCGCGATCAGCGCAGCCGGATCGACCGGCTTGTGCAGGACCGGATATCCGTAGACCCTGGCCTGGTCTGCGCACTCGGCTGACGTGTCGCCGGTCAGAAGCATTGCCGGCACCTTGCCGCCCGACTCGCGTGATGCGGCATGAATCGCATCCAGCCCTGACTCGCCATTGCGCAGCTGGTAGTCCGACACGATGAGCGCCAGGCCGCCAATGTCACGTGCGTTCGCCGCTGCCGTGCAGGCAGAGTCAACCGTGTCGGCGACCACGGCTGCAAAGCCCAGCTCCTGGAGCAGGCGCTGCGTGGCCTGCGTGAGCTGCGGGTCGTCGTCGATGACCAGCACCCGCCCCTGTGCGCGGGGGGCAATTTCCAGGGCGTTCGCATCAGGCTCCGGCGTGAGCGTCATCGCAACGGGCAAGGTCACCGAAAAAACCGATCCACGCCCTGGCGACGACCGTACGGCGATCGAGGTGCCCAGCAGGTGCGCCGACCTTTGCGCGATCGCCAGGCCCAGCCCCATGCCGCGCTCGCGTTCACGCCTCACATTGGCTACCTGGTAGAACTCACCGAAGATGCGGTCCTGCTCGTCCGGCGCGATGCCGATGCCGGTGTCGAGCACCTGGATTTCCACCAGGGCGCCCCTGCGCCGGCGGCACCCGATGAGAATGCGCCCCTTGTTCGTGTATCGCAGTGCGTTGGCCACCAGGTTGGAAAGCACCCGCGCAAGGATGACCGGATCGACATGCAGCCAAAGGCCCTGGGGGGTGCGCGGCAGGCGCACCGTCAATCCCAGGCCCTTTTGCTGTGCGGGGCCGGCGAATGCGCTGTGCAGCTCGGCGAGCAACACCGACACGTCCACCGGGCGAGGCTCGACGCTGACCGTGCCGCTGTCCAGGCCCGACAGGTCGAACAGGCCATTGAGCAGGCGCCCCAGGCCTTGCAGGGCCAGCTGCAGGCGGCTTGCAACCTGGGCCACTTCTTCGCCTGACAGCTGGGGCTTGCGCGCCATCGCCTGCAGCGTTGCGGTGAACAGGCCCAGCGCCTGCACCGGCTGGCGCAAGTCGTGGCTGGCGGCCGCCAGGAACTGCGATTTGGCGCGGCTGGCCGCCTCGGCCTTGTCGCGCGCCGAGCGCAGTTGCGCGTCTCCAATCAGCCTTCGCATGCGGCGGCGCAGGACAGCCCACGAAAACAAGGCGAGCAGGACACTGGCTGCGGCACCGACGCCTGCGACGAGTTGCAGCTTGCTGGTCGCGATCGGTGTGGTGAAGTTCGGAAGCGATTGGGCCGTCACGATCCACGAGTAGCCACCCACCTGCACGCGCTGCGAAGAGAACAGCAGCTTCACAGCCGATTCGCCACCGACGCGATCGGCCAGTGAGTCCTGCACGCCTTCATCGCCCTGACCGACGCCGGCGTCATACACCTCGATGGCGATGTTGGGACGCTCGCCCAGGATGTTGCTCAGCAGGCCGTCCATGCTGAAGGCCGCGTAGATCCAGCCCGTGATCGCGCGCCTGCGCTCCTCGACGGTTGCCGGTGGCTTGCCTGCGCCATAGACCGGCAGGTACATGCGATAGCCGGCCTGGACCTGCTCGGCGTTTTCTTCGGGCAGCTTGATCTTGTTGGAGATGGCGATGCTGGCGCTGTCGCGTGCCGCATCCATCGCGTGCTTGCGCGAGGGCTCGGCGTAGTAGTCGGTTCCCAGCGTGCTGAGCAGGCTGGAGCCTGAAGGCTCGAAGTAGAGCGCGGACGTGACTTCGGGCCTGTCGCCCGCCGGTGAAATCGAATAGGCCGGATAACCCTGTGTGCGGACGTTGCGCTCGTGCCGCGCGCGCTCGCCGGCCGGTATCCGCAGCGAGTAGCCCATGCCCTGCAGGCCGGTATGCGTCTGGATTCGAAGGCTCGCGACAAACGCCTGGAAGTCGCCGCGCTCGACCCGTGGCGATGAGGCAAAGAGGCCGTGCGTTGCATGCAGTGCCTGCTCGTACGCCAGCATGCGTTCGCGAAAAAGCCCGACGGTCTCACGCACGCGCGTGTCGAATTCGTCCTTGAGCGCGCGTTCGATTTCGCGTCGTTCGCGGTCCCAGAGGTGGTAGGACACGGCGCCTGCGGCCACCAGCACCAGCACCGGCAGCACAAGACTGGCGAGCCGCGCCCGTCGCCATTGGGTGGGTGAAAACGTCATCAGCGCTGGTAGGGCAACAGGATTCGCATGGCTTCCACCTGTGCATCTCGCATCGCCTGCTGCGGCGTCTTGGCGCCCGTGAGCGCCGCGGCCAGGCCCGCATTCAAGGCGTGGGTGACACGCTGGTTTTCGTGCGTGGAGAGCTCGGCCACTGCGTGCGTCAACTGGTCACGCGCGACAGCCGCCTGGGGAAACGAGGCGAGGTGCTCCTTCATCTGCGAGGTCTCCCACGCCTTCGGGCTGACAGCGATGTAGCCTGAATCGATGCTCCAGGACGCGGTGCGTTCCGGTGCCACCATCCAGCGAATGAACGTGAGCGCGGCCTGCCGCTGCGCAGGCGGGCTCTTCTTGAACAGGTAGAAGTTGCCTCCACCCGTGGGCGAGCCGCGCCGGCGGTGGGCCGGAAGCATGCCGACGCCCATCTCGAAGTCCGCCGTGTCGCGCAGGTTGGCCAGGTTGCCACTGGAAGTCCAGATCATTGCGGCCTTGCCGTCGACAAACTGGGCCGGCGTGGCGCCCCATTCGACGACGCCTGCAGGGTTGACCTTGTGCTGGCGCGACAGGTCCACCCAGTACGCCAGCGCATCGACCACCGCCGGACTGTCGAAGTACGTCCTCGTGCCATTGGCATTCATCAGCTCGCCGCCGTTGGCCGTGACGAGGCCCTGGAACATCCAGTACGAAAAACCCGACGACGGAATCTGCAGGCCCCATCGCCTGACCTTGCCCGACGCGTCGCGCTGGGTGAGCTGCTGCGCGAACCGGGTCATCTCGCTCCAGGATTGCGGGGGCCTGTCGGGGTCCAGGCCGGCTTCGCGAAACATCTCCTTGTTCCAGTACAGCAAGATCGTGGACCGCTGGAACGGAATGCCCCATGTCTTGCCGGCTGCACGGCTGTTGGCCATGAGGGCGGGATAGAAGTCCTGCAGCCAGGACCTGTCGGCAGGCGCCAGCAGGTCATCGAAAGGCACGATCGCGTCGGCGTCGATCAGCGTGTACATGTCCACCGCGAAAAGCACCGCCAGGTCCGGCGGGTTGCCGCTTTTGTGGGCGGTGAGCGTCTTGGCAATCGAGTCGCGATAGGTGCCGGTGTAGATGGGTTTGACCTTGATGCCGGGATGCTCGCGCTCGAATTCCTGGACCAGCCTTGCCAGCGTTTTGGTGACGGGGCCACCCACCGCAATCGGGTAATAGAACGAGATGGTCGTTGCTTGCGCCTGCACGGCCGCAGAGGCGAGCATCGCGATTGCAATGAGGCAAGCCTGAAAGAAGGCCCGGAAATAAACCGCCATGAACCGGAATCAGCCAGCAGATGAGTTGGCGCTAGTATGCACAGACGCCGTTATGCAAGTCACCACCCGTATCGTCCTGGCAGAAGACCACGTGCTCGTGCGCGAGGGCCTGAAGATGCTGCTGTCCACCCAGCCAGGGCTGGAGGTCGTGGCAGAGACGGGCGATGGCCGCGAGGTCCAGGCGCTGGTTGGTTCGACCGGCGCGGGGCTTCTTGTGCTCGACCTGGGCCTGCCGGGACTGCATGGCGTTGAAGTGGCCGGTGCGGTGAAGGCCGCCTTCGGTGATGCCGTGAAGGTGCTGGTGCTGACCGGTGACCTGACGCCCGGCTCGGTGCGCCAGGCGCTGGCTGCCGGCGCACACGGTTATGTTCACAAGAGCGAAGACACGGCTGACCTGGTCGCTGCGGTCGAGGCCGTGCTGGCAGGGCGGCAATACGTGAGCCGCCGCATCGCGCAGGTGTTTCGGCCCGCGCGAGCCGCGGGCGGGCATCAGGCGACGCCGCGCGAGCAGGAAATCATGTCGCTGGTGGCGCGTGGGCTTTCCAATCGCGAGATCGCCGAGTTGCTGGACCTGAGCGTGGCCACGGTGCGAACCCATCGCCAGAACTTCATGGAAAAGTTCGAACTGCGCAATGCAGCGGAGATCACCGCTTACGCGGTCCAGCAGGGTTACTACAGCCCGGGCTAGCGTCGAATCGATTGCCTGCCTGATGCGGCCCGACTTTGGCGGGCCCGTGCATGCCTTGGGCGGGCAATGGCGCCAGCCTCCTAGAATCGGGGGCCATGGGCCTTCCAAAAACAAGAGTTTCCCTTTTCGACCTCGACCACACGCTGCTGCCCATCGACTCGGACTATTCCTGGGGCGTCTTCACCCAGACCATCGGCTGGACCGACCCGGTGGAGTTCAAGCGCCGCAACGACGAGTTCTTCGAGCAGTACAAGGCCGGAACGCTCGACATCCACGACTACGTGCGCTTTGCCGTTGAAGCGGTGCGCCTGCGCGGCCCTGAGCAGGCGCAGGCGGCGCATGCGCAATTCATGGCGACCGTGATCGGGCCCGAGATCCGCGAGGAAGCTGTTTCACTGGTTCGCCAGCACCAGCAGGCCGGCGATCATGTGGTGATCGTCACTGCCACCAATGAATTCGTCACGCGGCCCATTGCAAATGCCCTGGGCGTGCAGGAACTCATCGCCGTTGAACTGGCGCGTGGCGACGACGGCTGGATCAACGGCGAAATCCTGGGCATTCCATCGGCGCGCGAAGGCAAGGTCGCCCGGGTGGAACAATGGCTGGCCGGACATGGATGGGCGTGGGACAGCGCGCAGACCACGTTTTATTCGGACTCCTTCAACGATATCGCGCTTCTGGAGAAGGTGGACCACCCGGTGGCCACCAACCCGGATGAGCGGTTGCGCCGCGTTGCCACTGAGCGTGGCTGGCGCATACTGGACCTCTTTCACAAAAAATGATCAAGAAATTCATCGACAAACTGCTCGGCAAGACACCGGGTGGCAAGGCCGGCAGGCCGAACTTCGGCAAGCGGCAGGAGGTGGGTCCCCAGGAGCACGGTATCGACCCCTCGCTGGTCGACGATCGCGCGCTGAACGTGGTGCACACCCTGAAAGAAGCGGGCTTCGAGGCCTACATCGTCGGCGGCGCTGTGCGCGACCTGCTGGTGGGTCTGCGGCCCAAGGACTTCGACGTCGCCACCAGCGCGACACCCGAGCAGGTCAAGGGCCTGTTCCGGCGCGCTTTCATCATCGGCCGGCGCTTTCGCATCGTGCACGTGGTGTACGGGCGGGGGCGCGAGCATGAGGTGATCGAAGTTTCGACCTTCCGCGCCTATATGGACAACGCCGCTGCCGAGCAGGTGGCCGGCAACGAAAAGACCAGCAAGAGCGAGCTGGCGGGCATGAAGCACGCCGTCGATTCCACCGGCCGCGTGCTGCGCGACAACGTCTGGGGTCCGCAGGAAGAAGACGCAACGCGCCGCGACTTCACCATCAACGCGATGTACTACGACCCGGAAACACAGACGGTCGTGGACTATCACGATGGCATCAAGGACGCCAAGAAGCGCACGATCCGCATGATCGGCGATCCGCTCACGCGCTACCGCGAAGACCCGGTGCGCATCATTCGCGCCGTGCGATTTGCCGCCAAGCTCCGTCCGCTCGGCTTCACGCTCGACAAGAAGACGGCGCAGCCGCTGATCGAGTGCCAGACGCTGCTGGCCGACGTGCCGCAGAGCCGACTCTTCGACGAGATGCTCAAGCTGCTGCAGACGGGGCACTCGCTTGCCACCATCGAGCAGCTCAAGGAACTGGGCATGTCGCGCGGCATCTATCCGTTGCTTGACCTGGTCGTGGAGCGTGCCGAGCAGCCGTTCGTCAAGGCGGCCCTGCAAGACACCGATCGCCGCGTGGGCGAGAGCAAGCCCGTTGCGCCGAGCTTCCTGCTGGCCTGCGTGCTGTGGGCCGACGTGCGCGACGGCTGGGCCGCGAGGCTTGCTGCCAGGCAGAACCCGTTTCCTGCGCTGCAGGATGCAATCGACGATGTCTTCAATTCGAAGATCGGCGATGTGTCGGGGCGCGGCAAGTTGGGCGCCGACATGCGCGAGATCTGGATGATGCAGCCGCGTTTCGACAAGCGCACCGGATCGACTCCTTTCAGCCTGGTCGAGCAACCGCGTTTTCGCGCCGCGTTCGACTTCATGCGCTTGCGCGCCGACACCGGCGAAGTCGATGTGCTGCTGGCCGACTGGTGGCAGGAGTTCAGCCAGGCCAGCGATGCGGTACGCGAGGACCTGGTTGCGCAACTGCGCGACGAACAGCACAAGGGCCAGCGCCGGGTGCGTGTGGCGCGGCCGGTCGAACGGGCAGAAGGCGCTGAACCTGCAGCTCGTTCGAATCCGCCGGCGCGCGCGGCAGAGCGCGCCGAACCTGCTGAGCGCACCGATTACGGCCACGGCGGTCCCATCAGCGAGGGCGGCGAGGGTGCTGACGGCGGATCGGGCGATGCGCCCAAAAAGCGCAGGCGTCGTCGGCGCAAGCCCGGTGGCGGTGCTGCGACCGGCGGCGGCGACGACTCGACGGGTTCAGCCGGGTAACCCATAGCCGCGAAGGACGACGGCCGATGCGCGATCCGGTCATCGCCTATGTGGCGCTCGGCGCCAATCTCGGCGATGCCGCGCGAGCGGTTCGCCAGGCGTTCGCGCAGCTCGCGCAGATACCTCTGACGACCCTGGTGGCACAGTCGCCCCTGCACCAGACTGCACCGGTGGATTCGAGCGGACCGGACTACATCAACGCAGTGGCCGCGATCTCGACGCGACTGACCGCACCCGACTTGCTCGTTCAATTGCAGCGCATTGAAAACGAAGCCGGCCGTGAGCGCCCGTATCGCAATGCGCCGCGCACGCTGGACCTCGATCTGCTGCTGTATGGCGGTGGGCGTATCGACAGCCCGCAGCTCACGGTTCCGCATCCACGCATGTTCGAACGCGCCTTCGTGATGGTGCCGTTGGCGCAGGTTGCTCCTTCTGATGTGATTGCGGGCATGGCCCCATTACCTGCGACGTCATTGCCCCGATGACCTGCTGCCCGCACGATCAGGGCAGCAGAAGTTCATTGACTACCGGAGGTAAATCATCATGAGTGACAACGGCCTGATTGCCATTGCGTGCGGTCTCATCGTGGGGCTTGGCGCCATCGGCGCGTGTATCGGCATCGGCACCATGGGTGGGCGATTCATCGAGGGGGCCGTGCGGCAACCGGAAATGATGGAGCCGCTGCAGGTGAAGATGTTCCTGCTGGCCGGGCTCATCGACGCCAATTTCCTCATCGGCGTCGGCGTGGCGATGCTGTTCGTTTTCGGCAAGCCTTTCGCGTAGCCAATCCCGATCAGAACTGCTCCACCAGCCCCGACTGCAGCGCGTTCTCGGGGTTGGAGCCCGCCTCGCGAATTCGCTGCAACGAGTCCTGCGTGTCGACCCCCAGGGCCTTCAATATGCACGCCGCCGTGCTGCCGGTGCGCCCGATGCCCGCTGCGCAGTGGAGCATCACCGAGTCACCCCGGCGCAGGGCCTGCGCGATCTGCTGCACTTCGCGCCTGAACAGCGGCACATCTTCGGGCAGCCCGAAATTTCGCATCGGCAGGTTGAGCCAGCGAAACGGCAACTCGCCCTGGCCGACGGCCTGCGCATACGCGGGTGCCAGCTGCGCCATCTCGTTGCGCGGCGTCAGGCACACGACCAGCGACAGGCGATGCCCTTGCGCCTCGTTCTGGAAAGCGGGCCAGGCCTGGAACCGGCCCGGCATCGCGCCCAGCCACAGCTTGCCCGGCACTTCCGGTGGAAGGACAACGCTGCGCAGGGCCGCGGTCATGGCCCCACCGTGCTGCGCTGCTGCGTCACCGAGAGCTCACTCACCGCGCCCGACGCGTTGCCCCACGATGTGCGGATGTGACTCAGCACTGCGGCGATGTCGGCGTCGCTCAGGGCCGTGGCAAAAGGCGGCATGCCGTACGGCCGCGGGTTGCCCTCGGTCGCAGGCGCAAAGCCGCCGCCCAGCACCACCTGCACGAGATTGGCCGTCACCTTCATCGTCACGGCCCGGTTGCCCGCGAGCGGCGGATAGGCGCCTGGGATGCCCTCGCCGCGCGCACCGTGGCATTGCACGCAGTTGTCTTCGTAGAGCTTTGCGCCGCGCGCGGCGACCGTGGCTGTGATCGGCGGTCCGGGGGAATCGTCAGCGCGTGCAGCCTGCGGCAATGACTTGAGGTACATCGCCATCGCGCGCAGGTCCTCTGCCTCCAGGTGCTGCGTGCTCTTCATCACGACTTCGGCCATCGGGCCCACAACAGTGCCCCGATCCGACACGCCGGTCTGCAGCAACTTCGCGATCTGCATCGGCTCCCAGTCGGCCACGCCGGCTTCCGCGGGCGATGTGAGGGAAGGCGCGTACCAGTTCTGCATCGGGATCAGGCCACCCGACAGGCTGGCCTTTTCGTCGCTCGCGCCCAGCGCATTGCGAGACGAGTGGCATGCGCTGCAGTGGCCCAGGCCCCGGACCAGGTATGCGCCGCGATTCCACTGCGCCGTCTGCGTGGTGTCGTCCCGATGGACGGCCGGTGAGAAGTACATCGCGCGCCACAGGGCAAGCGCGGGTTGTGTGCTGTAGGGCCAGCGCAGGCGATGTTCCTTGTTCGCGCGCGAGACGGCCGGCACTGTTTGCAAGTACGCGTAGATCGCATCGGAATCCGCGCGCGTGACCGCCGTGTAGTTCGGATAAGGGAAGGCCGGGTAAAGAAGACGCCCATCCTTGCTCCTGCCGTTGTGCATGGCGCGCCAGAACTCGCCCGCGTTCCAGCTGCCGATGCCTGTCGCCTTGTCAGACGTGATGTTGCTTGCGAACACCGAGCCGAAGGGCGTTTCGATGGCCGCGCCGCCGGCAAACGGCGCACCGCCCCGTTCGGTATGGCACGCCATGCAGTTGCCGGCCTTGACCAGGTAGGCGCCTCGCGCAACCGTCTCTCCAGTGGGTGGCACGAGAGGGGGCACGTCGTGAATGGAATCCTCGCCGCGCAGGTTCAGCCAGAGCACAAGCGCTGCAATCGCCAGCAGCGCAGCGACGATGGTGGCCAGCAGCTTCCTCATGGCTTCTGGCTCCCCGCGGAGAGCAGCGCGCTGCCGCACTGGATGGAAGATGGTCTGGGCAATGCAGCGACCGGTTTGGGATCGGCGGGCAAGGGCTGCGCGGCCAGCCAGCTCGCAACAGCATTGACGTCTTCGGGCCGCAGCTGGCGGGCGATCTCGCCCATGCAATCGGGTGCGTGCGCGCGGCGCTGGCCGGTCTTCCAGGCGCCGAGCTGCGCGCTGAGGTAGTCACGGGGCAGGCCGAGCAGGCCGGGCGTGTTCGGCGAAACGCCGGTGAGTGCTTCGCCGTGACATTGCACGCAGGCGGGAAGTCTGGCCCCCGCATCGCCCTGCATGGCAATAGCCTGGCCGCGTTGCAGAACTGCTTGCGGTGCGTCGGATGTCGCAGGCGGTGAATAGGGCAGGTCGAGCGCGCTGAAGTACTGCGATATTTCCAGGATGTACTTGTCGGACAGCGGATCGAGCAGTCGCGCCATCAGGCCGTAGTGGCGGCGGCCGTCGCGAAAGTTGAGCAGCTGGTTGTAGAGGTAACCAGCGGGTTTGCCTGCAATGCGCGGGTAGAACCCATCGGGCGCAGCTCGCCCGTCCTTGCCGTGGCACGCCGTGCAGGCCATCGTGCGCTGGGCGATGGAATCCTCGAACACGGGTGGCGCGCCGGCTGCAACAAGCGGCGCTGCCAGGGCAATGGCGGCAATCAATGTCTTCACGATGTAGCCGACTATGCCACCAGTCCTACAGGGCGGCGCTCGCTGTGCGGATAACCTGATCAGCTAGCAAGGAGTCACGCATGAGCAAATTACCCGATCCGAAATCCACAGAGCCTGCCGTGCCCGATTCAGGGCGGCCGGCGGGCGAGGACCCGGGCACCAACCGGATCGAGCACGAGCCCAATCCCAAGGCGGACCCGATCGAGGGTGTGGACCACAAGTACATCCGGCGAAGCCCCTACACGGCGGGTAACGATTAAGGCGATTCGTGCCGCGCAGGCCGTCGGGACGGCGCGCGGCATGATAATCATCGCCTTCATTTCACTGCATCTCTCATGACAAGTTACAAGGTCCGCACTGCGGACGACAAGGACGCCGAAACCATCGCAGCCGTGCACGCGAGTTCATCGCATGCTGCATACGAGGCTGTCGCCCCCGACGCGCAGAGTCTGCCGATGCCCAAGCGCATCGCATTCTGGCGCGATGCAATCGAATACGGAGAGCCGCTTGTGCATGTCGTCATGGACGACGCGCGCCTGGTCGGCTTCGTCGGCTATGACCGCTCGCGCGACCCCAAATCCAAGCCCACCACCGGCGAGATATGGGCGCTTTATGTCGAGCCGGATGCGTGGGGCACGGGCGCCGGCCTGGCCCTGTGGGACGCCGCGCGCGAAGGCCTGATGGAAGAAGGCTGCATCGAAGTGACGATGTGGATTCCGCTGCGCAATGAACGTGCGCTGCGATTTGCAGAACTCGCCGGCTTCAAGCGCGAACTCAACACCGCCCGTACGGCGGTGCTGGGCGGCGTGAAGCTCGAAGAAATCCGCCTCAAGCGGCCGCTGAACTAGACCTGTAAGGACGCAACTGCCCATGGCCTCCAGCCTGCTCGCGCTACTCGACGACATCACCACCATCCTGGACGACGTCGCCGTCCTGTCGAAGGTGGCGGCCAAGAAGACCGCGGGTGTCCTGGGCGATGACCTCGCCCTGAACGCGCAGCAGGTCGCGGGGGTCACGGCCGACCGCGAACTGCCTGTGGTGTGGGCCGTGGCCAAGGGCTCGTTCATCAACAAGGCGATCCTGGTTCCGGCAGCCATTGCGATCAGCGCTTTCGCGCCGTGGGCGGTCACGCCCCTGCTGATGATCGGTGGCGCCTTTCTTTGCTACGAGGGCTTCGAGAAGATCGCGCACCGCATCATGCACAGCAAGGCCGAAGACGATGCGCATCACGAAGAGCTGACCAAGGCGCTGTCCGACCCCTCGGTCGATCTCGCGCAGGTCGAAAAGGACAAGATCAAGGGTGCGATCCGCACTGACTTCATTTTGTCGGCCGAGATCATCGCCATCACGCTGGGCACCGTCGCGCAAAGCGAGTTCTCGGTGCGGGTCGGCGTGCTGGTGGGCATCGCGCTCATCATGACCATTGGCGTTTATGGACTGGTGGCTGCGATCGTCAAGCTCGATGACTTCGGTCTTGCCCTGACGCGTCGGGCCGGCAGCGGCGCACAGGCCATCGGCCGCGCCATCGTGAAGGCCGCGCCCTGGCTCATGAAGTTCCTGTCGATCGCAGGTACGGCAGCCATGTTCCTGGTGGGAGGCGGCATCCTCGTGCACGGCGTTCCTGCGGTGGCGCACACCATCGAGGCCTGGGCGCAGGGCCTGCCGTCTATCAGCTGGCTTGTTGAAAACCTGCTCAACGCCGTGATCGGCGTCATTGCCGGAGCGATCGTGCTGGGCGTTGTCACCGTGGTCCAGAAGACGATGCGTCGTGACAAAGCACTGGCGTGAGCGATTCGCCCACCGTCCAGTGGAAGGACTCGCGCGGCGCGTTGCAGACCGCGCGCTGGCGGTCCGAAGGCGGCTTGCCGCCGCCCAAACGCATCGCACTGGCTGACGACACGCTCAAGGCAGATGCTGCGGTGCGGCTGGCCAGCGAAGGCACCCAGCTGCTGTGGCAAGGCGATTTCCAGAATGCGCGCAACCTCGTGCAGGCGATGAGCCGGCGCGCGGACAGGAAGCCGCGCAACAAGGCCGCTCCCGCGTCGATGCGCGATGCGTTCAACGTGCATCGACAGGCCCAGGGTCATCGCTCCCGCCTGCTGGCCAGCGTGCTGGTTCCCCTGTCCGCCGATTATTCGATCCCGCTGAATCGGGCGCCCGATCTGCGTCAGGCGTGCAGGGAGGCCTGGGGTCCATCCGACGGCCAGCCCTGTGTAACTTCGCTGCGAGAACTGCTCGGCCTGGTGGGCGCTCACGAATGGCGAAAGCGCGGGGTGGAGGTGCCCTCGCTGGGCGAGCCACCCCTCAATCGGATCCATGCGCACTACGGCGTTTTTTCGCCGGTGCGCGGCGAATACCTCGACCTGGTTGCACAGGCGCCGCTGCCGTCTCTCGAACTGGCGTTCGACATCGGCACGGGTACGGGGGTGCTGGCGGCGATTCTGGCTAGGCGTGGAGTCAAGCGCGTGGTCGCGACCGAACTCGCGCCGCGTGCACTGGCCTGCGCGCGCGAGAACGTGAAGCGGCTGGGCCTGACAAACACCGTGGAGGTGGTCGAGGCGGATCTTTTTCCCGACGGCCATGCGCCCCTGGTCGTGTGCAATCCGCCGTGGTTGCCGGCAAGGCCCACCTCACCGCTGGAGCATGCGGTGTATGACGAAGACAGCCGCATGCTGCGCGGGTTCATCGATGGCCTGGCGGCGCACCTGTCCCCCGGCGGCGAGGGCTGGCTGGTGATGTCGGATCTGGCGGAACTCCTGGGCCTGCGCGCGCCCGGCGAGCTGGCCTCGTGGATTGCGGGCGCTGGCCTGGTCGTGGTCGGCAGGCTCGATGCGCGTGCGCTGCATCCGAAGGCGGCGGACGCGGCGGACCCGCTTCATGCGGCGCGCAGCCGTGAAGTCACGACGCTCTGGCGGCTCGCCGCTGCCAGCGCAAAGTAGTAGGCACCTTCCTACGCGTTATCGGGCGGTCCGCCGAACGCGCTGCCGAACTGGTCCGCAGAAGATGGCTCCTGTGCCGATTGAGCACTTCTGGAGGGTTCCATGACCAATTCTGAGCCGACGACCGCCGCCATCACGATGTCCAACATGGACGTCGCCTACCTGCCCACGTTCAGCGTCGACGATGACGACTGCGCGATCGGCTGGGAATGCGCCAATCCTGCCTTGCAGATCGAACGCTGGGGCCAGGACGAAGCGGCTGGCGCGCGGCAATAAGGCCCGATGAAGGACAAGCCCGTGGCAAGCGACAAGCAGATTCCGACGCCGGTCCCGGCAAGAAAGCCGCGTTCCGAATTCCTGGATTCGCTGTGGAAGGGCGCGTTGCTCGGCGGTCTGGTGCTGGTCATTGCACTGCCCTGGCTGAGGCCGCGGCCGCCTGCGAACGCGGTGCCCGCCACGCCCACAGTCGCCGTTGCACCAGCACCGGCGCTTGCCCCGGCAGTGGCGCCGCTAGTTCAGGGCCAAGTTCAGCCGGCAGACCCGGCACCGCCGGCTGCATCCGACTCCGCAGTTGCTGCTGCACCCGAGCCGCAAGCCCCACCCGTTGACAGTGCCAAGGTCATTGCAGCCGATTTCGGCTCGCACCAGCCTTCCAGCGACACCCGCCGCATGGCGAACTGGATCGTGCAGGCGTCCGATAACAAGCAGCACTCTTTTGTCATCGTGGACAAAAAGGATGCACGGGTTTACGTGTTCGACGGCAAGGGCCGCCTGAAGAACAATACGCCTGCCCTGATGGGTTCGGCGCATGGTGACGACTCGGCCCCCGGAATCGGCGACAAGCCGCTCTCGCAGGTCAAGCCTGAAGAAAAGACCACGCCGGCGGGGCGCTATGTAGCCGAGCTGGGGGTCAACACCAACGGCGAAGACATCGTCTGGGTCGACTACAACGCGGCAGTGTCCATGCACCGGGTCCGCGCCAACAACAAGGCAGAGCGCCGCATGGAGCGTCTAGCCTCGCCGACCTCCCAGGACAACCGCATTTCGTTCGGCTGCATCAACCTGCCCAAGCCGTTCTACGAAAAGGTCTTGCAGCCGACTGTGAAGGCGGGGCAAACCATCGTTTATGTGCTGCCGGAGACGCGTCCGCTGGAGAAAACGTTCGCATCCTTCCGCGACACATCTACAGCCGTTGCGCAGCGCTGAGGCGCCGACCGATTCTTTCGAGGGGATGGCTCAGGCCTCAACCGATCCTGCTCGACTGACAGTGTCCGACAGACGCCGGGGAAGCGGGCCGACGCAGGGGTCCTGGTGCCCTGATTAATTTGGGTGAGTGGTGGCTTCCCGCCATTTCTTCAACTCACGCCAAGGACTTTTTCAATATGAGCACAGGTTTCAAGAGCATCGTTTGCACGGCAGCCGTCGTCATCGCAGGTTCGGCATTCGCACAGGGCACGCCCCCGAACGCCGCGATCAAGGACCCGGCTGTGGGCGCCGGCCAGCAAAGTACCCAGTCAACCCCGATGGGCACGACCGGCACGCCGGGCGGCAACACGACGGGCAATACAACCGGCAGGGCGACGACACCGATGACGGGTTCCAGCACCACCACCACGGGAACGGCATCATCGACGGCCGACACCACCATGGCGTCCGCCAGGCCCATGAAGAAGGCTCGCGCCGATCGCAACTGATAGCAACCGCTCAACAAAAAAACCGGGCTTGTGCCCGGTTTTTTTTGTTGCCATTTCATTGACGGCAAGGAACGTGAAAAGGACGCGGCCGGGCTCGCTGGACAATGTTCCTGCAGCTCGCTTGCAAAGGCGAGTGCCCGACACCTGTCGTTGTAGCGCGAGGCCCGGCAGCTGGATTTCAGTGTGCACGACACCTTGCACAAGGGGTGAAATCCGGTATCTCGACCCCACGTAGGCCAGCGCCGCGTCGACTAATCCAGGAACTCCTGAAAACCGCTCGCAGGCTCGAATCGCTTGCCGCGGTAGTGAAGGCGGGTAGGACCGGGAAGGGCACGCTCACGAATGGAATGCTCGCTGTCTCCCGGATAGCAGATGACGCGTTCGCCGGGTACCAGGGCCGCCAGCGGCTCTGGATGGATGAGCGGTGGCGGTCGTTGCCGTGCGTCATGCATCGCAGCTTCCACGCTGCCATACCGCGCCAGGTGGGCCAGGCTCATGATCTGCGGCGGCGCCAGCTCTATCGCGCGATCCCAGTACTGCCTGAGGGCATCGTGCGGTGTGAGCCAGGTGCTATCGATCGCTTCATGGTTGTCGTGCCGGGCGATTTGGCCCTCTGGCATGCGTGCAAGAAAAAAGCGTGTGTCGAAACGTTTGCGTATCACGCCGCCGACGGCGGGGGTGATCCAGCGGGACCAGGGCCGGATCGCCGACGCCTGCAGCTTCAGCCGCATCAGCGCGATCACTTCCTCGAAGCCGCGACCTTCACGCAGCAATGCCCACGCCTGCTGCTGGGTTGGCGCATCGGCCCCATGGGCGAACAGCACGCCGGTCTCCTCGAACGCTTCGCGCAGCGCCGCGAAGTAAAGCGCTGCGGCCTCGTGCATATCCAGCTGCGCTTCGTTCAATGTGTCATGCAGTTCGCCTGCGGGCGTGTCCAGCAGTGCTTGCGCGTCGGCGTGCGAGTCGTCCCTGTCGACCTTGCCACCTGGAAATACGTGGGCGCCGCCCAATACTTCCGAGAGGCCGTGACGTTTGACCAGGAACACTTCGAGCCCGCTTGCGCCATCGCGCACCATCACCACGGTGGCTGCTGCTCGCAGGGGCTCCAGAGACTGTTCGAGATTGATTTCCATTGGGCAAAGGCTAACAGCCCCAACGCGCAATCGCCAGCACGCGCGCGACTGACGCCCACTATTGCGTGAAAGCCCAGCGTACAGGGCGTAAGCCTGTACGCGTCACGGAGCGCAGCCATCGTCCGACAAGCGATGAGGCAACGACCTGACGCCCGAAAAACGACCAGCCACTATTCTGAATACAGCTGGCACGAGCTGGCCCTCACTAACTGTTAACCAACTTGAAACCAAATCGAAGGAGCTAATCATGAGCAAATTTTCCAAACTGGCGGGCCTGATTGCCGGCGTGTCCACCGTCGCTGTTTTCGGTGTTGCAATCGCGCAGGGCCAGCCGCCCAACCCCCTGATTCCGCACCATGCCATCGCAGCAGGCCAGCAAAGCAGCCACATCACCCCCATGGGTGAGACCGGTGTGCTGACCCAGATCGGCGAGGTCCGCACGGCCACGATCCAGCGCGAAGCTGAAGTTGCTTATGTCGCTCCGGCAGCTGAGCCCGTCCAGCAAGTCGCCGTGGTCGAAACCACGACGATGGGCGCTGCACCCGAGCCGGCACCTGCCGCTCCTGCACCTATGCCCAAGGCCGACCGCAACTAAAAGCGCGCAACGGGTTGCTGCGAAAGCGGCACCAGTGAAAAGCCGGGAGCTTGCCTATTGGCGGCTGCCGGCTTTTTGTCGTTGGGCATCCATGCGCTCGACGATCATCTGGCGGGTCGATCGCACATCGGATGCAAAGGGGCCCGGGTTCGGTATCGCAACGGCCTTGTCGATCTGCGTGAGGGCCTCGGCATGACGCCCTTCATCGGACAGCGCCTGAGCGAGGTTGTTCAGCACGATCACCGACTCGGGGTGGCGTTGATGCGCGACCCTCAATGCCGTGACAGCCAGGCCATAGGAGCCTGCTGCGTGATACTGATTGGCAAGCCCGATGGCGGCCGTGAGGTTGTTCGGCCAGCGAGCCAGCGCAGTGGCATAAGCGGTCGTCGCCGATTCGGGCGTCGAGACCCGCGACATCGCCAGCACCGCCTGCATCCATGCATCCTCGGTGGCCGTCGCTGGAATCCTGTCGGGCGGCATTGCCACCATGGCCCAGCGATTGCTGGCCATCCACTCGCGCTCGAAAGCTGTAAAGGGCATCTCCAGCCGCCGCTTGTCCCCGGAACGCAGGTAAAGCGTTCCCGATGGGTAGTCAAAGCCGTTGAGCACTGCGTAGTGCCACTGCGTGAACATCGGGTTGACGTCCTGGAGCACGATCACCGGATTGCCGGCAGCAACCTCACTCAGCACATCAGCATATTGCGGGCGCAACTGGTAGGAAATGCGACCGTGCCGCCGTGGCGCTGCAAGCATCTCGACCTGCAGGCTTCCCTGGCGCGAAGGCAGGTAAACGTTTTTGGCGAGCTCTTCAGGTGTGAGGGTCAGGCCGGTGTAATTGAGCACGGTTGCGAGCGCCGCCGGGCCGCATTGAAATTCGTCCTGTGGGAAGAACGGAACCTGTGTGAGTTCGACCGTGCGCGCAACGCCCTGCGGCCAATCGGTTCGAAGCGCGACCGTCTGGGGCACCATCTGGGCGCAGCCCGACAGCACCACAAATGCAGCGCAGTAGAAAAAGCCCGCGCAGAGGCGGGCTGTGTGCTGCAAACCGCCTGTGGGGCGGTCGTGCGATTTACTTGCGGAAGGCAAAGTACCAGACCAGACCGATGATGACGACTGCGGCGATCCATCCGTTCGCAGCGCCGGCAGGGGCCGTGTGAATGTCTTGCGCCAGGGTCTGCACTTCCTGGTCGGTCATGGCGGCGACGCGTTCGCGAGCCATCTGCGGATCGATGCCCTGCGATTGCAACTGCGAGGCGGTCTCGGCGCGGCTGAGCACGCTCAGGACCGTCGCGCGGTCAGACTGGGCGGCCGCCTTGTCGGCGCCGATCATGCCGGCGCTTGCACCCGTCTGGAAGGACAGTGCAAGCAGCGAGACGACCAGTGCGCGGCAGGTTGCTTTCTTCATTGAACTCATCTTCAGGCTCCTTGGAATTAGGTTGAGTCATTGGAACGCCGCAGTGGGACCCACCATGGCGCCGATCCAATATACGCGCCCGCAAGAGGGTTGTGTGAGTTTGTCGCGCTCCCGCCACGCCTTTGTTGCAGCGGGTTGGGGTCAGCCCAGCGGGGTCTCGGGAGCCGGTTCCTTGCGAATCGTTTCGCGGTCGCGGTGCTGGTGCCGGTCCAGCTTGCCCAGCGCGTGGTCGAGTGCGTGTATCAGGCGCTGGGCCGCACCGCGGATTGCCTCGTCCTGCGTGGACGCGTGGTGGCTCACAGCCAGGGGGTCGTGTCCGTTGAGGCGGGCCTCCATCATGCAGCGGATGTCGGTGCCGCCCTTTGCGTTTTCACGGCTGATCTGAACCTCGACGCGGGTGATTTCCTGCTTGAAGCGAGCCAGCGTTCCCTGGAGGTATTCGTCCGCCCAGCGATCCAGCGTTTCCGTGTTTTCGATCCCGTTACTGGTGTTTACCTGAACCTGCATTGCTGATCCTTTTCTGTAGTTGCTGGATGCCAGTGTGCGGGGCGGCCATGAAGTTGCCTGTAGGACAGCAGGCCACCTGTTTTGTCAGACGTCTCGGGCCGACGATGCGACCTTGTATAAACCTTGGTTGTTGTCGACACGAAAGCCATAAATGGATGCACTGGAAATCATCGAGCAAGAAACCGGGCCTGCCCCTTGCGCCACGGTCATCATCTTGCACGGTCTGGGGGCCGATGGAAACGACTTTGTTCCGATTGCCCGTGAACTCGACCTGTCGGCAGTCGGCCCTGTGCGATTTGTCTTTCCGCACGCGCCGGTCATACCGGTGACGATCAACAACGGCATGCGCATGCGGGCCTGGTACGACATCCTGGGCACGGATCTCGTCAAACGCGAAGACGAGGCCGGTCTCAGGAATTCGGTGGCCCAGGTCGAGGCCCTGCTGGAGGCCGAGAAAGCGCGCGGCATGCCCGCCAACCGCATCGTGCTGGCCGGGTTCTCGCAAGGGTGTGCGATGGCCCTGCTTGCGGGCCTGCGTCACAAGGAGCGGCTGGCAGGGATTGTGGGGATGTCGGGCTACCTGCCGCTTGCGTCATCGACCGCGGCCGAGCGCAGCGATGCGAATGCCATCACGCCGATATTTCTCGCACACGGCCAATACGACAACGTGGTGGTCCCGGAGCGGGGCCGTGCTTCGCGCGACATGCTCAAGGCCCTGGGCTACCCGGTGGAGTGGCACGAGTACCCGATGGCGCACTCGGTGTGCATGGAAGAAGTGCAGCAGTTGAACGACTGGCTGGTCAAGCTGCTGGCAAAGGACTGACGGCTTTCAGGCCGCTAGACCTCGCCGCCGAAGGCCTTGATGAGGTTGGCGATGTACTTGTCGACGAGTTTCTCGAACTCACCCTCGACCACCGGCGCCACCACCATCTTCATGAGGCCGGGCAGCGGGAGCTCGATTTCGCCTTCGATCTTCAGTTCGATCGCGGTGGACTTCTTGTTGTCCCTGATCTTCCAGTGACCGCCGACCAGGGCATTGCCGATGCCCTTCACGGGCGTCCAGATGACGGTGCCCTTGGCCTTGTCGCTCTTGTACTTGCTCGCGTAGATGGTCTGGATGTTGACCTGCGCCGTGCCGACCTTTTCCATCTCCCACTTGTACACGCCGTCGCCCATGTCGGTGAGCTTGTCCACCTTGGGAAAGTGCGAAACAGAGGTGGGGACGTCCGACAGGACTGCGAACACGTCGGCGGCCTTGGCCTTCACCTCGAATTCGTAGCCCAGGTCGATCTTGACAGTCACGGCCATGGTGAAGCTCCTCGTTGTGGTTATTGGCAGGTGGAAGGGTGGACAGATTCTGCCACCCGTTCGGTCACGCCGACTTCTGCCCGTACGCCTGCTTCAAGGTTGCTGCGAGGTCGATCGCGGTGATCGCCCCGCCGACCAGCGTGTCGATCACGACTACCGCGCCATCGGCCGACAATGCCAGGCCGCGCGAGTAGTAGCTGCCGATCACTTCCTGCGCATGGGCGGCGTTCTTGCGCGTTTCTGCGGAGAGCTTGGGGCTTGCGTCCTTGAAGGCCGCGTCCCAGCGCTTGCCCATGACGGTTGCCAGGCGCTTGCCACCCTTGCGATACAGGCCCACGCCCTGATGGGCGGTGTTGCCGACGTTGGCAATGACGGTCTTGGCAGTGGCGGTGATTTTTTCGGTGGTCATGTGAGTCGCTCCAGGAGTTTCGAAAACAAGAAAAGGTACGCTTTCATTTTGCGCACGCCCCCCTAGTAGCCACGACCTAATTGGGGTCCAATTCGTAGAGCCTGCTGCCTAGCAGAAACGCCATGTCCTGCGCCGCAGCACAAATTTGCTGGCCGTGCTACCTTCCGGGCCGTAACCAAAAGACATAAACATATTCCCGCCATGAACACCCTGCAGGCGCGTCTCGCCGTCCTTCCGTCCGATCGGCTCCAAGGCATCCGGCGCGGTATTGAAAAGGAAAGCCTGCGCGCGGCGTCCGATGGCTCGCTGGCCATGACCCCGCACCCGCAAGCGCTGGGCTCGGCTCTCACGCATCCGCACATCACCACCGATTACAGCGAGGCCCAGCTCGAGCTGATTACCGGCGTTCATGCAACACCCGAGACCTGTCTCGAAGAGCTGATGCAGGTCCACCAGTTCACCTACCGGTCACTCGGCGACGAGATGATGTGGGTGTCGAGCATGCCTTGCATCCTGCCGGCCGACGAGACCATCCCCATCGGACGCTACGGATCGTCCAACGTCGGGCGGGCCAAGAGCGTGTACCGCATGGGACTGGCGCACCGCTACGGCCGGCGCATGCAGACGATTTCGGGCATTCACTACAACTGGTCGATGCCGGATGTGACGAGCGAACAGTATTTCGCGCTTATTCGCAATTTCCGCCGCCACGCGTTCTTGCTGCTCTATCTGTTCGGCGCGTCGCCCGCTGTCTGCTCCAGCTTTGTCGCGGGGCGCAATCACGAGCTGCAGGAGCTGTCGGCTGGCACGATGTACATGCCGCACGGCACGTCACTTCGGATGGGCCGCCTGGGCTACCAGAGCGAGGCGCAGGCCAGCCTCGCAGTGAGCTACAACGGACTTGATGGGTATGCAGCGTCACTCCATGAGGCCCTGACCCGGCCTTACCCGGCGTACGAAGCCGTGGGCATCGTGAACCCGGGCGGTGACTACAACCAGCTCGCCACCAGCCTGCTGCAAATTGAAAACGAGTTCTACGGAACGATCCGGCCCAAGCGCGTGATTTTTCCGGGTGAGCGTCCGCTGCACGCCTTGCGCGAGCGCGGCGTCGAGTACGTCGAAGTGCGCCTGCTGGACCTCAATCCGTTCGTGCCGGTTGGCATCACCGGCCAGCAGATCCGGTTGCTGGACATCTTTCTCTTGCACTGCCTGCTTTCGGACAGTCCACCCGATACGCCCGAAGAAATCGCTGCACTCGGACGCAACCAGCATCGCACGGCGGCGTTCGGCCGTGAGCCGGGACTCAAGCTCGAGCGTGGTGACGGTGAAATTGAGCTGGCACAGTGGGCTGCGCAGTTGTTGCAGGCGTTCGCACCGGTGGCGGCCTCGCTGGATGCTGCGCATCGCACGACGGATTACACCGACGCATTGCGCGCTGCGAATGCGCTGGTGAACGACCCCGACCTGCTTCCTTCGGCGCGCGTGCTCGCGGTGATGAAGGACGAGTTCGACAACTCGTTCACCGGCTTTGCCCGTGCGCAGTCCCTGTCGACCAAGGCCAAGCTGCTGGCCCTGCCATTCAGCGGTACCCAGCAAGCCCGTTTTGCGGCGATGAGCGCGCAGTCGATCCAGGACCAGAAGGCGATCGAAGCAGGCGACTCCATGCCGTTCGAGATTTACCGGCAGCAATATGTATCACCCGACCGGCTGGGTCTGGGCAAGACGGCCATCGCTCCTGCGCTTGCGGCAGTTTGAGGCGCTGCGAGCCCCGCGCTGCGCGAGTACAATAGACGCTACGATTGCGCAGGCGATCGAACTCGCGAAAGACGTTTCGCGCTCGCGTCTCCCAGGCATCCCAAAGCCCTATTCCGGTCTGCCAAGCCGGTTTTCTCCCAGACGCCGTCCCGGCCCGCCACGAAACGGGGGCCACGCAAGGGGATCAGCTGCGCTCACAACCGAATCAGGAGATACCAGATGGCCAAGGAAGAATTGATCGAGATGAAGGGGCACGTGAACGAAGTGCTGCCCGACTCCCGTTTTCGCGTGACGCTTGAAAACGGTCACCAGGTGATTGCATACACCGGCGGCAAGATGCGAAAGCACCATATCCGCATCATTGCAGGCGATAACGTCTCACTGGAAATGTCGCCCTACGACCTGACCAAGGGTCGTATCACGTTCCGTCACATCGCCGGCCGCAGCGGCCCGCCGCAGCGTTAAAAACAAAGGTCGCGCCAAGCTGAGCCGTAGATCGCGGTCCAGTCCTACATTGGCGCGTCGGCGGGGGCGCGAGGGTAAGCGTTGAGTACACACAACGCAACCCCGGAGCTTCAAATGTCCCCTCGCGCATCCCTCATCTCACGTCGATCCATCGCGATCGCACTCACTTCCCTGGTGCTTTCTGTCCCTGCTTTCGCCAAGGACCAGGGCGAAGGTCACGGCAACGGCAAGGGCAGGGGCAACGACCAGTCGCAAAAGCACGAAGCCAAAGCCGACAAGCGCGAAGCCAAGGCCGACAAGCACGCTCGCAAGGACTACGAGAAGGCCCAGAAGCAGGCCGTCAAGCGTCAGCGTGAAGAAATCAAGCAGGGTGCTTACTTCAACGACGTCCAGCGCGATAACGCTCGCCGTTACTACACGCAGCAGTACGGTGACGGTCGCCGTTGCCCTCCGGGCCTGGCCAAGAAGAACAATGGCTGCATGCCTCCCGGCCAGGTGCGTAACTGGCAAGTGGGTCAGCCGATTCCGCGTGGCGTCACGATCTATTCGGTGCCGCAACCGGTTGTCATGCAGCTTGCACCCGCCCCATACGGCTACCGCTATGCACGCATCGGCAACGACATCGTGCTGGTGCAGACGCAAAACAACCTGATCGTGGACATCATCCAGGGTCTGCTGCGCTAATCGCAGCGCGGGGGCGTGACAAAAATCTCGCTCCCGCCGGACCTGCAGAAACAGCGGGCGGACATGAGGGGCCAAGTCCTACAGGGCGCACGCCGCGAGCAGTAGACAGTGAATGGGTTGACACATCAATGCGGAGTCCCATTCCATGCAGTCCACTCTCAGGAAATCCAAAGTAATCGCCTTTGCGGCGTCGGTCCTCGTGACTGGCGCTGCTTTTGCGCAGGCGCCATCTGCACCGGCAGCCACAGCTCAAGCCGGGTACGGTGTGAAGATCGGAAAGTTCTTCAGCGAACAGGAGAAAAAGGCCGCTCGCAAGGTGTTTTCGCAGAAGTACGCCAAGGCGGCGCAGTGCCCAGAGGGCCTCACCCAAAAGGGCAAGACATGCGCATCGCCCTGGGACCAGCGCTACTGGGCCGTTGGCCAGGCGTTACAGCCGGCCGTGAAGGTGTATGCCCTGCCCGAACCGGTGGTCGCGACCTTGCCAGCGGCGCCCAAGGGCTATGAATACGTTCGCGCAGCCGACGACATTTTGCTGATTGCCAGCGGTAGCAAGCTCGTTGTGGACATGATCGAGCACATCGCGAGCTGACGCCCGCAGGCAGACTGTCCGCGTCCTGCGCGGCGGGCTATTTGGTCTTGGGCTTGCCGCGTGGAATCACGGCCGTGACCGGCGGCATGGGGCGGTCCGATGTTGCGGGTTTGGGTGCCGAATTGTCTTTCTTCGGCTTCTTGGACATCTTCTCGCTACGTTGGTCGCCTTTGGCCATATTCGCCTCCTCGTGTTCAATGGATGGGGTGCAAGGCGCGATGTTAATGCAGGCGCTACGATCCGGTGAACATCAACCGGAGCGACAGTGAGCCTGCCACCACCCACATTCGAAGTATTGCCCCGCGACCTGGGCGCCTACCGTAGCGGCAATGTCGGCGTTGACTACGTGCATCGCTTTGAGTCCGGCAAGCCCGGACCGCACGTCCTCATCAATGCGTTGACGCACGGCAACGAGTTCTGCGGCATGGTTGCTGCCACATACCTTCTCGACAACGCCGTGCGACCGAAGCGCGGGACGCTCACGGTGAGCTTTGCCAATGTCGATGCCTACAACTCGTTCGACCAGGCCAACCCGTTCGCCAGCCGGATGCTGGTTCACAACCTGAACCGGATCTGGTCGAAAGAGTGGATGGACGGAGACCTGGACAGCCCGGAAATCCGGCGTGCGCGCGCGATGCGGCCGGTGGTCGACGCAGCCGATCACGTGCTGGACATTCATTCAACCGCGAGCGTCGTGGAGCCGTTCTGGGTTTACCCCGGATTCGAGCGCAATGCCAGCGTGGCGGCGGCAGTCGGCGCGCCCGCCATTCACCTGGTGATGCCAGCCGGTATGACAACGGGAGTGCCGCTCATCCAGCAGGGCCGTCACGGCGACCCTGCTGACCCTGGCGCTGCGCTGGTGGTCGAGTGCGGGCAGCACTTCCTGAAGGCCTCGGCGGATACGGCGGTCGACGTGACCTTGCGCTTCCTCGCGCACTTCGGGTTGATCGACGTTGATCCGGCGTGGCCTCAAGTGCCGCAGCCGCGCCGGTTCGAGTTGCTCCAGACGCCAGTCATCAAGACCGAGACGATGACGTTCGTGCGGCCACTGGTTGGCATGGAAACATTTGCAAACGGCGAACTGATCGCCACCGACGGCGCCGACGAGGTGCGCGCGCCCTGCGACAACTGCACCGTGTTCATGCCAGCCCGCGCCCCTATCGTGGGTCGCGAGCTGGCGTTTCTCACCCGACCGCTATAAGGCGCCGGTTCAATAGCCGTTGAGCAGCAGGTTGGCGATGAGGCCGGTGGCCAGCGCCATCAGGAGGAAATCGCCGGAATCGGTCTGCACCCACTGGTAACCGTAGGGCGGGGCGTACAGGTTGTACGCATTCCAGTCGTTCACGTAGTAGCGTGCCTGGCGATATTCGTACGGGACATAGCCACCACGATAGAACCGCGCCTGCGGGCGATCCCAGCGGTAGTTGTTCTGCGCGTAGCTGCGGTCATAAGAGCGATCGTAGGCACGCTCATGGGTGCGGCCGTCGCGGCGACCATCGCTGCGATAGTCCCAGCGCTGGTCGGTGCGGCCGTCAAAGCGCTGCGTGCCGTCGTAGCGTTGGCTCCGCTGGGCCTGCTGCTGGGGCTGGTACTGCTGCTGCTGCTGCTGCGGCACGGCCTGCACCTGGGACTGCTGGGGCTGGACCTGGGTGCGGGTATCGCGTTGAACGCGATCGGTGCGATCTGCACGCCGGGCTTCGCGAGCGGCATCGCGGGTTGTATCGCGCGTTCCATCGCGTTGGGTGGCCTGGCGATCACCGCGATCACCGCGGCCGATGCTGTCCTGCGCCTGGGCCAGTGAACCGAACGTCATGGACGCGGCGGCGATGGCGCAAACAAAAGCTGTGGATTTCATGGTGAACCCCTTTCAAGGTTGTGAGCCCTGATCGTGCGCCCACCGCATGAACCCCCGGTAAAGCCAGCGTTCACCCCATGCAAAGTCTGGCCGCAATGGCTCAGATTGACGCGGGCAATACCTTTAAGCCGATCCAGCAGGCGGCAATCACCGCGTTGCCCGGAACAACCAGCGCGCCGGGTACGTAAAACAGCATTGAAAGGCCGGGCGAATTCAGTGCCAGCTCTGCAAGGCTGCCGAGTCCGTAGCAGGCAAGTCCGCACCAGGTCCAGCGCCTGAAATAGGTTAGCAACCAGTTGGCGTTGTCGCGGTTGTGTCGCCATGCCGCAGCACGTTCAAAGACGCTGCCGCGGCTGACGTCCTTGTAGAGCCAGCCGAAGAAGAAGTATCGGTAGAGCAGCGTGCGAAAGGCAAGGGCTTGCATGGGAACTCCTGGGGGCATGGTAGTCACCGGCACACCCCTCCAATGTAGGACGGCGTTGGAGGGGTGCGCAATATCCACAGATACGAACGGTTAAGGACTCCGTTTCCCTATCGCCACATGAGGCGAACCCTCGTAGTCTTCGCGCAAGGGAGTCGGTTCTGCGCTGATGTCATGGCGCCAGGAGATGACTATGTCCGGACAACCGGATTCGTCGGTTTTGTCGCTCGTTTCAGCGTTGTCGGAGGCCATTGGGCAGCCGCTGCAGCTGGATGCGCGTGGCGAATGCGCGATGGAGTTCAATGGCCCGGGTGATCCGGCCACGACGGCTCCCATCGAGATCGTCCTTGCGCAAGCGGCCGACCCGGAAATCCTGAGCATCCGCAGCGAGCTCACGCAACCGGGGCAGGCTCTGGACACGCAGTTGCTTGAATGGGCCCTGGGCCTGAACTACACGCGCGTCCCACCTGGCTCTTGCGTCGCCCTGGACCCGGCCAGTCGCCAGCTGATGCTGATTTCACTCATCGATGTCCCGCGCGTATCGCCGGATGTATTCCTGCGCGCCATCGCTGGGTTCCTTGATTTGATTCCGCAGTTGCGCGAGGAGTGCGCGGCTGCGCATCAGGCGCAAGCGGCTCACGAAATGATTGCAATGGGAGTGCTGGCATGAAAGTGACGACAGTCATCGGCGGTTCAGGCTTGTTTTCAACGCTGAGACAGCGCGTCACCCCGAAGCCGCGCACGGGCTCGCAGGCGACTGGCCGCAGCGACGATAGATCGCGCATCTCCAACGCTTTCCGGGCGTTGTGCCGTCGCGGCGCGAGCACATCGACGCCGGGCCAGTGCGTGCGCAAGTCCCTGCAGGGCGGCGGCCAGGGGCTGGTCGGCCTGACAGCCAGCGCCCCGCAGGCCGCGGCCACGCAGCCCAACAGGCAGCAAGGATCCGATGGTTCACCGCAAGAGCGCGTGCACGCTGCCGTCGCGCTTGCGCTTGCCGACCTGCCAAAACCAGGTGAGGCCCTGTATCACGAGCTGCCTGACGGCCTGGTGGAAGGTCTGCTGGAGCTGCAAAGACGCCTTGCGGGAGCCGATGCAGACGACGAAAGCTTCGCAAGGCTGGTCGCTGTGCTGTGCGATCACGCGCGCATTCGTGACTATGCCGCGCACAAGCCCGGATTGGCGCTTGAAGGCCTCAAGGCGATGGTTGACGTGATGTGCGAATCGATCAGGCACGACCGTGACGGCCTCGCACTCAACGCATTGGTGGGGCTGGACAACAAGCTGGACGGCGCGATCATCAAGCTGCGCACGCGCTGTGTGCGGGACCTGATGCTGAGCCAATCGGACAGGCAGTCCCAGGCCACTTACGGCGCTGTGCAGTCCGCCATCGAGGATGCAACGCAGCTCGTCGAACTGGAAGCCGACCTCGCCAGGGCCCGCGTCCAGATGCTGCAGGCATTCGAGGCCGCAGGCATTGCGCGAACGATGGGTGGAATCGCGGGCCAGAAGATGACCGCGAATCTCGTGCGGGGATTGCGCAAAAGCCTGGGCGAAAAGAAATCCAGCCAGGTGGGCCTGGCGATTGCGCATGTGTATTTGCTTGAACGCAGGATCGCCGGGTCGGCCTGCGGCAAGCGCATGCTCGATGACGTCCATCTCATGCGGCTGAAGCTTTGGGAGCAGTCCAACGAAGTCGATCGGAGCACGCCGGCAGGAAGAGCCAAAGTGCGCGACCTCCACGCAGAGATTCGCTACCTGGAGCAGCGCGCCGAAAGCCTGGAGCAGGAAGCAGCCGCATGTGGTGTCGGCGGGCTGACCGACGACGAACTCAAGCGCCTGGGCCTGCCACCGGCCCTGCAGGATTTTGTCGGTCCGCAAACCGAGGCAGCCAGGCAGGCCCGGGAGGCGGCAGAACTGCAAACGCAAAACGCGATTTGCAAACTCGCCAGCCAGGGCCTGTCCAGCGCTGCCCAGACCCACAACGCAGTCACGACGATCAATGCCGTCATGCAGGCATGGCTGGGTGCGAGAGGGCTTGAAAAGCTGGCTGAAGGCGGTGGAATCGACATGCTTTGCGGCGGCAAGGGTGAAGACCGGGCCAGGCGGTTCGGGCAGCGGCTTGCGTTGCAGACTGCCGGCCCGAAGGCGGCAGAGCTGCGCAAGCTCACATCCATCGTCGAACAAGAGATCGCGCCCGCACTGAAACTCATCGCAGTCCAGGACCCATCGGTATTGCTGGCAACCCGCCGCAAGCTGCTGGGACCGGCAGTTTCGGCAGCGCTGCGCGATGCGATTCGCGGCGCCGCGTTGCAGCAGGTCGGCGCCACGCCGCTGCACAGGTTCACACCCGCCGAACACACTTCTGCGGTGTGGCACACCTTGAAATCGTGGGGCATCCCTGCGCATCTGGTGGGGCCGGAGATCGATGCGTGCCTGGGTGAACCATTCGATGAAGACGCGCTGCAGCGCTGGGTTGCGGACGCCGATCTGCCGCCCGAACAGGTGGACACGCCAACCGCGCGCGATGCGCTGTTCAAGGGCATCGACGAGATGAAGCTCGGGACCCGGCTCAAGCTGGTTGCCGGCAAGCGTGTGGAAGTGCAGACCGGGTACATCCCGCTCGATCCTTCGATGATCACCGAAACCAACATCAGGGCCGCAGGCGGCACCTCGACCGCACTGGAGATCGCGCACATCTCGGACGCCGGAGCCAGTGTGTTTGAACTCACGTTCCGCGCCGGATTCGATCTGAAGATTGGAGCGGAAATCTGGGCCAACATCGCAGGCTCCAAGCAACTGGGCGTCGATTTCGATGTCATGGGCACATCGGAAGGCGCCTACCAGCGGCTGAACGGCGTCTCGCTTCGCTTTGCCAGCAGGCAGGCGCTGAGCGAGGCGCTGGAAATGCTGCTTGCCAGCACGCCTGAAGCCCCTGTCAGTGCCTCGTCGCTCCACGGCGCAAGAAGCATCTTGCCGCTGGTGGACAACAAGGTCAGCTCCAAGGCCGGGGTTGGCGCCAAGGTGGGCATCGACATCGGAACCCAGCAGGTGGGGGGCGATCCCAGGGCGCGGCACGTCGGGGCAACAGCCAGCTTGCGCGCCATGCTGCAGACGGGAGCCGGTGCGAGCAGGTCCCGCAGTCTCAACACGCTGGAGTCCATCGAGAAGTCGGAGCATGAGACGGTAGTCGAAGGCTCGCTGAGCGCAATGGCCGGGGCCGAATTCAAGGCGGGCCCTTCAGTCGATCGAACCTCATGGTCTGCAACCGTGCCGGTGGTCCAGGCCGGCATTTCGATATCGTCGGTCGTCAAGCGCAAGCTGAAAATACTCAGGGGACGCGACGGGCTGGTGCAGCAGGGCACTGAGAGGATGTCGCAGGCCTATCTTGGAAAAGGCAATGGGCTTGCAGCGGCAGCACGGGTGGGCGGCCCGGCATTCACGCGCCTCATGCAGGAGCTCGCGATTCACGACAAGCCGGCGGCCGATGCCGTCCTTGCATTGATTGGCGACGTGCAGCAAAACGAATTGTTCAGCGTCGCCTACACGCTGGACCCGAAAATTTCCGACGAGATCAACGCGCTCTACAAACAGGCCCGCAACCATCGCACCGGCAGGGCCGGTGGCGGCACGCCACGTGAAGCAGCGCGCAGGGCCGACAAACTCGAGCAGCAGGCCAGGGCCCTGCTCGACGATGAACACAGCTACCTCATCGAGCGCATTGCAATCATCCCGTCGGCAGAGCGGCTCGAAACCCTGACGCAACTGAACCTGGTGCTGTTGCAAAAGAACACTTACACCGAAGAGCGGTCCGAGTACGTTGCCATGCAGGTCAAGCCTGACCTGGCCATCTCGGCCCGGGTGCGCGACGAGTTGCGCGCTGCGAAGCTGGTTCGCGAAAGAGCAAAGGCATTTCGCACCTGAGTCGATTTCCCCTGGCTCCCCCGGCTCGCAGGCCCGTTTCGGGGCATGATGGCGAGGCCACGGGAAAGGAAGATCGATGGTGTTGTTCGGGAAGCGGAAGGCCTATGAGCAAACGGCATTTCCACTCAAGCCCGCAGACGCAGCTGCCGAGTTCCCATGGGTTCGCGCGGCGTGGGCAACCACGGCCGTCTCGGGGCTGCTGGTCGCGCTCGCGCTCGTCTGGCTGAGGTCGGAGGCCCTGCGCGCGGGCGAGCGATTGACGCAGTCCCTCACCCAAGTCATTGGCGAGCAGACCAGCCGCACGCTGCAGGCCGTCGACGGACGCCTGCAGCGCACGGCCGACCAGCTGGAGATGCTGGACAAGTCAGGGACCCTGAACGAGAGCGCATCCCGCGCCATGCTGCGCGAGCAACTGCAGGGACTTCCGTTTGTGCGGGCCATATGGGTGCTGGATACGCAGGGCCGCATCGTGCATGACTCCGACGTCGGCAACATGGGCGTGTCGCTGGCCGACCGCGAATACTTCAAGGTCTATCTCCAAAAGCCTTCGACCGAGCTCTTCATAGGCGCGGTGGTGCGCAGTCGCACGACCGGCACCTGGCTCATCAGCATTTCCCGCCCCTTGCGCGATGCTGCCGGTGCTGTGAAGTACGTGCTGGTGGCGGCCGTGGAGCCGCGCTACTTCGAGGAGATGTGGCGCAGCATCGACCTGGGCGATGACGGCGCGATCGCCGTGTTCCGGCGCGACGGCATCCTGATGATTCGCAGTCCTGCCGACGACGCTGCGCTGGGCCGCAACTATTCGTCGATGCCGCTTTTCACCAAGCACCTGGGTATCAGCACCCAGGGCGTCCTGACCACCAGCAGTGCGATCGACTCCCATGAGCGCGTGGTGGCCTACCGCGTTCTGCCGGCCTATCCGGAACTCATCGTGGCGGTGGGATCGAGCTCTGCCGGCGTCCTGGCAGCATGGCAACGCTTCGCGCTGCTGACAGGCCTGGTGTGGCTTGCAGCGGTTGCCGGTGCCGCTTTTCTGGTGCGCCAGGTGCTGCGGCAGTCGGCCAGGCGGCGCAATCACGACATGCGCTTTCGTCAGCTCGCGCAGGCCATGCCGCAGATCGTTTTCATCACCGACCCGCGAGGCTCGGTGCAGTTCGTCAACGACCGCTGGGCCGAGGCCACAGGACACCCGGTCGAAGAAGCCTTGCACGGCGGATGGTCCGAGATGGTTCACCCGGATGACCGCAAGCCATCGATCGAGATCATGTCCCACATGATGCGGACCGGCCAGGAGCTCCAGCGCGAGCAGCGCATCAAGTATGGCGATGGTTCGTACCGATGGCGGCTGCTGCGGGCGGTGCCGATTCGCGACGACGCAGGCAAGATCGTCTCGTGGTACGGCACGTCGACCGACATCGACGAGCTCAAGCAGGCGCAAGAGCGACTGCGCGCGCAGGCGGACCTCCTGAGCATGGCCGGACGGCTCGCGCTGCTGGGCGGCTGGCGCATCGATGTGCGCACGCAGGTCATCACCTGGTCGGACGAGGCCTCCGCCATTCTCGACATGCCGTCCGGCCAATCGCCAAGCCTGGACGAGGTGTTCGAGCTGTTCCTGCCCCAGTCGCGAGACCTCACGATCGCGGCCGTGCAGGCGTGCATGACACAGGGAACCCCGTTCGACGTCGAGGTCCAGATGGTGACGGCCACCGGCCGGCCGGTGTGGATCAGGTCCATCGGGCGCGCAGAGCGCGATGCCAGTGGCGAGATCGTGGCGATCCAGGGTGCGCAGCAGGAGATCACGCAGCGGGTGCAGTTGCTGGCCGAGGTGCGCGACCTGAACGCGGGCCTCGAAGTCAAGATCGCCGAGCGCACGCGCGAACTGGCCCAGCAAGAGGCGCTGTTTCGAGCGTTGGCCGAGCATTCGCCCTTGCCGATCTGGACCTGCGATGACGTGGGGCGCCTCACGTTTTTCAGCCGTGCCTGGTATGACCTGGTGGGCGGCGAAGCGCCCAGGTGGCTGGGCAACGAGTGGCTCGACCTGGTTCACCCCGACGACAGGCCCGCCATGGTGCAGAACTGGAACCTCGCCGTGAACACCGGCAAGCCGTATGCCGGATCGCGGCGCATCCGCGCGGCCGATGGCACGTATCACATCATGTCGTATCGCGCGGCGCCGGTTCGCGATGCGGCGCGGGACATCGCGTTCTGGGTCGGCGTCGAGTCCGACATCACGGACCTGAAGGACACCGAAGCGGCGCTGCGGCTTTCCAACCGTGAGCTGGAAGTGTTTTCGTACTCCGTGTCGCATGACCTGCGCTCACCGTTGCAGCGAGTCGGCGCATTCAGCCAGTTGCTCGCCCAACAGCTGGGCGAAAACCCCGGCGAAAAAGCCCTTCACTACCTGGCGCGCATACGTGCCAACGTGGACCACATGACGCTGTTGATCGATGGGCTGCTGTCGCTGTCGCAGCTATCGCAGGTGGAGCTGGGCAAATCGCATGTCGACCTGAGTGCGCTCGCGACAGAAATCGTGGAGCGGCTGCGCAGCGAACAACCCCATCGCGTGGCGCTGTTCCAGATCACGCCGGGGCTTGTTGTCTGGGCTGATCGCACCTTGCTGCGATCGGTGCTTGACAACCTGCTGGGCAACGCCTGGAAGTTTTCGTCGCAGCGTGAACAGACCGAGATCCACCTGGGCGGTTCGGTGGAGCGGGGCGAGTACTTCGTGCGCGACAACGGCGCCGGGTTTGACATGACCTATGCGGCCAAGCTTTTCGGCACCTTCCAGCGCCTGCATTCGGACGCCGAGTTCGAGGGGACGGGCATCGGGCTTGCCACGGTCGCGCGAATCCTCGCCCGGCATGGCGGCAGGATCTGGGCGATTGCCGAACCGGGTCACGGTGCGACGTTCTACTTCACACTGCCTGCGGGTCCGTCGAACGCGCCCTAGAGCTGCGTGCACAACACGAGAAGGCCCGTCGCGAGCAGTGCAAGGCCGATGCGATCGGCGCGCGAAAGCTTTTCGCGCAGCAGGCGGTGCGAGACCAGGTAGCTGAAGATCACTTCCACCAGTCCCAGGGTGCGCACGTTGGCGGCGGATGTGAGCGCGAAGGCCGTGAACCAGCCGATGGAGGCCATCGCCCCCGTGGCGCCCGCAATCGTCGACACCCGCCAGGCGCGGGCGGTCGCGCGCAGCGATTGTCTTGAGCGCCACGCGAGCCAGCCGCCCAGCAACAGGGTCTGCACGGCCTGCGCGACCAGCACGCCCCAGCCGCCGATGAGCCAGGGCGATACGTCGGGCAGTTGCAGCGCCGCGCCCCGATAGCCGACTGCCGAGAATGCAAAGCCGGTGCCGGAGCCGAGTCCGTACAGGGCAGCAGGCGCGGACCATCCCGCCGTCATCGCGCCGACAACCGGCTTTTGCGGCATGGACAGCAGCACGACCCCGGCGGTCGCCAGGCCGATCGCAACCAGCGTCACCCAGCCGGGCAGCTCGTGCAGGAAGACCGCCGCGAAGAGCGCCACCTGCAAGGCATCGGTCTTGGAGAACGCGACCCCGACCACGAAGTTGCGCTGCTTCATCGCGGCCAGCAGGCATGCGGTGGCGGCGAGCTGGCTCACCGCGCCCAGCAGCAGCCAGCCGAACCAGGATGCGTTGAATGCAGGTATCGCTCCTGCGGTCGCAGGCAGCAGGTGAAGCGCCAGGACCCACGCGGCGGCGAATGGCAGCCCGTACAGGAATCGGGCCAGCGTCGCGCCCAGTGTGCCGGCCTGTGCGACGAGCGATCGCTGGGCCGTGTTGCGTGCAGTCTGTGCCAGGGCAGCCCAGATGACGATGGGAATCCAGATGTAGGCGAGTGTGCTGTTCACACGCTCACCCTACCAGATGCAACCCAGGGGGAGAGGCCAAGGCGGTAGCAAGCGCCAGATCGGCGACGAACTGCTCGAAGGCCGCTGGCTGCAGGTGCGGGTCCATTCGCAGCAGTGCGGACGGGTGAACGGTCACCATGACGGGTAGGCCGCCCGGGCTCGTGTGCCACCGGCCCCGTTCACTCATCACTGCCACGCTGCGCCCGAGCAATGACCGGGAAGCCGTAGCGCCGAGCGCGACAAGCGCGTGTGGTTGAACCCATTGAATCTCGCGTTCCAGCCAATGCAGGCATGCGGCTGCTTCGGCCTGTGTGGGCGTCTTGTGGATACGCCGCTTGCCACGCAGTTCAAACTTGAAGTGACGCACTGCGTTGGTCACGAAGATCTCGTCGCGCCGGATGCCCAGTCGCTCCAGCGCGCGCTGGAACAGGTGCCCTGCAGGCCCGACAAATGCGCGACCGGCCAGGTCTTCCTGGTCGCCAGGCTGCTCGCCCACGAACATCAGCTTTGCACGCTGCGGACCGTCGCCGTTGACCGCTTGCGTGGCCGTCGCACCGATGGGGCAGTCGCGGCAGTTCTGGGTGGCCTGCTTCAGCTCGTCTGGCGACTCGATGATGAGCGGGATGGCTGGACGCGCGGGCCGGGCAAGGCGCGACACCTTGCGCACCGGCTGCGTCGGCGCCTCGTCGATCATGCCGCCCGCGCGCGCCATCGCCTGGGCGGCCAGCGAAGAGATCAGGCTTGCTTCGGGCAGGTTGTGCCAGTACTTGCGCGGCATTTCCTTTTGCATCATGGCCAGCTTCAGGCGGGCAGGATTGAAGATGCTGCGGTAGTACGTCAGCCAGTGCTGCTCGCCCGCATCGGCAGCCGGGGCCTCTTCACGGCTGGCTCCCGGCCTGAAGGTGAGCTTCGACCCGTCCCAGGCGGCGCAGCACCGCGGCGTGAGCAATACCCAGTTCATCTGCGTGAACCGGCGCATGAACCACGGCGCGTTCGCCTGCACGATATGGTGCATCGGCTCGAACCAGGCCACGTGCCGGACACCGCCGGGGGCCGCGTCATCGGGCACCTCGCGAAAGCGCACAAATGCACGCATCTTGTGGATGTCGTGCCGCACGGCCTTGGCCATCTGCTGCGCACGCAGCATGTCTTCGTCCAGCGGATCGTGGCGAAGTCCGGGCTCGTGGGCAAGCCGCCAGAGCAGCTGGTACATCAATGCAAAGCGCTGCGGGTCGCTGTGAAGCACCACCGATTCGCACAGTTCGATGAAGGCGGCCGGCACCCTGGGCAACGGTGCCACGGCTTGCGGCAGCCCGCAATGCGCGTCGATGACGGCCGGTGCCTGCGATGCGCAGTCCTGCGCGAACAGGTCAGACGTCTGAGCCGAGGTGGTCCACTGCACAAGTTCGGGCCTGACGCCAGCGGCCAGCAGCTGACGCGCCTGGGCACGAAAGCCGGCGATGTCCACTTCTCCATCGAGCTGTACGCGCATCGCTAGAACAGGGCCGCCTGAGCCGGCACCGCAGTGCGTGCGAGCATCGCCGCGTCGGGTGCGCGCGCGGGACGATGGTCCCCGACCACGACAAACGGCAGCACCTTGCCCACCGGCACATGCAGGCGCTTGAGGTCTTCCGCGCGAAGCTTTCGCACCCGGCGCGACATCAGCAAGCGGGCCACCGCCTTCACGCCCAGCCCCGGTACACGCAGCAGCATCTCGCGCGGCGCGTGATCCAGGTCGACCGGAAAGCGATCCGGGTGCGCCAGTGCCCACGCGAGCTTGGGGTCGACCTCCAGCGACAGCATGCCCTGCGCGGGCGTGATTTCGTTGGCCTCGAATCCGTAGAAGCGCATGAGCCAGTCGGCCTGGTACAGGCGGTGTTCGCGCACCAGCGGTGGCGCCTTCAACGGAAGCGACGAAGACGAATCGGGAATGGGGCTGAACGCGCTGTAGTACACGCGCTTGAGGCGATAGGCACCATAGAGATTCGCGCTGGTGGCGAGAATCGTTGCGTCGTCGGCGTTGTCCGCGCCCACGATCATCTGGGTGCTCTGGCCCGCGGCTGCAAACTGCGCCGCCTTCGAGCGCGTCGGCTTCACCCCGGCCTGGGAAACGATGGGCGTTCTGGCTGCGTCCTGGGCTTCACTCCTGGCTTCATCGATGTGAATGCGCACGCGCGCCATCGACCGCTTGATGGCCGCTCCATCTTTTTCGGGCGCGAGCGCATCGAGCCCCTCTTGCGTGGGCAACTCGATATTGATGGACAGGCGATCTGCGTAGCGCCCGGCTCGCTGCAGCAATTCGGGCGCGGCGTCGGGGATTGTCTTGAGGTGGATGTAGCCGCGAAAATCGTGGTCTTCGCGCAGCGACCGGGCGACCTCCACCACCTGCTCCATCGTGTAGTCGGGGCTGCGGATGATGCCGCTGGACAAAAAGAGCCCCTCGATGCAGTTGCGGCGATAAAAGTCCAGCGTCAGTTGCACCACTTCCGAGGTGGTGAAGCGGGCGCGCGGCACGTTGCTCGTGACCCGGTTGACGCAGTACAGGCAGTCGTACTGGCAGTAATTGGTGAGCAGGATTTTCAGCAGCGAGATGCAGCGGCCGTCTGGCGCATAGCTGTGGCAGATGCCCATGCCTTCGTTCGACCCGAGGCCCTTTGCGCCGACGGAATTGCGCTTGACGCCGCCGCTGGAGGCGCACGATGCGTCGTATTTGGCCGCGTCGGCGAGGATGGCGAGTTTGCTGTTGAGATCCACTGGACAATCGTACAGTGGTTCAGCCAAAGCCGCACAGGGCCTGGGTTTTAGCCTGATGACGCGGCGCTTTGTGTGAAGGATTTCCTGTCGCAGAATGTCATGGTCAACAACACAACGAAAGACGATCATGAAACGCTTCGCTGCTATTGCCCTGTTACCGCTTGTGCTGGCGGCGTGCGCCAGCGACTTCGGGTACGACTATCACAACCGTGATGGACGCGGCCGTCCCGGCGCAGTCATGCCCAATCCGCCGCCCACGCAGGCTCATCCGCTGGCGAGAACGGCCACCTACACCTGCGAAGATCTTTCGACAGTCTCGATCACCGAAGGCACCGACCAGGCACGCGTGCGCACCAACAGCGGCCTGGAACTGGCGCTCGCCCGCCGGCCGCTGACCGGAGCGTTTCTCTATGGAGACCGCACGTATGAGTTCCGGGGCAATGGCGACATGGCCACGTTGGCCGGCAACGGCAAGGTATGGCGTTGCCGGCTGAAGTAAACGCGCAAGGTCAGGCCGTGACCTTGATCTTGCCTTCCTTCATGTAGCGGTCATATTCGTCGCGGGTGATGGCGGTTGAACCGGCATTGCCTTCGTCGTCGGTCCAGCCGAGCGTCACGCTTTCTTCAGTCACTTCGATCTCGACCGGGCCGGCAGGAATCGGCAGCATGATGCCGTCGCCGGCGCGGAAACACACTTCTCCGCGGATAAGGGCTTGTTGCGTCATGGAATGCTCCTGGAGTGAATGGATGACCAATTGCAGCCCATCCACCGGCTCCAGCGTGTCATCCAAAAGCGCCACCGCCTGCGGGACGAATCACTCCATCCACGATCTCAAACTGCAGCTGACAGCAGCACCGACGCGCGCTCGGGATCGTCGGCATCGGTGACCATCCACAGCAACCCGTCGGGTGCCAGGGCGATGCCTTCCACCTTGGGCGCGCCGTCTATCCATTCCAGCCGGCGCAGCTCGCCGTCAGCGCTCACCCAGCCCAACGCACAAGCCGCGCAGGCCCCATCGTTGAAGCTGTCGGCAGTGTCTTCTGCAACGGCGCTGAAAATCCATTCGCCGTTGTCCAGCGCAGCGCCATCGGTCAGTCCCAGCGGCACACCGTTGAAGGTGGGCAGGGTGATGGGATGAACGCGTGCTGCTGGCGGCGTGCTGGTGCCTGCTTGCGTCAGCCAGTCAACAATCTCCTGCAACGAAAAGTCGATGCACGCATTTCGCGAATCGCGCCCGGTGTTGGCTCGCTGCAGCAGGCGCAAGCGATCACCCAGCACGAACGCGCCTTCAATGTTGAGGTCGGCGAATTCGCCCCGAAGCGGCGCGTACAGCGCGTGCAGATCGATGACCGTCGCCTCGCCGTCGATCGCGCCTTCAACGTCCAGCGGCGTAACAACCGCGCGTTGTCGATCGGGCCGCGACCCCGAACCCAGGACCAGCAATGCGCCGTGCGGCCAACACGGCGACTGCGCCGCAGGCAGCAGCGCAATCGATTCCATATCGGGCTTGCGCTTCTTGCGATCGCCTTTGTCGTGAGGCAGCTCACCGGGGACGATGCGGTGCAGGCGGAGATCGCCACTCGCCAGTTCCCGGACGTCCATCACACCGAGATGGTGCTCATCGTCTGCCACGAGGTACAGGTAGTGGCCCGTGCGGATCAGGCCGCTGGTCGAGCTGAGGTGATGCTGGCCGCGCGGATGCAGGTTCGCCGCAATCGTGAGTTCGCGGACAAGCACCGGGGCAATCACCGTCAGTACCCGGCCTTCTGCACGATGGGAAGCATCGCGGCCATCGACCCGACAAAGTAGAGCAGGTTGCCCGAAGCCGGCCCCAGGTAATACACGTTGCCTTCATGGACGGCCAGGAACGCGCCGGTCGCCGGGTAGTAGCGATACAGGTAGCCCGTGCCGACTTCGGTGCTCACGCCTGCAGGCTGGAGCAGGGTTTGCGCGTCAACTTCAGCGAAGTTGAAAACACGCTCGGCCTGCGCGGCATTGCGAATGATGTTGATGATGCCGCCCGGTGCGCCAAAGATGGAGCCGCTGATCGCATATCCGCCTGAGCCCCCCGAGGTGTAGCTCACGTCGCCCGCAGTCGCAGCGCAGAACGCCCACTCCGAATAGCTCGACCAGAGCGTCTTGACCTTCTGGGTGTAGCCGCGCTTGATGAAGCGGTGATCGCATCGATAGGCTTCTGCCCGTTTCCAGATCGCAGCGCCGTCGAACTG
Organism: Caenimonas sp. SL110; assembly: GCF_001044395.1. Classification (GTDB taxonomy): domain Bacteria; phylum Pseudomonadota; class Gammaproteobacteria; order Burkholderiales; family Burkholderiaceae_C; genus Ramlibacter. The sequence continues at coordinate 62,445 of NZ_JANU01000061.1, forward strand.
CGCACTGGCCAGCGGCAGGATGCCATCGTTGCCATATTCGATCGCGAAGTTGCTGCGCAGGTAACCGTATGAGAACACCAGTGAAGGCGACGAGCCTTCCTTGAACACGCCCAGGCCCAGTTGCAGGTCAGGCGACTGCAGGTCGCGCGCGCCGTACGCCACGATGCGCTCGTAGTAACCCGGCAGCGTGCTGGGTTGCGCGGTGCCGCAGCGGCCGTTGCCGGTGACGGGCAGCCGTGGTGTGTAGCTGTTCAGGCGTGCAAGCCATGGATTGCATTTGCCACCCGACATGTTCAGGCCGTCGTAGTTGGTCCAGGCCAGGTCGGCCAGGAAACCCGGCCAGGTATCGGCCAGCTCGGTCACCGTCTGCAAGCCCAGGCCAAGCGCAACATCTGCGAGTGGACTGCCGTGATGGGGTGTCGCCAGCGTGATGAGGTGCACCACCTTGTCGCCGCCGCGCTGGCCGTCGCTGAACACCTGCTCCTGCATCATCGAGCGGGCCACGAGTCCGCCCATCGAATGCGCAAGGATCACGATGCGCTTTTTGCCAAAGCCGAAATCCGGCGCGGATGTCGGTTTGTCGTAGTAAGCCTGCACTGCGTTGCGCAGCGAAGCACCGAGCGCAGCGATGCTGCGCGGCGCTGCGGCATCGGCCACGACTTCTGCATTGCTCGTGCTGTAGCTGAATGAATACGGCTTGAATGTCGCCTGCCACGAGGGGTTCTGTTCGTACGCGCGCAGGAAGCTTTCCCAGCCTTCGTTGCCGCCACCCAGGCCGTGAACCAGCAGGACCGGAATGCGCGTGCCCAACGCGAATGGATCAACCGAGGAGCCGTTGTTGAAACGGGACGGTGTCAGCAGCGGTGCGGCATGCGCGAGCGCGGCGCCAAACGCCAACAGGGCAGCGAAGAAGATTCTGAAAAACATGATGGGTGCCCCGATTGGAACGCACGAACTCATCGGTGGGGTATCAGCCTTGTAAAGGCCCCGCCACTAGCGCGAGTCCGAGGAAGAATCGATGAATTCGACAGGGTCTTCGCTGCGTTCGCGCAACAACCGGTCGATCAGCTTGAGCAAGGTTGCCGGCGCGACGGGCTTGGTGATGTGACCGTTGAAACCGGACCTTGCCGAGGCGGCGCGGTCGGCGGCCTGCCCGTACCCGGTGAGCGCCAGCAGGCGGCCACGGTAGTTGTACGGAGCTGCGCGCAGGGTTTGCGCCAGTTCGTAGCCGCTCATGCCCGGCAGGCCGATGTCGAGCACCGCCACATCGGGATGCTGCTGCGCCATCAGCTCCATCGCCTGTTCTGGCGTGTAGGCCACCCGCACTTCGTACCCATTGAGCTCCAGCAGCATCGCGCAGGTGTCGGCTGCGTCTTCGTTGTCGTCGACCACCAGGATATGGCCTGCGCCTTGTGCCGCTGGCTGGGAGGCTGGACCTTGCGAATCGACCGGTGGCTCGCCCAGCGGCAGCCGGACGGTGAAGCAGCTGCCCATGCCGTGGCCGGCGCTATCGCCCGAGGCGCTCCCGCCGTGCATCTCCACCAGGCTCCTGACGATGGGCAGGCCCAGTCCGAGCCCGCCGCGTGCGCGATCGGTGCTCTGGGGCGCCTGGTAGAACAGCTCGAACACATGGCGCAAGTCTTCTGGTGCGATGCCCACGCCGGTGTCTTCCACATCAACCTGCACATGCTGGCCGCTGACGGCGGCGCGCAGGTAGACCTTGCCGCCCACCGGCGTGAACTTGATGGCGTTGACCAGCAGGTTGTTGAACACCTGGGTCAGGCGCACTTCGTCGCCCGAAACCCACGCGCTGTCGGCACCAGGCTTGAGTTCGAGCGTGAGCTCGCGATCGTGAAGGGACGGTCGGATGGTGTCGGTGAGTTGGGTCAGCAAGGCACCCAGCTGGATCGGCTCGGGGTGGATGTTCAGGCGGCCGCCGGTGATGCGCGACACGTCCAGCAGGTCATCGACCAGGCGCGTCACGTGCATGAGCTGCCGCTCGATGATCTTGCGTTCGGCAGCGGTGGTCGCATCGCCCTTGAGCGCCATCAGCTGCACCGCATTCATGATCGGCGCGAGCGGATTGCGCAGCTCGTGCCCGAGCATCGCCAGGAACTGGTCCTTGCTGCGGTTGGCGTCCTCGGCGCTGTGCAACGCCTGCGTGACCTGCGAACCCATCTTGCCGCGTTCAACCGTGGCCCGGTCGCGTTCGGACGCCGCGTCGGTAAGGGCCATTGCCACATCGTCGAGCTCTGCGATGTCCAGGCGCGGCAGCTGGACCGGGTCGCCGCGCCCCAGTGCAGCCGCGCCTTCTTTCAATTGTTCAATGGGCTCGATCACCTTGCGCGACAGCAGCCACGCCAGCAGGACCGACAGCGCCAGCGACGCCGCAAGCCCCAGGGCGACTGCACGAAACAGCGCATACAAGTCGCGAAAGGCCTCATCGACCGATACCGCCACGGCCACGACCCAGCCGGAGTCCTTCAGCCGCGTGTAGCCACTGAAGCTTTCGATTCCCTCGCGCGTGATCGTACGGCCCACGCCTTGCTCGTCACCACGGTCGAGCATGGCCTTCAGGGATGACGAAGGCTTTGGCGTGGAGGCGTGGCGCGAACGTGCGACGCGGTACTGCGCCTGGTCGAACACGGCCGCCACCGAGTCGGGGGAAAGGTTCTGGCGGCTGAGGACCGCGCCGATCTGTTCGACCGGCACCACTGCCGTCAGCACATAGATGAGCTTGCCTTCCCGTAGTACCGGAACGCGCACGCGAAATACTTCTGCTGCTCCATCGGGCACGACCGCGCCTATGACAGGTTTGCGCGTTGCCACGACGCGCGAAAGGCTGTCGGCTTCGCGCGATGCGGGATCGGACGCGCCGTAAGGCTGTGTGGTTCGAAACAGCGCGCGCCCCTCGGGGTCGCTCAACACGATTTCGCGCCAGCCGCTCAACTGGGCCGTGCGCTGGGCCGAGCTGTAGAACGCACGAAAGTCGGCGCGTTCCAGCTCATCCGAAATGCCCATCTGGTCGAGCTGCATGGCAGTCGACCGCAGCTCAGCCTCAACCGTCGTGGCGAGCGCTCGCGACATGTTGGAGACGGCTTGTTCGGACTGCACCTGGCGCTCTTGCACGAGGTGAAAAATGCCCCACGCAACCAGCGCACCCAGCGGCAGCAAACCGCTCGCCGCCAGGATGAGCAGGCGCATGCGCAGCGGCCGTGCATGAACGTTCGATGTAACTGCGTGTCGCGCCATGGAGCCGGCTATCCTACCGTTTAAGCGCAGCGGCTGGGGCCTTGAAGCCGCAAACGGTCAACGCTTGCGTGCAGGCATCTTGCTGATCGCAAACGCCACGAGATTGCCCACCGCCGGCAGCCACAGCACCAGCATCAGCGTTCCCACGTCGCGCGCGGTTGACGGATTGGGCGCCCAGTAGCGGATGGCCGCGCCGATGACGGCAAGCGCCAGCAGCACACCCATGACGATCTGGCGGCGCGACGATGTGACGATTTTCATGTCCGATGATAGGCTCGCCGCATGAATGACCTGCGCCGCTTTCTCCGTCTCCTGGCTGCATCCGGTTTGCTTGTCTGTGCGCCGATGGTCCTTGCAGCCAATCCGTCACCCGCTGCGATTGACCGCCTGTTCGCAGCCTGGGACAAGCCCGACACCCCGGGCGCTGCACTGGCCGTGGTTCGGGACGGCAAGATCATCCACAGCCGCGGCTACGGCATGGCCAATCTCGAATATGCAGTGCCGATCACGCCTTCGACGCCGTTCCATGCGGCATCGCTTTCCAAGCAATTCACGGCGCTGGCCATCCACATGCTCGCGCAAGAGGGCAAGCTCGATCTGGACGACCCGGTGCGCAAGTACCTGCCCGAACTGGCGGTCGAAGCGCCCATCACGATCCGGCACCTGTTGCACCACACGAGCGGAATGCGCGATGTGTGGGACCTGCTCACGCTGGCCGGCTTGCGCATGGACGATGTGATCACTGATGGCGACATCCTCGGGCTGCTGTACTCGCAGCGTGAGCTGAACTTCGCACCAGGGCAGGAAGAGCTTTACAGCAACAGCGGCTACAGCCTGCTCGGGCAGATCGTGAGGCGTGTGTCGGGGCAGACCCTTGCAGCGTTCACCCAGGAGCGCGTGTTCACGCCGCTGGGCATGACCAACACGCACTTCCACGAGAACTACAGCGCGCTCGTGAAGGGCCGCGCCTATTCGTACCGCCGCACGCGCGAGGGCTACGCGTATGTGGCGCTCTCGTTTTCCAACACCGGTGCGACCAGCCTCTTCACCACTGTCGAAGACCTGGCAACCTGGAACGCGAATTTCGACACGGCAAAGGTGGGCGGACCTGCGGTGATCGCAGCCCTGCTGGGCAGCGGCAAACTGGTCAACGGCCGCGAGACCGGCTATGCAAGCGGGCTGGTCGTCACGCCTTATCGCAGTGTCCCTGCCGTTGCGCATAGCGGGTCGGATGCAGGCTATCGCGCGTACTACATGCGCCTGCCGCAGCACAAGCTCGCGGTGATCGTGCTGGGCAACGCAGCCGATTTCAACGCGGTCGAAACAGCGCGGCGCGTGGCCGACCTGTATCTGGAAGGCGAGCCCGGTGTGGCTGGGCCGCGCACCTATCCCGCAGAAGTGGAGTTGCAGCCTCGCGACGTCGCGGCGCTGGCAGGCGACTATGAAGTGCGCCCCGGTGGCGTCCTGAGTTTCGTGGCCGAAGGCAGCAAGCTGTTTAGCGTGACCGGAGGCGGCCAGCGCACGCCGCTCTTTGCATCGTCGCCAACGCAGTTTCATTCGCGCGCGTCCGACCTCGTTGTCACATTCGCGCCGGGCGCAGGCAACGAGCCGCCCATGTCCGCCATCTGGAAAGTGAGCGATCGCGAGTACCCGCTCAAACGCGTGATGCGCGAGACGCCCAGCGCGGACGCCCTGCAGGCATGTGTCGGCGATTACTACAGTGCAGAGCTGCGCACGCTCTACACGCTGACTTTGCGCAGCGGCAAGTTGTCGGTGCGATATCCGCGCGGAAATGTGGAACTGCGCCCGATCAATCGTGACACCTTCTTTGCCAGCCATCCGCTGGGCGTCGTCACGTTCAAGCGCGATGCGGCAGGGCGTTGCGAACAGCTGGCCGTGAGCACTGGCAGGGCGCGCAATGTGCGATTCGCGCGGGTGAACATCGCACCGGTCTGATTAATTGGAATCTGACCCCAATTAGTTGTTGCCAACTGGTTGTTGAGTCGGTTTGCTCCCACGCATTTGCGCAGCTTGCGCCTACGGCCGCTGGTATTGCTTTCGACGCCCTCATGAGTTCATCGGTGGTTAATCTTTACCGATACCAGCAGTGCATGAGCGCTGTTGACCACCCAGCAATCTGTCGTGAAGGAGTTAACCATGACCAAGCACCTCAAGGCCGCCCTGGCCATCGCTACTGCCGCACTGGCCTCGCAGGCTTTTGCGGACGTGACCCTGTATCAGGTGGAAAACCTGCGGGGCCGCGCCATCACCGCCACCGGTGACATCCCCAATCTCGAAGGCTACGGCTTCAATGACCGTGCTTCGTCCATCGAAGTGACGGGCGACCGTCGCGATCGCTGGGAAGTGTGTGAAGGCGCGGGCTACACCGGCCGCTGCGCCGTGCTGCGCCCCGGCGCTTACAACACCATCTTGTCGCTGGGCCTGAACAACCGCATCTCGTCGGTTCGCCAGATTCGCGGTGATGAAGTGGTTGCCGACAACCGTTATGCAGCCGCATGGCGTGACGACTACCGACGCCGCGACAGCGAGCGCCTGTTTGAAGCCCGCGTGGTTGACGTGCGCGCAGTGGTTGCCGGCCCGAGCCAGCAGCGCTGCTGGATTGAGCGCGAGCAGGTCGTGACCAACTCGCCCGGCAACAACGTCGGCGGCGCAGTCGCAGGCGCAGTGATCGGCGGCATCCTGGGTCACCAGATTGGCGGCGGCAGCGGCCGTGATGCAGCAACGGCGCTCGGCGTGCTCGGCGGCGCAGCAGTCGGCGCCAACAACATCGGCAACACCGGTTCGCGCGTGGTGACGCAGGACGTGCAGCGTTGCGAGCAGCGCGCCAACTACGGCCGCCCTGACTACTACGACGTGAGCTACGTCTTTGAAGGCCGCGAGCACCGCGTGCAGATGGCAACGCCTCCGGGTGCGACCGTGCTGGTGAACGGCAACGGCGAGCCGCGCGTTTAAGCGCTGCACTCACCCTGCCAGGTCATCGCCTGGCGAACACCAGCAACAGGTTGTTCGCCGGCATGGCCTGTCGACTGCGAAGCATGAGCCCGACCCGCTCTGCTTCGCTTTTGACGTTCTGGATGTGCCGGATTCCCCAGGCCGGATTGCGTTCGCGAAGGCTCTGGTCGAACGCGATGTTGCCGGGCGATGTGACCACTTCGTCTTCGATGTACGGGCCGTACGTGATGAGCACGCCACCGGGCGCGAGATAGCGCGCCGCGCCCTGCATCAACCCGGCGCAGGTCATCCACGGCGAGATGTGCAGCATGTTGGCGCAAAAGATCGCGTCGAATGTCGAGTTGAACTCCTGACCTTGCGAGGGCCATGCAGGCGCAGTCACATCGAGCAGCACCGGCGCACGCACGTTGGTGACGTTCGCCTCGCGTGCATCAGCCGTTATCGAATCGAAGCCGCTCGAATCCATGTCGCTGGGCTGCCAGACCCAGCCCGGCAGCCGGGAGGCGAACCATGCTGCGTGTTGACCCGTGCCCGATGCAATCTCAAGCGCGTTGCCTGAAGCGGGCAACAGGGCGACAAGCGAATCGGCAATGGGTTGCTTGTTTCGATCGGCGGCAGGGCTGTGGAGTGTCATGCGGGCATCGTAGCGGGCTTCACGTCCAGCGACTCGGTCCTACACGCTGCGCACGGGCCGCGTCCTAAGATCGCACGACGCTCTGAAGGGAACGATCATCGACTTCAACCACAGCTCCAGCCGGCGCAACCGAAAGGCGCGCTACGCATTGGCCCTGCTTGCTGTTGCCGCGCTGTTGGCCACTGCCGGTTGCACCGTCTGGCGGGTCAGCGATGCAAAGGCGCTGGCGAAAGCCAGCGAGCCGTTTCAGGCGGAGCCGTCCCCTGCGACCGCGAGCTTGCTAGTGATCGGCGACAGCACTGCCGTGGGCACCGGCGCGACCGCAGCGCCCGGCAGCATTGCCGGTCTCATCGCGCAATCGCGCCCGGGGCTGCGCGTTGTCAATCGCGCGGCAGACGGCGCGAAGTACGCGGACTTCATCGGGCAATTGCAGCAGGACAACCAGAAGTTCGATACGGTGCTCGTGTTGGGCGGCGGCAATGATGTGATCCGCTTCACCTCCGAGGCACAGTTGCGCCAGAGCGTTGACACCGTGGCCGAACTCGCCGCGCGCCGAGGCAAGCGGGTGATCCTCATGCCACCGGGCAACGTGGGCAACGCGCCGTTTTTCTTTGCGCCGGTCTCGTGGTTGATGACCCGGCGGTCGCAGGAGCTGCACACGCTGGTGCGCGAAGCAGCCACGCGCACCGGCGCGACGTATGTCAATCTTTACAAGCCCAGGGCGCAAGATCCGTTTGCACAACGGCCACGGGAACTGCACGCCAAAGACGGATTGCATCCGAGCGATGCGGGCTACCTGGAGTGGATGTCGGAGTTGAACCGCCAGGCCAAACTGGACACAACGCTCGTGTCGCTGCGCTGATCGTCATGGGAGAAAGCGCAGCCTGGTACGGGGCCCTCATCAAACCCGCATTCGCGCCGCCCGCGTGGTTGTTCGGGCCGGTGTGGACCGTGCTGTACATCATCATCGCGGTGAGTTTTGGCTATGTCTTCTGGCAGGCCTTCAAGCATCGGCTGCCGTGGCGCGTGGCGCTTCCATTCGCGCTCAATCTTGTTTTCAATGCCGCGTTTACGCCCTTGCAATTTGGCTTGCGCAGCAATGTGCTGGCCGCTGTCGATATCGCGCTGGTGCTGGTCACACTGGTCTGGGCGCTGCGCGCCATCTGGCCGCGCCATCGCTGGGTCGCGCTGGTCAACCTTCCTTATCTTGCGTGGGTGTCGTTTGCCACCGTGCTGCAGTTGAGCATTACCTGGTTGAACCGCTAGCATCGCGAGATGCTTGACTTCTCGCCAGGGTGCCGCGCGCAATGCCGCTGATCGCTGACATCCAGCAGTGGGCGCGGCGCATCAAGCGTGATGCTGTCACGCTCTGGTTTGCCGGCAAGCACCCCGCGACGCCCTGGCACGCGAAGGCGCTGGCACTGTTTGTGGTGGCCTATGCGCTCAGCCCCATCGACCTGATCCCCGACTTCATTCCGGTGCTCGGCTATGTGGACGACGTGCTGCTGCTCCCGGCCCTGATCTGGCTGGCCGTCAGGATGCTGCCGCCTGACGTGCTGGTGCAATGCCGGACCCGGGCCGATGCGTGGATGCTGGAAAAGGGCTCCAAACCGGTGAACCGTGTCGGCGCTGTCGTGATTGTTGTGCTCTGGATTGCGGGCGGGGCGGCGCTTTGGTGGTGGCTTCGCTAGACCTCCGCGCGTCCGATTTATTACGGATAAGCAGTGGCACAATCCCGGGTCTTTACAGAATTAAGTAAATATGACTCATTCCGGCATCGCCTGCCCACGCTGCGGGTCTCTCAAAACGCAGGCTCTGGCTTGCGCTGACGGCAAGATGCTCGCGACCATCTGCGAAGACTGTTCATCGTGCGTGCTCTCGCCTCTTGCTGACTCTGCGGACACCGCCACCGTGATGGAAACGCAGCCCGTCACCTACCTGAAAGACGTTGCGCCGATCGTCACCACGGCTGAAGACGAGGCGCTGGAGTTCTGCGTGGCCAATGTCCTGGCCACCGTCAAGGACGGCAACTATGCCAAGGCAGTCGAGCGCGTGCTGGTTGGCAAGGGCTATCGGTCGCTGGACGGCTGGGAGCTGTGCCGATGGTCACGCCGGGAGCTGGGCCTGGACCTGGCGAGCGGATTCAATGAGACAGCCGTGCTCGCGTGGACCGATGCGAGCAAGCATGCATACCAGCCGCACTACCGGCTCTACGAAGAAGGCGAGTTCCGCCGCTTCATGGCGGTGCGCGTGATCCGCTGGATCGACGCGGAAGGCGGCGTGCCCGAGTCGCTGGATGAGGTGATGGGCGGGCCCAAACGAGGCAAGGGCGATCTGCACTGAGCGGCTGTCATCTGCACTGAGAAGCTGTCATCTGAACTGAGAGGCAGTCATTGCGGACTCGATCCGCAATCCATGACTTCGACGGCCGCGTCCGCTTCGCGGTGGATGCTGCATCCAGTCCCGCATGACAAGCGAGCGCCGGTTGTACGACGAGGCCTAGGATTGACCCTCATAGTGCTGAAACCTCGCATGCGCTAGATTGCGGTGGTTGTACGACGACCACTCCAGGAGACAAGCATGCGTTTTCCATCCCGTCGCCGCGTCATTGCCGGCGCACTCACGGCGCTGGCCTTTGCGGGCGCCTCGGTTTCCGCACTGGCGCAGGGTTACCCAGCCCGGCCGATCACGCTGATCGTGCCCTGGGGTGCAGGCGGAGGCACTGATGCCACGGCCCGCATCATCGGCAGCCTGCTCGAAAAAGACCTCGGCCAGCCGGTCAATGTGGTCAACCGCACGGGCGGCAGCGGCGTAGTGGGACATGCGGCCATCGCTGCTGCGCCACCGGACGGCTACACCATCGGCATGGCCACGGTCGAGATCAGCATGATGCATTGGCAAGGCCTGACCGAACTGACCGGCGCGTCGTACACGCCCATCGGCCTGGTCAACGCAGACCCCGCTGGCATCCAGGTCCGCGCCGATTCACCGTACAAGACCGTGGCCGACCTGCTGGGCGCGATCAAGGCGAACCCGGGCAAGTTCAAGGCATCGGGCACGGGGCAGGGCGGCATCTGGCATCTGGCCATCGCCGGCCTCTTGCGCGACCAGAAGATCGACCCGGCCGCATTGCCCTGGGTGCCCAGCAATGGCGCCGCACCCGGCCTGCAGGACATGGTGGCCGGCGGCGTTGAAGTCGCGCCCGTCTCGCTGCCCGAAGCGCGCTCGCTGATCGATGCGGGCAAGGTGCGCAGCCTGGCCGTGATGGCAGACAAGCCATCGGCGCTGTACCCCAATGTGCCCACACTCAAGGCCGCCACAGGCAGCGACTGGCAGATGGCCGCATGGCGCGGAATCGTGGCGCCCAAGGGCATCCCCAACGACGTGCGAGACAAGCTGGCCGCTTCGATCCGCAAGGTCGCAGCGAGCAAGGAATACACCGACTTCATGGCCAGCCGCGGCTTTGGTGTGATCTATGCCGGTCCCGATGACTTTGCGAAATTCATGGCCAAGGCCGACGTTGACCTGGGCGCGACGATGAAGGCCGTCGGTATCGCGAAGTGATCGCTGCGTGAAATTCAACGACGCGATATTCGGGCTGCTGTTTGTAGCCCTGGGTGGGGCTGTGCTCTTTGCGGTGCGCGGCTACCCCACGATACCGGGGCAGCAGGTCGGACCTGCGCTGTTCCCGGGGCTGATAGCGGTGGGCTTGTGCGTTGTGGGCCTGATCCTCATCGTGAAGGGCATCAGGGCCCGCGCCACGCAACCGTGGATGCAATGGGAAGACTGGGTGCGCTCGCCGCGCCACGTCGCTGCGCTGGCCGTGCTGATTGGCAGCATCGTGTTCTACATCGTTGCGGCGAACTGGATTGGCTTTCTGCCGATCGCAGTCCTGATCCTGCTGGCGATGCTGCTGGTGCTGCGCGTGCGAATCGGTGTGGCACTGGTTGTGGCGATCGTGGCGACACTGGTCATTCACTTCGCGTTCTATAAATTGCTGCGCGTGCCCTTGCCCTGGGGTCTGCTCACACCCTGGGCCTGGTAGGTAACTTCGATGCTCACTGCAATCGGTCAAGCGTTCGCGATGGTGTTCGACCCGTACACCTTGATGGTGATCGTGTTCGCGTCGATCTTTGGTTTGTTCGTGGGCGCAGTGCCGGGCCTCACGGCCACGATGGCAACCGCCTTGCTCGTGCCGATCACCTTCTTCATGCCGCCCATCCCGGCGATTGCGTGCATGGTGACGGCCACTGCCATGGCGATCTTCTCGGGTGACATACCCGGCTGCCTGCTACGAATACCCGGCACGCCCGCATCGGCCGCCTACACCGACGAGGCCTACGCCATGACGCGCAAGGGCGAGGCCGAGAAGGCACTCGGTGCGAGCCTGGTGTTCTCGGCGGTGGGTGGGCTCTTCGGCACCATCGTGTTGATCGTTGCAGCGCCGGCCCTTGCAGACTTCGCGCTCAACTTCAGCTCGTTCGAATATTTCTGGCTGGTGACGCTGGGCCTGACCTGCGCGGTGTTCATCACATCCAGCGAACCGCTCAAGGGCATCGTCACGCTGTTGCTGGGCCTCTTGGTCGCATGCGTGGGCCTGGGCAACCCGGCGGGGTTTCCGCGCTTCACATTCGGCAACGCGGAGATGACCGGCGGCATCGGCATGATCGCGATGATGATCGGCATGTTCGCGATCTCCGAGATCATCCGCTACGTCGTCGACACATCGCCCCCGGCCGAGATGGTCGTCGAGAAAGTCGGCAACGTGCTGGCCGGACAGTGGGCGCTGGCCAAGAAGTACCCGGTGCAGATCCTGCGCGGCAGCACGCTGGGAACCGCGGTCGGTGCGTTGCCGGGAGCAGGCGCCGACATCGCGGCGTGGATGTCATATGCGATGAGCAAGAAGTTCTCGAAGGAGCCCGAGAAGTTCGGCACCGGTCACGTCGAAGGCATCGTGGAATCGGGCTCGGCCAACAACAGTGCGCTGGCGGGTGCATGGATACCTGCGCTGGTGTTCGGCATACCGGGCGACTCGATCACGGCCATCGTGATCGGCGTGCTCTACATGAAGAACATGAACCCAGGCCCCACGTTGTTCACCACGAACCCGCAAAACATCTACGCGGTGTTTTTGCTGTTCATCCTGGCCAACATCATCATGGTGCCGCTGGGCATCCTGTGCATCAAGGCCGCGCGGCGAATCCTGAAAGTGCCGCGAGAAATACTGATGCCCTTGATTTTGCTGTTTTGCATTGTTGGCACATTTGCGATTAACAACAGCGTATTTGAAGTCGCCGTGATGCTGGTCGCCGGCGTGATCGCCTACCTGCTGGAGCAGAACAGGTTCCCGATTGCACCTGCGATATTGGGTGTGGTGCTGGGCGGCATGCTGGAAGAGAACTTCATCACGTCGATGATCAAGTCGAACGGGAGTCTGGCCGCGTTCGTCGGCAGGCCGATTGCGCTGGGGTTAGCGGTGCTGACGTTGGTGGTTTGGTTTTTGCCGGTGGTGTTGAAGGTGTTGCGCAGCAGAGGAGCACCAGTCAGTTCACCGTGAAGGTATCTCGCCACACTCGCGAGAAATTCGTACGAAGTCGTTCCACGACCGTGGGAAGTGGCTCAAAGGGAAGCTCGCTCTTTCTGAGAAATGCCTGCCACAGTGCCTGCCTTGAGGAATCATTGGCAAACTCATTCGTCAGACCGATTGGCCAGTTGGGAGGTACCGCTGTCTCGCGACGCTCGAAAGTGGCCTTGATCGCTTCTGCAAGTAGGCCGCTGTCCAGCGTTTCGCGCTCTAGCACCACTGACAGGTCCAGGTAGTCTTTCATTCGGGTGTTGGTCATGCCTCGCAGTGCAATGGCGTGGAGCTTTTCTGCGATCACTGTGTAGACGGGATATATGCGCAAGCAAGGCGCCGGCAAGTCCGCCAGCATGACGGGGTACCGAGCTTCAATCGGGCTCGGTGTCACCACATCGCCGAAGCCGATATCGATCTGCGTCCTGCACCGCGCCTTGGCCAGAATTCCTTCGATGAGGATGCGTGCCCCGGGGTATCCCGCATCTTTTCGGATTTCCTGGGCAAGGACCGTTGTGGAGTCGAACACGATGCCGTCTTCCACGGCCACTTCTGCGATTTCACGGAATGTCTGGGCCACAGACTTCAGATCGCTCGCACCAAAGCCGAGCAGGTCTGCGTCACGCGTTGCACGGTGCGGCATGTCGTACCAGACAGTGAACAACAGGGCGCCCTTGAGCATGAAGCGATCGGCATGCACAGACACGCTCAGGCGATAGAGCATGCGTTCAAGCGCGAAACGTACCAGCACCTGATTGAAGTCCACGCCTTGCGCCTTGGCGATGTTGAGAAGGCGAGCGCGTACAGAGGCCGCGATGTCGATCATTGGGTGGCTTCCAGATAGGGGCGCATGACGTTTGCAACCCGGCAGACCTTGGCGTAGTGCCACAGTTCATCTGCAGTGGTCTTGCGGTGCGCGCGCGCGTCTTTCAGAGCTTCAAGTGCCACGTCCAGACCGATCTTGTTGCGGTGCTTGAAGCAGTCAGCCACAGTCTTGGCGACGCAGTACACGCGCAGGCTCGCGTTGTCGCGCTCGACGGTCTCGATGCCTTCGGAATAGACGTGGCCTGTCATCTGAACCATCCTGATCGGAGGGTAGTCAATTCGAGGTGCATGGCTGCCACGTGGCATCGCGATCCAGATCTGGCGTGGAAGCTGGGTCGTCAGCCCGTGAAACTGGAGTGCTGTCAGCAGGCAAAAAACAGCCTGCGGGACTTTGGCCGCGATGGTTTCGAGGCCCTCGTTTTCCGAAGCCTGAAAGTTGTGAAGCCTGTACAAACCGCGGCTCACCCTGTCCAGCAGTCCGGCTTCAGTCAGGCGACTCAACACAATTCGCGGCGCTGCAATGCCTTGCAGATCGGCCGCCCGCAGCAGTGCTTTCTGGCTGGCCAGGCTAAGGACGCGGCTGTTGTGGGAGTCGGAAACCATCTTTGGATTTTGTTCCGTTTTTTCGTCGATTGCAAATATTTGACGAAAATTAGGAACAATCTTGACGACCCGTTGCTGACCCGTCTGATGATCAACTTCGATGTGGGATGCGGGTGGAAGAGACCATCCAGATCAAGAAGCTGGATGAGGAGTTTTTTGAGTAACCCACATGGGGGTTGTGCGCTGCGTCAGGCGCGGGAATCTACTTCCCCCAACTATCCTTCATCCCGGCCGCCCTGTTGAAGACGGGCACGTCTTGGGCGTGGTCCTTCAAATCCGCCACAAAGTACCCATGCCTCTCAAACTGAAACTTCTCATCCCTTTGCGCTGACTTGAGAGAAGGCTCGACAAACGCCGTCACCACCTTCAGCGATTCCGGGTTCAGTTCCTCGTGGTAGTCCTTCCCGCTCGACGTGTCCGGTTGCGGCACTGAAAACAACCGGTCGTACAAGCGCACTTCCGCCGTCAGCGCATCGGCCGCAGCCACCCAGGTGATCACGCCTTTCACCTTGACCGCATCACTGCCCGGCGTGCCGCTCTTGGTATCGGGCACCAGCTCCGCCTGCACTTCAACCACCTTGCCGTCCGCGTCTTTCGTTGCGCCGGTGCAGGTGATCACATGCCCGTACTTCATCCGCACCTTGTTGCCCGGATACAGGCGGTTGTAGCCCTTGGGCGGCACTTCTTCGTAGTCGGTGCGCTCGATCCATATCTCCTTGCCGAACTTGAACTCGCGCCTTCCGCGTGCCGCATCGTGCGGATGCACGGGCGCTGAGCACGCGTCCAGGAAATCATCGCTTCCCATCACTTCGCCCCAGTTGGTGATCACCAGCTTCAGCGGGTCGAGCACGGCCATCGCCCGTGCCGCCTTGGGGTCGAGGTCGTCGCGCAGCGCAGCTTCGAGCGTGCTGTAGTCGATCCAGCTGTCGCTCTTGGTCACGCCGATGCGTTCTGCAAACAGCTGGATGCTTTCGGGTGTGTAGCCGCGCCGGCGCAGGCCGACGATGGTGGGCATGCGTGGGTCGTCCCATCCGGTCACGTGCTTCTCATCGACCAGCGCCTTCAGCTTGCGTTTGCTCGTGATCACATACGTCAGGTTCAGCCGAGCGAATTCATACTGGCGCGGATGCGGCTGGCTGATCAGGCCGCCTTCAGCCAACCGGTCGAGCAGCCAGTCATAGAACGGGCGCTGGTCTTCAAACTCCAGCGTGCAGATGCTGTGGGTGATGTTCTCCAGCGCGTCTTCGATCGGGTGCGCATAGGTGTACATCGGGTAGATGCACCACTTGTCGCCGGTGTTGTGGTGCGTGGCG
This sequence comes from Caenimonas sp. SL110, assembly GCF_001044395.1. Classification (GTDB taxonomy): domain Bacteria; phylum Pseudomonadota; class Gammaproteobacteria; order Burkholderiales; family Burkholderiaceae_C; genus Ramlibacter. Next base: position 77,620 of record NZ_JANU01000061.1, read on the forward strand.
CGGCGGATGCGGTAGATGGCCGGGTCGCGCATATTGATGTTGGGGCTTGCCATGTCGATCTTGGCGCGCAGCACGGCGGCGCCATCGGCGAGCTTGCCGTCTTTCATTTCGCGAAAGCGCGCAAGGTTCTCTTGCGGCGTTCGCGCGCGGTACGGACTGTTCGTGCCGGGCCGGCCGAAGTCGCCGCGGTTGTGGCGCATTTCGTCGGCGCTCTGTTCATCGACGTAGGCGTTGCCGGTTGTGATCAGGTACTCGGCTGCGCGGTACATGAAGTCGAAGTAATCGCTTGCATGGTAGTAGTGGCTGGTGCCATTGGCGTCCCAGCTGAAGCCGAGCCACTTCACTGCATCGAGGATGCTGTCCACGTACTCCTGGTCTTCTTTCTCGGGGTTGGTGTCGTCGAACCGCATGTGGCAGACGCCGCCGTAGTCGCGTGCCAGGCCGAAGTTCAGGCAGATGCTCTTGGCATGGCCGACGTGCAGGTAGCCGTTGGGCTCGGGCGGAAAGCGGGTGCGGATCTTTGCCGGGTCGGGCGTGCCCTGCTGGTGGTGCTGTGCATCGCCGGGGCCGCCACCCCATTTGCGCTGCTGGTAGGTGCCGTGCTCCAGGTCTTTTTCGATGACCTGGCGCAGGAAGTTGCTGGGCTTGGGGAGTTCGTTCTTGTCGGCGGGTGCGTTCATATGGAAACATTTTAGGGTGCAGTGCAGCAGGAGCTCGTGCGATGTGATTCGGATCACACGAGTGGCCTGCGCGTTACGTCTCGCAACGGCTCTGACGGGTAAAGCTCTAGCCTGTTGCGCCTGTCACGCGTTTAATATGAACGTGGCGCTGAAATCAAGAGGCGCCGTTCAGATTCAACGATCGTTTCAGGAGCAGTACCGTCATGAAGATCACCAGTTTTGTCAAAGCGGCCGCTGTGGCGCTCGTCGTGGCTGGCGCCGCTGGTGCCGCCAATGCGCGCAGCAATGTGTATTTCAGCATTGGCGCCAACATCGCCCCCGGTGTCGTGATCGGCGCGTCGAACGGGTATTACCCGCCGACGTATTCGAGCTACGTACAGCCGGTGTATTCGGTGCCTGCGCCGACCTACTACGCACCGACCTACTACGCACCCACCTATTACGAGCCGACTTACTACGTGCGCCCCGCGCCTGTTGTTTACGCGCCGCGTTACTACAGCCGTCCGCACCGTCATGTCCGTTACTACGGTCATGGCTACCGCTACTGAGCGGGCGTAGTTACCCGAGTCGATCCAGATTTAAAGAGTTCTCCAAGGCTGGGCCCTGGCGCATGAGCGTCGGGGCCTTTTTTTATGGGCGGACGCTTTTGCGAGACACAAAAAAAAGAGGCCCCAGTCACCAGGACTGGGGCCAACATGCTGATCACGGGACGGAGGGCCGGACCAGCTCACCCCGGAGGAGGAGGGGACTCAGAGGAGTCGGGGTGATTGACTTTTAGTAGACCGCTGCGAGATGGGGTCGGCCTGTAGGACGCCAGCTATTTGGGGTGACAGACGCAAGACATGGATTGCGGGTCAAGCCCGCAATGACAGCCAGGCAACCTGCCCTTACATCGCGCGATAGAAGATGTAGTCGGCCTGGTACTTCACGATGCCCTTGGTGCCCAGGTTGCTGCCCGTGCATGCCATCGCAGGGGCGACGCCGCCTTGCGTGGCGACGCGCTGGATGTAGGTGGTGCCCGTCATCGCGCCATTGCCCATGGCCGGGTTGGCCTTGACGAGCTGCATCGGGATGTTGCCGGTGCTCGCTGGAGCGACTGCGAGCTGGGTAGCGGTGACTTTGCTGCCGTCCATCGCTTCCCACGTGGCGGGCGGGCCGTAGTAGCGGCCGACCTGCTTGCCGCTGCGGTCCATCAGCCTGGCATCGGGACCGACAAAGAACCATTCGTACTCACCAGCCATGTTGGCCTTGACGCGGCACTCATAGGTGATCTCGCCGATGCCAACGGTCTCCAGCACGACGCGATTGCCGGCGGGCACCTGCACGGTGGCCGGCAGCATGCTCTGGTCGTACGACCTGGACATCATGCCGCCAGAGGCGCAAGCGGAAAGAAGGGCGGCGGCTGCGGCGGTGGCAACGGCGAACGGAATACGTTTCATGGGGGCTCCTTGGGTTGTTACCCAACCTCTACGTATGCCGAGTCGTTTTGGTTTCAGAAATCTGTCACATCGCCTTGAAAAGATGCGCGTACAGCCGGCTGACCGCCAATTTCTCCTGACGGTTGAGCAGCGACAGGTGCAGCTTGCCCGCTGAATCGCGCGTCACGCCGTCAATGGCGGTTGCGCGAACCACAATGCCGCGATGAATCTGCCAGAAGGCCTGCTCATCCAGTCGCGGCATCAGCTCCTTGAGCGGCGTGCGAATCAGGTACTCATGCTCATCCGTGAGAACGCGCACGTACTTGTCGGCGGCCTCGAAGTAAATCACCTCCTGCACAGGCACCATGCGGATGTTGGCGCCCACGCTCACTTGCAGAACCTTCAGCGGCTCCTGCTTCGCACCTGGCGGGGGCACCGAGCCGAGCAGCGAGCGCAACTGGCCCAGGGTGTCTTCGATGTTGGTGTTCGCTGTGCGCCGTGCCAGCGCATCCTTGACCTTGGCCACCGTCTTTTGCAGTCGCACTGCTTGCACTGGCTTCAACACGTAGTCGATCGCCTGCGTCTCGAATGCCTGCACCGCGTACTGGTCGTAGGCGGTGATGAAGACCAGCGCCGGAAATGGCCTGCCTTCGGGCCACTCGTCGGCGAGTTCGGCGGCGGCTTCGAGCCCGCTTTGGCCCGGCATTCGGATGTCGAAGAAGAGCACATCGGGCAGCAGCGTGAGCGCCTGCGTGACCGCCGACGCGCCGTCGCCAACGATGGCGGCGATGCGCAGTTCAGGCCATGCCTTCGCCAGCTCCACTTTCAGGGCTTGCGCGAGCAGGGGTTCGTCTTCTGCGATGAGGGCGGACAGGTCAGTGTTCATGATGGGCGATGTCCTGTGCTTGAAGTGGCGGCACTTGCAGCAGTGGCAAGAATCGCAGGAATGCGAAGCACATTGCGCGCGCCTTCATCGGCAGACGCTGCGAAATCCAGCGAGGCGCGGTCGCCATGCAGTGTGCGCAAGCGGTCGCGCACATTGCCCATGCCGTAGCCGCTCTTGCTGGCACTGCTGATCTTCGAGCCACCGGCACCGGTGTCCCTCACCTCCAACACCAGGTCGTCGCCATCGCGTCGCGCGGTCACCGTGATCGCGCCGCCTTCGAGTTTCGGCTCCAGGCCGTGCTTGATGCTGTTTTCTACCAGCGGTTGCAGCAGCAGCGCAGGCACCGGGTGACTCGCGAGTTCAGGCGGCAGCTGCAGGTCGTACGTCAGGCGCGGCCCCATGCGGATGACCATCAGCTCAAGATAGTCGCGCAGCCGATCGAATTCGCTCTGCAAACTGTGCGTGGTCGTGCGCGATGCATCGAGCGTAGCGCGCAGGTACGCGATCATGTGATCGAGCATGGTCTGCGCGCGTTCGGGGTCCACGCTGATCAGCGCGCGCAAGTTGGCGAGCGTGTTGAACAGCATGTGCGGCTCCAGCTGCGTTTCCAGCATCTTGAGCCGTGCTTCGTCTGCACGCTCGCGCGCCTCGCCCATCTTGCGTTCGAGGTACGCGCTCTTGCTGGCGGTGTAGAAATAGCCGCTGCCGATCAGCCCCGCGATGGCCGTGATCAGGATCGATATGCGCAACTGGCCTTCAGGGTTGGGCGCAGGGCCGGGTGGATAGAACCCGTAGTACTCGCACAGCCTGCCGGCGATGAACATCCCCAGAAACCAGCCGGTGACGATGCCGCCCGCCACCAGTGCGACGCCTGTGAATCCCTTGGGCCAGCCGGTTTCTGCGGCCGAAGGAATGTATTCGCGGCCCAGGTCGATGACGGCCCATGTGATGGTGCCGATGAAGATCGAATACACCACCAGCGGACCATAGGCCTTGTCGGGCTGGAAGGTGTACTGCACGGTTGCCACGACCAGGCAGAAGGCGAGCACTTGCAGCAGGTGCCGCAGCTTGCCAATCCAGTCGATGTTCATGGCGCGTCGTTCTGGCGTTGCAGGCGCTCGCGCTCCTGTTGCACGAGCTTCTCGCGCAAGTTGGTGCCCTTGCCGATCAGGAAGACCGATGCGCCGTGCAGCGCCAGGCCCAGGCCCCATCCGAGCAGCGGGTACATCGACCAGGGCCTTGAGCGCAGGCCGAAGTAGGCCAGCGCAAAGAGGAACGAATTGACCAGGATGTAGACCGCCAGGTGGAAGTACCAGCCCAGCTTGGCGGCGGCGCGCTTGTGCGCGAGGCGCTCGATGTCTTCAGGGCTCATGCGGTTCATGGCGAGTCACTCCAGGTGGGCCGAGGTGCGATTCATTCTATGGTGGGCCATTGTGCGTTCAGGCGGCGGCGATGTGCATCGCAGGACGCGAGGCCAGGCGCAGCAGGCGGATGGCGCGGCCGGCAAAGATGCCGCTGAACATGCCGTACAAGGCGCCGACGATCATTGAGTACTGGCCGTCGCGCGCCAGGCCCGGGTTCATCGAAGTCTCGACGCCGACCACGTACTTGGTCAGGAAGATCGCCAGGATCAGGGCCATTGGCACCAGGCTGCCCGAGACCGCGAATGTGCGATTGGCGGCGTCGTAAGTCGCGCCTTCGGGCGGCGCCATGGTGCCGATCAGTCCGATCATCACGGACGCCGATGCAATCCATGCAAGCAACGCGTAGCCAAACAGGGGCGAGTTGCTGAACGCGCCAAACATGCCCCACAGACCCATCACGGTCATGACCACCGGCATGACGGCGATGCGCGTCAGGCTGGCGGTGCGGTCGCGTGCCTGGGTCAGGCCGAGCACCGTGAGGGCGGCCAGGATGCCCCACACATAGGTGGGCGTGCCCTTGATGACTTGAAGCAGCACCTGGGGATGGTTGGCGATCAGTTGGAGCAGCATGATGTTTCCTTCGGTTCGAGTGTTTCGATGGGCGGACTTTGCCGGGGCCGGGGCGGCGCGGCCAATCGAAAGCGACGAAATTGAAGGATCGCGGCGTGAAGCGGGCCAGATGCGGCGCGAAATGCAGGTGAAAGCGCCCTTGTCAGCAGGTGAGCCACGCGATAATCGCAGCCACTTCAAGGAGCGCGTGTGGATTTCGTGTTGTTGGCCAAGGCCGCGGTGATGGGGATCGTCGAGGGGCTGACCGAGTTCCTGCCGATTTCGAGCACCGGCCACCTCATCCTTGCAGGCGCCTTGCTCGGCTTTGACGATGAGAAGGCCAAGGTCTTTGACATCGCGATCCAGACGGGCGCGATCCTGGCGGTGATCATTGTTTACTGGCAGAAGCTTCGCGACACCCTCGTCGCGCTGCCGACGCAGAAGTCGGCGCAGAAGTTCTCGCTCAATGTCGTCATCGGCTTCATACCGGCAGTCATCCTTGGGCTGTTGTTCGGCAAGCTGATCAAGGCGCATTTGTTCACGCCGGCGGTGGTCGCCAGCACCTTCATCATCGGCGGCTTCATCATCTTGTGGGCCGAGAAGCGTCCGCCGTCAGCGGTTCGCGTGAACGACGCCGATGACATGACCTGGAAGGACGCGCTCAAGGTAGGGCTGGTGCAATGCCTGGCGATGATCCCCGGCACCAGCCGCAGCGGGGCGACGATCATTGGCGGGATGTTGCTGGGGCTGTCGCGCAAGGCAGCGACTGACTTCTCGTTCTATCTCGCGATTCCGACCTTGATTGGCGCTGGGGCGTACAGCTTGTACAAGGAGCGTGCGCTGCTCTCGATCGAAGATCTGCCGATGTTCGCGGTTGGCCTGTTCTTCTCGTTTTTGAGTGCGTGGTTGTGTGTGCGCTGGCTGCTGCGCTATATCTCGACGCACAGTTTCGTTGCGTTCGCGTGGTACCGCATCGCGTTCGGCATTGTTGTGCTGCTGACCGCGTGGACGGGGCTGGTGAAGTGGGCGGCTTGAGTAGAGATGGATTGCGGGTCAAGCCCGCAATGACAGATCTCCCCCGGCTGTCATGCCGGACTTGATCCGGCATCCACCGCGAAGCGGCTGCGGCGTTTGATCATAGATGGATTGCGGGTCGAGCCCACTAGTGTCCGGAGATACATTCTCATTTGAGCGCTAAGTCTTTGTCG
>NZ_JANU01000062.1 GCF_001044395.1 Caenimonas sp. SL110
CGCGGTCGCCGCTTCGCGGTGGATGCCGGATCGAGTCCGGCATGACAGCCAAAGACCAGCTGTCATTGCGGGCGCGACCCGCAATCCATCTTCGATCAAGCGCGGTCGCCGCTTCGCGGTGGATGCCGGATCGAGTCCGGCATGACAACCGTACGCAGCGGCTGTTCACTTCGACTCAAACACCAGGCACGTCGTCGTCGCGTGCGCATACAGCGTGCCGTCTGGTCCATAGAGCCGTGCTTCCGCCGTAGCCAGTTGCCGGCCGCAATGGATCACCTTGCCTTCCGCGCGCACGCGGGCCGCCTTGTTGCCGATGGCGCGCACGAGGTTCACCCCGAGTTCCGCCGTGGTGTAGCCGCGGCCCGGCGGCATCATGGTGTGCACCGCGCAGCCCAGTGCTGAATCCAGCAGCGTCGCATACCAGCCGCCATGAATGCCGCCCATCGGATTCAGGTGAGTCGGCCCCGGCGTGCCCTGGAACACCGCGCGACCCTCGCCGATCTCGATAAGCAGGAAGTCCAGCGTCTTCGCAATCGGCGGATAGGGCATCTCACCGCGCAGCATCGCCTGCATCATCTCCAAACCTGTCTTGCCGGCGACATGCTCAGCTCGCGCCACGCCGGGGCCGACGCCCGCGTCGATCATCGCTTTCACTTCGCGTTCCTGGGCCAGCCAGGCTTCGAGCTGGTTCATCGGGGTCATGGTGTGATTCCTTCAAGGTGTGCAGTCAGACAATTTGCATATTAACTTGCATATGCAACAGTTGCAGCTACAATAATCGTCATGGAAATCTCTGTCAAGCCCCAGGGCTGCACCAACATCAAGCTGCGGCAGCTCATGCGCCGGGTGGCGCAGCACTACGACGCGGAGGTCGGCAAGACAGGGTTGAAGGGCACGCAGTACTCGCTGCTGTCCTATGTGGTCAAGCTCGGCCCCATCCGCCCGGGGGACCTCGCACGCGAAATGCGCATCGACGCGTCCACGCTCACACGCAACCTGCGCCCCCTGATCGACGCGGGCTACCTCCAGCAGATTCCCGGCGCCGACGCACGCAGCCGCCTGGTGATGGTCACCCCTGCGGGCCGCGAAAAGCGTCAGGAGGCGCAGCGCCGCTGGCGCGTGGCGCAGGAGGGCATCAACCAGATGCTCGACCCTGAGCGCGTGGTGGCGCTGCACGAGATGCTCGATGAGTGCCTGGCGCTTTTGTCGCCACTGCCTGAAGGAGACGTCGGTGAGTGAAGTCGCGGCCAGCAAATCCATCCCTGCAGCACCCGTGTTCTGGCTCGTCCTCGTGGCCGCAGCTGCGACGTTCGCCCTCACGATGGGGACCCGGCAGACCATGGGCCTGTTCATGAGTCCGCTCAACACGGCGACGCAACTGGGCATCGCCAACATCAGCCTTGCATTTGCATTCGGGCAACTCTGGTGGGGTCTCACGCAGCCGTTTGCCGGTGCCATGGCTGACAAGGTCGGGGCAGGGCGGGTCCTGTTTGCGGGTACGGTGCTGGTCGCCATCGGCACCTTCATCACGCCCTACATGACGACGACGCTGGGCCTCATCCTGGCGATTGGCGTGTTGTCCGCAGGCGGCGCGGGGATGGCCGGGCCCGCAGTGCTGATGGCCGCGACCACGCGGCTGATACCGCCGCACAGGCGCGGACTGGCCACCGGCATCGTCAACGCAGGCGGCTCGTTCGGCCAGTTCATCATGGCGCCGATTGCCGGTTTCCTGATGGTGGGCATCGGCTGGGCCAACGCGATGCAGGTGATGGGTCTGCTGGTGCTGCTGTGCCTTCCCGCCGCCTTCCTGCTCAAGGGAAATTCGCTGCAGTCCGTGCCCGCAGGGCAGAAGGTCGTGGGCACGGGCGAGGCCCTGCGGACCGCGCTTCGCAACAAAAGCTACCTGCTGCTGGGCGCCGGATTTTTTGTATGCGGCTTTCATGTAGCGTTCCTCGCGACGCATCTTCCGGGCGTGATTGCGTCGTGCGGCTTGCCGGTTCAGTACGCGGCGTGGTCGCTCGCCATGATCGGCCTGTTCAATATCGTGGGCAGCGTGGCGATGGGCTGGGCCGTGGGCCGGTGGCGCATGAAGTCGCTGCTGTCGATGCTGTATGTCGTGCGCGGTCTGGCCGTGCTGGTCTTCCTGCTGGCGCCAAAGACCGGCCCGGTGGTGCTGATTTTCGCGGCAGTGATGGGCGTGACGTTCCTGTCCACGGTTCCGCCGACGGCGGGGCTGGTGGCCAAGTTCTTTGGCACGACCAACATGGCCACCCTGTTCGGCGTGGTGATGCTCACCCACCAGATTGGCGGGTTCCTGGGTGCCTGGCTGGGCGGCAAGGTGTTCGAGGCGACCGGCTCCTACGACTGGGTCTGGTACATCGACATCGTTCTCGCGGTCGGCGCGGCGCTGATTCACTTGCCCATACAGGAGGCGAAGTTACCCGCACCTGCCCGGCCGGCGGCTGCTTGAGTTGCGGTATCGTTCCGGGTATGAAGACCCTGAAATTTGCTTTTGTTGCGCTGGCAGCCTCGCTGGCCCTGGCCGGCTGCAAGGACTCCACCGCTCCGTCCTCCACCGCTGCTGCGCCCGCCGTCCAGGAGAAATCCACGCCGGTGTCCATCGAGGCCATCAAGGCGGAGGCCACCGGTTTTACCGTCGGCTCCTCGATGAGCACGCGCACGGTGTATGTGTTTTTTGATCCGCAGTGCCCGCATTGCGCTGCCTTGTGGAATTCGGCCAAGCCGCTGCGTTCACAGGCCAAGTTCGTCTGGATCCCGGTGGGCATCATGAACAAGTCCAGCACCACGCAGGGCGCCACCATCCTTGCAGCCAAGGACCCGGCGGCGGCCATGGATGAGCATGAAACATCGCTGCTCGCCAAGAGCGGGGGCATCACGGCAGCCAGCGGCACCGATTCGCAGCAGGCCCAGATCAAGAAGAACACGGACCTGATGAACCGGTTCGGCTTCGCGTCGATTCCGACGCTGGTCGCCCAGCACGCGCAAACCGGCGCTATCGTGAAGAACGAGGGCTCCTTGCCGACGCCGGCTCTCGCCGCGTTTATTGGTGTTGCGGCGCCTGCTGGGCAGTAAGCGGCACGCCTGACCAGCCGCGGGCCGGGTTCGCCCGGGTCGCCCAACCGCGATCTGCTGCGCCTGACAACGCGTGGCAGATCACGATCATTTCTCCGATCAGCTCTTGCTGCTCCGTGCGAAGGCGTTGCCATTCAGGGTCTTCGCTGGCCTCGCACCAGGCCCAGCCCTGGGACAGGCGCAAGAGGCTTTGCTGCCAGAGGTATTCCGAGATTTCGTTGTGAGTCAAAAGCAGGCTCACGATGTGCGAATGCAGTGATGGAAACGCTTCACGCTTGATGGCGCTGGCCACTTCGAGTGGCCTTGGCGATGACAACTCATCCAGGCTTCGTGCGGTAAACGGCAGGTCGCGTTGTTGCTCGATCCAGTCGGTGTATGAGTGCAGGGCCTGTGCCATCTTGTGGCTTTGCGACCGGAGAAATGCGGCGCGCCCGATGCTTTGCTGGAAGAAGGACGACGCGACCGTGATCACGCCCAGCGCGGTGAGAAGGGTGAAGATCAGTTGGTCTGTCATGGTGCGATCGGGTTGCCCGAATGCTCCATCGGCCTGTGATGGCGCCCTGTAGGACGACGACCCGTCACAACGAGTCATCTCACTTACGGTGCGAAACACGCTCTGCCGTTGGGCCGGGCGGGGCAGTGCAAAGGCTAGACCGGCACCACGTAGTTCAGCGTCATGCGGCCTCCGTCCACGACCAGGATTTCGCCAGTGACATAGCTGGCGGCGTCGCTGGCCAGATAGGCCACTGCGTCGGCAATCTCGGCAGGGTCACCCAGCCGCTTCATGGGCGTGCGGCTCATGATCCGCTTTTTCGCATCCTCACTGGTGAGCACAGCTTTGGAAGCCAGCTCGGTGGCGATCGTGCCGGGCGCGACGGCGTTGACGCGAATGCCGTGGTCTGCGAGGGAAAGCGACATCACGCGGGTCAGCTGGTTGATGCCGCCCTTGCTCACGTTGTAGCTGGCGATATTGGGAATGGCCAGAACGCCGTTGACCGAACTCATGTTGACGATGGAGCCGCCGCCAGCCCTGGACATTTCCCGCGCGCAGGCCTGTCCGACAAGGAACGCGCCTTTGAGGTTCACGCGCAGCACGGCATCGAAGTCGGCCTCGGTGATCTCCAGAAAATCCGCTGCCTTGAAGATGCCGGCGTTGTTGACCAGCACGTCGATGCGCCCGTGTGCGGCAAGCGTCCTTGCCACCATTGCATCGACCTGCGATTTGTCCCCGACGTCGCAGTGGATGTAGAGCCCGCCGAGTTCTTCAGCCAGCGGCTGGCCGTGCGAATCGTCCACATCCACGATGACGACCTTCGCGGCCTCACGGGCGAAGCGGCGCACGCAGGCTTCGCCTATGCCTTGCGCGCCACCCGTGACGACGCAGACGCGGCCTGACAGGCCGAAGTGGATGGCTGGATTGGAGCTGTGGACGCTGTTCATGCGCGGATGGTACCTGCCCATGCGGCAGCGAAATCGAGCGCGGCGCGGCGCACGTCCTGCACCGGCATCCCGGGCTTGTAGAGCGCGGAGCCGATGCCGAATCCGCTCGCGCCCGCATCGCGGTAAGCCTGCATGTTGCCGGTGTGGATGCCGCCGACCGGAAGCAGCCGGGTTTGCAGGGGCAGCACTGCGCGAAGCGCCTTCACCGCAGCGGGCGAGATCATTTCGGCGGGGAAGAGCTTCAGTCCCGATGCGCCCGCTGCCAGTGCGGCAAATGCTTCTGTGGCGGTTGCCACCCCCGGCAGGCACACCATGCCCAGCCCCACGGCTTCGCTCACGACATCTGCGTTGAAATTGGGCGAGACCACGAGCTGCGCACCGGCGTCATGCACATCGCGAACCTGCGCCACGTCGAGCACGGTTCCGGCGCCGATCAACGCGTCGGGGCAGGCATTGCGCAGCAAGCCGATGCTGTCCAGGGGTTGTGGTGAGTTCAGCGGCACTTCGATGATCTTCCAGCTGCTTTCAACCAGCGCAGCGCCGACGGCGATGGCTTCTGCCGATGTGATCCCGCGCAGGATTGCAACGAGTGGCAGCGCCGACATCGCGGCATTGAGTTTCTGTTCGATGTTCATGTCTTGCCCGATTCAATCCAGTGTTCGTGCGATGGCGGCCAGGCCGCGCCACGTGGCCTGCGAGCCGGGACTGCGCGTGGAGATTCCAAGCCACTGCAGCGCCACGCCGTATCGCTGTGCCAGCGCGTCGTTCCCCACGATGATGACCGGGTCGGCCTCATGCGTTGGGTAAGCGCGCAGCTCCTCGCCGATGACGAGGCCTGAAAGATAACTGGGCATCACCTGCGCAGGCATGCGGTCGAACAGCGACAGCGTCCTCGCGCTGAAAGCCGCCTGCAGCAGGTTTGCGCAGTCGAAGGCGTGCTCCAGGCCTGCGCGAAATGCAGGCTCGTCGAACTGCAGGTCTTGCGCGGGCATGGTGCGCGAAAGAATCGATTGATGACGAAGCAGCGCGTAGGTTTCGCCGGTCATGAAGGTTGAAAAGCTGTCGATCCTGCGGTTCGTGGCGCGCACCCATTTGCTGTGGGTGCCGGGCAGGACCAGCCGCGCCGAGTCCAGCGACAACGCTTGCAGCGCACCAAAAACCTGGGTCTCTTCGCCGCGCATCACGTCCGGCACGCCGTGGTGCTCGCAACGCAGGCCCGGAACGATGGCGATGTTGCCTGCGTCCACCCAGAGCAGTTGGCCCGCGATGTCGCCAAAGCCAGCCGGGCAGGCGGCATAGGGCGCTTCCATCCAGCCCTGCCTGCTGCCGGCCATGCCGCAGATGAGGGTCAGCGCGCCGGCAGGCCATCCGCTGCACGCCTGCGCGAGCACCGACGCGAATTCACCCGGCGTCACCGACAGGATGCCCTGTGCCGACGACCGTTCTTCAACGGCCTGCCCGCGTTCATCGAGCAGCGCCACACGCAGTGAGGTCGTGCCCCAGTCAACAGCGATCAGCGGGCGCTTCATGCGAGCAGGGCCTGCACATGTGCAGGGTGGGGCAGTGGCGCGACGGCGCCGAATCCCTGCACCGACAAGGCAGCAGCGGCGTTGGCGTATCGCGCTGCCTCGAAGATGGTGTCGCCCTTCGCGAGACGGGCCAGCAGGTTGCCGCAGAAGCAGTCGCCTGCGCCGGTCGCATCGACAACCTTCACGCGATGCCCTGGAATGGATAGGCGCGTTGTGCCATCGCTCACCAGAGCCCCATCCCCGCCGAGCTTGAGCGCGACCTGTCTTGCGCCGTGCGCATGGCTCCAGTCGATGATGGCTTCGGGGTCTTCGAGCCCGCTGAGCGCGCAGACATCGTCGATGCTGGGCAGGAAGATGTCGCTCAGGCCGATCGCGCGCGCCAGGACCTTGCGTGCTTCGTCAAGCGGCCAGAGCTTCAGGCGCAGGTTGGAGTCGAGCGAGACCAGCGTTCCCGCGTCGCGTGCCTCCTGCATGGCTTGAAGGACGGTCTCGCGGGCGGTGGCAGAAATGGCAAGCGAGATGCCTGACACATGAAGGATCTTCGCGCGCCTGACCAGCGTTCGCGGCAACCACTGGGGCGTCATGCGGCTGGCAGCGGAACCCGCGCGCAGGTAGCTGAACTCGTGACCGGCCGGGCCGTGCGTGACGAAGTAGATGCCAGTCGGCGCGCCTGCATCGCGCTCGACGCCTTGCGTGTCAACGCCTTCGCGCAGCCACAGCGCCATCAGCGCATCGCCGAACGAATCCTGTCCCAGGCGTGTGAGGTAGGTCGTGCGTGCACCGGCGCGTGCCGCGGCAATCACGGCATTGCTGGTGTCACCACCGAAACCCTGCAGGTAATGCGGCTGCCCAGCCTGCGTCTGGTTGAACTCCAGCATGGCCTCGCCGATGGCGGCGATGTCGAAAGGCTTGTCCATGGGCTGTGGTCTGTTGGGTTGAAGGGACGGTTGTAGCGTAGCGGGTCTTGTGAGCACTTTCCAATTCGTGGGGCCGCGCAATAGTTGTGCATGCGCGCCCCCGGCCGGTGCGTGTGGCAACCAACCATCACCCGAATTGAAATTGCCTGTGCTGCAGACATTCCCGACGCTAGAATTGTCTATACAACATGAGCATTTTGGGAGTGCTGTGCCTCTGGTGGAAACCCCCGCATCGACTGGTCCGCAGCCTCGGCCCGACCCGGACGCTCCGTCTGGTTGGCTCGCTTCGACGAGCCTGCTCGACCTCGAGGACACCAAGCTGCGGCTGCGCGCCCATGCCCTGACGCAGCTTTGCAAGTCGGAGCGCGAGAAGGCGCTGGCCATCTACGGTTTCGTCAAGCGCATTCCCTTTGCCAAGCCGCTCAAGATGCGGCTGCGCACCGCACGCGAAGTGATCGCTGCCGGCCGCGGCGATGCAGACGACAAGTCCACCGTGCTGATTGCGCTGATGCGCGCTGTCGAAATTCCGGCGCGTATCCGCTACATCGAGCTTCGCGGCGAGATTCTTCGCGGGCTCACCACCGGTGTCGCTTCAGCGGTCCGTCCCGTCGCCGAGATATGGCTGAACGGCACCTGGATGCGCACCGACACCTACATTTTCGACGCGGCCTACATGGCTGCCGCACGCAGGCGGCTGCAGGATTCTGGTTGGGATTGGGGCTACGGCATCCACCGCGAGGGCCACATGATCTGGACTGCGGCCGGCGATGCCTGGCTGGGCGGCATGCCCACCGCGAGTGATCCGATGGTCATGAATGACATGGGCGTCTTCAGCGATCCGATGCAATTGGCTGCATCCCCGATCTGGCGAGCTTCATACCCCAGGCTCGCACGCGCAGTGCAGTGGAATGTGCTGGCCCCGATGATGGAACGTGTGGTGCGCGAGCTTCGCGAAGAGGCGCGCACGCCGCCCCCGGCTGTGACGACCCGGCGGGCTTGAGGCCGCAGCGAGAGGATGCCGGATCGATTCCGGCGTGACAGCCCTGCTACTGCATCTGCCCCGACAACAGGATCTGCTTTCGGCTTGTGTTTGGCACGGCCTTGAGCAAGGCCCGCGCAACCTTCGCTGAGTCAATTGACCGGTAGTTGACCGGAATCAGCGGCGCCAGCCAGCGGCTGATGTTCATCGCCAGCTTTTCGCCGCTGCGAAGCGGTTGACCCAGCACCGAGCGATCGCCCGCGAGGAAAGAAGGGCGGGCGATCACGAGCGTGTCGAAACCGAGCGCCGAGAGTGCATCTTCGGTCTCGCCCTTGACGCGGTTGTAGAAAATGCCCGATGCGCGATCGGCGCCCATGGCACTCACCACGCCCAGGCGCTTTGCCCCCGCAGCTTTTGCGGCTCTCGCCACGGCCAGCACCGCGTCGAAGTCGATGGTGCGAAACGCCTCCTGGCTGCCGGCAACCTTGATGGTGGTGCCCAAAGCAATGAAGGCCTCGCCCACGCTGGGCAGCGCGGGCAAGGCCTTCGAATAATCGACCCGATGCTGGACCAGCTTCGGGTGAGTGAGTGCAATTTCGCGGCGGCCCAGGCTATGGACCACCGCTACCGAATCATCGGCCAAAAGTCCTTGCAGGATTTCCCGGCCCACGAGCCCCGTAGCCCCCGCCACCAGAACGGTTCGACCGGCCACCGCCGCCCCCACCACCGCCTCCGCCGCCACGTCGGCCGCGGCCGCCCATGCTGTCGACGCTGGTGCGCAAGGGATCGGGTTGTCCATCGGTGTGTTTGACTGTTGCGTCCCGTTGAACGAACGGGCTGGAGATATTGTGCGCTCCATCGCGGGGCTGGTCTTCCAGGTCACGGCGCGGCGGACGTGCGCCGCCATTGCCATTGCCGTTCCCGTTGCCATTGGCGTGACGCGGAGGCTGTCCGTTGCCATAACCGCCACCACCGCCGCCGTTGCCGCCACGGCCTTGCGCCGGACGCGGCGCCTGGGCACGCTGGCCCTGCGGCTGTGCGTTGCCGCCACCGCTGCGACCGCGGCCGCCGCCGTTGCCGCCACCATTGCCTGCACCAGAGCCCGAGCCGCCGCCGGCTGCCCTGCGACCACCACCGCGCTCTGCATCTGCGGCCTTGTTGTCACGGATGCGCTGCATCATTTCCTGGCGCGCTGCCTTGGCAGCTGCAGCCATCACATCGCGGCCCGGCGGCTTGCCGAGGCCGCCCCAGATCGTCTGGCGACCCATGGCGATCGGCTCGGCGCGCTCGTCGGGCTCGGGCGCGAAGCCTTCGATCACAACCGATGGAATGCGCTGCTTGGTGAAGCGCTCGATCTCCTGCATGAAGCCTTCTTCATCCAGGCACACCAGGCTCACGGCCGCGCCGTCGTTGCCCGCGCGGCCCGTGCGGCCGATGCGGTGAACGTAGTCTTCGGGCACGTTGGGGATTTCGTAGTTCACGACGTGCGGCAGCTCGTCGATGTCGATGCCGCGCGCAGCGATGTCGGTGGCAACCAGTGCGCGGATGTCACCGCTCTTGAATCCGCCCAGGGCCTGCGTGCGTGCCGACTGGCTCTTGTTGCCGTGCAGCGCCATCGCGTTGATACCGTTCTTGGTCAGGAATTCGGCGACGTTGTTGGCGCCGAACTTGGTGCGGGTGAACACCAGCACCTGGCTCCAGTTGTGCTCGTTGATGATGTGCGCGAGCAGCTGCTTTTTCTTGGAGCGGCTGACCGGGTGCACGTTCTGCGTGATGCGCTGCACCGTGGTGTTGCGCGGCGTGACCTGGATGCTCTGCGGGTTTTTCAGCAGGCCGTTGGCCAGGTCGCGGATTTCGTCGCTGAACGTGGCCGAGAACAGCAGGCTCTGCTTTTCCTTGGGCATCAGCGCGAGAATTTTCTTGACGTCGGGCAGGAAGCCCATGTCGAGCATGCGGTCGGCTTCGTCGAGCACCAGGATTTGCACGGTGGACAGATCCAGCATGCCTTGCTGCTGCAGGTCGAGCAGGCGGCCGGGCGTGGCGACGAGGATGTCGACACCGGACTTCAGCTTGCTGATCTGGGGGTTCATGCCCACGCCGCCGAAGATGACGGTGGAGGTGAGTTGCAGGTACTTGCCGTAGTTGCGAATGGACTCTTCGACCTGCGCGGCCAGTTCGCGGGTGGGTGTGAGCACGAGGGCCCGGATGCCGTAGCCGCCGAACTTGTTCTTGGCGCTGCGGCTCATGGTGAGCTTGTGCAGCAGGGGGAGGGTGAAGGCAGCGGTCTTGCCGGTGCCGGTCTGTGCGCCGCCCAGAAGGTCATGGCCCTCCAGCACAGCGGGGATGGCCTGCGCCTGGATCGGCGTAGGGGTTTCGTAGCCTTGCTCGCGCACGGCTTTGAGAATGGCAGGAGCCAGGTTCAGTTCGTCAAATGTCATTGGAATGCGCCATCCGTGGCGCTTGGGAATCGGCCTGTACGGTGCGTTGCACCGAGCCAGTCAAAGGCAGATAGGGGTTCAGGGTTGGGAGTCGCGAGACCGTGAGGGTCTTGCATAGTCCCCAGCAGAGTTGCTGAGGTTGCGGGCAACTGGAGTCCGCAACAGCGTGCATTGTCGCATGAAGTTCACTCAAACGTATCACCCATGCCACGGGCTGCGGGGGAAAACACTGGCGCGACCTCACCCTGCCGACTCATAATTGGTTTGAATTACTGCAATTGCCCATGGCCAGCCTGCTGAAAGTTCGACTCGGCGTTTCCGATGACCCTACCGCCTTCCAGCCGTCCCTGAACGACTGCCTGGAGGCCTTGCTGCAGCAGTCCGACCTGCTGGTCACCGACATGCTCGGCGGCCTTGTCGCGGCAACCTCACCCAACAGTCCCCGCCGAATTGCCAGCTTCCAGCAACCCAGCACCAAGCTGGCGATCCAGGGGCTTTCCGCCCAGTCCAAAGCGGTCCTTGCCACCTACAAGCAGGAGCTCACGCGCCTGGTGTACGAAGGCGGTGGCAAGGAGCAGGTGCATGCCGAGCTCCTGCGCTTTGAAGACTTGCGCCTGTTTGAAGATTCCGAACTCGACACCAGCATAGAAGTGGCACGGGCGCAGCAGGAAGTTTCACTGGCCGTCGATGACGTCCTGCCAGGGCTTGACGCGCTGATGAGCACGCTGCTGGGCTGGCGGACCATACAGCCGGGGCTCAATCCCCTGCGGCCCGATGTGTTCGTGCGGGCACTTCAGACCACGCTCGCGGTGCATGTGCCTGACGATCATGTGCGCGAGGCCCTGATTGCTCCGGCGGCGGGCCTGCTGGGCTCCAACCTTCGCAAGCTCTATCGCGAGCTGACCGACTGGCTACGGTCATCCGGTGTCGAGCCTGCCGTGCCCATAGGCGGCAGGGTGACCAAGGCTTCGGGTGCCTCTGGCGCGCCGGTCGCCGATTCGATGGCCAAGACCTTGCTCACGCTGGACAAGCTGCGCAAGTTGCTGGCCGGGGACTTTGACTCACAGCCATCCGGCCAGCGCGACTTCCTGCACACCATGCCTGCATCCATGTCGATGCTCCAGGACATGAAGCAGGTCGATGTGCTGGTGCAGAAGCTCGAAAAACGCATCAAGGTTCCGCCCCCCGCAGCCGTCGACATGCTGATCGAGGCCGAGGCGCCCAAGGCACCGCAGCCGCGCCTGGGTCACCAGCTGGGCGAGGAAGTGGTGCGGCTCATGTTCGACAACCTGGCGGTCGACAAGCGCCTGCTGCCGCAGTTCAAGGCGCAGCTCAAGGCCATCGAGCCGGCTGTGCTCAAGCTGGCCGAAGGCGACTCCCGGTTTTTCAGCGATCGCACGCATCCGGCCCGGCAGTTCCTGGACCGGATCACGCAGCGCAGCCTTGCCTTCCAGGACGAGAAGGATCCGGGCTGGGCGCGCTTTCTGGCAACGGTCGAAGATTCGACCAACTGGCTGGGCAGCAAGGTCGTCGACGCCGACACGTTCGGCGAGTTGATGGATCACCTGCAGGACCAGTGGTCCGAACACGATCATGTGCTCAAGCAGCGTCGCGAGGAAGCGGCGCGGGCCCTGCTTCATGCGGAACAGCGAAACCTGCTGGCCCAAAAGCTCGCCGCAGGCTTTGCCACCCAGTTCGACGGCCTGGAAGTTCCGGACTTCGTGTCCGACTTCCTGCGCAACTCGTGGGCCCAGGTCGTGGCCGAAGCGCAGCTCAGCTGTGCTGATGGGTCCGATGACCCGTACGGCTACCGGACCATGGTCGATGACCTGGTCTGGAGCGTGCAGAGAAGCACGGCAACGCGCGGCCGCTCACGCCGCCTGGTCCAGATGATTCCGGGCCTGTTGTCCAAGCTGCGTGAAGGCCTGGACCGCATCGAATATCCGCCGGAACTCACCGCACGTTTCTTCAACAACCTGATCGTGATCCACCGCGCCGCCGTTCACGAAGGCCGCGACGAGGTGAGCCAGGCGGCGGCGCAGGCCGCAGAGGCCGAGGAGTCCAACTTCAACGAGGAACTGGCCGCGGTCGATGCGATCTGGCTGGATAACCAGGAAGCGGTCGACTCCGGCTTCATGGACGGCGACGCGCTCCTGCCCGAACACGTGGCCAGTCCGGAAGCGATGATCGAGCAGCCCAGCGAACCTGCGCGGGCCGGCGAGATGAAGACAGGTTCCTGGGTCGAGCTCAAGGTCAAGAACGAGTGGATCCGGGCGCAGCTCACCTGGTCCAGTCCCCACGGCACGCTGTTCATGTTCACCTCGATCGCGGGCACTGCGCACTCCATGTCGCGGCGCACGATGGACCGGTTGCGCGCCCAGGGAATGATCAAGATCGTTGCCGAACGCAATGTGGTCGATGAAGCGCTGGACCAGGTCGCCAAGACGGCACTGAAAAACAGCCTGGACAACAACAAGGGTTAAGCCGGTCTGTCATGCCGGGCTGACCCGGCATCCAGGCTGCTCGACGGCGCACCCGGTCATGGATTGCGGCTCAGGTCCGCAACCACATCCCAAGCGATAATCACGGGTTACCCCCGCACAAGCAGAAATAATGGCCCAGTACGTCTTCACCATGAATCGCGTCGGCAAGATCGTGCCGCCGAAACGTCACATTCTCAAAGACATCTCCCTGTCTTTCTTTCCCGGCGCCAAGATCGGCATGCTCGGCCTGAACGGCTCGGGCAAGTCCACGCTGCTGAAAATCATGGCAGGCGTGGACAAGGAATACGAGGGCGAAGCCACCCCGATGCCGGGGCTGAACATTGGCTACCTGCCGCAAGAGCCCAAGCTCAACCCCGAGCACACGGTCCGCGAAAGCGTCGAAGAGGCGATGGGCGAGGTCTTCGCCGCCAAGGCCAAGCTCGAAGAGGTCTATGCCGCCTACGCTGAACCCGATGCCGACTTCGATGCCCTTGCTGCCGAACAGGCCCGGCTTGAAGCCATCATCGCCACGTCCGGCACCGACTCCGAGCACCAGCTCGAAATCGCAGCCGATGCCCTGCGCCTGCCGCCCTGGGACGCGAAGATCGGCGTGCTGTCCGGTGGTGAAAAGCGCCGCGTCGCGCTGTGCCGCCTGCTGCTGTCCAAGCCCGACATGCTGCTGCTCGACGAGCCGACCAACCACCTGGACGCCGAATCGGTCGAATGGCTCGAAGTGTTCCTGACGCGCTTCTCCGGCACGGTGGTCGCCATCACCCACGATCGCTACTTCCTGGACAACGCAGCCGAATGGATTCTGGAGTTGGACCGGGGCAACGGCATTCCATGGAAGGGCAACTACAGCACCTGGCTGGAGCAAAAGGGCGAGCGCCTGGCGCAGGAGCAAAAGAGCGAAGAGGCCCACGCCAAGGCGCTCAAGAAAGAGCTGGAGTGGTCGCGCCAGAACCCCAAGGCACGTCAGGCCAAGAGCAAGTCCCGCCTGGCCCGCTTCGAAGAGCTGTCGGACGTCGAATACCAGAA
Source organism: Caenimonas sp. SL110 (assembly GCF_001044395.1). Taxonomy (GTDB): domain Bacteria; phylum Pseudomonadota; class Gammaproteobacteria; order Burkholderiales; family Burkholderiaceae_C; genus Ramlibacter. The sequence continues at coordinate 13,918 of NZ_JANU01000062.1, forward strand.
GCGCAACGAGACGCAGGAGATCTTCATCCCTGTCGCCGAGCGTCTGGGCCAGCAGGTCATCGAATTCCACAACGTCACCAAGTCGTTCGGTGACCGCGTGCTCATCGACAACCTGAGCTTCACCGTGCCACCGGGTGCCATCGTCGGCATCATCGGCCCCAACGGTGCCGGTAAATCCACCTTGTTCAAGCTGATTGCAGGCAAGGAGCAACCCGATAGCGGAAGCGTCGTGATCGGCTCGACCGTCAGGATGGCATTCGTTGACCAGCACCGTGACGAACTCGAAAACCAGAAGACCGTCTGGGAAGACATCTCGGGCGGCCTGGACATCCTGACCGTCGGCAAGTTCCAGATGGCCAGCCGCGCTTACGCGGGCCGCTTCAACTTCAACGGCGGCGACCAGCAAAAGCGTGTGGGCACGCTCTCCGGCGGTGAACGCGGCCGGCTGCACCTGGCCAAGACGCTGATCGCAGGCGGCAACGTGTTGCTGCTTGACGAGCCGTCAAACGACCTGGACGTGGAAACCCTGCGCGCGCTGGAAGATGCGCTGCTCGAGTTTGCCGGCAGCGTGATGGTCATCAGCCACGATCGCTGGTTCCTGGACCGTATCGCGACGCACATCCTTGCTGCCGAAGGTGACAGCCAGTGGACGTTCTTCAACGGCAACTACCAGGAATACGAAGCCGACAAGGTCAAGCGCCTGGGTGAAGAGGGCGCTCGTCCTCATCGGATGCGCTACAAGGCGCTGAAGTAACGCGCACCGGGCTCATCGGGCACACCGGCCTGTCATTGCGGACTCGATCCGCAATCCATGACTTCAGCGGCCGTAGCTGCTTCGCAGTGGATGCCGGATCACGCCCCCGGCATGACAGCCACTTCAAGCCGTGATGCTGGTCTGCATCCGGTTGAGTTCCCGCTCCAGCTCAGCCAGCCCGCCATCTAGCGCGTCATCCGCTTCGGGCGGCAAGTTGCCGTCTGGCGACAACTTGTCCGCCATCTCCGGCAGGATTTCCGCAAAGCCGCGGGCAACTTCCTCTTCAGGAACGCCGAGCTGGCGCGACAGGCGTGACAGCTCCTCCAGGCCCACGACATCATTGATCGCGGTCTCGTCCACGTCGGTGTTCTGGTCGGTCGAGAGCCACGATTGGGCCTGCTTCGTGTAACCCTTCTGCCTGAAGCGATCGAGCACCGCGCCCACGCCGCCATTGCGCTGCACCCACTGCATGGCGAACGGAAGCAGCATCGCAATCAGCATGCCCTTGTTTCCTGCGAGCGCGCCGCCGGGGCTGCCCATGGGCCGTCCGCGGCCGAGCATTCCGCCGAGCAGGTCGCCCAGCCCGCCTGAGCCGGCAGCGCCGGGCGCACCGGCATAGGGGCCGGCCTTTGCGCGGCCGCGCATGGCCTTCGCAAACACGCCGGCAAGAATGGATCCAAGGATTGGGTTGGCCATGTTCTTAACTCCTGTGTAATGTATTGAGGTCAGCTTAAACTGGCGCTGCACGCTCGTTTCGTAGGCCCGGACCGATCACAGGCGCGGGTCAATGCCCTGCAAGGGCAGGCGAGACGGTCAAGCTCAAGAGTGAAGACTCCAGGGAGACGCAGATGCAAAACGCATCGCAACAGTCAGCGCACCAGGCGCTCTTTCGCGCCTGCATGAAGGATGCGGCACTGCAGGGCCTGGCCCTCATGCACAGGCTGGTCGCCGAGGCCGCGAATTCGCTCGCACGCGCCAGCGCGATGGGCCACGACGATCTGGAGCGCAAGCTCCTCACCGAGGCATCCCGTTTGCTGGCGAAAAACGAACCTGCGCTGTGCGAAGCGTATCCACAGGCGCTGCTTGCCGAGTTCGCGCAGGCCATCGCTGGCGACGCACGAAAGCCCGGTACGCTGAGCTTCGATTCGCTGGAACTGATGGGCGACGAGCAGATGCAGGAAAGCGTCGACCAGATGCGCCTGCAACAGGCGGTGTCCTCCCAGGTGGAAGCGGAGCTGTCAGAACTCAATACCCTGCTTTGCGCCGTGCAGGGGCTCAAGACCATGCCCGCTGACCGCAGCCCCTTGCGTCCCGAGGTCTTCGTGCGGTCCCTGCGAAAGATCGTCAAGGAAAGCCCGGTCGCGCTGCCGGTTCAAAACCGCTGGATTCATCACATGGGCCAGGCGCTGGGCGTTCAGCTGGCGCGCGTCTACAAGGACCTTGCAGACAACCTGCGCATGCAGGGCGTGACACCCGCCGGGTTCAATGCCGCGCCCATGCGGGAAGCAGGGTCGCCGGGGCAGGGCGCGGCGCATCCGGGCGCTGCCGCCAGCACCCTGCTCAACCTCAGGGAACTGCGCAGGCTGCTGGCCGGCGAATTCGATTCACCCGACCCTGCAGACATGATCGGATCGGCGCGCGGTCCCGAGTTCTCCATGACCGTGCCGGCAGCGCTGGAGACCCTGCAGGAAATGAAGCAGGTGGACCAGGTGCTGGCACGCCTGCGGCAGCGCCAGTGGTCAGGTGATGTTGTCGATGTGACGGGCGATACATCGGTGCGCGAAGTCCTGCGGGCCAAGGCGCACAGGCCCGGTCAGGCACTGGCGCTGGAGGTGGTGGACCTGATGATCGACAAGATCGCCAGCGATCCGCGCCTGTTGCCGCCGGTGCAGCAGACAGTGCGCGAACTCGAACCCGCACTGCTGCGCCTGGCCATGGACGATCCGCGATTTTTCAGTGACCGCAAGCATCCGGCGCGCCGCCTGCTGGAGCAGATGACGCAGCGCAGCCTGGCATGGGAGTCCATCGAGGCACCGGGCTTTGCCGCGTTCATCGAGCCGTTGCAGCAGGCGGTCGAAGTGCTGCTGTCCACTCGCATCCCCGGTGCGGAGCCGTTCGAGTTTGCATTGACCACGCTCGAAGAGGCGTGGGGCGAAGCCCAGCAGCGCGATCGCCACCACCGCGAAAAAGCCGTGCGCGCCTTGCTGCAGGCCGAGCAGCGCAATCTGCTGGCCGAGCGCATCGCCAGGGAATTTCGGGTGCGTCCCGACGTGCAGGCTGCGCCACGGGAAGTCACCGCATTCCTGGTGGGTCCGTGGTCGCAGGTCATCGCGCAGGCACGCCTGGGCGAGGGTGCCGATACAGACGATCCCGGAGGTTACGCAGCGATGGTGGCCGACCTGCTGTGGAGCGTGCAGCCGCGCATGACGCCTGCGAATGCCGCGCGGCTGGCCAGCTTCGGGCCGGCGATCACCGACAGGTTGAAGCTCGCCCTTGCCACCATCGACTATCCCTTGCCGGCAACGCAGCGCTTCATGGATCACCTCCAGCGCCTGCACGAATTGACAATCAGGGCTGCAGGTACAGATGCCGCAAAGGGCGCCGCCGATGCAAGGCCGGTCGCGCTGTCCACCAGCATGTCGCGGGAAGAACTCGAAGCGATGATGGGGGAGGGTGGCGATGGCGATGGCGATGGCGGTGAGGGCGAGCACGGATCGTGGCTCGCGCCCACCGAGGTCATGCACTCCGGCTTCGTCGAGACCGACCAGTCCCTGTCGCCCCAGCAGGTGTTCCAGCACACCCAGCCGGGCTTCGGCCAGACGCGTCCCGGGGCACAGGGCCAGGCGCGTTCCAGCGTGGAGCCGGAACTGCCGCCAACCAGCCTGCTGCCGGGCGCCTGGGTCGAGATGGCGATCGAAGGCGGCTGGGGCCGCTACCAGGTCACATGGGCCAGCCCTCACCGCACGCTCTTCATGTTCACCAGTGCCTCAGGCAAGCAGCACTCGATGACGCGGCGGCTGCTGGGCAAGATGCTCCAAGGCGGCAGCTTGCGCCTGATCTCGGACCAGACCGTGGTCGATGGCGCGCTCGATGCGGTGGCCGACGAGGCGCTGCGCAACAGCCTCGACGTGAAGCTCTGAGCCCATCGGTTTTCCAATACACTGGACGACTCGCGTGATCCAGCGCGGGACCCGTGCTGCAGCCTTACCCGGCCTTGCAGTGCAGTCATAAACCCCGCGGGCGACACAATCGCGCGCGAAAGGAAACGGATGAACCAGCCACAAGCCTTGCGCTTGCACGTGCCGGAGCCCACTGGGCGACCCGGGTGCGAGACCGATTTTTCCTACCTCCACGTGTCGCCCGCAGGCGCCGTGCGAAGGCCGCCCGTCGACACGGTGCCGCAGGAAACCAGCGACCTCACTTTCCAGCTCATACGCGTGCTCGATCACGATGGCGCAGCCGTCGGGCCGTGGGCGCCGCAGGTCGATGCAGCCATTTTGCGCAAGGGCTTGCGCGCGATGCTCAAGACCCGCACCTTCGATGCGCGCATGCTCATCGCGCAGCGCCAGAAGAAGCTGTCGTTCTACATGCAGAGCCTGGGCGAAGAAGCCATTGGCTCGGCGCACGCGCTGGCACTGGTCGATGGCGACATGTGCTTTCCCACCTACCGCCAGCAGAGCCTGCTGCTGTCACGTGACGATGTGCCGATGTGGGAGCTGATGTGCCAGCTCATGAGCAACGAGCGCGACCCGATGAAGGGCCGCCAGTTGCCTGTGATGTATTCGTACAAGCGCGCCGGCTTCTTCTCGATTTCGGGCAACCTCGCCACGCAATACATACAGGCCGTGGGCTGGGCGATGGCATCGGCCATCAAGGGCGACACGAAGATCGCATCCGCCTGGATCGGCGACGGCGCCACTGCCGAAGCCGACTTCCACACGGCGCTCACCTTCGCGCATGTCTATCGCGCGCCGGTGATCCTGAACGTGGTGAACAACCAGTGGGCGATCTCGACCTTCCAGGCGATTGCCGGTGGTGAATCGACAACCTTCGCCGCGCGCGGTGTCGGCTCGGGCATCGCATCGCTGCGGGTGGACGGCAATGATTTCCTGGCCGTCTATGCCGCTTCGCAATGGGCCGCGGAACGCGCTCGCAGCAACCTCGGGCCCACGCTCATCGAATGGGTCACCTACCGCGCGGGTCCTCATTCCACCTCCGATGACCCGACCAAGTACCGGCCCGCGGACGACTGGGCGCGGTTTCCGCTGGGCGACCCGATCGCGCGGCTCAAGCAGCACCTCGTCCGCATCGGTGAGTGGTCCGATGCGCAGCATCAGCAAGTGCAAAAGGAACTCGAAGCTGAAGTCGCTGCCGCGCAAAAAGAGGCCGAGCGTTACGGCACCCTGCTCGACCATCGCATGCCCAGCGCAGCGGGCATCTTCGAAGACGTGTACGAAACCATGCCCGCGCACCTGCGCCGGCAGCGCCAGGAAATGGGTGTATGAACATGCTGACCAAAACCCGTGACGAGAACATGGCGCAGGCCTCACCCGAGCCGTCCATGAACACCGTGCCCATGACGATGATCCAGGCATTGCGTTCCGCGATGGATGTGATGATGGAACGCGACCCCGATGTGGTCGTGTTCGGACAGGACGTGGGTTACTTCGGCGGCGTGTTTCGCGTTACCGAGGGCCTGCAGGCCAAGTACGGCAAGTCGCGCTGCTTCGATGCGCCGATCTCCGAAGGCGGCATCGTCGGCTGTGCCGTAGGCATGGGCGCTTATGGCCTCAGACCGGTGGTCGAAATCCAGTTTGCCGACTACTTCTATCCCGCATCGGACCAGATCGTGTCGGAGGCCGCGCGCCTGCGATATCGCTCTGCCGGTGACTTCACTGCCCCGATCACGATTCGCATGCCTTGCGGCGGCGGCATCTATGGCGGGCAGACGCACAGCCAGAGCCCGGAAGCGCTGTTCACCCATGTGTGCGGCATCCGCACCGTGATGCCGAGCAATCCGTATGACGCCAAGGGCCTGCTCATCTCGTCCATCGAGAACAACGATCCGGTGATCTTCCTGGAGCCCAAGCGCCTGTACAACGGCCCGTTCGACGGCCATCACGACAGGCCCGTGGTGCCCTGGTCCAAACACGAGATGGGCAATGTCCCCGAGGGCTACTACACCGTGCCGCTGGAATCGGCCAAGGTCTTCAAGCCGGGCAAGGACGTGACCGTCATCACCTACGGCACGATGGTGTGGGTGACCGAATGCGCAGCGCGCGAAACCGGCATCGACGCCGAGATCATCGACCTGCGCTCGATCTGGCCGCTGGACCTGGAAACGATCGTCGAATCGGTGAAGAAGACCAGGCGCTGTGTGGTGGTGCATGAGGCCACCCGCACGAGCGGCTTCGGCGCGGAGCTGCTGTCGCTGGTGCAGGAGAACTGCTTTTATCACCTGGAGGCACCCATCGAACGAGTGGCGGGATACGACACGCCGTACCCGCATGCGCAGGAGTGGGCGTACTTTCCGGGGCCTGAGCGCGTCGGTGCCGCGCTCAAACGAGCGATGGGAGACTGAACCATGGGCTCACATGTCGTAAGAACGCCGGACATCGGCGAAGGCATTGCAGAAGTCGAACTCGTCGCGTGGCACGTCAAGGTCGGGGACATGGTCCAGGAAGACCAGGTGCTGGCCGACGTGATGACCGACAAGGCGACGGTGGAGATTCCCTCGCCGGTCGTTGGCAAGGTGGTGTCGCTGGGCGCTGAAGTCGGCAAGCTGATTTCGGTCGGTGCGGAATTGATTCGCCTGGAAGTTGAAGGTGCGGGTAATGTAAAAGGCGATGCAGCGCCCGCGGTGAGAAGCGATGCAGCGCCCGCGCCGTCGTTGGCCGTTGCTGCACCGGCTGCGGCTGCGGCTGTTACTCCCTCGCCCCTCTGGGGAGAGGGCAGGGGTGAGG
>NZ_JANU01000063.1 GCF_001044395.1 Caenimonas sp. SL110
TAAACCGTCGAAGTACTACCGGTGCCACTGCGGGTGATGGTGAAGGTGACGTTGCCGCCTTCGGTCACAGCGGCTCCGCTGCTGGCCGCATTCGAACTCACGGTGTAGTCGTAATTGGTGACGACCGCGTCCTTGACATAGGCGCTCGCAAAAGCCGTATAGCTCGTGTCCGAAATGTTCTTGTACAGGTCCAGCCAGAAGTACTCGCTGCCCTCGACAGCCGAGTCGATGTAGGTGCCGACAGTGAATGTCTTGGTGGTCTCGTAGGCGGCGAACGAAACCGCCGTCTTCTTGCTTTGCATCGCGAAGTCACTGCCGTCGGCGGTGCCGGTGCTGGTGCTCACGTACACGGTCGATGCGCTGCCCGAACCACTGCGCGTGATGGTGAAGGTGACATTGCCGCCCTCGGTCACCGCTGCACCCGAGCTCGCGGCGTTCGAGACAACCGTGTAGTCGTAGTTGGCGACCACGGCGTCCTTGATGTAGGCAGAGCCGTAGGCCGAATAGTTGCCACTGCCGGCATCCGCATACGTCTTGTAGAGATCCAGCCAGAAGTACTCTGCACCTTCCGTGCTCGAGTCAACATAGGTGCCCACTGTCACGGTCTTGGTCGTCTCGTAGGCAGCGAAGTTCACCGCGCTCTTGGACTGCGCCGCGAAGTCGCCTGTGCTGGCCGACCCCGCCGATGTGCTGACATACACCGTGGACGCGCTACCGGAGCCACTGCGGGTGATGGTGAAGGTGACGTTGCCGCCTTCGGTCACGGCCGCGCCCGAGTTCGCCGCGCTGGAAGCCACGGTGTATTCGTAGTTGGTGACCGCTGCGTCCTTCACATGAGCACCCGCATAGGCCGAGTAGCTCGTGTCGGCCGCGTTCTTGTACAGGTCCAGCCAGAAATACTCGTCACCCTCGACGGCCGAGTCGATGTAGGTGCCGACGGTAAACGTCTTGGTGGTCTCGTAGGCTGCGAACGACACCGCCGTCTTCTTGCTCTGCATCGCGAAGTCACTGCCGTC
>NZ_JANU01000064.1:0-65355 GCF_001044395.1 Caenimonas sp. SL110
CAGGTGCGAAACATTGCCGACGTGACCAAGGCCGTGGCGACCGGTGACCTGTCCAAGAAGATCACGGTGGACGTGAAGGGCGAGATCCTGGAGCTGAAGAACACCATCAACACGATGGTGGACCAGCTGCGATCCTTCGCATCTGAAGTGACGCGTGTGGCGCGCGAAGTGGGTACCGAAGGCAAGCTGGGCGGACAGGCCGATGTGCAGGGCGTGGCCGGCACCTGGAAAGACCTGACCGACAACGTGAACTTCATGGCCGGCAACCTGACCTCGCAGGTGCGAAACATCGCTGACGTGACCAAGGCTGTTGCGGCCGGTGACCTTTCCAAGAAGATCACGGTGGAAGTGAAGGGCGAAATCCTGGAACTGAAAGCCACGATCAACACCATGGTGGACCAGCTGCGATCCTTCGCCTCCGAAGTGACGCGGGTGGCGCGCGAAGTGGGAACCGAAGGCAAGCTGGGCGGACAGGCCGATGTGCAGGGCGTGGCCGGCACCTGGAAGGACCTGACCGACAACGTGAACTTCATGGCCGGTAACCTGACCTCTCAGGTGCGCGGCATCGCCAAGGTGGTGACGGCCGTGGCCAACGGCGACCTGGACCAGAAGCTCACGGTGGAAGCCAAGGGCGAAGTGGCGGCGCTGGCCGACACCATCAACGGCATGACCGACACGCTCGCAACCTTCGCCGACCAGGTGACGACTGTTGCGCGCGAAGTGGGTGTGGAAGGGCGCCTGGGCGGCCAGGCCAAGGTGCCGGGCGCATCGGGCACCTGGAAGGGCCTGACCGAGAACGTGAACCAGCTCGCAGCCAACCTGACCACGCAGGTGCGAGCGATTGCCGAAGTGGCGACCGCGGTGACGCAGGGTGACTTGACACGATCGATCACGGTGGAGGCGCTGGGCGAAATGGCCGCGCTGAAAGACACCGTCAACGAGATGATCCGCAACCTCAAGGACACGACGCAAGTCAACACCGAGCAGGATTGGCTCAAGACCAACCTGGCGAAGTTCTCGCGGATGCTGCAAGGCCAGAAGGACCTGGTCGCCGTGGGTCACCTGATCCTGTCGGAACTGGCACCGGTGGTGGGCGCGCAGCAGGCCGAGTTCTATGTGCTGCGCTACACCTATGAGCAACCCAAGCTGCGGCTCATGGCGTCTTATGCGTCCGACGGCCACGGCTCGTACGGCAAGGAAGTGGAGCTGGGACAGGGGCTCGTGGGGCAGTGTGCCTATGACAAGAAGAAGATCCTGCTGACCTCCTCGATTCCCGACAGTTTGCGCATCTCGTCGGGCCTCATGGAAGTGCAGCCGCTCAACGTGCTGGTGCTGCCGATCATTTTCGAAGGCCAGGTTCGCGGTGTCGTCGAGCTGGCATCGGTCGAGCGATTCAACCCGACCCACCAGGCGTTTCTGGACCAGCTCACTGAATCGATCGGTATCGTGATCAACACGATCGAGGCGAACATGCGCACCGAAGACCTGCTGACCCAGTCGCAATCGCTCGCGCAGGAGCTTCAAAGCCGCCAGCAGGAGCTGCAGCAGACCAACGAAGAGCTGCAGGAAAAGGCCCGGTTGCTGGTGCACCAGAACCACGAGGTGGAGCGCAAGAACCAGGAAGTGGAGCAGGCCCGCCAGGCATTGGAAGACAAGGCCAAGCAGCTCGCCCTGACCTCCAAGTACAAGTCGGAATTTCTCGCGAACATGTCGCACGAGTTGCGCACGCCGCTCAACTCGCTCTTGATCCTGTCGGACCAGTTGTCCAAGAACGCGGACGGCAACCTGTCGCCCAAGCAGGTCGAATTCGCCAAGACGATTCACTCGTCGGGTAACGACCTGCTGATGCTCATCAACGACATCCTGGACCTGTCCAAGATCGAGTCGGGCACGGTGGTGGTCGATGTGAACGAGCTGCGCCTGTCGGACCTGCAGCTGTATGTCGAGCGCACCTTCCGCCACGTGGCAGAAGCCAAGAGCGTGGACTTCATGATCCACACCGGCGTCGACCTGCCGACCTCGATGGTGACCGACGTGAAGCGGCTCCAGCAGATCCTGAAGAACCTGCTGTCGAACGCCTTCAAGTTCACCCACCAGGGCCAGGTCACGTTGTCAGTCGAAGAAGTGCTGTCGGGCTGGACCTCGGACAACGAGGACTTGAACCGTGCGCAGCAGGTGGTTGCGTTCTCGGTGTCCGATACCGGCATCGGCATCTCGGGCGACAAGCAGCAGATCATCTTCGAGGCCTTCCAGCAAGCCGACGGTTCCACCAGCCGCAAGTACGGCGGCACCGGCCTGGGCCTGGCCATCAGCCGGGAGCTTTCGAAGTTGCTCGGCGGTGAAATACGTCTGGCCAGTGCACCCGGCCAGGGATCGACATTCACGCTGTACCTGCCGCTGGTCTACACCGGCACACGCGGTGCTCGCCGTGCCATGCAGCCCAACGAGCCCAGGGTGGATACGCGGGCGGAGTTCTCTGCTGCGCCGGCCATGAAGCGCATCGCGCGCCCCGAGATCATTGAAGATGCGGTGATCGTGGGCGACGAGACCAGCGTGGTGGCGAACGAAGCGGGCGATGACCGCGACACCATCCAGCAAGGCGACATGGTGCTGCTGATCGTCGAGAACGACATGGCGTTTGCCAAATTCCTGCTCGACGCGGCGCGTGCCAAGGGCTTCAAGGGCCTGGTCACTTCACTGGGTGCCGGGGCGCTGACTCTGGCCACGCAGTACAAGCCCTCGGCGATCACGCTGGACATGTACCTGCCCGACATGGACGGCTGGCGTGTGCTCGACCGCATCAAGCAGGACCCGGCTGCACGGCACCTTCCGGTGTGCGTGATCTCGACCGACGACTCCAAGGAGCGTGCGTTCCGCTCGGGCGCACTGGCTTTCCTTGAAAAGCCGATCCAGTCCAAGGAAGTGCTCGACGTCATGCTCGACAAGCTGCGCACCTACCTGTCACGCCCGGAAAAGCGCTTGCTCGTTGCACTGAAAGACGTGGCGGCGCGGCGCGAGTTCCTGGCCGACATGGAAGACGAGCAGGTTGCGATCGACGTCGTCAAGAGCGCCGACAAGCTGCACGATGCGCTCGAAGAAGGCAACTACGACGCCGTTGTGCTGGAAGACGGTTTTCCGGGTGCGGACCCGCACGAACTCAAGCGACTGCTGGCCGCCCATGCCGCCATAGGGCCGCTGCAACTGCTGCTCTACCATGGCGGCGGCAAGGACTCCGGCAAGTTCAGCTGGACATCCACCGAGTCGCTGGTTGTGCATGAGGCGCACACAGCGGCCAAGCTCTTTGACAACACCTTGCTGGCGCTGCACCACAACCTGGCAAGACTGCCGGAAGCCAAGCGGTCGATCATCAACGAGATTCACGAGTCGACCAAGCCGCTGACGGGCAAGCGCGTGCTGATCGTCGATGACGACATGCGTAACATTTTTGCGCTGGCCACGGTGCTGGAAGAGCACGGAATGGACATCGTGTGGGCCGATAATGGACGCGACGCCATCGCCCGTGTCGGCAGCGATCCGCAGATCAAGGTCGTGCTGATGGACATCATGATGCCGGAGATGGACGGCATGGCGACGATGAAGGAAATTCGAAAACTGCCTTCGGGCAAGGACTTGCCGATGATTGCTGTAACGGCCAAGGCCATGAAGGGTGACAGGGAAAAATGCATAGAGGCGGGCGCATGGGACTACCTCTCCAAGCCAGTCAACACGCCGGACCTGCTGACGGTCCTGCGCGCATGGCTGCACCAGTGACGGCTCAGGCGGCGGCTACATCGCCGACAGCGCTCGAGCAGGAGAAGGTCAACATCCTGGTCGTGGATGACCTGCAGGAAAAGCACGTCGTCTTTCGCACCATCCTGGATGAGCTGGGCCAGAACATCATCAGCGCGCGTTCCGGCAAGGAGGCGCTGAAGTACATCCTCGACCAGGAATTCGCGGTCATCCTGCTGGACGTCAACATGCCCGACATCGACGGGCTGGAAACCGCAGGCCTCATCCGCCAATACAAGAAGTCGTCGCAGACGCCTATCGTTTTCATCACGGCTTACGTGGACGATGTACAGGCCAAGCGCGGCTATGCGCTGGGCGCGGTGGACTACATCCCTTCGCCGGTCGTGCCGGAAGTTCTTCGATCGAAGGTGCGGGTTTTCGTCGAACTCTTTCGCATGAACCGCCAGCTGCAGCAGCAGGCTGTGCAGCGTGAAGCGCTGGCCCGGTCTGAAACTGCGCGCGTCGCGGCTGAAGAAGCCATCCACCGCGCGGACTACCTGGCCGAGGCGAGCCAGACGCTGTCGCGTTCGCTCGATGTCGAGAACACGATCGGCGCGCTGTTCGATGTTGCCGTGCCTATGCTGGGAGACCGCGCGATCCTCACGCTGTCCAACCCGGACGGCACTTTGGGCCGGGTCGTCATGCATCCCCAGCCGGGCGAGGGCGAGCCGACCGAGATGCCCAATGCGCTCAGGGCGTCGCTTGCCAAGGCGCTGGAGCGAAAGCAGTTCGAGATGTGGAAGGGCGGCGCCGAGGCTGCTGCCATCTGTCCGCTGATCTCCGGTGGCATCGCGCGCGGCGCGCTGATCCTGGTATCGAAATCCGAGGCGATGGACGCGCCGCGTGTCGCGCTGGCCCGTGAAATCGTGAGCCGCGCGTCGATCGCGATGGAGAACGCGCGCCTGTATCGCGCGGTGCAGGACGCCGACCGCCGCAAGAACGAATTCCTGGCGATGCTCGCGCACGAATTGCGCAACCCCCTGGCGCCGATCCGCAACGCGGTGCACCTCATGCAGGGCCACGACGTTTCGCCCAAGACCATGAACTGGGCCCGCGACGTGATCGGGCGTCAGGCCGACCATATGTCGCGCCTGATCGATGACCTGCTTGACGTGTCGCGCATCGTGCAGGGCAAGGTGGTGGTCAAGCCCGAGAAGCTGAGCCTTGCCACCATGGTCGAGCGCACGGTAGAGGCCACATCGCCCAGCATTGCCAGCCGCCACCAGACGCTGGATGTAGTGCTGCCCAGGGAGCCGGTTGCGATCAACGGCGACGCCGTGCGGCTGGCGCAGGTGCTGTCCAACCTGGTGAACAACGCCTCGAAGTTCTCGGGACCCAACACGACCATCTCGCTCAACGCCGCGATGGAAGGCGGGCAGATCAGGATTTCGGTGAAGGACCAGGGCGCGGGCATAGACCCGGCATTCCTGCCGCACATCTTCGACCTCTTCGCGCAGGCCGACCAGTCGCTCGACCGCTCGCAGGGCGGGCTGGGCATCGGCCTCACGCTGGTCAAGCACCTGGTGGAGCAACACGGCGGCTCGGTGGTTGCACGCAGCGAAGGCACCGGCAAGGGCGCCGAGCTGTGCATCTACCTGCCCGCTGAAATCGCTGCGCAAGGCTCGCTGCCCGGCGCGCCGGACATGCCGGACAGCACACCGCCGCCGGTCAAGGCGCGTGCGCGTGTGCTGGTGGTCGATGACCTCGTTGCATCGGCCGAAACGCTGATGGCCTTGCTGGAAATGGAAGGCTACGAAGTGCAGCTGGCACACGAAGGCGTGACGGCGCTGAAGATCGCAGAGGAGTTCAAGCCCGACGTGGTGCTGCTGGATATCGGCTTGCCGGGCATGAACGGATTTGAAGTGGCCATCCGCATGCGCAACCTGGCGGGCACGCGCGATGCGTTGCTGATTGCGCTCACGGGATACGGCGAAGCCGAGAGCCGCTCGCGATCGGAGCAGGCTGGCTTTGACTTTCACATGGTCAAGCCTGCGGATGTGAACCTGCTTCTGACCATGCTGGCCGACCCGGATCAGGCGCGTCGGGTGAAAGTGGCCTGAGGGCATCCGCGCCACTGCTACAATCGCGGGCTCGCAGGAGAGGTGGATGAGCGGTTTAAGTCGCACGCCTGGAAAGCGTGTGAGGGTTAATAGCCCTCCGCGGGTTCGAATCCCGCCCTCTCCGCCGCGAATGTGTTTTCGGCAGTCCGTTCCAGACTGCAAACCCCTCTGAAAAGCCCCTAACCACGGGGCTTTTTTGTTTTTTGGCGTCCGATCTGAAAGCAGGGGCGAGTGCCGGAACGAAACTGAAGGTTTTTCCTGAGTTGTCTGCAGGCTCCTGCTGCTTTTTTCTTCCGCCGGACGGGCGTATGTTAAGGCTTCATCCGATTTCACTCATGGAGACCCTCTTATGAAAAAAGTACTTGGCCTGGCGGCACTGGTGCTCGCCCTGAGCACAACGATGGCATTCGACGCGCAAGCCAAGCGATTGGGCGGCGCGAAGTCCAGCGGCATGCAACGCCAGCAGACAACACAACCAGCCACCCCCGCCAACACACCGGGATCGCCGGCACAGGCCCTGCCTGCAGCCGGCGCAGGGGCAGCAGCCGCTGCACCCGCTGCTGCAGCGGCAAAGCGCAGCTGGATGGGCCCGATCGCAGGCCTGGCCGCCGGCCTGGGCTTGATGGCGCTCGCGTCGCACTTGGGGTTTGGCGCAGCGATGGCCAATGTCATGCTCATGGTTCTGTTGGGCGTGGTGGTCATGGCCGTGGTGGGCTTCGTCATGCGCAAGCGCATGGCCAACGGGGCCGCTCCCGCCATTGCAGGAGGCAGTGGTGCAGCGGGACCCGCAGCCGGAAGCTTCGGAGGTAGCCTCACAGGCCAGCCTTCAAGCGGCACGCGGATCGGTTCGGCGTTAGGTGCGGTCACCGCGAGTGCGGTGCCATCCGCGATCCCCGCCGACTTCGACACCGCAGCCTTCGCGCGCAACGCAACCCAGCAATTCATGGCACTGCAGTCGGCAAACGACGCTGGGGATTTGCAGCGTCTGCGTGACTACCTCACGCCCGACTTGTTTGAAGAAGTGCGAGCGGAAATCGAGGCGCGAGGCGCGGTCGCACAGGAGACGCAGGTGTTCGGCCTTGACGCTCAGGTGCTGGAAGTCGTGGAAGAAGGTGATCGGTACATCGTCAGCGTGCGCTTCAGAGGCAGCGTGCGCGATCAGGTGCATGCCGACACGGAAGACCTGGATGAGGTCTGGCACCTGACAAAGCCGCGCTCCGGCTTCGGTGGCTGGGTCGTCGCAGGCATTCAGCAAGTCTCATCGGCCACGTGAGCGAGCGGGCTCAACCGGGCTCCATGAAAGCCGGGGTAGTTAAGGGCTCATAGACGACGTCGCTACCGCTATCCCCAATGGGGGTGTAGCTGAGGCGGCGCTCTCACTCAACGACAAGGGCCTTCGGGCCCTTGTCTTTTCTACAAGCCAGGCGCTCACGCCGCCCTACATGGGCAATCCCCGCTCATCGCCCGTGTCGATTGAGGTGAAAATGCCTCGGCTATTGCCCATAGGGCATCGAATACCAAGGGAGCCCATGAATCACCAAGCGCTGTCGTCCTTCATCTGGTCTGTCGCCGACCTCCTGCGAGGCGACTAGGAGCAGTCTGAATACGGCCGCGTCATGGCTCTCCGAGGAGCACTACCGGGAAGATGCCTTTTCCGGGCCGCATGGATTCGTGGTCGGCGGAGCATCCGTTCCGACCATGCTGGAGATGGCCGAACAATACCTGCACGCGGCTAATGTTCTTGCCGAAGCCATCAAAGGCCAGGAACAGGAAGACTACCGCTTGGCGAATCCAGTGTTGTTTCTGTACAGGCATGCGCTGGAACTGGTGCTGAAGGTGCACTGGACCCGAATTCGATGGCCTTCCGCTACGGCGAGGAGAAGTACGGGGGCAGCAGGCAGTTCTCGCCGGTGCCCGGAGAGGCCTACGTCAGCGTGCCCCGACTGCAAGAATCAATCAACGAACTCTTTGCCGCCCTGGCCGGCGCGGCCGGGAAGATGTAGCCGTCCGCCAACGCTGGGTCGTTGCATCGCACGGCCCGCTTGCGCAAAAAGGGTTTCATCAGCGATATTCGTAATTCGCGAATAGCGAATATCACTCCTCCATGGACCTCAAACCCCAAGACCTGCTCGTACTCCTGAAGGTGGCGGCCCACCCGCCGCAGCGCTGGACGTATGCCGCGCTGGGCGAAGCCCTGGCCATCAGCGCTTCGGAAGCGCATGCGAGCGTGAAACGTGCAGTGGCCTCGGGCCTGGCTGTGGCGCCCGGACGTGGCGACTGGTCGCCGGTCAGACCCAATCTGCTGGAGTTCATGCTCCACGGCGTGCGCTACATCTGGCCCGCCACGACTGGGCCAGTCAAGCGCGGCGTGCCGACGGCCTTTGGCGCAGAGCCGCTCGTCAGCGAGTTGACTGTGGCTTCGGAGCAAGCCCCCGTCTGGGCCCACCCTACGGGTAGCGCCAAGGGCCCCACGCTCTCGCCGATCTATCGCACCGCGCCGCAGGCTGCGCTGGCCGACCCCGCGCTACACCGCCTGCTGGCTTTGCTGGATGCCTTGCGGGTCGGGCGGGCGCGGGAGCGCACCCTTGCCGCCAACCTGATGAAAGCGGAGCTGATGCGCTTCGATTCGGGCAGCGACGGAGGGGCCGATGCGAGCTGATGATCCGAACCTGCCGTATCTGCGCCGCATTGCCGAGCGCGCCGACCTCGTCATGGACCGCCTGAAAGCCTTGAGCCAATGAACCGGCACGAGGAACACCACTTCGAAGCCGAAATCTGTGTCAGCCTGGCGGCGAACGGTTGGCTTTATGCCGAGGGCGATGCTGCGCTGTTCGACCGGGCCAACAGCCTGTTCATGCCCGACCTGCTGGCCGATACCGCCCGGTCAAATCCCCCGCGCCACCACCCCCAGATCCCGCCATGCCGCCGGGTGGCAGGTAAAGATCAGCACCTGATGCCGCTGCGCGGCGTCGTACAGCACGCGCTTCATCTGCCCGAGCCGGTCATCGTCGGTGTTCACCAATGCGTCGTCCAGGATCAGCAATGTCGGCCTGCCGGCTTCCTGCAACAGGTCGGCATAGGCCAGCCGCGCCACGATGCCCATCTGCTCGCGCGTGCCTACGCTCAGCTCTTCGAACTCGCCTACCTCTTGACCGCGCGGGCCGGCGCGCGTGATGGCGCCGGGCGAGAGGTCGTCGGCGACTTCGATGCGCGCGCCCGGAAACAGGATGCCCAGGTAGTGGTCCAGATGCTTTTGCAGCGGCGCGCGCAGGCGGCGGGCCAGTTCCGAGCGCTTGTCCTGCAGCAGGGTCAGCAGGTGATCCAGCGCATTGGCGCGGCGGGCCAGTTCGTCGGCGCGGCGCGTGGCGGCTTCCAGTTCGCGTTGGCGTTCGGCTCTTTGTTCTTCAAGGCCCAACGCGCCCTTGGTTTCCAGCTCCACTTCAAGCCGCGTGATGTCGTGCCGGCGAAGCTCGTGGGCTTCTTCCAGTTGTTGTGCGCTGCGCGCCAGCCGATCCACGTCCTGGCGCAGCAGGACCAGGTTCACGCTTCGCAGCTCGGAGGCGGTGGCGTCCAGGCGTTGCTGGGCGGTCGATTCATGGACCAGCGCGTCGCTCAATGACTGGCGTGCCACGGCCATGCGTTGTGCGCGACCGGCGTCGCTGACTGTCGCTTTGGCGGCGTCCAGTTCCTGGATTGCCGTCGTGAGGTCGCTCTGCGCTTTGCCGACTGACACGCGGGCCTGGGTGAGGGCGGCGGCTGTGGTTGTCAGGCTGGCGGCGGCGCGTTCGGCTTGCGCTTGCGCTGATGCAAGGTCGGGCAGGCTGTCATCGCCCTCGGCGGGTGGGGGCAGGGCGGCAAGGACCGATTTGAGTTCCTGCGCCCGCACCGTTCGCAAAGCCTGATCGGCTTCAAGAGCGTCCACGCCGTTGGGGGCCAGCGCTTCCAGAACCTGCTTGCTTGCCCTGGCGTCTTGCAGGCGTTGCGAGGCCTGGCGGTCCCGCTCTTCGGCTTCGGCCAGATTGGCGATGCCGAGCTTTTGCAGCAACGCGGCCAGGTCGGCAGAGAGCGTGCCCTGCTGCGTCGCAAGCGCCGGGATGTCTGCGCCGCCGGGCTGCACACAGATCAGGCCGAATCCGTCGATCTGGATTTCCGTGCGGCCGACCACTGTGTGCCGTGCACGTCCTTCGACGCTTTCGTCGCCCAGTCGCATCGACTGTCCTTCGAGCAGATCGAATTCAAGCAGGGTGGCGGCCGCTTCCAGGCGCACGCCGACATCGCGCAGCGATTGCGAAAGCTGCTTGAGCTTCTTCAGGTCTGTGGCTGGGATGGACATGGCCTGCGCCTCGGCTTGCAGGCGGGCCAGTCGCGTGTGTTCCTCGCGCGCTCGGGTGAGCGAATGGGTCACTGCGGCGAGCGTGGTTTCCAGCTCCTGCGCGGCGCGAACGGTCTCGGTTCGCGCTGCTGCCGCACGCACGCGCTCCAGCATCTGCCGCGCCTGTGTATCGACGGTGATGGCGTCGTTGTGCCGTCGCTCCCACGATTGCACCTGTGCGAGCGCAGTGGCCTCAGCCGCTGCGCGAAGCGCCAGTGCCTGCTCTCGCGTCGTGACGGCCGCATCGTCGCGCGCGAACGCTTCGAGCTCTGACCGGTGAGAAGCCGTCTGCGCGCGCCACTGCTCAACCGCCGTCTGCTGGGCCTGTTGCCGTGCCTCCAGGCCCTGCGCCGCTTCCAGTGTTTGCAGTGCGAGCTGGTGCTGTTCGCGGATGGCGCTCCACGGACGCTCGTGTTCGTCGCGCTGGTGATCGTGACGCAGCGCGGCGAGCCGATCGACGCTGCCCTGGTAGGCCCTGATATCAGCGTCGAGTGTGGTCAATGCGTCCGTCAACTCGGCCTTGCGCAGCAATGCCGCTGCGTATTCGCCTTTGGGGTTGCCGGTTGAGCGCGTGAGCAGCTCGTGACGTCCCGCTTCCACGGCTCGCAGCACCACGTCCCCGCTGGAAGACGTCAGGTCGCCCAGTGACTCACCCAGCACCTGGCGCAAGTGGTCTGCGGCATAGGTGACGGCGTCGGCCAGTTCGTGCGCAGTGCCTTGCCGGATCCACAGGAGTCCGGGAATGCCACGGTGTTCGGGCGCGCTCGCGCCCTTGCCCGGGAACTTGAAACCCAGCAGACCGGCCAGGTGATCTTCGGCCGCGACGCCATCCAGCGGCGACTGTCCGTCGATCAGCAGGTCGCAGCGCTTTTTGCCCAAAAACACCTTGGTCAGGCGATGGCGCTTGTCGCCCATATCGAATTCCACCTCGACGGTGGGCGTGGCTGACGAGTCACCCCAGGGGCGCAGGTGCTCCACGCTGCCCGAGCGATGCCGCTCAAAAAATGCGGCGCGAATCGCTTCTGCCACGGTGGATTTGCCGGACTCGTTGGGCGCGGCGAACAGGTTGAGGCCATCGGTGAATCCGGTGATTTCCAGCGGTTCGCGAAAGCGCTTGAACTGCTCGATGCGCAGGCGCCTGATCTTCATGGCCGGGCCTCCTGGCTGGCCGCTGCAGGACTGCTGCCCAGTTCATTGAGCATGCCGGCCAGGACCACCAGTGCATCGCGAGCCAGCCCTGCCTGCGGTCCGTCCTGTTCGACGCGCAACTGTTGCAGCACTTCGCCGACGTAGCCATCGGCATGGAGCGATTCGATGTCCTCTTGCGTGGGCTCCAGCCTGAGCGAATGCGATTCATGAACGAGCGCCCGCAGACGGGCACGGGCAGCTTCCACGCCTTGCTGGAGGCGGCGCTGGCCGTTCAGGTCGCACACGCCAGACACGCGCATCTGCAGCACGTCATCAGGACCGGTGGATTCGAGCGCCTGCAGGGTTTCCTCCAGGTCACTGGGTACAGCCAGCCGTGGGTCCATCTGCTGCCAGCGATATCGCCCGGTCTGCAGCGCCCGCACCTGGGGCACAGCGCCCGGCGCGGCAATGTCAACCAGCAGTGCCTGGCCCGAATCGTTGGCCTTGAAACGGTCGGTTTCCGGCGTGCCGGCGTACCAGGTGCGCTCATCGATGCAGCGCGTGCCGTGCCAGTCACCCAACGCCAGGTAGTCCAGCCCGGCGGTGGCGGCACGGCCGGTGGCAATGGGGTTGGCCGAATCCAGCTCGTCGGCCAGCACCCCTTGCACGCAGCCGTGGGCCAGGCCGATTCGATGAAGGCCCTCTGGCGTGGAGGCAGACGAGAACCACTGGGTCAGGTCGCCGTAGGTGTGGCGCTGCACGAGTGGTGCGGGTAGCACCGCGAACTGGTCACCGATGATGCGCACGACGGGTTCGAGGCAGGTGACGACGTTGGGTGGAATGACGCCGAGCCGATGCGCGCGGGTCCAGACCGATTCGGCGAGCGCGGCATCGTGGTTGCCGGGCAGCATGACCCAATGGCCGGTGTAGCCCTTCATGGCGTTGAAGAGGCGGCGTATGGTCTTGTCGGAGACGGTTTGTGCGTCGAAGACGTCGCCAGCGACGAGGACGGCATCCACGTTGTGCTCGACAGCCAGCGCGGCCAATCGTTCGACGACGAGAAAGCGAGCCTCGAACAGGGCCGCCGCGTCGTCAGGCTCGAACTGCGAGTAGATCCTCCCGATCTGCCAGTCGGCCGAATGCAGCAATCTCAGCGCCATAACTCCCCTGGGTGGTTCTTTGCAAAGCAGCGGTGATTCTGCATGAGCAGTGGCCGCCGTTGTCGCTTCGACAGCCGTTGCCGCTACGCGGTGGATGCCGGATCGAGTCCGGCATGACAGCCAGTTGCGGCGATCAGGGTGCCGTGCGCGTGCCTTGGACCATCTTCATCGCGGAGCCAATCAGCGCAGAAACTTCCGTCATGTTGCTCGGCACGATCAGCGTGGTGGTCGCATCCGATGCGACCTTGCTGTAGGCATCGACCGCGCGTTCAGCGACCTTGAGTTGCACGGCCTGTTCGCCGCCAGGGCTGCGGATGGCGACCGCGATGCGTTCGATCGCCATCGCGGTTGCATCAGCCACAGCGGTGATTGCCGCGGCTTCACCTTGCGCCGAGTTGATGGCTGCCTGCTTCTCGCCTTCGGAGCGGGCGATGAAGGCCTCGCGCTCGCCGGTCGCGATATTGATCTGCTCTTGCCTGCGGCCTTCGGATGCTGCGATCAGGGCGCGCTTCTCGCGCTCGGCGGTGATCTGCGCCTGCATGGCGTGCAGGATTTCCTTAGGGGGTGTCAGGTCCTTGATTTCGTAGCGCAGAACCTTCACGCCCCAGTTCAGGGCCGCTTCGTCGATGGCCTGCACCACTTGCGCATTGATGATGTCGCGCTCTTCGAAGGTCTTGTCCAGTTCGAGCTTGCCGATCACGCTGCGCAGCGATGTCTGCGCGAGCTGCGTGACGGCCACGATGTAGTTGGATGAGCCGTAGCTCGCGCGCATCGGGTCGGTGACCTGGAAGTAAAGGATGCCGTCCACCTGCAGCTGGGTGTTGTCGCGCGTGATGCAGACCTGGCTGGGCACATCGAGTGGAATTTCTTTCAGGCTGTGCTTGTAGGCAACCTTGTCCACGAAGGGGATGAGAAAGTTCAGGCCGGGCGTGAGCGTGGAGTGGAATTTGCCCAGGCGCTCGACGACCCAGGCATTTTGCTGGGGCACGACCTTGATCGAGCGGATGATGAAGATCGCTGCGACGACCAGGATGATGATGGCTACGGTCATTGAACTGTTCCCTTTGTTGTTGGCTGTGTGCGTTGCGGTCAGATTTTTTCGAGCACCAGGCGGTTGCCCACGACTTCGCGCACGCGATGGGCGCCTGCCGCGTGCACGGTCCCGCCGGCCGCCACCGCTGCCCAGTTGGCGCCGCGGTATTTGATGGACGTGGTGCCGTCTGCGTTCCAGGCATCAACGTGCACCGTCTCGCCCACGTCCATGTTGACATCGCGATTGGAGGAGGCCGGCTGCTCCGAGGGTCGCTTGCCCCGGACGGCGGACCAGGCGGCTACCGCTCCGCCGCCAATCACGGCTGCGGTCACCAGCTGCACGGTCATGCTGCCGCCCGCGTGAGCCGCCAGCGCTGCCGCGGCCAGCCCGATGGCCAGCATCAGCAGGTAGAAGGTTCCGGTGATGAGTTCGATGGCGATGGCGGTGCCCGCCAGCAGCCACCAGATGGTCGATTCGGCCATAGGCCCCTCTATTGCTCGTTGTAGTGCAGACATTTTGTGTGAAATCACGGTTAGCGCAAGAACATGACACGGCTTTTGCATACACTTCGCGCCTGTTTCCCCGATTTTCCGCAGGCCGCCCCATGAAATTCCGCTTCCCTATCGTCATCATCGACGAGGACTACCGCTCTGAAAACACTTCCGGGCTCGGCATCCGTGCGCTGGCCGATGCCATCGAGGCGGAGGGCTTCGAGGTACTGGGCGTGACGCGCTACGGCGACCTGTCGCAGTTCGCGCAACAGCAAAGCCGGGCCAGCGCGTTCATTTTGTCGATCGACGACGAGGAGTTCACGCCCGGTCCCGACCTCGACCCGGCCGTCGTGCACCTGCGCAACTTCATCCAGGAAGTGCGCCGCAAGAACGCCGACGTGCCCATCTACGTGCACGGCGAAACCAAGACATCGCGCCACATCCCCAACGACATCCTGCGCGAGTTGCATGGCTTCATCCACATGTTCGAGGACACGCCGGAATTCATGGCGCGCCACATCATCCGTGAAGCCAAGTCGTACCTCGAAGGCATACAGCCGCCGTTTTTCAAGGCGCTGCTCGATTACGCCGAAGACGGCTCCTATTCGTGGCATTGCCCGGGTCACTCGGGCGGCGTGGCATTTCTGAAGAGCCCGGTGGGCCAGATGTTCCACCAGTTCTTTGGCGAGAACATGCTGCGTGCCGACGTGTGCAATGCGGTGGACGAACTCGGTCAGCTGCTCGACCACACCGGCCCGGTGGCAGCGAGCGAGCGCAATGCGGCGCGCATCTTCAACGCCGACCATTGCTTCTTCGTGACGAACGGCACCTCCACATCCAACAAGATGGTGTGGCACCACACGGTGGCACCGGGCGACGTGGTGGTGGTGGACCGCAACTGCCACAAGTCGATCCTGCACGCGATCATCATGACGGGCTCGATTCCCGTCTTTCTGAAACCCACGCGCAACCATTTCGGCATCATCGGCCCGATCCCGCAGAGCGAGTTCGAACCGGCTGCGATCAAGGCCAAGATCAGGGCGAATCCGTTGCTCAAGGGCGCCGATTTCGATTCGATCAAGCCGCGCGTGATGACGGTGACGCAGTCCACTTATGACGGCGTGCTCTACAACACCGAGACGATCAAGAAGCTGCTCGACGGCTATGTCGATACGCTGCACTTCGACGAAGCGTGGCTGCCGCACGCGGCGTTCCATCCGTTCTATGGCACCTACCACTCGATGGGCCGCAACCGCACCCGGCCCAAGGAATCGCTGACCTTTGCAACGCAGTCCACCCACAAGCTGCTCGCCGGCATCAGCCAGGCCAGCCATGTGCTCGTGCAGGATTCGCAAAACCGCAAGCTCGACAGGCACCTCTTCAATGAGGCCTACCTGATGCACACCTCCACCAGCCCGCAGTACTCGATCATTGCGAGCTGCGACGTGGCGGCAGCCATGATGGAGCCGCCCGGTGGCACGGCGCTGGTCGAAGAGTCGATCCTGGAAGCGCTGGACTTTCGCCGCGCCATGCGCAAGGTCGATGAGGAATACGGCAAGGACTGGTGGTTCAAGGTCTGGGGACCGGACCGGCTGGTCGATGAAGGCATCGGCCGGGCCGACGACTGGATCATCAAGGGCGAGGCGCGCACGGCCAAGTGGCACGGCTTCGGCAACCTGGCCGAAGGCTTCAACATGCTGGACCCGATCAAGTCCACCATCGTGACGCCCGGCCTGGACTTGCAGGGCAAGTTCGCCAAGACGGGCATTCCGGCTTCCATCGTCACGCGATTCCTGGCGGAACACGGAATCATTGTCGAGAAGACGGGCCTGTACAGCTTCTTCATCATGTTCACCATCGGCATCACCAAGGGCCGCTGGAACACGATGCTTACCGCGCTGCAGCAGTTCAAGGACGACTACGCGCGCAACCAGCCGATGTGGCGCATCCTGCCCGAGTTCTGCCAGCAGTTCCCGCGTTACGAGCGCATGGGCCTGGCCGATCTGTGCCAGCACATCCACGCGCTCTACGCCAAGTACGACATCGCGCGCCTGACGACCGAGATGTACCTGAGCGACCTGACGCCTGCCATGAAGCCGAGCGACGCGTTTGCGTACATCGCGCACCGCAAGACCGAGCGGGTCGAGATCGACGAGCTGGAAGGGCGCATCACGACCTCACTGGTCACGCCGTACCCGCCGGGCATTCCGCTGTTGATTCCGGGCGAGGTGTTCAACAAGAAGATCGTCGATTACCTGAAGTTCTCGCGCGAGTTCAATGCGCAGTGCCCAGGGTTTGAAACCGACATCCACGGGCTGGTGGAAGAAGAAGGCCCGGACGGGAAGATGCGGTATTACGCGGACTGCGTGAAGAACTGAGGCACGGTCTGCAAGAACTCATGGGCGTGATGGCGGGAGCGCGTGCCCCACCTGGTGGAGCAGCCCCATGAATGCCCAGGAGCATCAATTGGCGGGCTCGCGTGGCAAGCCCTCGAACAGAGAGCCCAGGTACGGCTCGTAGCGGTGCCAGCGGGCCAGCGATCTGGCGTAGAGCGGCTGGCGCACCTGCGCGAGGCTGGCGGTTCTCACCGGCCGCGAATTCTGATGGAACGCCAGGCACGCCGGCTCCCATTCCAGGCCGCAGGCGACGACCAGCCGGCGCGCCTGCGGCTCGAAGTCACCGACAAGCCGCTCATAGTGGACTTCGTGCACCCGCCCCGGCAACACAGCCAGCCAGTGCTCGCTGAGCCGCTGGTAATTGCCGATGCGGTGGGCAAGGTCATGCATGTCGTCGGCCCACCGCATGCTGCGAAAGGGCGTCTGCCAGCAGGAGACCGCCACGTCGCGCAGGTCGCGTCGCACGTGGATGAGCGTTGCGCGCGGAAACATGAGCGCGATCATGCCGAGGTACAGGTAGTTGTCCGGCATCTTGTCGACGATGCGCGTTGCAGTCGGTGATTCGGCCCGAAGAGTCCGTGTGATGCCTTGCTGCTCAAGCACCTCGCGCAAGCCGCCCAGGTAGCCGGCGGCCAGGCGCCTGACTTCGGCGGCCTCCAGCGAAGCCAGGTCCGGCAGTTGCTCGCCCGTCTCGCGGGCAGGAACTTGCAAAGAGTCCATCGCACGCCGCACCAGCGTCAGTTCACCGGCGCCGTGGATGCGCGAGTGACTGGACAGGATCTGCTCGACCAGCGTGGTCCCCGAGCGCGGCATGCCGAACACGAAAACCGGTTGTGACGAGTCATCGCCAACTGCGCCGAGGCGCGCGAACAGCTGCGGCGTGAACGCCGCCATCAACCAGTCGACATAGCGCGTGTGTTCCTCCGGGTCGTAATGCTGCCCACTGGCGCGCCGAAGGCCGCGCGTGAGCGCATTGGCCTGCGCCAGGCAGGCGGCGACCTCGGCATAGTCGCCGCGCGCATCGGCCACCTGTGCCAACGCAAAGAGGGTGCAGGCGCGCTCGTTCGGCGCAAGAGCGTGCTGGTTCAGCGCGAAGCGAAGATGGTCACGCTCGGCGTCGCTCGTGCTGTGTGCCGCCAACTGAGCGCGGCGGGCTGCGGGCAGCAGCGACTGCGGGTGACTGGCCTGCGCCTTGCGGTAACACGCATGCGCCGTGTCCAGCGCGCCCTGCTGCTCATGCAGGTCGGCCAGGTTGAGGCATGCCTGCAAATGACCGGGGGCGACGTCCAGCGCCCGTTGCAGCGTGGTCTGCGCAAGCGCTGTCCGCTCGCCCGACTGGTACGCGAAACCCAGGTCGCACAGCGCATCGACGTCGCCCGGCGCAAGCGCGACGCGACGTTCGCAAAAGGGTATGGCGCTGGCCCAGTCGTCGCGCAGGGCGTGCAGCGTGGCCGCGTGCTGCTGCAGGCCGGCGTGGCCAGGCTCCAGCCTTGCGGCGCGCTCCGCGTGGGGCACGGCTGTGTCCAGTTGTCCATCCAGCTGCAGGAGCCGCGCCAGGTTGGAGTGCGCCATCGCAAGACCGGGAGCCGTTTCAATCGCACGGCGATAGGCCGATTCTGCTTCACGCATCCTGCCCAGCTGGACCAGCGAGGTGCCACGATTGTTTTGGGCCAACGCGAACCCGGGGCGCTGCGCCAGTGCGATGTCGAACTGCTCCAGCGCCTCGTCGAAGCGTCCGAGGCCGTGCAAGGCCAGCCCGAGGTTGTTGGCTGCGTCGGGGTCTTGGGGCGCAAGCCGCAAGGCCTCGCGGCAGCACTCGGCGGCCAGGCTGAACTGCCCCAAAGCCCGATGCGCCTCGGCGAGGTTCGAATGGAATGCGGCTATCTGGGGGCACTGCGCGATCGCCGCACCGATCAATTCCAGCGCGCGCTGCG
This sequence comes from Caenimonas sp. SL110, assembly GCF_001044395.1. Taxonomy (GTDB): domain Bacteria; phylum Pseudomonadota; class Gammaproteobacteria; order Burkholderiales; family Burkholderiaceae_C; genus Ramlibacter. The sequence continues at coordinate 18,364 of NZ_JANU01000064.1, forward strand.
GATAGCCGCACTGTTGGTGCAAAAGGCCGAACAGGTGCAGCGCGGCGGCGTCGCCAGGCCACTGGTCGAGCAGACATTGGTAGTCGCGCGCGGCGTCCGCGAAACGGCCGGCCTCGTGGTGCGCGAGCGCGCGAGTACGCAGGTTGTCGCACGAGCTTGCCAAATAGTCCAAAGCACTTATCATTTCGCGGTTTATGTAAAACTAAAAAACTATTATTGCGCCAGAAATCGGATTCAAAAAAATTCCAACCAGACAGGGACCCCCGCAATGACTACTTTCATCGTTAACGTTGCCGGCGATGTATCCGGCACCAACGCCGGCACCGGCTCGGGCACCAGCGGCGACCTGCGCTACTGCCTGTACCAGGCGAGCCTCAACGGCGTCATCGACAGCATCACCTTCGACAGCACGGCCTTCACCGCACAGAACACCATCACGCTGAGCGCGACACTGGCGACCGTGCCCGGCGGCTATGTCAATCCGTATGGGCAGACATCCTTCATCATCGGTGCCGACGACGTGACCATCGACGGCTCGCTCGGCGCGGGCAGGATGGGCATCACCATCGACGGCGCCGGGGCGACACGGCTGTTCGCCATCCAGGGCGGCGGCAGCCTGAGCCTGAACAACATCACGCTGGCCGGCGGCAACGCCGTTGGTGGGATGGGTGGCAACGGCGGCATAGGGGGCGCCGGCGGTGGCGGCGCAGGCCTCGGTGGCGCGGTACTCGTGGATGGCAGCACCAGCAGTTTCACCGCCAATGGTTGCACCTTTGTCAACAATCAGGCCCAGGGCGGCACGGGCGGCTCGACCAACGCGGGCAGCTTGCAGGCCGGTGGTGGCGGTGGCGGCATGGGTGCCGCAGGCTCGGCGCCCGTGGGGACCACCGGCGGCGACGGCGGCGGAGTCAATGGCGGCAACGGCGGGCCGCAGCTCAACGTCGGCGGCAATGGTGGCGTGGGCGGCGGGGCAGGCGGTGGCGGCGCCGGCGCCAATGGCACATCGATCGGCCGACCTGGCGGCACGGGCGGCTTCGGTGGCGGTGCCGGCGGTGGGGGCAACTTCAGCCACGGTGGATTCGGTGGCTTCGGCGGCGGTGGTGGCGGCGGCGGCGGTGGCCGCGGCACCAGCCTCGGCGGCAGCGGTGGCTTCGGCGCCGGTGCCGGCGGCCTCGGCCTCTTCAACGGCAAGGGCGGCGGCGGTGGCGGTGGGGCCGGCCTGGGCGGCGCCATCTTCAGCAATGGCGGGACCCTCACGCTGGTCAACGACACCTTCACGCAAAACAGTGCCATCGGCGGCGCGGGTGGCACAGGTGCCACCGCTGGCGGCACCGGCAGTGGCAGAGGCGGCGCTATCTTTGTGCGCAACGGCACGCTGAACGCGACCTTCGTGACCCTGAGCGGCAACATCGCGGCCCAAGGCGCAACGGACCTCTTCGTGCTGAGCGATGGCGGGGGCCAGCAGGCCACCGCGACCCTGAGGAACAGCATCCTCGGCCAGAACGCGTTCACCAGCGTGGCCGACTTTTTTGCAGCGACCAACGGCGGCGGCCTGGCGGCCAATCTTTCGGCCAGCAGCAACAACCTGGTCACGCTCAATGCGTCCGGCAGCAACGGCCTGCCGGCTGGCTCGCTGGTCGCCGGCACCAACCCGAACTTCGATCCGGCCGGGCTGGCCGACAACGGCGGGCCGACCCGCACCATCGCGCTGACCACCGCAAGCATCGCGGCCCTGCGGGCCGGTGCCGGCGGTACCGGCGTCTTGGTCGATCAGCGCGGCCTGCCGCGCGGAGCGGATCCCGATTTGGGGGCCTATTCGTTGGCAACGCTGATCACATCGATCACGTCTAGCGACGTCTCGCTCATCGCCAGCGACCCCAATCCCGCAATCACCTTCGTGCTCAGCACGCCAGCAGACGCGGGTACGTTCACGGGCAGCGATGTGAGCGTCAAGGACAGCATGGGCAACACCGTCGGCACGATGGGCGCGCTGGTCACCACCGACAATCTGCACTTCACCGGCGCGCTCACGCTCAGTGCCGGATTCAACGGCGTCGCGCTGATCAGCGTCGCAGCCGATCAGTTCACCGCCGTGTCGGGCATCGGCAACCAGGTATCGCCCACGCTTCTCATCGCGGTAGATAAGGTGGCGCCAGCGGTCACGGCCTTCAGCTCGACCGACCTGTCCCTCATCGCCGGCGATGCCAATCCCGCCGTCACGTTCACCTTGAACGAAGCGGCAGCCGTGGGTACCTTCACGGCCAGCGATGTGAGCGTCAAGGACAGCACGGGCAACATCGTCGGCACGATGGGCACGTTGAGCACCACCGACAATCAGACCTTCACCGGCATCTTCACACCCAACGCTGGCTTCACGGGCACAGCCCTTATCAGCGTCGCGGCCAACCGGTTCACCGACGTGCCAGGCAACGGCAACTCCGCGTCCACCGCGCTCGGCATCGTGGTCGACAAGGTCGCGCCAGCGGTCACGTCGATCACGTCCACCGACCTGTTCGTCAACGCCAGCGATCCCGACCCGACCATCACGTTCACGCTGAGCGAGCCGGCAGCAGCGGGCAGCTTCACGGCCGGGGATGTCCGCGTCAGGGACGGCGCCGGCGCTGTGGTCGGCACGATGGGCGCCCTGGGCACCAGCGACAACCGGACCTTCACCGGCATCTTCACGCCGAACGCCGGCTACACGGGCGCCGCCCTGATCAGCGTCGAGGCCAACCAGTTCACCGACATGCCCGGCAACAGCAATAGCGCCGCCTCGTCCACGCTGAGCATCGCGGTGGACACGGTGGCGCCGACGGTCACGGCTATCACCACCACCGACGCTTCCCTCATCATTGGCGATGCCGACCCGACCATCACCTTCACCTTGAGCGAAGCTGTCGCCCCGGGCAGCTTCACGGGCGACGACGTCAGCATCAAGGACGGCGGCGGCGCCACGGTCGGCTCTCTGGGTGCATTGAGCACCAGCGACGACATCACCTTCACCGGCACTCTCACGCCGAATGCGGCCTATACGGGCACGGCCTTCGTCAGCGTAGAGGCCAACCGGTTCACCGACGTGCCCGGCAACGGCAACATGGCCTCGTCGGTGCTCGCCATCGCGGTGGACGAGGTGGCGCCAGCGATCGACTCCATCACTTCCAGCGACCCGGCGCTGGCCATGGGCGACGCGGATCCCACGATCACCTTCACCCTGAGCGAGGCCGCCGCTGCGGGCAGCTTCACCGCCGCCGACGTCAGCGTGCTGGACGGCAGCGGCGCCGTGGTGGGGACGATGGGCGCATTGAGCACCAGCGACAGCATCACCTTCACCGGCACCTTCACGCCGAGTGTGGCCTACACGGGCGCCGCCCTCATCAGCATCGGGGCCAATCAGTTCACCGATGTGCCTGGCAATGGCAATGCCGCGTCGTCCAACCTGAACATCAACGTCGACAAAGTGGCGCCGACGGTCAGCTCCATCGCCGCCAGCGACATCGCGCTGGCCAATGGCGACGCGGACCCCGCGATCACCTTCACCCTGAGCGAGGCAGCGGCCGCGGGCAGCTTCACCGCCGCCGATGTCAGTGTGCTCGACAGCACCGGCGCCGTGGCGGGGATCATGGGTGCCTTGAGCACCAGCGACAACCAGACCTTCATCGGCACCTTCACGCCGAACGCCGGGTTCAATGGAACTGCCTTGATCACGATTGCGGCCGGCCAGTTCACCGATGTGATCGGCAACCCGAGCAGCACGGCTTCACCAACGCTAGGCATCGAGGTGGACACCGTGTCGCCGACGGTCACGGCCATCACCTCCACCGGCCTGTCCGTCACCAATGCAGACGCCGACCCCACCATCACTTTCACCCTCAGCGAAGCAGCGGCCGCGGGCACCTTCACGGCCGTGGACGTCAGCGTGCTGGACGGCACCGGTGCTGTCGTCGGCACGATGGGCGCCCTGGGCACCAGCGACAACCAGACCTTCACCGGCACCTTCACGCCGAACGCCGGCTTCGTCGGGACCGCCCTGATCGGCGTTGCCGCCAATGAATTCACGGACCCAGTCGGCAACGGCAATACCGCCTCCTCGATGCTAGGCATCGCGGTGGACCGGAGTTCGCCCGTCATCAGCGCCATCACGTCGACGGACGTGGCGCTGAAAATAGGCGATACCAACCCGAAGATCAGCTTCACCCTGAACGAAGTGGCAAAGGCGGGCACCTTCACGGCCAGCGATATCAGCATCAAGGACAGCATCGGCACGGTGGTCGGTACGATGGGCACATTGACGACGACGAACAACAAGACCTTTACCGGGAGCTTCACGCCCAAGGCCGGGTTCAACGGCACAGCCCTGATCAGCGTTGCCGCCAATCAATTCACCAACGCGGCCGGCAGGGGCAACCTGGCCTCGCCGCAACTGGCCATCGAGATTGACAAGGTCGCGCCCAAGCTCTTGGCTATCACCTCGAGCGACCTGTCGCTAGTCGTCGGCGACGCCGATCCCACGATCACCTTCACGCTCAGCGAGGCTGCGGCCGCGGGCACGTTCACGGCCAGCGACGTCAGCGTGAAGAACAGCGCCGGCTTTACCGTGGGCACGATGGGCGCCCTGACCACGAGCGACAACACCACGTTCAGCGGGAGTTTCACACCCAACGCCGCCTTTACAGGCACAGCCAGGATCAGCGTTGCCGCCAACCGGTTCACGGATGCCGTCGGCAACAACAACTCGGCATCGACGGCCTTGTCCATCGCGGTCGACAGGACGGCTCCGACGGTCAAGGTCACCGCAAACGACTATGCGCTGAAAGCGGGGCAATTCAGTACCTTGACCATCGTGCTTTCGGAACGCCCCGGGGCCGGGACACAGTTCACCCTCAGCGACCTGATCGTCGTGCCGCCTGGCAGCGGCACGCTCAGCAACTTCAGCCAGGCCACGGAAAGGTATTTCTTCGGCCTGTTCGAGCGGGTCGTGGAACTCACCTACACGGTCAGGTTCACGCCCGCGCCAGGCTATGAAGGCAATGCGACGATCACGGTCGCGCAGGGCGCTTTCAGCGATGCGGCCGGCAACCTGAGCGTGCTGAACGACAACACTGTCATCGCGGTCGACCTGACGCCGCCAACGACGCCCAGCTTGTCATTGGCGGCAGCCAGCGACTCGGGGCTTGTGGGCGACAACATCACCAACGTGAAGTTGCCAACGATCACCGGCGTGGCCGAGGCGGGCGCAAAGGTGACGCTCCGGGACGGCACGACCGTTATCGGAGCGACGACCGCCTTGGCCGACGGCAGCTACTCGATCGTCCCCACGAGCGCCCGGGCCGATGGCGTTCACCGGCTCTCTGTGATGCAGACGGACCTTTCGGGCAACATCAGCCCTTGGAGCGTGCCCCTGCCACTGACCGTGGACACGAAGCCACCCGCAGTGACGATTACCTCCAACGACCTGCTTCTGACCAGTGGACAAACTGCCACCCTCAGCTTCAAGTTGAGCGAAGCGCCGGCAGCCAACACCTTCGATGCAAGCGACATTTCGGTCACCCGCGCAAGCCTGAGCGGATTCGCCCAGTCCGCCTCGAGCGACCTGCTCTACACGGCGCTGTTCACACCCGATGCAGGCCTCAATAACATCGCGGCTTCGATCAGCATCGCGACGGGAAGCTTCACCGATGCTGCCGGAAATGCCAACAGCAGTGCGTCGCTGTCGTCGGTGAAGATCAACAACACCGTCGCGCAGCTGGTTCAGGCGATGGCTTCATTTGATCCCCCGGCGGGCGCAACGACCACGCCCGCACCGGAGTACCTCGTTCATACGGCCCAGCTGGTCATGCCTCATTGAAGAGCCACGCCGGACAAACCATCCGGCGGCTCACCGCTCCCTCCATGCTTCACTGGCGGCCCGCTGTATCGGACTCAACAAATACTCAATCACCTTCCTGCGCCCCGTCTTGATCTCCGCGGTCACGTTCATCCCCGGTGACAATCTCACACGCTTTCCGTCAACTTCGATGTCCTTGGCTTGCAGCGCGAGCGTCGCCGGAAACAACGCGCCTTTCTTCTCATCGTTCACGGCATCCGCGCTCACGCGCGCTACTGTCGCAGGCACCGTCCCGTAGCGCGTGTAAGGGAAAGTCTCCAGCTTGATTTCTGCCTGTTGTCCGACATTGACGAAACCCACATCCTTGTTTTCAAAGGTCACCTCGGCCGTGACCTGCGCTTCCTCTGGCACGATGACCATCAGGGTCTGCGCCTCGGTCACCACGCCGCCGGCGGTGTGAGCCGCCAGTTGCTGGACGATGCCGTCCACAGGCGCAACCAGCACGGTGAGCTTTTCGCGCTGGATGGCCTTGGCCTGGTCCTGCGTGGCCTGCTGGTTCTTCAGCTCGGCCTCTGCCACTTTGTCGCTCAGCGTGCGGCGCGTTTCCGCGATGAAAGCCATGCGCGCGCTCTGGCTTGCGCGCATCGCCGCCTGTACTTCGACCTGGCGCGCGCGCTGCGTCGCGAGGTCGCGTTCCATCTCGATGCGCTCGCGCGACTTATCTTGCGCGGTGTGGTTCGGCGCGTAACCTTCTTTGGCCAGGCCCGCCAGGTCGGTCTCGCGCTGGCGCGCCAGTGGCAATGTTGCTTCGAGCTTGGCGATGATCTCCTGGCCCGTGGCGATCTCGGCTTCGCGATGCGAGATCTCCACGGCAGACTTCGCAAGCTTGGCGGAAATGTCGCTCCAGTCCGCATCGAGCTGTGCTTGCGTGGCGAGTATGTCCGCTTGCGGCCAGTCCGCAACAAAGACCGGCCGAGGGCGCGCCTGTCCTGTGGACAGTGCCTCCATGATCGCGCGCGCGCGGATCACATCCGCGCGTGTGGCCCTGACCTGTTGCCCGATCGCCTTCTTGTCGGCGCTGGCGATGGTGCGGTCGAGTTCGACTAGCGGCTGCCCAGCTTTCACGCGATCGCCGTCTTGCACCAGCACGCGCTGGACCACGCTGCGTTCCAGCGGCTGCACGAGTTTCGTGCGTTCGCTCACGACGACCCGGCCTGTCGCCACGGCGACGATGTCGACCTGGCCGAAGAGCGCCCACATCAATGCCACGGCGAACAGCATCATGATCGCGTAACCAAAGCGGCGCGGGGCCGGATGAACGGGCGTCTCCTGCAGGCTCAGCGCCGCAGGAAGAAAGGCCGCTTCGTCAAGCAGTCGGGTCGGCCCGGCCAGTTCATGCCGCGCTGCCCACGCCGCCGAGAACACGGCGCGATAGCGGCTCATGCCGTGGCCTCCTGCCGTGCTGCGCTGCCGTCCTGCATGCGCCACAGGTGCGCATACAAACCACGCGCGCGCATCACAAGTTCGTCGTGCGAGCCCACTTCGACGATCTGGCCTTTTTCCAGCACGATGATGCGATCGGAGTGACGCACGGTCGACAGGCGATGCGCGATGACGAACACGGTGCGGCCGTTGCAGATTTGGGCCATGTTGCGCTGGATCACGGCTTCACTTTCGTAGTCGAGCGCGCTGGTTGCTTCGTCGAAGATGAGGATGCGCGGATTGGTAAACAAGGCCCTGGCGATGGCGATGCGCTGGCGCTGGCCACCCGACAGCGTTCCACCTTGCTCTCCGACGATTGTGTCGTAGCCCTCGGGCAGCTCGCTGATGAATTCATGCGCGCCCGCCAGCTGCGCGACGCGCACCACCGCTTCGATGGGTGCGGCGGGATCGGTGATGGCGATGTTCTCGCGCACGCTGCGGTTGAACAGAAGGTTTTCCTGCAGCACCACGCCGACCTGGCGGCGCAGCTGCGCGGCGTCGATCAGTGAGATGTCGGTGTCGTCCACCAGAATGCGTCCCGCTTCGGGAACGTACAGGCGCTGAACGAGTTTGGTCAGCGTGCTTTTGCCGGAACCGGAGCGGCCGACGATGCCGATGACTTCGCCGGCGCGCACGTCCATGCTGATGCTCCGCAGGGCAGGCACCGTTTCTGGGCGATAGCGGAAAGTGACAGCGTCGATCTTCACGTCGCCCTTCACAGCGGGCATCTGCGCGGCACTGGCTGGCGGCACTTCAGTGCGTGTGTTCAGGACGTCGCCCAGGCGCGCCATGGACACTCCCGTCTGCTGGAAGTCAGTCCACAACTGTGCCATGCGCATGATCGGGTTGGCCACGCGCTGCGCGAACATGGTGAAAGCGACGAACTGACCGACGGTCAGGCTGCTGTTCATCACCAGATGCGCACCCCACCACAGCATTGCGGCGTTGACCAGTTTGCCGATCAGGTTCACCCCTTCATTTGCCCAGCTCGCGAGGTTCTGGGTGCGAAAGCTCGCACTGACGTAAGCGGCAAGCTGGTTGTCCCAGCGGCGCGCGAAGCTCGGTTCGAGCGCGCTGGCTTTCACTGTCTGGATGCCAGTGACAGTCTCGACCAGCATCGCGTGGTTTTCGGCGCTGCGCGCAAACTTCACGTCCAGTCGTTTGCGCAAGATAGGAACGACGGCCGCGCTGAGGGCGAAGTACAGCGGCAGGCTCACCAGCACGATTAGCGTCAGCGGCACGCTGTAAAACAACATCACGCCGATGAAGACGATGGAAAAGACCGTGTCAAGGACGACCGTCAGCGCCTGGCCGGTGAGGAAGCTGCGGATGCTCTCGAGTTCGCGCACGCGCGCGACCGAGTCGCCGACGCGGCGGGTCTGGAAATAGTTCAGCGGCAGCTGCACAAGATGGCGGAACAGGCGAGCGCCCAGTTCCACGTCGATTCGGCTTGTCGTGTGACTGAAGACGTAGGAGCGCAACCCGGTCAAAACGCTCTCGAAAATCACCACTGCAATCAGGCCGATCACAAGTACGTCCAGGGTGATCAGTCCTTTGTGGACCAGAACCTTGTCCATCACGACCTGAAAGAACAACGGGCTGACCAGCGCGAACAGTTGTAGTGCAAATGAAATCAGAAGCACTTCGCCGAGCAGCTTCCGATACTTGACGATTGCAGGGATGAACCAGGAAAAATCGAAACGTGCGAGTTCGCCAGCCAGCCCGGCGCGACTGGTGATGAGGATCAAATCCCCGGTCCACTTCGCCGCAAAGACATCGACAGGCTCGATGATCGGACGCGCAAGCACCGCGCTCGGATCGTGCAGGAGAACGCGATGACCGTCGCACTGTGCCAGGATCACCGTGCGGACGCTTCCATCTCCGCCAGACAGCATCGCAAGTGCGGGAAGCGGCGTGAGTGACAAGCGATCGATCGTGGTCGATGACCGCTTGGCCCTCAGGCCAAGGTGCTTGGCGGCGCGTAGCAGATCGTCGGTGCCGATGTTGTCGCTGGCCCGGATGCCAAGTTGATGCGCGACAGTCGATGGATCCGCCGCGATTTGATGAAATCCGGCGATTGCACACAGGGCCACCAGCTCCGTCGGCGGTGCCGCGTCGGGTGGCGCGGCACGAGTGCTGTGCAGGACTCGTGCCTGCTTGCCCGGTTGCGTGTTTGTTTGCTGCCAGTCGGCCGTCTGATCGCTCATGTTGTTGATTGGCAGGAGTGGCCCCCTCTCGACTGATCGGATGCCTGGTCTCTTTGCGCGCAATTGAAGGTGATTGTTGTAGCACATAAGTAATCACCAGAAGCGCAGGACCAGTTCTTTCGTTTCGCGAGTTGTCGGGGCACATAGCCGCCCGCCGTGGCGGTCCCGTATGCGCTGGTCTCCCTGGGGCAAACATGACGCCCCCATTCCCCATTTCCCGCAGTCTGTCGCACCCCGCCGTCATTCATCGCATACGGGTCGCGGTGCACGAGGGCGCTCCCTACAGTCCATCTTCAACGGGCCACAAGGGCCCGGCAACCGAAGAGGACTGACATGACCATCGCCAACACATCCGCCTATCCGCAGTACCAGCGCCCTGAATTCGCGGGCAGCGTCGCCAGCCTTGCGCTGGTGGTGGCCACGGCAGGAATGACCGCCATGGTGTGGCTCTCGGTTGCAGGCGTCGGAACCCAGCCGCGTGGCTACATGGCATCGCTGGTCGAGTCCAGCCCGGCACGTGTGACGCTGCCGCGGGTCGAAGTCGTGGCCCGCCGCGATGCAGTGGCGTCGTTGGGCGACAGCCTCAGCGCCTCAGTCGGCTGCGCCATCGAGCCTGCCGCGCACAAGCCCGGTTGAAGCGAAAATTCCACGAATGAACGGATTAAGCTCGTGCCCATGACAACGGATACCAAACAGACCCCGCCAATCGCGCAGACGGGACGGGCACCGGCCATCGAATGGCTTGTGCGGGCGAACAGCGAAATCTCCCAATGGGCCGCCTCGATGTCCTGGTGGCGGCTCATCGTGCTTTTCCTGGTGATCCTGATCGCGAGCAGCATCCTGGGCGAACTGCTCCACCTGCGCCATGACAGCGAGCGCGTGGCAGTGCCCCCCGGCAAGGAAGGCACCGTCACCATCGGCGGGCCCAACGGGGTCAAGATCACCCGGGGTCCCAAGGGCGCGAAGATCGAACGCAATTCGAAAGAGGGCGCAGATGCGCCGAATCCCGGCGCGAGCAGCTCAGGCGATTCGGACAATCCCCTGACCATCGAGATCGACGAGGACGAAGACGGGCACTTCACCAATCGCCGCATCATCACCGTCCAAGGCTTGCTGGGCGACCTGGGCGGCGCGCTCATGGTCATCTTCTTTTGCTATCTCGTGGCCGCCAAGATCGTGGTGCGCAAGGTGGCCCAGGCCGATGAGAAGGTGCGCACAGCGGTTGACGCTGCCGAGCGCGAAACCATGGAGCGGCAACTGGTGCAGGCGCGGCTACAGGTTCTGCAGGCGCAGGTCGAACCGCACTTCTTGTTCAACACGCTGGCCGCTGTCGATTACCTGATCGAGACCGAGCCGCCGCGTGCTTCGAAGATGCAAAAGGCGCTCATCACCTATCTGCGCGGCGCGCTACCGCAGATGCGGGAAGAGTCGTCCACCGTGGGCCGCGAGATGCGCCTGATCCGTTCGTACCTGGAGCTGATCAAGATGCGGATCGAGGACAGGCTGGAAGTGGAGATCGACGTGCCCGAAGCACTGGAGCCGGCTGAATTCCCGCCGATGATGTTGCAGTCGCTGGTCGAAAACGCCATCAAGCACGGCATAGAACCCAAGCCTGAAGGTGGCAAGGTGCGGGTGGCGGCCGGCGTGAGCAATGCGCAGCTGTGGGTCGAGGTGAGCGATACCGGCGTCGGCGTACCTGACGGCGACATTCTCGGCGGCCCGACCTCAGGCACGGGTGTTGGCCTGCAGAACATCCGTGAGCGCCTGGCCATGCTGTACCCGGGCAAGAGCCAGCTGATGCTGGTTTCCGATCCGGCGACCGGCACCTCACTCAAGATCACGGTGCCTTATCGCATCGGCAACGAAAGAGCCGGCAAGGCGGGCAGGGGGACAGCATGAGCGAGAAGCTGCGGGCCCTCATCGCCGACGACGAACGGTTGCTGCGCGAACAGCTGAAAACGCGGCTGGCGACTGCATGGCCCGACCTGGAGATCGTGGGCGAGGCGCGCGACGGCCAGGAGGCATTGCAAAAGGCCGACGAACTGCGGCCGGACGTGGTCTTTCTGGATATCCGCATGCCGGGCCTGACGGGCCTCGAAGCTGCGAGCGAGATCGTGACCCTGCCATCATGGAATGGCGAGGTCGTTTTCGTCACGGCGTATGACGAGTACGCGGTGAAGGCGTTCGAGCAGGGGGCAATCGATTACCTGCTCAAGCCCGTGGAGGCGGAGCGCCTGGAGCAGACGGCCCAGCGCGTGAAGGCGCGATTGCAGGCACGCCGCGCGCAGCCGGTGAACGCGCCGCCATCGCAGGCCGACGAGCTGGCGCTCGATGCATTGCTGCAGAAGTTGATGAAGGCCAATCAGGGGCTGGCAGGCGCGAGCGCCGCCAGCGAGCCGCCGATGCGCTGGATCCAGTGCACCACCGGGTCAACCACACGCCTGATCGACGTGAAGGACGTGCTCTTTTTCAGGTCGGACGAGAAGTACACCCGCGTGCAGACCAGGGACCAGGAAGCCTTCATCCGCACGCCGATCCGCGAACTGATGCCCCGGCTCGATGGCAACCAGTTCTGGCAGATCCACCGTTCAACGATTGTGAATCTTGGTTTTATTGCGGCAGTGACGCGTGACGATACCGGTCGGCAGCGGGTCCAGATCCAGGGGCACCCCGAGGTGCTCGAGGTAAGCCGTACGTTCGCCCACCTGTTTCGCGCGTCGTAACCGCGCGGGGCAGGTGGGCGGTTTTTTGGTTACCGGATTATTCAGCCGGCTCGTCGATGCCGCCGACCATGCGGCTGAACCCGCCATCGACATAGGTGATTTCGGCTGTCACACCGGCCGAGAGATCGCTCAGCATGAAGGCTGCGACATTGCCCACGTCTTCGATGGTCACGTTGCGGCGGATCGGCGAATTGGCCGCCACCACCGACAAAATCCTGCCAAAGCCCTTGATGCCGCTTGCAGCCAGCGTCTTGATCGGGCCGGCGCTGATGCCGTTGACGCGGATGCCCCTGGGTCCAAGCGAACTCGCCAGGTAGCGCACCGACGCTTCGAGCGAAGCCTTGGCCAGGCCCATCGTGTTGTAGTTGGGCACGACCCGCTCGGCGCCCAGATAGGTGAGGGTCAGCAGCGCCGATTTGTCGTTGAGCATCGGCAGCGCGGCTTTCGCCATCGCAGGAAAGCTGTAGGCGCTGATGTCGTGGGCGATCTTGAATGCCTCGCGCGAGAGACCGTCGAGGAAGTCACCGGCAATCGCCTCGCGCGGCGCGAATCCAATGGCGTGGACAAAGCCGTCGAACTTCGGCCACACGGCAGACAGGTCGGTGAAGAGCCGCGCGATCTGCTCGTCGTCGCCAACGTCGCAGTCAAAAATCAGCTTGGAGCCGAAGTCAGCAGCGTACTCGGTGATACGCTCCTTGAAGCGCTCGCCGACGTAGCTGAATGCGAGTTCAGCGCCTTGTGCGTGGCACGCCTTGGCGATGCCATACGCGATCGAACGGTTGGAAAGAACACCCGTGATCAATAACTTCTTGCCGGCTAGGAAGCCCATGGTTTTCCCGGAGAGATACAAAACTGGGCAGAATTGTCGCATGCGAGGTTTCGTCTTATTGCTGGCCGTTCTGCTGGCCCCGCCGGTTTGCGCCGCCCCCGGCTATGCCATGTGGGGCAAGTTCAAGTACCAACCCGGCTTCACCCATTTCGATTACGTCAATCCGGATGCGCCCAAAGGTGGTGAGCTGCGCATGGTCTCGGGCTCGCGTATTTCCACCTTCGACAAGTACAACCCGTTCACGCTCAAGGGCAATGCGCCTTCGTTCACGGCTGACCTGTTGTTCGAGGGCCTGCTCACGGCTCCGATGGACGAGAACGGCGTGGGTTACGGCCTGCTGGCAGAGGACGTGGAAGTCGCAGCCGACCTGATGTCCGCGACGTTCCGCATCCGGTCCGAAGCGCGGTTTCACAACGGCGACCCCGTCACTGCCGCCGACGTGAAGTACAGCTACGACACGCTTGCCTCCAAATTCGCAAGCCCGTCGTATGGAAACATCCTGGCCGATGTCGCCGGCGCCGACGTGGTCGATGCCCGCACCATTCGCTACCGGTTCAAGAAGAAGGACCGGCAGATGCCGCTGGTGGTCGGCGCGCTGCCCGTGTTCTCGCCCAAGTGGGGCATGGAAAACGGCAAGACCAAGCAGTTCGACCAGATCGTGATGGACACGCCGATCGGCACGGGGCCCTACAAGATCGGGCCGGTGCGTTTCGGCAACGACGTGACATTCGTTCGCGACCCGAACTACTGGGGCCGCACCCAGCCCACTCGCAAGGGCACGGCCAATTTCGACCGCATCACGGTCAAGATCTATCGTGACAACACGGCGCAGCTCGAAGCGCTCAAGGCCGGTGAATTCGATCTGATGCAATTCTTTTCGGCGGGTGACTGGAACCGCCGCTTGACCGGCAAGCGCATCGAAAGCGGCGAGCTGGTGAAGATGAATTTCCAGCACAAGTTGCCCGACGGCTTCTACAGCTTCGTGCTGAACACGCGCCTTCCCAAATTTGCAGATCGCCGCGTGCGGATGGCGATCGAGCTCGCCATGGATTACGAGTGGATGAACGTCCACCTGTTTCGCGGCAGCTATGTGCGCGTCAAGGGCGTTTTCGGCAACACCGATTGCGAGGCGAACGGCATGCCTTCGCCGGCCGAAGTTGCACTGATGGAGCCCTTCAAGGCAGATCTGCCCGCCGAGGTTTTTGGCACGATGGCAGTGCCGCCGCGCACGGACGGCAAGCAGACCCTGCGCGACAACCTGCTCAAGGCCCGGCAGCTGCTGTCGGAGGCCGGCTGGACCTATCGCGATGGTGCGTTGCGAAATGCGAAGGGCGAGCCATTCACGATTGAGTTTCTCGACAGCACCGAGGCCAAGGGCGCCACGACCACTGCCGCGTGGAAGCGCGCCCTCGACAAGCTGGGCATCGACTTCCGCCTGCGTGAAGTGGACTTCGCGCTCTGGCAACAACGGCTCGAATCGAACAACTTCGAACTGCTCGGAATTTCGTTTCCCGGCACGCATTTCCCCGGCGCGGACTACGCCGACCTGTTCGGTAGCAAGGCTGCGGACAACCCCGGCTCGGGCAACTACTCGGGCATCAAGAACCCTGCGATCGATGCCATGGTGGCCAAGCTCACCGTGGCTGAAAACCAGGAAGAGTTTTTGGCCGCCTGCCGGTCGCTGGACCGCATCATCGCGCACGGCCACTACCTGATTCCCGCGTGGACAAGCCGCAGTCGGCGCATTGCCTACAGCGACTGGAAACTCGAACGGCCCAAGACCATCCCGACGTACCCGCCCGAAGGCGTTCCGTACATGGACTGGTTCATGCTGACGTGGTGGGCGCGTAACCCACCCAAGACATCCAAATAGGCCGCCCATGTTCGCGTACGCACTCAAGCGCATCCTCCTGATGGTGCCCACGCTTTTCGGCGTGCTGCTCATCACATTCATCGTCACGCAGTTCGTCCCCGGTGGGCCGGTGGAGCAATACCTCGCCGAAGCGAAGCGCACGGGTGGCGGCGGCGACACCTCGTCCTATCGGGGCGGGCAGGGCGTCGACCCCAAGCGGGTTGAGCAGATCAAGCAGCTCTATGGCTTTGACAAGCCGCCCACCGAACGCTTCTGGCTGATGATCAAGCAGTACGCGCAGTTCGACCTGGGTCGCAGTTTTTTCCAGAACAAGCCGGTGGGCCAGTTGATCCTGGAGAAGCTGCCGGTGTCGATCAGCCTGGGCCTTTGGACTTTCTTCATCAGCTACCTGATAGCGGTGCCTCTCGGGGTTGCGAAAGCAGTACGAGCGGGGACCCGATTCGACTTCGTGACGACCATCCTTGTGTTGATCGGCTACGCGATTCCGGGGTTCGTGCTGGGCATTGCGCTGCTGGTGATCTTCGGCGGGCAGCTCAACTGGTTTCCGCTGCGGGGCCTCACATCGTCGAACTGGGCGGAGTTGAGCTGGGGCGCGCGGGTGGTCGACTACCTGTGGCACATCACGCTGCCGGTGACTGCGATGGTGCTCGGCAGTTTTGCCGTGACGACGATGCTCACCAAGAACTCGTTCCTTGAAGAGATCCGCAAGCAGTACGTGTTGACCGCGCGGGCCAAGGGCCTGTCCGAGCGCCGCGTGCTGTGGAAGCACATCTTTCGCAACGCGCTGATTCCGATCGTGACGGGTTTTCCTGCGGCATTCATCGGCGCGTTCTTCACCGGCGCTCTGCTCATCGAAACGCTGTTCTCGCTCGACGGGCTGGGGCTGCTGAGTTACGAAAGCATCATCCGCCGCGACTACCCGGTCGTGCTCGGGTCCCTCTATGTCTTCACGCTGATCGGGCTTGTGACCAAGCTGATCAGCGATTTGAGTTACGTCTGGGTCGATCCTCGTGTCAAGTTCGATTGAGTCCCCCGCACCCGTTGCGGTGCAACCCGTGGCAACGGGCCATACCGGCCTTGCAGCACCGGTGCTGTCTCAAAGGCCCGCCGCGCGCGCATGGCGGCGTTTTCGTCGCAACCGGCTGGGCTTCACCAGCCTGGTGATCTTTGCCACGCTTGTCGTGCTCAGCCTGTTCGCAGAGGTGATTGCCAACGACAAGCCGCTGGTCGTGAGCTACAACGGCACGCTGCATTTCCCAATGGTGAAAACCTATCCTGAGACGGCATTCGGTGGAGACTTTCCGACCGAAGCTGACTACCTGGACCCCTACATGCGACAGCGCCTGTCCGAAAAGGGCAACTGGGCGATCTACACGCTGATTCCATACGGCGCTTCGACGATGGCATACCACTCGCCGCTGCCATTTCCGAGCCCTCCGTCGAGCACCAACTGGTTCGGCACCGATGAGCGTGGACGCGACTTGCTGGCGCAGCTCATTTACGGCTTTCGCCTGAGCGTCCTGTTCGGACTGGCACTGATGGCCATCGGTGTGGCGATCGGCGTTTTCACGGGTGCCGTTCAGGGGTACTTTGGCGGCAAGACCGACTTGACCATGCAGCGGCTGATCGAGATCTGGTCGTCGATGCCCGAGCTGTACCTGCTTATCATCTTCAGCGCGGTCTTTGCACCCAGCGTGGCTTTGCTCGTCATCCTTTTGAGCCTGTTCGGGTGGATGGGGCTTTCGGACTATGTGCGGGCCGAGTTCCTGCGTAATCGCCAGATGGATTACGTGAAAGCTGCGCGCGCGCTCGGCGTGGGCAACGGCCGAATCATGTGGCGGCACATTCTTCCCAACAGCATGACGCCCGTGGTGACGTTCCTGCCGTTTCGCATGAGCGCGGCCATTCTCGCGCTCACGTCCCTGGACTTCCTGGGGCTTGGCGTGCCGCCCGGCACGCCATCGCTTGGCGAGTTGCTGGCCCAGGGCAAGCAGAACATCGATGCGTGGTGGATTTCGATTGCCACATTTGCAGTGCTCGCGATGACGCTGCTGCTGCTGACATTCATGGGCGACGCCTTGCGCGATGCGCTCGATCCCCGAAAGGTCGACAAATGAACCTGCTCGAAGCCAAGGGGCTGCGGGTCTCTTTTTCCGGCAAGGAAGTCGTGCACGGCGTGGACTTCACGCTCGCACCGGGCGAGAAGCTCGCGCTCGTCGGTGAATCCGGATCGGGCAAGACCGTCACGGCGCTCAGCCTGCTCGGACTTGCGCAGAACGCGGATGTCAGCGGCTCGGCGATGTTTGCCGGCCTCGAAGGCCAGCCGACGCGCGATCTGCTGAAGCTTCCCGAGCGCGATCTGCTGTCGATTCGCGGCCGCGAAATCGCCATGATCTTCCAGGAGCCGATGACCGCACTCAATCCGCTGTTCACGGTCGGCAACCAGGTGGCAGAAGTGCTCCAGCTCAAGGAAGGCCTTACCGGCCGCGAAGCCTGGGACGGCGCAGTTGAAGCACTGCGTGCGACGGGCATCCCCGATCCCGAACGACGTGCTGGCGCCTATCCGCACCAGCTCTCAGGCGGGCAGCGGCAGCGCGCGATGATCGCAATGGCCCTGGCCGCGCGCCCCCGCTTGTTGCTGGCGGACGAGCCGACCACTGCACTTGACGTCACGCTCCGCTCGCAGATCCTGGAGCTGCTTGCCGACGTACAACGGCACAACGGCATGGCGATGCTGCTGATCACGCACGATCTGAACCTGGTGCGCAAGTTCGCCGATCGGGTTGCCGTCATGGAGAACGGTTATCTGGTGGAGACCGGGACGGTCGAATCCGTGTTCGCCAATCCGCAGCACGCCTATACCCGCAAACTCATCGACAGCCGCCCCGCGCGCGACGTCGAGGAAGGGCCTGCGCCGGCTGGGCTTCCAGTCATGTCGGCCAGCGGCCTGCGGGTCAGTTACCCGGTGAATCTTCAAGGCTTCAAGGGCTGGTTCAAGAAGGGCGAGTACGTTGCTGTCAGGGACGCGGCGTTCTCTATTCCGCCGGGCCGCACGCTCGGTGTCGTGGGCGAGTCCGGTTCGGGCAAATCCACGCTCGCCATGGCTGCGTTGGGACTGATGCCGCATCGTGGCGAGCTCCACGTCGCCGGAACGCAGTGGGGACCCGACGCAGCGAGCAACAAGGCGATCCGCCGCGTGGTCCAGGTCGTCTTCCAGGACCCTTTTTCGTCGCTGTCGCCGCGCATGACGGTCGAAGAGATCGTGGGGGAGGGCCTCCTGGTCCATGAGCCCTCGCTGCCACTGGCCGGAAGGCGCGAGCGAGTCGTTCAGGCGCTCACTGAGGTGGGCCTTGGGGAGACCCAGTTTCCGGGCTTGCTCCAGCGCTACCCGCACGAGTTTTCCGGCGGGCAGCGCCAGCGTCTGGCTATTGCGCGTGCGCTGATCGTGCAGCCGCAGCTGCTGATCCTGGACGAGCCCACCAGTGCGCTGGATGTGACCATCCAGAAACAGGTGCTGAAGCTGCTGCAACGATTGCAGCGGGAAAAGGGTCTGAGCTACCTGCTGATCACGCATGACGTGGATGTGATCCGCGCCATGGCGCACGAGGTGCTGGTAATGAAGGACGGCCACGTCGTCGAATCAGGACCGGTGCGCCAGGTGCTCGATGCGCCGCAGCAGGACTACACGCGCACGCTCGTGGCAGCGGCGTCCTGAGGCTATTGCGTGGGTGATCTGGTCATGGCCACTGTCATCCCCGAAAGCGAGGTTGAGGTCACCGCTGTTCGCGCCCAAGGTGCCGGGGGCCAGAACGTCAACAAGGTCTCCAGCGCGATCCACTTGCGTTTCGACATCCGTAACTCATCTTTGCCCGACGACCACAAGGAGCGGCTGCTGGCACTTCGCGATTCGCGCATCACTCGCGATGGCGTGCTGGTGATCAAGGCGCAGACGCAGCGCAGCCAGGACATGAATCGGGCCGAGGCATTCGGGCGGTTGCAGGAGGTGGTTGACAGTGTTGCGCAGGCCCCGCGCGTGCGCCGGGCCACCAAGCCCACCTATGGATCGAAGATGCGCAGGCTCGAAACCAAGAACCTTCGTTCTCAAGTCAAGGTTCTTCGCGGCAGGGTCATCGAATAGCTCTGCAACAGGGCTTCACGCTCTGGCAAACCGTTGCAAATCAACGGTTTGAGGGGTACAATCCTTGCTTCACGACCAAACGGGCGGGTAATTACCGCCCGTTTTTTTTGGTCCATCGTTTATTGAAACACCTCGTTTTTGGCAAAGGTTGACGCGTACCAAGTGGCATTCCAGGAGATCGTCGAGCAAACAGTGACCGGCCTCGGTTACGAGCTGGTGGACATCGAGCGTTCCGCCGGTGGTTTGCTGCGCATCACGATCGACCTGCCCTGGTCGCCCGGCCAGGAATTGTTTGTCAACGTCGAAGACTGCGAGAAAGTCACGCGCCAGTTGCAGTTTGCACTGGAAGTCGAAGGTACGGAGTATCAGCGCCTCGAGGTGTCATCGCCGGGCCTTGACAGGCCGTTGAAGTCCGAGAAGGACTTTGAGCGTTTCGTTGGCAGCCAGATCGACGTGACGCTGAAGGCGCCGCTGGGAGCGGCAGCCAATGGCGGCGTCCACGCCAACCGAAAGAAGTTTCGCGGCACGCTGGAAAAAGAAGGCGACGTGTGGCAGATCGTGTGGAGCGAAGCGCCCGCCGCGAAGCCCGGCGCGAAGGTGAGCAAGAACAGGGCGTCTGCCCCTGTGCAGGCACTGGGTTTCAGGCTGGACGAGCTCAAGGAAGCTCGGCTGGCACCGGTTGTTGATTTCAAGGGTCGCAAGCCCAAGACAGTAGGAGAGTCCTGAGATGAATCGCGAATTGTTGATGCTCGTGGAAGCGATCTCGCGCGAGAAGAACGTAGAGCGCGATGTCGTGTTCGGCGCCGTGGAGTCGGCGCTGGCGCAGGCCACCAAGAAGCTGTATGAGGGGGACGTGGATATCCGCGTTGCCATCGATCGCGACAGTGGCAACTACGAAACCTTCCGCCGCTGGCTTGTCGTCCCGGACGAAGCGGGGCTCCAGAACCCGCAAGCCGAAGAACTCCTGATGGACGCGAAGGAGCGCATCGCTGACGTCGAAGAGGGCGAATACATCGAGGAATCGGTGGAATCCGTGCCGATCGGCCGCATCGGCGCCATGGCGGCCAAGCAGGTCATCCTCCAGAAGATCCGGGACGCCGAGCGCGAAATGCTGCTCAACGACTTCATGTCGCGTGGCGACAAGATCTTCGTGGGCACCGTCAAGCGCATGGACAAGGGCGACATCATTGTCGAGAGCGGTCGCGTCGAAGGGCGCCTTCGCCGCAGCGAGATGATCCCCAAAGAGAATCTGCGAAACGGCGACCGCGTCCGCGCCATGATCATGGAAGTGGACCTGACCCTTCGCGGCGCACCCATCATCCTGTCCCGCTCGGCTCCCGCGTTCATGATCGAGCTGTTCCGCCAGGAAGTGCCTGAGATCGAGCAGGGCCTGCTGGAAATCAAGAGCTGCGCCCGCGACCCGGGTTCGCGCGCCAAGATCGCCGTGCTTTCGCACGACAAGCGCGTTGATCCCATCGGCACCTGCGTGGGCGTGCGCGGCACCCGCGTCAATGCGGTGACCAACGAACTGGCCGGCGAGCGTGTCGATATCGTTTTGTGGTCTGAAGACCCGGCGCAGTTCGTGATCGGTGCCCTGGCACCTGCGAACGTGTCCTCCATCGTCGTCGACGAAGAAAAGCACGCAATGGACGTGGTGGTTGACGAGGAAAATCTCGCCATCGCCATCGGCCGTGGCGGCCAGAACGTTCGCCTGGCTTCCGACCTTACCGGCTGGAAGATCAACATCATGGACGCCAACGAATCGGCGCAAAAGCAGGCCGAGGAAACCGACACGATCCGCACGCTCTTCATGGAAAAGCTCGATGTCGACCAGGAAGTGGCCGACATCCTCTTTGCCGAGGGTTTCACCAGCCTGGAAGAAGTGGCTTACGTGCCGATCACCGAAATGCTGGAGATCGAGTCGTTTGACGAAGATACCGTGAACGAGCTTCGCACCCGGGCCAAGGATGCCCTGCTGACGATGGAGATTGCGCGCGAAGAAAGCGTCGAGGAAGTCTCGCAGGACCTGCGCGACCTCGACGGCCTGACCCCGCAACTCATTTCCCAGCTGGCTGAGGCCGGCGTCCATACCCGCGACGACCTGGCTGACCTGGCCGTCGATGAACTCACCGATATCACCGGCCAGTCTGCGGACGAGGCCAAGACCCTGATCATGAAGGCTCGCGAGCACTGGTTTACCAGCGCCACCGCGGTCCAAGAGTAATGTGATGGAAGGCACCACAACACATGTCCAGTACTACCGTCGCCGAGTTTGCCAACGAACTCAAGAAGTCAACCGAGACGCTGCTTGAGCAGCTTCGCAGCGCAGGCGTGGCCAAATCGGCCCCTACCGATGCGCTCAGCGATGCCGACAAGCAGAAGCTGCTCGGTTTCCTGCAGGCCAGCCATGGCACCGTCGCGCCTGAGCGCAAGAAGATCACCCTGGTGAAAAAATCGACCACCGAGATCAAGCAGGCCGACTCTTCGGGCAAGGCTCGCACCATTCAGGTCGAAGTGCGCAAGAAGCGCACCTTCGTCAAGCGCGACGAGGGCGGCGATACGGCCGTGATCGAGGCGCCAGAACCCGAGGTTCAACAGGCGCCTGCTGCGCCTACGGTCGATGAGATCGAACTCACCCGTCGCGAAGAAGAAGCCCGACGCCAGGCCGAGCTGATCCGACGCCAGGAAGAAGACCTGGCCGAAAAGCGTCGCCAGCGCGAAGACTCGGAAAAGCGCGAGCGCGAGGCCGAAGAACGCGCCGCGAACTACGCCGCCAACGAACAGCAAAAGAAGACCGAAGCCAGCAGCAACAAGGCTGAAGCCGAGGCCGAAGCCCAGGCAGCCGCTGCCGCACGCGCCGCTGCACAGGCCGAAGCCCGCGAAAAGGCAGAAGCCGAGTCAAAGGCCCGGGCCGCTGAAGAAGCCGCGCGCGCTGCTGATCTGGGTGATCGCCGCCGCAAGGCCGAGGCCGAAGCCGCCGCGATCCGGTCCATGATGTCCGCGCCCAAGAAGGTGCTCGTTGCCCACAAGCCGCCCGAGAAGGTGGTTGCCAAGGTTGAGCCAGCCAAGCCGGCCGCCAAGGGCACGCTCCACAAGCCGGCAGTCGGCACGGGCACCGGTCGTCCGGCCCCCGGCGCAGCCGCGCCTGCCGGCCCGGGTGCGAACAAGGAAGTCAAGTCTGCCAAGCTCAGCTCCAGCTGGGCAGGCGACCCGGCCAAGAAGAAGGCCATCCCGACTCGCGGCGATGCCACGGGCGGCGTGGGCCGAAACAGCTGGCGCGGAGGCCCGCGTGGCCGCCGCGGGGACCGCGGTGACCATCGCGATGACAACGTCCAGTCGGCACCGGTGGAGCAACGCATCATCGAAGTGCACGTCCCGGAGACGATCACCGTCGCCGAACTCGCGCACAAGATGGCCGTGAAGGCATCCGAGGTCATCAAGGCGCTGATGAAGATGGGACAGATGGTCACCATCAACCAGCCGCTCGACCAGGACACCGCGATGATCGTCGTCGAGGAAATGGGCCACAAGGCCGTTACCGCCGAGCTCGACGATCCAGAAGCATTTGCCGAAGAAGAAGTCGGCGCCACCGAGGGCGAATCGCTGCCGCGCGCGCCAGTCGTTACTGTCATGGGTCACGTCGACCACGGCAAGACCTCGCTGCTCGACTACATCCGCCGCGCCAAGGTTGCGGCTGGTGAAGCGGGTGGTATCACGCAGCACATCGGCGCTTATCACGTCGAGACCCCGCGCGGAATGATCTCGTTCCTGGACACCCCCGGCCACGAGGCGTTCACCGCCATGCGTGCTCGCGGTGCGCAGGCAACCGACATCGTGATCCTGGTGGTTGCGGCCGATGACGGCGTCATGCCGCAGACCAAGGAAGCCATCAAGCACGCCAAGGCGGCTGGTGTCCCTATCGTCGTGGCCATCAACAAGATTGACAAGCCCGACTCCAATCCGGATCGCGTGAAGCAAGAGCTCGTGACCGAAGAGGTCGTGCCCGAAGAGTACGGTGGCGAGTCGCCATTCGTGCCCGTGTCAGCCAAGACCGGCGAGGGCATCGACGCCTTGCTCGAGCAGGTGCTGCTCCAGGCTGAAGTGCTCGAATTGAAGGCGCCGGTTGATGCGATGGCCAAGGGCCTCGTGATCGAGGCGAAGCTCGACAAGGGTCGCGGCCCGGTTGCGACGGTGCTCATTCAGTCCGGCACGCTCAAGACCGGCGATGTGGTGCTGGCAGGCCAGACCTACGGCCGTGTTCGCGCCATGCTCGATGAGAACGGCAAGGCGATCAAGTCCGCTGGACCGTCGATTCCTGTCGAGATCCAGGGCCTGACCGAAGTGCCTCAAGCTGGCGACGAATTCATGGTCATGACCGACGAGCGCCGCGCCCGCGAAATTTCCACCTATCGTGCTGGCAAGTTCCGCAACACCAAGCTGGCCAAGCAGCAGGCATCCAAGCTGGAGAACATGTTCACCGACATGACCGCCGGCGAAGTGAAGATGGTTCCGATCATCATCAAGGCCGACTTCCAGGGCTCGCAGGAAGCGCTCGGGCAATCGCTGCTCAAGCTTTCGACGGACGAAGTCAAGGTGCAGTTGGTGTACTCCGGCGTCGGTGGCATCAGCGAATCCGACGTGAACCTGGCAATCGCCGCCAAGGGCATCATCATCGGCTTCAATGTTCGTGCCGATGCTGGCGCACGCAAGTTGGCTGAAGGCAACGGCGTGGACATTCGCTACTACGGCATCATCTACGACGCCGTGGACGAATTGAAGGTCGCGATGTCCGGCATGCTGGCTCCAGAGCAGAAGGAAGAGATCATCGGTACGGCCGAAGTTCGCACCGTGTTCGTGGCCTCCAAGATCGGTACTGTCGCTGGTTCGTACATCACCTCTGGTCAGGTCACGCGCAACTGCAGGTTCCGCCTGCTGCGCGACAACGTGGTCGTCTACACCGGTGACGTCGAGTCGGTCAAGCGCCTCAAGGACGACGTGCGCGAGGTCAAGGAAGGCTTCGAGTGCGGTATCAAGCTGCGCAACTACAACGACGTGAAGGAAGGCGACAACCTCGAATTCTTCGAAGTCAAGGAAATTGCCCGGACGCTGTAAGGCGTTTGTGATCCAGCCATGCCCGCGAAAAAATCCGCTACGCCCAACCGGGCCTTCAAGGTCGCAGATCAGATCCAGCGCGACCTGACGGAGCTGATCGCGCGCGAGTTGAAGGACCCGCGCGTGGGGATGGTCACGATCCAGGCCGTTGAGGTGACGCCCGACTATGCGCATGCGAAGATTTTCTTCAGCGTGCTCGTGGGCGATGCACAGGAATGCGAGGACGCCTTGAACCAGGCGGCCGGCTTCCTGCGCAATGGGCTCTTCAAGCGCCTGCATATCCATACCGTGCCCACGCTGCACTTTCTCTTTGACCGCACCACTGAGCGTGCGGCCGATATGAACGCCCTGATCGCCAAGGCGGTCTCTTCGCGCGCTAAAGAGGACTGAACATGACAGCGCCACGCACCAGGGTGCAGCGGCGCCCTGTGCATGGGGTGTTGCTGCTCGACAAACCGCTGGGACTTTCCAGCAACAACGCTTTGCAGCGATGCAAGTGGCTCTTGCGCGCCGAAAAGGCGGGGCATACCGGCACGCTCGATCCGCTGGCCACCGGTGTCCTGCCGCTTTGCTTTGGCGCAGCGACCAAGTTCTCGCAATTGCAGCTCGATGCGGACAAGACCTATGAAGCCACGATTCGCCTCGGCCAGAAAACGAGCACGGGCGACGCAGAAGGTGATGTGATCGAGACGCGCGAAGTGCCCAGGCTGACGGCCGATGACATCGCCGCAGTCGCAACCCGGTTCACCGGGCCGCAGCGCCAGATGCCTCCGATGTACAGCGCGCTAAAAAAAGACGGCAAGGCGCTGTATGAATACGCCCGGGCGGGTGAAGACGTCGAGCGAGAGCCGCGCGACATCGTGGTGCGGGAATTGCATCTGACACCCGATGGGAAAACCGATCTGCGCATGGTGGCGCGAGTGACCAAAGGCACCTACATTCGCACGCTGGGTGAAGACATCGGCGAGGCGCTCGGCTGCGGTGGGCACCTGGTGTCGCTCCGCCGCATCGCGACGGGGCAGTTCGACGTGTCGCAGTGCGTCACGCTCGACGCCTTTGAATCCATGACGGACGAGGCGCGTTCACAGGCGCTGCTTCCGGTGGAGTCGCTGCTGGTCGATCACACGCGTGTCACGCTTGATGCGGACAATGCGGGGCGGTTTCTCAGCGGGCTGCGCAGGCGAGGTACCTGGCTCGATACCGAGCAGGTCGCTGTGTTCGGACCGCTGCCCTCATCCCAACCTTCCCCCAAAGAGGGGAGGAGTGAAGCCCTTTTGGGCACCGCTCATGTAAAAGGCGGCGAACTCATTCCTGGCCGGCTCCTGAGCCCGCCAGAAGTTGCACAAATTCAAGAAAGCAATCCATGACCAACAAGCAAATTCGCAACATCGCCATCATCGCGCACGTCGACCATGGCAAGACCACCATGGTTGACCAGCTGCTGCGCCAGTCGGGCACCTTCGCCGAGCACGAGAAGGTCGTCGACACCGTGATGGACAACAACGCGATCGAACGCGAGCGCGGCATCACCATCCTGGCCAAGAACTGCGCCGTGAGCTGGAAGGGCACGCACATCAACATCGTCGACACCCCCGGCCACGCGGACTTCGGCGGTGAAGTCGAGCGCGCACTGTCCATGGTCGATGGTGTGGTGCTGCTGATCGATGCACAGGAAGGCCCGATGCCGCAAACGCGCTTCGTGACCAAGAAGGCGCTGGCCCTGGGCCTGCGTCCTATCCTTGTGGTGAACAAGGTCGACAAGCCCGGCGCGCGTCCGCAGTACGTCGTCAACGCGGCCTTTGACCTGTTCGACAAGCTCGGCGCGACCGATGAACAGCTCGACTTTCCGGTCGTCTATGCCTCGGGCATCAACGGCTGGAGTTCGATGGAAGAGGGCGGCCAGGGCGAGCAGTGGGGCCCGGACATGTCGGCCCTGTTCGACACGGTGCTCAATCACGTGCCCGCGCATGAAGGTGACCCCGAAGCGCCGCTGCAGTTGCAGATCTCGGCCATCGACTACTCGTCGTTCGTTGGTCGCATCGGCGTTGGCCGAATTCACTCCGGCACCATCAAGCCGATGATGGATGTGCTGGTGATGGAAGGCCCGGACGGCAAGTCGTTCAAGGGTCGTATCAACCAGGTGCTGACGTTCCAGGGCCTGGACCGCGTGCAGGTGACCGAAGCAGGTCCCGGCCACATCGTGCTGGTCAACGGCATTGAGGACATCGGTATCGGCGTCACGCTGACCGACCCCCTGAACCCCGCGCCGCTGCCGATGCTCAAGGTCGATGAGCCGACGCTGACAATGAATTTCTGCGTTAACACCAGCCCGCTCGCAGGCCGTGAAGGCAAGTTCGTGACCAGTCGCCAGATCTGGGACCGCCTGCAGAAAGAATTGCAATCGAACGTCGCGCTGCGCGTGAACGAGACCGATGAAGAAGGCATTTTCGAAGTGATGGGTCGCGGCGAATTGCACCTCACCATCCTGCTGGAAAACATGCGCCGCGAAGGCTACGAGCTCGCCGTCTCCAAGCCGCGCGTGGTCCTGCGTGATGTAAATGGCGAGAAGCACGAGCCGATCGAACTCGTCACCGTGGACATTGAAGAGACCCATCAAGGCGGCGTGATGCAGGCCCTGGGCGAGCGCAAGGGCGATCTCGTGAACATGGAGCCGGACGGCCGTGGCCGCGTTCGCCTCGAATACCGCATCCCGGCGCGCGGCCTCATCGGCTTTACCAATGAATTCCTGAACCTGACACGCGGTTCGGGCCTGATCTCGAACATCTTCGACAGCTATGAGCCGCACCGCGGTGATATCGGCGGTCGCAAGAACGGCGTGCTGATCTCGATGGACGACGGCGAAATCTTCACCTACGCCCTGGGCAAGCTGGACGATCGCGGACGCATGTTCGTGCGCGCCAATGACCCGGTTTACGAAGGCATGATTGTCGGCATCCACAGCCGCGACAACGACCTGGTCGTGAATGCGACGCGTACCAAGCAGCTGACCAACTTCCGTGTGTCCGGCAAGGAAGACGCGATCAAGATCACGCCGCCCATCCAGCTCACGCTCGAGTATGGCGTCGAGTTCATCGAAGACGACGAACTGGTTGAAATCACGCCCAAGAGCGTGCGCCTTCGCAAGCGCTTCCTGAAAGAGCACGAGCGCAAGCGCGCAGGCCGAGGCTAAAAAAAACCGCAGGCATGCAGCTCCGGCACGGTCAAGCCGTCTGGGTGATGGTGGCGGCGACCCTGATGTGGTCGATCGCCGGCGTCGTCACACGCCAGCTGGAGCACGCGCGCAGCTTCGAGGTCACCTTCTGGCGCAGCTTTTTCACGGTGCTCGCGCTGCTCGTGCTGTTGCCCGCCTGGCAGGGCATCGGCGTCTTCAGGCGGATGCACTGGAAGAGCACGTACTTCTGGCTTTCGTGCATTTGCTGGGCCGTGATGTTCACTGCATTCATGGTGGCAATGACGCTGACCACCGTGGCAAACGTGCTTGTGACGCTGGCACTCGGGCCGCTCTTCACCGCAATCCTTGCCCGAATCTTCGTGGACAGCAGCATGCCCACGCGGACCTGGGTCGCGATTTTTATCGCAGGACTCGGAATCGCCTGGATGTACGGCTCGCAGGTCAGCCTGGGTGCGCCGGGCGTCGTCACCAGTTACCTGGTTGCGCTGTGCGTTCCGATTGCCGGCGCGATTCAGTGGACCGTGGTCAAGCGTAGCCAGGGTCGTGGCGAGAAGCTCGATCTCGTACCATGCGTGCTCGTCGGGGCCGCAATCTCGGCGCTGGTCACGCTGCCGCTTGCAATGCCTTTCGAGGCTTCGGGCACCGATGTCGCATGGCTTGCGCTGCTGGGCGTCGTGCAGCTTGCGATTCCCTGTGCGCTGTCGGTGATCTGCGCGCGCGTACTGGCGGCGCCGGAGGTGTCGCTCCTCGGGCTGCTGGAGATCGTGTTCGGGATCGGCCTTGCATGGCTGGGTGCCAACGAAGCACCCGACCGCAATGTGCTGATCGGCGGCGCCCTTGTCATCGGGGCGCTGGTCGCAAATGAAATCATTGGCTGGAGGCAAAGGCTATGAGCGAAATCCTGGCTGAACGCGTCGGCTCTGCCGGCCTCATCACACTCAACAGGCCCAAGGCGCTCAACGCCTTGTCGCTGTCGATGGTGCGTGACCTTGCGAAGACCTTGCGCGAGTGGCAAGACGACCCGTGGATCGAACGCGTCGCCCTGCGCGGCACAGGCAAGGACGGCCAGCCCTTTGGTGCGTTCTGTGCGGGTGGCGACATCCGCTGGTTCCATGAAGCGGCGCATGCCGGCGACACGACGCTGGAAGATTTCTTCACCGACGAGTACGCACTCAACCACCTCATTCACAGCTACCCAAAACCTTATGCAGTGTTTCTGGACGGCATCGTGATGGGCGGCGGCATGGGCATCTCGGGCCACGGAAAGCACAAGGTGGCGCAGGGAATGCGCATCGTCACCGAGCGCACAAAGATGGCAATGCCAGAAACGAATATCGGCTTGTTCCCCGATGTCGGCGGAGGGTACTTTCTCAGCCGCTGTCCTGGCTTCATCGGCGAATACCTGGCCCTGACGGGACACCTCATACGCGCCGATGACGCGATCTATGCGCAGCTCGCCGACGTGCAGGTTCAGTCGGCGCGGCTTCCTGCTATCTGGG
This sequence comes from Caenimonas sp. SL110, assembly GCF_001044395.1. GTDB lineage: Bacteria > Pseudomonadota > Gammaproteobacteria > Burkholderiales > Burkholderiaceae_C > Ramlibacter. The sequence goes on from NZ_JANU01000064.1 coordinate 47,244, forward strand.
GTCACTACATCGAGCGCGGAATGTCTGCGTTTGAGGGCGAGGGCGTGCAGTCCGAAGAGCCCTGTGTGCTCGAGATCAATCGCGCAGCCATCGACGGTTTTTTTGGATTGCCGACGGTGACCGAAATCGTTGAGGCACTGGAAGCGGACAGCTCTGCCTGGGCCGAAGAGACTGCTGCCATGCTGCGCAAGCGCTCCCCGCTGATGCTGCACGTCACGCTCGAACAGCTGCGCCGGGGTCGCCGCATGTCGCTTGCGGACGACCTGCGGATGGAGCGTGACATCGTGCGCAACTGCTTTCAGTTGCGACAGGGCGCAGAGAGCGAAACGGTGGAGGGCATCCGTGCCCTTGTCATCGACAAGGACCAGCAGCCGAACTGGAATCCGGCTCGCATCGAAGACGTGACACCGGATATGGTCGCGGACTTCTTCGAGAGCCCGTGGAGCGTCGACCAACACCCCTTGCGGGCGTTGTAACCGTCTCGGGGCAGGGCGCCCTAGCGCCTGCTGCCCTTCATTGCCCGCTCGACCTCGCGCTTGCCTTCACGGTCCTTGATCGTGTTGCGCTTGTCGTGCTCGGCCTTGCCCTTGGCCAGAGCGATCTCGCATTTCACTTTTCCGCCCTTCCAGTGCAGGTTGAGCGGCACCAGGGTGTAGCCCTTTTGCTCAACCTTGCCGATGAGTCGGCGTATCTCTTCCTTGTGCAGCAACAGCTTCTTGGTGCGCACCGAGTCGGGCGAGACATGCGTGGATGCGGTGTTGAGCGGGTTGATCTGGCAGCCGATCACGAAGAGCTCACCGCCCTTGATGACCACGTAGCCATCGGTCAGCTGTACCTTGCCCGCGCGCAGGGCCTTGATCTCCCAGCCCTGCAGCACCATGCCTGCCTCGTACTTCTCTTCAAAGGAGTAGTTGTAGGCAGCTTTCTTGTTGTCTGCGATTCGGCTGGAGGTGTCGGGTTTGCTGGAGGCCATGAATTAAAGATGGAAATGCGCATTGCACATGGGGATGCGCGGCCATACATACAATGCCCCGGCAAGCGCAGATTCTAATGAAGTCAGTCCACAAATCCGTTCTCATCTGGTACAGCGCCGACGAAATGTTCGCTCTCGTCACCGACGTTGCGCGCTATCCCGAGTTCCTGCCCTGGTGCGACCGCTCCAGGGTACTCGAGCAGGACGAGCATTCCATGAAGGCAGAAGTCGGCATCGCCTTCAGCGGTATCCGCCAGACGTTCACCACGCACAACCTGCATGTACCCGGCCGCGAGGTGAAGCTCAAGCTCATCGATGGCCCGTTCTCGCAACTCGACGGGCAGTGGACCTTCAGCCCGATCGGCGACGAGAACCAGCGCGCCTGCCGGGTGGTGCTCCAATTGAATTACGGCTTTGACAATGCCGCGCTCGGAGCGCTTGTCGGCCCGGTGTTCGACAAGATCGCCGGCAGCATGGTCGATGCGTTCGTCAAGCGCGCGGAACAAGTGCATGGGTGAAGGCTGCGTCATTCGCGTGACGATTGCTTTCTCGCCGGCTGCCCGGGAGGTTCGCGAGCTTCACGTCGAATTGCCGTCGGGCTCCAGCGTTGCGTCTGCGCTGCGAGCGGGCGCGATAGAAATGGCCAATGCCGATTTGGGTATCTGGGGCCGCGGCACAACGCTAGATGCGGCTTTGCACGACGGTGACCGCGTCGAGATCTACCGGCCGCTCAAGGTCGATCCCAAACTCGCGCGCCGTGAGCGATTCAAGAAGCAGGGTGCGAAGGCGGCGGGATTGTTCGCCAGTCGCAGGGCTGGCGCAAAAGCCGGCTACTGAATTTCCTGCTGGCAATCAGCCCGCAGCGGGCGCACATTGCTTGGCAATGATGCCTTCCACGCGCTTGGAGTCCGCCGCGCGGGTGGCGTCGTCCAGAAACTCGCGCTCGCCCTTGGCGTTGGTTCGGGCGATGCGCGCTCCGGAGTCGAAGTTGGCCTTGGCACGCTTGGCATTCGCGCAGTTTTCGGCCTTGATGCGATCGCGCTCGTCGTTGGCGGCCTTCTGCTTTTCGGCTTCGGCCGCATCGGCAGCCTTTTTCTTGGCTTCGAGCGCAGGGTCCTTGCCGGGTGCCTTGGCTGCCAGTGGCACCGGCTTGGCCGGCTCTGACGCCACAACCGGAGCAGCCGCAAAGTCCTGCTGCTTTTTCATGCCGGGCTGGCGAAGGATGTTTTTGGCCGGAATATCGTTGGGCGGCGCCTGGTCGCTCAGGACCTTGCGGCCGTCCTTGTCGACCCACATCCACTGGGCCAGCGAGACCGAGGGGATTGCGCATGCGGAACACGCAATGGCGAGCAGGGCGGCACGGATCGGTTTCATCTGCGCAGTGTAGCGCTGCACCCCATCCGTGCGCTACCCGGGCCGCCGCGACCCTGAGGACTTAGTCACAAGCAGGGCAACCGGTGCGCGAGGGTTAGTACCAAGGGCACACGAGTACAATCCGTTTTTTGGAGCTTTCACATGCGCCTCTTAGGAAAAGCGCTCACCTTCGACGATGTGTTGCTGGTGCCAGCGTTCTCCCAGGTCCTTCCCAAGGACACGTCCCTCGCGACGAGATTCTCCCGAAACATCACCCTGAATCTGCCGCTCGTGTCCGCCGCCATGGACACAGTGACCGAGGCGCGGCTGGCCATTGCCATCGCGCAAGAAGGTGGTATCGGCATCGTCCACAAGAACTTCACCCCGAAGCAGCAGGCCGCCGAAGTTGCGCGGGTCAAGCGATATGAATCCGGTGTCCTTCGGGACCCGGTCATCATCACGCCGACCCACACGGTGCGCCAGGTCATCGACATGCAGGAACAGCTGGGCATCTCCGGCTTTCCGGTGGTCGATGGCGGCAAGGTGGTCGGCATCGTCACCGGACGCGATCTGCGCTTCGAAACGCGATACGACGTGCAGGTCAGCCAGATCATGACGCCGCGCGAAAAGCTTATCACGGTGCGCGAGGGCACGACGGCCGAAGAAGCCAAGGCCCTGCTCAACAAGTACAAGCTGGAGCGCCTTCTCGTCATCAATGACGAGTTCGAGCTCAAGGGCCTCATCACCGTCAAGGACATCACCAAGCAGACCAGCTTTCCCAACGCAGCGCGCGATGGGGCGGGCCGCTTGCGCGTTGGCGCAGCGGTCGGCGTGGGCGAGGGCACCGAAGAGCGTGTCGAGGCCCTGGTCAAGGCCGGCGTCGATGCCATCGTGGTGGACACCGCGCACGGTCACAGCAAGGGCGTGATCGAGCGCGTGCGCTGGGTCAAACAGAACTACCCGCACATCGATGTCATCGGCGGCAACATCGCCACCGGCGCTGCAGCCCTGGCACTGGTCGAAGCGGGCGCGGACGCGGTCAAGGTCGGCATCGGCCCAGGCTCGATTTGCACAACCCGTATCGTGGCCGGTGTGGGCGTTCCGCAGATCATGGCGATCGACAACGTCGCGACTGCATTGCACGGCAGCGGCGTGCCCCTGATCGCCGACGGCGGCATTCGCTATTCCGGTGACATTGCCAAGGCCATTGCGGCCGGCGCGCACACCGTGATGATGGGCGGCATGTTTGCGGGCACCGAAGAGGCGCCCGGCGAGATCGTGCTGTACCAGGGCCGCAGCTACAAGAGCTATCGCGGCATGGGCTCCATCGGCGCGATGCAGCAGGGCAGCGCCGACCGCTATTTCCAGGAAGCCACGACCGGCAACCCCAACGCCGACAAGCTCGTGCCCGAGGGCATCGAAGGTCGTGTGCCCTACAAGGGCTCGATGGTTTCCATCGTGTTCCAGATGGCCGGCGGTGTCCGCGCCAGCATGGGCTACTGCGGCTGCGCCACGATCGAAGACATGCGCGCCAAAGCCGAGTTCGTCGAGATCACGGCAGCAGGCATTCGCGAAAGCCATGTGCATGACGTGCAGATCACCAAAGAAGCGCCGAACTACCGCGCCGACTGACACCGGGCCCACACCTTCCCCATGCAACACCAAAAGATCCTCATCCTCGATTTCGGCTCCCAGGTCACGCAGCTGATTGCGCGTCGTGTGCGCGAGTCCCATGTGTTTTGCGAAGTGCAGCCCTGCGACGTTTCCGACGAGTGGATTCGCGAATACGCCAAAGACGGACAACTCAAGGGCGTGATCCTGTCCGGCAGCCATGCGAGCGTGTACGAAGACACCACCGACAAGGCCCCTCGGGCGGTGTTCGAGCTCGGCGTGCCGGTGCTGGGCATCTGCTACGGCATGCAGACGATGGCGCACCAGCTGGGCGGCAAGGTCGAAGGTGGCCACAAGCGCGAGTTCGGATTTGCGAGCGTGCGCGCACGCGGCCACACCCGGTTGCTGGAGAACATCGCCGACTTCACGACGGACGAAGGCCACGGCATGCTCAACGTCTGGATGAGCCATGGCGACAAGGTGACCGAGCTGCCACCGGGCTTCAAGCTGATGGCCTCGACCGAGAGCTGCCCCATCGCGGGCATGGCCGACGAGGAGCGCAGGTTCTACGCCTTGCAGTTCCATCCGGAGGTCACGCACACCCAACAGGGCAAGGCGATCCTGGAGCGTTTTGTCATCGGCATTTGCGGTGCGCGTCCGGACTGGATCATGCGCGACCACATCGCAGAGGCTGTGGAGCTGATCCGCAAGCAGGTGGGCGACGAAGAGGTGATCCTGGGTCTTTCAGGTGGCGTCGATTCTTCGGTGGCGGCGGCGCTGATCCACCGCGCGATCGGCGACCAGCTCACCTGTGTTTTCGTTGATCACGGCCTGCTGCGCCTGAACGAAGGCGACATGGTGATGGAGATGTTCGCCGGCAAGCTGCACGCCAAGGTGATGCGCGTCGATGCGAGCGAAGTCTTCCTGTCCAAACTTGCTGGCGTGAGCGAACCCGAAGCCAAACGCAAGATCATCGGGCGCGAGTTCGTTGAAGTATTCAAGGCCGAAGCGGCTCGCCTCAAGGCCGGCCTGGATGGCGCGCACAAGGGCGCCAAGTGGTTGGCCCAGGGCACGATCTACCCGGACGTCATCGAGTCCGGCGGTGCCAAGAGCAAGAAAGCCGTCACGATCAAGAGTCATCACAACGTCGGCGGGTTGCCAGAGCAGCTCGGCCTGAAGCTGCTGGAGCCGCTACGCGACCTGTTCAAGGACGAGGTTCGCGAACTCGGTGTCGCGCTCGGCCTGCCGCATGAGATGGTGTACCGCCATCCCTTCCCCGGCCCCGGCCTGGGTGTGCGCATCCTGGGTGAAGTGAAGAAAGAATACGCGGACCTGCTGCGGCGAGCCGACGCGATCTTCATCGAGGAACTGCGCAACTTCATCGACCCGGCCACCGGCAAGAGCTGGTACGACCTCACCAGCCAGGCCTTCACCGTGTTCCTGCCGGTCAAGAGCGTGGGTGTGATGGGCGATGGACGCACCTACGACTATGTCGTGGCGTTGCGCGCTGTGCAGACCAGCGACTTCATGACGGCCGACTGGGCCGAGCTGCCGTATGCGCTTCTCAAGAAGGTGTCGGGGCGCATCATCAATGAAGTGCGCGGCATCAACCGGGTGACCTACGACGTGAGCAGCAAGCCGCCAGCGACGATTGAGTGGGAATAAGTCTGGAAGGCGACCTGACCCTCTCCGCAGGCATGCCTCACTGCGTATCTGACTCCCCCACGCTCGACCCTGCGGCACCGATCCAGTTTCTGATCAACGCGGCTGCAGGCAGCAGCGACGCAGACCAGAAGCGGGAAATCATCGAGTCGGTGTTGCAAGTGGAAGGGCGGCTGGGTCAGCTGTACTTCTGCGGGCCCACCGATCTGGCCCGCGTGGCGCGCGAGGCTGCGGGCAGGGCGCTGGCGAACCGCTCTGCCGTGGTCGCGGTCGGAGGCGATGGCACGCTCAACACGGTCGCCCAGGCCGCCCACGCCACAGGTTGTGTCATGGGTGTCGTCGCGCAGGGCACCTTCAACTACTTCGCCCGGACGCACGGCATCCCCACCGACCCTGCCGAAGCCGTTCGCATGCTGCTGCAGGCGGCTCCGATGCCGGTCCAGGTGGGCGGCATCAACGAGCGCGTCTTTCTCGTCAACGCCAGCCTCGGCCTCTACCCTGACTTGCTGCAAGACCGCGAAGCCTTCAAGGCCCGCTTCGGCCGAAGCCGCTGGGTGGCCTTCATGGCAGCCTGTTCGACGCTGCTGCGAGCCCAGCGCCGGCTCCGGCTCCACATCGAAATGGGAGACCTGGTTCGCGACGTGCAGACCCTGACCCTGTTTGTGGGCAACAACCGTCTGCAGCTGGAGCAAGTCGGTGCCGACCCCAAGGACACCGTGGCTGGAACGCCCGGCCACGGCAGCCTGGCTGCGCTCGTGCTGCGGCCGATAGGGACGCTTGCGATGATGGGTCTCATGGTGCGGGGCGCGATGGGGAGGTTGGGTGAAGCCGCTGGCGTGGACGGCTTCGAGTTCCGCCAGATCGTTGTCAGGCCCACGCTGGCTGCCGGCCGTCCGGAGCTTGTGGTCGCATTCGACGGTGAAGTGGCGCGCATGCGCGCACCCATCGACATCCGTGTGCTGGACAAGCCGCTTTACCTGTTGAAGCCGCAGGGCGGGAATGACGAATGAGCATCCTGCTGCAGATCTCCGATACGCATTTCGGTACCGCACAGCCCGCAGTTGTCGAGGCGCTGGTCGCGCTGGCTCGTTCGCAGCGGCCTGACTTGACGGTGCTGTCCGGCGACATCACCCAGCGTGCGCGCCCGGCGCAGTTCAGGGCCGCACGCGCGTTCACAGACCGCCTGGGCGTGCCGCTGGTGGCAGTTCCGGGCAACCACGACATACCGCTGTTCGACCTGTGGACGCGCCTGCGTCATCCGTATGCACGGTACATCGCGTCCTTCGGTAACGACCTCGAACCTGTGCACCGTTCGCCCGACGTACTGGTGGTGTGCGTGAACACCACCCGTGCGCGGCGTCACAAGGATGGTGAAGTCTCTGCGCAACAAGTCGAGCGGGTGGCTGGTCTCCTCGAAAATGCGCAGCCGGAGCAACTGCGCGTGGTGGTGGTGCACCAGCCAGCGGCCGTGATACGCGAGGAGGATGCGCCTAACCGGCTTCATGGCCACGCTGCAGCGCTGGAGCGCTGGGCGCAAGCCGGCGCCGACATCGTCATGGGCGGCCACATCCACCTGCCTTATGTGAAACCGATTGCCGGCCTGGCCCGCCCCCTGTGTGTGGTGCAGGCAGGAACGGCGGTGTCGTCGCGGGTTCGCCAGGGCGTTCCCAATTCGGTGAACCTGCTGCGCTGGGGCCAAGACTGCGCGCCGGGCCTGTGCCGGATCGAGCAGTGGGATTACTCGGCTGGCAATCAGGCATTCCTGCTCGCCAGGGCCAGCGACATCCGGCCCGCCCGAAGTGCAGGGGTTCATGCCTGCTCATCCCCCTTTTTGGTACCAAACGGATAGGCCCCACCCGGCGTGCCCTTTGGCGGGATCTTCAGCGACAGGATCATCGTCACGGCCAGCGTGACCGCGGTAAAGCCGAGCGAGAACACCACCGGAATCTTGTAGATGTCGATCATCAGCATCTTCAGGCCGATGAACACCAGCACGATTGCAAGGCCGTAGCTGAGCAGGTGAAAGCGCTCGTGCATGTTGGCCAGCAGGAAGTACATCGCGCGCAGGCCCAGAATCGCGAACACGTTGGAGGTGAGCACGATGAAGGGGTCGGTCGTGATCGCGAAGATGGCCGGGATCGAGTCCACGGCGAACACGATGTCCACAATGCCAATGAGCAGGATCACCACCAGCAGCGGCGTGGCCATCCGGGTACCGCCTACCCGGGTGAAGAACTTCTCGCCGTCATAGTCCGGCGAGATCTTGAAGCGGCTGCGAATCCACTTGAGGGCGGGGTTGTTGTCCAGGTCGGGTTCCTGGCCCGCAGCCCACCACATCTTGATGCCGGTGAACAGCAGGAAGGCGCCGAACACATAGAGGACCCAGTGGAACTGCGCGATCAGCCAGGCGCCCACCAGGATCATCGCGGCGCGCAGAACGAGTGCGCCCAGGATGCCGATCATCAGCACCCGTTTCTGGAACTGGGCAGGCACCGCGAAGTAGGTGAACAGCATCAGGAACACGAAGATGTTGTCGACCGCCAGCGCCTTCTCGATCAGGTAGCCCGTGAGGAACTCCAGCGACTTGCTGTTGGCCAGTGAGCGCGCAGCTTCATCGGGGCCCGCGCCGCCGAGGTACCACCACATCCAGCCCATGAAGACGAAGGACACGGCTACCCAGACGAGTGACCAGATGGCAGCCTCGCGGGTGCTGACGCGGTGCGCACCCTGCTTGCTCATCGCAAAGAAGTCGACCAGCAGTGCCACAAGGACAAACGCCGCGAATAAGGACCACATGAGTGGAGAACCGATGGTTTGCATGACTGACCTTGAAATAGATTTGCGCGATGGGAAAGCAGCGGCAAATCTAGGGCAAGGCGATGCCTTGTAAAAGCAGATTGTTCCGTCGTCCAGGTTCGGAAAAACCGAACAATCGAGCAGTCATCGTCCAGAACGGGCGCCGGCCAGCACCCGCATCACCAAAGGGTGATGTTCGCCGCGGCGCGAGCGGATCGCGTGGATTTCTTCCCTGACGCCATCGCTGCTGCCCAGCAGGCGCAATCCGCGCATCAGGCCGACGTCACCTGCCCCCAGCCGGCTGACCGGGAACACGCCAAGCCCGCGCGCTGCAAACACCGCCAGCAACGCACTATCTTCGAACTCGCCGACGATGTGCGGGTGCAGGCCCTGCGTCTCGAACCAGTGATCCAGCGTCGATCGCAGCGCCGAGTGCCCGGTCGGCAGCAGCACCGGCAGGTCGTCCAGGGCTTGCGGAAACCGGTCGCGTTCACCCTTGCGGACGAGGGCGGCCGGGCCGTACCAGTCGACCGGTGAATCGACGAGCCGTTCACTGGTCAGCCGCAGATTCGGGTTTCGTGGTGCTGCCTGCCCCGCCAGCACCAGGTCGAGGTGATGCAGCGCCAGTTCACCCAGCAGCTGCTCGAACTCACCTTCGTGGCAAACCAGCCGCAGGTTGGGCGTGCCCAAGACCGGCTCCAGCAGCGCATGGGCTGCGAGCTTGGAGATGCCGTCAGAAAGCCCCACCGCCAGGCGGGCCACCTGGCTGTTGGCGGCTCCACGAACCTCATCGGGAATGCTCTGGCCCAGTCGAAAGATCTCCTCGGCTCGCGCGAAGGCGGCCTGGCCTGCATCGGTCAGGACCACCCCGCGGCCCGAAGGCTTGAGCAACTGGTGACCCAGTGATTTTTCCAGGTCCCGGACTTGCGCGCTGATGGTCTGCACTGCCATGTCAAGCCGTTCGGCGGCGCGGGCAAATCCGCCTTCCTTGGTGACGACCCAGAAGTAGTGGAGGTGGCGGTAGTTCAGCATGCGTATTCCAGTGCGGAAAAATCGAACTATAAGTGCGCTTGCAGCTGATTTATTCGAACAGGCTTTTTCAGCACACTCCGAGCCACTTGAACCAACGAAAGTCCGATCATGTTCTTTGCCTTCAGCTGGCTCTCTGTGCTTGCGCTATTGGCGCTGTGGTCCCTGGCGGCATGGGCGCTTCATGCGTCCGCCGTGTGGGCGGTCTCTCATGCGGGCGGGCTCTCTGGCGCGGCGTCGGCCGCACACACACTGGTTCTGCCGCCCTGGCTCACGCCCTGGATACCTGCCGAGATTGCGCAAGCGGTCAGCCAGATGCTGGCGGGCCTCGGACCGTTTGTCGACGGGCTGCTTCAGGCCGCACCGGCTCTGGCGGCAGGCGTGACGGTGGTGTCCTGGTCGGTCTGGGGCATTGGCAGTGCGCTGCTGCTGGCGCTGGGTGCCGGGCTACACATACTCATCGCAGTGTGGCGCCGCCGCGCAAGCGCGGGCTCGCAGTCGAGCGCCGGCCGCTTCGTGGCGACTCGCTGAGCATGGGCTGCTGCCATACTCTGACGGGTGTGAAGCAGGTTCTCAACCGCAAGGGAAGTCTTCGATGATTTATGCAGCGCTCAAGACAGTGCACGTCCTGTCCATCATTGTCTGGATCGGTGGAATGGCGTTCGCGCACTTCTTTCTGCGTCCGACCCTCGCGCAGCTCGAGCCTGCGGTTCGGCTGCGCCTCATGCACGACGTCCTGGGGCGTTTCTTCCAGGCGGTACTGGTCGCATCTTTGGCGACGCTCGCCAGCGGTGTCTGGATGATTGGCCGTGTGGCAAAGCAGGTGGTGCAGTCCGGAGGAAAATTCGAGATGCCATTGGCCTGGACCGTCATGGCGGTGCTGGGTGTGGCGATGGTGGCGATCTTCATGCACATCCGATTCGCGCTCTACAAGCGTCTCGGCCGGGCCGTTGCCGGGTCCGATTGGGCCGCAGGCGCAGCCGCGCTGGCGCAGATCCGCACATGGGTCTCGGTCAACCTCGGCCTGGGCGTGGTGATACTGCTGGTGACCTTGTTGCGCTGGACCGCCTGAAGTCGTCCAGGCCGATTCGCAGGGCTTGGAACACCCTCGGGGCCCATCTATGATCTGCAGGAAATGTCGGCCACCACCACAGTTATCTTCGCGGACCTCACGGGTAGCACCAGCCTGTTCGAGGTCCTGGGCAATGAGATGGCGACCCGAACCGTCACCACCCTCACGCAATGGATAGGCGACGTCGTCGTGGAAAACGGCGGGCGCGTCGTCAAGACCTTGGGCGATGGCGTCCTGGCCGTCTTCCCCGACGGCATAGGTGCGGTACACGCGGCCGTCGATCTGCAACGCCAACACGCGCAGCGCCTGCAGGAATGGCCCAAGCAGGTCCGCATGCGGCTGCAGGTGGGCGTGGCTTCCGGTGAAGTGATCGATGTGGACGGCGACTGCTACGGCGACGCCGTCAACATGGCATCGCGGCTCTCGGACCTGTCGGGCGCCGACCAGATATGGGCCACGAAATCGGTCGTCACGCAGCATCGCTCGGACCCGCATGGAGTTCGCTTTCGCAGCCTGGGGCCTGTGCCCATTCGCGGCAAGAGCAACGCGACGACCATCTATCGCGTCGAGTGGGATGTAGAAGTCCACACCATGAACCTCACGGTCCCCGCAGCACTGGCGCCCAATCGTGGCGCAGCGCTGCTGCCACCGCCGGCGCAGGGCATCGCGCTGTCGTGGCTCGACCAGCAGAGGTTGTTCACGCTGGACCAGATGCCCGTGCACCTCGGGCGCGCGGGTGCAGCCGATTTCGAGGTGAACGACCAACGCGTTTCGCGGCTGCACGCGCGTATCGACTGGCGCAACGGCACCTTCATCCTCACCGATCTGAGCAGCTACGGAACCTGGGTGCGCTTCAACGGCAATTCACTCGAACTGGCCCTGCGCCGAAACGATTGCGTCCTGGTCAGCGATGGCGAAATCGCGCTGGGTGCATCGTTCGAAGACTTCACGGTGCCCACCGTGGCGTTCACCGTGACGAGCGGCCAGCGACGCTAGCGGCAATATGAGTGCGAACACAAGTGCCATGCCGACCGCGTCCTTCAGCAGCGCCCGGACATGATCGAAGGCGGCACAATTGCCGCATGTACCTGCCGCCGCACTTCAAATCGACCGACCCGGCCGTCGCGGCCACGCTGATGCGTGAGAACGCATTCGCAAGCCTGATCTCCAACGACGACGACGGGTTTCCGTTCGTCACGCACCTGCCGCTGCACCTGTCGGTTGAGGGCGGGCAGGGCGATCAGTTCGTTCTCTGGGGTCACTGCGCCAAACCCAACCCGCACTGGCGATACCTGCAGGACAGGCCCGAGGCGCTCGCGGTTTTCATCGGGCCGGATGCCTACCAGTCACCGAAGATTTATGCAGACAAGGCGCGCGTCCCCAGCTGGAATTACGTGGCCGTGCATTGCAAGGTGCAGGCGCGCCTCATCGAAGACAACGCGGCCAAGGACGCTTTGCTCAAGAAGCTGATCGGCGACCATGAACCCACCTACGCGCAGCAGTGGCGGGACCTCGGCGAAGACTTCGCCAACAAGATGCTGCCGGGTATCGTGGGCTTCGAGCTGCGCGTGCTGCAGTGGCAATGCAAACTGAAAATCAACCAGCACCGGCCCGAGTCACGTGAGGCGCTGCACAGCGGCTACCTGGCCGGCGGCGATGACGAGCGCGCGCTTGCCGGCTGGATGGACCGACTCAAACCAGGAGCTTGATATGCGCGTCGTCTTTGGTGTCTTGAGCCTGCTGGTGGTGGTGGCCATCGTGGGAATCCTTGCGAAAAAGCAGCTGGGCGCCATGTCCGGTCCACCCGCCGGCTCGGCGGCATCCGCCCCGGCAGGCACAGTCGTTGCGCCAACGGGCACGCCGCAGCAACAGGTCCAGCAAGTGCAAAAGCAGGTGCAGGACGCGATGCAGCAGGCGCGGCCCATGCCTGACGAGACGAAGTAGTTCATATGACCGCCGCGTCACGGACAGACGATGACTTCATGCGGCTGGCGCTCGCGCAGGCCGACGCCGCGAGAGCTTCCGGAGAAGTACCGGTAGGCGCAGTGCTCGTTCGAAATGGCGAGGTGATCGCCACCGGACGCAACGCGCCCATCGCGGACCACGACCCCACCGCACACGCCGAAATCAACGCCTTGCGCGCCGCAGCCAAGGCGCTCGGCAACTACCGCCTGGACGGTTGCACGCTTTATGTGACGCTCGAACCCTGCGCGATGTGCGCTGGTGCGATGCTGCATTCGCGGCTCGCGCGGGTCGTTTATGGCGCAGCCGATCCCAAGACCGGCGCGGCCGGATCGGTCGTCGATCTTTTTGCGCAAGAGCAACTCAATCACCACACGGCGGTGCAGGGCGGCGTGCTCCAGCACGATTGCTCGTTGGCGCTCGCCGATTTCTTTCGCGAGCGCCGCGAGAACAGTCGCGCCGCCGCGCAGCCCGTCCGCGACGATGCGCTGCGCACGCCTGAAAGCCGTTTCGACGCGTTGCCCGGTTACCCCTGGGAGCCTCGCTATGTCGCAGACCTTCCCTCGCTCGCCGGCCTGCGCATGCACTACCTCGATGAAGGTCCGGCAGACGCTCGCCGCACCTGGCTATGCCTGCACGGCAATCCGGCCTGGAGCTATCTGTACCGCAAGATGATCCCGGTGTTGCTGGAGGCGGGCGATCGCGTCGTTGCGCCTGACCTCATCGGATTCGGCAAGAGCGATAAGCCAAAGAAGGACTCCGCGCACACGTTCAGCTGGCATCGTCAGGTCCTGCTCGAATTCATCGAGCGGCTTGATCTGAAAAACATCGTGCTGGCAGTCCAGGACTGGGGCGGCATCCTGGGCCTGACGCTGCCGATGGAAGGCCCGCAGCGCTACCTCGGCCTGCTCGTCATGAACACAACTTTTGCAACCGGTGACACGCCGCTCAGTCCCGGGTTTCTGGCGTGGCGAACCATGTGCGCGAAGACGCCGGAGTTCGACGTGGCGCGTCTCTTTGGGCGAGGCAATCCGCAGATGACCGAGGCTGAACTCGCCGCCTACAACGCGCCATTTCCCGACCGCGGACATCGTGCGGCACTGCGTGCGTTCCCGCCCATGGTGCCCGAGCACAGGGATGCCGACGGCGCAGCCGTGTCGCGCCAGGCTCGCGACTTTTTTGCGAAAGAGTGGCAAGGTCAATCCATGATGGCGATCGGCGCTGCCGACCCCGTGCTCGGCGTTCCCGTCATGCAAACGCTGCGCGAATCGATACGCGGATGTCCCGACCCGATGGTGATCGCGAACGCCGGTCACTTCGTCCAGGAGCATGGCGAGCCCATCGCTCGCGCGGCAGTGGGATACTTCCACCGGTGAAAAAACATATCTACATCTTTTCGCCTTCCAGCGCGATTCGCGACAAGGCCGTGGTCAGGCGCGGCGTCCAGCGCCTGAAGGCCCTGGGCCATGAAGTCGAACTCGACGAGGCCGTCTTCGCAACCCATATGCGTTTTGCCGGTGACGACGAGACGCGGCTTGCAGCCATTCATCGTGCAGCCGCCAGCGGCGCTGACGTGGCGCTCATCACCCGAGGCGGCTACGGCCTGACAAGGCTCTTGCCCGGCATCCGGTACAAGACGGTAGCCAAGGCGATCGACAAGGGTATGAAGTTCGTGGGGCTCAGCGACTTCACGGCATTTCAATGTGCGGTGATGGCAAAGACCGGCAGCGTCACCTGGGCAGGCCCCGCGCTCGGTGAAGACTTCGGCATCGAAGGCGAGCCCGACGACATCATGCAAGCGTGCTTCGAAGACCTCGTCAGCGGACAAGGCGAGGGCGCAGGCTGGCAACTGCCGGCGTCAGAAGCACAAGACAAGCCGCTGCACATCAAGGGCCAACTGTGGGGCGGCAATCTCGCCATCATCACGTCGCTCGCGGGCACCGAGTGGTTGCCCAGGGTCAAGGGTGGAATCCTGTTTCTGGAAGACGTGCACGAGCACCCATACCGCGTGGAACGCATGCTGACGCAGCTGCTCTACGCCGGCGTGCTCAAGGACCAGAAGGCGATCATCCTGGGTCATTTCACCAACTACAAGCCGGTGCCGCACGACAAGGGCTACAGGCTCAAAACCGTTGTCGACTGGTTGCGCACGCAGGTGAAAGCGCCGGTGTTCACCAACCTGCCGTTCGGTCATGTCCCGACCAAGGTCGCGCTACCGGTGGGTGCGAAAGTGAATCTGGAAGTAGAGGGCAGGGACGCATTCGTGCTGTGGGGACACAGTCACTGATCCCGTCTGGGGTGGAGCAGGTTCAGCCCACCAGCGGGCTGGGGCGGGAAGCCAGGCCGCCTGGCAAGAGCCCCTGGAACTGCGCCGTCAGCGAGGCCACACGCTCGCGAGCCACTCTTTCACCATGGATGGACGCCAGCGCGGCCATCAGGTCGCCGCGCAGGTACCACAGCGCCTGGATGTCGTTTGCGTAACGGATGCGCCGGGTGATCTGCGGAAAGTCCTTGGACCCCTGATCGCCCAGCGCCGCGAGCATCGACTCGCGGATGTCCTCGGTCCCGTTTTCAAGAATGGACTCCGAAGGCTTGACCGGATTACCCAACAATCCGTAGATGCTGCTTCTGAGATTCGGTTTTAGCCAACGCATATGTTTTGCTCACCACGCCACGAGGAAGCGGCGGTGGTGCCAAGGTATGCCCCGCATGTGAAAAGAGCAAGTCAGACGCGTGATCTAGTTAACGCAAAACCACAGTCAAATCAAAAGCTTGGTAACGAATTGCGGAGAGTTAATTCTTTAGGCCACGCAGCCTGCCAGTCGGGAACATACCGATTTCGCCCATCCGTATCCGACCTACGCTACGACGCGTGTTTCATCAATCCTTGCTGAGAGATTTTCTTCAACCATGAGCAAGGCCGGTCCCAGCATCCTGTACGCATCGCCGATGTGCAGTCTCGACATGACCAGCGGTGCTGCAATCTCGATGCACGCGTTGCTCGCCTCGCTTGCGACCCGGGGTTATCGGGCGGTGGCGCTGGAGGCTCAGCTTTTCGATTGCGAGGAAGGCGGCGAACGGGTTGCCCAGGCCACACGGGACGCCGATCTCCAGACGCACGAGGTGCTGCACACCACCGTGCACGGTGTGGAGCATTTCATGGTGCGCACCCGGTCAAGCCGGCGACTGGAAATGACTTCTCGCGAAGAGGAATTATTTCTCCAGCGTTTGCGCCATGAGCTGCTGCGAAATCGGCCCGACATGGTCATCCTGTCTGGCGACCTGATGCTCGAGGGCGTGGTCATGCACGAGGCGCGCTTGCTGAAAATCCCGGTTGTGTTCTACCTGGCCCACGGTGGCTACGAGCGCCGCGAGACGTTTCGCGATGTCTCGGTGGTGGTCACAGACACGCAGGCCACAGCCGACCTGTACAAAAAACGGCTAGGCCTCGATTGCAAGCCGGTGGGCAAGTTCATCGATGCGGCGCGCTTCAAGGCACCGCAGCGCAGGCCTGAATTCATCACCTTCATCAATCCGGAATTTGAAAAGGGCGTGCATGTTTTCATGGCGCTTGCGCTGCTGGCCTCGCGTGAGGCACCTGAGCTCAAGTTTCTCGTGGTGCAAAGCCGTGGACGCTGGGAAGCAGCGCTTGCCGTGCTTGCGCATTCACCAGCCGATTTTCCGAACGTCAAAGTCATTGGTCACCAGCTGGACATGAGACCGGTTTACGCCGTCACCCAGGTCTTGCTGGTGCCCTCGGTCTGGCACGAGAGCGGTGGACGTGTCGTCGTTGAAGCGCTGGTCAACGGTATTCCTGTACTGGCCAGTCGCTGCGGTGGGCCGCCCGAGCTGGCGGGCGAAGCGGGTGTGATCTTCGACCTGCCGGGGGATGTGACGACACAGCGTAACGAGCGGGCGCCCGAAGCGGTCGTGCGCCCGTGGCTTGAAGAGCTCAGGCGAATTTTCGGCGATTCGGCCTACTACGAAGAACTGGTCTCCAGGGCGAACCGCCAGGCTCTGAAACATGATGTCCGGCACAGTACCGACCGGTTTTTGGCGGCCGTGATGCCGACTGCCGACCTTCCAGCGGCCTAGGTTCACGCCCCGTCTCAGTCCTTGGTACTCGGCCCAATGGCCGATGTGGCGAACTGTTGCGAGGCGTACCTTTGCTGACATGTTGGGCGCGCCATGAAAAAACACCTCTCACCTGTTCCGGGCGTGCGCCTGGCCCTGGAGCCACGCATTGTCTTTGACGCTGCCATGGCGGCACTCGCCCCGAACGTGGCGGGATTCGCGAGCCTTCTGGATCTCTCGGGTCCGCAGACGATGGAGGTGGTCGAAGACGCGCAACTCAGTTTCACCGGCGCGAACGCGATCAGCGTCGACTATGGCCAGGGGCACAACTTCGACGCCCAGAACCTGTTCTCGATCGCGGTCTCGAATGGACAGTTCAGCAACACCCAGGGGTCATTGGGCAACTCGGTAGAGCTGACCGGTGTCACGCAGGCCGCAGTTGCCGACTTTCTCTCCGATCTGAAGTACACGCCGGATGCGGACTTCAACGGGACAGCGACCCTCACCGTCAACGCCCAGGTCGCCAGCGGCGGGGCGTTCTACAGCAAAGTGGTAGAGATTGTTGTGGCCGCAGATGCCGACATCGTGGATGACACGCTGACGACGGTGAAAAATGTCCCTGTCACCGGCGACCTGTTGGGCGGTTTCGCCGGCGGCAGCGCCGACAACTTTGAAGGCTCGCCCAGCATCACTGCCGTCAGCCAGGGCGCGCACGGCAGCGTCACGATCGAGCAGAACGGCCGCGTCACCTATAACCCGGACCCGGGCTACGCAGGCCCCGACTCCTTCACCTACACGGTCACCTCAGGCGGCGTCACCGAAACCGGGCATGTGAGCGTGACCGTGTATGCAGAGCCGATTGACGGTCCCTCTGGCATCAGCACGAATGAAGACGTCGGGTTTGCTTTCACAGGCGCGAACGCCATCAGCGTCGACTACGGACAGGGACACAACTTTGAAGCTGGCAACCTGTTCTCCATCGCAGTCTCCCATGGGGAGTTCGCCAACACCGAGGGTTCATTGGGGAACTCGGTAGCGCTGACCGGTGTCTCGCAGGCCGCAGTTGCCGACTTTCTCTCCGATCTGAAGTACACGCCCGATGCGGACTTCAACGGCACGGCGACACTCACCATCAACGCCGAGGTCGCCAGCGGCGGGGCTCACTACACCAAAGTGATGGACATTCTTGTCGCGCCGGTCGCCGACATCGTGGCCGACAAGCTCACGACGTTCAAAGGCACGACGGTGACGGCCAACCTGCTCACTGGCACCCACAAGGCCAGTGCAGACAACTTCGAAGGCGCGCCCGTCATCACATCCGTGAGCCAGGGATCGCACGGCAAGGTCACGATCGGTGCGAACGGGGAGGTGAGCTACAAGCCCACTGGCGAATACACAGGCCCTGATTCGTTCACCTACACGGTCACGTCTGGCGGCGTGACGGAAACCGCCTCGGTCTCCGTGACGGTGAAGCAGGGCAACGTCCCGACACAGATCGGCGGTGCAATCAGTGGCACAGGCACCGAAGACGCCGCGCAGCCCGTCACCGGCACGCTGGTGGTCACCGATGCCAACGGGCT
>NZ_JANU01000064.1:65365-66016 GCF_001044395.1 Caenimonas sp. SL110
TCACAGGCGCGGCCTTGATCAGCGTTGCGGGCTCCCGGTTCACCGATGTGCCGGGCAACGGCAACACCGCCTCGACCGCGCTCAGCATCGAAGTGGACAAGACGTCGCCGACCGTCTCCGTCTTGTCCAACGACACCTCGATCATTGCCGGCGACGCCGATCCCACAATCACCTTCGTGATCAACCCGCCGGCCGCAGCTGGCACGTTCACAGCCAGTGACATTAGCCTCACCGACAGCGCCGGCAACATCGTCGGCACGATGGGCGCGTTGAGCACGGCCGACAACCAGACCTTCACCGGCACCTTCACGCCCAATGCCGGGTTCGCGGGCACGGCCCTGATCGGCGTCGCAGCGAATCAGTTCACCAGCCTGTCGGGCAATGGCAACCTGGCGTCGTCCGTGCTCGGCATCCTGGTCGACAAGGTCGCGCCATCAGTCACGGCGATCACGTCCTCCGACCTGTTGCTCATCGCCAGCGATGCCGATCCGACCATCACGTTCACCCTGAGCGAACCGGCCGCCGCGGGTACCTTCACGGCTGGCGACGTCAGCGTGAAGGACGGCGCCGGCACGGTCGTCGGCACGATGGGCGTCCTGGGCACCAGCGACAACCGGACCTTCACCGGCATCTTCACGCCGAACGCCGGCT
>NZ_JANU01000065.1 GCF_001044395.1 Caenimonas sp. SL110
CCGACACCCGCCCCCACCCCCCGACCGACTACTGCGCCCACCCCGGCGCCTACGCCCATGTCCACCTCTGCACCCGTTCCCACAGCCTCCAAAGACTCCCCAGCGCGCGTTGCCGTCATCGGCGCGCTCGACGACACCGCGAGCCAGCTCTCCCAGCTTCTGGAGCAGCTCGGGCTGGAACCCGTCATGGTCGGCCACCAGCCCGGCACGCAGGCCGCCATTTCGGTCAGCGCGCTGGAGGAGCTTCGCGGCGTGGACTTCGCTGTGTTCACCCCCGCGCAAGGCGGCGATTCGCCTTCCACGCTGCTGGCCACCGGGTTCCTGCTCGCAGTGCTGTCGAAAGAGCGCATCTGCTTTCTTGGCGCAGGTCCAGGCGGCAGCAAGTCGGCGCTGGAAGGCGCGCTCAGCGTCGCGATCGATGACAGCGGCCTGTGGCACCTGCTGCTGGCCCGCACGATGAAGCGGGCGGGCGTCGACGTTGACCTGAACAGGGCGATCTGAAACCCCGCGCTCCAGGGCCGGGGTCACCCGAGGTTCTACCAACGGCGATTCGCAACTGCCGTGCTAGTGTGGAAGCCGCGAAAGCCATGACGATGTGGAGTAGCCTGCGCATGGCTGGCGTGACCGGTTTTGTTAATTAAAAAGGAGACGCAGTTCATGAGCATCCGCAGCGCTTTCGGCATCGCAGCACTCGTTCTCGCAGCGCCTTGCGCATTCGCGCAATCCGCGCAGGCCTGCCCTGACAAGAACGTTCTCTACTGGCAGGCCTTTCCACCCGGCGGCGAATCAGACCTGTCGGCACGCCATCAGCAGGTGGTGCTCAAGAAGAAGTGCCCCGCAGTGGACACCATCATCCAGTACAAGGCCGGTGCCGGCGGCGCGCTCATGTGGTCGCAGATGAACCAGCTGCCACCCGACGGGCTGAACATCGTCGGGGTCAACCTGCCGCACATCGTGTTCCAGCCGATCGAAGGCGAAGTGCAATACAAGACCGCCGACGTCACGCCGGTGTTCTGGTTCCACTTCACGCCCGATGCGCTGGTGGTGCCCGAGGCCAGCCCGCACAAGACGTTCAAGGATTTCATCGAGGCCGCCAAAAAAGCGCCGGGCAAGATGAACCTGGGCGGCTCGGGATTGAACTCGGCCAACCACGCCTCGCATGAGCGCCTCAACGCGGCGTTCGGCATCAAGAGCACCTATGTTCCATACAAGGGCACGGGCGATATGTCGCTGGCCGTGGTGGGCAACCAGATCGACGGCGCAGTGACCTACACCGCGTTCGCGATCAACAACAAGTCCAAGGTGCGGGCCCTGGCCGTCGCCATGGAAAAGCGCCATCCGCTGCTGCCCGATGTGCCCACGTTCCGTGAGCTGGGCGTCGATTGGGTGGACGGTGCGTACCGCGGCATTGGCGTGCCCAAGTCAACGCCGCCGGCAGAGCGCAAGCGCATCTCCGACCTGTGGGCCTCGCTCAACAACGAAGCCGAGATGAAGGAGCTGGCGGCCAAGAGCGGCTTCGAGCTGATCAACGTGGGCGTGGACCAGATGGATGCCTTCATGCGCGAGAAGACGAAGCTGTATACCGAAGGCGCGCAGCGGCTGAACCTGGGCAAGAAATAGGCAGGCGAAGCGAGCCATGTCCCTGTTGGCCAAGGATTCCACGGGGCATCAGGCATTGCTCAAGCGGTTGACTGGTGTGGAGGGCGTCGCGCAGCTGCAACCTGGGTCAGGCCTTCCCGACCTGGTTGCGCTGCAGGGCTGCGGCGCCTTCGCTCAGCTCGGAGACAAGCCCCTGCATCGCCTGCGCCGCGTTGCCGATCAGGTTCACCAGTCGCGCGCTGGCGGCCATGGAGATGGGGCGGCAGGCTGACCGTGCACAGCGACGGACCCGGCAAGGGCGCCGTCTTTACCGTGGCGCTTGCCCTGCAAGCCGAGCCCGCTGCAAGCGACAGGGCACTGCGGTAGCGGCGGCGACACCGGGGGGTGTCGGTCACAATGGCCGCTGGAGATTTTTTCATGAAGACTGACTCCGCGCTGGACCCCCGCGCATTCCTGGAACGCCTGTACAACGCCGCCGTGCAGCGAGCCTTGCCGCTGCACAACATGGCCGCATACCTGCCACCACCGCCCAGGGGCCGCACGGTGGTGATAGGCGCAGGCAAGGCTGGTGGATCGATGGCGCAGGCGGTCGAAGCGCTCTGGCCGGCTGATGCCCCGCTGAGCGGCCTGGTGGTCACCCGTTACGACCATATTCCGCCCCGGCCGCAAGGCCTTGCAAAACGCATCGAGCTCGTGGAAGCCGCTCACCCGGTTCCCGACGAGGCTGGCATGCAGGCTTCCACCCGCATCCTCCAGACCGTGCAGGGGCTCACCGCCCGCGACCTGGTGCTGTGCCTGATTTCGGGGGGTGGCTCATCGCTGCTCACATTGCCGGCCGAGGGACTCACGCTGCAGGACAAGCAGCGCATCAACCGGGAACTGCTGGAGTGCGGGGCCAACATCACCGAGATGAACTGCGTGCGCAAGCATCTCTCGCGAATCAAGGGCGGCCGTCTTGCAGCGGCATGCGCACCCGCCAGCGTGGTCACGCTCACCATCAGCGATGTTCCGGGCGATGATCCCTCGGTGATCGCCAGCGGACCGACGGTTGCCGATGCAACGACCTGCGCCGACGCGGTCGCGATTCTTGCGCGTTATCGCATCGAGTTGCCCGGCGCGATCATGAGCCTGCTGGAGCAAGGTGCGATGGAAACCCCCAAGCCGGGGGACGCCATCTTCAACGGTCACCAGCTGCGCATGATCGCCACGCCGTGGCAGTCACTTGAAGCTGCCGCTCAGGTCGCCCGGGACGCGGGCCTTGAAGCCCACATTCTTTCGGACGAGATCGAAGGCGAGTCACGCGAAGTGGGCAAGGTGCATGCAGCCCTGGCGCGTGCTGTCGCGCTCAGGGGCGAGCCCTTTCGAAAGCCGTGCGTGATTCTTTCGGGCGGCGAGACCACCGTGACGGTGAAAAAGCAGGCGCAGGGGACGCCTCGCGGCAGGGGCGGACGGGCGGGCGAATTCTGCCTGGGCCTGGCACAGGCGCTGCACGGTCAGGCAGGCGTGTGGGCGCTTGCGGCCGATACCGATGGCATCGACGGCGTCGAGGACAACGCGGGCGCGTTCGTCGCGCCTGATACCTTGTCCCGTGCGCTGGCCCTGGGCATGAAGTCGGCGGCCTACCTTGAGCGCAATGATGCGTACGGCTGGTTCAGCGCCCTGGGCGACCTGGTGGTCACCGGACCTACGCACACCAACGTCAACGACTTCAGGGCCGTGCTGGTGCTGTAGTCAGAGACCCAGCCGGCCGCGAGGTTTGCTGCTACTCGCAGAGCCTTCGAATCTCGTCGGGCGCGACCACCGCGCGTATGCCCGTCGCGTCGCCTTCACGGCGGGCCGCGAAGATGCGCACTTCATCGCATTCCATGATGGCGTCGTCGCCCCGTGTCACGCGGTAGTGCTGCACGAAGCTCTTGCCGCGCCACTCGGTGATAGACGCGTGGATCTGCAAGGTGTCGCCGTATGACGCGGTCTTCTGAAACTTGGCGTGGGTGTCCACCAGCGGCGTGCCGATGATGCCGTGGCTCTTTTCCAGCTCGTGCCAGGGCGGCACGCCACACGCGATGAAGAAGTGGCGCGACGCCGCGTCGATCCAGCGAAAGAAGTTCGGAAACCAGACGATGCGCGCAGGATCGCAATCGCCGAACTCGACGTGCAGGGTGTAAGTGACTTCTTTTGGCATCAGTCGCCGCGAATGTTGCGCGCCTTGATGAGGGCGCCGAATCGCGCGCTGTCGATCTGCGCACGCGCGGCAAAGTCGGCAGGGCTCATCGGCGCAGCCACGCCGCCGATTGCGGCCATGCGTTCGGTGAATGCGGGCGAGCGCAGGATCTTGTTGATCTCGGTGTTCAGGCGCGTCACGACCGCAGGCGGCGTTGCAGCCGGTGCATAAAAGCCGAACCAGGTATCGGCATCGAAGCCCTTGAGGCCCGCTTCTTCCATCGTCGGCACATCGGGGAACTGTGGCGAGCGGCGCGGGCTGCCCACGGCCAGCAGCTTGAGCTTGCCGGCCTTCACGTGTTGCAGGCCGATGCCCGGATCGAACATGAAGTCCAGCTGGCCGCCCAGCAGGTCCTGCATGGCGGGCGCGGCTCCCCGGTAGGGAATGTGGGTGGCAAAGATGTTGGCATTGGCCTTCATCATCTCAGCGGCCAGGTGCGGCGAGCTGCCGCTGCCGGGCGAGCCGAACGAGAGCTTGCCGGGATTGGCCTTGACGTAGGCGAGAAACTCCTTGGCGGTGTTGACCGGCACCTTGGTCGGGTTCACTTCGAGGAACACCAGCACGCGTGCGGCAGCGGCGACGGGCGTCAGGTCCTTTGCCGGATCGAACGACATCTTCGGGTACAGGTGCGGATTGATCGACACCGTCCCGCCCGAACTCATGAGCAGCGTGTAGCCGTCGCCGGGGGACTTGGCCACGTAGTCGCCAGCGATATTGCCGTTGGCACCGGCCCGGTTCTCGACCACGACCGGCTGGCCGAGCACTTCCTGCAGCGGCTGCGAAATGGCGCGCGCGATCTGGTCGGCCGCGCCGCCCGGCGGAAAGCTCACGATCACGCGTATCGGCTTGGAAGGCCACGCCTGCGCGAACGCGGATGGGGCCGCCAACGCCAATGGAAGCAGCGCCGCTGCGGCGAGTCTGGATATGATTTTTTTCATGGCTTGTCTCCTGTGCTTTTGAGTGAACATTGTCAGCGGATGGCTGCAGCTTGTGATGTACCGGGCTTGCGCATGAAGCGGATCGGATGCTCCTTCACCGGCCTGGCTGGCGCGCCGTGCTGGACCAGTGCTGCGTCGAGCGCCTTGCCCGCATCATCGGCAAGCGCCGCTTCGCGCGCCGCCGCAATCGCCTGCGCGGCGGCGCGCGGGTCCTGGCCCTGCGCGAGGTGGTCGATGACGTGGAGCAGGTTGTCCTTGCCGCGTTCATTGGTTGCGCCGTAGCCCTTGATGAGACGGCCGCACAGCGCGATCTCATGGCCGAGTTGCCAGTCGCGTTGGGTGCCCTGGACCACGGCATCAAGCCACTTTGAAATCATGGCCTGTTCGTTGGCGAACCGGCTGCCTCGAACGCGTAGCCACGTCAGGTTGGCGAGCGTGCGCAGTGCGAGCATTCCCATCACCGAGTGCGTGCCGATCTTCAGGGGCAGGGCCCAGGGGGTCTTGCCCTTGAGCACGCGGCGGCGGTCCCATGCGGTCAGGCGCGAGGCCAGTGCGGGTGGCAGCAAGGCGGCGAACTCGGGCACGCCGGGCTTGAAGTGGTCATAGACATGCAGCAGGTCGTCATCGCCCGCTTTCACTTCCTGCGTGACGCGCGTCCACCGCGTGGCGCGGCTCTTGAGGTCGGCCACCCGCACGATGTCGTCGAACGCCATCCACAGCGCGAGCCATCGCGCCATCTCGCGGGTGGTGGAGAAATTGTGGGTCGATGACGGGTCGGCTGTGCGTTCGGCTTCGAGCACCGACTGCAGGCGCTGCAGGTAGAGGCCGGCGTAGGAAGTGCCCTGGTATTCGAGCATGCGGGCGTGGCCGAGGGTGAGCATCTCTTGCACGGCGTGCGGAAAATCCCCCAAGGCTGTCATTGCGGGCTTGACCCGCAATCCATGCTCGATCAGGCCGGGTGTCCGCTTCGCGGTGGATGCCGGATCGAGTCCGGCATGACAGCCTTCTTCCTTTTCTGCCGCTGCCGCTGCTGCTGCGACCGCTGCGAACCCAGCGGCAAACCCTCGCAAGCTCGCGTCCACCCCTTTCCCACCCGCCTTCACAACCGCCTCATAGTCCTGGCGCGCAAAAGGAAACAATCCGCTCCCCGCCACCGCGCCCAGCATCACGGCGCTCACCACCGTACCGGCATCCTTGGCCATCCCGCTCATGTCGAACACATGATGCTGGCGAGAAAAAGCCTGCACGATGCGGATCAGGTCGGCGCTGTCGGCCCTGCCGTCAGCCAGTTGCATCCGCTCCTGCGTGGTCAGCGTGCGCGACGACGAAGTGATCACCGTCGTGCGTTCCGGCGTACTCATGCCGTTGCCGATCTGCCGCGCCGTCTCCAGCAACTCCGACGACACGATGGCATCCAGCGCACCGGGCACCGGGTTCAGGCTGAACACCGGGCGCCTGCCCTGCAATTGCGCCAGGGGAACAGGAAACACCTCGATGTAGTAAGTCGTCGCGCCGGTTCGCTGTGCCACACCCGGAATCGACGTGCTCTGCGCGGCATAGCCCGCGTGACGCGCGATGTCGACGAGCCATTCGGTGAGAACGCCGCCGCCTTCGCCGCCGAGCGCGCAGATAAGAAGTGAAATGGGTCTGTTGTTGTTCATGGTGTCAGGCCGGTTGCATCGCGCGCACGACGGCGCCGCGCACGCTCGCAATCAATCGCTCATGCCACTTGGGGTTCTGGATCACTTCGGCGCGATAGAACGACGGGCACAGCGTTGCAGCATGCGCGTTCTCGCCGCACAGGCCGCAACCCACGCAGCCGTCGATCACCACCGCCACCGGATCGACCTTGAGCGGATCGGGGTTGTCCTTGATGGTGAGTGTCGGGCAGCCCGACAGGCGGATGCAGGCGTGGTCGCCATTGCACACGTCTTCATCGACGCCGTATTTCACGCGCACCACGCGCTCGCCCTTCTTGAGCAGGTTGGCCAGCCACGGCTTGATGCGGCGCTGGCGCTCCAGCTGGCATTCGCCTTCGGCGATGATGACTTTCAGGCCATTGAAATCGCTGGTGAACGCTTCTTTCAAGGTGCTGCGCATCTTGTCGACGCCGTAGGTGTGCACCGTTCGCATCCACTGAACGCCAAGGCCGCGCAAGGTCGACTCGATGGTGGTGTTGGTGTGCGTCTGGCTCTTCATCCGCTCGTCGCTCATCGCCGTGCCGCCACTGCCACCACCACCGCCTGGCGTGGAGATCAGGTCCTGTGTGCCGGTCGCCGACGAGTAGCCGTTCTTGAAGATGAGCAATACCGCATCGTCCTTGTTGAACAGGGCGCTCTGCACGCCGGTCAGCAGGCCGTTGTGCCAGAACCCGCCGTCTCCCATGATGGACAGCGTTCGCCGCTGCATCATCGGAGACACACCCGCGCGGCTCGCCAGGCTCATGCCGTAGCCCAGGATCGAATGCCCCATCGAGAACGGCTCGAACGTGCCGAACGCATGGCAGCCGATGTCGGCGGCGATGTGCACATTGCCGATCTCCTGCTGCGTGAGCTTGAGCGCGGAGAACACCGGGCGCTCGGGGCAGCCGATGCAAAAGCCGGGCGGGCGGTTGGGCAGGGGCTTGTCCAGCAGGTTGGTGACGGCGGCGCGGCGCTCTTTGTTGCCGGTGAGCCATTGCCTGGCGGTATGGCTCCCTCTCCCGCTCGCGGGAGAGGGCTGGGGTGAG
>NZ_JANU01000066.1 GCF_001044395.1 Caenimonas sp. SL110
GGCGTATCGCTGGCAGCTGGCGTGTTGACGGTGCCCGCTGGCGTTACGGCCTTCACGATCAGCTATCCGACGACCAGTGACTCGGTGTTCGAAGGCGATGAGACGGTGAATGTCAGTGTCGGCAGCTTGAGCGCTGTCGGCACGATCGTCGAGGACGACTCCGTGCCCGCGATTGCCTCGATCACCAGCGACCAGGTGACCGAAGGCCAAACGCTGGTTCACACGGTCACGCTGACCAACGCATCGGCCACATCAGGCACGTTTGCATTCGCTTTGGCCGGCAATACCGCCGAAGCCAACGACTTTGGCGCGCCGACATTCAGCAACGGCGTATCGCTGGCAGCTGGCGTGCTGACAGTGCCGGCCGGTGTCACTTCCTTCACGATCAGCTATCCGACGACCCATGACACGGTCTTCGAGGGCAACGAGACGGTCAATGTTTCGGTGGGTGGCCTCACGGGCGTCGGCACCATCATCGAAAACGACGCGCCGCCCACGCTCACCATCACCGACGATACGCAGCAGGAAGGCAACAGCCTCATTCACGTTGTTCGCCTGAGCAACGCGACGGAGCAGCCGACGGTGTACAGCTTTGGCCTGGCGGGCACTACAGCCAGCGCAACCGACTTCGGCGCACCCGTATTCAGCAACGGCGTCACATTGCTCGCGGGTCAGATCACGGTTCCTGCGGGGGTGACCCGGTTCACGGTCACGGTGCCGACGATTGAAGATGCCATCGATGAAAACACCGAGCGACTGAATGTTTTCGTCGGCGGTGTGACTGCCATTGGCACCATCATCGACGACGACGATCCGCTTCCACCTGCTGCACCCGTCAACACGGTGCCCGGTACGCAGAACGGCGTCGAAGACACGGCGGTCACCTTCTCGGGCATGAGGCGGATCATGGTCGCGGACGCCGATGGCGGGCCGTTGACGGCTGTGCTCAACGTGACGAACGGAACACTCACTGTTGTTGCTGCACAAGGTGCAGTGGTCACCAACAACGGCACCGGCACGATCACCATCGTGGGCGGCGCAAACGCCATCAACAACACGTTGAGCGGCATGGTGTTCAACCCGACGCCCGACTACAACGGCAGTGCCACGCTGACGGTGCAGACGAGCGATGGTTTGCAGACGGACACCGACACTGTTTCCATCACGGTCGCGGCGGTCGTCGACATTGCCCCGAACAGCGCCACGACAGAGGCCGGCGTGCCTGTCACTATCGACGTGCTGGGCAATGACACGTTTGAGAACACGGGTCATGTGATCTCTGCGATCAATGGCAACGCAATCACCGATGGCGGCGCTTCGGTGGCCGTGGCCAACGGCAGCGTCGCGCTGGTCGGCGGGCAGCTTGTCTTCACGCCGCAGTCCGGCTTTGTCGGCCCGGTACCCACGTTCAACTACACCGTGAGTTCCGGCGGTGTGACAGAGACGAGCACAGTCGATGTAGAGGTTGAGTCGTCCGCTTCCATCGCGTCGGTCACCGATGCGAGCATCACCGAAGGCGGGGACCTGATCCACACGGTCACGCTGTCCCAGGCGGCCCTCATCCCGTTGAGTTTTGCATTCGGCATCGCCGACGACACCACTTCGGCCGCGGATTACGGCGTTGCGACGTTCAGCGATGGCGTTACGTTTGCCGATGGTGCAGTTACTGTGCCTGCAGGGGTTACTTCCTTCACGGTGACCGTGCCGACAACGTCGGATGCCATCGACGAGAGCGACGAGTCGTACACGCTGTCTGTCGGCGGCATCGACGCCACCGGCACGATCACCGATGACGACACCGCCGAGATCTCGATCAACGACGTGACGGTGGGCGAGGCCGATGGCTTTGCGACGTTCACGGTTTCGCTTTCGACGCCTTCCGCTGTCCCGGTGACTGTGGTTTATGGCACTGGGGATGGCACAGCCGTTTCCGGTTCGGACTTCACGACCGCCGGTGGCACGGTGACCTTCGCTGTCGGCGAGACCGCGCAGTCGATCGTCGTGCCGATCACGAGCGACCTGGTCGACGAGAGCGACGAGACATTCAGCGTCAGCCTGTCGGGAGCGGTTGGCGCGGGTATCGCGGACGGTGTTGGTATCGGAACGATCACAGACGACGACTCCGCGACGGTTTCGATCAACGATGTGACGGTCGGCGAGGCTGATGGCTTTGCGACGTTCACGGTCACGCTCTCCACGCCTTCGTCGAGTGAAGTCACTGTTGCCTATGGCAGCGCAGATGGAACCGCACTCGACGGATTCGACTACAGCGCGGTGGGCGGCACGCTGACTTTTGCCGCAGGTGTCACCACGCAGACCATCGTCGTGCCTGTTGCCGGCGATGTCATCGTTGAGCAGGGCGAAACGTTCACCATTGGACTTTCGGGGGCTGTGGGCGCAACGATTGCAGACGGCGTTGGCATCGGCACCATCACAGACGACGACTCCGCGACGGTATCGATCAACGATGTGACGGTCGGCGAGGCCGATGGCTTTGCGACCTTCACAGTCACGCTGTCGACGCCTTCATCCGATCCGGTCACTGTTGCGTACGGCAGTGCCGACGGCACGGCGATTGACGGCGCTGACTACACCGGTGTTTCCGGCACGGTGACCTTTGCGGCTGGCCAAACCACGCAGACCATCGTTGTTGCGATTACTTCCGATGTGACGGACGAGAACAGCGAGACATTCAGCGTCAGCCTGTCCGGTGCCGTGGGCGCCGGAATCGGCGATGGTGTGGGTATTGCGACGATCACCGACGACGATACGGCCGTGCTCTCGGTGGACGACGTGGCAGTGGGTGAGGCCGATGGCTTTGCGACGTTCACTGTGTCGCTCTCGACGCCTTCGGCAGTTGCTGTGACGGTGGCTTACGGTACGACGGACGGAACAGCTGGTGGAGCTGACTATGAGGGGACGAGCGGCACGCTGACCTTCGCGCCTGGCGAGACGATCCAGACAGTGGTCGTGGCGATCACGAGCGACACCACAGACGAGCCTGACGAGACTTTCACACTCAATTTGTCGAGCGCGGTGAACGCGACGATTGCGGACGGCCAGGGCGTTGGGACTATCACCGACGATGAGGGTGTGCCGACGATTAGCTCGATCACGGCTGAAACGCAGGACGAAGGCACGGACCT
>NZ_JANU01000067.1 GCF_001044395.1 Caenimonas sp. SL110
CCCCCGCCACCCACGCCCCGACCCCGTATCCTTTCCCCCATGTCCCCCACCACCCGCCGCGTCCTTCAAGCCTTCCTCTACGAAATCGTCGCCATCGCCGTCGTAGGCCCCGCGCTCAGTCTGGCCTTCGACAAGCAGCACGCTTCCACATTCGCACTGGCCGTCGTGCTGTCCACCATTGCCCTGACGTGGAACTATGCATTCAACTGGATGTTCGAGCGCTGGGAGTCGCGGCAAACGGTGCGGGGGCGCTCATTCGCAAGACGGCTCGCACATGGCGCCGGCTTTGAAGGAGGGCTGGTCATCATCCTCATGCCCGTGATGTCGCTCTGGCTGGAGATCTCGATGGTCGAAGCTTTCATTGCCAACCTCGGGCTCCTCGTATTTTTCTTCTTCTACGCGATCGCATTCACCTGGGCATTCGATCGAATTTTCGGAGTGCCTGCGTCAGCGGCTTGAACCGGCGCGAAAGCAGACAATGCTTCGCTGAACCAAGGAGATCCCCATGAGCGCATTCGTTATCTTCGACGTTGAGATTCGTGACCCAGTCCGCTATCAGGAGTTCATGCAAGGGGTCAAGCCCGCACTGGAACAGGCAGGCGCCCGCTACCTTGCGCGAGGCGGCGCACACAAGGTGTACGAGGGCGACTGGGAACCCAGACGCATCGTGATTCTCGAGTTCCCATCCGTCGCTGCGTGGGAGGCGTTCTACGAAGGTCCGGTCTACCAGGGATTGAAGTCGATCCGCGACGAATGCAGTTCGGCACGCCTTGTGTCCGTCGAAGGGCTTGCGTCCTGACTATGAAAGGGACTTCGATGGGTTTTCGTACTTGGGCTTGCCTGATGGCGTGTCTCGTCCTGGCAGGCTGCAGCACGGACCCCGGCAAATGCCCCCATGGGTACAAGCCGCAAGGCGCCCTGTGCGTTCCCAACTTCAAAGCTGCGGGGTAAGCCGGGGCGCCGGGCACGAGACAGGCTCAAGCCGGTTGCAGCTTCGCCTTGCGAATCGCCTGTGAGTACCGATCGATTTCGGCGGTGTAGAAGGCGGCCAACTGGGGCGCCTGCATCGGCGTGGCGAGCGGGACACCGGCCAGCACCTGCAACTGTTGCTGGACCTCCGGGTCGGCCATCGCGGCGAGCACGGCACGCGAGATGGCTTGCTGCATCGCGGCAGGAGCCGTTGCCGGGATGAACAGGCCCGCCCACGAATCCACGGTGGTGAAGCGGGTCATGCTGCGCGACTCGGCAAAGCTCGGCACGTTCGGGAACACCGGCGAGCGGGTGCTGCCCGTCACGGCCAGCGCCTTGGGTTTGCCGGTGGCAACGCGGCGGGCCATGTCGCCGTTGGCAGGCAAGAGCACCAGGTCGATGTGGCCACCGCTCAGGTCCTGCAGCAGGGGCGCGCCGCCCTTGTAGGGCACATGGCTCATCGGCACGCCGGCAGCGTCGGCAAAGGCCTGGCCCGCGAGGTGATAGATGCTGCCCACGCCGACAGAGCCGTAGGTCAGCGGCTTGTCCGGGTTGGCCTTGGCCCAGGCGACCAGCTCGTCCACATTGGCGGCAGGCAGGTCGTGGCGCGCATACAGCGCGAGCTGCGACCGCGACACCATCGCCAGCGGGCGGAAGTCTTCGGGCTTGTAGCGTGCTGACTGCAGTGTGGCAGGCGCCAGGATCAGCTCGGTGGGCGAGCCCAGCACCAGCATGTCGCCCGTGGCCGCGCGTCCCAGCACCTTGGTCACTGCAATGCTGCCGCTGGCTCCCGGCAGGTTCTCGATGATGACGGTGTTGCCCATCTCCTTGCCCATGCGCGGAGCGACGGCGCGGGCGTAAAGATCGGAGACCCCGCCAGCCGGGAAGGGGACCATGATCGTCAGGACCGAAGGGACCGCGGTGTTGGCGGGTGCCTGGGCGCGAGCGACTGTGGCTGCGCCGAGGGCGGCAGCGGCGGCAAGAAGGGTGCGGCGTTTCATGAGAGGGGAACTCCTGGAAGTGAACGGTTGCGGGGTGATGGGTTTCAAGATGGGTTCAACATGGATTCAGGCGGCTAGCGCAAAGCGCCGGCACAGCGCAAGGACGGCGTCTGCCGCACCAGCCGGTGGCGGCTGCCCAGCGACGAGCGCTTGCGCGGTGTCGGCCACGATGCCGGCAATGATGTCGCATTCAGCCTCGGCCATGCCGCGCGTGGTCAGCGCGGATACGCCCAGGCGCAGGCCGTGGGCGTGTTCGAAGTCTGTGTCGCCCGGCACCGGCACCGCGTTGCAGCCGACCTGCAGCAGGTCCAGCGCGCGCACCAGCGGGGCCGCATGCAAGCCGAGCGCGCGCAGGTCCGCGACGACGAAGGGCACATCGGTGCCGCCAGTGAGTTGCGCAATGCCGCGCGCAGACAGCGAAGCGCCCAGCGCACGCGCGTTGCGCAGCACCTGGTCGCTGTACGCGTGATACGCGGGCTGCATCGCTTCGCCGAACGCCACTGCCTTGGCCGCGATGATGTGCATGAGCGGCGTGCCTTGCAGGCCGGGGCACAGCGCTGCGTCCAGTCGTGCGGCCAGCTGCGTGTCGTTGCACAGGATCAGGCCGCCGCGCGGGCCGCGAAAATTCTTGTAGGTGGTGGTGGTGACCACGTCGGCATGCGCAACCGGATTGGGAAAGTGCCCGGTCGCGACCAGCCCCGCGACATGCGCCATGTCCACCATCAGCCGTGCGCCGACCTCGCGCGCAATCGCTGCGAAGCGCTCGAAGTTGATGCTGCGCGGATAGGCCGACGCACCCGCGATGATCAGCCTGGGCTTGTGCCTGCGTGCCAGCGCCAGCACTTCGTCGTAGTCGATGAGGCCCGTGTGCGGATCCACGCCGTAGTGCTGCGCCGTGTACCAGTCACCTGACAACGTGCCTGCCGCGCCGTGGCTGAAATGCCCGCCGGCCTGCAGGTCCATCGACAGCAGGGTGTCGCCGGGCTTTAGCAAGGCCAGCATCGCCGCCTGGTTGGCCTGTGTGCCCGAGTGCGGCTGCACGTTGGCAAAGCGCGCGCCAAACACGTCGCATGCGCGGGCAATGGCCAGCCGCTCCAGTGCATCGACGTTCGCCGAAGCCGCGAGAAAGCGCGCGCCGGGATAGCCTTCAACTGTGGTGTCGGCCAGCACGCTGCCGCTGGCCTCGCGCTGCGCCATGCTGATGTAGTTCTCCGAGGCGACCAGCTCCAGCCGGTCCGACTGGCGCTGCGCCTCCTGCGCAATCAGCAACGCAATTTCGGGGTCGAGCGTCTGCAGCGGCTCGCGCAGCGACTGCGTCATGCAGCCAACGGCAATGCAGGCGCGACGCTCTGCAGCAGGCAGTCGTCGGCCTCGGCCCGCAGCGCACGCCGGTCGCGCTCATGGGCCATCTCGGGCACATCGCGGGTCGCCTGGTTGCTGCAGGGGTTGTAGATGACCGAGAAGATCCAGCGCGACCACGGCGACACGTTGGCGGACGACACGTGCAAGAGGTTGTCTCCGAAGATCAGCAGCGTGCCGCGCGGGCCCTTGGCCGACACCATGCCAAGCTCGTTGACCAGCGAAGTCACTGCCTCGCGCGGCACGGTCCATAGTTCCCACTTCTCGCCGTCCACGCTTTTTTGCAGGGGAATCTCGCGCTTGTGCGAGCCGGGCACGAACATCAGCGGACCATTGAATTCCGTCACGTCGTCCAGGTGGATGTGAAAGTTGAGCGCCAGTGGCTTGGGCACGCCGTCGCGGTTGTGGTGAGTCGCGAAGTCGGTGTGCCACTCGAAGCCGCCTCCGTCGAATCCCGACTTGAGGTTGATCTTGACCTGCTGGGCGTACATGTCTTCGCCAAGAATCTGCCGCGCCGGCTCCAGCATGCGGGGGTGGCTCACCAGGCGTCGATACAGCTCGTTGCGCCGTTGCAGCGACAGGATGTTGCGCACCGTCTGCTTGCCGGCTTCGCGCGGATTCTCGGGCCGCTGCTCGGCCACCATGCCGGGCACTTCGGCGCGCAGCAGATCCACTTCTTCAGGCGTGAACACGCCGGGAATCACGAGAAAGCCGTCTTCGTCGAGGCGGCGCAATTGGTCGTCGGTCAGTCGCATAGGGTCCTTGCTAATCAAATGAGTGGTTGGCCGCGTGGCGTCAGTCACGCACGGGCTGGCCGCGCTGTGCGCACGCGCCCTGCATGCCTGCCAGCGCCATGCGCACCAGTTGGTGCCCGCGAAACAGCACGGCTTCTTTCCAGTCGGCGGTGTCGGGATAGAACTGGCGCCGCAGTGCCTGCTTGATCGGCAGGGCCTGCGGCCCCGTCGGGTCGCCATGCAGGTGCAGCCACTGGTCGGCCCGCAATGCCACGCGGCCGAGCTCGCGCTCGTAGGTTCCGAATTCCAGGGTGCCGAAGGTCACGCGAGCATGCGGCAGTGCCCGCGTCACGCCAAAGTGCGTAGGTCCGTCCGGCACCAGCGGCAACGACTGGCCCCTGCGAATTTCGCTGACGCCGTCGCCCCAGAACTGGCGCACGCGCTGCGCGGCATCGGTGCCGGGTTCGTGGTCGGACATCAGGTCGCCGTGGCCGTAAGGGCCCAGGCCGGTATGGAAGTCGATGCAGGTCACATCGGTGGCCTGGCCGAGGTATTCGCGCATCACCGCATGAAGCGTGCGGTTGGACCAGGTCGGGCCGCTGCCGCCATAGAACAGGCCCTGGGGGTCGATGAACTGGCCGCTCGCCAGTGCCCGGTAGAACGGGACTTCGCCGACCCGCTGGCGGAATCGGGCCAGCACCGCGTCGGCTTCGGCGGCCTCGGGGCCGTCCAGTCGCGAGGGCACGAGCGCATGCGCGATTTCGGCGTAGCCCGGGTTTTCGGGGGGTGGCCGGCTCCAGTCCAGGTAGTTGCGATTGAGGTCGACGTTGTCTTCGTTGACCCGCCGCAGCCATGCAAAGCCGTAGGGATTGATCGCGTGGACGAACAGCACCGCCGTGTCGGCTGCCAGCTGTCGATGCATGCCGGCGCGCAGCCAGTGCACCTGGAAGCCAGAGCCGCAAAAGCCCTCGACCCCGTGCGTGCCTGACAGCACCATCAGCACCTTGCGTGCGCCGGGATCACCCAGCCAGGCGGTGTCGGTGTGCAGGGCTTCGCCGCGCGGGCCGGGTGCCGGACAGGCGTAGTGCCCCACCCGGGCGCCTGCCGCGCTGGCAGCGTGGAGGAAAGCGTCGCGGGCCTGGGCGTAGTCGGCCGAGAAGGCGGATTGAGCGTCTTCGAATAGGTGCATCTGACGGCCAGTGTACGGACGTGCACGCAGTCAATCCTGTCAAAAGAGACCACGCATTGCCTGCTATTGGAGCGATAGATGCCACAATAAGCCGGTTTGATGGACGTTCGTTGCTCACAAAATTTTCTGAC
This sequence comes from Caenimonas sp. SL110, assembly GCF_001044395.1. GTDB lineage: Bacteria > Pseudomonadota > Gammaproteobacteria > Burkholderiales > Burkholderiaceae_C > Ramlibacter. The sequence continues at coordinate 5,384 of NZ_JANU01000067.1, forward strand.
CCGATGAAACCTGCAAACGCCTGGTTGGACCGCACCGACCTCAAGATCCTGTCGCTGCTGCAGCAGGACGGCAGGCTGTCGAATGTGGAGCTGGCAGAGCGCGTCGCGCTGTCGCCCACGCCGTGCCTGCGGCGCGTCAAGCGGCTGGAAGAGCACGGCGTGATCGCGTTCTATCGGGCCGAGCTCGACCGCAAGAAGCTGGGCCTGGGCGTCACGGCATTCGTGTGCATCAACATCGCCGACCACGGACCCAAGGCCACCGACCTGTTCCTGTCGAGCGTGGAGGCCATCGACGAAATCGTGACCTGCCATGTGCTGTCGGGCCAGTTCGACTTTTTGCTGGAAGTGGTAACGCCGACACTGAACCACTACGCCTCGGTCATGCTCGACCGGCTGGGCGGCCTGCCCGGTGTGAGCGCGTTGCAAACCAGCTTTGCGCTGCGCACGATCAAAGGCACGCGACGCCTGCCGCTGGCGCACCTGGGCACTTGAGGCAAGTCTGGAGCTCGCGTGCTACTCGGGCGAGGGCCGCGATGAGCGCGCGCTGCAGGCCGTTGGCTATAGTCAGGCCCGCGACCCACACCGGGTCGTACAGGAGCAATAGTGGGTACCAAGAAGTCTGTGGTCGCAGGAGCCATCGTGTCGAAGGCAGGAAGGCCCGGCGCCGGGGCGCCTCAGAAGCAGCAGGCCGAAGCGCCGACCAAGACCCTGACGCAGGAAGCGTATCGGCGTCTCGAGGAGATGATCGTCACGCTCGAACTGGCGCCCGGCGAGGTGGTCTCTGAAGCGATCCTGAGCCGACGGCTTGGCATCGGCACGACACCGATCCGCGAAGCCCTCTTGCAGCTGTCACGGGAGAACCTGGTACAGATCATCCCGCGCAGTGGCGTGGTGGTGACCGCGGTCGATGTGCGCCTGCAGCTGGAAGTGCTGGAAACACGCCGCGAGATCGATCGGTTGCTCGCGCGTGCTTCCGCCAGGCGCGCCACACCTGCGGAACGCCAAAACATCGCCGAACTTGCCGCTGTCACCGAACAGGCGGTCGCAAAGGGCGATGTGCGCGAATTCCTGCGTCACGACGCGGAGCTCAATGTCTGGCTGGGGCGCTCCGCCCGAAACTCAGTCGCCATGGGCATTGCGGGACCGCTGCACTCCGTGTCGCGCCGGTTCTGGTTCTATCACCTCGGCGAGGGCGGGATGTTCGCTGAGACCGCTGGCCTGCACCTGGAGATCATCCGGGCGATCGCTGCCGGGGACCCCGAGAAGGCAGCCGATGCGTCGGACAGGTTGATCGAGCATCTCGTGCAGTTCACCAGGCACACGCTGCCCGGCTCCTGAGCACTCAGTCGCCTGTAGCGCCAAAGGGGGATGCCGCACGGCGTCCCCCTTTTTTTATTCCGGGTTTCCCCTAGTGCGAACGGGACTTGCCGCAGCAGGAAGATCGCCGTACATTAACTGGCATACCAGTTGGATTCCACAAAAACACCAACCACCTACCAACCCCGTCTCACGCAAGGACAACATGACGCAAGTTCTCGAACGCGCAGCCGCGGCGCAGCAATACACCATCCGCCCGCTGGGTGCGGCCCTGGGCGCAGAAGTGCTCGGTCTCGACCTGGCGCAGCCGGTCGGTGACGAACTGATTGCCCGCATGAAGGAGGCGCTGAACCAGCACGGCGTGTTGTGCTTCCGCGATCAGGACCTCAGCGAGCCGCAGCAGATCGCGTTCTCGAAACTCTGGGGTCCGCTGGAAGATTTTCCGGAAGAGAACAAGACCGTTGCGGCCCCTACGGTCTACAACGTTGCCAACGTTTCCGCTGAAGGCGAGCACCTGCCGGACACCGATCACCGCGTGATATTCCAGAAGGTCAATGCTCTTTGGCACACCGACAGTTCGTACCGCTACATCCCTGCATACGCGTCCCTGCTGTACGGCATTGAAGTGCTGCCCGAGAGCGCCGAAGGCGGGCGCACCGGATTCTCCAGCATGGTCGCGGCTTACGAGGCGCTGTCGCCAGAGATGAAGGCCAGGATCGAACCGCTGCACATGGTGCACTCGTACGAACATGGCCGACGCGTGTACGGCAGCCTGCCCCCGCTGTCGAACTTCGAGAAGAACGCTGTGCCGCCCGTCAGCCACCCACTCGTGCGCGTGCACCTCGACGCCCGAGGCCGCCGTTCGCTGTACATCACGGCGAACGCCGGCAACGAGATCAGCGGCATGCCCCTGGAAGAAGGCCAGGCGCTTCACGCCCAGCTGATCGAGCACATCGCACGGCCCGAGTTCTGCTACTTCCACCCGTGGAAGAAGGGCGACCTGGTGGTGTGGGACAACCGCACCACGCTGCACAAGGCGCAGCGCTATGACATGGCGCGCTATCGCCGTGTTTTGCGTCGCACCACCGTCGCGGGCGAAGGCCCGGTGTTCGGTCCTTACTCGCAGGCCGTCAGGGCTGCGGGCTATTGAACGCGCCTGGGACCTACGCAATGCAATTCGACTTCACGGGCCGCTCGGTCCTAGTCACCGGCGGCACCAGCGGGATCGGCCTGGAAGTGGCGCACGCCTTTCGCCGCGCCGGCGCGGCCGTCACCGTGGCGGGCCTGCCTGCCGATGCGGACCACCAGGGCCTGCAGGTCGAGACCCTGGATGTGAGCCACGCAGCTGACGTGGACAGGGTTGTCGGCCGCCTCGACAGGCTCGACGTGCTAGTTAACGCCGCCGGCATGATCCGCCGCGGCGAAGAGCACGACCCGGAAGTGTTCGCCAGGGTGATCGCGGTCAACCTGACCGGCGCGATGCGCGTGGCTACTGCCGCCCGCCCGCTGCTGGAGCAGGCCCGCGGCAGCGTGGTGAACGTCGCCTCCATGCTCAGCTTCTTCGGCGGCGGTCTGGTGCCGGCCTATAGCGCCAGCAAGGGCGGGATCGCGCAGTTGACCAAGAGCCTGGCGATTGCCTGGGCGCCGAAGGGTGTGCGCGTCAATGCAGTGGCGCCCGGCTGGATTGCCACGCCGCTCACCCAGGATCTGCAGGACGACGCCGCGCGCAGTGCGGCCGTGCTGTCGCGCACGCCAATGGGCCGATGGGGTCGCCCCGAAGACCTCTGCGGGCCTGTGATGTTCCTGTGCTCACCCGCCGCCGCCTTCGTGACGGGCGTGGTGTTGCCGGTCGATGGCGGCTACCTCGTTTCCTGATTGTTCCCTTCCCAAGAGAGTTGCCATGACTGACACACCCGATTCGCATGTCCCCTCGCGCGCCGGCGGACTGGACATGTCCAGGATGCCCTACCAGCTGCCATTTCCGAAGGAGGCCGCCGCCGAGGTCGTGGTGCCGTCGGTCCTGCCCGAGGACGAGCGCGTGTGGGTGCCGCAGATGGAGAACGTCTGGTTCCGCCCTTTGCTGCTGAACACGGTCCAGGGCTATTGGGTGAACCTGCTGCGCGTGCGCAAGTCCGGGGTTCTCAGCCGCCATCGGCATCCGGCGCCGGTGCATGGGTACGTTCTGCGAGGCCGGTGGCACTACCTGGAACACGACTGGGTCGCCAGCGAAGGCGGGTATGTGTTCGAACCCCCTGGCGAAACCCACACGCTGGTGGTGCCGGAAGACGTCACCGAGATGATCACGCTGTTTCACATCACGGGCGCAATGATCTACGTCGACCCGTACGGCAAGCAGACCGGCTACGAGGACGTTTTCACCAAGATCGACATGTGCCGCGCGCACTACACGAATTGCGGCCTTGGCGCTGACTTCGTGGACCAGTTCATTCGCTAGCCGCTTTCCCGCAGGCACTCATTCCCACCCACCATCACCGAAAGAGACAGACATGATCCAGAACCAGAACCGCCGCAAGCTGCTCACCGCGATGATCGCCGCCGCTGCGACCGTGCTGCCATCGTTGACCCACGCCGCTGCGTACCCCGATCGACCCATCGAGCTGGTGGTGCCCTTCCAGGCGGGCGGCGGCACGGACGCGCTGGCGCGAGCGTTTGGCAAGGCTTCGCAGAAGCACTTCCCCAAGGGCGTGGTCGTCGTGAACAAGGCCGGCGCCAGCGGCAGCATCGGCTGGCAGCACATGCTCAATGCCAAGCCAGACGGCTACACGCTCGCGGTGGTGACGGTGGAGATGGTCATCCTGCCGCACCTGCAGCTGTTCAACCGCACATACGAAGACGTGACCCCGATCGCGCAGCTCAATGCCGATCCGGCCGCGCTGGTGGTGCGTACCGACTCGCCCATCAACACCGTGGAAGAACTGATGGCCGTCGCCCGCAAGGAGCCCGGCAAGATGAACATGGGCACCTCTGGCAACGGCACCATCTATGACCTTGCCGCGGCCGCCTTCGAGGACAAGACCGGCGTGAAGTTCAACCGGATTCCGTATCAGGGCGCTGCGCCTGCGATCCTGTCGCTGCTCGGCGGCCAGATCGACGCGGTGACCGCGAGCCCCGCAGAAGTTTCCGCGCACGTCGCCTCGGGAAAGCTGAAGATCCTGGCCGTCATGGCGGACAAGCGTCTGGACGAGTTCAAGGCCGTGCCGACGCTCAAGGAAAGAAACATCCCGCTGTCCATCGGCACATGGCGCGGAATCATGGGCCCCGGCAACTTGCCGCCTGAAGTAGTGAGCACGCTCAAGATTGCGGTCGCTGCCATCGCCCGGGAGCCGGAGCTGCAGGCGACTCTCAAGCAGCTGAACCTGGGCTACGTCTACGCAGACGACGCTGGCTTCAAGTCGGTGATGGCCCGTGACAACCAGGTGTTCAAGGAACTCGTTCGCAAGCTGAAAATCACTCCGTGAGGAGCGCGCCGCGTCCAACCTGGTGTCATAGTATTGCCACGTGACATCAAGAAGACCGGAGGCCATCATGAGCAATGCTTTCCCATCGCCCGGCGGTGATCATTCCATGATGTTCGATCCCGGCCGTCACCAGCCATTGAGCGAAACCGCGTGGAACGAGCAAGCCGCGCGCGATGCCATCGCGTGCATCGTGCAAGGCGCCGAAGCCGGCTTTCGCGAAGGCCAGGGATGGCCGGTGCATCCGCTGGACAACAAGAAGCCCGATCCGATGTATGGCCTGTACATCGGCGATTGCGGCGTGATCTGGGCGCTGAAATACCTCGAACGGCGCAAGGCGGCGAAGCTCACGCGTGACTGGCTCGCGCACCTGGCCCAACTGCAGGTGACCGATGAACACGGCTCCTACATGTTTGGGGAGACGCCCATCCGGCTGATGCTTGCGGGCAGCGATGAGCGCCTGGCCGAGCTGATCGTGAGCACCATGCGCCATCCCGCGCGCGAACTGATGTGGGGTGCTCCGGGGACTATGTTGGCGGCGCTTTTCCTGTACCGCCGCACCAGCGATGCACGCTGGGCGCTGCTCTATCGCCAGACCGCCGACGTGTTGTGGTCCCAGCTCGAATGGTCGCAGCAGGAGCAGTGCCATTTCTGGACGCAGGATCTGTACGGCCGGCAGTCGACCTACCTCGATGCGGTGCATGGGTTCGCAGCGACGGCATCGGTCCTGATCAACGGGCGCGACTTGCTGGGTGCCGATGAATGGCAGCAGTGGAGTCAATGCATCGTGCGGACTGTTCGCGCGACCGCCGAGGTCGAAGGCAATATGGCCAATTGGCGTGCGCAATTGCAGTCACCGCGTGGCGCGACCAAGCTCGTGCAGTTCTGTCACGGAGCGCCCGGGTTCGTGATCTGCCTTGCTGGCATGCCCGGGCCTGAACTCGATGACCTGCTGATCGCCGCCGGTGAAACCACCTGGCGCGCGGGTCCGCTGTCCAAGGGCTCCAACCTGTGTCACGGCACGGGCGGCAACGGCTACGCGTTTCTCAAGTTGTACCAGCGCTTGGGCGATCCGCTATGGCTTGAACGCGCGCGTGCCTTTGCGATGCACGGCATCGCGCAGACCATGGCCGACCGCGCCACTCACGATCAATGGCGCCACGGACTGTGGACCGGTGACGTGGGATTTGCGATCTATCTTCTCGACTGCATCGAAGCAACAAGCGCATTTCCGTCGCTCGATGTGTTCGACTGAGCCACCTATTGCTGGAGAAAATCCTTGAAGACTTTCCTGATCCCCCTTGTGCTCGCATTCGCCAGCGCCTCTGCCAGTGCTGCAGCAGGCCCCGGCAAATCCCCCGCAGGCGCAAAGCTCGCGCAGGACAAGCAATGCATGCAATGCCATTCGATCGACAAGGACACCATCGGTCCCTCGTTCAAGAAGATCAAGGCCATCTATCGCAAGGTCAAGAACCCGGAATCGAAACTTATCGACGTGATGCGTCTGGGAAGCGATGCCCACCTCGGGCCGATGTCGGGTACCGCGCGGATGCCCGACGCCAGCGAGCGGCCGCCCATCAGCGACCGGGAAGCAAAGCAGTTGGCTCGCTGGATATTGTCCTGACGGGTTCGAAGCCCGGTTCGCGTACATCCGGAACGACCAGTACATCGGCCGTGCTGTTGGCCAGGACTTTGCGGGTCGCCTCTCGCCCAAACAGATTGGCGAGCAGGCCGCGTGTGCGTGCACCGATGACGACCAGTTCAGCGCCAATGGCGCGTTCCCGCGACAGCACCGTGTCGGCAGCGTGGCCGAACGCAACCATCGGCACGACGCCTGACGATGCTGCGGCGTTCGCGCTGACGTAATCCCGCAATGCGTGCTGCGCCCTTTGCATTGCCGTGAAGCCGCCTGCATCCAGGCCTTCGGGCGGTGAGAGTTTGCGATACGCCTGCGCACTCAGCGCGTAGAGAACCTGCATCTGCGGATCGCGAGAAAACGCCATTGCGGCGGAGATGACATCGGGCGCTTCGGGCAACAGGTCCACCGACACCAGCACGCGCCCATAGCGGCCGGGCTCGCCGGCGCCGTCCAATGCTGCATTGCGCCCTGGCATGGCAGGTCGGCGCACCACCAGCGTGGGAACCCGGTTCAGGCGCATCAGCCTTTCTGCATGCGTGCCGGACATCCACTCGCGAAACCGGCTGGCGCGACGCGGGCCTGTCACCAGCAGTCGCGCTGAATGCGCGGCAGCAATCGCTTTTGCAAGCAGCTCGCCATCGAGCACCTGCGCATGGATGTCGATGCCCAGGCGCTCCTGCACCTGCCTGCCGACCTTGTCGATGGCCTGCTGCGCCTGCACGGCGCTGGCGGACTCTCCCGCGTCGTGCAGCACGCGCATCGATGCACCATGTTCGCGGGCGATGAGCGCGCCACGCCACAGCGCGTTGGCAGACGTGGGCGCCGCATCGGTGACGACCAGGATTTCTCCGAAGGCGGGGCTGCCTGAATCTGCGTGCCCGCTCATAGCGTGTAGTCCCCGCTGGCTTCGGGCTGGAAGAGGACTTCAAGGATTTTTGCGTGAGGCTGCGATCCCGAGGGCGTTTGCCACCGCGCGACTTCGCCTGCTCTCAGGCCGATCAGGCTGGCGCCCAGCGGCGACAGCACGGAGATGAAACCTTCGGCGGGTTCTGCGTCACCCGGATAGCAAAGGGTGACGCGGTAGGGCGGCGTTCCCTGGTCGCCTTGCAGCAGCAGCTGCGTGTACATGGTGACCACGTCGCCAGGCACGGCCTGCGAGTCGACCAGGTCGCTGGTGTCGAGCACGGTGAGGACCGCCTCGGGTGCGCCGCTCTTGAACTGCGAAGCAAGGCGCGTCAAACGCACATAGTCGAGCTGTGTGAGCGTGCGCTCGGTGATTGATCTGGAATTCATGAACACCTCCTGGATGGTCGAACGTCATCGGGCTGCAAGGCAGCCACGGCCGGGGCGCTGGGGGTGCCCGACGATCGTTGTGCGCTAAAGGGGAGGAGGGGGAATCGCCGGGCTCAGGAAAGTGCTTGCAGTTGCGGATAGGCATCCGCACTCGCTCGCAGGTCGACTGGGTAGTTGGCGTGGTTCACGCGGTCAAGTCTAAGCGCCAGGCGTGTCCACACCAAACTTCGCGCGCCTATGCCCTTGCGATCCTTGCCAGAATTGCTTGCGCGCAGCTGTCACCAAGGTCTCCAGCCTCATCGGCTGGGTTAAGCTCGTTTCAACCCGACATGTCCGATGAAGCACTACTGATCATTTTGTTGCTGCTGCCCTTCGCAGGCAGCATCGCCGCAGTCGCCCTTTCATCGAGGGCGCGAGATGCCGCGGCATGGGCAGCGGCCGTGTCGTCGCTGGCTGCATTTGCGTTGGGTGCGAGCTTCTACCCACGGATGAGCTCGGGCGATGTCGTGCGATTGAAGGTCGCATGGGTGCCCGCTGCGGGCCTGGACTTCACGCTGCGCATGGACGGCTTCGCGTGGATGTTCTGCCTGCTGGTGACGGGCGTCGGATTCCTGGTCGTGCTGTACGCCCGCTACTACATGTCGCCCAAGGATCCGGTCGCGCGCTTCTTCGCGTTCTTTCTTGCGTTCATGGGGTCCATGCTCGGCGTGCTGCTGTCGGGCAATCTGTTCCAGCTGGTTTTTTTCTGGGAGCTGACGAGCGTTTTCTCGTTCCTGCTGATCGGCTACTGGTATCACAACCCGGCCGCACGCGACGGCGCGCGCATGGCCCTGATCACCACATCCGCAGGCGGCCTGTGCCTGCTGGGCGGTGTGCTGGTCATCGGCCACATCGTGGGCAGCTACGACCTCGATGCGGTGCTGCAGGCCGGCGACCGCATCCGCGCGCATGCGCTCTATGTGCCGGCGCTGTTGCTGGTAGCGGGCGGTGCGTTGACCAAGTCCGCGCAGTTTCCGTTTCACTTCTGGTTGCCGCACGCCATGGCTGCGCCGACGCCCGTGTCGGCCTACCTGCATTCGGCGGCGATGGTCAAGCTGGGCGTGTTCCTGCTGATTCGCCTGTGGCCGGTGCTGGCGGGCACCGATGCATGGATGTGGGTGATCGGCAGCGCAGGGCTGGTGACGCTTCTGTTCGGCGCGTATGTCGCGATCTTCCAGCACGACCTCAAAGGCCTGCTCGCGTATTCGACCATCAGCCACCTGGGTCTTGCCACGGCGCTGCTCGGGCTCAACAGTCCGCTGGCGCTGGTGGCCGCCGTGTTCCATGTGATGAACCACGCGACGTTCAAGGCCTCGCTTTTCATGGCAGCGGGCATCATCGATCACGAATCGGGCACGCGCGACATCCGGCGGCTGTCGGGCCTTTTTCGCTTCATGCCGATCACCGCGACGCTCGCGATGGTTGCTGCGGCAGCGATGGCGGGCGTGCCGCTGCTCAACGGCTTTCTGTCCAAGGAAATGTTCTTCTCCGAATCGCTGGTCGTGGACGGACCGGTGCAGGCGCTCAATCGCGCCCTGCCAGTCATCGCCACGATCTGGGGCATGTTCAGCGTGGCGTATTCGCTGCGGCTCATCCATGGCGTGTTCTTCGGGCCTGCGCCAGTCGACCTGCCAAAGGTGCCCCATGAGCCGCCCCGTTGGATGCGCGTTCCCATCGAGTTCCTGGTGTTCGCCTGCCTCGTGGTGGGCATGTTGCCCGCACTCACCATCGGCCCAATCCTGGAGATCGCCGTTCGCGCTGTGCTGGGCGCGCAGGTGCCTGCGTACAGCCTGGCCGTGTGGCACGGCTTCACCATTCCCCTCCTGATGAGCATGGTCGCCCTGCTTGGCGGTGCGGTGCTCTACCGTCTGCTGCAACGCCATCTCGCGCGCGGGGTCGAAGGTGCGCCGCTGTTGCCCGCGATACAGGGCCGCGTCGTGTTCGACAGCATCCTGGCCGCCCTGACATGGCGATGGGCCCGGGCGTTCGAGAAACTCATAGCCACGCGACGGCTGCAGCCGCAGCTGGGCCTGCTGCTCGTATTTGCACTGGCTGCGGGGCTCTGGCCGGTATGGACGCGGGGGTTGCATTTCGGGGCGCTGCCGCCCACACCGGTGGACACGGCATTCCTGGCCATGTGGGTGGTCGGCATGGCGTGCGCGCTGGGGGCTGCATGGCAGGCCAAGTTTCACCGGCTGGTGGCGCTGGTGCTGTCGGGCGGGGCAGGGCTGGTGGTGTGTTTGACCTTCGTGTGGCTGTCTGCGCCCGACCTTGCATTGACCCAGTTGCTGGTCGAGATCGTCACCACGATCTTGCTGCTGCTTGGGTTGCGCTGGCTGCCGCAGCGCATGGCGGTGGTCAGGACGGCCGCGTCCACCTTGTCCGTGCTGCCGCGCCGGGCACGCGACCTGGCCCTGGCGATTGCCACGGGCAGCGGGCTGGGTCTGATCGCCTACGCCGTCATGACACGTCCTTTGCCTGATGGCACGGTGTCGCGATATTTCCTGGAGAAAGCGTGGGACCTGGGCGGCGGCCTGAACGTGGTCAACGTGATCATCGTGGACTTCCGGGGCTTCGATACGCTGGGCGAAATCGCTGTGCTGTGCGTGGTCGCGATCACGGTCTATTCGCTGCTGCGGCGCTTTCGTCCCGCACCGGAGAGCACAGCGCCGCTCGCACAACGCATCGGCCAGACCACCACCACCAAGCGCGAAGACCTTGCGATTCCCGCCTTCATCATGCGGTGGATGTTTCCGGCCATCAGCGTGCTGGCGTTCTACCTGCTGCTGCGTGGCCACAACCTGCCGGGCGGCGGCTTTGCGGCCGGCATCACGATGACGGCGGGCATCATCCTGCAATACATGGCGGGCGGCACGCGCTGGGCCGAAGCGCGGCTTCCGATCCGTCCGCTCAGCTGGATGATGACGGGGCTCTTGCTCGCGGTCGGCAGTGGGGTGGGTTCGTGGGTCGCGGGTTACCCGTTCCTCACCTCGCACCTGTTTCATTTCAGCTTGCCGCTCTTGGGCGAGCTTCACCTGCCCAGCGCATTCTTCTTTGATGTGGGCGTGTTCTTCCTGGTGGTGGGTGCGTCGGCCATGCTGCTCACCGCGCTGGGTCACCAGTCGACGCGGGCGCACCGCACGGCCGGCAACAGTGGGGGCAGGGCCTGATGGAAATCATCGTCGCGCTCGGTATCGCCGTGCTCGCCGGATCGGGCGTGTGGCTGATCCTGCGTCCGCGCACCTTCCAGGTGATCGTGGGCATGTCGCTGCTGTCGTATGCGGTCAACCTGTTCATCTTCGTGATGGGCTGGGTGCGCGGTGGTGCGGCGCCTTTCGTGAAGATCGGGCAGGCAGCCGACCCCGCCAAATTCGCGGACCCGTTGCCGCAGGCGCTGGTGCTCACGGCCATCGTCATCGCGTTTGCGACGACAGCGCTGCTGCTGGTCGTGTTGCTGGCGGCGCGCGGGCTCACCGGCACCGATCATGTCGACGGGCGGGAGCCTGAAGAATGACCGAGCTGGCATCCCACCTCATTCTCTTGCCGATCATCGTGCCGCTGCTGGCGGGCGCGATGCTGCTGGTCGTCGACGAGCCGCGTCACGCCTTCAAGGCCACGATCAGCGTGGCCGCCGCAGTGCTCACGCTGCTCATCGCCGTGGCACTCGTGGTGCGCGCGGGCAGCCCGGTGACGCACGTCTATTCGCTGGGTGCGTGGGCTGCGCCCATGGGCATCGTGCTGGTTGCCGATCGGCTGGCCACGCTCATGGTGCTGCTCACGGCGGTGCTCGGTCTGGCTGCACTGCTGTTCGCGCTGGCGCGCTGGCACCGGGCAGGGCCGCAGTTCCATTCGCTGTTCCAGTTCCTGCTGGCGGGGCTCAACGGTGCGTTCCTCACCGGCGACCTGTTCAACCTGTTCGTGTTTTTCGAGTTGCTGCTGGCGGCGTCCTACGGCCTGGCCCTGCACGGCAGCGGAACACCCCGCGTGCGCGCAAGCCTGCATTACATCGTCATCAATCTCGCGGCGTCGTTGCTGTTTCTTGTGGGCGTGAGCCTGTTGTACGGCATCGCGGGCACGCTCAACATGGCCGACCTCGCGATGCGGCTGCCCAAGCTGGTCGATGGGGACCGCGTGCTGCTGGAGATCGGGGCAGCGACCCTGGCCGTCGCGTTCCTGGTGAAGGCGGGCATGTGGCCGCTGGGCTTCTGGCTGCCTGCGACCTACACGTCGAGCAGCGCGCCGGTCGCTGCGCTCTTTTGCATCCTGAGCAAGGTCGGCATCTACGCGCTGATCCGCGTGTGGTTCGTGGTGTTCGGCGGCGCGACCGGCGCTGAATTGCTCGCGTACGGGGGCATGGCGACGCTGGTGTTCGGCATGGTGGGCATGCTGGGCTCGCAGGACCTGGGGCGCATCGCGAGCTTCAGCCTGGTGGTGTCGTCGGGCACGCTGCTGGCCACGATCGGCGTCGGCGGGCCCGAGGTGATCGGCCCCGCGTTCTTCTATCTCGTGACCTCGACGCTGGGCACCGCTGCATTGTTCCTGCTGGTCGAATTGATCGAGCGTTCGCGTGTGCCGGGCGCCAACCTGCTGGCCGTGACCGCAGAGGCATTCCGCGTCGATGACGAGGATGCGCAGCCCGAAGAACTGGTGGGCGTGTTGATCCCCGCGACGATGGCGGTCCTCGGGCTGGCCTTTGCCTTCACAAGTTTGCTGATCGCGGGCTTGCCACCGTTGCCCGGTTTCGTGGCCAAGTTCTCGATGATGGGCAAGGTGCTGTCCGCACCCGTGGTGTCGAGCGGGTCGTGGCTGGTGCTGGGACTGGTGGTGCTGTCGGGCCTTGCCGCCATCGTTGCCCTGGCACGCGCGGGCGTGCGCATCTTCTGGGCCGACACCTCGCGCATCGCACCCCGCGTGCGGCTGGTTGAAATCCTGCCGGTGGCAGGGCTGATTGCACTGTCCCTCATGCTCACCATCCTTGCGGGACCGGTCATGAATTTCATGCAAGCGGCGGGCGGCTCGCTGCACCCGGCCGACACCTATATCCGCGAGGTTCTCAAGCCATGAAGCGCATGGTTCCTCACCCCTTGCTCACGCTGGGACTCGCGGCGATGTGGCTGGTGCTCAACGACAGCCTGGACATCGCGCACATCGTGCTGGGCCTGCTGATGGGCGTGGCGAGCGGCGCAGTCTATGAGCGGCTTGAGCCTTCGCAGCCGGGACTGCGCCGGGGGTTCGTCCTGCCGGCTTTGAAGCTCGCGTTCGTCGTGGCGGTGGACATCGTCAGCTCCAACATGGCGGTGCTGCGCATCGTGCTGGGCCTGCGTCGCAGACCGCGCGTCGCGGGCTTTCTGGCGATACCGCTGGAACTGCGCGATGCGAGAGGGCTGGCGATGCTGGCAGGCATCGTCACTGCGACACCCGGCACCGCCTGGGCCCATCACGAAGCGGCGACCAATGTGCTGACCCTGCATGTGCTCGACCTGTCGGGCGAAGAGCAAGCCGTGCGCGAGTTCAAGCAGCGTTACGAGCGCCCATTGCTGGAGATGTTCGAATGAGTGGCAATTTTCTCGACACGGCCGCCTTCATCGCGCAGGTGATTCTGGGACTGGCGATTGTGTGCGCGGCGGTTCGGCTGATGCTGGGTCCGCGCGCGCAGGACCGGGTGCTGGCGGTGGACACGCTTTATGTGAACGCGATGCTGCTTGTGCTCACCCACGGCCTGCGCACCGGCAACCCGAATGTGTTCGAAGCCGCGCTGGTGATTGCGGTACTGGGTTTTGTCGCGACCACCGCGATGGCGAAGTTCCTGCTGCGCGGCGAGGTGATCGAATGAACACCGTCACAGGCATCCTGCTGATCGCCGGTGCGCTGCTCGCGCTGGCCGGCTCGGTCGGTCTGCTCACGATGCGCACCTTCTACGAGCGGGTTCACCCGCCGACGATGGGCGCGACGCTGGGCGCGGCCCTGGTGATTGCCGCGTGCATCGTTCACTTCAGCGATGTGCAGGGTCGGCTTGTGCTGCACCACATCCTGATCGGGCTGTTCCTGCTGGTGACCACGCCGGTCACCTTCATGATGCTGGTGCGGGCGGCGCTTTATCGCGATGCGGCTGAGGGGCAGGACCATCTGGCTTCGCGCGTTGAGCCGGTCACTCCATCGGCGCCTGACGCCCGATGATGACGATTCGAGCCCCCAATGACAATTTCAATGGCTGTCATTGCGGACTTGATCCGCAATCCATCTTTGATCCAGCGCGGTCGCCGCTTCGCGGTGGATGCCGGATCGAGTCCGGCATGACAG
>NZ_JANU01000068.1 GCF_001044395.1 Caenimonas sp. SL110
CGAATCAAGCACTTGAGTGGTGTTTCTTAAGAGTCCGCAATGACAGCCAATATCAAGTCCGCAATGACAGCCGATATCGAGTCCGGCATGACAGACCGGGCGTCCATCAACAGCCATCACAGCTCAATTCGCCGGATCGCGATGCTTCCACCTGATCGCGTCGATCGCGGCCAGCACCTCCGGCGACAGCGTCGTTCCCAAGGCGGCGACATCTTCATCGAGCTGCGCAATGCTCGTCACGCCGATGATCGTGCTGGCGACCTGCCACTTGGTGTAGCAGAACGCAAGCGCCATCTGCGCGGGCGTCATGCCGTTGGCGCGGGCCAGCGCGTTGTATTCACGCGCCGCAATCAGCGCGCCTTCACGGCCCCAGCGGCCCTTGCGAACGCTCTCGAACTTCGCGATCCGCGCATCCGATGGAGCCGTATCGCCGGTCAGGCCCGATTCATCGTACTTGCCCGTGAGCAATCCAAACCCAAGCGGTGAATAAGCCAGCAGCGAAACATTCAGACGATGCAGGGATTCGTCCAGGGCGTTTTCAAGCGCGCGGCTGATCAGGCAATACACGTTCTGCACCGTCGCGGGTCGCGGCAGGTTGTGCAGCTCGGCCAGTCGCACGAATTCATGCACACCGTACGGTGTCTCATTCGACAGGCCCATGTAGCGAACCTTGCCCGCCTTCACCAGCTTGCCGAATGCCTCCAGCTGCTCGTGGATGGAGGTGACCGTGCGCTCCTTGGTCGGGTCGTAGTAGTTCGCGCCGAACACAGGCACATTGCGCTCGGGCCAGTGGATCTGGTAGAGGTCGATCACGTCGGTCTTGAGCCGCCGCAGTGAGTTGTCGCATGAGGCCACGATGTCCGCCGCCGTCATGCCTTCGCCCGCGCGAACCCACGGCATGCCGCGAGACGGCCCCGCAACCTTGGTGGCAAGAACGACCTTCTGGCGCACGCCGCGATTCTTTTCGAACCAGTTGCCGATGATGGTTTCAGTCGCGCCGTAGGTTTCTGCGCGCGATGGCACGGCGTACATCTCTGCCGTGTCGATGAAGTTGATGCCGTGTTGCTGCGAACGGTCGAGGATGGCGTGCGCTCCCGCCTCGTCCACCTGCTCGCCAAAGGTCATGGTGCCCAGGCAGATCGGCGTGACTTGAAGGCTGCTGGAGCCAAGCTGAATTTTTTGCATGCGAAAGGATAGACGAATCGCGCCGCGCCTGCTGCGTTCAGGACTTCGACCCTGCCCTGGCCTCCTCCTGCAACCGCAACACGCGCCGCTGCACCTTGCCTGTGGTGGTCATGGGCAACGCGTCGATGAATTCGATTTCCTTCGGATATTCATAGGGCGCAAGTTTGCCCTTCACGTGCGCCTGCAACTGCGCGATCAGCTGCATGTCATAGACCGCGCTGCCCTCAACGCTTTCGCCTTGCTGCCGCAGCCGCGCCGCAGCGTAGTCGGGTGCAAGCACCACGAACGCCTTCACCACCGCGCCGCGTTCGCTGTCGGGCTTGGGTACCACGGCAGCATTGACCACAGCCGGATGCTTGACCAGGCAGTTCTCGATTTCGCTCGGGCCGATGCGGTAGCCCGCCGCCTTGAACACATCGTCGGCGCGGCCCTGATACCAGAGGTAGCCGTCCTTGTCGCGCGTGGCGAGATCACCGGTGCGGCACCAGTCGCCGGTGAACTTGTTCGCCGTGGCGTTGTCGTTCTTCCAGTAACCCAGAAAGAAGATCGGATCGGGATCACCATGCACATCGAAGCGGTTCAGCGCGACATCGCCGGGCACGCCCACTTCACATTCATTGCCTTGGTCGTCGATCACCGCCACGCGATGACCGGGATAGGGCTTGCCCATGCTGCCCGGTCGCGCCGGCCATCCGATGCCTTGCGCCGTTCGCCCATTCATCGCGCAGTTGCCCACGATGTAGTTGACCTCGGTCTGCCCGAACATTTCGTTGACGGTGATGCCCAGGTGGTCCTTGCAGTAAGCGAACACGGCGTCGCCGACGGCTTCACCCGCGCTCATCATGGCTTCGAGCTTCAATGAAAAGTGAAGCTCGGGCTCGGGATAGGCCTTCATCATTGCCTTGAGCGCCGTCGGGAAGAGAAAGGTGTGCGTGACGCCATGCTCCTGCATCAGCGTGAACGCGAGTTCCGGCGAGAAGCGGCCGTTGTACGCGACGATGGGACGGCCGAAGTAAAGCGTGGGAAGCAATGCGTCCATCAGTCCGCCGGTCCATGCCCAGTCGGCAGGCGACCAGAAGATGGCATCGCTGTCTTTCTTTCCCGCAAAGCCAAACCAGTTCTGGCTGCACACAAACCCGGGCAGGTTTCCGATCAATGCACGGTGCGGGATCAATGCGCCCTTGGGCGGCCCGGTCGTGCCGCTGGTGTAGATCAGCACGGCGCCCTCATCGGCCTTGGTCGCAACGCAGGTGAAGGTCCGGCCCTGTTGATCCATGGCTGCTTCATAGGCAAGGTCTGCCTGCGCGCCTGCACTGCCCACGCCGACGACCGTGCGAAGCGCAGGACACTTGCTGCGCACTTCATTCATGTTCGCAATCGAACTTTCGTCGCAGATCGCCACCACGGCTTCACTGTCCTGCAGACGGTATTCGAGCGCCTCCGGCCCGAACAGGATGGACAGCGGCATGGCCACCGCGCCCATCTGGAAGATCGCCATGTAGGCGATCGCGGTTTCAAAGCGCTGCGGCATCACGACCGCCACCCGGTCCCCGCGCTGGACTCCTAGCGACACCAGAAGATTGGAAAGCGCGTTGGCGCGGATGTGCAGTTCCTTGTACGAGAGAAACTCGGCGCCCGCCTCCACGCCATGCGCACGAATGGCCGTGCGTTCGATGGCATCGGGCATGGCCGCCCAACGCACGCAGCACTCGTTGGCGATGTTGAAGTGCGCAGGCACTTGCCAGCCAAAGCTGGCGTGCATGCCGGCATAGTTGTCCGTGCGGGGTCTGGTTGCCATGTCGGTCTCCCATGTGATCGAGCGAATGTAACGGGGTCTTTATCATCGGCGGCATGTACCAGGAAAAGAAGCAAGCCCGCAGCGAATTCACGCCGATCCGCAACCTCAACTACCACGTGCTCACATGGGGCGAGCCGGCCCCCGGCAAGGTGCCGCTGGTCATGGTGCATGGCTGGATGGATGTCGCGGCGTCGTGGCAATTTGTCGTCGATGCTTTCAAGGCCGACCACTGGGTCATCGCGCCCGACTGGCGCGGCTATGGCCTGACCACAGGCAGCCCGGTAGATAACTACTGGATTCCCGACTACCTCGCCGACCTCGACTTCCTGCTGGACCACTACAGCCCCGACGCGCCCGTCAACCTGGTCGGCCACAGCCTGGGCGGCAACGTCGCCATGCTCTACGCGGGCACGCGTCCCGACCGAATCCGGAGGCTGGTCAACCTCGAAGGCTTCGGCATGGCGGCCACGCGCCCGTCGATGGCGCCCAAGCGCCTCGCGAAATGGATGGACGAACTCAAGTCCTTTCATCGCGGCGAGATGGCGCTCAAGCCTTATGCATCGGCCGCAGGCGTTGCCGCGCGCCTGATGAAAACCAACGAGCGTCTTTCGCAAGACAAGGCCGACTGGCTCGCGCAGCACTGGGCCGCGCAGGCAGACGACGGCCAGTGGCGCATCCTGGGCGACGCAGCGCACAAGATCACCAACGCCAACCTCTACCAGGTGCCCGAAGTGCTGGAGACCTTCAAGTCCATCACGGCGCCCACGCTCGCTGTCGAGACCCGTCACGACAGCCTGTCGCAGTGGTGGCAAGGCAAATACACTCTGGCCGAGTACCACGAACGTTTGAAGTCGGTTGCGGATGTGCGCATTGCCGTCGTGGATGAGGCCGGGCACATGCTGCACCACGACCAGCCCGAAGTTGTGGCGGGACTCATTGAAGAGTTCATCGCTCTGTAGGAGGCGTCCGACATTGCGAAAAATTCCCGATGGGCAGCCCAGCAGGACTGTAAGAACGTAACAGCGCTTGAAGTAGGACGCGTCCTACCGCACACTCCTGCCACCCAAACGGTGTTCGGAGTAATCGGATGCGCGGAAAGTTTTTCGGTCTGCTGGTCGCTTGCCTGCTGCCTCTCGGCGCTGTTGCCGATGAGTTCGACTCGGGGCTGGCGACCCTGTGGGAAGTGCTGTGGCACCAGAGCGGCACACCCACACGCATCGTGCGCTGGGAAGGCGACATCCGCGTGCGGCTGCACGGCGTCAACCTCGCCCAGCACCGCGAACACACACTGAAAGCCCTGCGCACCGTCACCGCAGAGGCAGGCATCAACCTCATCGACGTGAGCGCCCTGCCCGCTGCAGAGCAGCACGCCAACCTCAACGTCGAGATCATCCCGGACAACCAGCTCGAAGACGTGCAGCCCTGCGTGACCGTGCTCGACTTCAAGGCCGAAACAAAAATCGAAAGCGCCACGGTCCAGATGCGCAGCAAGGACGCCTGGCGCTGCGCGTATCACGAAGCCATGCATGTCATGGGCGTTCGCGGCCACCCGGCCGGCCAGACCGTGCTGAGCTATTTCCCCTGGAAGGTGGACGGCCTGCTGCCGCTGGACAAGGTCATGCTGCGCGCCTGGTATTCCCCGCGCATGGTGGGCGGCATGACGCCTTTCGAAGCCCTGCCGGTGCTGGCGGACCAGCTCGTGGCGATCTCGCCCAACAAGACCACCGCGGCCCACGCTCGCGACAGGTTCTTCATTGCCACGGTGCAGCAGATGCACGCCTACGCCAACGGCCAGGGCGACATCCCTGCCGTGGTCAAGCGCTCGGGCAAGGCCACGCCCGACGGCATTCGCTACGGCCGCGGCGAGATGAGTTACTTCCTGGGCATTGCATACCTCGAAGGTAATACCGTGACGCGCGATGCCACGCAAGCCGTGCAGTGGCTCGAACGCGCAGCGACCATGGGCAACCGGGGTGCGCAGGCGCGGCTCGGCGCGTTCAAGCAGTAAGCGGCGCGCCGCACGAGGCGGCCACCGCCCGGTGGCTGCAACTCATCCATGGGCTGGGACGCCCCAAAACATCCGCTGGTTGGGGCACACTCGCCGATTGCCTGTCGAGCTGTACCGTCCATGCCCAACTCTGTCGCGCCGCCCGCCCACGATTCCAGCGAATTCAAACGCATCCTGTCGCGCAATGTCGCGCTCCCCCTGGGGGTCGGCATTTTTGGCGCGGTTCTCTTTGTCGCGCTGATCGTCTACCTTCTGTCCACCATCGCCAAGGTGGAGCACACCGATGCCGTGCTTCGCAAGGTGAGCGTGCTGCTGCGCCTGTCGATCGACCAGGAAACCGGAATGCGCGGCTTCGTGCTGACCGGCGACGAGCAGTTTCTGGACCCCTTCGCGCAAGCCGGTCCGCGCTTCAAATCCGAAAGCGACAGCCTCAAGCAACTCATCTCGGACAGCCCGGTTCAACTCGAGCGACTGAAGAAAATCGATTCATTGCAAGCCCAGTGGGATGGTTTTGCACAAGAGATGATCGCGATGCGTCGTGCCAACCTGGACGCAACCGACGCCATCAAGTCGCGCAGGGGCAAGCGCATCACCGACGAAATGCGCAACGAGTTCGAACTGTTCGAACGCATCGAGCAACGATTGCGGGCCGAGCGCAATGACACGGCGACGCGCAACGCGATCATCGTCGTGGTGTTGTACATGCTGTTCACGCTGTCGCTCAGCGCCTTGCTGGCGTACTTCGGCCGGCGCGAGTTGCTGGGGCTTTCCACCACCTTCAGTGACGCGCTCGAAGCCCAGGCCGCGCAGGCCGATGGGCTGCGTTCGCAGGCGTGGCTGCGAGACGGCCAACGCCAACTCGTCGAGAGCCTGGCGGGCAAGCAGCAACTCGGCGTGCTCGGGCACAACGCGCTGGACTTTCTTTCCCGCTACATGGGTTGCGTGGTCGGCGCCCTGTATGTGCGCAACGCGCAGGGCAAGCTCGACCGTGTGGCTGGCTGGGGCTTTGACAGCGCTAGCACCGAGGCCGGCCGCAGCTTCGACCAGGACGACAGCATCGTGGCGGAGGCGGCCGCGAGCAACCGGCAGATCCGGCTGGACAACGTGACCGACAGTTTCCTGCGCATCACCTCGGGGCTCGGCCAGGGCAGCCCGCGCAGCATCATCGTCTCGCCGGTTGAAAACGATGGCGAAGTCAATGGTGTCGTGGAACTGGGTTTCCTGCGGCCCTTGCACGATCGCGATGTGGAGCTGCTGCAGCTTGCGCGCTCCAGCCTCGGGGCAGCGGTGGAAGCTGCACGCTACCGTCAGCGCCTGCAGGACACGCTCGAAGAAACCCAGCAGCTCAACGAAGAGCTGCAGGTCCAGCAGGAAGAACTGCGCACCACCAACGAAGAGCTCGAAGAGCAGTCGCGCGCCCTCAAGGAGTCGCAAGCGCATCTGGAAACCCAGCAGGCCGAACTCGAGCAGATCAACCTGCAGCTGTCCGAGCAGCGCGACGCGCTCGACCAGAAAAATGACGCCCTCAAAGAAGTGCAGGTCGAAGTCGAAAAGCGCGCGCTGGAACTCGAACGTGCGAGCCGCTACAAATCCGAGTTCCTGGCGAACATGTCGCACGAACTGCGCACGCCGCTCAACAGCTCGCTCATCCTGGCACGCCTCTTGGGCGACAACAGCAAGGGCAACCTGGACGAAGAGCAGGTCAAGTTCGCCGAGTCGATCTATTCGGCAGGCAACGATTTGCTCAACCTCATCAACGACATCCTGGACATCGCCAAGGTCGAGGCCGGCAAGCTCGAAGTGCGGCCGGAGGTCACCGGTATCGCCGGCATGGCCGAAGCGCTCAAGCGCACCTTCGAGCCGCTGGCAGCCGACAAGCACCTGGCCTTCGAGCTGAATCTGGCCGACGACTTGCCAGCGACGCTCTACACCGACCGGCAGCGGGTCGAGCAGATCCTGAAGAACCTGCTGTCCAACGCAGTGAAGTTCACCGACAAGGGCAAGGTGTCCGTGAATGTCGAGCGTCAAGGCGCAAGCGCAGTGGCCTTTCGCGTCAGCGACTCGGGCATCGGTATCGACCCCAGCCAGCATGCGCTGATTTTCGAAGCGTTCCGGCAGGCCGACGGCACCACCAGCCGGCGCTTTGGCGGCACCGGACTGGGCCTGTCGATCTCGCGCGACCTCGCGCATCTGCTGGGCGGCGCAATCTCTGTCGAGAGCCGTCCCGGCCAGGGCAGCACCTTCACCCTCTCGCTGCCCATCGAGTATTCGGGCGCACAGGAACAGCCCGCATCGGCGCCTGCGCCAACCGAAGCGCCGATGTATCGCGCGCCGCAGCCCACACCGGCGGCAACCAAGGCGCCGCGCGCCGCGCCCATGGACGACGACCGCAACGTGCAACTGCTGCCCCAGCAACGCCGTGTGCTGGTGGTTGAAGACGAGCCGCAGTTCGCACAGATCCTGCGCGACCTTGCACGCGAGCTGGGCTACAACTGCGTCATCGCGCAGCAGGCCGACGAAGCGCTCGAACTGGCAGAGAGTTTCAAGCCCGATGCCATGCTGCTGGACATGCGCCTGCCCGATACCTCGGGCCTGTCAGTGCTGCAGCGCATCAAGGAGAACCCGTCCACGCGCCACATTCCGGTTCATGTGATCTCCGGCGAGGACGTATCGGAAACGGCATTGCAGATGGGCGCCATCGGCTATGCGCGCAAGCCCACCTCGCGCGACGAACTGCGACAGGTCTTCGGGCGGCTCGAAGCCAAGCTCTCGCAAAAGGTGCAGCGTGTGCTCGTGGTCGAAGACGACAAGTTGCAGCGCGAAAGCATTGCCCTGCTGATCGGCGACGACGACATCGAGATCGTCACGGCCGAGACCGGTGCCCAGGCGCTGGAGAAGCTGCACACCGACATCTTCGACTGCATGATCATCGACCTGAAGCTGCCCGACATGCCGGGCAACGAGGTGCTCAAGCGCATGGCGAGCGAAGAGATCCGCTCGTTCCCGCCGGTGATCGTCTACACCGGCCGCAACCTCACGCGCGAGGAAGAAGCCGAGCTACAGCGCTACTCGCGCTCCATCATCATCAAGGGCGCGCGTTCACCTGAACGCCTGCTCGACGAGGTGACGCTGTTTCTGCACAAGGTCGAATCGGACCTGTCGTCCGAACGCCAGAAGATGCTGCGCCTGGTGCGCAACCGCGACAAGGTCTTCGAGGGTCGGCGCATCCTGCTGGTCGATGACGACGTGCGCAACATCTTTGCGCTCACCAGCGCGCTGGAGCACAAGGGTGCGACGGTGGAGATCGCGCGCCACGGCCAGGAGTCGCTCGACAAGCTCGCCGCCAACGACAACATCGACCTGGTGCTGATGGACATCATGATGCCCGGCATGGACGGCTACACCGCCATGCGCGAAATTCGCAAGAACGTGAAGTGGCGCAACCTGCCGATCATTGCAGTCACTGCCAAGGCGATGCGCGACGACCAGGAACGCTGCCTGGCCGCAGGTGCCAACGACTATCTCGCCAAGCCGATCGAGCTGGAGCGCCTCTTCTCGCTGATCCGCGTGTGGATGCCCAAGCTGGAGCGCATCTAGCGCTCTCCCCGCATTACCCGACAAGCAATCCATGACCATGTCCCAGGCTGTCGATATCGAGCTTCGGCTCCTGATCGAGGCGATCTTCCTGCGCTACAGCCACGACTTTCGTGACTACTCGGTCGCGTCGCTCAAGCGCCGTGTGCTGCATGCGCAAACGCAGCTGGACTACCCGTCCATCTCCAGCATGCAGGAGCGAATCCTGCGCGATGCGGATGCGTTCGGCCAGCTCATGCAGTACCTCACCGTGCCCGTCAGCGACATGTTTCGCGACCCCGCGTACTTTCTGGCGCTGCGCCGCATCGTCGTGCCCGTGCTGCGCACCTATCCTTCCATCAAGGTCTGGGTGGCCGGCTGCAGCACCGGCGAAGAGGTTTATTCGCTGGCGATCCTGCTGCGCGAAGAGGGCCTGCTCGACCGCACCATCCTGTACGCCACCGACATCAATCCCGTCTCGCTCGACAGCGCGCGCCACGGCGTGCTGCCGCTGGAGCGCGTGAGCAACTACACCGCCAACTACCAAAAGGGCGGCGGCCTGCGCAGTTTTTCGGACTACTACACGGCGGCCTATGGCGGTGCGCTCTTTGACAAGTCCCTGCGCGACAACATCACCTTCGCCGATCACAGCCTGGCGACGGACAGCGTCTTTTCCGAGACGCAATTCATCTCGTGCCGCAACGTGCTGATCTACTTCAACCGCAAACTGCAGGATCGCGCGCTGGGCCTTTTCCACGAGTCGCTCAGCCATCGCGGGTTTCTGGGGCTGGGCTCCAAGGAGACGCTCGACTTCTCGATGTGGCGCAACAAGTTCGAGCCCGCCTCCAAGCCCGATCGCATCTACCGCAAGCTATGAGACCCGCTACTGCTCCCGCCAGCGGCGCGGCTCGCACCGCCATTCCAGCCGGCTTCCGGCGACCGGTGCGGCTGGTCGCGATCGGCGCGTCGGCTGGCGGCGTCGAGGCGCTGCTCACGCTGCTGTCGGGCTTGCCGCGAGGCTACGGCGTGAGCGTGGCCGTGGTGCTGCACCTGCGCGAGGAGCGCGACAGCCTGCTGGCGAATCTTTTTTCCGCCCGCTGCGCCATCCCGGTGTCCGAGGCTTTCGACAAGCAACCGGTCGAACCCGGCGTGATCTACTTCGCGCCGCCGGGCTATCACCTGCTGCTCGAATCGGACTGCAGCTTCTCGCTCAGCTGCGACGCACCCGAACGCTTCAGCCGTCCTTCAATCGATGTGTTCTTCGCGTCCGCAGCCGACGCCCTGGGGCCTGACCTGGCCTGCGTGCTGCTCACAGGCGCCAACGACGACGGCTCTCGCGCATTGGCGTACGCTGGCGGGCTGGGCGCACTCACCGTCGTGCAAGACCCTGCGCAGGCCCAAAATAGCGACATGCCAGCGGCGGCCATTGCGCGCCGCGCCCCCGATTTCATCCTGCCCCTGGAAGGAATACGCGACCTGATGACTCACCTGGAACCCACGCCATGAACCCCGTCAAGCTGCTGATCGTCGATGACCTGCGCGAAAACCTGGTCGCGCTCGAAGCCCTGATCCGCCAGGAAGATCGCCAGATCTACAAGGCCTTCTCTGGAGATGAGGCGCTCGCCCTCCTGCTAGAACACGACTTTGCCCTCGCCATCCTGGACGTGCAGATGCCCGGCATGAACGGGCTCGACCTCGCGGCGATGATGCGCGGCACCGAAAAGACCCGGCGCATCCCGATCGTGTTCGTGAGCGCGGGCGCGCAGGAGCTCAACTACGCCTTCAAGGGGTACGAGACCGGCGCGGTCGATTTTCTCTACAAGCCGCTCGATCCACATGCGGTGCGAAGCAAGGTCAATGTCTTTGTCGAGATCTACCGCCAGCGCCAGCAACAGGAAATGCTGCTGGCCGAACTGCGCGATACGCAGGCCGAGTTGCAGCGCTCCATCGAGATGCGCGACGACTTTGTCTCCATGGTGTCGCACGAGCTGCGCACGCCGCTCAACACGCTCTACCTGCAAACACAACTGCGAAGGCGCATGGCCAGCGGCGTGACCCTGACGCCCGCACAGATGACCGCGATGGTCGAGCGCGACGAGCAGCAGATCAGGAACATGGTGCGGCTGATCGACGACATGCTGGATGTATCGCGCCTGCGCAAGGGCACGCTCGCGATCCAGCCTGCGGCGGCGGATCTGGCGGTGCTGGTCAAGCGGGTCATCGAAAGCTACGCGGACCAGGGCGCCAACGTCGGATGCCCGATGGAATACAGCGGGCCGGACACCTTGCCCGGCATCTGGGACGAATTCCGGATCGAACAGGTGGTCGCCAACCTGCTGACCAATGCGATCCGCTATGGCGGAGGCAAGCCCGTCAAGGTGACGGTCGAGGCGTCGGGCCAGGAAGCCACGGTGTCGGTGCGCGACCAGGGCATCGGCATTGCGCCGCAGGACCAGGCGCGCATCTTCGAGCAGTTCGAGCGAGCCGTCGGCAAACAGGTCGCGCCGGGCCTGGGCCTGGGCCTGTTCATCACCCGGCAAATCGTCGAAGCGCACGGCGGAACCATCAGCGTGGAAAGCTCTGCCGGCGAAGGCTCGACCTTCATCGTGCGATTGCCCCGCCGCACGCCCTCGGCTCCCCTGTCATGACACAATCCGGGATTAACCCGGAAGACGATCATGGAAGCAGAACAAATCAACGCCATCGGCGCCCAACTCTCCGACCTTTCCTCGCGCACGCAAGAGCTTCGGGGGTATCTTTGACTTCGATGCCAAATCGGAACGACTGAGAACCGTCAACGCATCGCTCGAAGACCCGCAGGTCTGGAACGACCCCAAGAAAGCCCAGGAACTGGGCCGCGAAAAAAAGCAGCTCGACAGCACGGTCGTCACGCTCTCGACCCTCACCAGCGAACTGTCGGACAACCTCGAGTTGTTCGAGATGAGCAAGGAAGAAGGCGACGAGGCGGGCCTTGCAACCATCGCAGCTGAAGCCGCCAAGCTGGCCAAGCTGGTGGAGGAACTCGAGTTCCGCCGCATGTTCAACAAGCCTGCCGACCCGCTCAATGCCTTCCTGGACATCCAGGCCGGCGCGGGCGGCACCGAAGCGTGCGACTGGGCCAGCATGCTGCTGCGCCAGTACCTCAAGTACGCCGAGCGCAAGGGCTTCAAGAGCATCGTCGAAGACGAAACACCCGGCGATACGGCAGGCATCAAGAGTGCGACGATCAAGCTCGAAGGCGAATACGCCTACGGCCTGCTGCGCACGGAAACCGGTGTTCACCGCCTGGTGCGCAAATCGCCGTTCGACTCATCGGGTGGACGCCACACGAGTTTTGCGAGCGTGTTTGTCTATCCCGAGATCGACGACTCGATCGAGATCGACATCAACCCGGCCGATGTGCGGGTGGACACCTACCGTGCCAGCGGCGCGGGCGGCCAGCACATCAACAAGACCGATTCCGCCGTACGCCTGACACACTTGCCCACGAACATCGTCGTGCAATGCCAGGACAGCCGCAGCCAGCACAGCAACCGCGACGTCGCGTGGAAGCGCCTGCGCTCGCGCCTGTACGACCACGAGATGCGCAAGCGCCAGGAAGAGCAGCAAAAGCTCGAGGACACCAAGACCGATGTGGGCTGGGGTCACCAGATTCGCAGCTATGTCCTGGACAACAGCCGCATCAAGGACCTGCGCACGGGCGTGGAGATTTCCGCGACCCAGAAAGTGCTGGACGGCGACCTGGATGCGTTCATCGAGGCAAGCCTGAAGCAGGGCGTATGAGGAGTCAGGCGGTCATTGCGGGCTCGACCCGCAATCCATGTCTTCGGCAGCCGTCGCCGCTGCGCGGCATGACAGCCCCGGGGGCGGGGACGTGAGAACCTCCGCGTTGATCTTCGACATGGACGGCACCATGATCGACTCGATGCCGTGGCATGCGAGAAGCTGGGTCGAGTTCACGCGCAGGCATGGCGTGGATATCAACGCCGCCGAGCTGATGCGCCGCACCACCGGCCGCACCGGCATCGAATGCATGACCGACGTGTTCGGGCGTGAAATGGAAACCGAAGAGGCGCTCGCCCTCATCAGCGAGAAAGAAGCGATCTACCGCGACCTGTTCACGCCGGTGTTTCGCGAGGTGAGTGGCTTCAAGGCGTTTTCCTCCGACGCTCGCAACCGCGGCCTCAAGGTCGGCGTCGGTACCGCCGGCGACAGGCACAACATCGCATTCGCTTTCGGGCATCTCGCGATGCCGGTTCCGCCCCACGCCGTTGTCGGTGGCGACGAGGGCTTGCCCGGCAAACCACAGCCCGATATTTTTCTGGAAGCCGCACGCCGCATGGACGTGCCGGCGCATGAGTGCATCGTTTTCGAGGATGCACCGTTCGGCATCGAAGCAGCGCGGCGCGCAGGCATGCGCGCGGTGGCGATCTGCTCCAGCCACCAGGCCAGCGAACTGGCAGGACCCCATGTAGTGGCGCAGGTGCGCGACTATGACGAGTTAATGAAGACGAACTTTCTGGAGAGCCTTTATGCGTGAAGGACATGGCAACGTGATTTACCGTTCCGACTACCAGGAGCCGGCGTTCTGGATCGACAGCGTCGACCTGTGCTTCGACCTCGACCCGCAAAAGACGCGGGTGCTCAACCGGATGAAGGTCCGGCGCAATCCCAACGTGCCGCCACAGGCCCTGCGCCTGGACGGCGAAGAGCTGAACCTGGCTCGCGTGATGGTCAACGGCCAGGGCATCTCGTTCAAGATCGACGGCAACGCGCTGGTCCTGGAGAACGTGCCTTCGGGCACCGAGGCCTTCGACCTGGAGATTTTCACGACCTGCTCGCCGGCAAAGAACACCAGCCTGTCGGGCATCTACACCAGCAACGATTCGTTCTTCACGCAGTGCGAAGCCGAGGGCTTCCGGCGCATCACCTACTTCCTGGATCGCCCCGACGTGATGGCGAGCTACACGGTGCTGATCCGCGCGGACAAGCGCAAGTACCCGGTGCTGCTGTCCAACGGCAACCTGGTCGAGCAAGGCGAGCTGGACGACGGCCGCCACTTCGCGCGCTGGGTCGATCCGTTCCGCAAGCCGAGCTACCTGTTTGCCCTGGTGGCCGGCCAGCTCGTCGCACGCGAACAGCGCATCACCTCGCGTGCGGGCAACGACCACCTGCTGCAGGTGTATGTACGCCCCGGCGACCTGGACAAGACCGAGCACGCGATGAATTCGCTGATGGCTTCGGTGGCATGGGACGAAGCACGCTTTGGCCTGTCGCTGGACCTGGAGCGTTTCATGATCGTCGCCACCAGCGACTTCAACATGGGCGCGATGGAAAACAAGGGCCTGAACATCTTCAACACCAAGTACGTGCTGGCGAGCCAGGCGACTGCCACCGACACCGATTTCAACAACATCGAATCGGTGGTGGGCCACGAGTACTTCCACAACTGGACCGGCAACCGCATCACCTGCCGCGACTGGTTCCAGCTGTCGCTCAAAGAAGGCCTCACGGTTTTCCGCGACCAGGAATTCAGCATGGACCTGGCGGGCGAGGCATCGGCCCGCGCAGTCAAGCGCATCGAAGACGTTCGCGTGTTGCGCACAGCGCAGTTCCCGGAAGACGCGGGCCCGATGGCGCATCCGGTGCGGCCCGACCAGTATCTTGAAATCAACAATTTCTACACCGTCACGATCTACGAAAAGGGCGCCGAAGTCGTTCGCATGATGCAGACGCTGGTGGGGCGCGACGGGTTCCGCAAGGGGATGGACCTTTACTTCCAGCGCCATGACGGCAGCGCCGTGACCTGCGACGACTTCGCGCAGGCGATTGCCGATGCCAACCCTGATTCAAAGCTCGCGCAGCTCTTGCCGCAATTCAAGCGCTGGTACAGCCAGGCCGGCACGCCGCGCGTGAAGGCCACCGCAAGCTTCGATGCAGATGCCGGCATCTACAGCCTCACGCTCACGCAGAGCTGCCCCGCAACGCCGGGACAGGCAGAAAAAGAGCCCTTCGTCATTCCCGTTGGACTGGGCCTGTTGTCCGCCGATGGCAGCGAACTGACCCAGGGCATGCACGTGATGACGCAGGCCAGCGAGACCCTGACTTTCCCGGGCCTTCAAGGCGCGCCGGTGCCTTCCATCCTGCGCGGTTTCAGCGCACCCGTGGTGCTGGAGTTCGATTACACCGACCGGCAACTGCTCACCCTGCTCGCGCACGACACAGACCCGTTCAACCGCTGGGAAGCGGGTCAGCGCCTGGCCCTGAACCGCGCACTCGCGTTCATCGCGCAGGATGGCCTCAACCCTTCTGACATTCGGCTGGATGCGCCGTACATCGAAGCCATCCGCACCGTCCTGCGTCATCCCACGCTGGACGCCGCGTTCAAGGAACTGGCGCTGACCCTGCCTGCCGAAAGCTACATCGGCGAACAGCTCGATGTGGTCGATCCGCAGCGAATCCATGCGGTGCGCGAAGCCATGCGCGAACAGATCGCGCAGCAACTGCGCGCCGACTGGGAATGGGCGTTCGAGACGCACAAGGAAAACGGTGCGTACTCGCCCGATTCCGTTTCGTCGGGCCGTCGCGCCCTGGCCGGCATGGCGCTCAGCCAGTTGTGCCTGGCATCGCGCGCCAGTTCCGACCCCGTCTGGCCGGGCAAGGCGTTGCAGCGTTTCAAGGACGCCAGCAACATGACCGACCGCTTCAACGCCCTCGCCGCCCTGGTGACCAGCGGCCACGAGCTGGCCGCCCCTGCCCTGCAGCGCTTCCATGCGATGTTCAAGGATGAGGCGCTGGTGCTGGACAAGTGGTTCGCCTTGCAGGCGGGCGCTCCCGATCGCGGCGGCCATGTGCTGCCCATCGTCAGGCAGCTGATGTCGCATCCCGACTTCAGCATCCGCAACCCGAACCGCGCGCGCAGCGTGATCTTCAGCTATTGCAGTGCGAACCCGGGCGGCTTCCACCGCGCGGATGCGGCAGGCTATGTGTTCTGGGCCGACAAGGTGATCGAGCTGGACAGCATCAATCCGCAAGTAGCTGCGCGGCTGGCACGTGCGCTGGATCGCTGGAAGAAGCTGGCCGAACCGCAGCGCAGTGCTGCCCGCGAGGCGATCGCACGCGTCGCCGCAAAGCCTGATCTGAGCAACGATGTGCGCGAGGTCGTCACGCGCGCGCTGAGCGACTGAACATCCTGGACCCCGGGTCAAGCCCGGGGTGACAGCCCTGGTGGCTGTTGCCAGGAGTGACAGCTGTAGTGGCTGTCATTGCGGACTTGATCCGCAATCCATGTCTTCAACCCGAAACTCGAAGGACAAACGATGGCCACCAAAAAGAAGAACGCGTTCTACGCACAATCGGGCGGTGTCACCGCCGTCATCAACGCATCGGCCTGCGGCGTCATCCAGACGGCGCGCGCGCACGGCGGCAAGATCGGCAAGGTCTACGCGGGACGCAACGGCATCATCGGCGCGTTGACCGAAGACCTCATCGACACCAGCAAGGAGTCGGCCGCTGCCATCGAAGGCCTGCGTTCCACGCCTTCAGGCGCATTCGGCTCCTGCCGCTTCAAGCTCAAATCGCTTGAAGCCAACAAGCGCGAATACGAACGCCTGATCGAGGTGTTCAAGGCGCACGACATCGGCTACTTCTTCTACAACGGCGGCGGCGACTCGGCCGACACCTGTTACAAGGTCAGCCAGTTGTCCGAGTCCATGGGCTACCCGATCCAGGCGATCCACGTACCCAAGACGGTGGACAACGACCTGCCGATCACCGACTGCTGCCCCGGCTTCGGTTCGGTTGCAAAGTACGTGGCGGTGTCCGCGCTCGAAGCATCGTTCGACGTGCGCTCGATGGCCAAGACATCGACCAAGGTGTTCGTGCTCGAAGTGATGGGCCGGCACGCAGGCTGGATCGCCGCTGCGGGCGGCCTGATCGACAAGCAGGGCATACCGGTTGTCGTGCTGTTCCCCGAGATTGCGTTCGACAAGGCCAACTTCCTGGCGCGCGTGCAGGAGCTGGTGAAAAAGCATGGCTTCTGCACGGTGGTCGTCTCTGAAGGCTGCCACGATGCGGACGGCAAGTTCCTGGCTGAACAAGGCACGCGCGATGCATTCGGCCACGCGCAACTCGGCGGCGCAGCGCCCGTCGTTGCCAACATGATCAAGGAGGCGCACGGCTACAAGTTCCACTGGGCCGTTGCCGATTACCTGCAGCGCTCTGCGCGCCACATCGCATCGAAGACCGATGTGAAGCAGGCTTATGAGTTGGGCAAGGCGGCAGTGCAACTGGCGCTCAAGGGCCACAACGCGGTGATGCCCACCATCGACCGCGTGAGCGACAAGCCCTACAAGTACAAGATCGGCATGGCGCCGCTGTCCAAGGTCGCGAACGTCGAGAAATTCATGCCGCGCGACTTCATCAGCGCCGATGGTTTCGGCATCACCGAAAAGTGCCGCAAGTACCTGATGCCGCTGATCCAGGGTGAGGACTACCCGCGCTACAAGGACGGGTTGCCGGTTTATGTGACGTTGAAGAACGTGGCGGTTGCCAAGAAGTTGCCACCGTTTGAATTGAAGTGAATCGTGTCCCCTCCCCCTCTGGGGTAGGGTGGGGGCATGCAGTGGACGGCGTGCGTCGTTTGTACTAACATCACTGCCCATCGAACCACTGGCAGAGGTGCCCCATGGCTGCAGCTTCATCATCATCAGCTTCCCCGCGCTCTTCGCGAGTCGGACTGCGGGCGACGCACGAACAGGAAGCCGTGCTGCGTCGTGCGGCCGAAGTTGCACACAAGTCCCTGACCGATTTCATTCTCGATAGCGCCTGCCTGGCCGCAGAGCAGACTTTGCTGGATCAACGCCTGTTCATGGTGAGCGGTGCTGAGTACCAGGACTTCATGACCCTCCTGGATCAGCCCGAATCCGAAAACAAGGGGTTGAGCGATCTGTTCGCCCGCAAGGCTCCCTGGAAGAAGTCTTGAGCATCCGCGCTCCGGTGCCCCTGTGCGCCCAGCATCTTCTGGACGGGTTCGACTGCGGCAAGGCCGCATTGAACGAGTGGCTCCTGCGGCATGCCAGCCAGGCCCAGGGTAGCGGCTCTGCGAAGACTTTCGTCGCTTCTGAAAAGGACCGTGTGGTCGGCTACTTCAGCCTGACGGTGGGTCAGGTCGACACCCTGGATGTGCCTGAGCGGATTCGCAAAGGCATGGGCCAGTACGCCGTTCCGGTAGTCGTCCTCGCTCGCCTGGCGGTTTCCATTCAGGACCAGGGTCGCGGTATAGGACTGGGGCTGCTTCAGGATGC
Source organism: Caenimonas sp. SL110 (assembly GCF_001044395.1). Lineage (GTDB taxonomy): Bacteria > Pseudomonadota > Gammaproteobacteria > Burkholderiales > Burkholderiaceae_C > Ramlibacter. Next base: position 17,870 of record NZ_JANU01000068.1, read on the forward strand.
CATCCGCCGCACCGTGCTTATCGCAGAGCAAGCCGGCGTCAGGGCCATGTTGACTCACCCGATCGACGAAGAAGCAGCGATGTTCTATATGCGCTTCGGGTTCTCCGCCTCGCCACTACGGGAGCAACAGTTGCTTTTGCTGCTCAAGGATGCGCGCCGCTGGGTGCGTTGATCGCGTCAGCGTGCCTTCTCAGCCGCCACCCACTCATCCACCACCTTCTCCAGCACATCCATCGGCAACGCACCGTTGTCGATGGCGACGTTATGGAAACGGCGCAGATCGAACTTCGCACCCAGCGCGGCTTTCGACTTCTCGCGCAACTGCGCAAACTTGAGCGCGCCGATCATGTAGCCCAGCGCCTGCCCCGGCTGCGAGATGTAGCGATCGACTTCCGATGTCACGAAGCCCACATCCATTCCCGTGCGCTCCACCATGAAATCAATCGACTGCTGGCGCGACCAGCCCAGGCTGTGGATGCCGGTATCGACGACCAGCCGTGCCGCGCGAAACGCACGCCACTGGAGGTGACCAAACAGGTCGTACGGGTCCTCATACAAACCGATCTCACGCCCCAATGCTTCGGCATACACCGCCCAACCCTCGACGAACGCGGTGTACCCACCGCCGCGCCGGAACTCGGGCAATGACTTCAGCTCGATGGCACGCGCGATCTGCAGGTGATGGCCGGGCACGGCCTCGTGCGCAGTCAGCGTGGCCATGCGCCACATGGGCCGCGTCTTCCAGCCCAGCACATTGGCGTTGAACCAGCCCGGGGTCGATCCATCCACCGCCGGGCCGTTGTAATACTCCGCTGAATCCGGGCCACGAAATGCGGGCATGCCGCGCACGCCGTACGGTGCACGCGGCAGTTCGGCAAACAGGCGCGGCAACTGCGCGTCGATTCGCTTGGAAATATCGCGATAGCCCGCGAGCAACTCATCCGGGCCCTTGTGAAAGAACTTCGGATCGGTCGTGAGGTACGCAATGAACTGCGCGAAGTTGCCCTGGAACTTCGTGCGCTGCATCACGCCTTCCATCTCGGCGCGAATGGCGGCGAGTTCACGCAGGCCGATGGCATGGATCTGCGCTGCGGACAGCTGGGTCGTCGTGCGGTGGCGAACCAGGCCGTCGTACACCTTCACCCCATCGGGGTAACGATGCAAGGCGCCGTCTGCCGGTGCGCGCGGCAAATATTCGTCGGCAACGAACGCACGCAGCTTGCGAAGCGGCGGGATCACATCGCGTGCAATGGCCGTGCGAGCCGATGCCCGCAGCGCTGCCTGGTCAGCCGCTGGTATGCCGGCGCCCAGCGTCTTGAACGGTGCGTAGTACGGCCCCGCTTCGACATCCGCAGGCATTTGCTTGTCGATCTGGTCGAGCACCCGGGCGAGCACGTCGCGCGACGACACCCAGCCCAGCGCCATCGAACGGCGCATGCAGTCGATCTCCTGGTCCATCCAGCGCGGATACGCGGCCATGCGCGCGAGCATCTGCTCGACTTGCGCACGGGTTGCAACCGGCGATGCCCGCAGCAAATCCGCCAGGCCCGTGTGCGACCCGCCGAGCGCGCCGAGGTTCAGGCATCGGTAGCCTGTCCACGCCTGCTCTTCGACATAGCGCTCATGGTTGCTGATGAAAAGGTCCAGCGAGAGGCGGTCGCCCGCGGACAAGCGTTCACGGCGCAACTGCTTCGCCTCTGCGACCCACGCGCGATTTTGCGCATCCCATGCCGCGACGGCCTCTGGCGAGCCGTCCGACAATTGATCGTTGTAGCGATAGTCGCCGCGATAGGTGGTCCACTCCGGAAAGCGCCTGGCTACCGCTTCCCAGTTGCGGTCAAACAGCGCCTTGAGCGCAGCCGTCTCCTGGGGATCAACCTGGGCCTGGGCCTGCGCGGGGGCGAGGTTCGCGCAGCACAACACCAGCAAGAAAGCCGCACTCCGGATGATGTTCATGGCAATCCTCAAGGTGACTCAGGGTGTCTCAGGGCATATACCCGACTGCAGCCAACGCGCGCGCCGGATGGACAAGCGTGCGCCGACCATCTTCGCTGCGATCGGCCGTCGTGCGCATGATGGAGATGATCTCGGCAGGCTTGAGCGATGGCTTGACCGCCAGCATCTTGGCTGCGAGGTTGGTGACTTGCGGCGCCGACATCGACGTGCCGGAGATCGCCAGCCGCCTGCCACCAGGGACATAGCTTTCGACCTGGTAGCCATTGGCATGCAGCAGCACGGTGGGCCCATAGCTCGTGAACGATGCTTCGTCGCCCGCCTTGTCCACTGCGCCGACGGCAACCACATTGGGCAGCACGATGCCCGACGGATAGATGTCGTTGAAGGTGGGGTCGTTGCCGGAATTGCCCGCCGAGACGACGAACAGGATGTCAGGCGCTGAAGCAAGCGCTGCCGTCAAGGCGCCCAGGTGCCGGTCGAAGTAACGCCGCGCGATCGTGCGGCGCTCGGCTGCATCCTTGCCAATCGCGCACTGCTCCAGCGCTGTCTCATAACCGCGCAGGCTGCCGCCCCAGCTCATGTTGACCACACGCGCGCCGGTCTTCCTGATGAAGTCCATGTAGTGCGCGAAGTTGCCTGCTGTACGTGCTGTCAGTTCGTCGCTGGGGCACGGGTCGGGCAGCAAGGTGTAGCCGAAGTCGATGCGCGCATCGGCCAGCCGTGCATACGGATTGCCGGCCATCGCGATGCCGGCCACGTGCGTGCCATGCTGGTAGGTACTCACCAGCCGCAACTCTTCCTGCACCGCCTTGTATTGCGCTGGCGCGAGGTTGGACAGCAGGTTCTTGACCTCGGAGGCCTCTGCGCTATCGATGTTGGACGTGAGGTCCGACATGCCCTTGCTGCGAGCCTGCAATGCGCCGATACGGCCCTGCACATCGGCAGGCAGTGGCTTGAGCGGCTCCAGCGAAGGACGCGCTTGGCGGTCGAATGCAATCCGTGCGGGCTTGCCGTCTTCCACGATGAAGCGATCAGCGAAGACCGTGGCGTCGATGCCGCCGTCCCACACGACGATGCGCACCGGTTGGTAATTGCGCCCTGCCGGCAGCGCCACATCGCGCGCCGCCCAGATGTCCGGCTTGTCGACCTTGTTGGCCGCCAGATAACCGCCGTAGGCATCCACCAGGGTCTGCTTGAGCGGCAGCACGAATTCGAGCGAATAGCGTGCGCCGATGACCGTGGGCACCAGGTCGGAACTGAGCGTGCCGGTGCTCGTGGCCACCGGCTGGAGCACGCCACGCACACGCCCCAGGATCAGCGTCTCACCGACCGTCTCCATCCCGGCTTTCGCACGCTGGATGTCGTTGCGGATCTGCAGGTGCGGATACCGATTGAGCTCCTGGACCACCAGCCGCCCAACCTCTGCGCGATACGCGCTCGAGTTGCGGTCCCCGACCTTCTTCGCTGCCGCCACCATCGCGCGAATCGTCAGGCCCGATATCAGCTTGTCAGCCGGCTTGTCCTGGAGCTGGCGAATCTGCTCGGAGCGACGCAGCGCATCGTCGTAGCGGCCTTCCAGCATGTCCATCTGCATGAGCGTGCCCAGCAGCTGGCGGCGCGTCGCGGTCTCTGCGATGTCGTACGCGGCCAACGTGCCTTCGGTGTTGCGGCGCACATCGGCGGCAAGCAGCGCGAAGCGCTGGGGATCACGCACCAGTGCTTCGACTTCGCCTGTGACCGGATAGGTGAAGCGCGGAAGCTCATCGGCGCGTTCAATGCGTTTGGGCGTCTGCGCGAGCGCAGCACCGAGAACAAAAACACCCACGAGAGCGCCGATCGAGGCGCGGGCCATGCCAAGCTTCACTGAACTCTCCTCAAACGCCCACGGGCGCCGCGTGCGCAACCTCATAGCCGCGCGGAATCGCCGCCAGCAGTTGCTGCGTGTACGCATGCTGCGGATTCGAATAGATCTGCTCGGACGTGCCGCGCTCGACGATCTCGCCCTTGTTCATCACCAGGATGTCGTCGGCCATGTACTTCACCACCGCCAGGTCGTGGCTGATGAAGACATAGGTCAGGCCGAATTCTTCCTGCAGGTCGAGCAGCAGGTTGAGCACGGTTGCCTGCACGCTCACGTCCAGCGCACTGACGCTCTCGTCGCAGATGATGATCTCGGGCTGCATGGTCAGGCATCGCGCAATCGCGATGCGCTGGCGCTGGCCGCCCGAAAATTCATGCGGGTACTTGCCAAACGCTGTTTCCGGCAGGCCCACTTTCTTGAGCCATCCGAGTGCAAGCCGGGCACGCGCGTTGTCGTCGGCGCCGATCGAATGGATGCGCATCGGCTCCATCAAAATCTGGCCAACGGTAAAGCGCGGATTCAGGCTCGCGTACGGGTTCTGGAAAATGATCTGGATGCGCCGACGCCAGGCCTGCAACTGCCGGGCGCTCAGGGTCGCGAGGTCGGTTCCTTCAAACAGGATATGGCCCGAGCTCGGGTCGGTCAGGCGCGTGAGCATCATGCCCACCGTCGTCTTGCCGGAACCCGATTCGCCCACCACGCCCAGGGTGCGGCCCTTGTGCAGCACGAAGTCCGCCTGCTTCACCGCGCTGATGACCTTGCGCTTGAACAGGCCCTCTTTGAGCTTGTATTCCTTCGACAGATTCGACACTTCAATCAGCGGTGCGCCCTGCGCCGGAACACTGATGCGCTCGGTCGTCTCGGGTGCGCGCTTGTTGATGATGTCGTCGATGACGGCCAGCCTGCGCGGTCGCGCATCCAGACGCGGACGGCATGCCAGCAGGGCCTGTGTGTACGCATCTTTCGGCGCGTTGAAAATCTGCCCGGCTTCACCAGCTTCGCGCACCTGGCCGTGACGCATCACGACGACACTGCTCGCGATTTCGCCCACCAGCCCGAGGTCATGGCTGATAAACAGCATGCTCATGCGGTGGCGCTGCTGCAAGCCGGCCAGCAGGTTCACGATCTGCCGCTGCACGGTCACGTCGAGCGCCGTGGTCGGCTCATCGGCGATCAGCATCTTGGGCTCGCAGGCAATCGCCATCGCGATCATCACGCGCTGCTGCTGTCCACCCGAAAGCTCATGCGGGTACGCATCGACGCGCGCACGCGGCTCGGGGATACCCACTTCGTCGAGCAGTTCCATTGCGCGATTGCGGGCCTGGCTGTTCGACATCCCCATGTGGATGCGCAGCACTTCGGCGATCTGCTCGCCGACCGTGAACACCGGGTTCAGCGAGCTCATCGGCTCCTGGAACACGACAGAGATTTCCTTGCCGCGCAGCGCCCGCATCTCGGACATCGGCGCTTTCAGCAGGTCGCGGCCCTGGTACAGGATGCGGCTCTCAGGCGAGACCACCGCGTTCTCGGGCAACAGGCGCACGATGCTCATCGCACTTACGCTCTTGCCGCTGCCGGACTCGCCCACCAGCGCCACGGTGGTGTTCTCGGGCACGTCGAAACTCACGCCGCGCACGGCTTCGTGCATCTCGTTCTTGCCGACACGGAAAGCGACTCGCAGGTCGCGCACCTCGATCAGGTTACTCATGGTGCTGGCGTCCTATCGCAGTTTCGGGTCGAGCGCATCGCGCAGTGCATCGGTGAGCAAGGCAAATGCCGTCACGAATGCAGCCATGAAGAAGGTTGCAGCAGCGAGCTGCCACCACTTGCCCAGCACCAGTTCGGTCTGGGCTTCGGCCAGCATCGTGCCCCAGCTCACCATGTCGATCGGCACGCCCAGGCCCAGGAACGACAGGATCACTTCGGCCTTGATGAACGACACCACATGCAGCGACAACTGCACCAGTACCACGTGGCTCACGTTCGGCAGGATGTGGGTGAACATGCGAGCGGAATGACCCGCGCCAATCGCTTCGGCGGCCCGCACATATTCGCGGTTGCGGTGCTTCATGTACTCGGCGCGCACCAGCCGGTAGATGCCGGTCCAGCCCACGACGCCCAGGATGATGACCACCGGCGCGATGGTGTTCGCAAACATCTTGGAGATCGGCCCGGACTTGAACAGGGCCGCGAGCGTGAAGATCAGCAGGATGTACGGAATCGAAGTGAAGACGTTGTAGACCCACTCCAGAAAGTCGCCGAGCTTGCCGCCGTAGTAGCCGCCCAGGGCGCCGAGCACCGTGCCGATGAAAGTCGCGAGCAACGCAGCCGCGATGCCCACCAGGATCGACACCTGCGCACCCTTGATCGCCTTGTCCAGCACATCGCGCCCCAGGCGGTCTGCGCCCAGCGGCAGCGTCTGGGCCTTGACTTCATCGACGGTCTTCACGCGCGATGCGCGTTCTGTCCATTCCGCATAACGCGGCGCGAGCGGATCGACATCGCTCAGGTCCACGTTGGGCCGCTGCTGGCCGACGACGACTGCCGCTTCTTTCTCCTGCGCGCCGACCATGTGCGGCGGCGCGAACGGCACGCCCACTTCCTTTTGCCAGCCGGAGGCCAGGATGCCGAACTGCGCGGCCAGCACGAGCGCGAGAAAGAAGATGACAACTGCCAGCGACACCATGCCGACGCGGTCGCGCTTCAGGCGCGTCCAGGCCTGCATCCAGACGTTGGGAGACTTGGGCAGCGCCGATTGGGCGACGGCCTCTTCGGGCAAGGGAAGAACCGCGCTCATTTCAGCACCACCCGTGGATCGACGAATTTGTAGAGCATGTCGGTGATGAGGTTGATCACCATCGTCAAAGCGGCGAGGTAGATCGTGACGGCCTGGATGACCGGGTAGTCGCTTCGGCCCACCGCCGCATAGACCTCGCGGCCCAGGCCCGGCACCGAGAAGAACACCTCGATGAGGAACGAGCCGATGAAGACACCCGGCAACTGCGTCGCCACGTTGGTCAGGATCGGGATCATGGCGTTGCGCAAGACGTGCTTGAACAAAATTGTGTTCTCTGCCACGCCCTTGGCGCGCGCGGTGCGCACATAGTCGTGACCGATTTCATCGAGAAAAAAGCTGCGATACAGGCGCGTGTGCGGCGCCAGGCTCACCAGCACGGCGATGAGCACCGGCAGCGGCGCATACACCAGCAGGTTGGTCCACACGCTGTTGCTCCAGCCCTGCACCGGGAACCATCCCAGCCGGAAGGCAAAGAAGTACTGCCCGACGATGACGTACACCAGGAAGCTGATCGACAGCGCGACGGTCGAGATGATCATCACCGCCCGGTCGGTGAGGCTGCCGCGCACATAGGCGACCGCCATGCCTGCGACGATGGCCAGACCCACTTCCAGCACCAGGATGGGCACCATGATGGTCAGCGTGGCGGGCAGGCGGCTGGCAAAGATGCTGCTCACGGTTTCGCGCGTGGCCCAGCTGCGGCCCCAGTCGAACGTGACAACTTTCTCGATAAAGCCCCAGAACTGCGCCCAGAGCGGCCGGTTCAGGCCCAGCTCGTTACGAATCGACTCCACCTGGTCGTTGCTGGCGCCAAGGCCTGCAATGATCTCCGCCGGGTCGTCCCCGAAGAAGGTAAAGAGCAAAAACACCAGCAGGATGACGCCCGCCAGGGTGGGGATCATCTGAAGGATCCGCCGTATGAGGTATGACAGCATGTTGAGATTCCAGGGCGGCGGTTGGCCGCCCTCCAGACACAAAAATAGGGGGGCCGCTCGTGGAAAAATAGGGAAACCGCTCGTGAGCGGTGGTCCGGGTGCGCATTATGCTTGCGGATTGCCTTTCCCTACCTAGGTAATTACCAAGCATGAATATTCAAACTTGGGCATCGACCATCAGTCTATGCCTGGCGTTGGGAGCAGCCTACCCGGCCTTCGCCCAGTCGCCCTCTCCAAAACCTGCAGCGCCGGCCCAGGAAAAAATCCTGCGCTATGCATTCCCCGTCGCCGAGACCGGCTTCGATCCACCGCAGCTGTCGGACCTGTACTCGCGCATCGTCACGGCCAACATCTTCGATTCGCTGTACGGCTACGACTATCTGGCCCGCCCTGCCAAGGTCAAGCCGGTACTAGCAGAAGGCATGCCCGACATCTCGGCGGACTTTCGCACCTACACCATCAAGCTGCGGCGCGGCATCTACTTTGCCGACGACGCAGCCTTCGGCGGCAAGAAGCGCGAGATCACCGCGCAGGACGTCGTGTACACCTGGAAGCGCCTCGCAGATCCCAAGAACAAGAGCCCGAGCTGGTCGGGGCTTGAAGAAGAAAAGATCATGGGACTTGCGGACCTGCGCAAGAAGTCGCAGGCCAAAGCCAACGATGGCGGCGCGAAGTTCGACTACGACACCGAGATCGAGGGCCTGAAGCCGCTGGACCGCTACACCGTGCAGTTCAAGCTGGAAGCACCACGCCCGCGTTTCATGTACACGATGGCCGACCCCGGCATCCTGGGCGTGGTCGCACGCGAAGTCGTCGAGAAGTACGGCGACGACATCATGGCCCACCCCGTCGGTAGCGGGCCCTTCATGCTCAAGGAGTGGAAGCGCTCGTCGACCATCACGCTGGTGCGAAACCCCAACTACCGCGATGAAGTGTTCAACGCCGAGCCCGCGGCCGATGACGCGCACGCCCAGGCCATCTTCAAGCAGATGAAGGGGCGCAAGCTGCCGATGGTGGACAAGGTGATCGTCTCGATCATCGACGACCCGCAGCCGCGCTGGCTCGCCTTCTTGAATGGCGAACACGACTTTTTGGAACGCCTGCCGCAAAACTTTGCGACGCACGCGATCCCCAACAACAAGCTCGCGCCCAACCTGGCCAAGCGCGGCATCACGATGGAACGCGTGCCGCTGTCGGACATCACCATGCTCTTTTGGAACATGGACGATCCGGTCATGGGTGGCTATACGCCGGACAAGGTGGCGCTGCGCCGTGCCATTGCACTGGCCTACAACAGCGCCGAAGAAGTGCGGTTGCCGCGTCGTGGCCAGGCCATCGTGGCGCACAGCTACCTCATGCCCAACACCGCGAGCTACGACCCGGACTTCCGTTCGGAGATGGGCACCTTTGACAAAGCGCGCGCCACTGCCCTGCTCGACATGTACGGCTACACCGACAAGAACGGCGACGGCTGGCGCGACATGCCCGACGGCAAGCCGCTCGCGCTGGACCACAACACGCTGGGCACCGCCGATTACCGCGAGCTCGACGAGATCCTGAAGAAGAACCTCGATGCCATCGGCGTCAAGATCAATTTCCGCATCGGCAAGTGGCCCGAGCAACTCAAGGCTGCACGCGCGGGCAAGCTGATGATGTGGGGCGTGGGCCTTTCGGCCAGCAGCCCGGACAGCGGACCGGTGCTCGAACGCGGCTACGGCCCGTCGATCGGGCAATCGAACCTCGCGCGATTCAAGAACGCGAAGTTCGACGAACTCTATCGCCAGCAAAGCCAGATGCCCAACGGGCCCGAGCGTGACAAGGTGATCCGCGAAGCCGAGCGCATTCTCATCGCCTACATGCCCTACAAGATCCGCGTCCACCGCATCGGCACCGACCTGATGCAGCCGTGGGTCGTTGGCTACAAGCGCCATCCCAATGCACGCGAGTTCTGGCAATACGTGGACATCGACACCAGCAAGCTGCCAAAGAAGTAATCGGACGACATCATGAATAACAACACGAACATCACCCTCCCTGCATTTGCGCGCGGCCTCATCGCCACCGTCGTTTCCATTGCTGCTGCGTCTTCGTTTGCAGCCGTTGTGCCGCCCGGTGTGCAGTTGCACGCCACGCAAACGCTGATCCGCAACAACGGCTCCGAGCCCGAGTCGCTCGACCCTGCGATTGCAGAAACTGTCGGCGCGAACAACATCACCCGCGACCTGTTCGAAGGGCTCACCGCCAACGACGGTGACGGCAAGATCGTGCCCGGCGTTGCAGAAAGCTGGAAGCAGACCAACGCCACGACATGGGTGTTCAAGCTGCGCCAGAACGCGAAATGGTCCAACGGCGATCCGGTCACTGCGCAGGACTGCGTGTACGGCATCCAGCGTTTCCTGGACCCCAAGACCGCATCGAAGTACGCGATGACCTACGGCATGTTTTTGCTCAATGGCAAGGACGTGGCCTCGGGCAAGAAGCCGCCTTCGGCCATCGGTGCCAAGGCCTTGGACAAGTACACGGTTGAAATCAAGACGGCGTTTCCTGCGGCCTTCCTGCCGCAACTCATGTCCAACAACAACCTGGGCCCGCTGCACAAGGCCAGCGTTGAAAAGGGCGGGCGCGACTGGACCAAGCCCGGCAACATGGTGAGCAATGGCGCGTTCATGCTCAAGGACTGGCAGCCCAACAGCAAGGTCGTGATCGAGAAGAACCCGCACTACTGGGACGCCGCCAATGTGCAGCTCATGCGCGTGACCTACCTGGGCATCGAAGACGGCAACGCCGACATCAAGCTGTTCGAAGCCGGCCAGAACGAGATGGTGTACCAGCTGCCGCCCGGCACGTATGAGCCTGCCAGGAAGCAGTTCCCGAAAGACGTGAAGAACGCGCCCATGCTGGGCCTGCGCTACTACACGCTGCAGACGCAGAACCCGGCGATGAAGGACGTGCGCGTTCGCAAGGCGCTGTCGATGGTGCTGGACCGCGACATCCTTTCGCAGAAGATCACCGCTGACGGCCAGATGCCTGCTTACGGACTCATCGTGAAGGGGCTGGAAGGCGCCGACATGACCGAGTACGAATGGGCGAAATGGCCGATGGCCAAAAAGATCGAAGAAGCGAAAAAGCTGCTGGCCGAAGCAGGCGTGAAGCCCGGCACCAAATACACGTTCTCGTACAACACGAGCGAGTACCACAAGAAGATGGCGATCTTTGCGCAGTCGGAATGGAAGACCAAGCTGGGCGTGAACATCGAACTCGAAGCGATGGAGTTCAAGGTGCTGGTGAAAAAGCGCCATGACGGCGCGTTCGACATCGCACGCGACGGCTTCATCGCCGACTACAACGATGCGACGAATTTCCTCGCGCTGGTGCGCTGCGACTCGGACCAGAACACCAACAAGAACTGCAACCGCAAGGCCGAAGAACTGATCAACCAGGCCGAGCAGAACGACGACCAGGCCAAGCGCAAGCAGTTGCTGACGCAGGCCACGAAGATGATCATGGACGACTACCCGATCATCCCGCTGGTCCAGTACTCGCTGCCGCGCCTGGTCAAGTCGTACATCGGCGGCTACTCGCTGCTCAATGCACAGGACCGGTTTCGCAGCAAGGACCTGTACATCATCAAGCATTGAAGGACCCCCATGTGGTCCTATACCCTGCGTCGCCTCCTGGTGACCATCCCGACGCTGCTGGCCGTCATCACGGTCTGCTACATCCTGGTCCACGCGGCACCGGGTGGCCCCTTCGACGGCGACCGGCAGGTCTCCGAAGCGGTGCTCGCCAACCTGCAAGCCAAGTACCACCTCGACCAGCCGGTGTGGAAGCAGTACCTGCTGTACCTCAACAACCTGCTGCACGGTGACCTGGGCGCATCGTTTCGCTACGCCGACTGGTCGGTGAACGACCTGGTGGCGCGCGCGTTGCCGGTGTCGCTGTCGATCGGCGGCATCTCGCTGGTGATTTCGTTCATCCTCGGTGTCGCCCTGGGCATAGGCGCAGCGCTCAAGCAAAACAGCCTCGCAGACTTTTCACTCATGCTGGTGAGCAACATCGGAAGCGTGGTGCCGTCATTCGTGATGGGGCCGGTGCTGGTGCTGGTGTTCGCGCTGTGGCTGAAATGGTTGCCGGCCGGCGGCTGGGACGACTTCGCGCCGCAGTTCATGATCCTGCCGATGGCGCTGCTCACCTTCATCAACATCGCCACCATCGGCCGTGTGATGCGGGGCAGCCTGATCGAAGTGATGCAGAGCAACTTCATCCGCACGGCACGCGCCAAGGGCCTGCCGATGCGGCTGGTGGTGCTGCGCCACGCGATCAAGCCTGCGCTGCTGCCGGTGGTGTCGGTCGTGAGTCCGCTCGCGATTTCTTCCATCACGGCGGCGCTGGTCACAGAGACGGTGTTTTCACTGCCGGGCCTGGGCAAGCTGATCGTGAACGGCGCGGGCAATCGCGACTACACGCTGGTGCTCGGCCTGGTGGTGCTCATCACGCTGATCGCGGTGCTGATGAACCTGCTGGTCGATCTCGCCTATGCGGCACTCGACCCCAAGATCAGGTACTAGTCCATGCTGTTCTTCACCAAACGCAAGGCCCTGATCGATCAGCTGGCTGATGTAAATGCAGCAAGCGCAGCCAGCGCCACCGCATCCATGCACGGCCGCAGCCCCTGGGCCGACGCGCGCGCCCGCTTCATGTCCAACAAACCGGCCGTCGTCAGCCTGGTGCTGCTCATCATCATCGCGCTGGCCTGCATCATCGGGCCGTGGGTGCTGCCCTATCAGTTCGACACCACCGACTGGGACTCGATGAGCCAGCCGCCCGGCCTGAAGGGCATGCACTGGTGGGGCACCGACGAGTCGGGGCGCGACCTGCTGGTGCGATGCCTCGTCGGCGGTCGCATCTCGCTCATGGTGGGCCTGCTCGCAACCATCTGCTCCTGCGCAGTCGGTATCGCGTGGGGCGCCACGGCGGGCTTCATCGGCGGCAAGGTCGATGGCGCCATGATGCGCATCGTGGACATGATGTATGCCATTCCGTACCTGCTGATTGCGATCCTGCTGGTCACGATCCTGGGGCGCGAGTTCTACCTGGTGGTGCTGGCGATCACCGCGTTCTCGTGGATGGACATGGCGCGCGTGGTGCGCGGACAAACCCTGTCGCTGCGCAGCATGGAGTTCGTCGAAGCTGCGCGCTCCATCGGTGTGCCGACACGCAAGATCATCTTCTCGCACATCGTGCCCAACCTGCTGGGCGTGGTCGTGATCTACACGACGGTCACGGTGCCGTCGGTGATCCTGACCGAGTCGGTGCTGTCCTTCCTCGGCCTGGGCATACAGGAGCCGATGACGAGCTGGGGCGTGCTGATCGAAGACGGAACCGGCGTGATGGAAGTCGCACCGTGGATGCTGCTGTTTCCCGGTGCGATGCTCTCAATCACGCTCTACTGCTTCAACTTCATCGGCGACGGATTGCGCGACGCGCTCGATCCGAAACAGCGATAAATCATGGCCGAAGCAAACAACAACAAGCTGCTGGAGGTCGATGACCTCAGCGTCAAATTCTCCACGCCCGAAGGCGATGTGACGGCTGTCAATGGCCTGGGCTTTTCGCTGGAGCGCGGACAGACCTTCGGCATCGTCGGCGAAAGCGGCTCCGGCAAGAGCCAGAGCATGCTCGCGATCATGGGCCTGCTCGCCGCCAACGGACGTGCCACCGGTCGCGTGCGATTCAATGGCCAGGACCTGCTGGCGATGGCGCCACGCGACCTCAATCGCATTCGCGGCAACCGCGTTGCGATGATCTTCCAGGACCCGATGACATCGCTCAATCCGTACCTCACGGTCGAGCGGCAGATGACCGAAGTGCTGGAGCTGCACAAGGGCCTCACGCGAAGGAGCGCGCTGACGCTGGCGATTCAGACGCTGGAGCAGGTGCGCATTCCAGATGCCGCGCGGCGCATTCGCATGTACCCGCACGAGTTTTCGGGCGGCATGCGCCAGCGGATCATGATCGCGATGGCACTGCTGTGCCAGCCGGACCTGCTGATCGCTGATGAGCCGACCACCGCACTGGATGTGACGGTGCAGGCGCAGACGATGACGCTGCTGCGCGACCTGCAGCGCGACTTCGGCACGGCCATCATCCTGATCACGCATGACCTGGGCGTCGTTGCCGGCATTTGCGACAAGGTGATGGTTTTGTATGGCGGCCGGATCATGGAACAAGGTACGGCTGAAGATATCTTTTATGCGCCGACGCATCCCTACACGCTGGGCCTGCTCGGCGCGGTGCCCAAGCTCGATCACGAAGGCGAGCGATTGATTGCAATCCCGGGTGTGCCGCCGAACATGAGCCGTATGCCGGTGGGCTGTCCGTTCACCGAGCGATGCAGTTTTGTGCTGCCGCATTGCGGGACGGTGCGGCCGCCTCTGGTGCGGGTGGAGGGGCGCGAGGCGGTGCTGCGTGCTTGTCATCGACCGCCGCAGGAGATTGAGAAGATGGCGCTGGAGGTGTTGCCATGAGTGGGGTTCCCGGTACGGGAGTCGCCCTCACCCCAACCCTCTCCCAGAGGCAGAGGGAGCAAAGCCCATTGCTATCGGTGCGGGACTTGCATGTGCACTTCAACGTGCGCGGTGAGGGGCTGTTTCCACCCAAGCGCACGCTGAAAGCCGTCAACGGCGTGAGCTTCGACCTGTACCCCGGCGAAACACTGGGCATCGTCGGTGAATCGGGTTGCGGCAAGTCAACGCTTGCGCGCGGGATTCTCAATCTGGTGCCGCGCACATCAGGTCAGGTCGTCTGGTTAGGCCGGGACATGAACGATGCAAAGGCCGGCGACTGGCAGCAGGTGCGCAAGCATGTGCAGATGGTGTTCCAGGACCCGCTGGCCTCCCTGAATCCGCGCATGAACATCGCGCAGATCGTGGGCGAGCCACTGCGAACGCACCACCCGGAACTGCCTTCCAGCGAAGTGCTCGAACGCGTCAAGGCGATGCTGGTCAAGGTCGGCATGAACGAGTCGCACCTCTATCGTTATCCGCATGAATTTTCGGGTGGGCAGTGCCAGCGCATCGGCATTGCACGCGCGCTGATCCTCAAGCCGAAGCTGATCGTCTGCGACGAGCCCGTATCGGCGCTCGATGTGTCGATACAGGCGCAGATCATCAACCTGCTCAAGGACCTGCAGCAGGAGATGCAGCTGGCGCTGGTCTTCATCGCGCATGACCTCGCGGTGGTCAAGCACGTGAGCCAGCGCATCCTGGTGATGTACCTGGGCCGCACGATGGAGCTGGCCGACAAGCACGCGCTCTATGCCGATCCGAAGCACCCGTACACCAAGGCGCTGCTGTCCGCTGTGCCGCTGGCCGATCCGCGCCGCGAGCGTGGCAAGGTGGTACAGATGCTCTCGGGCGACCTGCCCTCGCCTATCAGTCCGCCATCGGGCTGCGTGTTCCGCACGCGGTGCCCGCACGCATTCGATCGCTGCGCCGCTGAAATCCCGCCACTGAAGCCGGTCGACGGCCATTCACAGGCGGCCTGCTGGCTGTACGAATGACGATCAGGAAGCACTTCACCCTGCCGCCTGACGACCTGCTGCGGGGCAGGCTCTATCGCCGGCTGTGGCTGTCGATCCTGCTCAGCTCGTTCGGCGGGCAGATCACGATGCTGGCCATCCCACTCACGGCTGCGGTGTTGTTGCATGCCACGCCTTCGCAGATGGGCCTGCTCACGGCGATGGAGATCGCTCCCTTTGTTTTGTTCTCGCTGCCGTCCGGTGTGTGGCTCGATCGCGTGCGCAAGCTGCCGGTGTATGTGGCGGGAGAACTGATCATTGCACTGGCAGTTCTCAGCGTGCCGGCAGCCTGGGCACTCGATGTCCTGACAGTGCCGTTCCTCTACGGTGTTGGATTTGTCATCGGCACGGTCTATACGACCGCCGGCACTGCCGCGCAGATCGTGCTGACACAGGTTGTGCCCCGTTCGCGCCTGGTCGAGGCGCACGCCAAGAACGCGCTCGCGAGCTCCGCCGCTGAAGTCGCCGGACCCGGCGTGGCAGGCGCCCTGATTCGCCTGGTGGGCGCACCGGTCGCATTGATTGCGGACGCGGTGATGCTGCTTTTTTCCGTCGCCATCCTGCGAGGCCTGAAGATTCACGAAGAGCCCGGTGCCAAGGTGCCGGTTCACTTCTGGATTGCGTTGAAAGAAGGGCTCTCGTTCGTGCGCAGCACGCCGCTACTGGTGGCGATGGCGTTGCTCGTGGGCATCTGGCAGATGTGCCATCACTCTGCGATGGTCGTGCAGATTCTTTTCGCGACGCGAGAACTGGGCCTCAATGAGCGACAGGTCGGTCTTTGCTATGTCGGGCTCGGCGTCGGCACTGTCATGGCAGGCGTCTTCGGCAACCGCATTTCGCAACGGTTCGGCGTGGGGCCCTGCCTGCTCGCAGGGTTCGCGATCAACGGGATCGGCTGGTTGCAGCTGGCGATCGCGCCGGCCAGCGACTTCGGCGTTTTCTCGTTTGTGCTGATGCTGCTTTGCTTCGGGCTTGGCGCCGTGCTGATCTTCATCAATTTCCTGGCGCTGCGCCAGGCCGTGACGCCCGAGCCCTTGCTGGGGCGCATGACCAGCACGATGCGCTGGCTCATCCTGATTCCCGCACTGCCCGGCGCCTTGCTGGGCGGCTACCTGGGTGAACACCTGGGCCTGCGCTGGTCCCTGGCCGCGGGGGGTGTGGGTGCGCTCACGCTGGCATTCGTCGGCTGGAGATTCACGATGCTGCGCGGGCAGCGAGTGTTGCCGGAACAAGCTTCGGCTGCCTGACGGCGTGGATTGCGGGTCGAGCCCGCAATGACAGCGTTTACACCTTGCGCATCGCCCAAAAAAAAACCACCGCCGAAGCGGTGGTTTGCAAGGTGCGGCCCGTTTGACCGGGCCGCATCTCTTTTGGCACTAGGCCATCAGAAGCGGTGCTTGATGCCCACGCGATAGAAGCGGCCGATAGCGCCCGAGTAGTCGAGCGGGTTGTAGCCGATGGCACCGTAGGTCTCGAAGTCAGCAGGCGGCTTCTTGTCGAAGACGTTCTGGATCGAGCCGAAGATTTCGGTGTTCTGGCGGAATTTCCAGGAACCCGACAGATCGACCGTCGTGAACGACTTCAGCTTGCAACCACCAGGGAAGTCATCGCCGTTAGCCAGGTGCTGTGCGCAGCTCGTGTCCGAACGCTCGAAAGTGTTCGACAGGCCACCACGGTGGTTCACGTTGGCACCCAGGCGCCATGGACCCATTTCCCAGGTCGTAGCGAACTGGATACGGTTGCGGGGCGAGCCGATGCAGTTCGTGATGTTGCAGTCACCGTGGGTGCCAGCGTAGTCATGAACAATGCCCGATGCCTCGATCACGCGCTGCTTGAGCAGGTGCGTCCAGGTCAGCGACGAGGTCAGGCGGCCCATGCCACCGCCCAGGTCCCAGCGGTGCTTGGCTTCCAGGTCGATACCTTGCGTCAGCGACTGCGCAGAGTTCTGGAACACCACGAAGCCGGACAGGATGCCGCCCGGGTCGCCAGCAGCGACGGAGGTTGCCGGGTCGCGGGTCACGCGGCCACCGTCAACAGCAGCTTGCGGGTCTTCGATGACCGGCAGGCCCTTGCGCTTGATCTGCCATGCGTCAATGGTCACGCTGGTCTTGGGCGTGATGTCCCAGACTGCGCCAACCGTGAACGACTGCGACTTCTCTGGCTCCAGGGCGGGGTTGCCGCGCTGGACGAAGGTCGGAGCGACACCACGGCAGATGGCATCTTGTGCAGCGCCGACGATGCCGGCTGCCTGCAGTGCTGCGCAACGTGCGTTGTCGTCGATGACCGCGCCGCCGAAGGCTGCAACCGAAGCTGCGCTGTTTTCCGTCGACGACGGAGCACGGAAGCCCTGTGCGTACGTGCCACGGATAGCCAGGTTGTCCAGGGGACGCCACTTGGCACCGATCTTCGGCGTGACAGCGGTGCCTGCATCGGAGTACTTGTCATAGCGCAGGGCTGCGCTCAGCTCGATGCGCTTGGTGACAGGCAGCAGGATTTCGCCGTAGGTCGCGAAGATGTCGCGCTCGCCGCCGTAAGCGGTGAGCGACAGGCCGGCGTAGTTGCCCAGGCCGTTGTACAGCGGCAGGTTGTTCTCTTCGTGGCGCAGTTCAGCACCGAAAGCGATGCCGATCGGGCCGCCTTCGAGTCTGCCGAGTTCACGCGAGATCTTGATGTCGCCGCCGTATTGACGCGAGTAACCCGAACGCTGCTGGTCCTGCAGCAGGGCTGCATACATGGCTTGCGAGTTCAGGCCTGCGTTCTCACCGATGCGCCACACGGTGCCCGGGGGCAGCGCGGCGTACAGCGAGCTGAAGGCAGTGGCAGCAGCCACGTTGGCAGGCGTCGGGTTCAACAGGGCGTCAGCGACGCGCCAGTTGATCAGGCGCTGCGACACGTCGGTCTGCTTGGCTTCAGAAAAGTGGACAGCTGCGTCGTAGTCCCAGGCCGAGAACGTGCCCTTCAGTCCGGCGACCAGGCGCTTGGAGTTGGAGCTGGAGTTGTTGTTGGTCGGTCCCGTGTCGTACAGCGGCAGGTACATCAGGCGAGCGGCCGCGTTGTACGGATTGTCCGGGTGCGTTGCGCCCAGCTGTGCCGTTGCCGTACGCGAAACCACCACACCGTCAGGACGGAAGAAGCCGCCGCTTGGCGAGATCGGCAGGCCGGTCACGTCCGATTCGGTCTGGTACAGACCCACTTCGACGAACGCTTCCATGTTGGCGTTGATCGTCTTGGTGAAACGGCCGTAGAAGCTGGCATTTTGCGAATCAGGCTGGACCTGGTTCACGGCCATGCGGACGTCGTTGATGCAACCACCGGTGGGGTTGTTCTGCGGCAGGTTCGTATTGTTGTTGCAATACGTCTGTGCGGCAGGGTAGAAGCGGGCGAAGCCCACGCCAGCGGCATCGCTACGGCTGTAGTAGTCGAGCGTGACGGGATTGCGAACGTTACCGATGAACGACGGTGCGGCGCTGTTGTTCACACGGCCTGCGGCGTTGGCGGCAGTCGGGATCCAGCCGTTACCACCGGCGCGGGGGATGTTGTTGGTCGGGCCTTCGTTGGGGTTGAAGCCGATGCCGTACTGGCCGATGGCCGAGATACCGACCGGGCCGCGGCCAGCGCGGTCACGGTAGTTGATTTCCTGGCGCTTGCCAGCTTCAACGTTCAGCAGCAGGTTCCAGCCGTCCTTGTCGAGGTCGCCCATGCCGTGCGTGATGGCGATGCGGGGTTCCTGGCCGTCGCCCTCTTCGGCAACGCCGTAGGTCAGCTTGGCAACGGTGCCCTTGAAGTTCTTGCGCAGGATGATGTTGACAACACCAGCGACCGCGTCAGATCCGTAGATCGACGAAGCGCCGTCTTTCAGCACTTCAACGCGCTCGACAGCTTCCATCGGGATCTGGTTCAGGTCAACGTAGGTGCGCTGTGCGTCGTCCGCGAGAACGGCGGATGTGACACGGCGACCGTTGATGAGGACCAGCGTTGCGTTGGCGCCAAGGCCGCGCAGCGAGATGCCCGAAGACGTTGCGCCCGAGAAGCCGCGACCGTAGGTGAACGGAACGGAACCCTGGCCGTCAGACGTGAGGGTCTGAAGGTACTCAGCGACCGTGCCCTTGCCGGACTGGTCGATTTCTTCCTTGGTGATGACCTGGACCGGAGACGCTGTCTCGGTGTCAGTTCGGCGGATGTTCGAGCCCGTAACCTCGACGCGTTGCAGTGTTGAGCCTGTCGATGTCTGCGCAAGGGTGTCCTGCGCAATCATCATCGAGGCAGTGCCGCAGAACGCCGTGATGAGGGCGCGCGCGACTACCGTTTTTCTAAACCTTTGTGTACCGGTTTTCATGTGTTCTCCAGACCTGTTCCTGTCGAGAAAGAGTTCGAGCCTCAAGTGCCCATAACCCGCATTTAAAGAACCGGGCGCACCTTATGAATTAAAAAACGGTACGCCGCAGTCCAGCACCTGTTTTTACACGCGCGTCACAGTGGCGTCACTCGGCATTAACAGTGTTTGGGTGTTTGTGTTGCCGAAATACATCAGCCCCGCGAGGGGGCTGATTGGCTGGCACGGCAAACCATGAAAAACGGACCGCAAAGCGGTCCGTTTTTTGGAAATCGCCGGGATGGCGATGGATAGAACTCAGTCGATCTTGAAATCGAATTCCTGGGTTGCGATGACGTCGCCGCCCGAGGTCGAAATGCACTTGTACTGCATCATCGCGTTGCGCACGGCCGAGTGCAGCACGCGCGGACCCGACAGGATCTGCACATCACGCACCACGCCATCGCGGATCGTGACTTGCGCCCGCACCGTGCCCGTCGCACCTTCGCGGATCGCCTGGCGCGACATCTCGGGCTTGACCTGTGTCGGGCAGGCGATCGCGATGTCCTGGCGGCCGGTCGGAGCCGGTGGTGCTGCAGGTGGCGGCGGTGGCGCGATGGGCGCCTGCACCGTGGGTGGCGCCTGCACCGACGCGATGGTCGGCGCGGCGCTCGGTGGCGGCGTCACTTCCGACGGCGGCACATAAGGCGGCGGCGGAGCCTCGACCTTGGGTGGCGCCTTCTGGATTTCCTTGGGCGGCGGTGGCGGCGGAGGTGGCGGTGGTGGAGGAATGATCACTTCCTGGATCACGGCCGCTTCAAGCGGCTTCTTGATCAGCTCCAACCCTTTGCGCGCTGTTCCGGAGATCAGCGCCCACGCGACGACAACGTGCACCAGGATGACAATCGCCCAGCCGACCATGCGCCGCCGGGGATCGGCGTTCTGGTATTTGGGCATGTGCATGGATGTTGCGCTCATGTAGGCCTCACTGGATGAACTGCTCGCTGCCAGTGACAGCAATCTTGGTGAGCCCCTTGCGCTTGGACGTCGACAGCACGTTCGCAAAAACGGCGTAGCCCGCATCCTTGTTGGGGTGGATGTTGACGACCGGCTGCGGATTCATGGCTGCCACTGCCGCCATCTTGTCGTCGAGCTCCTGCTGGGCAACGGGCAAGCCCTGCCAGTACACGATGCTCGCCTGGTCGATGTCGATGCGGATCTTGTCCGGCTCCTGCGTCGTGGGCGGCGCGCCCACGGGCATTTCCAGGTTCACGGCGTGAAGCTGGATCGGGATGGTGATGATCAGCATGACGAGCAGCACCAGCATCACGTCGATGAGCGGCGTGGTGTTGATGTCCATCATCGGTTCAGGGTCGCCGCCTTTGCTCTTGAAGCGGCCTGGTTTCATTCTCATGCGCTTCTTCCTAGTTGAGCGGCGGCGGCTCGGTGATGAAGGCGACCTTCACGATGCCTGCGACCTGGCAGGCATAGAGCACCTTGCCAACGCCGTTGTACTTGGCCGTCATGTCGCCGCGAATCTGCACTTCAGGCTGCGGCTTCATGGTCGAGACCCGCTTGAGGCGATCGATCAGGTCACGGGGCGTGTTCATCTTCTGGTCGTACCAGAACACATCGCCCTTGGGATCGACCGAGATGATCACGTTTTCGGGTTTGGTTTCGCGCACCTCGACCCGTTCCTTTGGCAAGGTCACGGGAATCGAGGTGGTCACTACCGGGATGGTGATCAGAAAGATGATCAGCAGCACCAGCATCACGTCCACGAGGGGCGTGGTGTTGATCGCGGAGATGACGTCTTCATCTCCGTCGTGTCCGACAGCCATTGCCATGGCGGTCTCCTTGGGCGGGCGGTTGCCGGCGGGGCCGCTTAAGCGGCCTTGCCGGCGGAGCCCACGATCACGGCGTTGAGTTCATCGCTGAACTCACGCACATCGTCCATCACCGCCTTGTTGCGGCGCGCCAGCCAGTTGTAGGCGAACACAGCCGGAATCGCGACTGCCAGGCCGATGGCGGTCATGATGAGCGCTTCGCCCACGGGACCTGCCACCTTGTCGATGGACGCCTGGCCGGAAATACCGATGGCCGTCAGCGCGTGATAGATGCCCCACACCGTGCCGAACAGGCCGACGAAAGGAGAGGTGGAACCCACGGTTGCCAGGAAGGCCAGGCCGCCCTGCATGGTGGAGTTGACGCGATCGACGGCGCTGGTGATGGACATCGGGATCCATTCGGCCATCGGGATGTGGCCCTTCAGGCCGCCATGGTCGGTGGTTGCCGCCGCACCAGATTCGGCGATGAACCGGTAGGCGCTGTTCTTCTCGAGTGCGGCAGCGCCGGCGCTCACCGACTTCGCATCCCAGAAGGCCTTGTCCACGGTGGCGGCGTGGCGCTTCATCTTGGATTGCTCCAGCAGCTTCACGACCATGATGTACCAGCTGCCGATCGACATGATCGCCAGGATAAGGAGAACAGCGCGCGCAATATTGTCCGAACCCTTCCACAGGGCTTCAATGCCGTACGGGTTTTCTGCGGAAGCAGCGGCAGCCTTGGGCGCCGAGGCGACGACAGAGGCCTCCGGGGCAGCTGCACCGGGTGCTGCTGCAGGTGCAGTCACTGCGGCCGAAGCACCCGGGGCGGCCGGGGCCTGGGCGTTCGCCGTGATGGCGCCGAAGGAAAAGATGATCGGCAGCATGAAGGAAGCTGCGACGCGAAGGGAAGAGGCCAGCGATAGGGTCCGCAAGATAAGTCCTTTGTCTTTTGGGATTCAAAAGCTCTTTTCGGGCGACCTCGGCACGGTAGTGCCTGCGGCCTTTGCCCAAAGCCCATGAGTATAGTTCGCAACACGAGGTCCAAGTGCTAGGCCTGGCGGTCCAATTTGATCGTTTACCCTGTGAGATGTGATGAGTACGCATTACCGGGCCTTGCGGATTCGCCTTGCAAATTCCAGCTGTTCAGCGCGAGCCCTCTATCCGGCCACGCTATAATCGCGGGCTGTATTTAAAGCCGGTGTAGCTCAGTCGGTAGAGCAGCTCATTCGTAATGAGAAGGTCGGGTGTTCGATTCATCTCTCCGGCACCAAACAAGCAAGAAGGCCGCCAGTTTTTCTGGCGGCCTTTCTTTTTCTCCTGAGCAAACGCGAAGAAAAACTACAAGGCCAACTGCATTCGGCTGTCAGGCCGCCTGCGGTGCATCCGGCACGCTCGAAACCCATGACAAAGCGTGCATACATCGGCCTGCTCATCCTCCTGATCATCGGGGCGGGTGCGTGGTTCGCCCCTGTTGTGCTGCCTTCGGTATTTCCCGCCCGAACCCCATCGGTCGCGCAGGCACCCCGCACAGCGCCCTCGGTCTCGCCCGCATCGGCACCGGGGTCCATCGTTCCTCCCCTGTCGCCCCAGGCCGCTTCGGCCGCCGCACGCGGTGCGGTCGTCGAGGAGGTGCGCGAAGGAACGGACTCTGAATCGGCCTTGCAGAGTATCTTGCCGCGCCGCTCGGCGGGGCACGCTGCCGGCCTGCACAAGACGCAGGACGAATTGCGATTGGGTTCAAGCGCGGCTTTGGTGCTCGACGCCAACACCAGGCAGGTGCTCTATGGCAAGAATCCCGATGCCGTGCTGCCAATGGCTTCCATCACCAAGCTCATGACGGCCATGGTCGCGCTCGAAGCGCAGCTGCCGCTGGACACCCCCATCACCATCGCAGAAGAGGACGTCGACAAGATTCTGTCGAGCCGCTCGCGCTTGCGGGTGGGCACCGTGATCACCCGCGGTGAGGCCCTGCGACTGGCCCTGATGTCCAGCGAGAACCGCGCTTCACATGCAATCGCGCGCACCTCGCCTGCCGGAATGGAGGCGTTTATCGCAGCGATGAATCGCAAGGCCCGCCAGCTGGGCATGACGAACACGACGTTCGTCGATCCCACGGGCCTGTCGAACAAGAACCAGTCGAGCGCCCGTGACCTCGCGACCATGGTGCTCGCTGCCTCGGCGCACCCGCTCATCCGCGAATATTCCACCACCCGCGAACACCAGACTGCCATGGGCAACCGCGTGCTGCTCTACCGAAACTCCGATCCGCTGGTCAAGGACCCGACGTGGGACATCACGCTGCAAAAGACCGGATACATCATCGAAGCCGGGCATTGCGTGGTGCTGCGCACACGCCTGGATGGACAGGACGTCGTGATGGTGCTGCTCGACTCGGCCAGCAATGGCCGGCGCAGCGCTGACGCCCGCCGTATTCGCCAATGGATTGCAGGCGATCCTGTGGCCGAGCGTCCGCAGGCCGCTGCCGCTTCACCGCGCAAGCAGGTAACCGCGAAAGCCGCCGCGAAAGCCGCGGCCAAGGCCAACACAAAGACCAGCGCCAAGTCCCGGGCGGGCGCACCAGACAAGGGCAAGCGCGTTCAGGCCACCTTTGCCGGGACGGGCTCGAACACCCGCAAATCCGGCGGCCCCGGTAAAAACTAAAAGGCTAAGCAAGATTCCTAATCCCGGCGGGCGCATCACCTATAGGCTCCAGAGCCAAGCCCCCGACACTGGCTCAACTGCCTTCAGGGATGTACCAAAAATGCCAAGCGTCTTGGATTCGCTCACAAGCTGGGCCCGCAAAACGACCACCACGTTTGCCGAGCTGCGCATGTCGGTGATGCCGCGGTCCGAGGTAGATGAACCAGGTGAAGGACTTGCCTACCAGCTGCGGCACTGGCCGGATCTCTCGGGCGCACGAACTGCAGACATGCTGCGGGCACTCTCCGTGATGAGTCACCGACCGGTCAACCGCCGCTGGATCCTGGCAAGCACCCGGCTCACGGCTGTCGAAGTCGACAACCTCATCGCCCGGCTCATTGCCCAGGACGCGGTCACCGTCATCGATACCGGCCGCTACGCCGGTTTGGGCGCAGGCTGAATGGGGCTTTGGCGTTCGGCCACCCGATCGACCAGTTTCTTCATGTTCGACAGTGACGCCAGGTGCATCGACACCAGGTGCATTTCTCCGGCGCGAAACAACTCCAGCACTGTCGCATCCGGCAGCGCCATCAGCTTCGCCTCGTCCACCACCAGCAGGCCGCCCACGGTGAAGCTGCGCCCATCCACCAGGTCCGCCTTGGCGTTCATTTCGCGCAGCACGCCGGCCTTGTCCAGCCGCTGGCAGAACAGATCGGTGCGCACGTACTCCTGCTGGTAGCGGCCCAGAAAGTCGAGTGCGTTTTTCAGCAACGGCGTGTCGGCCCCCGAATCGTCGAACAGCGGCTCACCCTCTGCCTGGTTCAGCCCCGCAAATGCTTCGTCGATGCAGACGCCCAGCTGGTTGCCGGCAAGCTCCGCCAGCACGAACGGATAGCGGCGCACGAACGCAGGAACGTACGAGCCGGTCCATCGTTCTTCGCCATCGACAAACAGGTTTTCCCTCGCGCGCAAGCCCAGCATGGCCAGCGGCACAAGACGGCCGCCCGCCTGCCTCGAAAACACGATCGGGTATTCCTTGAACGCTTCAGGAAACTCCACTGCGGCAATGAACAGCGAATTCGCCTTGCGCGCAAAGGCGTAGCTCGACGTGGGTTTCACGCGAAAATTGCGATGCTTCACACGGTCGAGAAGCACGGGTTTTTCGTAGTACACGGAATCTGTCACGTCACTGGCTCCTTCATTTTTTTCAGGCCTGGCCGGCCGCAATACCTTCATTGTCTGATGCGGTCCTGGGCATCGCCAGCACCTTGTCGATGCGCTTGCCGTCCAGGTCAACCACCTCGAACACCCAGTCGCCGCAGTCGATGCGCGCAGCCACACCCGGCAGGCTCCCCGATATCGACATCAGCAGACCCGCCACCGTGTTGTATCGGCCGCGATCTTCTTCGGGCAGGTCACGGATTTCCAGGCGCGCCTTCAGTTCGGCAACCGGCATCAACCCATCGAGCAGCCACGAACCATCTTCGCGCTGGGTGGCCCAGGCCTGCATCTGCGCGCCGGGCTGCAACTCGCCGGTGATGGCTTCGAGCAGGTCGTGCGGCGTCATCAGGCCCTGCACGACGCCGTACTCATCGACGACAAACACCAGCCGCCCGGCGCGTGCGCGGAACTGCTCGAGCAACTCCATCCCCGAAAGCGTTTCGGGCACGAACAGCGCGGGGATGGCGAGCGACTCGATCCTGGCGCCGGGCTCGCGTGTCGACGCACCCAGCAGGCGCGCCACGCTGAGGACACCCACCACATCGTCAAGCGACCCACGGCAGACGGGGTACCAGGAGTGCGGCTCGCCCTCGCCTGCGCGCCGCAGGCACTCGGCCACGGTGAGTCCGGCTTCCAGCCATTCGATATCGGAGCGCGGCACCATCATGGAGGTGAGCGGCCGGTCGTCCAGGTGAAAGACGTTTTGCACCATCTGCCGCTCGTGCTGCTCGATCACGCCTGCATCCACGCCTTCTTCGAGGCTGTGCGCGATTTCTTCTTCGGTCATGCCACGCGCCATCGTCGTATCGATCGGCAGCACCTTGAGCACGGCCTGCGTCGATGCAGACAGCAGCTTGACGAAGGGTCCTGCCGCCCTGGCCAGCCAGCTCATCGGCCGGGACATGAGGCGCGCGACGGTCTCCGGGTAGATCTGTCCGATGCGCTTGGGCACCAGCTCGCCGAAGATGATCGTGACGTAAGTGATGATGGTGACGACGATGGCGGTAGCAACGTACCCCGACGCGCGCTCCCCCATGCCCAGGCCCTGCAACCACATCGCGAGCCCCGCGCTGAAAGCAGCCTCGCCGATGATGCCGTTGAGCACGCCGATGGAGGTGATGCCCACCTGCACCGTGGAAAGAAACCGGGTGGGGGTATCGAGCAAACGCAGCGCCGCCGCGGCACCGGCGTCGCCCGCTTCCGACAGCCCTTGCAGGCGCGCCTTGCGGCTGGAAGCCAGCGCCATCTCCGACATCGCGAACACGCCGTTGAGCAGCGTGAGCAACGCGATCAGCAGGACTTCCATGGATCAGGGTACAGAATGGGACACCATGGGACTTTACTTGATCGGTGATGTGCAGGGCTGCGATGCGCCGCTGGGTCGACTGCTCGACCGCATCGGTTTTTCGCCAAGCCGCGACACGATTTACCTGCTGGGCGACCTCGTCAATCGTGGCCCGTCTTCGGCGCAGGTCTTGCGCCGCCTGATGAGCTATGGGGATTCGGCGCGCTGCCTGCTCGGCAACCACGACCTGAGCCTGCTGGCCGTCGCGCACGGCACGCGCGCACCTCATCGCAATGACACGATGGACTCCGTGCTGCTGGCCCCCGATCGGGGCGACCTGCTCGGCTGGCTCAGGCGCCAGCGGATGGCCATGTACGAACATGGCGTGCTGATGGTGCATGGTGGGGTTCTGCCGCAATGGGACGTTTCGCAGACGCTGGCGCTGGCAGCCGAAGTGCAAGCCGTGCTGCGCGGACCGGATCTTGCGCATTTCCTGCCGCGCATGTACGGCAATGAACCTGTGCAATGGAGCGACGCGCTGGAAGGCGCAGACCGGCTGCGCCTGATCGTGAACGCGCTGACACGGCTGCGGTTCTGTACGGCCGAGGGCGTGGTGGACCTGAAAACCTCCGGCGGCCTGCAAGACGCGCCTGAAGGGTTCATGCCGTGGTTCGATGTGCCCGGGCGCAAGACGGCGAACACGCGCATCGCATTCGGGCATTGGTCCACGCTGGGGTTCCTCAAGCGCGATGACATCGTGTCGCTCGACACCGGATGCGTCTGGGGCGGGTGCCTGAGCGCGCTCAGGCTGGATGCGTCAGGCGACGAATTGATCCAGGTTGCGTGCGAGCAATCGCAAGTGCCCGGCGACTAGAGCGCCGGACAGGCGCAAGCCTGGGGCTCAGTCCGCCTTGAACAGAGCAGCGATCTTGCGCTTGGGCTTGATGTTGGCCGACACGCGCGATGAAGCGGGCTTGGCGTTGGCTTCCCAGGCGGGCGCGACTTCGGTGACCGGTGCCTCGTAGGGCTGGTCGAAGAACGGATCTCGCGGAGCGGCCGCCGGCCTGAAGTCGCGTTGCGGGCGCCTGTCGCGCTCGCCCGTGCTGCGGTCGATACCGCGCTCGCGGTCACGCGGCACATCGAGTGCATCGCGCGGATCGCCCACTTCGCCGGCCTCGCGCCACGCACGGCGGCCGTCGTTGATGCGACCGCGCGGCTTGTCCTCGTCGTACTCCATCGCCTCGAGTTCGATCTTTTTCTTGAGCAGCTTTTCGAGGTCGGCAATCAGCCTGGAATCGGTAGCCGACACGAACGTCACGGCAAGACCCGATGCACCCGCGCGGCCGGTGCGGCCGATGCGGTGCACGTAATCTTCGGCGTTGAATGGCACGTCAAAGTTGAAAACTGCCGGCACGTCCTTGATATCGAGTCCGCGCGCAGCCACGTCGGTCGCCACCAGCAGGTCGACTTCGCCGGCCTTGAACGCCGCCAATGCTTTCAGTCGCTCGTCCTGGCTCTTGTCCCCGTGCAGCGCCGTCGTGCGCAGGCCTTCGCGTTCGAGCGAGCGCGCCAGGCGGGCGCAACCGAGCTTGCTGTTGACGAAAACGAAGGCCTGGTTCAGGCCGCGCTGGCGCACGATCTGCTTGAGGGCGTGGCGCTTTTCCTCGTCGGGCACGCTGAAAAAGTGCTGCTCGACCGTGGAAGCTGTTTCGTTGGGCCGCGCCACTTCGATGGTGACCGGGTCCTGCAGGTAGCTGCCGGCCAGGCGCTTGATTTCAGGCGAGAACGTCGCCGAAAACAGCAGTGTCGTGCGCTGCTTGGGCAGGAAGGAAAGGATTCGCTGCAGATCGGGCAGAAAGCCGATGTCGAGCATGCGGTCGGCTTCGTCGAGCACCACATATTCGACCTGGTTGAGCACCGCGTTCTTGGCTTCGATGTGGTCGAGCAGCCGGCCGGGCGTAGCCACCAGAACCTCGACACCCTTTTTCAACTCAGCCGTCTGCGGCTTCATGTCGATGCCGCCAAACACCACCGCACTGCGCAGGTTGGTGTACTTGGCGTAGAGCTTGACCTGTTGGGCCACCTGGTCTGCCAGTTCGCGCGTGGGCAGCAGCACCAGTGCGCGCACCGGATGGCGCGCGGGCGAGGTCGAGGCGTTTTCGTGCTTGAGCATCCGCTGCAGCAGCGGCAGCGAGAACGCCGCGGTCTTGCCGGTGCCGGTTTGCGCCGCACCCATCACATCCTTGCCCGAGAGCACGACGGGGATCGCCTGCTCCTGGATGGGGGTCATGGTCTCGTAGCCCATTTCGGCTACGGCGCGGGCCAGCGGCTCGGCCAGCGAAAGGTTGGAGAAGGATGCGGTCATCTATGGGGGTGCGAAGGGGTGCGACAAGTAACCCGCTATTGTCGCACCCATGGGGTTACCTGTACGTGACAGGGCACCCCAGCCCCTACAGCCCGCCCAATTGCGGTCAGATGTCCCGGGAATTGAAGGTATCGCAGGCCTTGACGCTGCCGGTCTTCAATCCGGTGGAGAACCACTTCTGGCGCTGGGCGCTGGAGCCGTGGGTAAAGCTCTCGGGCACCACAGCCCCGCCACGCGCGCCCTGCAGGGCATCGTCACCGATCTTGGCTGCCGCGTTCATGGCTTCTTCGACGTCGCCCTGCTCCAGGATCTGGCGCGCGTTTTGCGCGTGATGCGCCCAGACGCCTGCAAAGCAATCGGCCTGCAGTTCGAGCCGCACGCTCATCGCGTTGTACTGCGCCTTGCTCGACGAGCTGCGCATCTGGTCCATCTTCTGGGTGATGCCCAACAGGTTCTGAACGTGGTGGCCGACCTCGTGCGCGATCACGTACGCCTGCGCGAAATCGCCGGGCGCGCCCATGCGCGTCTTGAGCGTTTCGTAGAAGTTCAGGTCGATGTACACCTTCTGGTCGCCGGGGCAGTAGAACGGACCCATGGCCGACTGGCCGGTGCCGCAGGCCGTGCCGACAGCGCCGCGAAACAGCACGAGCTTGGGTTCGCGATAGGTCGCGCCGCCTTCCGTGAACTGTGCCTTCCAGACGTCTTCGGTGTCTGCCAGCACGGTCGAGACGAACTTCGCCATCTTGTCGTCTGCGGGCGGTGCCTTGGCCGGGCCTTCGTTTTGTACTTGCACGGGTGAGCCGCCACCGGTCAGCACGCCCAGGATCGTGAGGGGATTGATACCGAAGATGGCGCCGCCCACCAGCGCGATCACGATGGTGCCGATGCCGATGCTGCGGCCGCCCAGGCCAAAGCCACCGCCGCCGCCTCCACCGCTGCCACGCGCGTCTTCCACGTTGCTCGATTCCCTGTTGCCTTCCCAGCGCATGATGTCACTCCTGTTTGAGTCTCGAAGGGCATGGCCCCTCGCGTATAAAGTCGATCCATGGTAGCCGCAACAGTCCCATCCGTGGGCCGCTTTCCCACCGTCCTGGTAACCGGATTCGAGCCGTTTGGCGGCAGGGAAATCAACCCGAGCTGGATGGCCGTGCAGGCGCTACACGGGAGAATCGTGGGTGATCACCGCATCATCGGCGCGCAACTGCCCACGGTGTTCGACCAGTCTCTGACATCGCTTCGCGCCCTGCTCCTACATCACCGGCCGGACCTGGTTTTGTGCGTGGGCCAGGCCGGCGGACGCGCGGCGCTGTCACTGGAGCGCATTGCGATCAACGTGAACGATGCGCGCATCGCCGACAACGCCGGCAGCAAGCCGGTGGACACGCCTGTCATCGCTGGAGGACCGGCCGCTTACTTCACGACCCTGCCCATCAAGGCCATGCTGCAAAGCCTGATCGATGCCGGCATCAACGCCGAGGTCTCGCAGACGGCAGGTACCTTCGTGTGCAACCATGTCTTCTACGGATTGATGCATGAAGTTGCGACGCAGCCGCGCTTGCGCCACACGCGCGCGGGGCTGGTGCATGTGCCTTTGCTGCCGTCGCAAGGACAGCCTTCGATGCGGCTCGATGAGATCGTCGAAGGGCTGCGTGTCGGGGTGGCCTGCGCGCTGGCGACGGTGACGGACATCCGCAAGGGGGCGGGGGCGCTGAACTGACGCCCCTGTCCTGTCAGTGGTGTTGCGTCCAGTGCCCACACGCGCACGGCCTGCGCCCTAGAATCGAAGCGTGTCCATCCTCAACGCCGACCTGCATTGCCACTCCGTGGTGTCCGACGGCACGCTGACGCCCGAAGCACTTGCGGCGCGCGCAGCGGCCAACGGGGTCGAGCTGTGGTCGCTCACCGATCATGATGAGATCTCGGGCCAGCACCGCGCTGCCGCCGCCGCCAGGTCGCACGGCATGAAGTACCTCACCGGCACCGAAATCTCCGTCACCTTCGCCGACCAGACTGTCCATATCGTGGGCCTGGGCTTCGACCCCGACGACGCTGACATGCTGCACGGGCTCATGGAAACGCGTGGCGGCCGTGAGCAGCGCGCGCGGCAGATGTCCGACAGCCTTGCGCTCGCAGGCGTCAAGGGCGCCTACGAAGGCGCGATCAAATACGCCGGCAACCCCGAGCTCGTTTCGCGCACCCACTTCGCCCGCTTCCTGGTCGAGTCGGGCGTGTGCAGCGACACCTACGAGGTCTTTCGCCGCTTCCTGACCGAAGGCAAACCGGGCTACGTCTCGCATCGGTGGGCATCGCTGCGCGCAGCGGTCACCTGGATCACGCGTGCTGGCGGCATGGCGGTCATCGCGCACCCGGCGCGCTACCGGTTCACGCCCAACGAGGAATACGCCCTGTTCACCGAGTTCAAGGCCCACGGCGGGCAAGGCGTCGAAGTCGTCACCGGCAGCCATACCGCAGCCGAGTACGTCACCTATGCCGGCACGGCCAGGGAATTCGGCATGGCCGCATCGCGCGGCAGCGATTTCCACAGCCCCGCCGAAAGCCGCATCGACCTGGGCCAGCTGCCCTATCTGCAGGGCGAACTCACGCCCGTGTGGGAACTGCTGGCCGACCGCATCCAGTGACGGCCGCATCCAGGGTCCTGGCTGGCGTTGCATTGGTCGTCGCAGCGGGCGCGTGCTTCGCCGCCCTGGACACCACCACCAAGTACATCAGCGCGGCTGTTCCCCTGTTGATGGCGCTGTGGTTTCGCTATGCATTCCAGGCCATCGCCACGACAGTCGCCGTGCTGCCGGTTCGCGGGCTTTCGGCACTGCGCACCAGGCACCCGAAGTTCCAGGTGCTGCGCGGCGTGCTGCTGCTGACCAGCAGCCTGTTTGCATTCGCCAGCCTCAAGTACATGCCGGTCGGCGAGTTCACCGCCATCGTCATGATCGCGCCGCTGGCCATCACGCTGCTCGCGGCGACGGTGCTCAAGGAACACGTCTCTGCCACCCGCTGGGCACTGGTTGCAGGCGGATTCGCCGGCTCGCTCATCATCATCCGGCCGGGGGGCGAAGCCTTTCACTGGGCCAGCCTGTTGCCGCTTGGCCTGGTGGGCACCAACGCCTGGTTCCAGGTGCTCACGAGCAAGCTGGCGCGCACCGAAGACCCGGTCACGATGCACCTCTACACCGGCTGGGTGGGCACCTTGCTCGCAACCGTCGCGCTGCCGTTTGTGTGGACGGACCTGCCGCAGGGCTGGCTCTGGGCGGCGCTGTGCTTCATGGGGCTGACAGCGACCATCGGCCACTTCATGCTGATCCTGGCCTACCAGCGCGCACCCGCCGCAACGCTCACGCCCTACCTGTATTCGCAGATCGGCTTCGCCATGCTCGGCGGCTGGCTGGTCTTTGAACACGTGCCCGATCGCTGGTCGCTCGTGGGCATGGTGACGATTGCGATCTGCGGCGCTGCCGGTGCATGGTTGACGGTGCGCGAGAGCCGGGTTCGCATCGAACCGGTCGAGCCCTGATAAGGTGCGCACCCTATGGCCCAGTATTTCGACGTTCATCCCGACAACCCGCAGGCGCGTCTGCTCAAGCAGGCGGTAGGCTTGCTGGAACGCGGCGGCGTGCTCGCCGTGCCGACCGACTCCAGCTACGCGCTGGCCTGCCACCTCGACGACAAGGTGGCTGCAGACAAGTTGCGCCAGATCCGCAGCGTCGATGAAAAGCATCACCTCACGCTTTTGTGCCGCGACCTGAGCGAGCTGTCCAACTATGCCCGCGTGGACAACCGCCAATACCGCCTGCTCAAGCTGGCCACGCCCGGCGCGTACACCTTCATCCTGGAGGCGACCAAGGAAGTGCCGCGCCGCGTGAGCCATCCGCAGCGCAAGACGATCGGCCTTCGCGTACCCGACCACCGGGTGCTGCAGGAACTGCTGGCCCTGCACGGTGCGCCGCTGCTGGCCACCACGCTCATACCGCCCAACGAGAGCGAGGCCCTGAACGACGCCTCCGAAATCCGCGAGCGCTACCAGCACCAGCTGGCAGGCGTCATCGGCGCAGGCGCATGTCCGTCGCAGCCCACCACGGTGATCGACCTCACGCCCATGGGCACGGGCGGCGATGCAGTGGTGGTGCGCGAGGGGCGCGGCAGCGTGTCGGCACTGGGGTTATGACGGGGGCCGTCACTGGCACGCAGGCGCTCTGAGACAATCAGCCGGGTGAATACAACCTCGATGATCCTGACGGTCCTGATCTACGCCCTGCCGGTGCTCTTTGCAATCACCGTGCACGAGGCGGCTCACGGATACGTCGCACGCTACCTCGGTGACAACACCGCCTATGCCATGGGCCGCGTCACCCTGAACCCCATCAAGCACATCGACCCCATCGGCACGATCCTGATGCCGCTGCTGCTGTTCTTCGCGACCAAGGGCATGTTCCTGTTCGGTTACGCCAAGCCGGTGCCGGTGACGTTTCGCAACCTGCGCCACCCCAAGCGCGACATGATCTGGGTCGCGCTGGCCGGTCCTGCCGCCAACCTGATCCAGGCCCTGCTCTGGGCCATCGCGTACGCCGTGCTGGCATTGACCGGATCGCAGGAGCAGTTCTTTTTGGAGATGTGCAAGGCGGGCGTGCTGGTCAACTTCGTGATGTGGGCATTCAACCTGTTTCCGCTGCCACCGCTCGATGGGGGCCGCATCCTGGTCGGGCTGCTGCCCTGGAAGGCCGCAGTCGCCGTGAGCAAGGTGGAGCGTTACGGCTTTTTCATCGTGCTGGCGCTCGTGATGCTGGGCATCGTCGGCGCCTACTGGCTCTGGCCGCTGGTGCAGGCCGGCTATTTCGGCCTGGACTTGCTGGGCCTGGACACGCCGCTGCCTTCCAGAATTCGCTAGGCCTTGCAATCGATCACCCGACAGACACCTGATGAGCATCACCCGTTTCCTCACCGGCATCACCACGACCGGCACACCGCACCTTGGCAACTACGTCGGCGCCTTGCGTCCGGCCGTGCAGGCGAGCCGCCGTCCCGGCACCGAGAACTTCTACTTCCTGGCCGACTACCACGCGCTCATCAAGTGCGATGAGCCTGCGCGCATGCAGCGCTCCACGCTGGAGATCGCGGCCTGCTGGCTCGCCATCGGGCTGGACCCGGATCAGGTGTTTTTCTACCGCCAGTCCGACATCCCCGAGATCCCCGAGCTCACCTGGCTGCTGACCTGCGTCACAGGCAAGGGCGTGCTCAATCGTGCCCACGCCTACAAGGCCTCGGTGGACAAGAACCACGCAGCCGGCGCCGAAACCGATGCCGACGTGACGGCGGGCCTTTTCATGTACCCGGTGCTGATGGCCGCCGACATCCTGATGTTCAAGGCGCACAAGATTCCGGTGGGCCGCGACCAGGTGCAGCACATCGAGATGGCACGCGACATGGCGTCCAGCTTCAACCATCTGTACGGCGAGCACCTCGTGCTGCCCGAAGCCGCAGTCGATGACAGCGTGGCGCTGCTGCCGGGCACCGACGGCCGCAAGATGAGCAAGAGTTACGACAACGTGATTGCGCTGTTCGCCCCACGCGAGGTGATGAGAAAACAGATCGCGGGCATCGTCACCGATTCGCGCGCACCGGGCGAACCAAAAGAAACGCAAGGCTCTGCGCTGTTCCAGATCTACGAAGCCTTTGCGTCCAAGGATGAGACCGAGGCGTTTCGCAAGGCGTTCGAGGCCGGCATTTCATGGGCCGATGCCAAGCAGCAGCTTTTCGAGCGCATCGACCACGAGATCGCACCGATGCGCGAGAAATACGACGCGCTGGTGGGCAACCCCGCGCAGCTCGAGCAGATC
Organism: Caenimonas sp. SL110; assembly: GCF_001044395.1. Lineage (GTDB taxonomy): Bacteria > Pseudomonadota > Gammaproteobacteria > Burkholderiales > Burkholderiaceae_C > Ramlibacter. Next base: position 52,496 of record NZ_JANU01000068.1, read on the forward strand.
CTCAAGGCCGGCGCCGAGCGTGCCCGCTCCCGCGCCACGCCGTTCATGAACGAGCTGCGCGAAGCAGTCGGTTTGCGCAACCTCGCATCAACGCCCGCCGCCAAAAAAGACAAGGCCGCCAAATCAGCGCTACCCTCGTTCAAGCAATACCGCGAAGCCGACGGCCGTCATTACTTCAAGCTGGTCGATGCGTCGGGGCGCCTGTTGGCGCAAAGCACCGGGTTCGATTCGCCGCAGGACGCGGGTCGCGTGATCGGGCAACTCAAGCGCAATGAAGCGGGCGCGGCGCAAGGCCAGCTGTCGCTTGCCGACGGTGTGAGCCAGAACGACGTGGACACAGCACTGGCGACGCTGGCGGCATCCTGACGACATGGATGGCATGCAAACAAACCCCAGTTTCACCAACCGGTGAATCGGCGTTATCCTTGCCCCCCATGCCTGATACCAAACCTCCTGCCGCCAAGCCCATCAGCCTGTATGTCATCGATGACCATCCGCTGATGCGCGAGGCGGTCGTGATGCTGCTGCGTCGCCTTCGCCCCGGTTCCAACGTCATCGAGCTCGACCGCCTCGGCGGGATGGAATCAGCCGTGCGACAGCACGGCAATCCCGACCTCATCTGCCTGGACCTGAAGCTGCCCGACACCACCGGCGCTTCCGGCATCCATGAGCTCAAGAAGCGCTATCCCGAGACTCCGCTGGCCGTGCTCTCCGCATCGCCTGCTGCCGACGCCGAAGAAGGCTGCATCGACGCGGGCGCCGACATCTACATCGAAAAATCGTCAGGCGCCCAGGAGATCGGCGCAGCGCTGCGGGCCTTGCTCAATGCCGACGGCGGCTTCGAAGAACTCTCGCCGACCGACAGCAAGCTGTCCAAGCGCCAGAAGCAACTGATCGTGATGCTGGACCGGGGCCTGTCCAACCGCGAAATTGCCGACGAACTGGGCATCAGCGAACACACGGTGAAGGTTCACCTGTGGCGCCTGTTCCGCCGTCTGGGCGTGAAGAGCCGCACGCAGACCATCCACTACGCCCGCACTCACGGCATGTTGACAAGCTGAGCCACCGATGCGGCCGCGCGATCGGCCGCGTCGCGCGCATTGGTGGGGTTGAGCATCACCCGAAAGACAGTGCCGCGCCCCGGCCTCGATGCGAGGTCCAGCGGGTGCCCCAGGATGCCCGAGAGCCTGGACACGATGTAAAGCCCCAGGCCGAATCCGTCTTCGGTGCCTGCGTGGCCCGGCACCTTGAAGAATTCCCGGAAGATCTCGCGCTGGTGAACCGGCGCAATGCCCACACCCGTATCCCAGACCTCGATCTGCGGCCCGCCGGGCGTCATGCGCGAGGCCATCAGCACGCCGCCGCGCTGGGTGTACTTGACCGCGTTGGACACCAGGTTGCCCACGATGCGCCGCAGCAAGATCGGGTCCGACACGACGATGCCATTGGCGACGTGCACCCGGAAGTCCAGCCCCTTTGCCTGCGCGAGCGGACGGTATTGCAGCTCCAGGTCGTGCATCAGCTGGCCCAGGTCCACCGGCTCGATATTGAGTTTGATCTTGCCCGAGTCCAGCCGCACCAGATCGAACAGCGAATCGAACAGCGCATTGACCGCCTTGGTCGATTCCACGATCTTGGGCGCGATCTCGTGCACCAGTTCCGGCTCGCTGCCCAGCCAGTCGGCATAGAGGCCCAGGGCGTGCACCGGCTGGCGCAGGTCGTGAGCCGCGCTCGCCAGAAAACGATTCTTGATTTCCACGGCATCGAGCGCGGCCTGCGTCTGGCGCGTGAGCGATTCGATCAGCTGGCTGTTGCGGTACTGCAACTCGTAGTTCTTGCGGTGCGTCACATGCAGCCGCAGGCCTGCCTGGCGCAGCACCTGCCAGAAGATCACCAGCAGCGCGATGATCCAGAAGTGATAGAGCGGCCCGCGAAACTGCAGCTCCACGCCGATGCGCCAGAGCATCACCGCCAAAGCCGTGAGGGTGAGCGCGTCCAGGTACAGGCGCAGCGTGCGCAGGTGGGTGGACAGGCTGTTGATCGAGAACATCGCCAGGCCCGCCAGCATCAACCAGCAGATGAACTGGTCCGCCAGCGACGAGCGGTCGAAGTACAGCAGCGTGGACAGGCCCCACACCACCGCGCTCACCGGCCACAGCAGGCGGTAGCGATGGAAAAATGCCAGATGTTCATCGACGCCGCCGGCCATCACGTGCCGCACGTACCTACGGATGATGGCGAATCGCGCTGCCGCCACGCCCAGGGCCGTGCAGGCCCACAGCAGCAACAGGGCCAGCGTCGCATCGGTCCACAGCACACCCAGAAAAATCGGGATCAGCAGCAGCCCCGCCAGCTGCGTGTTGCGCGCGGTGCGCATGAGGCTGCGCACCAGTTCGGCCTCGACCCACCGCGCCTCGGCAGGAGTAGCGCTGGCGGGTGTGACGTCGGGCTTCATAGGCCGCGAGTCTAGAGCACAACCGCACGGGCGAATTGACTGCGGTTACGCTCGGCGCGTGGCGTCAACTGAACCCTCTCCCAGCGGCAGCACCCGCCCACAACTCGCGTGGCTCGCTGCGGCCCTGCTCTGCACGGTCGCCCCGGTAGCTGCACTGGTGTCATGGCAAGCGTTCGATGAGGCCGCCCGGGAACGCGCGGCGCTGGACGCTTCGCTGGCACGCTCGGCAGCCGCGCTTGCGCAGGACGTGGATGCAGAACTCGCCGCGTCACTGCAGGCACTGAAGGTGCTGTCGCAATCGGGCTTTTTCCAGAAAGATCGCGTCGGGTCCCTGGGTCGCCTGTTGCATGGCCGGCCCCGGCGCGACTGGGACAGCCTGGTCGTCATCGACAGCGATGGGAGCGTGATTCTTGACACCGCACCGGCGCGCATTGCCGCCGCCGATATGGAGCGCGTGAAAGCATTGACCCAACGCATGCTGGCGAGCAAGGCACCACGGGTCACGCGGGCCAAAGGCGCGGTGACGCTGGCTGTTCCCGTCATGCAGGACGGACAGTTGCGATACGTGCTCGCAGCCCGCATGGCCGAGGCCACATGGGTGTTTCTGGGCGCAGCAGCGCAGCGGCCCGATGGCGCAAGGGTGCAGATTTTCGACGCATCGGGCGATCCAATCCTGGGCCCTCGCGCACAAAGCGCAGCACCCGCAGCGGCCCAGTACTCGGCGTCACATGAAATTGAAACGGCCGGCTGGAAGGCCGAGGTGACATTGGACGCAGGTCCGGTGGATGAGCGCCGCCGCGCACAGATGCTCGGGCGCCTGGCACCTGTGCTGATCAGCCTGCTCGCAGGTCTGGGACTGGGACTGGCCGTGGGTTGGCGACTCGTTCGCCAACGGGGCCATGCTCTCTAGGCGGACGGCTCTTCAGGACTGTCCAGGCCCGGCTCGGCGGCTGGGGTGGAGACGTCTGTTTCATCTTCAGCAGGGGGAGAACCCAGCTGCGAAGGTTGATTGTTCAAGTGCGGAATAACGCTGGCCGCGCCGTGGCCAGTGCGCGAAACCGGCTTGCCGCCAGCCGCATCGTCGTCTTTGCTGATTAACATACGATGTTAATGCTAGCGTCCGGATGACCTGACCGCTTGACGGACGAGTCGGACATGTTCGTAGGCCCAGTCCTACGCCGTCCAATGCGCGGCCTTCAAAGCTCCAGGTCGTCAGCAATGGCTGCGATGCCTGCCTTCGCGCAGACATCGTCCGCTTCGCCCCCCGGCGCACCGGAAACCCCAATGGCGCCTACCAGTGAGCCGGCAGATTCAATCCCGCGCCCGCCACCGACCGCAATCACCCGGGGCAACTGCCGAATCCCGGACATGGCCTCTTGCGCCATGGTCGCTCGTGCGAAGGCGAGCGTGTCGGTCTTGAAGCTCAACGCCGTGTATGCCTTGTTGGTCGCCGTATCCACCGTGTGCGGCCCCGCGAACCGGTCGCGCAGCATGACCAGCGGTGTGCCGGCCCGATCGGTCACGGCCACTGCCACCTGAAAGCCGCTCTTCGCACAGCTTTGCATCGCGGCTTGTGCAGCCTTGAGCGCGGCCTGGGGCGTGAGGCTTCTTACAGTGTGGGTCGCGGATTGCGCGATGCACGCAGGCGCACTGCCAAGCAGCACCGCCATCAACACGATCTCAACTCGTCGCATAGCCTGCATTCGGTAACCCTCCTGTGAGGCGCGGCACATTCAACTTGCGTGCAGCCACCTTGCCACCGCGCGCCTTGAGCCATTGCTCGACCAGGTCCCAAACGGGCGGCGCACCCGCCGTTCTCGCTTCTTCGGACACCGGCGCCCAGCCCGCCACCTTGTAGGTACGCGATGCCTCGATCGGCTTGCCGTCCAGCCGCATGTCCTCGATGCGCCGGCCCATTGCCGCCAGCGGATTGCAGTTGTAGGTGAGGCCACCGACCCGCACCATGTCACCACCCTGCTGGTAATACGGATCGGGGTTGAAGAGGTTGTCGCAGACGTCTTCGAGCACGGTCTTGATCGTCTCGCCGGTCATGTTGGAGAGCGTCGAATACGAGTAGGTCGTGGCCGTCATGTCCATCAGCCACTCGCGTGTGATGGGCTGGCCCGCAACCAGCGAAGTGCCCCAGCGGAACCCCGGTGAGAACGCAATCTGCGCGCCCTGCACGTCCATCAGCGCATCGAGCAGCAGCTGGTCGCCGGTGCCGTTGAAGTTGCCGCGCCGGTACAGCGTGCCCTCGCTCACCGCCAGCGTTTCGCCCAGCTTTGCTTCGTAGGGTGCGCGCACCTTCGTGATCAGGGCCTGCATCGCCGGATCGGCCGGCAACATGTTGGCGAACACCGGCAGCAAGCGATAGCGGAAGTCAGCGAGCTTGCCGTCCTTCACATCGAAGTCGATGACGCCCAGGAACTTGCCGTTGGAGCCCGCGTTGGTGACGATGGTCTTGCCGCCCGCGTTGCTCACGATGGAAGGCACCGGCATGCCGTCGTGGGTGTGGCCGCCCAGGATCGCGTCGATGCCTGTCACGCGGCTGGCCATCTTGAGGTCCACATCCATGCCGTTGTGGCTGAGCACGACCACGAGCCTGGCGCCCTTGGCCCGCACTTCGTTGACCATCTTTTGCATGTTCTCCTCCTGGATCCCGAAGGACCAGTCGGCAACAAAATAGCGGGGGTTGGCAATCGGCGTGTACGGAAAGGCCTGCCCGATGATGGCAACCGGCACACCGTTGATCGGCCTGATCGTGTAGGGCGGAAACACCGGGTCTTCGAAGTCGGTCGTGCGAACGTTCTGCGCGATGAAGTCGACCTTGCCGGCGAAATCCTTGCTGATGATTTCCTTGACGCGGTCCATGCCGAGCGTGAACTCCCAGTGGCCCGTCATCACATCGACGCCCAGCAGCTTGGCCGCATCGACCATGTCCTGCCCGCGTGTCCACAGCGCCGTTGCCGAGCCCTGCCATGTGTCACCGCCGTCCAGCAGCAGCGCGCCGGGGCGGCTGGCCTTCATGCGCCTGACCAGCGTGGCCAGATGCGCGAATCCGCCGACCTTGCCGTAACGGCGCGAGGCCTGCTCGAAGTCCAGGTAAGTGAGTGCATGCGCAGCCGGCGTGCCACGCGGCACACCTGCGGCCTTGAGCAATTCTTCGCCCACCAGATGCGGCAAGCGGCCCGACATCGAGCCGACGCCCAGGTTGACACTGGGTTCGCGAAAATGAATCGGAAGCAACTGCGCATGGCAGTCGGTCATGTGCAGCAGAGACACATTGCCAAATTGCGGCACGTCGTAGAGGCCGTTCGCCGCATCGGCGGCGTCGGCGTTCTCCCAGCGGCCCAGCGACATGCCGGCGACTGCCGCTGCCCCCAGGACCTGGAGCAGTTCGCGTTTGCGTAAATCCATCAGCGTTGCGTCACTTGTTGACCGGCGATTGCGGATCGAGCAGCAAACCCACGACGTGGCGCACCTGCGCTTCGTCCAGGATGCCTGCATGGCCCGCGCGCGGCATGTTGGAGCACGCGTTGTACGCCTTGGAGTTCCAGATCTTGCCCCACGTGTATTCGACGATGGGCTTTGCCGCAGCGCTGCTGGGGTCGGACACGCCGCGAATCTTGCCGTAGTTGTAGAGGCTGGGGCCTATGGTGCCGAAGGAGATTTCTTCCTTGGTGATCTGGTGGCAGTTGTAGCAATTGCCGCCGTTGGCCATCTTCGGATCGTCTGTCCAGGTCAGGCCCCGTCCGCTCTGCGCGATCTTCTCGCCCTCGCGCCAGTCACCGACGAACTTGCCGTCGCTGGGCCACTTGACCATGCGCAGGTTGGCCTCTTCGATCTGTTTGGCACGCTCGGCGGAAACCGGCTTGCCTGTTGCCTCGGCCATGCTGCACTCGCGATTGGAATCGTCCTGCACCAGCCGCGAGACCTTGACCATGCCCTGGTCGCGAAACGATGTCTTGACCACACCGTCGGTGATCTGGTCGAGTGCTGCGGAGTTGGGAGACGATGCGCATCCGAGCAAGGCCGTGACGCCGCACGCGGCGACGACGCCGGCTGTACGGATGGAAAAGGATAGCTTCATGCGTGCGCTCCGTTATCGCTTGATGGCGGGCGCAGTGGAAACACCGCCCAGCCCGTTGACACCGAGGTACACACCGAGCGCGATGGTGGCATCGCTTCCAAACCCCGGATAGGGAAACCGCTGCTGGCGAAAGCAGTCGTTCAGGCGCAGCTGCATGCCCCACATCTGGCCGTTGGACACGCGATACGCGGGCCATGCACCGAAGCCCGCGCCTGCGCCGGGGTTCTTGGTGAGGTTGGGCAGGTCTTGCAGCCGGATGCGCTTGCCGTCTTCGCCGTGGCAGGACGCGCAGGAAAAGTCATGCGTGCCCCCGCGCAGGAAGAACATGCGCTTGCCGACTTCGTACATCTGCTTTTCCTGCGGATGCGATTGCGGCAGGTTGAACTTCATGCCCCTGGATTCGGCGGCCACATAAGTGGCAAGCGCCGTCACGTTGTTCTGTTCGCCCTGGCCGAACGGCGTGCGAGCAATCGCTGGACCACTGAGCCCCTGCAGCATTTCCATGCAGGTCACCAGCCTTGACTCCAGGTCCTGCACCTTTTGCGTATCGCTGAACCACCTGGGTAATTCAACGAACGCACCCTTGACGATGCCAGCGCCCTTGCCCAGGTCGCATCGTTCGAGCGATGCATTGAGCGGCCCGCGCCTGGTCTTCCACAGCGCCTCACCCTTGGCCTCGAAGAGGTCTGCGGGGTTGCCGTCGGCGAGCATCTGGCGATATTCCTCGATGGCTTGCGTGGCGCTTTTTTGCGCCCATGCCGAAGAGGTACTCAACGCCACAAGGGCGCTGGCTCCTGCAACGGCACCCAGGATGACGAGCGGGCGGCGCAGCATCAGGACACCACGGCTTCGTCGGTGCGGGTGTCGCCGCGGTTGTCCTTCCAGGTGACGCCCACCTTGTCGCCGGCCTTGGCGTTCTTGAGCGTGAACTGCAGGAACGGGTTCTTGGCAACCGCCGGACCCCATTCCGCCGAAAACACCGGCTTGCCATTGAGCGACGCGGTCACATCGCTGATGTGCCAGGCCGGGATCGTCTTGCCAGCTGCGTCCTTGCGCTGGCCGGTTTCCATCTCGTGGCTCATGAGCACACGAACGATTGCATTGCTGCCTTGCGCCTGGGCGCGAATACGCATTGGATCTGCCATGTTTTTTCTCCTTAGCCGCCGCAGCCGCCGAGTGTCACTTTCACTTCCTTCTTGGCAAAGAGCGCCTTGCCGTCATTCATGATCGCCACCGCGTACACGTCGGACGACTGGCCCATCTTGGCGCGCGTCGAGAAGTTGGCCTCGACTGCATCGGTCACATCGAACTTGGCGACGAGCGCCGAGGGATTTTTCTCGACCAGGATGAGCAGGTGCTTCACGCCGGCCAGCGAAGACGACACAGCCAGCGGCACCACGGCGCCGTTCTCTGCAATATCGGGGCCGGTGATCGTCACCTGGTTGCTCTCGACGGGCGCGCCTGCGCCATAGGCTTTCACGGCATCGCCGACGCTCTTGGCATCGAATGCGGCTTTGGTGAATGCGCGCGCCTGCATGGGAAACAGGCCGGTGGAAGCGAGCAGTGCCGCAAGCGCTGCGCTTCGCTTCATGGCTTCACGACGGGTGGACATAAGGACTCTCCTTGAATAAGCCAATGCTAATAAATATCGGTGGACGTGTTATCGGGATATTCCCTGCGCGAGCCAGGCTGCAATCTGGCCTGCCTCTTCCTTGCTGATGGACTGCGGCGGCATGGGGATGGCGCCCCAGATGCCGGAGCCGCCGCTCCTGATTTTGCCTTCCAGGTAATCGGCCTTGCCCTTGTGCTTCTGGCCGATATCGGCCCAGCTCGGCCCGACCAGTTTGGTGGATGCGGCATGACACGCGTTGCAGCTGTGCTTTTGCAGCAGGGCAAGGGGAACATCGATTCGCGATGGGGATGCAGGCGACGGGGATGCAGGCGATGGCGATACGGCCGCCGTCTGCACATCAGCAATCCTGGCTGACGCGCTGCGCTGCGGACCCACCAGGCGAACCTGCTGGGAGAGGTCGCCGTGCGAGCCGCGCGCGAAGTCCGGCGCGAGCGCGAGCTTGCCTGGGTCCGGGCAGTCTTTCATGCATGGGCGGGCGCGGGTGTCCGGCTTGCCGGTGCCACCAAATTCACGGCCGGGCCACAGGCCGTGCTGCGTCGTGAACCCGTTGCGATTGGGGATTCGCTGCTGCACCTCGCCCATGTTCGTGTTGGACAAGGTGAAGTCTGCCGGCAACACATCGGCGAGGTTCAACATGTAGGCCGTCACCGCATAAACCTCTTCCGTGCTGAGCGACTTGGGCTCGTTCCACGGCATCGCGCGGCGGATGTAATCCCACAGCGTCGAGACGTTCTGCAGCTTCATCAATGTCGTGCGGCCCGGGTAGTCGGTGCGCTGGAGCGTTGCCACCTTGCCGGTCGTGATGTCCTGCGCGGTCGTGCCACCGATGAGCGGATTGAACACCTGGTTGGATTCACCGAACACACCGTGGCAACTCGCGCACTTGGTCTCCCAGACTTGCTGGCCTTTTGCAACCGAGCCGGAGCCGGCGGGCAGGCCCTTGAAGTCGGGGCGCACATCGATGTCCCAGGCGGTGACTTCGGCGGGCGTGGCCGCGCGGCCGATGCCGGGGTAGCGTGGGTTGTCCTGGGCCTGCGCACCGAAGCTCATCAGCCCGACCGCAAAAACCAGTGCCCGGAGAACGGCTGTCATGCCGGACTCGATCCGGCATCCATGCCTTGAGGCCGTGGCCGCTGCGCGGTGGATCCCGGGTCGAGCCCGGGATGACAGCCTGAGATCAAACATGCTGGACATTCATCACCTCGCCACTGGCCTGCACCAGCCACGACTGGATGGAGTTGTTGTGATAGATCGAGCGCGTGCCGCGCACGGCACGCAACTGCGCGTAGGTCGGCTGCACGAACCCTGTCTCATCGACCGCCCTGCTCTGGATCACAGCCGGCTTGCCGTCCCAGCTCCACGGCAGGTTGAATCGCGTGAGGCACTTGGACATCACCGGCGACTCGAGCCGCGCCATGCGCCAGTTGCGCCCACCATCGGTCGACACATCGACGCGCTTGACCTTGCCCCGGCCCGACCAGGCCAGGCCGGTGATCGTGTGAAAGCCCTTGTCCAGCAGCACCTGGCCGCCCGAAGGCGAGGTCACCACGCTCTTGCATTCCTGGATGCTGGTGTACTGGCGGTGCGAGCCGTCGGGCATCAGGTCGACGTAGTGAACCGCCTCGTCCTTGGTGCCCCAGGGCTTGTCACCCACCTCGATGCGGCGCAGCCATTTGACCCAGCTCACACCCTGCACGCCCGGCACGACCAGGCGCAGCGGATAGCCGTTTTCGGGCCTGAGCATTTCGCCGTTCTGGCCGTACGCCACCAGCACTTCGCCCGAGCGGATCAGGCTCATCGGAATGGTGCGCGTCATCGACGAACCATCGCCGCCCTCGGCCAGCGCAAACTGGCCTTGTGAAAGATCGGCGCCTGCCAGGTTGAGAAGCTCGATGAGCGGCACGCCGGTGAATTCGCTGCAAGACAGCATGCCGTGCGTGTACTGCACCGTGGGCACCGCGACATTGCCCCACTCCATGCCGGTGTTCGCGCCGCATTCGATGAAGTGGAAACGCGAGACCGACGGCAGGCGCATCAGGTCGTCCATCGTGAACACCATCGGCGTCTTGACGAGGCCGTTGACCATCAACCGGTGCTGCGTCGGATCGATGTCCCACCATCCCTGGTGATGCCGCTCGAAGTGCAGGCCGCTTGGCGTGACGATGCCAAAGAGCGACTGCAGCGGCGCGAAAGAAACCGATGACTGGCGTGTCTGCGTGAGGCCGGGGCTGATGCGCCGCTGCACGTTCTTTTCGTGCTTCGACGGCAAGCCATAACCATCGGTGGCCACCGCCTGGCCCAGGCCTTTGGTGTGCGCAGGAAGCTCGAGGATGGCCGGGTCGCCCGCGCCCTGAACTTTCGCCTGCGCATGCACCGAAGCCGCGCCGCCAGCGGCTACCGCCGCCGCAAACGCACCGCGAATGAAATCACGCCGCCCCTGCCGGGCCTGCGCACCCACCTGCACGATGTCAACCGGCGCCAGAAAGTTCTCTGGTGCCTTGCACAGCCTGCCGCGTATCGATTCCAAGATGCCGTCTCCAGTTGCCTAATATAAGCAACTACGAATGTATAGGCATCCATCGAACTGCGCCAAAGGGCAAACCCTAATCGGGCTGACGCTCCATCAAAAGGAAGGTGTTGTACGCATTCATGCGGTTGGCCGCGCGAAACAGCGGCATCTTCTCGAAGCGTGACCAGTCGGTGCGGGCATAGGCCTCATCGAACGGCTCCATCTCGCGAGCAGCACGCCCCATCGTCTGGCGCAGGTACAGGAGATAGTCGCGTGTGAGTTCCAGGTCTTGCCGTGCCTGCGTCGAGAGCGCGCCATGACCGGGCACCACCACCTGCGCATCGAAGGCGAGGATGACGCCCAGCGATTTGATCCACTGCGCGCTGTCGGCCTGCCCCACGAACGGTATGCGTCCACGGAACACGAGGTCACCCGCAAAGAGCACTTTTTCCGCCCCGAAAAACACAACCACGTCTTCCGGTGTGTGCGAAGGCCCCACGGGCTGGATACGCAGCAGCGTTCCGCCGATATCCAGCTCCAGCGGACCATCAATCCACCGATCGGCCGGCACGAGGCGCGTGCTCGCGTCGATCCACGGGGCAAGCTCAACGCGCGACGCCGCAAGACGGCTTTGCGCCAGGTCGGAGTTCAGGTACTCGCGTGCGGCCTGGTGCGCGATGATCATCGCGCCTTCGCGCTTGAACTCCTGCAGGCCGTAGATATGGTCTGCGTGGTAGTGGGTCACGATGACGTGCGTCACCTTCTTGCCGGTCAGCCGCAGGATCTCGGCCATCAACTCGCGCGCCAGTTGCGGGGCACCCAGGGCGTCGATCACGACCACGCCCGCAGGCGTCACGATGAAACCGGCATTGGAGATGAAGTTGCGGTTGCCTGCCGAGCCGAGTGCGGCTTCGCCCTGCACGAACCACGCGGAAGGCGATACCTGTTGTGCCGTGACGCGGGCGCCCTGCGCAACCGCATTGCCGCCGCCAAAGCCAGATCCTGCGGCCAGCACCACCGCCAGGAGCCATCGCGTCAACATGCCGCTCAAACCAGGTCGGCTTCGATGGCGATCTGCGTGCAGATCGCACGGCACAGCGTCACCACGCGGTCGTTGACGATACGGTAGTAGATCTGGACGCCGTCACGCCGCTTGCCGAGCACGCCGGCCTGGTAAAGCGTATTGAGATGCTGTGACATGTTCGGCTGCGTGGTGGCGATCGCTTCGAGCAACTCGCTCACATTCTTTTCGCCATTGCAAAGGCAGCTGATGATCTTCAGCCGCATCGGCGCAGACATGACCCGGAACACCTCGGCCGCCAGCTCGAACACCTGGTCGGACTCCGTCGCTGCAGTCGTTGCGGGCAATGAAGGCCTGGATAAAGCAGCCTGTGCAAGCGGGTTGCCAGAGGTGCGAATCGCAGCGGTGCGGGCCATGGGGTGTCGTCCTTTGAAACCGGTTCAGGGCTTGATGTACGCGAAGCGCTCGCGACCCTGCAGCTGCCCGACGCGAACCACGCCCGAGGGCACGAACTCCGCGTCCATGGTGAACTGATCCTTCTTGATATTGCGGTTTCGCAGCGTGATCTCGCACACTTCGAAGCGAACGCCTCTCGCCTTGAGCGCGCTGACGAGCGAGCCATAGTCGACATTCGGATTCTTCTTGTCCCTGGCACCCTCGAACAGGAAGTCGACGCCATCGGCATGCGTCACGACCGTGATCTTCGTATCGGGTGCGACGTCCAGGTGGTTGCGGATGTTGCGCAGTCCCTTGGTGGCCTGCATCTCCGCGTTGTCGATGTGATAAACGACCTTGTCCGGGGCCTGCGGCTGCGCCTGCGCCTGCGCAGTGGGGACGATCGCAAGCGCTGCGGCAACGGCCACCGAAAGCGCGATTCGAAACCGGGCGAATGTCTTCATGGGGTGTCTCCTGCCATATGAATAGATTACCACTGACTGATGTTCTGTCCATCAGGGCAAAATGCGATCCACCGTTTTGTTGTTGGGTTCGTCATGTCCTTTCTTTCTACGCCGCAGGGCGTGAGCCAGTTTGTCCTGTGGGGCGGGCTTGTGCTGGGTCTTGTCTTCGGCGCCGTCGGCCAGTGGTCGCGCTTTTGCGTTCGCGGTGCCATCGCCGACTGGGTCGTGTTTCGTGGCAAGAGCCGCTTCATCGCCTGGATGCTGGCCGTCGCCGTGGCCGCGCTCGGCACGCAGATTCTCATCAGCCTCAACCTGTTCGATGCAAGCCGCACGCTGGCCTGGAGCAATCGCTTCGCATGGGCGTCATGCCTCGTCGGCGGCGTGCTGTTCGGCTACGGCATGGTGCTGGCGGGCGGCTGCCCCCAACGCAGCCTCGTCAAGACGGGCACGGGCGACCTCAAGGCCTTGATCACGCTCATCGTCACCGCGATTGCCGCGTTGATGACGCTGCGAGGCCTCTTCGCGCCGCTGCGTATCGACGGCCTGGATCGCTGGAGCATCACGCTCGCGACGCCGCAAGACCTGGGCTCCATCGTGGCGCCTGCGGCCGCCAGCGCCATTCGATGGGGCCTGGTCGCGGCCATCGTTCTATTCGCCGGGGCGCTGTGGTGGCGCAACCGCAAGACGCTGGATGCCACCCACTGGGTCGGCGCGATCTGTGTCGGCCTGCTGGTGCCGGCGGCGTGGTTGCTCACCGGTCACTTCGGTTTTCTGGCCGAGCATCCTGAAACGCTGGAGCCCGCCTGGCTGGGCACCCAAAGCAAGCGGCCCGAGGGCCTGTCGTTTTCAGCGCCGCTTGGCCACGCGCTCGACCTGCTCACGCTCTGGTCAGACAAGAACACGGTTGCCAGTTACGGAATCATGACGGCGGCAGGCGTGCTGATCGGCAGCTTCATCACGTCGAAGCTGCGCGGCGATTTCAGGCTGGAGTCGTTCCACAACAGCGGCAACCTCCTGGCGCACCTGGCAGGTGGCGTGCTGATGGGCTTTGGCGGCGTCACGGCACTGGGTTGCTCCATCGGCCAGGGGCTCACGGGGCTGGCGATGCTGTCTGCGGGCGCGGTGGTCGCGGTGCTGGGTATCGTGATCGGAGCGGTTGCCGCGCTGCAGTTCGCGGCTCGCAGGATAGAGAACGAAGCCGCCTGAAGAAAGACGCCGCTTCGTCCTGCTGGACACGGCCTGGGGACTCCCAGCCTGCCCTGCCGCGATTCAGTTGCGATAGGGCTTGGGCGGCCGCTCCGGCGCGACATACGGCGGCTGGACAACCGGCGCGGGCACGACAACGGCCGGTACCGTCACAAGCTCCGGTTGAACCAGCATGGCCACCTCAGGCAGGACAGGCTGCACCACAGTCAGCAAGGGCTGGGTGCTGATGAGCGGAATCAGTGGAACCGGAAAGAACGTGGGCACCGGCGCTGACGTTGGCGACGGCACCGGTGCGGGAGCGCTCGTAGGCGCTGGAGCCGGTGCGGGAGCTGATGTCGGCGCTGGCGCAGGTGCAGGCGCCGTCGTGGGCGCGGGCGCAGGTGCCGACGTTGGCGCCGGCGCCGGTGTCGGTGCAGGCGACGGTGTAGGTGCGGGCGGCTGTGTGGGCGCGGGCGTTGGCGCCGGTGTAGGCGCAGGCGGCTGTGTGGGTGCGGGTGTCGGTGCGGGCGTAGGGGCCGGGGTCGGTGCCGGCGGTGCTGGCGTCGGCGCCGGTGGTGGCGCAACGGCTGCGGTAATCGTCCCGGTCGATCGCGCAACGGCTGGCCCGCAACATGCACTGGCAAGCGCGTAGCTGGCGGCGTTGGGGCCTGACAGCGTGTAGCCGGTGTAGGTGATCTGCTTGTTCGTGCCGATGGCGCTGGAGTCGAAACTGGCCTGCGCGGCAGGTGATGCAACCAGCGTCACACCGGCAGGCGAGCCCTTCAACCCGGACAGCGTCACGCTCGTGGTCCCGTCAAATTCCTTGTTGCCGCCGTCGGCGAACACCAGCATGTGCTGGTGCAGCGTGCCGGGAATGGCCAGCACAAACTTGCCGCTGGCCAGGTAGTCGGTCGGGGTCGTGTACGAAGTCGGGTTGTAGTAGATGTTGACGGGCGCGTCCGTGCCGTCTGCACCCGTGACCGTGATGCTCCCCGGCGCGCCATTGAGGTTGACTGTGCCATCGCCTGTACCGCCCGTACCCGCGCTCAGCACCAGGCCACGCTCCAGGCCGAGGCTGCGCTTCGGATCGGAGGTGCCGTTGGTCAGCGTGATGGGACCAGTCACGTTCACGTCGTTCGCGGCGCACATCGTCAGGTTGCCGTTGGTCACCGTGATCGCGGCGGACGTGCTCAGGTTGCGACCGGCGCTCAGCAGGATGCTGCCGCGCGTGGCCGTCATCGCGGCGTTGATCGTGATGTCGCGGCCGCAACAGATCTCGATGCTGCCATCGACTGCCGTGATGCTCGCACCCGATTTCACGATCACATCGCGCACCGCATTCATGGTCAGCGTGGTCGGGCTGGTGCCCGGCACGGCCGTCCAGCTGATCGCGTCGTTGACGAAGATGTCGCCATTGGTGCCGCTGATGCCCTGGGACGACTGGATCGTCACGTTGCTGGACACGAGCGTGACGCTCAGCGCAGCGCCCGTGATGTCGCCCCCGATGCCAATGGTGAAATCGGCTGGGTCGATCAGCCATGTGCCGGTCGATCCACCCGCGGCAGCGGTCGTTATCTTTGCTGCGGGAGAAATCTTCACCGTTGCAGCCGATGTCTCGATGAAGCCGCCGCGTCCCGTGTCGGGCGCGCTCGCATCGAGTGTCCCGCCAACGTTGGTGACGCCCGACTGCATGTCGCCCAGCAGGACGATGCGGCCTTCGCGGTTTTCGATGGTGCGCGCCTGGATGACGCCCGTGTTGTTGACGACCGTCGAGAGCAGGCTGCCCGCAGCGTGTGTCGTGAGCAGTGCCTGACCGCCATCGGCGCGTATGACGCCGCCGTTTTCGACGAGTGCGTTGACGGCGCCCTTGTCGACGATGAGGTTGAGCAGTTTGTCGCCCGCCATGTCGAGCGTAATTGCATCGCCACCGGCCAGCGCAATGGTGCCCATGCGGGCGAAGATCGCGCCGTCATTGCGAACCTTCGCGCCGAGCAGCGCGACATAGCCGCCATCGCCTGCGGTGATCGACCCGTCGTTCACCACAGTGCCCGAACCCGCGCGCGAGAAGCTGTACTTGCCAGCCATGAAGTCCGCATCGGCGATACCGAGCGTGGACGCCACGAGACCGCCGACGTTGACCGACGCACCTGCGCCAAACAGGATGCCGTTCGGGTTGACCAGAAACACTTTGCCGTTGGACGACAGGGTGCCGAAGATGGCCGATGGGTCGGACCCTGTCACACGATTGAGCGCCACCGAATTCACACCCGGCTGCACGAAGCGCACGGTCTCGCCTGCAGCGATGCCGAAGCTGAGCCAGTTGAGCACCGCACTGGGCGTTGACTGCACGACCGTGGTCGTCGCACCGGTTGCGGAGATCGTCGCGGCGCCGGCTGCGACCGAGCCGCCAAGTGGCGCGGCGTGGGCAACGTGGGCGGAGGCCATGAACGAAAGCGCGATCGCCAGGGCGATGCGGCTGCGGGAGAAAGCGTTGGGGCGGTTCATATGGACACTGCCTTTCAGAAGTACTTGACCATCTGGACCCAGAAGCGTCCTGAGCGGTCGGGGGCTGATGTCGCGATCTGGTTGCCCAGCTTGTGCGCGTAGTAAGCACGAACCTGGAAGTTGCCCGGGTCGCCCCAGTTCACGCCAAAGCCGGCGCCACTGAGCGTGCGGTGATTCGTTCCAGCGACCCAGGGGCTGTGGTTGATGGTCACCGAGCCCGCATCGACAAACGCCACCAGTTGCATGTAGCCCGGCAGCGTTGCAGGTTTGGCCAGGTCGTAGCGCAGTTCGAGATTGAGCAGCACGCCTTCGTCTGCATACGCTTCGCCTTCGGGATAGGCGCGTACGGCATTCATCCCGCCCAGGACCATCTTCTCGGAGCTGTCCAGGTTCTTCGACGCAACTTGCCCGCTGACCCCGGCATAGACAGAAAACGGCCCGACCCCCATGCGTTGCACGCGGGACGCATTGAATGCGAGCTTGCCAAAACTGCCATCGGACCGCGCCGTGATGGCGTCGGCTGCGCGCGCTGCAGGCGTCTGGATGTCCAGCACGCCCGACGACAGCGCGGCAAGGTAAGTCGTGTAGCCACCGCCGCCCCATGTGTCGGTGCGGTCGCCAAACACACTCGCCGTGAGCACGCGCGACTTGCGGTCGGTCTCAGCGCCGGTCGAATCAACACGATCGTTGAAGGTCTTCCAGTCGTAATTGAGCTGCGCGTACAGGTTGCTGCTGCGTGAGCGCTCGATCGGGTAGCGGCCGAAGACGCTGGCCACGCGCGCCGTGCCGTGCGCCTGCAAGGACTCGAATTCCTTGCCCAGCTCATAGCCCAGCCAGCTGTAGGCCACGCCGACGGTGCCGCGACCCAGCTGGCGCTGCCAGGATGCGCGCGCGTAGCGCAGTCCGGAGCCCGATGTCAGCACACGCAGGCTTGCGACGTCGCCAAGGCCCAGCGGGTTGTTGAGGTTCAGGGTTGCGCCCACACGGTACTGCCCGGTGTATCGATTGCCTGCGTTGTCGGCGTCGACGCTGCCGCTGAATCGGGCGCCGGGCGTGATGTCCACCAACAGGTCCGACGTGCCGGCTGCCACGCCGGGAGCCAGGGTCGAACTGACCACGACGCCGGGCAGTTCGGACAACACCAGCAGGCGGCTTTCGAGCGGCTCTTGCAGGATGTAGTCACCGCTGCCCAGACCTTGCAGGGCGCCCTGCGCGATGCCTTCGGAGAGATGGGTTGCGTTGCGCACCGCAATGCTGCCGTAGCGTCCCTCGCTCACTGCGATGGTGACTGCGTTGTCCTTGATCTCCTGCGCGGGCAGATACGCCAAGGCCACGAAGTAGCCTTGCTGGCGGTAGTGCCCGGTGATCCGCGCTGCCATCGCCTGCAGTTGCGACAGCGACAGCTGCGCGCCCGCAACGAAGCCGGTGAGTGCGACCAGGTCCGATTCAGCAAATACCGTCGCGCCGGTCACGCGCAGGGACTGCACACGCACCTGGACCTCATCCGTGGCAGGTGGCGTCGCTGCGGTGCGCTGTTCGATGCGCACCTGCGGCGCGGCGCGAGGCTGTACCGGTGCAGGGGGGATCTGAAGCAGTTGAACGCCCGCACCCGGCGGCTGTTGGGCAACTGCCGATTGGGCGAGCGCGAGCAGCGCAAGAGACACCATGCTGCGCCTGACACAGCACGACTTGTGCGATTGACTGAGAACCATATGTCCGCCTCCTGGCCAAAGCTCATCAGGACGGCAGCAGACGCGGAAGATCCCGCAGTCCGGCGTTCAGATGAGTTCACCAGCATGGGCGTACCCGGCAGCGCCGTCTGTACGCTAGCGAACATGGGCCGACCTTCAATCTCCTAAGGTCGGCCCGCGCAGGTGTGCTACACCCGCAAGGACGCGCTCATCTTTCGCAGGCGAAGCTCGCGGCCAGTTCCTTGTCGCCGCTCTTGTAGCGCGCAATCAATGGATGAGGACACAGGGGCCGCGTGCGATTGGCAGCCCAGTCGGCAGGTACTTCCGCATTGACGCCGCCCGCGTTGCCCGCGCCACGCGCGCTCGCCACGATGCGATCCGGGGCCTCGCCCTTTTCCACCCAGTTGACGAGCGCGGTCAGCGCATCGAACTGATCCGTGGCCGGACCGCCGCGCGAATGGCCCATGCCTGGAACGCGATAGAAGCGCGTGAAGCCTGCCGCCTGCCCGCTGTAGCGCGTGTCCAGCGCCTCGTACCATGCGGTGGTGTCGTCGACCGAGAACACCGGGTCCGAGTTGCCGTGGATGACCATCATCTTGGCGCCGCGATTGCGCAGCGTATCGAGTTGCGTGGGGTTGGGCGGCGTCATGAACGACATCGCGCTTTCGCTGTAGATGCCGCTGGTTGCGAAGATTTTTGGAGCGTCGGTATCGAAGTTGAAATTGAAGGCATAGCCCAGCGTGTTCTGAAGGACGGCGGTGCTTTCGGGTGGCGAAGAAAAGATGAACGCCACGGCAACCGGATCGCGCTGTGCACCGACGGAGTTGCGAAACTTCCAGTCTGCCCAGCCTGTGTGCATGACACCCGGGTCGTACGGAAAGCGTGAATAAAGCGCGTCGCCCTTGCTGTTGCGCGCCCCGGCGTAGACATTGCCGACAGCAGCCTTTTGCGCGGTGGTCAGGCAAGTGCCGTCGCGCGCGCCCGCGCATGTCGGCACGTCGCGCTGGAGGTCGAACGCAGACCGGCACGCCTGCACATCCTGCACCAGACCATCTGCCGATCCATCCAGGGCATCGCATCGGGCCAGGATCGCATTGGCGATCAGCTTGCGCTCGGTCTGGGGCAGCGCGGTTTCCAGGTTCGCGGTGTCAGTCGCGACTTTGGCAAACTGCTGCGCGCCGTAGAGCTGCGCAACCGCAGCCTTGGGCAGGTTGAAGCCGGGTGAGGTGGCCAGGTAGCCGTCGTACTCGGAGGGATAACGCGCTGCCGCCACCATCGCGTGCCGTCCGCCGTTGGAGCTGCCGCCGATGTAGGAGCGATCAGGGCCTTTGCCATACGCCGCCTTGATCAAAGCCTTGGCCATCGGGGTCAGGGTGCCGACCGCCATGTAGCCGTAATCAAGCCGAGCCTGTGGGTCGAGACCGAACAGCGGGTTCTGCGCGCCGGTGTGCCCTGCGTCCGAGCTGATGATGGCAAAGCCCTGCTGCAATGCATTCTGCAGGGGGCCGCCGCCGACAAACCCTCCGTTGGCCTGTGACACCGAGCCATCGATGCCGCCGTTGCCCTGATACAGGAACCGGCCGTTCCACGCCTTGGGCATGCGCATCTCGAAGCCAATGGCGTAGGTCTGGCCGTCGACGGCGCTCACGCGCTGGTTCATCTTGCCGGTGACCTGGCAATGCTCGCCCACGGGTTGCCCCGCGTTGGTCAGTGTGCCCGAGGCAATGACATTTGCCGCGGTGACGCTGGTATTGGCATGGGTGAAACCGGAGGCGAGCGATGCGCAATTGGCCAGGGGCGCGGGCTGCGCTTCGCTCAGGCGCGGCAGCGGCTGCGAGAACGCATCATCGCCGCCACCGCAGGCGGTCAGCGCGGCAGCAACGCCTGCCAGCACCACCAGTTTGCGCAGCACGGGTCGCTGCGTGAGGCGGGAATTACCGTAATAGGTCATCACAAGTTCCTCGGGAGGATGGAAAGGGACTGGATCGAAAGTGATCGATATATAGTTTCTTGTCATAACTTGTTTTGCCAAACTCGGATTAACCCTTACTCATTGCAATCCATCTGAACTGCTACTCATTTGATTGCAATAGGCAACTGTCTGTTCCGGATGATGTGTGGCTGGCTACACTGCCCCGATGGCCCTGGATCACAAACCGCTCAACCACTTGCTCGGCTACAACCTCGCTCGCGCCGCCATCCCGTGCGACCAGGTGTTTTTTGAATCGATTGGTGCGCCGCTCAAATTGCGGCGCGTCGAGTTCACGATCCTGTGTCTCGTCGATGCGAATGAAGATGTCACCGCCAAGCGGCTGGCCAATGCTTTGAGCCTGTCGGCGCCGAACATGAGCGTGGTGCTGGAACGGCTCGTGACTCGCGGACTATTGAGGCGCGCCCAGAGCGGGACCGACAAACGCGCGCAATTGCTGCATCTCACTGCCAAGGGCAAGACGCTGGTTGCCCAGGCAACGCGTGCGGCGACGCACATGGAAGACGCGCTGCTCGCAAGCCTCAGTGCGGGCGAACGCGCGATGCTGTTCGAGCTGCTGGACAAGGTTGCGCGGCACGCCCCGGCGAAGTAGCGGCCCTGGCCTGGAAGCACCGGCCCACCGGCTGTCATGCCGGACTCGATCCGGCATCCACCGCGCAGCGGCGACGGCCGTT
>NZ_JANU01000069.1 GCF_001044395.1 Caenimonas sp. SL110
GGGGGGGGGGGGGGGGGGGGGGGGGGTGTTCGCTATTGGAAGACCCTCACCCCGGCCCTCTCCCGCACGCGGGAGAGGGAGCGAACCCAGCGCTTCGGCCGGACCATGAAACACTGCACTGACCATGATGATCTCCTTGGTTTGCGCTGATTCGGCTTACGCGTGGATCTTGAAACTGTCGGCGTACTTCTTCGGGTCCTTGCCGTCCCAGACCGTGCCGTCGACCAGCTTGGCGGTGCGCATCGGGTCCTTGGGGACGCTGACCTTGGCCAGCGTCGCGGCCTGCTTGTACATGTCGATCTGGTTGATCTGCTTGGCAATGCCCAGGTAGTCGGGGTGATCCTTCATCAGGCCCCAGCGCTTGTGCTGCGTGAGGAACCACATGCCGTCGGTGAGGTACGGAAAGTTCACCAGCCCGTCGTTGAAGAACTTCATGTGGTTGGGGTCGTCCCACGTCTTGCCCATGCCGTTCTGGTAGCGGCCCAGGATGCGTTGGTTGATCGCATCGACACCCGTGTTGACGTAGCTCTTGTCGGCAACCGTCTCGGCCATCTTGTTCTTGTTCTGCAAGCCCGCGTCGATCCACTTGCCTGCTTCAAGGATGGCGGCTGTCACGGCACGCGCGGTGTTGGGGTACTTCCTGACGAAGTCGGCCGTCGTGCCCAGCGCCTTCTCGGGGTGATCGCGCCAGATGTCCTGGGTCGTGACGCCTGTCACGCCGATGCCATCCATGATGGCGCGATGGCCCCAGGGCTCGCCCACGCAAAAGCCGTCCATGTTGCCCACGCGCATGTTCGCGACCATCTGCGGCGGAGGCACCGTGATGACCTTGGCATCTTTCATCGGGTTGATGCCGTAGGTTGCCAGCCAGTAGTAGAGCCACATCGCGTGCGTGCCGGTGGGGAATGTCTGCGCGAAGGTGTATTCACGCTTGTCCGTCTGCATGAGCTTGGCGAGCGACGGGCCATCGACTGCGCCCTTGTCCGCAATCTTCTTGGACAGCGTGATGGCCTGGCCGTTGTGGTTCAGGTTCATCAGGATGGCCATGTCCTTCTTGGGACCGGAGGTGCCCATGTGCACGCCGTAGATGAGGCCCCACAGCACGTGCGCCATGTCCAGTTCGCCATTGACCAGCTTGTCGCGAACACCGGCCCAACTCGCTTCCTTGGTCGGGATGATGGTGACGCCGTACTTCTTGTCGATGCCCAGCACCGATGCCATCACCACGCTTGCGCAGTCGGTCAGGGGAATGAAGCCGATCTTCACTTCCTTTTTCTCCGGCGCGTCGGAGCCCTGGGCCCACACGGCGGTGCGCAAGGCGGGCGAGACGCCAGCGGCGCCGACAGCGGCGGCCTGCAGCACGCTGCGGCGGGAGAGTTTGGTTTTCAGGAGATCGGTCATCACGTTAAGGGCTCCAGCGACAGGTTGAAGAAATCCAGAAATGCAAAAAGGCGTCCGTACTCAACACCGGGTGGTATTGGTCGGGACGCCTTCGTCCGAAGTGGCCTCGCGCTTTGCTTCGCCGTTGAAGCGTGCGGGCCGGTGAACCGTCATTGGTTCATGGGATGGGTATGAGCAATCGTCGTGCCAGCTTCGTTCCATCTGGTTCTGGCTGATGCATTTGAGAGGGCTGTCATTGCGGACTTGATCCGCAATCCATGCTGGATCAAGCGCAGTTGCCGCTTCGCGGTGGATTGCGGATCAAGCGAAGTAATCGGCCCCCTGCCG
>NZ_JANU01000007.1 GCF_001044395.1 Caenimonas sp. SL110
GTGTGGCTGAAGTTCGAGATGCCTTCAGGCGCTGCCGAGACCACGAAGGTTTGCACGGCGCTGGTCACTGCGGCGAGTGCAGCCGTGGTCTGCGTGAGCGTGTATGACTTGGGCACGTAGGTGCTCGGCGCAATGCTCACCGTCGGCGCGGCAACTCCGGGTGCGGAGACCACGATGCGCTTGAAGGTCTGGTTGGTGCGGGTCGAAGAACGCTCGAAGTACAGGTCGAACTCGTAGGTGCCTGCGACCAGCCGCGTCGGTGCGACATTGACTGATGAATTGCCGCCCGAGGTGGTGATGGCGTCCGGCCATGCGGCCCAGCTTCCGCCTGCGATGCGGTAGTTCAGTTTGGCCGTGGTGCCCGCCGGTGGCGTGACCCAGGTCAGGCTCCAGCTTCCGTCGGCGTTGGCCTTTGCGACAGGGGCGGGCGTGATCGCCGCGTAGTTCTGCACGAGCGTGGCGGCCGGTGAATCGTTGGCGACAGTGACCTTGCCGAAGGCTTGGTCCAGGCGCGTTCCCGTACCGTTCAGGCCATTGAAGTCGGCGATCTCAAAGCTCACGATGCCCGGTGCCAGCGTGTCGGCGATGTCGATCCAGCGCGATGTTCCCGAGACCTGGATCACGCCGGGATTGATCACCACGCCCCCATAGGCGTCGATGAGTTTGAAGGTGCTGCTCACCGTGCCCGCTGCGGCCGTCCACGTCAGCCGGAAGCCGCCATCGGGGCGGGCGCTGATGGTGGCAAGCGTGGGCGGGGTTGCTGCGGCGGCGGTTGGTGCGAAGGTGGGCGCTGTCACGACCGAGCTGACGGTGATGTTCGACTTCGCCCGATGCGTGACCTTGCCACTGGCATCGGTGTAGAACAGCTCCATCTCGTAGGTGCCCGGCGCGGCCTCATACGCAAAGAAGGTGACGGACTTGGTGGTGGTGCCCGAGACCCGCGTGCTCGCGTCGACCCACGCATCGCTGCTGCCCGCCGTTCGGAATCTCAATTGCAGGGTGCCGGTGGCCGGTGGGGTCCACTGCAGCTTCCACTCGCCGTTGCTGGCGGTGCTGCTGAAGGTCGGGGTGATCGCAGTGACGGTCGTATCGACCGAGGCGATGTTGCCGTTGGTCACGGTGTTCTCACGGCGCGAGCAACTGAGCACCGTGGCCCCGCTGGTCACCGTGAGTTCGATCTCGTAGGTGCCATCGACGAAGGTGCCTGCCGGAATCATCTGGCTGGTCTGCGGCGGCACGAACTGCCAGATCGACGAGGCGGGCCAGGTGGTCGTGCCCTTCAGGCGCGACTTGACGGTGAGCACCGTGCCTGCGGCCAGTGGGCTCCAGGTGAAGGTCGAGCCTACGCCCGCGGTCGTGGACCAGGTCAGGCCCGGGATGGGCGGTTTGGTGGTCAGCGGGTCGGTGGTGACGACCTGCGTGGCCGCTTTGTACACCGGGGGTGTGACGGTCACGTTTCGCAAGGCCGCTTCGGTGCGCTGGCCGCTGGCCCGGTCCACGAAGTACAGGTCGAACTCCCAGGTGCCCTGGGTCAGGCCGGTCGGGCTCACGTCGGCCTTCTGGAAACTCGTGCCCGCTACATCGGCGAAGGCGGCGTTGTTCCAGGTGTCGGCGGTGCCGGCGCGGCGGTATTTCAGGTAGACGTCGCTGCCCACAGGCGGCTTGGTCCACTGCAGGGACCAGCTGCTGTCGGCGTTGGCCGCGAAGGTGGCCTGCGGTGGTGTGGTGATGGCTGCGGTGGCCGCGACGTTGGTGTCGGCTGCAATCGTCACGACGGCCGAGGTGAAGCCGGTCACGGTGGTGCCGCTGCGGGTCAGCACCTTGAGGTCATAGTCGCCGGCTTGCAGCACGTTGGCGTTCAGGTCCAGGCGCTGGCGTCCGGCTGCGACGGTGAGCGTGGGCGCGGTGACGAGTGTCCATGCCGTATCGCCGCGAAGTCGCGCGAACACCTGCGTGTCCTGTGGCGAGGTCGGCGCGGTCCAGCTCACATTCCAGCCGCCGTTGGCCGCCGTCTGGAACTGGAACCCGGACACGCGCGGCGCGGCGCCCGCTGCGGGCTCGGCGTAGGGCGCGGTCAAGGCGATGTAGGCGGGCGTCGTCTCTGTGATCACGGCTGCGGGCACTGCGCCCTGGCTCATCGTGATGGAACCCGTGGTGATGGCGATCACCACGCCGCCCCGGGTCTGCGTGATTTCGAACTGGTGCGTGCCGTAGGCCGAGTTCGCGGGCAGCACGTATTGCTGCTTGAGGCCGCTCGCGTCCAGGCCTATCGTCACTGCGGTCAGGGTGCCGCCGGGTGGCTTGATGCGCAGGACGCTGGTGACAGTCGTGTCGGTGGGCTTGGTCCACTGCAGCAGGGCGGTGCCGTCGGTGCGGCCCGTGGCGGTCATGCCCGATACCGGCTCGATGCCTTGCGACGGCGCGACGGTCATCTGGCCGCTGGCGCGTGCATACGGACGCATTTCGCCGGGCTGGTTGTACAGCAGCTCGTAGTCGTACAGGCCGGGCGGCAAGGCCGACGCATCGACGCCGTCGATGCCGGTGCCGCGAGAGGCCACGGGCAGGCTGAGCCACACGCCGGTGGTGCCCGCTGCGCGGTAGCGCCACGTCTGGACCACAGATGCACCGGGGCTGGTCCAGCTGTAGCCCGCGCCGGGTGTCGTGGCAAATGTGGCGGCAGGCGTGATCGCCGTCGTGATCTTGGCGACCAGCGGCGGGTTCAGGTCGATGACACCGCTGGAGGTGACGGCCCAGGCCGTGTCGGCCACGCGCTTGGTGCGCACGCGGTATTCGTACACGTCGCTGGCAAGGCCGCTGGTGTCGAAGTACAGCTGGTCGCCGAAGTTCGTGGTGACCAGGTCGCGCCATGCGGTTTCGCTGGTGTTGCCCAGGTCGCGCACCTGCATGACGATGGCTGTGTCTAGCGCTGTGGGTGCTGCGATGGTGATGCTGTTACTGCCATCGCCCAATGCGTTCTGGTCGATCAGCTTGACCCATTGGCCGTTGATGTCTTTCTTCCAGACCGTGAGGCCGTTGACGGCGCTGATGCCGCCGATGCTGCCCTGGTCCAGCCACTCCATCACCGGGCCGCTGGCGGCTTCTTCGGCGGTGAAGGTCTTGGTGATGCTGGTGGCAGTCGCGTAGAAGTTGATGGCCGGGTAGGTGGTGAGTTCGCCGTTCGCGCCGGTTTCCACCGTCACTTCGGGGATGTTGAATGCGGCGCTGGTGTACTTCAGTTCCACCTTGATGTCGCCCGAGCCCAGTGAGGCGAGGCTTGCCCATGACAACTGGACGCGGTTGGGCATGGTCCAGTGGTAGTTGCCCGACACGTAGCCCGAGCTGTAGTCGTCGCGAACGACGCTCGCCTGCTGCGTGATCGATGCGGCCGTCGTCATGTGACTGACCGTGACCCCGCCCTGCGAGTCCTGGCGCTGCGGCATCATCGTCTTGATGACGCGGCCCAGCTTGTCGTATTGGGTGATGGTGCGGCGCACATCCGTGCTGGTCGCGGCCGTGGCCGGGTTCAGCACGGTGATGATGTTGACAGGCCCGGTCTCGCGGCCCGCACTGCGAATCTCCTGCGTGACGCGGCCTTGCAGGTCGTACAGGTAGATGCGGTCGATGCCGTCATCGGCGTTGGTGCGCCACAGGCGACCGGCAGTGCTGTACTCGAAGTACTCCGCTTCGAGCGCATCGACACGTCGGCTGGTCATTTCGCCGAAGCCGTTGTAGCCCATGACGGTCACGCTTTCGCCCACTGCGCCGGTCAGGGTTGTGGGGGAGGGCTGGCGAACACGAACGACACGCCCGGCCTTGTCGTATTCGAAGGCCTGATAAATCGTGGCCGCGCCTGTGGCCGTGGTGACGCCTTGCCACGTTCGCTCCAGTCGCCCCATGCGGTCGTACGACATGAAGCTGGAGACGCCCTGCGCATTGGTGATTTGCGTGATGTGGCCGAAGCGATCGACCTTGTACCGGTCGGTGCGGTCGGCAGGGTTCAGGCCGGCATCGACGCGCACGTAGCCGTCCGCGTTGGCGCTGGCCACGCCGTTGGCTTTTGCGACCTTGCCCACGACGTTGCCGAGCGCGTCGTGGTAGTACTCCGCCAGCGGCGTGATGGTGCCGCCTTCGGATGCGAGGCCGATTGCCGGTGTGACGGTGGCAGTGACGCGGCCTTGCGCGTCGTAGTAGCTGTAGCTGTTGTTGCCCAGGGCGTCGGTGGTCTGCGTCAGGTTGCCGAGCTTGTCGTACTGGTAGAGCGTCTGCAGGTCCTGCACCGGCGTGGCGCTGTTCAGGCGTTGCAGGTCCAGCTCGACCTGGTAGGTGCCTGCCTGCAGGCTGGAAGAAAGCACCACGTACTGGATGCTGCCTTCGGTCTTGACGGGCCAGGTTTCCCACTGCGTGCTGCCCGGTGGCTTGATCTGGATGGTGGCAACGACGCCCTCTGCGGGCGTCGGCCATTTCAGTACGCGCACGCCATTGAGCAGGGCGACGATGGTGTTGGCGATGCCGGTGATAGAGGAGGTGGGCGCGGCGCCTGTGCGCGGCGAGATGGTCAGCGTGCTGGTCTCTCGGCCCACGACGGCGTTGCCCTGCGTCCAGGTCAGCTCCAGCTCAAGGATGTTGGGCGTGGTGTCCGCGCCGATGCTGATGCTCTGCGAGGCACCGTCGGTCACGATCAGGTCGCTCGCACTGGTCCAGGTGTCGGTGCCTTGCACGCGCCAACTCACACGGGCGATCGTGCCTGCGGGTGGTGTGGGCCACTGGATGACCGAGCTGCCGTCCGCGCCTGCGAAGAACATCACGTCGGCAATGCGCGTGCCGGAGTTCGCCGGTGTGGTGACCAGGAGCGTCTGCTTGACCGGCGTGGTGGTCGACACGGTGAAGGTGCCGCTGGCGTGGCCTGCCGATGTGGAACCCGAGGTGACTTCGACCTTGCGCCGCGTCTCGCTCAGCTTGCGGCCTGCGAGGTCGTATGTGAATTCGGTGACGCGGTCTTCGCGCGTGGTGGCAGGGTCTGCGGGGCGGGTGGCCGAGTAGCTGGCTGGCACGGTCACCGCAGTGGCGAACTCGGTGAGCTTCTTCAGTTCGCCGGTCTCAAAGAATTCCCGTTTGGTCAGGAACCCCATCGCGTCGAGCGTGGCGACTTCCAGTCCGCCTGCGTCGTAGAAGTGGTCGGTCGTGCCCTTGCCGTCCGAGCTGCGCGTGACCTGGCCGAAGGCGTTGTACGCGTAGCTTGTTGAAGCGCGTCCGTCGACGGAGGTGGTGCCGGTGTCGGCGTCGTAGATGAAGCCTGCGGGTTCAGTGACGGTTTTGACGCGACCTGCGGTGTCGTACACCGTCTCGATGCTGCGGCTTTGCGAGACGTCCAGCGCGATTGCGCGCGCTTTGGCCTGCGCATAGGTCAGGCCTGCAGGAGTCGGCGTGATGGCAGTGGTCGCGCCGTTGTAACGGGTGAGAGTCTTGACCTCACCGAACGCATTGCGCTCGTAAGCCGTCATGTAGCCGCCAGCGTCGATCTCGAAGGCCAGCTGGCCTGCGCGGTCATAGCTCTTGTAGCTGTAGTTGCCGGCCTGGTCCATGCCAGCGACAGCGTTGCCCAGGGTGTCGTACCAGGTGCGGGTCTGGATGTCACCGTGGATGGTCGCAACCTGCCGGCCCAGCGAGTCGTACTCATAGCGCGTGATGCGCTCTTCGTCAAGGCCTGCGGCTTCCTTGCGTTGCAGCAGGTTGCCCAGTGCGTCGTAGCTCAGATGCGTCTGCGGCTGGACGTTGACCGGCGTTCCCAGCACCAGGTTGCCCGCTGCGTCCAGGCTGGTGGGCGTGCGCAGCACGGTGGGCGAGGTTTCGGTGGTGACACGGCCCGATGCATCGTGCTGGTAGGTCCACACCGCGCCGGCCTTGTTGGTGAAGCTCTGCTTGCGACCGATGGCGTCGTAGCTGTAGCTTTCGGTGTAGCCCAGCGCGTCGGTGCTGGACAGCAGGCGGCCCTGGCTGTCGTAGTTGTAGCTCTCGGTGCGGTCGGCAGCCAGTGGGCTGCCCAGGGCGGACTTGATGTCGGTGAGCGAGACCGTCGCGCTGTGTGCGAACGTGACTTGCCGCGCGTGCAGCACGGTGCTGGTCAGGCGGCCGAGCGCGTCGAAGCTGGTTTCGCGAACCGTGCCCGCGCCATCGACGGCGTAGCGCAGTCGATTGGCCGCGTCGTAAGCGCTGCGCTCGATGCGGTCCAGGCTCGGCGTTGCGGAGGTGCGCACCAGGATGTCGTTGGCCGATGCGTTTGTGCTCAGGCCCGCCCGCTGGGCCGTGGTCATCGTGGTGGCATAGCGGGTCGTCTTGACCACGTTGCCTGCGCTGTCGTAGTCGAGTTTGGTGACGGCGTTCGCACCATCAATCGAATAGACCCGGCGGTTGGCCGCGTCGTAGGCGAATTGCTCGACGCGGTCGTCTGCCTGCGTAGCGCCCAGCGCGGTTTCGATCGTGCCCGTGGTGGTGGGCAGGGTGGTGAGCAGCTTCGCGTACGAGGTGCGGCGCGTGAGGTTGCCGTTGCCGTCGTAGTGGTTGCGTGTGACCGCGCCGCCCAGGTCGCCTGCCAGATCGCGCGTGGCCTGCACGGTGAACACCTGGCGATTGGCCGCGTCCCAAGTGAAGTTGGTGACGCGGTCGGTCATCCAGTTGGCCGTGGCCTGCGATGGCGCAAGGCCTGCGGCCAGCGGCGTCGCGTACTGGCGCAGCGCGCTCAGGTTGCCGTTCTTGTCGTAGCTGCGCTGGGTGACTGCGCCCATGCCGTCTGCTGTCCACTCCAGGCGTCCGGCGCGGTCGTAGCGCATGGAGGTGCGCACGTCGCGCGTATCGTCTGCAATCAGGGCCACGGCCTGCGCCAGTGCGGTTTGCGTGGCTGCGGTTTCCGGGGCAATTGCAACCGCATAGGCGCGGCGCTCTTGCACCTGGCCGTTGGCGTTGTAGGCTTGCGCAACCACCGCGCCATTGCCGTCGATCGTGTAGATCGCGCGGTTGAGCTTGTCGTAGACCGTGCGGATGCGCTCGTCGCGCGCGTCTGGTGCCGGTTGCGGAACGGAGACGCCGTCCCAGCTGGTCACCGCGTTGACATAGGCGCGTCGCTCGATCAGGTTGCCGCTGGCGTCGTGCTGGTAGTGCACGACATGACCCAGGCTGTTCAAGGTGGCCGTGACGCGCCCGTCCTTGTCGTAGAGATTGCCTTCGAAGCGGTCCAGCTGCGAGGGCGCCAGCAGCGCCTCGATGTCTTGCAGTGTCGGTGCCGCGGGCAGGCTGGTCAGGCTGATCGCTTGCGCATAAGTGCGCCTCTGGTACACGAGGCCCGTGTCGGTGTAGTTCGTGCCCTGCACATTGCCCAGCGCATCAATGGTGTAGCGCAGCTGGTTGTCGGCGTCGTAGACATAACGCGTCGAATTGCCGTTGCCGTCGAACGCGCGCAGCAGGTTGCCGACCTTGTCGTACTGCCAGTCACGCGCAGTCACGATGGTGCCGGTGGTGAAGGGATCGGCTACCGTCGTGCCGGTGCGCGTTTCTTCGCGCGTGCGTCGGCCCAGCTTGTCGTAGAAGTACAGGGTGATCGCGCCGTCGCCGGTCGCATTGGCGTTCGGGCGCACGATGGACTGCAGGTTGCCGCTGGCGTCGTAGCTGAAGCTCGTGACCAGGTTCAGCTCGACTGCGCCACCGGCCACGGTGGGGTCGACCGTCTGCTTCACGAGCCGGCCGTTCAGGTCGTAGTCGAGTTGCGTGACGACCTGGTTGGCGTCGGTGATGCGGACCTGCTGGCCCTTGGCATCCCAGCCGTAGGTGGTGACCAGGTTCAGCCCGCCGGGGTTCACCGTGCGGGTGAGCAGCCTGCTCGCACCGTCGTAGGCCAGTTGCACTTCATTGAGCCCGGCATCCGTTGTCTTGACGATGCGGGCGGCCCGGTCGTAGTCGGTCGACGTGCTGGTGCCGTCGGCAAAGGTGGTCCGGGTCAGGTTGCCGTTGTCGTCGTAGTCGTAGGTGGTCTTGTCGGCCGCGTTGCGGGCGTCGCTCACCGTGAGCGTCTGGCCGAAGCGGTTGAACGTGGTCGTGACCGCGAAGCCCTCGGGCGTGGTCACGCGAACGCTGCGCGCGAGCAGGTCGTAGCTGTACGTCGTGGTCTGGTTCAGCTCGTCGGTGGTGCTCAAGATGCGGTCGAATGCGTCGTAGCTGGTGGAGCTCCAGCGGCCCAGGCCGTTTTCAAGGGCGATCTGACGGCCCAGCTTGTCGTACCTGTATTCACGTTCGATCCAGTTGGCATCGGTGGTTTTGACGACGCGCCCGAATGCGTCGTAGCTTGCCGTCGTCCAGGCATTGAGCCCGCCGTCGTCCGCCTTCGTTGACGTCACCTGGCCGCGGCTGTCGTAGCCCGTGAGTTGGGTATAGATCGCCACTGCGCCCAGCGATCGTGTGCGTGAAGTTTCCTGGCCGAACGCGTTGTAGAGGTAGCTGGTCTTGACGCCTGTCGCATCGGTCACGCTGTCCAGCGCGCCGCCCAGGTTCCAGGCGTAGCTGGTCTTGCTGTCGGAGCTGTCCGAAGCGGCTGCTGCGATGGCCGTGGTCAGTGCCGAAGTCACCAGCCCGCCGATGAGGGTGGCGAGCGTGGCCGGTGCAATCGCAGTGGCGTATCTGACCGTCGCCTTGAGCTGACCCAGCACGTTGTACTGGTTCTCGGTGATGCCGCCCAGCGCATCGATGGTGTGGGTCAGGCGGCTGTCGCCGTCGTAATAAAAGCGCGTCTTGTTGCCGTACTGATCGGTGGTGCCGGTGCGCCGGCCCGCTGCGTCATAGGCGTGAGTGATGCCCCATTGCGACCAGACCTGCGCGGCGATCGCTCCCGGCGCAGCCAGTGCCAGCGCGCCTTCGGCGGTCAGCTCCCCGATCAGGCGACCCTGGATGTCGTACCGGACTTGCGAGGTGCGCAGCTCGGCGGTGCCCAGTGCGCGCTCGGTCTTGACGAGGTGGCCGGCATTGTCGTAGGTGTACTGCGTGACCGTGCCCTGTGCATCGGTTTCGCGTGAGATGCGGTTGAGGTTGTCGTAGGTCCAGGTGGTCGTGCGGGCTTCGTTGGTCGCTGTCGGGCGGGCGTCACCCAGCGACCTGGCGAACGTCATGGTGCCCGCGACCTTGTTGTCGTAACGCACCGAGGCAGTCAGGCGGCCTTCGCTGTCGTATTGCTTTTCTGTGAGGTAGCCCTCGGCGTCGACTTCGCCTGCGACGCGTCCTCCCGCATCGCGGATGAACCAGGTGACTGCGTCCTTCTGCGAATCGGTTGACGGACGGAGATCGGCCAGCTCTTGGGCGGTGCGCAGCGATGCTTCAACTTGCGTCGCATACCGGATCGTGCGTACCAGTTCGCCGTTGTAGTTGTAGGTGTGCTCGCTCAGGTAGCCCTCGGCGTCCAGCTCGGCCAGCAGCAGGCCGTCGGCGTCATGGAAGTTGCGCGCCGCGCGGTCTTCACCTGCGTTGGCCGCGACCTGTGTTTGTGCCAGTGTGGGCGTCTTGCCCAGCGCGGAGACGTCCGCCAGCCGGTTGGCACGCTGCGTGACACTGACCACCTGCGACAGTGCGTTGTAGACCGTGTCTGTGACTGCGCCTCGTCCATCGATCTCGCGCACCAGCCGGTTGGCGCTGTCGTAGATGCGCCAGCTCTGGATGTCGGTTGCGGTATTGGCAATCGGTGTTGCGACCAGTGACTGCAGCGAAGCCAGCGTGGGCATCGGGCTCCTGGGCACGCCCGCTGTCACGAAAAGGCTTTCGGGCAGGGCAGTGCCCGAGTAGGTGTAGCTGCGGGTGAGCAGGTTGTTCTTGTTGTACGAGTATTCGGTGAGCGTGCCGGTGGCGTCGATGTCGGCCACCTTGCGGCCGGCCGCGTCGTACAGCATGAACGAACGCTCTTGCGTCGGGTCTTCGACCATCACCAGCTGGCCTGCCGCGTCCCAGGCATATCGCGTGGTGCCCAGCACCGTCATGGGCGAGCCCGCTGCCGGGATGAAGCCTTCCACCACGCTGGTCACGCGGCCCGCCTTGTCGCGCAGCGTGGTGGTGACGAGGCCGTTGGCCTGGGTGACGCTGACCGAGCTGCCCGCATCGTTCCAGCTGGTGAGCGTCTGCTCGCCCATGCCGTTGGTGAAGGTGTGAACCCGGTTCAGGCCGTCGTAGAGGTATTGCGTGCGCGAGCCGGTGGAGGAGGTGGTCTCGCGCAGGTTGCCCCCCGCATCGCGGACGTAGAAGGTCGTGGATGCGGTGGCGGTGGTGCTGTTGCCCACGGGCGCAAAGACGATGTGCTGGTCGAGCTGCCCGCGGAAGTCGTATTTGTATTGCGTGACGCGGTGGTCGCGGCCCGAAGCCCATGCATCGAGCAGGATGGCGTCGGGGGCGAGCGTCGATACCTGGAAGGAGGCCGCGTGGTACTCGCGGGTGAATTCCAGCTGGTTGAGCGCGTTGTATTCGTAGCCGGTGACGCGGCCTTCGGCCGAGATTGCGTAGAGCAGCAGGTTCTTGTCGGTGCCGTCGTACAGGTAGCGCGTGGTCTTCGGTTGCGAGGCCAGCCCGGCGCCGAAGTTCTCGGCAGCCGCTTGCGCGAACCGCGTTTCGGTCAGCAGATTGTTTCGTTCGTCGAACGTGCGCTGCACCGTGTTGCCTGCGGCGTCGCGCTGGAACGTCTGGTTGCCGTTGACGTATTCCATCTTCGTACGCGCACCGGTCGCATCGACGACATCGGTGAGGTTTCCCGCGCCGTCATAGGTGAACTCGGTGATGAGGGGCGCGCCGTCCACCGCAGGGCTGGTGATTTTCAGGAGCTGGCCGGAGGCGTCGTAGTTGTAGGTGGTGGTGTTGCCCAGCGCGTCCTTGACCGCCGTCTGGTTGGCCGTGTAGGTGTAGTTGGTGATCTTGCCCAGGCCGTCTTCGACCCTGGTCACCCGATGCACGCCATTGCTCAGGGTGTAGGTGAACTTGATGGTGGTCTTGTCGCCCTGCGTGATGCTGGCAAGCCGCTTGCTCGCACCGTCGTAGGTGTAGGTCGTCGTGTAGATCGTGCTGGGCGTGGCGTTGTCGGCGAGGTTCTCAGGCGTGAGGTCAACGGCGGAGGTGGCCAGGCGTGCGGAGCCGTCATACGTGAAGCTGACCTGCGCCGTCTGCGCGCCGCTGGTGGCGACGTACTTCACCGACATCAATCGCTTGGTGGTGTCGTCGTAGTCATACAGGATCGCTTCACCCGAGCCGCCCGTTACCTTCGAGATCAGGCCGTTGGCCTTGTATTCGTAGCTTGTCGCACCGCCCCGGTGATCGGTCGCCGAGGTCAGGCGTGCTTCGTTGGCACCGTTGATCGTGTAGGTCTCGGAAATGCCGCTGTCGCCATCGGTCCAGGTGTACTGGCTGGCCGCGTTCGAGTACGAGATCGTGTCGTACGCGCCGACGCCTGCGGTTGTGACATAGGTCGGTTTACCGGTTGCCGCCGATCGCCCGGCGTCATAGATGTATACCGCCTGGCTGCCGTCCTGCGCTGTTCGGGTGACAGTGCCGGTCGAGCCTGCTGCGCCGGTGAATTGCAGCTGCTTTTTGTAGAAACCGTTGGACCAGTTGTCGGCGTTGTCGTCGTCCAGCAGGCCCTGGCTGTTGTACGTGCGCAAGGCGGTGACATCCAGGCCGTTGCTGGCCAGGAAGTCGTCCACGTCCTGGACGACCAGGTTGCCTGTGGCAACGTTGACGTAACTGCGCTCGGCTGTCTGGCCCAGGGCCGATTGCCCGAGTTGGCCGCGCTGGCCCAGCGTTGCCCCAGACGTCAAGTCCAGGCCCAGTGAATTGCCGCTGACGATACCTACCATGTGATTTGCCCCGGTTTGCGGCCTGGGGCAACCGCGCCCCGGGCCGGCGCCCGTTGTCCTTTTGGGCAACGTCCGCCTCTCTACTCACTTATCTGGAGCGATCGGCAGGTGTTTAGCGCGTGGCAAATTATTTGGTTGAGTTTGATTACAAAGTTCTAAGACAAAGGTCTGAGATTTTGGTGGTGGGGTTAGAAAAAGCTGGCGCTGTTTCCGCTGCGCGGTGGATGCCGGATCTAGTCCGGCATGACAACCTTCTCGCGGCTGTCATTGCGGACTTGATCCGCAATCCAGGTTTTCGACGGCCGTCGCCGCTGCGCGGTGGATACCGGGTCGAGCCCGGTATGACATCCAGAGCGCCCTAATCCAGGCGCGAATACAGCAACCCCGCATCCACAAAATCCTGCGCGGAATTCAGACGGCGCGAGCGCGGGCCTTGCAGCGGCCAGTCTTTCAGCTCACGCACGGCGATGTCCAGGAACCGGTACTCGGACGAGGCGAGCCAGTGCGCATTGGTCGCCATCGCGTCGTCGATGCGGTCCTGGTAGCCGGGATAGAACTTGAAGTGCGCCAACGCAAGGTGCACCCGGTCGTTGACGGCGATGTTGGCCCGGTGCGAGGTGTTCATCTGTACCTTGTCGGTCCAGTACACCAGCGGCATCTTGTGCAGGCTCGCGTGGGCATAGTCGTCCAGCAGCTTGCCCATGGGCACTTCGCGGCGCAGCAGTTCGGCCAGCATGCGCGGCCTGACGCTGTCCTTTAAAAATTCGGTGTCCGGCCACGCCTGCCTGGGGCCCCAGGTGAAGCCCTGCAGCGCATCGAAGTACGGGCACAGCTCGAAAGGCGACGCTGTCATCGATGCGCCATCGAGATCACGCAGCGTGGCCGGAAAGCAGTCGAGCATCAGGGCGCGTGCTGAATTGACCTTGCTTCGTTCCATCGCGCGCGTGAGGTCGTCGATGGATTCCATGCCCGGCGGCAGGTACATGAATTCGTCGGCATCCACGATCAGCGCCCAGCGATTGAGCAGGAAATGGTGCGGAATGATGGTGCGGATCGCGGTGCCGAAAATCTTGTTGTTGGGAGCGATCCGGTCGCCGTAGCCGACATTGGCGCGCGTGACGCCGCAGTCGGGCTGGGCCATCAGGTACTCGAAGGTGCCGTCGGTGGAGTTGTCGTCATGAAACCAGAACTCGTGGATGCCCATCGCGCGGTAGTGCGCCATGAAAAACGGCAGGAAGTAGATTTCGTTGCGGACGATGCAGAAGATGGCCGTGCCGGGTGCCGGTGCGGGCTTCTTGTGGAGCTTGAGCTTGAGTGCTTGCATGGTGGCTATTTGCGCGGCTAGTCTAAATGGGAGTACAGAAGGCCGGCGTCGACAAGGTCCTGCGCCGAGTCCAGGCGCCTGGAGCGGGGCCCCTGCAGCGGCCACTGCCTGAGTTCACGCACGGCGACGTCCATGAAGCGGTACTCGGATGACGCCAGCCAGTACGCCTTCGAGGCAATCGCATCCGCGATGCGGCGCTGGTAGCCGGGATAGAACTTGAAGTGCGCAAGGGCCAGCTGGACGCGGTCACTCACCGGCACATTGGCACGATGCGATGTGTTCATCTGAACCTGGTCGGTCCAGTAAAGAAGCGGCATCTTGTGCAGGCTGGCGTGGCCGTAGTCGTCCAGCAGGTTTCCCATCGGCACCTGACGGCGAACGAGTTCCGCCATCATTCGGGGCCTGACGCTGTCTTTCAGGTATTCCGTATCCGGCCAGACCTGCTCGGGCCCCCAGCTGAAGCCCTGCAGCGCATCGAAGTACGGGTTGAGCTCGAATGGTGACTGGCTGGTCTGCGCGCCGTCGAGATCGGCCAGCGTTGCCGGAAAGCAGTCGAGCATGAGCGCGCGGGCCGAATTGATCCGGTTGCGCGCGAGGCCCTCTGCGAGATCGTCGATGGCTTCGATGCCAGGTGGCAGGAACAGAAATTCGTCGGCATCCACGATCAGCACCCAGCGGTTCAGCAGGAACTGATGCGGCACCAGCGTGCGGACGATGAGGCCGAACTTGCGGTTGCCATACACCTTGTCGCCATAGCCGACGTTCGCGCGCATCACCGCGCAGTCGGGCTGCTCCATCAGGTATTCGAATGTGCCGTCGGTGGATTTGTCGTCGAGGAACCAGAACTCGTGGATGCCCATCGCGCGGTAGTGCGCGAGGAAAAACGGCAGAAAGTACAGCTCGTTTCTGGCGATGCAAAAGACAGCAACGCCGCCCGGGGTCTGCGGTTTTTTGCGGATTCTCAGGTTGATCTGCGTCATGGCGCAGGAGGTTACCGCAGAGTTGGCGGTTCCTGGTTTGGGGCTGCCTGCCCCCACCCTGGCCCTCCCCCAGCGGGGGAGGGGAGAACAGCCGGATCAGTCGCCCCAGACTTCGCGAGCGGTTTCGATCACCAGCCGGAGCTTGGCTCGCTGCGCTTCCACCGCGATGTTGTTGCCGTGCACCGTGCTGGAGAAGCCGCACTGCGGCGACAGGGCCAACTGCTCCAGCGGCGCGTATTTGGCGGCCTGCTCGATGCGGCGCTTGAGTTCGTCCTTGTCTTCCATCTGTCCGAACTTGGTCGTGACCAGGCCCAGCACCACGGTCTTGCCTTTGGCCAGGAAGCGCAGCGGCTTGAAGTCGCCCGAGCGGTCGTCGTCGTACTCCATGAAGTACGCGTCGAGGTTCATCTCCTTGAGGAGCGCCTCGGCAACCGGCTCGTAGTTGCCGCTGGCTGCATGCGTGCTCTTGAAGTTGCCGCGGCACAGGTGCATGGCCAGCAGCATGCCTTCGGGCTTTTGCGCGACGACCTTGTTGATGAAGGCGGCATAGCGATGCGGCAGTTCGTTGGGGTCGTCACCGCGCTGGCGGGCGGCTTCGCGCATCTTCTCGTCGCACAGGTAGGCCAGGTTGGTGTCGTCCATCTGCACGTACGTGCAGCCCGCTGCTGCGAGCGAGCGCAACTCATCGCCATAGGCCTTGGCCACGTCGTCGTAGAAGGCCGGGTCGAGCTCGGGATAGGCGTCACGGCTGATGCCTGCGCGGCCGCCACGAAAGTGCAGCATCGTGGGCGAGGGAATCGTCACCTTGGGTGTGTGCCCCGCGCTGACCTGGCTCTTGAGGTATTCGAAGTCGGCCTTCTGGATGTCGGTGGTGTGGCGCACCTTGTCGACGACGCGCATGACAGGCGGCGCGAGTTCTTCGGTGCCATCGGCCTTTCGGATCGTGACCGGGATGTCGGTCTTGACGCCGCCCAGCTTTTCCAGGAAGTCGATGTGGAAGTAGGTGCGGCGAAATTCGCCGTCGGTGATGCTCTTCAAGCCCACGTCTTCCTGGAACTTCACGATCTCGGTGATCGCCTTGTCTTCGACCGCGCGCAGTTGCTCGGGCGTAATCTCGCCTTTGGCTTTTTGCTCGCGTGCGTCCAGCAAGTACTTGGGACGCAGAAAGCTGCCGACGTGGTCGTAATGGGCGGGAAGCTGGGTCATGGAAGGCTCCTTCGGATGGGGTTCGGGCGCATCTTATGACACGACTTGGCGGGATTCAAGAATACAAGAACGGCTTGAAACCGACTGAAATCGCCAATTTCACTGGAAAAACAATAGTTGCTGTATACAATACGTATCCATGAATGCCGCCCAACCCACCTTTCCCCTCAACGCCTGGTACGCCGCTGCCTATGACGTCGAGGTCGGCCGCACGCTGCTCGCGCGCACCATCTGCAACCAGAAGTTGGTGATGTTTCGCAAGACCGACGGCAGCGTCGCCGTGCTCGAAGATGCGTGCTGGCACCGCCTGCTGCCGCTGTCGATGGGGCGGCTTGATGGCGATGAGCTGACCTGCGGCTACCACGGCCTGGTCTTCAACGCGCAAGGGCGTTGCACCCACATGCCCAGCCAGGAGTCGATCAACCCGTCGGCCTGCGTGCGCAGTTATCCGGTGGTGGAAAAGCATCGCTTCGTCTGGATCTGGCCGGGCGATCCGGCCAAGGCCGACCCGGCGCTCGTGCCCGACATGCACTGGAACGATGACGCGCAGTGGGCCGGCGACGGCAAGCTGATTACCGTGAAGTGCGACTACCGGCTGGTCGTCGACAACCTGATGGATCTCACGCACGAAACATTCGTGCACGGCTCGTCCATCGGCCAGCAGGCGGTTGCCGAAGCACCGTTCGTCGCAACGCACGGCGACCGCACGGCCACCGTGACGCGCTGGATGGAAGACATCGACGCGCCGCCTTTCTGGGCCGGGCAAATCATGCAGGGCTTGGGCTACGAAGGGAAGGTGGACCGCTGGCAGATCATTCGCTTTGAAGCGCCTGCGACGGTGTGCATCGATGTCGGTGTCGCCGAGACCGGAACCGGCGCAGTGCCACCTGGCGGCAACAAGGGCGATCCGAAGCACAGCGATCGCAGCAGGGGCGTCAATGGTTTCGTGCTCAACACCATCACGCCCGAGACGGACAAGACCTGTCACTACTTCTGGGCTTTCGCGCGCAACTATTGCCTGGGCGAGCAACGCCTCACCCATCAATTGCGCGAGGGCGTGGCGTCGATCTTTCGCGAGGACGAGCTGATTCTCGAAGCGCAGCAAAAAGCGATCGACGAGCATCCCGACCACAAGTTCTACAACCTGAACATCGACGCGGGCTCGATGTGGGCGCGGCGTCTCATCGACAACATGATCGCGAAAGAGCGCAAGCCTGCGCCGGTGTTCCCGATCCGGCGGGTCGCATGAAGCGGGCCTTCGAGACCGACCTTGCTGCCGCGGCGACGCCCGACAGCGCGCAGGTGAGGGCGCAATTGCGCCTGCGCGAAATGATCCTGGCGGGCGAGCTGCCCGGCGGCACGCGCATCGCGGAGCTGTCCATCGTCGAAAAGCTGGGCGTCTCGCGCACGCCGATCCGCGCGGCCCTGATGCGGCTGGAGCAGGAAGGACTCATCGAGTCCCTGCCCAACGGCGGTTATGCGGTGCGCACGTTCTCCGAGCGCGAGGTGTCCGAGGCGATCGAGTTGCGTGGCACCGTGGAAGGTCTCGCCGCGCGGCTGGCGGCAGAGCGGGGCGCCGCGCCTGTCGTGCTGAGCGAAGCGCGCGAGTGCCTGGATGCGGTTGATGCGCTGCTGCGCCAGAGCGCGCTGGACGACGAGTCTTTCTCGGCCTACGTCAAGCTCAATGAACGCTTCCATTTGCTGCTCGGCGAGATGGCAGACAGCAGCCTGATGAAGCGCGAACTCGAGCGCGTGAACAGCTTGCCGTTTGCATCGCCTTCTGCGTTTGTCGTTGTGCAGGCCAATTCGCCGCAAGCGCGCGACATGCTCATCGTCGCGCAGGACCAGCACCGCCAGCTGATCGACGCGATCGAGCGGCGCGAAGGTGCCCGGGCCGAAGCCATCATGCGCGAGCACTCGCGCCTGGCGCAGCGCAACCTGCGCGAAGCCGTGCAGAACCACAACCTTGACCAGATGCCGGGCGTTCGCCTGATCCGCAAGAAATGAAAACCACTTCGCACTGGAGCGAATCCGTGGTCACCGCCGTTCGCGATGTGACGACTACGGTTCGCGAGTTCACCCTCACGCCCGGCGATGGAGTCGCCGAGCACTGGTCGCCGGGCAGCCACTTGCAGGTCGGCGTGCTGGTGAACGGCAAGCCGCAGACGCGTTCGTACTCATTGATCGGCACGCCCGATGACTCGTGCTACCGAATCGCTGTGAAGCGCATGGATGCGGGACGAGGCGGGTCGCTTGCCATGTGGGAGCTGGCCGAAGGTGACCGGCTGCAGGTGCTTGCGCCGCAGAACCACTTTCCGCTCGCGCTGGATGCGCCTGCGTATTTGCTGGTCGCTGGCGGGATCGGGGTGACGCCTATGGTTTCCATGGCGTTGGCGTTGCAGGCAAGAGGCGCGCAGGTGCGCATGATCTACGGCGTGCGGTCGGCCGACGAACTGGCCTACGGCGATGAGTTGCGCGGGTGCCTGGGTGACGCGATGCGCACCGCGATTGGCGAACCCATCGCATTCGACGCCGAGATTGCTGCGTTGCCCGATGGCGCGCAGCTCTATGTGTGCGGACCGGTGCCGATGCTGGATGCGGCGCGCCATGCGTGGACTGCCGCAGGGCGCGAGCCGACTGCGCTGCGCTATGAAACCTTCGGATCGAGCGGCCGGTTCGCGCCGCAGGCGTTTCGCGTGCAGTTGCCGCGCCACTCGCTGGACATCATGGTGCCCGCCGATTGCAGCTTGCTCGACGCGCTGGAGCAGGCGGGCGTGCAGACGTTGTCGGACTGCAAGCGCGGCGAATGCGGCTTGTGCGCGATGGATGTGATTGCGGTTTCGGGCGAGATTGATCATCGCGATGTCTATCTGACCGAGGATGAAAAGCGCGAGAACTCGCGCATCTGCGCCTGTGTGTCGCGCGTGGTTGGTGAAGTCACGCTGGATTCGTCGTGGCGGGCGGATGACTGAGAGGCATGGCTGTCATGCCGGACTCGATCCGGCATCCATGACTTCAGTTTCCTGTTTGAATACCTCAAGCCCGGATATATTGCGATGGCATAACTGCTAGTCTGCGTCCCGGCTTCACAGCAAGGCTGGCGACGTACAGAATCACTCACGATTTTTGAAGGAGACACTTGTGAACAAAAGAACCCTGGTCAAAACCGCCATCTGCTCGGCCGTCTTGACGGCACTGGCCGGTACAAGCAGCGTCGCGATGGCGCAGGAAGCCTTCAAGATCGGCCTCATCCTGCCGATGACCGGCCAACAGGCGAGCACCGGCCGTCAGATCGAGGCTGCTGCGCGGCTTTACATGGCGCAAAACGGCGACACGATTGGCGGGCGCAAGGTCCAGCTGATCCTCAAGGACGACACCAGCTTGCCGGACGTCACCCGCCGCCTCGCCCAGGAACTGGTCGTCAACGACAAGGTCGATGTGCTCGCCGGCTTCGGCATCACGCCCTCGGCGATGGCTACAGCACCGATCGCGACCCAGTCCAAGACCCCGCAGGTCGTGATGGCCGCAGCGACTTCCAGCATCACGCAGGCATCGCCGTACATCGTTCGCACCAGCTTCACGCTGCCGCAGGTCTCGGTTGCGCTGGCTGACTGGGCGCCCAAAAACGGCATCAAGAAGGTCGTGACCCTGGTGTCCGACTACGGCCCCGGTATCGACGCAGAAAAGTATTTCAAGGAACGCCTGATTTTCAACGGCGGCCAGGTGACAGAGGCCTTGCGCGTGCCACTTCGCAACCCCGACTTCGCGCCGTTCCTGCAGAAGGTGCGTGATGGCAAGCCGGATGCGCTGTTCGTCTTCGTTCCCTCGGGCGCGGGCGCAGCCGTGATGAAGCAGTTCCTCGAACGCGGCATGGACAAGGCCGGCATCAAGCTGATCGGCACGGGCGACGTGACCGATGACGACCAGCTCAACGATATGGGTGAGGGCGCGCTCGGCGTCGTCACATCGCATCACTATTCGGCGGCCCACCCTTCGCCTGCGAACAAGAAGTTTGTCGAGGCGTTTGGCAAGGCGAACAAGGGACTGCGTCCCAACTTCATGGCAGTCGGTGGTTATGACGGCATGCGCGTGATCTACGAAGCGTTGAAGAAGACCGGCGGCAAGGGCGGCGGCGACGCACTGCTTGCAGCCATGAAGGGCCAGATCTTCGAGAGCCCGCGCGGCCCGGTGTTCATCGATGCGCAAACCCGTGACATCGTGCAGAACGTGTACCTGCGCAAGGTCGAGAAAAAAGACGGCCAGCTCTACAACGTGGAATTCGACGTCATCAAGGACGTCAAGGACCCGGGCAAGAACTGACGGCGCCGCTGACCCTCACCCTAACCCTCTCCCCGGGGGGAGAGGGAACAGACTCACATGCTCACCATCCTCTTTGACGGCATCGCCTACGGCATGCTGCTGTTCGTTCTCGCGGTCGGCCTGTCCGTGACCATGGGCCTGATGAATTTCATCAACCTGGCGCACGGTGCATTCGCGATGGTGGGCGGTTACGTCACCGTGCTGGCGATGCAGCACCTGGGCGTGCCGTTCCTGGTGTGCCTGCCGCTCGCATTCGTGATCTCGGCGCTCTTGGGCGCGGTGCTCGAACGCACCGTCTACCGGCCGCTCTACAACAAGCCGCACCTGGACCAGGTGCTGTTCTCCATCGGCCTGACTTTCATGGCAGTGGCTGCGGTCGACTATTTCGTCGGCTCGACCCAGCAGATCGTGCAACTGCCCGCATGGCTGAAGGGCCGTACCGAAATCGGCTCCGGCGCGTGGACGCTCGGCATGGGCCACTACCGGCTGTTCATCATTGCGGTGTGCGCAGCGCTCACCGTGGGCCTGCAATACGTGCTCTCGCGCACGCGATTCGGCAGCCGCCTGCGCGCAGCGGTCGACGATCAGCGGGTGGCGGCAGGTCTGGGCATCAACGTCAACATCGTGTTTCTCGCGACCTTCGCAGCCGGCTCGGGCCTGGCGGGCCTGGGCGGTGCACTGGGGGCGGAAGTGCTGGGGCTGGACCCGAGCTTTCCGCTCAAGTTCATGATCTATTTCCTGATCGTGGTCGCCGTCGGCGGCACGTCGTCGATCACCGGTCCGCTGCTGGCAGCGCTGCTGCTGGGCGTGGCCGATGTCGCCGGCAAATACTACATACCCAAGATGGGCGCGTTCATCGTCTACTTTCTCATGATCCTGATCCTGCTGTGGCGTCCGCAAGGGCTGTTCGTGCGGCGCGGAGGTAGCGCATGAGCCCGCGTGAATCATTGCTGCGCACCGGCCGCTGGCGTGCCTGGGAGCCGGTGCTGTGGCTGGCTGCCTTTGCCGCGCCGCTGGTGTTTCCGTCGCACGCAGCACTCATCAACGAGATCGCCATCGTCGCGCTGTTTGCGCTCTCGCTCGACCTGGTGCTGGGTTACACCGGCATCGTTTCGCTGGGCCATGCCGCCTTCTTCGGCTTCGGCGCCTATGCGGCAGCGCTCTTTGCCAAGCATGTCATGCCAGACCCGCTCCTCGGCCTGGCGGTCGCCATCGGTGGCGCAACGCTGCTGGGCGCAGTCGCCAGCCTGACGATCCTGCGGGGCAGCGACCTGACCCGGCTGATGGTGACGCTGGGCGTGGCCCTCATCCTGCTGGAGTTGGCCAACAAGCTCGACTGGCTCACCGGCGGCGCCGACGGCCTGCAGGGCGTGGTGATGGGCCCGGTGCTCGGCACCTTTGCCTTTGACCTGGGCGGCAGGACAGCGGCCCTGTATTCGCTCTGCTTGCTGCTCGTGTTCTTCTTTCTGGCCCGGCGGCTGGTGCGCTCTCCGTTCGGCGCGACGCTCAAGGCGATCCGCGACAACCGCCTGCGTGCGATGGCCATTGGCATTCCGGTCACCTCGCGCATTGCGGTGATCTACACCGTGGCCGCGGGCATCGCGGGTGCGGCAGGCGCATTGCTTTCGCAGACCACCGGCTTCGCATCGCTCGATGTCTTCGAGTTCCACCGCTCGGCTGACGTGATGCTGATGCTGGTGATCGGTGGCACCGGATGGCTTTATGGCGGCATCGCAGGCGCAGTGGTGTTCAAGCTGATGCAGGACCTGCTGTCGTCGATCACGCCGCAATACTGGACGTTCTGGATCGGCCTGTTCCTGGTCGTGCTGGTGCTGGTCGGGCGCGAGCGCCTGCTGCGTCCGCACACCTGGTTTGCGTCAAGGACGGGCGGCAAGAAACCATGAGCGATATCGTTCTTTCGGCCAGGGGGCTGGTCAAGCGTTTCGGAGGC
This sequence comes from Caenimonas sp. SL110, assembly GCF_001044395.1. Taxonomy (GTDB): domain Bacteria; phylum Pseudomonadota; class Gammaproteobacteria; order Burkholderiales; family Burkholderiaceae_C; genus Ramlibacter. The sequence continues at coordinate 21,646 of NZ_JANU01000007.1, forward strand.
ATCACTGCCACCGACAACGTCACGCTCGACTTGCGGCGTGGTGCGCGTCATGCGCTGATCGGCCCGAACGGCGCAGGCAAGACAACGCTGATCAACCTGCTCACGGGTGTGCTGGATCCCACTGAAGGTTCGATCACGCTGGAAGGCGCGGACATCACGCATCTCGCGCCGCATCAGCGCGTGCGGCGCGGCATGGTGCGCACCTTCCAGATCAACCAGCTGTTCAATTCGATGACGCCGCTGGAGACCTTGGCCCTCGTCGTGTCGCAGCATCGCGGACTGGGCGCGCGCTGGTGGCAGGCGCTCGGGGCGAGCAAGGATGTGACGGACCGAAGTGAACAGTTGCTGGAGCAGTTCCGGCTGGCCGAAGTGGCCGACCAGCGCACCGAGCATCTGGCTTATGGCAAGCGCCGCCTGCTTGAAATTGCGATTGCGCTGGCTTGCGAGCCGCGCGTGCTGCTGCTCGATGAACCGGTTGCGGGTGTGCCTGCGGGCGAGCGCGAAGAGCTGCTGCAAACCGTGGCCGATCTTCCGGCCGATGTGTCGGTGCTGCTGATCGAACACGACATGGACCTGGTGTTCAGTTTTGCCGATCGCATGACGGTGCTGGTCAACGGCGCTGTGCTGACGGAAGGCAACCCCGAAGAGATCGCCAACGATCCGCAGGTCAAGGCCGTGTATCTGGGGCATGGGGACGCGCATGGGGATGCGGAGGTTGCACATGGCTGAACTGCTTCGCGTCGAGGGCCTGAGCGCCGGTTATGGCGAGGCCGTGGTGCTGCACGATGTGTCGCTGGCGATCGGTGAAGGACAGACGCTGGCGCTGCTGGGCCGCAATGGCACCGGCAAGACGACGCTGATCAACACGCTGGCCGGTGCAACGCGCCAGCATGGCGGCGCTATCACGCTCGCGGGCAAGCCGCTGCACACGATGGCTTCGCACCAGCGGGCCGCAGCAGGCATCGGCTGGGTGCCGCAAGAGCGCAACATCTTCAAGTCGCTCACGGTGCACGAGAACCTGACGGCGGTTGCGCGGCCCGGCAAGTGGACGCCCGATGGTGTCTATGCCATGTTTCCCCGGCTGGCCGAACGCAAGACGAATCTGGGCACGCAGTTGTCAGGCGGTGAGCAGCAGATGCTGGCTGTCGGACGCGCGCTGGTTGTGAATCCGCGCCTGTTGCTGCTCGATGAACCGCTGGAGGGACTGGCGCCCATCATCGTGGAAGAGTTGCTGCGCGCCATTGCCCGCATCACACGCGAAGAGGGCCTGTCGGCCATCATCGTGGAGCAGCATCCGCAGGCGATTCTGGCGATCTCGCATCACGCGGTGGTGCTGGACAGAGGAACGGTGGTGCACAGCGGGACGGCCGCCGAGTTGCGGGAGCAGCCGGCGTTGCTGGAGAAGTTGTTGGGCGTTGCGCGGTAAGGGTGCGTGACTGTCATTGCGGGCTTGACCCGCAATCCATGACTTCGACGGCCGCGCCGGAACTCCGACGGGCTCTTGCCGGTGTGATCGCGAAACAGCCGGCTGAAGTGCGACGGGTTTCCAAACCCCCACGACATCGCGATGTCAGTGATCGGCCGGCTCGGTTGCGCACTCTCTTGCAGGTCACGGATGCAGGCCTGCAAACGCAACCGCTGGATGAACACCGCAATCGACTCGCCTTCGCCCGCAAACGCGTTGTACAAGTGCCGCCTGCTGCAGTTCAGTGCGCGGGCAATGCTGTCCACCGATAACGCAGGGTCGCGCAGGTTGCGCTGCACATGCGCACGTATGCGGTCGCGCAAAGCCTCGCGCTGCGTCACCGCGGTCTCGTGGCCTGCGACTTCCATCAGCGACAGTTGCACCAGTTGCTTGATCAACTCGCCTGCACCGCGCGCGGAGGCCTCGCTCATGTTTGGCAATTCGAGATACGTGTTGCGCATGGTCTCCAGCGCCACGCGCGAAATGCCGCTCGTGCCCAGCCGCCGTGCCATTGCGCCATCGATGCGCAGGCCCCGCTCCTGGATGGCACTGGCCGGCACCATCACGATCAGGTGGTCGACGCGTTCCGGGTTGGCGATTTCGTAAGCGCCCGAGGTGTCGTAGATCACCCAGGCGCCGTTGCGCGCGCAGGCTTCGCGGCCTTGCTGCTGCACCACGGCGCTGCCTTCCCAGGGGGCAACGATCTTGAGGTAGGCCGTCTCGCTAGCGCGCGCCATCGACGGTGTGCGCAGGACACGGTGCCGGTTGGCTTCGAGCCGCGTGAGGATGACATCGCCTGCGTGCGAAGCGGCCAGCCGCCCATCGAAATCGGTATCGCCGTACAGGTCCGACTGCAGCCCGCCGAAGTGCTGCCAGACCCACTCGCACCACTGCGGCGCGCGATCGCGTTCGGCGACGGCGTCGGTGTCAAGCGCAATGGACGGGGTCATGGGATTTGATTATGGAGGGGCATAGCGGGCGCGGCTATCGGGTCGTTTGAGGGATAACCCGCAGGCCCTTGCACGCCGGGTCAATCGCTTTGTGCTCGCAGAGCAAAGCGCCATGCGTTGCAGGTTTCTACGATAGCCACACCATTCGAACGAAGGAGACCTTGCCATGTCCCTGCACCAGTTGCAAAAGAACCGCCGCCAGTTCATCCAGGGGGCCGCCGCCGTCGTGGGCGCAGGCGCTGTGACGCCCGGCCTGCTTGCCCAGTCCGGGCCTGTGCGTGTCGGCTACGCGATCGCCAGAACCGGCCCGTGGACCGGAGGCGCGCAGGTCAGCCAGGAGCCGAACTACCTGCTGTGGGCCGAGCAGCAGAACGCGGCGGGCGGACTGGATGTCAAGGGCGTGAAGCGGCCGATCGAGTTGATCTCGTCGGACGACCGCAGCGACATGGAAACCGTCGTTCGCACCTATGAAAAGTTGATGGGCAGCGACAAGGTCGACCTGGTGCTGCCGCCCTGGGGCAGCAACGCCAATTTCGCGGTCGCGCCGCTGGCGAACCGGTTCGGTTATCCGTTCCTGGCACCCACGGCGCTTTCGCGTCGACTTGCAGAAATGAAGCTGCCGTATTTCTTTTTGCTGTTGCAGCAGCCCAAGCCGATGTGCGATGCATTGGTAGACATGCTCAAGGCCAGTGGCGCCAAGACGCTCGCCTGCATCTATGTCGATGACCTGTTTGGCCTGGAGAACTATGCCGCGCTCAAGGTGGCGCTGGCCGGCAGCGGCATCTCGCTGGTGCAGGACACGAGCTATCCGGGCGGTGTGAAGGATCTGTCGCCGACGCTGCGCTCGATCAAGGACAAGAACCCTGACGCATTCGTCGGCTTCACCTATCCGCCGGACACGATTCTTGCGAGCCGCCAGGCCAAGGAGATTGGCTTCAATCCGAAGTTCTTCTATGCGTCGGTGGGTACGGCTTTCCAGCTTTATCGCAATGTCATGACGCCTGCCGGTGCCGAGGGTGTGCTGGGCATGGGTTCGTGGAATTCGAAGACGAGTCCCGGCGCGAAGGCGTATTTCGATGCGCACGTGAAGAAGTTCGGCGCGCAGAAGGAGCCCGATCGCTGGGCCAGCGGTCACTGCTGGGCGGGGCTGGAGATTCTCACGAATGCCGTGAAGCAGACCGGCCTGGATCGTAAGGCCATGCGCGACTACATCGCGAACACGACGCACAAGACCATCATTGGTGATGTGAAGTTCACGGGGAGCGAGAACACGGCGACGCCGGGGACGGTGGGGCAGTGGCAGAACGGCGAGTTTGAGGTGGTGTGGCCGCAGAAGCTGGCGACGGCGAAGTTGAATGCGGCGAAGCCGGCGTGGAAGTAGGGAGCCTGGCTTGATAGGGTGAGAGACCTTCGTGAAGAGAACGAAGGCTGTCATTGCGGACTTGATCCGCAATCCATGCTGCGGTCGATCAGGCGCAGCCGCCGCTTCGCGGTGGATGCCGGATCAAGTCCGGCATGACAGCCTTTTTTTGCGAAGCGCACGCCCTGCATAACAACCTCTTTTTTATTCGCAAGAACCGCACATACACATGTCCCCAGGCGCCTGGCTTGAACTCCTGACCTCCGGTCTCATCACCGGCGGCATCTACGCACTCGTCGCGCTGGGGCTGAACCTGCAGTACGGCCTCATGCGCATCCTGAACATCGCGCACGGCGAGTTCCTGATGCTCGGCGCGTACCTGACATGGATGGCGCAGACCTCGTTCGGGCTGTCGCCGCTGCTGATGGTGCCGGTGTCGTTCCTGATGCTGATGGCGCTGGGCGTCGTCATTCACTGGCTGTGTTTCAGAAGGCTCAATGCGACCTCGCCCAACCTGGATATCTTCGAGGCGCGCGGCCTGATGGTGGCGTTCGGCCTGATGTTTCTCGTTCAGAACTTCGTCAACTGGATGTGGGGCGGCGACCTGCGCGGCTACGACTACCTTACCGAACCGATCAAGTTCGGCGGCGCGCAGTTCGCGGGCAACAAGCTGCTGGTGTTCGCGCTGGCGCTGGCATTTGCGGCGGCCATGATCGTGCTGCTGCGCCAGACCCTGCTGGGCAAGGGCGTGCGCGGCTTGATGCAGTCGCAGATCGGCGCGCAACTGGTGGGTATCAACACACGCATGCTGCATCCGCTGATGTTCGGCATCGGGCTGGGGCTGTCGGGTGTGGCCGGGTGTTTGCTGTCGATGGCCTACACCATCTCTCCGTCGATGGGCGAGCCTTACACCGTGACAGCGCTCATCGTCATCACGCTAGGCGGCTTCGGCAGCATGGGCGGCGCGCTGGCCGGTGGTTTGCTGCTCGGACTGGTCGAAGCCATCGGCATGCACTACACCAACCCATCGCTCAAGGCATTGATGTCTTACGGCGTCTTCATCGGCGTGTTGCTGCTTCGCCCCGAGGGCCTTTTTGCCAGCCGGAGGCGCAAGGCATGACATCGCGCCAATTGTTCATTCGAGATTTGCTGGTGCTGTTCGGCCTGACCGGCTGGGCGCTCGCGTTGCCTTATTGGGGCAGCGAGTTCGTCGTGTCACTGGCGCTGACCTGCCTGATGTACGTGGCGCTGTCGTCGAGCTGGGCGCTGTTTTGCGGGACCACGCGCTACCTGTCGCTGGCAACATCCGCGTTCTTCGGTATCGGTGCCTACACCTGCGCGCTCGCGCTGGAAAAGATGCCGTGGGTGCAGGCGATTGCGCTTGGCGCGGGGCTGGCGATGCTGGTGGCGCTGGTCATGGGTGCGGCGGTGCTGCATCTGCGCGGCACGTATTTCGCGGTGCTCACATTCGGCATGACGGAGTTGATCCGGCACGCCATCACTTACTTTGAAAAGAGCGTGACCGGGACTGTGGGGCGGGTGCTCACCGTGGTGCCGTCGCGCGACACGATCTACCTGACGGTGCTGGGGCTTGCGGTGTTGGCAGTGGCGGTGTCCATCGTGGTCCGGCGCACGCGGTTCGGATTGGCGCTCGCTGGCATCGGCGCCGATGAGCAGCGCGCGCAGACGCTTGGCGTCAATACGCGCTGGGTGAAGCTGGCAGGCTTCGTCATGACCGCAGGTTTTGCCGGTGCGGTGGGCGCTGCGATGTCGGTGCGCTGGACCTATATCGACCCGGTCACGGTGTTCAATCCGTTCATCGGTTTCCAGACCGTGCTGATCGCGCTGATTGGCGGCGCACTCACGCTGTGGGGACCGCTTATCGCCGCCATCGTGTTCAGCCTGCTGGCCGAGACGCTGCGGCTTTCGGCGCCGCAGGTTTACATGATGACGCTGGGCCTGCTGTTGATTCTGTCGGTGCTGTATTTGCCCGGTGGCCTGGCGTCGCTGCGCTGGGAGACTTTCCGTGGCTGGTGGCGGTCTACCCGGGACTGGTCCAAGTTGCGCCGCTACGAATTGAGCGGTGACAAGGCGCGCGACAAGCAGCGTGCAAGGGAGCGGCGCGTTGTCTGATTCCGCCATGGCATTGCTCGAAGCACAAGACATCACTGTGCGCTTTGGTGGACTCGTCGCCGTCGATGCGGTGAGCGCCCGATTTGGCGCTGGTGAGCTGGTGGGCATCATCGGACCGAACGGCGCGGGCAAGACCACGTTCTTCAACGCGATCTCGGGTGTGCAGCCTGTGACGTCGGGACGGCTCCAGGTCGCAGGGCGTGAACTCACCGGTCGTGGGCCCCATCGGTTTGCGGCGCACGGACTTGCGCGGACCTTCCAGACGCCACGCGTTTTTGCCGACATGTCGGTGCTTTCGAATGTGGAGTTCGGTTTGAAGTTCGCGGGCAAGAGGCCGCGCAAGTACTGGCTGTGGGGCGAAGAGGAGGGCGTTGCCTGGGTGCTGCGTGATGCGCCGCGCATCCTGCAGCTGATCGGCCTGTCGGCGCAGGCAGACGTGCCGGCGGGGTCCATCACGCCTTCGCAGCAGCGCCTGCTCGAAATCGGGATGGCGCTTGCCACGCGGCCTCGCCTGCTGTTGCTCGATGAAGTTGCCGCAGGCCTCACCGAGGCCGAACTGGAAGACATGGCACGGCTGATTCGTCGCCTGCGCGACGAACTCGATCTGACCGTGATCTGGATCGAGCACGCCGTCACGACGCTGCTGCGCCACGTCGAGCGGGTGCTGGTTCTGCATCAGGGCAAGCTGATTGCGGACGGCACGCCACGCGAGGTCGTGCGCAACCCCGAAGTGATCGAGGCTTATCTGGGCGACGAGATGGCGGAGGCTTCGCTGTGATGCATTGGCGGGATACGGCGTTCGAGTTGGGTTCGCGCGGGCGCAAGGCGCATCTGACGGTGCGAGGCCTGGCGGCTGGGTACGGGCCTTTCATGGTGTTGCGTGGTGTTGATTTCGAGATCAAGCCGGGCCTGACGGTGATCCTCGGCCCGAACGGTGCGGGCAAGACCACGCTGCTTCGCGCATTGAGCGGCCTCATTGCGCGCGCGGGTGAAGTGCTGCTGGACGGTGAAGATTTGCCGGACGTGACGCATGAGATCGTGCGTGCGGGTGTCGCGCTCGTGCCGGAGGGACGGCAGCTGTTTTCGCAGATGACGGTGCTGGAAAACCTGGAGCTGGGCGGCTGGCTGGTCCCGCGCGCCGAGCGACCTGCGCGCATCGAGCGGGTGATGAATGATTTTCCGAAGCTGCGCGAGCGGGCCACGCAACTGGCCGGCACGATGAGCGGCGGCGAGCAGCAGATGGTGGCCGTGGCGCGCGCGATGGTGGGGGCGCCGCGGCTGTTGATGCTGGACGAGCCTTCGCTGGGTCTTGCGCCGCGCATGGTCGATGAACTGCTCACGATCGCGCGTCGCATTGCAGACGGCGGCACGACGGTGCTGATGGTCGAGCAGAACGTGAAGAAGGCGCTGGCCGTTGCCGATCGCGGCTATGTGCTGGAGCGCGGCGCGCTGGTCGCGAGCGGGCCTGCGAAGCTGCTGGCGCGTTCAACCGTGATTCGCGAGGCGTATCTGGGCGCTGAGAGTAGCGAGACCACGACTGCGTCACGGGCGGTTTCTGCGACGTCGCTGCGCACGGTCGAAAGCCGCATGGATCGCGGGTCGAGCGCGCAATGACAGGCAAAGCTGTCATGCCGGACCTGATCCGGCATCCATCCCCATCAAACCCTGAATTTTCTGGAGTACCCCATGTCTGACCTTTCCATGTTGATCAACGGCCTGAAAGTCACGGCCGAAAAGAACGCCACGTTCGAACGCCGCAACCCGCTTGACGGTACCGTGGCTACACGCGCCCCGGCATGCTCACCTGCTGATGCCGTGATGGCGGTCGAAGCGGCTGCCGAAGCCTTCCGCACCTGGGGCGAGACCGGTCCCGGCGAGCGGCGCGCGCTGCTGCTGAAGGCAGCCGACAAGCTCGAAGCGAAGCTGCCGCAGTTCGTCGAAGCCGTCGCAGCGGAAACAGGCGCCACCGGCATGTGGGCAGGTTTCAACGTGATGCTGGCGGCAGGAATGATTCGCGAAGCCGCCTCGCTCACCACGCAGATTTCGGGCGAGGTCATCCCATCGGATGTGCCCGGCTCGCTGGCGATGGGCGTGCGCCAACCTGCTGGCGTCGTGCTGGGCATCGCGCCCTGGAACGCGCCCATCATTTTGGGTGTGCGCGCCATTGCGACACCGCTCGCGTGCGGCAATACCGTGGTGCTCAAGGGCAGCGAGAACTGCCCGCGCACGCATCAACTGATCGTCGAGGCGTTCCAGGAGGCGGGCCTGCCCGCAGGCGTCGTCAACTACATCACCAATGCGCCTGAAGACGCGGCCGCAGTGGTCGAAGCGATGATCGCGCACCCGGCAGTGCGGCGTGTCAACTTCACCGGTTCCACGCGCGTGGGCCGCCTGATTGCGATGACCTGCGCCAAGTACCTCAAACCCGCCGTGCTGGAACTCGGCGGTAAAGCGCCGCTGGTGGTGCTCGATGACGCTGACCTCGACGATGCAGTGAACGCCGCCGCATTCGGATGCTTCGCCAACAGCGGCCAGATCTGCATGAGCACCGAGCGGGTGATCGTTGACGAAAAGATCGCCGACGATTTCGTGCGGCGCTTCGCCACCAAGGCGCGCTCATTGCCGGTGGGCGATCCGCGCAAGCCTGAGCCTGTGGTGCTGGGCAGCGTGATCGGCATGAGCACAGTGGAGCACTGCAATGCCTTGCTCGCGGACGCGCTTGAAAAGGGCGCCAAGCTGGTGTGCGGTGGCAAGTCGGATTCGACGCTGATGCCTGCGACACTGCTCGATCATGTGACACCGGCGATGCGCATCTACCACGAGGAAACCTTTGGCCCGGTCAAAGCCATCGTGCGGGTCAACGGCGTCGAGGAGGCGATTGCCTGCGCCAATGACAACGAGTACGGTTTGTCTGCCGCCGTGTTCGGCAAGGACATCGCGCGCGCCTTCAATGTCGCCCGCAAGATCGACTCGGGCATTTGCCACGTGAATGCGCCGACGGTGCATGACGAAGCGCAGATGCCGTTTGGTGGCGTCAAGGGCAGTGGCATGGGCCGCTTCGGCGGCCGCGCCGGTGTGCATGAGTTCACCGAACTGCGCTGGATCACGCTGCAGACGACGCCCCGGCACTATCCGTTTTGAGGGAAGCCTGTTCCTCGCTGCTCTTGCGGGCGCACGTAACCCCAAATTGGGTATTAAAATGCCCAAAATGGGTAATTCGACATCGGGTAACCAATCTCCAGGGGTAGTGAGTCTCGCTTCTGCGCTCTTTGGCAGTACGCAGCAGAGGGTGCTTGGCTTGCTCTTTGGGCAACCGGATCGAAGCTTTTATGCGACGGAGCTGATTGCGCTCGCTCGTGCCGGATCGGGCGCAGTGCAACGCGAAGTGGGGCGGCTTGTGCTGAGTGGGCTCGTGACGGTGCGCCCCGTCGGGAACCAGAAGCACTACCAGGCCAATCCAGCGTCGCCGATCTACGAGGAATTGTGCGGGATCGCGCGAAAGACCGTCGGTATTGCGGAGCCATTGCGGGCCTCATTGGCAGAGCTGGAAGATCAGATCCTCGCGGCCTTCGTCTTTGGGTCCGTGGCGAAGCAGACTGACCACGCAGCAAGCGACATCGACGTGATGATCATCAGCGATTCGCTTGGTTACGCAGACGCAGTCGCCGCGTTGGAGCCCGTAGCGCAAGGTCTGGGCCGCGAAATCAATCCCGTTATCTACACACCTAAAGAGCTCGCAAAGCGCGTCGCGGACGACAGTGTCTTCGTGAGTCGGGTTTTGTCTCAGCCCAAGGTATGGCTCTTTGGAAGTGAACATGACCTCCGCATTTGAAAATCTGTGCGGGCCGGGCAAGCCGCTCCAGGCCGAGCCCCCCAACGCGAAAGAATTTGAAGGCTTGTATTCGATGGGTCTTGACAAGCTGGCTGACGCTCGTGCGCCCGGCCTGAAGCTCGTTAGCCAGTTCGATCTTGCATACAACGCCGCTCACGCGCTGTGCCTCGCGGCGCTGCGATGGAACGGTTACCGATCCGGCAATCGCTACATCGTGTTCCAGATGCTGCCTCACACGCTCCAGCTGGGCCCAGAAGTCTGGCGAGTCCTTGCCAAGTGTCATCAGGTTCGAAACCTGGGTGAGTACGAAGGGATGCTGGATATAACTGAGCGGCTTGTCCTTGACCTGATCGGCGCGTGTGACAAGGTGGCCGCGGAGGTGCAAAAACTTCAGGATCTTCAATCGTGAAGCTCAAAACCTCTGTCCCGCCGGTCGAACGGCCAACCATTCGTGAGACTGTGCTGAGCCTGAAGGAACTGCGAGAGTCGCAAGCGCACAACGATCTGCAGCGAACCGATACCTGCCTGCGTGACTGGAATTACCTGCATCAGGAGCTTGGGTCGTTCGCAGATGAACATTTGACGCTCTGATAGCGCAATTCGAGCGGTTGAGCACCCACAGGTTGTTGGCGGGTCGTTCGAGTTGAGTGCAAAAAAAGCGCCCCGAAGGGCGCTTTCGCAAGGCATGGATCCCGGATCCAAGCTCTCCTGAGCTTGTCGAAGAGTCCGGGATGACAGCCTGGCAATCAGAGCGTGTCGATGAACGAACGCAGCTTGTCCGAGCGGCTGGGGTGCTTGAGCTTGCGCAGCGCCTTGGCTTCGATCTGGCGGATGCGTTCGCGGGTCACGTCGAACTGCTTGCCGACTTCTTCCAGCGTGTGGTCGGTGCTCATCTCGATGCCGAAACGCATGCGCAGCACCTTGGCTTCGCGTGGGGTCAGGGAGTCGAGGATGTCCTTCACGACATCGCGCAGGCCGGCTTGCATGGCGGCTTCGATAGGTGCCGTGTTGGCCTGGTCTTCGATGAAGTCGCCCAGGTGCGAATCGTCATCGTCGCCGATCGGCGTTTCCATGGAGATCGGCTCCTTGGCGATCTTCATGATCTTGCGGATCTTGTCTTCCGGGATTTCCATCTTCGCAGCCAGGATGCCGGCATCGGGCTCGAAGCCGAATTCCTGCAGGTGCTGGCGCGAGATGCGGTTCATCTTGTTGATCGTCTCGATCATGTGAACCGGGATGCGGATGGTGCGTGCCTGGTCAGCGATCGAGCGCGTGATGGCCTGGCGAATCCACCAGGTCGCGTAGGTGGAGAACTTGTAGCCACGGCGATATTCGAACTTGTCCACCGCCTTCATCAGGCCGATGTTGCCTTCCTGGATCAGGTCCAGGAACTGCAGGCCGCGGTTGGTGTACTTCTTGGCGATGGAGATCACGAGGCGCAGGTTGGCCTCGATCATTTCCTTCTTGGCATCGCGCGACGACGTCTCGCCTTCGTTCATGCGCTTGTTGATGTCCTTCAACTGCGCGAGCGGCACCACCACGCGCGACTGGATGTCAGCGAGCTTTTGCTGCAGTTCCTGGATCGGCGGGATGTTGCGGGCGATGATGACCGACCACGGCTTGCCGGCGGCAGCCTGCTTTTCGACCCATTTCTGGTTGAGCAGGTTGGGCGGGAAATCCTTGATGAAGGTTTCCTGCGGCATGCCGCACTTGTCCACGATGATTCGGCGCAGTTCGCGCTCTTTCTTGCGCACATCGTCGACCTGGCCGCGCACCATGTCGCACAGCTTTTCAATCGTCTTGGCCGTGAAGCGGATGGTCATCAGCTCTTCGGACAGCTGGCTCTGCGCCTTGACGTAGGCAGGGGTGCCCCAGCCTTCCTTGTCGTAGATCTTGTGGACTTTTTCGAACAGCTGCTGGATGCGGTCGAAGCGCTCGAGTGCCTGTGTCTTGAGTTCTTCGAGCTTCTTGGTCAGGGCCTTGGAGCCACCGTTGCCGTCGTCGTCATCATCGGCGTCGAACTCGTCGAAGTCTTCTTCGGCTACGTAGTCGTCGGCCTCATTGGGATTTGAAAAGCCATCCACCACGGTGGAGATGACGATCTTGCCTTCGCGGATATCACCGGCCAGGCGCAGGATTTCGGCGATGGTGGCGGGCGATGCGGAGATCGCTTCCATCATGGCCATCAGGCCACCTTCGATTCGCTTGGCGATTTCGATTTCGCCTTCGCGCGTCAGCAGTTCGACGGTGCCCATTTCGCGCATGTACATGCGAACCGGGTCGGTCGTGCGGCCGAACTCGCTATCGACGGTGGACAGGGCCGCTTCGGCTTCTTCTTCTGCTTCTTCAACCGTCGCCGAGGTGGGCGTCGTGTTGTTCAGCAGCAGCATTTCTGCATCGGGGGTCTGTTCGTACACCGCCACGCCCAGGTCGTTGAGCATGGTGACCACGACTTCGAGCGTTTCGGCATCGACCAGCTTTTCGGGCAGGTGGTCGGTGATTTCGGAGTGGGTCAGGTAGCCGCGCGTCTTGCCCAGCGTGATGAGGGTCTTCAGGCGCTGGCGGCGCTTTGCCATTTCTTCTTCGGACAGGACGGTTTCATCCAGGCCGAATTCCTTCATCAAGGCGCGCTCTTTTGCCTTGCTGATCTTCATGCGCAGCGGCTTGACCTTTTCGGTCGTCTCGACGACCGGCTCGCCAACGAGGTCTTCCTCGATGTCCGACATGTCCATTTCATCGCCCGGCTTGCCGTCGGCTGCGTTCTTGGGCTTGCGGCCGCGCTTGGCGCCCGTCTTGGCAGGGGCTTCGGCGCCTGGCACCTGGACCTTGGGAGGGCGGCCCGGCTTCTTTTTCACGACTTCTTCAACGGCATTTGCGGCGACGGGCTTCTTGGGCTCTTGCGTGGCGGCGGCTTTCTCGGTGTGGACGGGCGACTTCGATGCTGGCACTGGCTTGACTTTCGTTTCGGGCTTGGCGGTGGCTTTCGGCGCGGGCTTCGGTGGTGGCTTCACCACATGAAGCTTCGCTTTGGCAGGCGGAGCCGGTTTGACTACTTTTTTGGCGACAGGTTTCGCGGCAGGCTTGATGAGCTTTCCGGACTTTTGAGCGGGCATGAATTAATACCTTGGTGGCTAAAAAGCAGAATCACAAATAGCGCCATGAATACCCGGCGCGGGCGAGAAGAGGAGTCGAAAAGCAGACCTGTCGGGGATACCCGGCAGAAAGGCCTGTCAATTCCTCAATGGGCAAGATGTGTGGGCGAACATTTGGGGTGCAGTCCTTGCGGTGAGTTGGCCGGTCGCGCTATTTGCGTCGGTTGGCCGGGCCCGGAGGTGCTGCTGTCGCTCTTGCCGCGGTAACCTTACATTATACCGCCGCTGCGCTTTTTCAAGCCTTTTCGAGGCTTATCTTTGCGGTTTGGCCTCGGCCCACAGCTGCTTGAGGCGCTCATATGCAGCCGGGTCGGTGGCGGCCCGGGCTGACAGTTCCTTGCGCTCGTCGTCCAGCCGCCGGTCGCGCTCCATCCGCAGGATCTGCTGCAGTTCGGTCAGGTCGTGTTCGATGTCGGGCAGCATCTTGCCTGCCTGGTCGAGAAGAAAGGCTTCATGTTCGTGCCCCTGCGCCGCTTGCCGCAAGGCATCCCAGTCGGTGGCACCGTGCTCGTGGGTGTAGGCATCGAGCCATGCAAACAGCGGCCCGTGCGGGGCGGGCAGGTCGCAAAGCAGGTGATGGTCGTCATGGCTGAGGGTGCCCCAGGCCTGCGGGTCCATGAAGACGATTTGCAGGGCGCGATCCGCACGGCCGGGGGGCAGGGCGCGTCCGGGCTTGCGGGACGGGCGCCACGGCTCCCGACGGGCCTGTGGCTGTGCGGCAGCAGGTGGCGGTTTCGCGCCCCACAGGCTGGTGAGGTCGCGCGCATCGAGCTGCGCCAGCGCGGCGATTTCTCCCAGCAGCTGGCGCTTGAGCGCGCCGTCTGGCAGCGCGTTCCACAGCGGCTTTGCGTTGGCGGCCATATGTGCCCGGCCTTCTGCAGTGGTCAGGTCGCAGGCCTCGCGCGCAGCTTCGATCAGGAAGCGGCTGAGCGGCGTGGCGTCGCTCACGTAGCGTGAGAACGCTTCCTTGCCGAATTCGCGGATGTAGCTGTCGGGGTCGTGCTCGGATGGCAGGAACAGGAACTTGACCGAACGAACGTCGGTTGCGAAGGGCAGGGCAGCGTCCAGCGCCTTTCGCGCAGCCCGGCGTCCGGCATCGTCGCCATCAAAGCTGAACACGACCGAATCGGTGAACCGGAACAGCTTTTGCACATGGTCGTTGGTGCAGGCCGTGCCCAGCGTTGCGACCGCATTGGGAAAGCCCAGCTGCGCCAGGGCCACCACATCCATGTAGCCCTCAGTGACCAGCACGTAGCCGTGTTCGCGCAGGGCTGTGCGCGCCTCGAACAGGCCGTAGAGTTCGCGGCCCTTGCTAAAGACCGGGGTTTCTGGCGAATTGAGGTACTTGGGTTTTTCATCACCGAGCACCCGCCCGCCGAAACCAATGCATTCACCCTTGACGTTGCGGATGGGGAACATGATCCGGTCGCGAAAGCGGTCGTAGCGCTTGTCTTCTTCGTCGTTGACGATGACCAGGCCGCTTTCTGCCAGCAAGGGGTCGTCGTAGTTGGGAAACACACTGGCCAGACTGCGCCATCCTTCGGGCGCATAGCCCAGGCCAAAGTCGCGCGCCACCTCGCCAGAAAGACCGCGCCGCTTCAGGTAATCGACAGCGTGCGGGCTCTGCTTGAGGTGCTTGCGATAGGCCTCGCCCGCTTTTTCGAGCACATCGTTGAGGGTGGCCTGCTTCTCGCGCTGTTTGGCCGCGCGCTCACGTTCCTGCGGGGTCGTGTCTTCTTCGGGGACTTCCATGCCGTATTGCTGCGCGAGGTCCTTGGTGGCCTCGATGAAGGTCATGCCCGCGTGCTCCATCAGGAAGCTGATCGCATCGCCGTTCTTGCCGCAGCCAAAGCAGTGATAGAACTGCTTGGTCGGGCTGACCGAGAACGAAGGCGACTTCTCGCCATGGAACGGGCACAGGCCCATGAAGTTGGCGCCGGCCTTTTTCAGCTGCACATAACGCCCGACGATCTCCACCACGTCCGCACGCGCGAGCAGCTCCTGGATGAATGTCTGGGGAATGGCCATCGTTCGGTATTCTTACCTAATGCAGCTGCGAGGGCTGGGGGGTTAACCTTGCGCCACACCGGGCCAACCGGGATTTCGGAGACAACGTGATGCCAGGCATTTTCGACCAGGACCTTCCGCGCAATGACGCGAACTACGCACAGCTGTCGCCGCTGTCGTTCATCGAGCGATGCGCCGAGGTCTATCCGGGGCGCCTTGCCATCGTGCATGGCGAGCTGCGGCGCAATTGGGGCCAGGTGTATTCGCGTTGCCGGCAGTTGGCCAGCGCGCTATCAACGCACGGCATCGCCAGGGGCGACACGGTGGCGGTGATGCTGCCCAACACGCCGCCCATGGTCGAGGCGCACTTCGGCATCCCCATGACGGGCGCGGTTCTCAATGCGCTCAATACGCGGCTCGACCCGGAGACCATCGCCTTCATGCTCGATCACGGCGAGGCGAAGGCGGTGATCGTCGATCCGGAGTTCGCGGGCGTCATGAAGAAGGCGATTGCGCTTCGCCAGAGCACCAGGCCCCTGCTGGTCATCGATGTGGACGACGCGGTTTACACCGGTACGGTCGAAAAAATCGGGAGCATCGGGTACGACGAATTCGTTGCGAGCGGTGATGTGAATTTTGCGTGGCAGATGCCTGCTGACGAATGGGACGCGATCGCGCTGAACTACACCAGTGGCACGACCGGCAACCCGAAGGGCGTGGTCTATCACCACCGCGGCGCGATGGCCAACGCGATCTCCAACATCCTCGAATGGGACATGCCCAAGCACGCGATCTACCTGTGGACGCTGCCGATGTTCCACTGCAATGGCTGGTGCTTTCCGTGGACCATCGCCGCCCGGGCGGGTGTCAATGTCTGCCTTCGCAAGGTCGAGGCGCGCGCGATCATCGATTCGATCAAGGCGCATGGCGTCACGCATTACTGCGGCGCGCCTATCGTGCACGGCTTGCTGGTGAACGCACCGGACGAAATGAAACAGGGCATGCCGCAGGGCGTGAAGGCGATGGTGGCGGGCGCCGCGCCTCCTGCTTCGATGATCGAGGGCATGGAGCGCATGGGCTTTGATCTCACGCATGTTTATGGTCTGACCGAGGTTTATGGGCCAGCGACGGTGTGTCCGAAGCACGACGAGTGGAACGAGCTGGACATCGGCGAGCGGGCGCGGCTCAACGCGCGTCAGGGCGTTCGATATCACCTGCAGCGCGATGCGCGCGTGATGGACGCCGAAACCATGCAGCCCGTGCCGCTGGATGGCGAGACCATGGGCGAGATCATGTTTCGCGGCAACATCACGATGAAGGGCTACCTGAAGAATCGCGCTGCAACCGAAGAAGCTTTCGCGGGCGGCTGGTTTCACACGGGCGACCTTGCCGTGCAGTACCCCGACGGGTACATCAAGATCAAGGATCGCAGCAAGGACATCATCATCTCGGGCGGCGAGAACATCTCTTCGATCGAGGTCGAGGATGTGCTGTATCGGCATCCCGATGTACTGGCAGCAGCGGTAGTGGCGCGGCCGGACGAGCGTTGGGGCGAGACGCCTTGCGCCTTCGTCGAGCTCAAGGCAGGTGCGACGACCCGGCCCGAAGACATCGTGGCGCACTGCAAGAAGCACCTCGCCGGTTTCAAGGTGCCCAGGGCCGTGGTGTTCGGTGAGCTGCCAAAGACGTCCACCGGCAAGATCCAGAAGTTCGAATTGCGAAAACTCGTGGGCTCCGCGACCGCCATCGACATCTGACCTCGCCACTGCTGAGCCAGTCGAAACGGCATACTCGGCGCATGCCTTTTCTCAGTCCGCAAGCCCTGCATGTGGTGGCCCATCCGGGTGCCTTCGCCTGGCGGGTCCTCAAGGGATTCAAAGCCAACCAGGGTCTACTGCTGGCAGGTGCTGTTGCGTATTACGCGCTGCTGTCTGTCGTGCCGCTGTTGATCCTGACGGTCATCGCTCTGTCGCACGTCATCGATCAGGCTGAGCTGTTGATGACGCTGGGCCGTTACCTGGAGTGGCTGATTCCCAATCAGGGAAGTGCGGTGGTCAAGGAACTGTCGAACTTTCTTGCGCATCGCGACGTGATCGGCGGGGTGCTGCTGGTGACGATGCTGTTTTTCAGTTCGCTCGCATTCACGGTGCTCGAGAACGCGATGTCGGTGATCTTCCTGCATCGCGTCGTGGTGCGGCGTCGCCGTTTCATTTTTTCCGTGTTGATGCCTTACCTGTACATCCTCTCGCTGGGGTTCGGCCTGCTGGTGATGACGCTTGTTTCGGGCAGCCTGCAGGCGATGGGTGAGGAGAGCATCGAGTTCCTCGGGCGCGAGTGGTCGCTGGAGGGGACCTCCGGGGTTCTCCTGTACCTGCTGGGGCTGTCGGGCGAAATTTTTGTGGTGACCTCGATCTACCTGGTCATGCCGGTGGGGCGCCTGTCGCTGCGGCACGCATTGCTGGGGGGCGTGACGGCCGCGCTGCTCTGGGAGATCACCAGACATGTGCTGGTGTGGTACTTCAGCACGCTCTCGCAGGTCAATGTGGTTTATGGATCGTTGACGACGGCGATTGTCGTGCTGCTGAGCCTGGAGATCGCCGCGACACTTTTACTGCTGGGTGCTCAGGTGATCTCGGAGTTCGAGCGGGTTGATTTGCCGCCAGAAGTGCCGCCGCCCAATCCCTTGCATACGGACGAAGTTGCAGTGGTGAAGCAACCTGACGACAAGGGGTTGATCAGTCGCCCATGACGACGCCTTCGCGGCGTGGGTCGGCGCCGCCGAACCATCCACCTGGCGTGCGCTGGATCGCCTGGAGGCCGCTTGGCATCGCAGCTTCGTGAACGTCTGCACCCCGCGCGCGCAGCGCCTCTATGGTGGCTGGCGGGAACCGGCCCGCTTCGAGCAGTGTGGGTCCGTTCATTGAGCCGAAGTTCGGCAGGTTGATCGCCTGTTGGGCGTCCAGTCCCCAGCTCAGCACGCCATAAAGCGTCTTGGCCGTGAAGTGAATGATGACCGCGCCGCCTGGGCTTCCGGCAGTCATGACCAGTTGGCCAGTGGCTTTGTCGAACACGAGCGTCGGCGACATCGACGAACGAGGGCGTTTGCCGGGCTGCACGCGATTGGCGACGAGACGCCCCTGGGCATCGGTGGGGGTGAAGCTGAAGTCGGTGAGCTGGTTGTTCAGCAGGAACCCGCCAGCGCCGCCGGTGGGGTTGACCATCACACGTGAGCCGAACTGCGCCTCGATGGTGGTGGTCATCGCGATGGCATTGCCCAATGCGTCGACGATGCTGATGTGCGAGGTGCCGTATTCCTCTTGTTCGGGCATCGGTGCGGCACCGGATCGGATGCCGCCAGGCAAGCCCGGCTGGGCGACCTTCATGCTTTGCGGCCCGACCCGTTTCGCCCGGTCGGCGAGATAGGCCGGATCGAGCAAGGTCATCCAGTTGCCGCCTGGCGCTGCCACGAAATCGGGGTCAGCGATGTACTGCGCGCGGTCGGCGTACGCCAGGCGTGAAGCTTCGGTGTAGAGGTGCAACCAGTTCGCGGCGGGCAATGCGTTGTCCAGCGCAATTGAATCGGCTTGCAGGTTTCCAAGGATGCCCAGGATCTGCCCGATGGTGATGGCGCCGGAACCCGGTGGAGGAAAGCCGCAGATCCGGTAGTCACGGGACTTCGCCCGGAAGTCGTGGCACAGGGGGGCGCGTTTTTTTGCCTGGTAGCGACTCATGTCAGCCAGTGAAAGCCGGCCGGGATGGATCGGATGGCTGCCTACCCGCTGCACGATGGCCTGTGCAATGGTGCCTTCGTGCAGGGCGTTGGCGCCTTCGGAGGCGATACGGCGCAGGACCGCCGCGTATTCGGGATTGCGAAGCAGGGTGCCGACCGCTTTCGCTTCGCCGCTGGATTCAAGGAAATAGGTTGCAGCTTGCGGGTCCTGCCTGAGCGCTGCGTCTGACTTGATGAGCGCATTGAGTCTCGGGCTGATGCGAAAGCCGTCTTCGGCCAGGGCGATGGCCGAATCGAAAAGCCTGCGCCACGGAAGTTTGCCGTGCTGCCGATGCGCCACTTCCAGCATGCGCATCACGCCCGGCGTACCCACGGAACGTCCGCCGGCAACGGCCTCGGCGAAGGGAATCGGCTTGCCTTCGGCGGTCAGGAAGAGCGTTTCGCTGACGGCGGCAGGCGCTGTCTCCCGCCCGTCGAAAGCCTCGACAGTCTTGCCGTCAAAGTGCAGCAGGAAGGCGCCGCCGCCGATGCCGCTGGACTGCGGCTCGACCAGCCCAAGGACCAGTTGCGTAGCAATCGCGGCGTCTATTGCGGAACCTCCGGCCTTGAGGATCTGGTAACCCGCTTGCGTCGCGAGCGGGTTCGCTGCAGCGACTGAAAATCGCGCAGTCGCCCAGCCTGGTTTTGCGGTGTAACCCGATGCAGCTTCGGGCTGGGTCGAACTGCTCGGGTGAAACAGGCCCTGCGGTGTCGCACACGCGGCAACCAGCAAGGCCGCAGCGAGTGAGGCGATCGCACCGAGGACCCGCGTGGGCGCTCTCACGGATGCGCGTTCGTTGAGAGCGCCGCGCACTTTGCGCACGCCTGCGTCAGCGAGGTGCGAGGCGGATCGCGCCGTCCAGGCGAATCACTTCGCCATTGAGCATGTCGTTTTCGAAAATGTGCTTCGCCAGCTTCGCGTAGTCCTCGGGCGTGCCCAGGCGCGACGGAAATGGAACGCTGGCCGCCAATGCATCCTGCACTTCTTTTGGCATGCCAAAGAGCATGGGGGTGCCGAAGATGCCGGGGGCAATCGTCATGTTGCGAATGCCATTGCGCGCGAGGTCACGCGCAATCGGAAGCGTCATACCGACCACACCACCCTTGGAGGCGCTGTACGCGGCCTGGCCGATCTGCCCGTCATAAGCGGCCACGGAAGCGGTAGAGATCATGCATCCGCGTTCGCCGGTGGCCTCGGGCTCGTTTTTGCACATGGCGTCGGCGGCCAGGCGAATCATGTTGAAGCTGCCGATCAGGTTGACCGTGATGGTCTTGCTGAAGGTGCCCAGCGAGTGTGCGCCGCTTTTGCCGACCGTCTTTTCTGCCGGGGCGATGCCCGCGCAGTTGACCAAGCCCATCAGCTTGCCCAGAGACACCGCCTTGGCGACGACAGCCTGTCCGTCGGCTTCCTGGCTCACGTCGCATTTGACGAAGACGCCGCCGACTTCCTTTGCGACGGCTTCGCCTTTTTCAACCTGCATGTCGGCGATGACGACCTTGCCGCCAGCGGCTGCCAGCATGCGCGCCGTGCCTTCACCGAGGCCCGAAGCGCCTCCGGTGACGATGTAAACCTTGCCCGAAATTTCCATGTGTTCCGCTCCTGGTTGGGATTGACCTTTACGTCAACGTCAACCGCATTATCGCGGACGGAAAGCGACTTACTTGAATCCGACGCGATCGAGCATCTGCTGGACCTTGACCGTGTTGGCACCGACCGCAGCCAGGGGAATGGTCTCGCTCTTGAAGTCTCCACCGGACATGGCCTTGAGCGCAGGGTTTGAAACTGCAACCCCCTTGGCAACGGGCCACTCATTGTTGCCGTTGGCGAAATAGTTTTGCGCATCGGCGCTTGCCAGGTACTCCAGGAATTTAACTGCGTTGGCAGGGTTCTTCGAGTGTCTGGCCATTGCACCCCCGGCAATGTTCATGTGGGTGCCCCAGCTCGCCTGATTGGGAAAGACGATCCCGACGCGCTCCATCAGTGCCCGATCTTCCGGATTGGTGGAGCGGATCATGCGAGCGATGTAGTAGGTGTTGCTCACCGCGATCTGGCACTCGCCCGACCCGACGCCCTTGATCTGGTCTGTGTCGCCGCCCTTGGGGTCGCGAGCGAGGTTGGCAACCATGCCCTTGAGCCACGCTTCGGCTTTTTGCTCGCCCAGATGCTCGGTGACTGCGCCGAAGAGCGACAAGTTGTAGGGGTGCGAACCAGAGCGGATGCAGACCTTGCCCTTGTTCTTGGGATCGGCGAGTTCTTCGTAGGTGTCCACATCCTCGCGCTTGACCTTGATCTTGTCGTACACGATGACACGACCGCGTGTGGAAAAGCCGAACCAGGTGGCGCCTTCTGGCGTTGCCTTGGCCCGGTATTGGGCGGGTATGACATCTTCGAGCAGTTTGGACTTCACGGGTCGGAACATGCCATCGACCTCACCCTTGTAGAGGCGGGCCGCGTCAACGAGCAGGATCACATCGGCCGGCGAAGCGGAACCCTCGGCCTTGAGACGCGCGAGAATGCCTGCGTCATCGGCGTCCACTCGGTTGATCTTGATGCCTGTCGACTTGGTGAAGTTGGCGTAGAGCGCCTCGTCGGTCGAGTAATGGCGCGCCGAGTAGAGGTTGAGCACCTGCTCCTGGGCTGAGGCTCCAGCCGAAAAGGTGAGCAGCGCGCACGCGAGGCCAACAGCTTTCTTGAACAACATGGAAATTCCTTGCGAAGTCAAAAATGGACAATAGGCAGATGATAAAGCAAACGCGAATCATTCTCATCTCAATGCTGATGGCCGGGTCATTCATCCTGGCCGGTTGCTCAACCCTGCGCGAGCCCCGGGAGCCAGAACCGCCGCCGGCGGTCCCGGTGGCTGCCAAGCGCCTACCGAAGCTGGGGCTGGCGCTCGGGGGTGGCGCCGCACGGGGATTTGCGCATGTGGGGGTGATCCAGGCCCTGGAGGAAGCCGGCATCAAGGCTGACCTGGTGGTAGGCACTTCGGCGGGCAGCCTGGTGGCTGCGCTCTACGCGAGCGGTCGCACGTCCTCGCAGCTCGTGCAGGTGTCCGAGTCCATGGAAGAGGCTGCGTTCACCGACTGGACCCTGCCGTTTTTCAGCCGGGGAATGCTTCGCGGTGATGCCCTGGGTCGCTATGTCAACACGCAGTTGCAGGGCAAGCTGATCGAGCAGATGCCCATGCCCCTGGGCATCGTCGCAACGGCGCTTCAAAGCGGGCAGGGCGTGTTGTTCCAGCGTGGGGATGCCGGGATGGCGGTGCGTGCTTCAAGCGCTGTGCCGGCGCTCTTCGTACCGGTCAAGATCGGCGGGCAGGAGTTCGTCGACGGCGGCCTGGTGTCGCCTGTGCCCGTGCGTTATGCGCGGCAAATGGGGGCTGAACTGGTGATTGCCGTCGATATATCGAGCGCGCCAGAGGGCAATCCTTCTGCCGATACCTTGCAGATCCTGATGCAGACGTTTGCCATCATGGGCAAGAGCATCAACAGCCACGAACTGCGCGAAGCAGACATCGTGGTGCGCCCTGCGCTGGCGGGTGTCGGCGGTGCCGATTTCGCGGCGCGCCGCCGGTCCATCGACGCGGGTAGGGTCGCGATGCAGCGCCTGATTCCGCAATTGAAGGCCGCGATGGAAGCGAAGTCGCATTGATGCGGCAATAAAAAAAGCCCCGATCTTGCGACCGGGGCTTGAAGGATCCCTGAACCAGTGAAGGTGCCGAAAGGACCCGAGGAGACAACCAGTAGAACTTGCGTTCAGTGAACACGAGTTTCGGACAGATGCTCCGTGATTTGTAGAGGTCCTGCTCAACTAAGAGCGCGAACCTGTGAACGATTTAGCGCAAGGGCTTAGCGCTTCTTCGCAGTCGTGGTCTTGGCAGCGTTGACGGCCTGGCTTGCGACTGCGTTGAAATTGGCTTCAGCGACATCGGATGCCTGCTTCACAGCCTTTTGCACGGATTCCAGGGCGTTGTTGCCAGCGGCAACGGCGCTCTTGAACACGGCGACTGCGGTTTCGCTGCCTGCAGGGGCGTTCTTGGCTGCGTTGTCGACGACCGACAGGAACTTTTTCTGGGCTTCAGCGGCCTGCACTTCGAATGCCTTGCCGAATTCAGCGCCCGTGCCCGATGCGATATCGCGAACGTGGCCGAAGTAAGCAGCGGTCTTGGCTGCGAGGGGTTCCGACATGGCGGCGAAGAGAGCCAGCAGTTCTTGCGGGTCCTTGGCTGCGAGAACAGCTTGCGTGGTGCCCGATGCTTCGGTCAGGGCAGCTTTGGAAGCCGTGAGGTTCAGTTCGACGAGCTTTTCGACGCCTTCGAATGCCTTGCCGGACAGGCCGAACAGGGTTTCGATGGAAGCTTTTTGCGAGGCCAGGACTTGTTCAGCGGTCAACATAGATTTTCTCCGGTAGTTTGGGTGCAGATCGGGTGAGGATCGGTTTTACTGCGCCGTTTTGTTGCAGTGCAGCATGGGTTGAAGTATAGGGGGCTGCAAAGGTATTGCAAGCAGTTTTTGGTGCAACGCAGCATTCTGGAGAAGCCCGCCTAGAAACCGGTTTCGCAAGGGGCACCCACAATCGGCTGGATGAAGGTTTTCTACGCCACGCAGTTCGTATTGCGGTTGCCGCAAGGGCATCGATTCCCGATGGCAAAGTACCAGTTGCTGCGCGACAGGCTGGCTGATGAGCTGCCCGAAGTCGAGCTTGCGCAGGCCTTGCCCGCCACGGATGGGCAGCTGGCGCTCGTGCATACGCCGACATATATCGATGCAATCTCCAATGGAACTGTGGACCCCAAAGTCATGCGCGAAATCGGGTTTCCCTGGAGCGACGCGATGTCCGATCGGGCCAGGCGGTCTGTGGGTGCGACCGTTGCGGCTTGCCGTGCGGCGTTCCAGGAGGGAATCGCCGCCAACATCGCGGGTGGCACGCATCACGCCTATGCGGACAAGGGCGCAGGCTTTTGCGTGTTCAACGACGCCGCGGTTGCGTCGCGTCTCATGCAGGCCGAGTGGGGGCGGCGGGGGAATCGACCGCTTCGCGTTGCAATCATCGACCTGGACGTTCACCAGGGCAACGGAACCGCACATGTCTTTCGCAGCGACGACTCGGTCTTCACGCTGTCCGTCCACGGGCAGAAGAACTTTCCGTTTCGCAAGGAGGCGAGCGATCTTGATGTGGATCTGCCCGATGGCTGTGCGGACGACCAATACCTTCATGCGCTCGAAGTGGCGCTGTTCGAGCTGGAGCAGCGGTTCGAGCCTGGTCTCGTGATCTACCTGGCCGGCGCCGACCCGCATGAGGGTGATCGGCTGGGCCGCCTCAAATTGACCTGGGATGGCCTGGAGGCGCGTGACCGGCGGGTGTTCGACTGGGCGTGGCAAAGGCGCATACCCCTGGCTTTTGCGATGGCTGGCGGCTACGGCGAGCGTATTGAAGACACGGTGCAGGTTCAGGTGAACACGTTCAAGGTTGCCTGCGAATACGCGGCGCGCTGGCAGAATCTGGCGCGATGAGCGACTCTCTATCAACCAAGCCCCAGCCTGAGCATCGAACGGCGTACAAGGTGTTCCGCACCATCGGCACACGCTGGATGGACAACGACGCCTACGGTCATGTCAACAACGTCGTGTACTACAGCTGGTTCGACACGGCCGTCAACGCCCACCTCATCGAGCAGGGTGCGCTTGACATCCAGCACGGCGAAACGATCGGGCTGGTCATTGAAACCCAGTGCAACTACTTTGCTGCGCTGGAGTTTCCCCACCCCATCGAGGCAGGATTGCGCGTTGCCCATGTGGGCAAGTCGAGCGTGCGCTATGAAGTCGGAATCTTCGCTGTGGGTGAGCCGATGACAGCCGCGAAGGGTCATTTCGTGCACGTCTATGTCGATCGCACCACACGCAGACCTGCCGAGCTTGCGCAGCGGCTGCGCCAGGTGCTCGAGGCGCTGCGCTAGGACTCAGGACTTCCCGGAACGCGAATCGGGGCTCGTTCGTCCAAACAGCGGCGGTTATGCTCGGTTTACGGAGAACAAGAATGAATCCAGCATTATCGCGAGCCCTGGCCGGCGCGCTTGTCATGGGCCCGCAAATCGCACACGCGGCCGATATGGATGGGCGTTTGCTCGGGCCCATGTGGGGTATTCCTTTTGCGGGGCTTCTGCTTTGCATTGCGTTGATGCCACTTCTCGCGCCGTCGTTCTGGCACCACCACTTCGGCAAGGTGGCGGCGGGCTGGGGCTTGGCGTTTCTGGTGCCCTTTGCGATCCAGTGGGGAGTGGGACCGGCATGGGTGAGCGTGGTTCATGCGCTTTTGGCGGAGTACCTGCCGTTCGTCATCTTGCTCACGGCGCTCTACACCGTGTCCGGCGGCATCCACATACGCGGAAATCTTCACGGCAGCCCGGGGTTGAACACGGCCATTCTTGCGATTGGCGCCGTGCTGGCCAGCCTGATGGGCACGACCGGCGCATCGATGCTGCTCATCCGTCCGCTCATTCGAGCCAACGACAACCGACAGCACGCGGCGCATATCGTCGTCTTCTTCATCTTCATTGTTTCCAATGCCGGGGGCTCGTTGACGCCGCTGGGCGATCCTCCGCTTTTTCTGGGCTTCCTCAAGGGGGTGGAGTTCTTCTGGACGGTGAAATACATCTTCCCCGAGACCCTGTTCCTGGTGGGCTCGCTGCTCGTGATCTTCTACGTGATGGACAGCTGGTATTACCACCGGCGCGAAGAGATTCTGCCGGTTGACCCGACCCCCGATTCACCGCGCCTGGGCTTCGACGGCGCGCGCAATTTCTTCTTGCTGGCAGGCGTCGTGGGCCTGGTGCTGCTGAGCGGCTTGTGGAAGTCGCCGGTGACGTTCAATCTGTCGGGCACGGAAATCGGCCTTCCGGGACTCGTACGCGATGCCGGTTTGCTGGTCATCACCATCTTGTCGCTCAGGATCACGCCCACTTCGGTTCATGCAGACAACCAGTTTGGCTGGGGACCCATGCTGGAAGTCGCCAAGCTCTTTGCCGGCATCTTCCTGACCATCATCCCGGTGATCGCGATGCTGCGCGCCGGCGTGGATGGGCCATTCGGTGCCATCGTCTCCGCGGTCACCCGACCGGACGGATCGCCCAATCCCCTCATGTATTTCTGGGCGACCGGCGTACTCAGCTCCTTCCTGGACAACGCGCCGACGTACCTGGTTTTCTTCAACACCGCAGGTGGAGACGCAGTGCGCCTGATGACGGAACTTGCTCCCACACTCGCCGCCATTTCCGCAGGTTCGGTCTTCATGGGTGCCAACACGTATATCGGCAACGCGCCGAACCTCATGGTCAAAGCCATTGCCGAAGACAGGGGCGTCAGGATGCCCAGCTTCTTTGGTTACATGGCCTGGTCCGGACTGATCCTCTTGCCGCTTTTCTTCATCATCACCCTCATCTGGTTTAAGTAACATGAACAAGCCACGCATCCTCGTCGCACGGTCGGTTTTTCCTGAAGTCATCGAAAAGCTGCAGCAGTTCTTCGACGTTGAACACAATCAGGCCGACGAACAGTGGACCAAGCAGCAACTCGGCGAAAAGCTGCACGACAAGGTCGGCGCGTTCACCACCGGCGGCGAACGCATTGACGCGCAGACGCTCGCCGCAGCGCCGGCCCTCAAGATCTGCGCGAACATGGCCGTGGGCTACAACAACTTCGATGTGCCGGCGATGACGCAGCGCGGTGTGCTCGCGACCAATACGCCAGATGTCCTGACCGAAACCACCGCCGACTTCGGCTTCGCGCTTTTGATGGCCACCGCGCGGCGGATTTCTGAGAGCGAACATTTCCTGCGCGCCGGAAAGTGGGGCAAGTGGAGCTATGACATGTTCGCCGGCAGTGATGTGCATGGTTCCACACTCGGCATTCTCGGCATGGGCCGCATCGGGCAGGGCATCGCGCGACGTGGGGCGCACGGCTTTGGCATGAATGTGATCTATCACAACCGCTCGCGCCTGTCGGCTGAACTCGAAGGCGAGTGCAAGGCCCGCTATGTCACCAAAGAGGAGCTGTTGCGCACGGCCGACCACCTGGTGCTCGTGTTGCCGTATTCAGCCGAGTCCCATCACACGATAGGCGCTGCGGAGCTTTCGCAGATGAAACCCACCGCGACGCTCGTGAACATTGCGCGTGGCGGCATCGTCGATGATGCCGCCCTGGCCAAAGCACTGCGCGACCGGACGATTGCGGCGGCAGGCCTTGATGTGTTCGAGGGGGAGCCCAAGGTGCATCCCGATCTGTTGACGGTGCCTAACGTCGTGCTGACCCCGCACATTGCCAGCGCTACCGTGCCGACACGCCTGGCGATGGCGCAACTGGCTGCAGACAACCTGATTGGCTTCCTTGTGCATGGCAAACCGCTCACGCCACTGAACCCTGACGTGTTGAAGGCGGGTGCCTGATTTGGAAATCTGGCTGCTCATTGCGCTGGCGATCGTCAACGCGGTTGTGGTCTTTGTGCTGCTGATGCGCAAGCCTGCGGCTGATGATGCAGCGCGCCAGGAACTGCTCGCCGCCAACGAACGCATGGAGCGCGAACTGCGCCGCGAGATCAGCGAGTCATCTCGTGGCGCGCGCACCGAGCTGACCCACACACTGGCAACGTTCCAGGATGCCGTCGTGCGACAGGGCGCCGAAGCCACGCGCACGCAGAACATCCAGATCGACGCATTCGCCCAGCAACTCACGCTGCTGCAAAAAAGTCTCTCGGACACCTTGTCGGTACAGCTGCAGAGCCTGG
This sequence comes from Caenimonas sp. SL110, assembly GCF_001044395.1. Lineage (GTDB taxonomy): Bacteria > Pseudomonadota > Gammaproteobacteria > Burkholderiales > Burkholderiaceae_C > Ramlibacter. The sequence goes on from NZ_JANU01000007.1 coordinate 49,093, forward strand.
GCGAATCGAACGCGCGGCGTCTGGGCGAAGTGCGCGCAACGCTGGATGCCCAGCTTGCCCAGTTGCAGCAGACCAACTCGGCCAAGCTCGACGAGATGCGCAAGACGGTCGATGAGAAGCTGCAGACGACGCTGGAGACGCGCCTGGGCGAAAGTTTCAAGCAGGTCGCCGATCGCCTGGAGCAGGTGCACAAGGGCCTGGGCGAGATGCAGTCGCTCGCCCAGGGCGTGGGCGACTTGCAGCGCGTTCTGACGAACGTGAAGACGCGCGGCATGTTTGGCGAAGTCCAACTCGAGGCTTTGCTGGAACAGGTCCTGACCAGCGAGCAGTACGCCAAGCAAGTTGAAACCAAACCGCGCAGCAACCAGCGCGTGGATTTCGCGGTGAAGTTTCCGGGCCGCAGCGCCGATGGAACTCCAGTCTGGCTGCCGATCGATGCCAAGTTTCCGCGCGACGATTACGAGCGATTGCTCGACGCCCACGACCGAGCCGATGCGGCAGCTGCCGACATCGCAGCCCGCGCCCTTGAATCGCGAATCCGCACCGAGGCCAGGTCGATCGCCGAGAGCTACCTGTGCCCCCCGCACACCACCGACTTCGCGATCCTGTTCCTGCCCATCGAGAGCCTCTACGCGGAGGTGCTTCGCCGCCCCGGCCTCATGGACAGCCTGCAGCGGGATTACCGCGTGACGCTCGCAGGCCCGACGACCTTGCTGGCGATGCTCAACAGCCTGCACATGGGGTTTCGCACGCTTGCGCTTGAGCAGCAGGCTTCGGAAGTCTGGCGGGTGCTGGGCGCGGTCAAGACCGAGTTCGAACGCTACGGCACCTGGGTGGAGAAGATCCGCGACCAGGTGCGCAAGGCTTCGGATACGCTGGACACGGCGCAGACGCGAACCAACCAGATGCGCCGCGCGCTGAAGGTTGTGGAGGCGCTGCCGCAAGAGCAGGCCCAGGCGCTGCTACCGCCAGCTGACGAAGGGGACGACGGCCCGCCATGATGGGACTCGACCCGGCGCTGGCGCGGCTGATCGGCGGCCACGTCTTCCTGCACACGACGATGGCAGGGGTGCGGCTTGCGGCCCCCTTGCTGGCGCTGCGCGAAGGCTACAGTGCAGCGGCGGTCGGCGTCTTGCTTGCGCTATTTGCCCTGACACAGGTGTTCCTGTCGCTGCCTGCAGGTCGATTTGCCGACCGGCACGGTTTGAAGCGGCCGGTTTCGTATTGCGTGTTCGCCTCTTGCGCCGGTGCGGGCCTCGCGGCCGCGTTTCCGAACTTTTTGGTGCTGTGTCTGGCCGCGCTGCTGACCGGAGGCGCGACAGGCGCGGCATCGATCGCGATCCAGCGGCACGTCGGGCGCGCTGCTGGCGATTCGACCCGGCGGCGGCAGGTGTTTTCCTGGCTGTCGATAGGACCGGCGTTTTCCAATTTCCTGGGCCCCTTTGCAGCCGGCCTCATGATCGACCATGCGGGGTTTCGCTGGGCATTCCTGCTGATGGCTTTTGCGCCTGTCGCGTCCTGGCTGTTCATCCGCAAGACGAAGGAGCTGGAGCCGGTGGTGCCCAGGGAGGGCGACCACAAGAACCGCGCCTGGGACCTGATGCGTGACGCGCGGTTTCGGCGGCTGCTGCTGGTGAACTGGTTTCTCTCGTCGTGCTGGGATGTGCACACCTTCGTGGTTCCGGTGCTGGGACACGAGCGGGGAATTTCAGCGTCTGTGATCGGATCGATCCTGGGCGCGTTTGCCATCGCTGCTGCGTTGATCCGGGTTGTCTTGCCCATGGTCGCTGCACACCTGCGCGAGTGGGCTGTGGTGGCCAGCGCGATGGTTGCGACGGCGGTCCTTTTCGGCATCTATCCGTTCATGCATTCGGCCCTCGCAATGGGCCTGTGTTCGGTCATGCTGGGCTTCGCGCTGGGGACCGTGCAGCCGATGATCATGAGCAGCCTGCACCAGATCACGCCCGAGCACCGTCATGGCGAAGCGCTGGCGATGCGCCTGATGGCGATCAATGCCTCCAGCGTCGCCATGCCAATCCTGTTCGGCCTGACCGGTGCGGTGATCGGCATTTCCGGCGTGTTCTGGTTCACCGGCGCCGTCGTAGGTGCGGGCGCCCGCCTGGCCGTGAAGATGCGCAATGACTCAGCGCCCCAGGCGTGAGCCAGCGCATCAGAGCCGGTAGAACTCCTTGATCATCTCCCAGGCCTCTGCGGGATCGTCGCAGTAGCGAAACAGCTCCAGGTCTGCTTCGGAGATGACGCCTTCTTCGATCAGCACGTCGAAGTTGATGAGGCGCTTCCAGTAGTCGGTCCCAAAAAGCACGATCGGAACCTGCTTGGCTTTTCTCGTCTGCACGAGCGTGATGACTTCGAACAATTCGTCGAGCGTGCCGAAGCCGCCGGGAAACGCGACCAGCGCCTTGGCACGCATCATGAAATGCATCTTGCGCAGCGCGAAGTAATGGAACTTGAATGAGAGCGCAGGCGTGACGTATGGATTGGCCGCTTCTTCCATTGGCAGCGCGATGGCCAGGCCGACGCTGATGCCGTCACCTTCGTGCGCGCCGCGATTGGCGCCTTGCATGATCCCGGGCCCGCCGCCGGTGCAGATGAAAAGCATGTCGCGCGGCTCCTTGCCCTGGCTGTATTGCGCGACGAGCTTGCCGAAGGCGCGGGCCTTTTCGTAGTAGTGCGAGTTGCGTGCGAGGGCGCGCGCGCGGCGAATCTGCGCTTCGTCACCCGAGGCCTGGGCCGCCACGACCATTGCCGCAGCCTCTTCGTCGCTGCGAAACCGGGCGCTGCCAAAAACCACGATGGTGTTTTCGATGCCCATCGCCTGCTGCTCCAGGTCGGGTTTGAGCAGTTCGAGCTGGAAGCGGATGCCGCGTGTCTCGCGCCTGAGCAGAAACTCGGGGTCGGCGAATGCGAGGCGGCTCGCGTCCGGGTCCAGCGGCAGCCCCTCGGTTGAATGCGCGTGAAGGGTCGCCCAGGCGTCGGCCAGTCGTCGGTCGTGAATGTTGCGTGTAGATGCCATGAGCGCATTTTGCGTTACTGGCCAGCTCATCTTCCGCTATCCTAGCGCCGACAACGATGGGGGCTCAGGTGGAAGAGAGCGGATTTCACGTTCTGCTGGACGGTGCGCGGGTGGGGCCTTACGACCGCCGGACCATTGTCGGCATGCGAATAAAAAAGACATTGACGAGCGGCCATGTGCTGGTTGCCAGCAATGGCGCGCAGCTGACCGTTGCCGAGCTGATTGGTCAACCGCCGGCTGAGCGCTTCAATGCGACAAAGAGCGGCGTGTTTTCGGTCGTGCGCGCCACCTACAGTGCCGCGTTGATCGCGGCCGACCGGCGGGGAATTCCCGTTCCCTCGTTCCAGGGCGAAATCGAGGCCCGGGTCCAGAGTGATGTGCTGCGACTGGCAGGACGCTTTCGCAAAGGGCTGGGCACGCACGAAGGCCGCATCAAGATCCCGCTGGCGGATGTGGTTCAGACCCGGGTCAGGGGCACCATCGTCGAGATGTGGCTTCGCAACGAGGGCGAGAAGAAGCAGCAGCGCATCGCGATGGAAATGTTCACCGCGGCAGTGGCGGCTGAAATGATCACCTGGTTCCCCAATGCGATCCCATTGGCTGAATCGGGCAGCCGCGTGCCAGATGGGAAGGCATCGCAAAATGGGCTCTGGGTCGCAATCGCCTCCATCGCGCTCGTTCTTGGCGTGATGCTGATGGTGCTTCTATGGCCGCGGGTCTATTGACCAGGCCGTCGCCCAGCCATCAGTCGGCCCGCGAATCCAGCCAGCGCAGCAAGGGGGCGCGCGCGCCGCGCAGCCCTTTGTAATCCAGTACAGCGTCGGACATCGAAGCCAGGCTATCGCGCAGGCGCCCGGCATCCTCGCGGCTTGCAACCGCTTCCACCAGCGGTTGCAGCATCACCCGGATCGTGAACACTGACTGGCGCGTGCCTTGCCCAACCGGGAAGAAGCACTGCCGCTCGGCCCTGAGCCAGCACGCAGCTGCAAATCCACCGTCATCCAGCAAGGCGGGCCACGGCGTGCGCGAGTGGCGCATGGGGTGCTGGTCATAACGGGGCGAGGGCGTCAGCGTCCAGACGAAGCGCTCCCAGCATTGGCCACCGGTTGCCAGGGCCACCAGATGCTGCGATGCCGCAACGATGGTGGCGCTGTCTGCAACGGGCGCATGCAGCGCTGCGAAGTCCAGGCCGAGCTTTTCTTCGGGGGCCCAGTGGGAGGGCACGCAAACACAAAGCCAGGGGAGCCTTCCCGTCTCGCCATCGAGGACGGCGAAGTCCTCTTCGTAGGCCAGTTCGGGCGTGGTCGGGTCGCCATGCCCGCGGGCCGCAATGGCGCGCAGGGCGGGGGTCGGATCGAATCCGGCCAGGTGCTGGCGCGACTTGCCGCTCTCCACCGCAGCCTGCTTTTCCTGGTAGAGCCGGCTGCCAGGCTGCAAGGGCGTCAACTGCAACTCATCGTCAGCCAGACGCCGAAGCCCTGGCTGCATGCGAAACGGGACGGCGATCTGGCTGAGCTTGAAGTCCATGACGGGATGCAGAAAGAACAAAGGCCCCTTGCGGAGCCCTTGAGTTTGTGAAGCCGGTGGGCTCGCGCGTCAGACGCGGCGGCGATATTCGCCGGTGCGCGTGTCGATTTCGACCTTGTCGCCCTGGGCCACGAAAATCGGCACGCCGATTTCAAAGCCGGTTGCCAGCTTGGCGGGCTTGAGAACCTTGCCCGATGTATCGCCCTTGACGGCCGGCTCGGTCCAGGTGATTTCACGTTCGACGCTGGTGGGCAGTTCGACCGAGATGGCCTTGCCGTCATAGAACACCACTTCGGCGGGCATGCCTTCTTCAAGGTAATTGAGCGAGTCGCCCATGTTTTCTGCCTCGACTTCGTACTGGTTGTACTCGGAGTCCATCCAGACATACATCGGGTCGGCGAAGTAGGAGTACGTGCAGTCCTTCTTGTCCAGGATGATCTGGTCCATCTTGTCGTCGGCCTTGAACACGACTTCGGTGTTGAAGTTGGCAATCAGGCTCTTGAGCTTCATGCGGACGGTGGCTGCATTGCGCCCACCGCGTGCGTATTCGGTTTTCAGGACAACCATCGGGTCCTTGCCGTGCATGATGACGTTGCCTGCGCGGATTTCTTGAGCGATTTTCATGGCCAGTATGTGCGTGCTGTGTTGGTGTGAAGTAGGTCCGCTGGCGGGCGTTCGTCGCGCTGGCAGCGTTGTAAGCGTCGTTGGGGCCATCGAAACAGCCCCATGCGCAAAGCCTCTTATTTTAGCTTATCCACGAAGCGCAGCAGCTGCGTGACCAGTTCCTGCTGGTCGAGCAGCCGGTTTCTGGCCGCTTTGGCACAAGGCGTCCACGCTTGCGGGTCGATGCGGGGCAGGGCGGGCTCGACGTCGTTCCACGCGAGATGGAATTGGCGCAGGCGTTGCGGCGCATCCATCCAGTCCAGAAACGCTTGCAGCTTGGCGTGATGCGCGTCGTCGTCCTGGGGATAGATCTGCCAGATGAAGGGCTTGCCCGCCCAGAGCGCACGCACCAGTGAATCTTCACCCCGCACGAAGTTGAGGTCGCAGGACCACAGGAGGTGATCGAAGTCGGTTTGGGTGAGAAGGGGCAACCACCGGATGGACAGGTGACCTTCGGCATTCCACTGCGGATCCTGCGCATTCAGCACATCAATTGCCGCGCGGGCGGCGACGCTCGCGCGTCCCGCAGTGACGAGCAACTGCGTCGGGTGGGCGTCTGTGGCCAGTTGAACTAGCAGCGCCTTCAGCTGTGGGGGCTCATAGCAAAACAGGCTGAGCCGGCGCGCGTTCTCAACCAGACTCACGCCGATGGAGCCAAGCCAGCGTTGCGCGTTGAATTGCGCTTGCCGTGCCTCAAGGTCAGGCTCACGAAGCAGGCCGCCGGTTCCGGGCGTGAAGCCCGGGTAGAAAAAGTGCTTGGTCATGCCCGCGGCGGGGCCTGCCAAAACAGGCGACGGAAGTCGGTGCGTGCGTTCGGCAAAAGTTTCTGCCGTGAGGTACTCCAGATTGATCCAGGCAGGTCGCTGCGCACGCCTTGCCATCGCCGCCTGGAACTCCTGCTCCATCTCGCAGCCAAAGCTTTCGATCACCAAGTCACCGGGCTCTGTTGCCGGATTCACGCACAGTGCCCAGTCGCGCACCTCTACACCGCGAGCGCCTGCTGGTGCCATCCACACGAGCGCCGATGCGTCGTCAACCCACAGGCGCACCGACTCGCCCAGCGCGCCCAGTTGAGCGGCCAGCCGCCAGCACACGCCGATATCGCCGTGGTTGTCGATGACCTTGCAGAAGATGTCCCAGAGCATGTGTGCTGCCAAAAATAGGAAATGGGCGGGTGGGCCGGGGATTGAAGCGAAGATTGTCCACAATAGCCCCCGTATGTCCGACACGCATTCCGATCAGCTATTGGCCGAAGTGGCCGCGCTCCCGAACCTGCCGGGGGTCTATCGCTATTTCGATGCCGATGGCGGCGTGCTGTATGTGGGCAAGGCGCGCAACCTCAAAAAGCGCGTCTCCAACTATTTCCAGAAGAGCCACGGTGGCACGCGCATCGGCCACATGATCAGCAAGATCGCGCGGATGGAGACCACCGTCGTGCGCTCCGAGGCCGAGGCGCTGCTGCTCGAAAACAACCTCATCAAGGCGCTCAATCCCCGCTTCAACATCCTCTTTCGCGACGACAAGAGCTATCCGTACCTGAAGATTTTCGGCACCGACAAGCAGGTGGCGGGCGACCCATCGGTTGCCAGCGCGTCTGCATTCCCGCGCGTCGCTTATTACCGGGGTTCGGTTGACCGCAAGCATCGGTATTTCGGGCCGTACCCCAGCGCGTGGGCTGTCAAGGAGTCGATCCAGCTGCTGCAGAAAGTCTTTCGGCTGCGCACCTGTGAAGACACGGTGTTCGCCAATCGGACCAGGCCTTGCCTGCTCTACCAGATCAAGCGCTGCTCCGGCCCTTGCGTCAACCTCGTCACGCCCGCCGACTACCAGCACGACGTGAACAACGCGCAGGCATTCCTGCAGGGTGAAACGCAAGCGGTGCTCACGCAGCTGGAGTCGCGCATGATGCAGCACGCCGACAAGCTGGAGTTCGAGCAGGCGGCCGAGTTGCGCAACCAGGTGGGCGCGCTGTCGAAGGTGCTGCACCAGCAGTCGGTGGATACGGGTTCGGACAAGGACGTGGACATTCTTGCGGTGAAGGTGCAGGGCGGTCGCGCATGCGTCAATCTCGCGATGGTTCGCGGTGGCCGCCATCTGGGAGACCGCGCGTACTTCCCCACGCATGTCGAGGACGCAGCCGCTGTGCAGGATTTCGACGATCTCGCGGACAAGGGCATGGGTGCATCGCCACCGCTACCCGTCGAAGTGCATGTGCTCGAAGCTTTCATTGCGCAGCATTACATCGGCGTTCCCGTGCCGCCCGCGCTGATCACGAGCGAACCCGTGAGCCGCGAACTGATCGAGGCGATCAGCGAGCAGACCGGCGTGCGCGTGACGGCTGTCCACAACCCCCGCGAGCAGCGCCGCCTCTGGCTGGAGATGGCGCAAAAGAACGCCGGCATCCAGCTGGCCCGGCTGCTGGCAGAAGAGGGCTCGCAGCAGGCGCGCACGCGTGCGCTGGTCGATGCCCTGGACCTTGCACCAGACAACATCGACACGTTCCGCATCGAGTGCTTCGACATTTCGCACACCGCCGGTGAGGCCACGCAGGCTTCATGCGTCGTGTTTCACCAGCACAAGATGCAAAACAGCGAATACCGGCGCTTCAACATCGCAGGCATCACGCCCGGCGACGACTATGCGGCGATGCGGCAGGTGCTGATGCGGCGTTACTCCAAGCTGGCGGAAGTAGGGCGCGACCCGCCGGATGCCTCTCCTCCAATTGATTCGCCGGAGCAGCCCGAGGTCAAGCGGCCCAGCCCTGGTCGAGGCGGCGCATTGCGGCTTCCGGACCTGGTGCTGGTCGATGGCGGCAAAGGCCAGGTGAGCATGGCGCGCGAGGTCTTTGCCGAACTGGGGCTGGACCTGGCGGTGATCGTCGGTGTCGAAAAGGGCGAGGGGCGCAAAGTCGGCCTGGAAGAACTGGTGTTTGCAGACGGACGCGAGAAGGTTTACCTGGGCCGCGATTCGGCCGCGCTCATGCTGGTCGCGCAGATCCGCGATGAGGCCCACCGGTTTGCCATCACTGGCATGCGCGCGCGCCGGGCCAAGGTTCGGGTCGGCGGCAGCAGCCTTGAAGAGATTCCCGGAATTGGCGCCAAGAAGCGCGCGCGCCTGCTGCAACGGTTCGGCGGGGTGCGTGGCGTGGCGTCGGCCGGCGTGGACGACATTGCCAGCGTCGAAGGAATTTCGCGCGAGCTGGCCGAAGAGATTTATCGCGCGCTCCATTAGTGCCGTTGGCTCGTGCCAGAATCGGCACATGTTCTTCACGATCCCGACGATCCTGACCTGGACGCGAATTGTCGCGATTCCATTGATCGTTGGGGTGTTCTACCTGGGCCTCAAGCCCGAGGTGCAGAACCTCATCGCCACCGTGATGTTCGTCGTCTTTGCAGCCACTGACTGGCTCGACGGATTCCTGGCGCGCAAGCTGAACCAGACGTCGGCATTCGGCGCTTTCCTCGATCCGGTTGCCGACAAGTTTCTCGTCTGCGCATCTCTGCTGGTTCTGGTCCACCTGCAGCGCACGGATGTTTTCGTCGCCCTCATCATCATCGGCCGCGAGATCGCGATCTCGGCGCTGCGCGAGTGGATGGCGAACATCGGGGCGTCCAAGAGCGTGGCTGTCCACATGCTGGGCAAGGTCAAGACGGCGGTGCAGATGACGGCCATTCCTTTCCTGCTGTTCGACGGTGTGCTTTTCGGGTTCATGGACACCGGGGTCTGGGGCACCTGGCTGCTGTGGATCTCCGCAATCCTCACGGTCTGGTCGATGGTGTATTACCTGCAGAAGGCGCTGCCCGAAATCAGGCGAAGGGTGAAATGACCGGCGTTTCGGGTCAGGCCGGACAAGACCGGCACGCTGCGCTGGTGCGTGCCATGCCCATCGTCTTCGTGCTGATCTGGAGCACCGGTTTTATCGTCGCCCGCTACGGCATGCCCCACGCGCCGCCCATGAAGTTCCTGGCGATGCGGTACTTTCTTTCCGTCGTGTGCTTTGCGGTCTGGGCGTTCGTGGCGCGAGCCGCCATGCCAGTCAATCGCCAGCAAGTGGGGCATCTGGCCATCACCGGCGTCCTCATGCATGCGGGTTACCTGGGCGGCGTTTGGGCTGCCGTCAAGCTCGGCATGGGCGCGGGCCTGGCAGCGTTGCTGGTCGGCCTGCAGCCGGTGCTGACGGCGGTATGGGTATCTTCCTGGGGCGGTTCTGTTTCGAAGCGGCAGTGGGCCGGCCTGGCGCTTGGCCTTCTGGGGCTCGCACTGGTGGTTTGGCAAAAGCTGGGCATCGGCGAAATCCATCCGCTCAATTTTTCACTCGCATTGATGGCGCTGGTGAGCATCACGGCGGGGACGCTGTACCAGAAGCGTTTCGTCACGCCTTGCGATGTGCGCACGGCGAGTTTCGTGCAGCTATGCGCAGCATTCGCAGTCACCATGCCTTTGGCGTTGCTGGAAACCGAAGCCATGCGCTGGAACGGCGAGCTGGCCGGTGCGATGGCGTGGTCGGTGCTGGCGTTGACGTTGGGCGGCAGTTCGCTGTTGTACCTGCTGATCCAGAAAGGCGCGGCCACTGCCGTGACGAGCCTGCTCTATCTGGTGCCGCCGTGCACCGCTGTGATGGCAGCCATTCTTTTTGGGGAAGCCATCACGGCGTTCACCGTCGCGGGAATGGCGCTCACGGCAGTGGGCGTCAGTCTGGTGGTGCGGACCCCCGCGCCACACGGGTCTTCCTGAAGTTCGCAAGGACAATCGCCCGATGCTGGAGCAGTTCGAAGCTTTCGAAGTCAACCGTGGGGCGGTTCGCCTGAACGCCTGGCGAAGTGTGAATGCCGTATCGGGCCGACCCCTGCTGCTGCTGCACGGCCATCCGCAGACGCATGCGATGTGGCACCTGGTGGCCCCTGAACTGGCCAATGCCCGGCCCGTCGTGATGATGGATCTGCGCGGCTACGGCGACTCTGCGCGACCGCCTGCCGGCGAGGGCAGTGCGGCCTATAGCAAGCGCGAAATGGCCTTGGACGCCATGGCGGTGATGCATGCAGCGGGCTTCGATCAATTCGACGTGCTCGCCCACGATCGTGGCGCTCGTGTAGCCCATCGGCTCGCGGTGGATCATGGCGCAGCCGTGGGGCGGATGATGCTGCTCGACATTGCGCCGACGCTTGCGATGTACGAACAAACTTCGCTGGCATTTGCTCGCGCGTATTGGCACTGGTTCTTCCTCGTGCAGCCTCCGCCGCTTCCCGAAGCATTGATCGAGTCCGACCCGGTGCGTTACCTGCGCAGCGTCATGGGCAAGCGCCATGCGGGCTTGGGCGCTTTCGCGCCCGAGGCGCTGGCCGAATACGAGCGCTGCATCCAGATCGAGGGAAGCGCCAGAGGCATTTGCGGCGACTACCGTGCAAGCGCCGGCATCGACCTGGACCACGACCGCCAGGACATCGCGGCGGGGCGGCATGTGGAGCAACCGCTTCGCGTGCTGTGGGGCGAACATGGCGCCGTGGGCGCATCATTTGACGTTCTTGCGCTCTGGCGCGAACGTGCATCGCAGGTCAGCGGGCGAGCGTTGCCCTGCGGCCATTACATCGCGGAGGAGGCACCCGGCCTCCTGCTGCAGGAAGCAACCGGATTCTTTGAAGGAGCAGGACCATGAGCAACAGCACAGGCAAGAAGCGCATCGCAGTCATTGCAGGCGACGGCATCGGCAAGGAGACCATGCCTGAGGGCGTGCGTGTGATGGAAGCAGCAGCGTCAAAGTTCGGCATCGATCTGGCGTTCGATCATTTCGATTTTTCGAGCTGGGACTACTACGAAAAGCACGGACAAATGATGCCCGACAACTGGAAGGACCTGGTCGGCGGGCATGACGCGATTTACTTCGGCGCTGTGGGTTGGCCCGAGAAGATCGCCGACCACGTTTCGCTGTGGGGTTCGCTGCTGCTGTTCAGGCGCGAGTTCGACCAGTACGTCAACCTGCGGCCGGCGCGACTCATGCCCGGCATCATCGCGCCCGTCGTGCGGCGCGACGGCAGCGCACGCGAGCCCGGTGAGATCGACATGTACATCGTGCGCGAGAACACCGAGGGCGAGTATTCGTCGATCGGCGGACGCATGTTCCCCGGAACCGAGCGCGAGATCGTCATGCAAGAGACGGTGATGTCGCGCATCGGCGTTGATCGTGTGCTGAAGTTCGCGTTCGAGCTGGCCAGGTCGCGGCCCGAGAAACACCTCACCAGCGCAACCAAGTCCAACGGCATTGCGATCACGATGCCGTACTGGGACGAACGCGTCGCCGAAATGGCGAAGTCCTATCCCGACGTGAAGGTGGACAAGTTCCACATCGATATCCTGACCGCGCACTTCGTGCAACGCCCGGACTTCTTTGATGTGGTGGTCGCCAGCAATCTCTTTGGCGACATCCTCAGTGACCTGGGCCCGGCATGCACCGGCACCATCGGCATTGCACCCAGCGCCAACCTCAACCCTGACCGCCTTTTTCCGTCGCTCTTCGAGCCCGTGCACGGCTCGGCGCCGGATATTGCCGGGCGCAATATTGCCAACCCGATCGGGCAGGTGTGGTGCGGCGCGATGATGCTCGACTTTTTGGGGCACAGGGATGCGCATGACGCCGTTCTCCAGGCCATCGAAAAGGTGCTGGACCCCAGGAGTGGCGCACCGAGAACCGGGGATATCGGCGGCACCGCGAGCACAACCGACGTGGGGCGTGCCATAGCCGCCGCGTTGTAAGCAGATGCACGATGCGCGCACCGATTTTCTTGCGCAGTGCCGCACAAAAATCGGGCGTGCTTCGAACTGGGACGGCACGAAAAGCGCATAGAATCCGCCTCCGCGCTGTTGTATTGCTGCCCCCGTATTGACACCGTCAGACCGCATCGCTTTAATCGGTCGGTGGCTTGCAAGGCTCTCCCGGAACGCACCTTCAATGCATTCCCCGGCAGCCCTGCTCAACAAGCCCAATTGATTTTTCAAGAGACACACTGTCCATAATTCTCTGTACGAGGGGCCCCTTGTGAACAAGACTGAACTGATCGAGCACATCGCAAAGCATGCGGACATCTCCAAGGCCGCGGCTACCCGCGCACTTGAGTCGATGATCGGCGCCGTCAAGACCACGCTGAAAAAAGGCGGGTCGGTTTCGCTGGTGGGTTTCGGTACGTTTGCAGTCGGAAAACGTGCAGCGCGAAGTGGTCGAAATCCCCGTACTGGCGCTGCGATTAAAATCAAGGCCGCCAAGGTTCCAAAGTTCCGTCCCGGCAAGGCGCTGAAAGATGCGCTGAACTGATGGGGCCAGTTAAGGTGGGGTGCTTAGCTCAGCTGGTAGAGCAGCGCCTTTACACGGCGTAGGTCGGCGGTTCGAGTCCGTCAGCACCCACCAAGACCCAAGCGAAGGCGAACGATTTGTTCGCCTTTTGTTTTTTTCGAGAGATTCGAGACTCCACTCATGTTTGAATTCGTTCGCAAGCACAACCGGGTCATGCAGTTCCTGCTGGTCCTGCTGATTTTCCCGTCGTTTGTCCTGTTTGGCCTTGAGGGGTACAACCGCTACAACGAACAGGGCGAGGCCGTTGCCAAGGTCGATGGCCGCGAGATCAAGCAGTCGGAGTGGGATGAAGCCCACAAAAAGGAAGTCGATCGTGTCCGATCGCAAAACCCGGGCCTCGACGCCAAGATGCTGGACACACCGGCATTCAAGTACGCGATGCTCGAGCGCATCGTTCGCGACCGCGTGATTGCTGCGGCAGCAGACAAGGCGCACCTCACAACGACGGACCAGCGCCTGGCGCGCGAGCTGCAAAAGAACGAAATGATCGCCTCGATGCGCGGCCCTGATGGAAAGCTCGACATGGCGCGCTATCGCGCACTGCTTGGCGCCCAGGGCATGACGCCTGAAATGTATGAAGCCGGCGTGCGCGCCGATCTGTCTGCCCGTCAGTTGTTTGCAGGCGTCAGTGGAACGAGCTTCGCGACACCGCAGCAAGCGGCCCTGTCGATCAACCCGTTCTTCGAAAAACGCGAAGTGCAGGTGGCCCGGTTTGCACCGGCCGAATTCGCCAGCAAGGTCACGATCACTGATGCGGACCTCGACACCTTCTACAAGGCGAACCCGTCGATGTTCCAGACCCCGGAGCAAGCCAACATCGAGTATGTGGTGCTGGACCTTGAGACGGTCAAGAAGGGGATCACGCTGGCCGAGCAGGACGTCAAGAGCTACTTCGAGCAGAACCAGAAGACGGTTGCCGGCCAGGAAGAGCGCCGCGCCAGCCACATCCTGGTGCCGTTGGCAAAGGGTGCAAGCGAAGCCGATCGCGCGAAAGCCAAAGAGAAGGCGGATCAACTGCTGGCTGCTGTGAAGAAAGCACCCGACAGCTTCGCGGATGTCGCCAAAAAAGAATCGAAGCACGAAGAGACGGCAGCCAAGGGCGGCGACCTCGACTTCTTCGTGAAGGACGCGATGCTGCCTGCGGTCGCGAATCTTGCGTTCTCGCTCAAGAAGGGCGAGATCGGCGGACCTGTCGAAAGCGAGTTGGGCCTGCATATCGTCAAGCTCACTGACATCAAGGCAGCGCCCAAGCCCAAGACATTCGAGGAATCGCGTACCGAACTCGAAGCAACGCTGAAGACGCAGCAAGCCCAGCGCAAGTTCGCCGAGAGCGCCGATGCGTTCAGCAACACGGTCTATGAGCAAGCTGACAGCCTCAAGCCTGTTGCCGACAAGCTCAAGCTCGAGATCAGGACGGCATCCGGTGTGCGCCGCACCCCCGCGGCCGGTGCCACAGGTCCGCTGGCGTCAGAGAAGTTCCTGAATGCGCTTTTCGCGCCGGACAGCGTGGACAAGAAGCGCAACACCGAGGCGGTCGAGGCGGGACCCAGTGCCCTGGTCTCGGGACGCGTCGCGCAGTACATGCCTGCGCGGACCTTGCCGTTCGCAGAGGTCAAGGAGCAAGTCCGCGAGAAGCTGGTGGCCGCACGTTCTTCCGAACTGGCAAAAAAGGAAGGCATGGCAAAGCTGGCTGCCTGGAAGGCGGCGCCGGCGACGGCCACGCTTTCACCCGCTGTGACGCTCTCGCGCCAGGACGCAGCCAATCAACCGCAGCCACTGGTCGAGGCCGCATTGCGTGCCGACCCGGGTGCATTGCCTGGTTTTGTCGGGGTTGACCTCGGAGCGCAGGGTTATGCGGTCGTGAAAGTCAACAAGCTGGTCGCGCGCGAGAACCCGACCGATGAAGTTGCAAAGCAGGAGCGCCAGCAGTATTCGCAGTGGTGGGCAACCGCAGAAGGCATTGCTTATTACAACCTGCTCAAGGAGCGCCTGAAGGTCACGATCAAGGCGCCAAAACCTGAGATGGATCCGCTGCTCACGAAGTGACGCGATGGCGCTGTCGCACAACGGGCTCGAGGCCACCGATGCGTTGCAGGCGCTGCTCGATCAGGCATCGGCGCTTCGCACCGATGGCCGGGAAGCCGACGCTATCGCCCTGGGCCCCGACATCCTTCGCGCTTACTACGAGGTGGAGCAGGGGCGCCCGCTCGACCGTGCCAACGCGTCAACCTTCACCGAGAAGCTCTACCGCCGCATGCTCGATGTTCACGAGAGCGGTTGTCCCGTTTACTCAACCCTGTCCGACAAGATCAGGGTGCGCGACCATGTGGCGAGCCGTATCGATGAACGCTTCCTCACACCGCTGCTGTGGACCGGCGACGATGCACGCGAGATCCCCTGGGAGCGGCTTCCGGGCGAAGTCGTGCTCAAGTGCAATGAAGGTTCTGGCAAGGGGGCGCTGCTCCTTTCGCCCTGCGATCACGGCGCGGTAGAAGCGATGGCCGCTGGCTGGCAAGCCGAGTCGTTCTACTGGAGAAGGCGCGAATACCACTACTGGGATGTTCCGCGCCGGCTGCTGATCGAGCCTCGCCTGGATGACGGCCATCCTGACGGACCGCTCGATTACATCTTTTTCTGTTTCGCCGGCGTACCGAGACTGCTTCAGGTCGGCAGCCGTTCGCACACGATCCACCGCTTCTTCACGCCTGACTGGGAGCCCATCGAGCTGACCTACCGCAAGGAGTACCTGGCGCCGCCGATCCCACGGCCAGCCAAACTCGATGAGATGCTGGAGATCGCGGCAACGCTGTCGTCCGGATTCGATTTTGTGCGTGTGGACCTTTATTGCTGCGGTACGGACATTCGCTTCGGCGAGATGACATTCACGCCCTGTGCAGGCAGAGTTCTATTCCAGCCGAAGGAGTGGGACGCCCGCGTAGGCGAGTGGTGGCGTTACGAGGGATTACCCAAGGGGTGAGCGGGAAGAGCGCGTTGATTGCACTGACCACGTACTACAACCCGTTCAAGGGCGAGCGGCGCCGGCACAACTACCAGGTCTTCCGTGAAAACCTCGGCGTGCCCCTGGTGACAGTCGAGTGGTCCCCTGATGCCCGCTTCGACCTGGGCGAGTCCGATGCGGACGTGATGATCCGCATCAGTGGCGGCGACCTCATGTGGCAAAAGGAACGGATGCTCAATCACGGCTTGTCGCGCATCCGCGCTGACCGTCTTGCAGGCGACGTTGCGATCCTGGATGCCGATGTCGTCTTTGCAGACGCCGATTGGCATCTGCGTGTGGAAGACGCACTCGATGATTGCCCTATCGTGCAGTGCCACTCGTGGGTCGATTACCTTCCAGAGTTGCCACCGACTGTGCGCAGCCGCTGCGACCTGGTTTCGCAGGCACCCGAGAGCTCGGTTGGATCGCTTGCCTTTGCACTGGCGCAGAAGGGCTCGTTGTTCACCACTGACGTCGCGACGGCTAACGCAATGGCGATCACCCGTGCGGTTTCTCCCGCGGGCGGGCCGGGAATGGCGTGTGCTGTGCGGCTGGCGGCATTGCCGGATTTCGCCCTGTACGACGCCAACATCGTCGGTGGGGGAGACCTGGTGCTGGCAGCGGCAGTCACCGGCAGGCTGCAAGAGCTCTTCAGTGTGCGTCACTATGCGCCGCGCCATCAAGCCGATGTCATGGCCTGGGCGGCGCACTGCCTGCCTGGGCATCCAGATCAACAGCGCCTGGGCTATGCGGACAACAGGGTGATGCACCTGTGGCATGGCACGCTGGAGGGGCGCCAGTATGGGGAACGCATGAAGATTCTGGGTCCGCGCGGCTACGACCCGGCTGTCGACATTGATCGTGGTCTGGACGCGTTGCGGTTCATGCCGCGAGCAACGGAGCTGAAAACCGTGGTGGAGGCGTATTTGCGTTCGCGCAATGACGCGTGACTGCCGACACGGGCACAAAAAAAGAGGGCTCACACGTTTGTGAGCCCTCTTGCTAGGTACCAAAAAATCTGGGGTGGCTGATGGGGCTCGAACCCACGACAACAGGAATCACAATCCTGACTTTTTAGTATTTTCGCCTGTTGATTGCTATCTATACAATCAATGAAAATCAACAACTTACGAGTTTTCAGCGGGGAAATCGAAAACAAGAGGCGTTGATTAATATTCCTCGAAATTCACAAAAAGTGGCTACATGGTGGCTACATGGATTTTTGGCAACCTAAAAGGGTGCAGGCCATGGCAAGAAAACCCAAAAGCGACACGCTAGATTTGAGCGGGGCCCACAACCTGACCGTCGAGGTAATCAAGTGCTTGGCCTGCCCAGTTGGGAAGTCTCAAGCATTCCTGCGGGACAAAAAAGGCAACGGTCTACGGGTGCGCGTGACTGCTGCTGGCGCGAAATCATTCGTGTTTGAAGCCAAGCTAAACCGGCAGACCATTCGCCGCACCATTGGGAACGTGGGCACATGGGGCATCGATGCCGCCCAAAAGGAAGCACGCAAGCTGCAAACCATGCTCGACACTGGCGCAGACCCGAGAGAGGTAGAACGCGAGCGCATGGCCGTCGATGCCGCGAAGAAAACCGCCGCAAATGTCAAAGCCCAAGCCGACAAGTTGGCCGCGGTGACCGTGGGCGAAGTGTGGGCTACATACATAGAGGAACGCCGCCCGCTCTGGGGGGAGTTGCATTACCGCGACCATATCGACAAGGCCAAGGCCGGGGGGCTACCGTCTGGCCGCCGTGGTGGTGGCAAGCAATTGACCAAGCCGGGGCCGCTGGCTTCATTGATGCCGCTGGCATTGCGGGACATTACCCCGGCGAAAATCGAACGGTGGGCCGCCAAAGAAGGCAAAACCCGCGCATCGTCTGCCCGTCTTGCGTGGCGACTGTTGACCGTGTTTCTAACATGGTGCGCGGAACAACCGGAATATGCCGCCCTGTTACCCGCAAAGAACCCAGCCAAGACAAAAAAGGCCCGCGAGTCGTTGGGCAAGGCCAGGACTAAATCGGACGTGTTGCAGCGCGAACAGTTGGCCCCGTGGTTTGCCGCCGTGCAACAGCTTGAAAACCCGGTCATATCGGCCTGCCTGCAAATGATGCTGCTGACTGGCGCGAGGCCGGGTGAAGTGCTGGCGCTGCGCTGGGAAGATGTAAATACCCAATGGAAGGGAATCAGCATCCGCGACAAAGTAGAGGGAACCCGCGAGATACCAGCAACGCCCTACATCCTGCACCTGCTGGCAGCCCTGCCCCGCCGCATGATGAAAGACAAAAAGACTGGCAGAGAGGTGCCTAACCCGTGGGTGTTTTCCAGCCCCACCAGTGCGACCGGATGCCTGACTGAGCCCAACACGCCCCACACACGCGCCTGCAAAGCTGCCGGACTTGAGGGGCTGACCTTGCACGGGCTGCGTCGTTCGTTCAAAAGCCTGACTGAATGGCTGGCAGTGCCCGTGGGAGTGGTGGCGCAGATTCAAGGCCACAAGCCCAGCGCGACCGCTGAAAAGCACTACACCATCCGTCCCTTGGAACTCCTACGGATTCACCATGAGCGCATCGAGGCGTGGATTCTGCGGCACGCGGGGATTCAGTTTGACGCGGACGCCACCACTGGCAAACTTCGGGTGGTGAAGTAACGCCCCGAGGTAGTCAATTGCGATACCGCTCCCAGACCCGATCGTTTCGGCTTGCGACGCGTTGCCTCGGCTCGGATTTTCAGAAGAGTGGGGCATGCCAACGGCTCAGCAGCCTGCCGACGGATTCGTCGGTGGCGGAATCGAAGTGCACGCCACGCGAGTGACGAACGAGTACCTTTACCCAGTCTTCGCTCTCGCCGGCATGGCATCGGACGTTCGCCCGGGATGATTCAACTCCGCCCAGCTCCAATGTTCCGGTGCGTGCGAGCAGGCGCATTCATGAACACCTTCAGCAAGGGGTCAAGTTCAGCACGGCTCATCCAATGCACATGATTTAACTTTCCGTCTGTCGACGTATCAAATCCGTAGTCAAACTGCAGCCCACTTCGCGTTCCCAGCAGATAGCGAGGATGATCATGGCGCGGCGCAATATCCTCGATCACATCAAATTCGAAATCGATGTGCAGAAGCCCGGCCTCCTCTGCGATGCTGTACGCGGCGGCAATCAATTCGGTGCCGGACTCATCATCTTCAAGACCAACCTTTCGAGACACAGTGAGTCGAAAGCGCTCGAATCGCTTCGACTCGGTCGCGTTCTGTAGAAGCGCGCGCAACACATCACTACGCCGTCGATCGGCAGTCCATCGAGTCCCTTGCCGATCCCGATGCCGCAGTCGGAAGTATGGGTCGACGAGGCAAACCACGGGAGAGGTGAAGAACAACGGCCGCGCTGCTTTTGCATAAGCTCCAGCCGTCCTAGGAATGTGATCAGCTCTGGAATCGGGAAGGGAGTCGGGCGATGCAATCACAGAAGGAAGGGGCTCAGCGGACGGCGGACAGCCACTCGCACCGATCAGCATCTTGACTTCCTGCCTCAACTTGTCCGCATTCTCAATCCACGGTAGCCCGGGTACATAGCGAGAACTTGCCGGCAGGAGCGCGTGGCGAATCCGCGTCTTGGCTTCTTCACCTCTCATCGCACCGAGGTCAGATCGCTCGGCTAAATTCCTCCTAAGGTCATCAAGCCAATTCACCGGAAACTCGGC
The DNA here is from genome assembly GCF_001044395.1 of Caenimonas sp. SL110. Taxonomy (GTDB): domain Bacteria; phylum Pseudomonadota; class Gammaproteobacteria; order Burkholderiales; family Burkholderiaceae_C; genus Ramlibacter. The sequence goes on from NZ_JANU01000007.1 coordinate 68,351, forward strand.
AATGAATCGCCCCTCACCGACGTCAAAAAGTCTGAGGAGGAATCCTAATTCAAGGGCATTCGACGGTGCCGACGGGTCAACCCCGTAGAGCTCATTCATCGAACAACTCCTTTCCGCGCTCCTCAAAAAATCCACGAGGCCAGTGGTCGATGAAGTCCCCTTCGGATGAAACGCGGATTTCTCTGACCCTCGTTGCCCCATCTGGCTGGGGATCGAAGTAGAGGACGCAAATCTGATCGGGCTTCAGTGCCATACCCGATGCAGTGGGTCGGCGGCCCTGGCTAGTTTCACGGATTCGACGCAAGCACCTCAGCAAGACATATTCACTATGCGTTTCCACGACGTGCCGGAAAAGTGGGTGCTGGGCACGCTCGACCAGAACATCCCCCAAGGCCGATTGAAGGGCTGGATGAAGATGAAGTTCAGGCTGCTGAGAGAAACTGAATTGGCCGTGCAGCTTGCACAACACCGGCACGACGCAACTAATGCCAGTCCCCACGTCCTCGAAGGTCAGACGACGGGCGCCCTTGTCGATGAGAAAACAAGTGACCAGGTATCCCAAAAAGCCATCCTTGGACACGGGATTAGCGGCCTTACGTGCAGCCTGGGGTTTGACTCCTGCCTGTTGAATCTCAAAGATCTCGGCCGCGATCTGGAATCCCTGGTCAATAAACAGGTGATCCGAAAGGCACCGGTTAACGAATTGGTGAAGCGACTCATCAATGTCGAATCTCGAATCGGGACTACCGGCATGAGCAGCTTCGGCATCCGCGTCCAACGCGCGCCTGACAACTTCTTTCAGCGCCAAGGTTTTCCCGGGTCGGTGCTTCTTCTGTTGCGTTGACTTTGCTCGCTTCATGTCCTCTAAAAAGGACAGGGCAATTACACGGATCGCCGCAGAGGGCGATGCCTTTTTACCCAAGTGCTGCAACGCAACCATTGGCGGATCTGTGGGATTCCAATACCGCGCCTGAACCACGCTTAACTCATCATCGTGGATCAATCCTCGGTCAGCGAACGCGACCCGTCGATCGACCCCTACCAAGCAACCTGCAACCAAGCCGAGCAACAGGTCGGCAAGTCTTAGAACCGCCGCCTCGAGATCCCCACTCGTTTCATCAAGATACGGGCGGCGGAGACGGAGCGGACCCCGCACAAGCTCTGCATCAACTACGAGCCGACCTTTGCGGTCGTAGCCCACGGACCCGTCAAGTTCGTTGAGATACTTGCAGACCCGATCTCCGAAGAATGACGAAGCCAGTTTTACAAGGTAGGCATCCTCCACAATGGATTCAGATTCATATTTGCACTCGAGGACTTTCTTCTGATCAATGAGTAGCTCCAATTCGGTGAGGCCAAACTCGCCGGAGAGTTCGCCCATCGTCAGCCTAATGTCGAGGAGATGGGGACCCGGTGTCCACCACTCGTTCCCCCCTTGTAGATTGTTGTCGCGGATCAGCCATTCGGGCAATTTTTGATGTACATCCGTGGCGACGAGCTCGTCGAGTCGGGCGTAAGTCTTAAAAGTAGCACCCACCACCATTGTTGCCGCGGCTGCCCCCGCTTCTGTGCGAACCCATCGCCCGGCACTATGCTCGGGCTTTAGGAAAAATTCCTCCAAGCAGCGAAGCGCATCGATCATGCTGCTCTTGCCAGCCGAGTTCGGGCCATAAATGAAGGTTAGGGGCTTGAGAGGAATTTCGACTTCGTCCCGGATAGCTTGAAAGTTCTTGAGCCTTATTGCCTCGAGTGACGACGAAATATGCATCTGGCACCTTTGTCAACAACTTCAGCCTGACTTTCGAACGAATGATCAGGAGGCGCGGATCCGCTCCGCTTCGACAGTCATCCTCTTTCGATTGCGCATTTCAGCGATCGTGGACGGCTATTTGAGTCTGATCGTGGACGGGCGGGCGAAGCGCGCAAGCGAGGGACTCAATATATCTCAATCGTCCACGATCAATTTCAAACGGGTCTGCGCGAAGCGCTCGTTGGAGCTGCGCGGTGCAGACTTATCCACGGCGACGGGCGTCGCTTGCGATGAATGCACGACGAGGTGGGCAAGTCGTCTTTGGCGCTCGCACGGTGGTGTTCGGGTGTCATTTGTCTTCGGCTGTCTCGCGCAGCGTTTTTCCTTTGAGCTCGACCTTGTAGCTGCTGTGCACCGCGCGGTCCAGGATCGCGTCAGCGACCGTCGGGTCATCTAAGTGGGTGTGCCAGGCTTTGACCGGGCGCGGCTGGTAATCAAGGTCGAGCGGCTGCCAAGACGATCATCCAGCACATCCAGCAGAGCGTTACGCTCGGCCGCGCCCATCGGAGAGATCGCCAAGGCGTCGATGACCAGCAAATTCAGCTTGGCCAGCTGCGTAAGGCGCCGCGCGAAGCTGCGATCCCCGTGAGCGCCTTGCAGTTGATCGAACAGGCGCGCCGCGCCGCGCGGGTGTACAGCACCGGGAAGCCCGAGCGCGCCGCCTGATGCGCCAGCGCACAGGCCAGCCAGGTTTTGCCGCATCCGGTGGCTGCGGTGATCAGCAGATTCTGCGCATTGCATCCGCGGCCACGTGGTGCGGTGATGCTTTGGTCGTCGCCTCGCAAGTGGAGGCGCCCGCGAAATGGGGTAGGCCGCGAAAATGGGATAGGCTGCGATCGCCCCAGCTAGGTCCGCGAACCGAAAAGCGGGAAACCTTCACCCGCCTGCTGGGGCACCCGATGAAGGCAGCACTTTGAAGGGGTGCGAATTGGAATACACGGTGAGAGTTTGGGTGGCAATGCACGGCGATGTCATCCCGCTTATCTACGTTGCCGAGGCTATGGCAAAGCATGCTGCAAGCGGATATGGGGCGCTGCCTCTACATGGGCCAACTTTAAAGTCGCTACGCCCTGCACGGATCTCCTTACTGCTACACGCTGCCAACAAAGGACTATTGACCGTATGCGATGGCCAAGGCCGTATTGCCAGTGCGCAAGAACTAATTGAAGCAGCTCAAATACCCCCTGCCTCGGACGCGACCGACACTCTTCTTCTCTTGCACGCGAAGTCGGAACACTTGGTTGCGTGGGGGAAGACCACTGGCGATGTCTTTCACTTCGTTGACAAGCCGGGAAAGGTGGACGTATGGGACCTAAGAAATGAAGCGGGCGAGGTCATCGAGGCGGGATATTTTCGTGGTTCTGTTGGGGGTGGTGAATTCTCGCAGCCCGTGGATGCACCAGAAACACCGCCGCCGGTCACACCGCCGGGGTACTACACGCTGCACGAGGCCGTCAAATCGATTGCAGAACAGCGAGGTTGGAATGACCCGTCGCGGGACACTCTGCTCAAGCAATTCATGCAAGCAGCGCGCGATGGAACGATGACCGTTCGACATCCGCACACGCTCGCCCCATACCGCCCGGAGACGGTGCGCGACTTTTATGAATTGGTAACGCCGCAGGATGTGAACGAATGGGCCACCGATGGTGGGGTGCCCTGGCGCTGGGAGGTAGAGCAGTTCGCGCCTCAGGACGGGGCACCCGAACCTGCGCGCAAGGCCCCACCCCCCGAAACACCCGCGCAACGGCGGGCTCGATTGCTTAAATGGCATGGCGAAGCAGGTGGAGGTCGCGGCGCATTGGAGCGTGTTTTCGAGCGAGAGCTCGCTGAAAACCCGAAAGCCGACCGTTCATCCATTGGCAAGCAAGTCAAGAAGGCCAAACAGGAACAGGCTGATCTCAACGGAGCCGAGCGGTGGCAGTCGGCACTGATACGAGACGGCAAGCGACCGAAGTGATTTACCCGGAACATACCCGGAACATACCCGGAACCGTGTTCAGTTCACCAATGAGAAGCAAGCGGGAAACGTACCCGGTTTGACGGGGGTACATACCCAAAAAATCTACTTGAGTCACTTTGAAAGGAAGGTGACCCATGCAGAAGCAAACCGTTCAACTATTCCCGCCGCTGGAAGCTGTGACGCGCCCCACAGTGGATACCGCCGCCGCCGCCTACTACCTCAATCGCAAGCCGCAAACACTTAGGTGCTGGGCGGTCTATCAGAACGGCGCGGTAAATCCAATTCGCATTTCTGGGCGGCTGGCCTGGAAAACTTCAGACCTGCGCCGTGTGCTGGGGCTTGCGTGATGTTGGCCGCAGACGTGCAAAAGCCCGACGGCAATCGGGCTCTTGCTGAAACTACCAAATCTAACTACTCCGCCACTATACGCACCCGCGACGGTTTCGTGAAGACCGATGCGACGTTGATTGCCCAGCTTGCGCTGGCCGGGCATGGGGTTCACTGCGGCGCCTGTGGCGGCTACACGGTGAGCAAATGGGGATACAGCTACTTCGCCCAGGACTTGGCCGCTCTGCGGGACTTCGCTTCCAGGCTGGGGGTACGGTCATGAGCTTCGACCGCACCAGACTGCCGGACCCCGCTACCTACTACACCGACCAAGGCCTGAACCTTTCGGGTCCGCGCACTGCCAAGTGGAAGACCACGGCTTGCAACTTCCACCATGGCAGCGACTCCCTGCGCGTGAAGATGGACAGCGGCGCCTGGATTTGCATGGCTTGCGCTGCAAAGGGCGGAGATGTCCTCAGCTACCACATGCAAATGCACGGTCTTGAATTTGTCGTTGCCGCCACGGAGTTGGGGGCATGGGTGGACGACGACAAACCGTCAAGGCTCCAGAAGCCGACACCACTGCCGGCCCGAGCTGCTCTGGAAGTACTCCAACAAGAGGCCATGCTCACTGCAGTGGCCGCCGCCAACGTGGGTCGCGGTGTCGTTCTCTCAGATGCCGATCGAAATCGCCTGCTGCAAGCCGCGGGTCGCATCAACCGCATCGTGGAGGTATTCCATGAGTGACGGTTTGGAAAGACACCTGGCGGCGCTGGACACTGACATTGAACGGCAGCCTGGGCCGCGTCCGTTGCCCCCGGAGCTCCAAGCCGTGCCGGCATTTCCACTCACATCCTTGCCCGATTCGATTCGCCCCTGGGTCCAGGACGTCTCTGAGCGCATGGCGTGCCCGCCCGATTTCGTGGCGGTGCCGATGCTGGTCGGCCTGTCGTCACTGGCAGCCCGGAAGCTTGCCGTTCGTCCGCAGCAGAAAACCGACTGGGAGGAACGCGCGAACATGTGGGGACTGATCGTTGGCCGGCCAGGCCTGATGAAAAGCCCCGCACAGTCTGCGGCGCTGCTTCCACTACGCGCCATGGAAGCAATGTCGGGCGAGGTCTACCGTGATGCGGTCAAGGACAACGATCAGGCGCTTAAAGTAGCCAAGATCCGCCAGCGGGCGCGCGAGGTAAATGCGGCTGCAGCACTAAAGAAGAACCCTGAGGCGGCGTTTCAACTTGAATGCAGCGTCGAACTGGAGTCTCCGAAACATGAACGCTTCGTAGTCAATAACCTGACCTACGAATCAGCAGGGGCCATCCTTGCCGACAACCCGGGCGGCATACTGTTGGAGCGCGACGAGATCGCCAGTCTGTTGCGAAATCTGGCCCAAGAAGAACAGGCCGAGGCGCGCGGGTTTTATCTGCAGAGCTGGTCGGGGGGGCCGTATCTGTTTGACCGAATCGGTCGGGGGCATATCCGCATCGATGACTTGCGAGTCAGTGTGATCGGTGGCATCCAACCGGGCCCCTTGTCTCGCCTGATCAAAGATGCGCACCGGCATGGTTCAGATGGCTTGCTTGAGCGCTTTGTGATCGCATGGCCGGACGACCCAGGTCAGTGGCGCGAGGTCGATCGCTGGCCCGACAATGTAGCCAAGAAGTGCGCGAGAGAGGCGTTTGAGCGAATCCAGCAACTGGACACAGTGCAACTCGGCGCGGAGCATTCACAGCTAGATGGCAATGGCTTGCCGTTTCTGCGGCTTGCGGTTGATGCCAGGACCCTGTTCGTGGAATGGCGCACCGAACTGGAAGGCCAATTGCGGGGTGCCAGCGGCGGGGCATTGCTTGAATCAGCGCTATCCAAGTTCCGCAAGCATGTGCCGGCATTGGCCTTAACCCTCCATCTCGCTGCTGGCAAGACGGGTCCGGTGGACATGCAGTCGCTGGCCCAATCGCTGGAACTGGCCGATTACTTCCAGGCCCATGCTAGTCGGGCCTATGCCAGCGGCATTCGGCCAACCGTGAAGGCCGCCAAGGCCATCTTGGTCAAGATCAAGACGGGCGCTCTGGAGCCGTCTTTCACGGCGCGCAAGGTGTATCGGTCTGGATGGGAAGGATTGAATGACCGCGAGACGGTCGAGGCCGGGCTGGACATATTGTTGGAATACGGTTGGCTGATGGAGTCCGTTTTCGCCGACGGCGGGCGGCCGACCACGTTGTACAGCCTGCGGCCCGGAGTACAGCCATGAGCCGGTGGATGCTCAGGGCCGCGGAAATCGGCGCAAACGCGTCCACCCCCGCGACTGTCAAAACTGCCAAAACCATTGACGGCCCGAGCATCCGGCCGCTTTTGTCCGTTGTGTCAGTCCGCTACCCGGACCCGTCCGGTGATGCGTGCGACCTTGTGTCTGTTTTGTCAGTACCCCAGGAGGGCACGTTTCAGAAAACATCGGTAGGTCAGCGCGGCGACTGGCACGGCCGGGGTTGGGTATGGAACGAGAACGAGACCCAGACTTTCATGGTCCGTCAAGCCCGATTCCACACGCTGGGCCTGCCTAGTGGCCTGGCCGAAGAACTAGCCGACCAACTTGTCGCTCGTGACCGCGAGGGGGATGACCGCCGTCTTTGCGTCGAGTGCAGACACTGCTGCGCTGGCCCACGTTGCGTCAAACAACTGGCTGTGCTCGATGTCTTGCAGCGCTGCGATCACTTTCTACCGCCCGTCAACTGATTAAGGGCCCGATCATGAAGACGACCACACAAGATACCAACCTCGTTCCGATCCCAGCCCACGTAGAGGATCAGGTCGAGGACCGCGGACTCAAAGGGTATGAGGCTACATGCTGGAGCGGCTTTCCCGCTACGAAACGCACCTGGACCGCAAGTTTGAGCGCACTTTTGGCAATGCTGATCAAGCTAAAGGACCTCCGGGGCAGCCGCGCAGCGTGAAAGCATGCGTACTTTCCGGCATTACAAAAAACACTCAGATCCCAGCATCCATGCCGGTTTCAGCCTATTCCATGGGTATTTAGAGTCCCAGGTTGTTTACAACTGCCAATTGATTTCGGCAAAAAGCGGAGAGTAAAAATGGGTGGACGCGGAAGTGGACGGCGCAGCAGCTACAGCTGCAAGCCGCACACCAGTGACTCCATGCCGCTGGACATTCGCAGGATCAGCCGTGAGGGCTTGCTGGTGCCGGGGACTACCTTTAGCTGGCAGTGGCTGGTGGACGACCGTCAGGTGGCAGGCATCAGCGTTCGGGTGGACTTGCAGGGCATGGTGCTTTCCTACCGCATGAAGTGCACCGGCGAAGTGGTCGAGCAACGGGTGCAGACGCAAACTTCACCTTGTCACCTGGGCGGTCAGCGCCACTGGTTCACCTGCCCACGGTGCAGCAAGCGGGTGGCAGTGCTTTACGCGCCAGGTCGGTACTTTGCCTGCCGCCAGTGCGGCGGGCTGGTCTACCCCACACAGTAAGAAGGCGCAGGGGACCGGGCATCCAGCCGAGCCGACAAGCTGCGCAAACGCCTGGGCTTGGAGGATGGAATGTTGAAAGGCAGTGGCGGTAAGCCCAGAGGCATGCACTGGAAGACCTACCAGCGACTCAAGAGCCACCACGATGCGCTGGTGCAGGTCAGCTTGACATCGGCCGCAAGCTGGGCTTCCTGCATCGGTTGTTGCAGCCGTGATTCTGTTTCGCAAATTACCCCTTGCCGATCTGGATGCCAGTGCCGAGCGCCTCGGTTGTCGCAGGAGGGGCAGCTAGCAAAGTTCCGAGCGGGCATTAAACGGATGAACCAAGACTGGACGGCTCGTCAGGGCGAATGAAGAGATTTGAGGCCGCTGTAGCAATTGCTGGACGATGCGGTTGATATTGCCTTTCACGAGTCTCCATGCAGCTCGTACCTACAACGAACCATAGCGCGACGGCACGTCATACTTGATGGTGTCACCGCTGGAGTTCATGGGGTGCCCGTTCAAAGGCCGTTTTGTGGAAGCCAGATCCGCAGGTGCTACGGCAACAGCGGGTCGCGAGGTGCCTGTCGCCCGTGGCGAACGCGATACACGTGGATCGAGGCCACAACTTGGAATCGGCAGCCTGTTGCCGGGGCTTGGCATTGGGCCTGAGAAGCTGTTACGCCGCAGCAAGTACCCGTTGAACTACCGACACCGTCGCTAACCTGGCTGTAGCCTCCGACTTGTGAGGCTCACTGCATGAGCCGTCGGTTTCGGTGATGCCCGGAGTGCGGCGCGACATCTCGCTTGCCTGTCTCGATTTCTTCGGTAGAGTCGGGCATCGCCAGTCCTGTTCAGGTTCCGTGGGTCGGGCATCAGGATTGGTTGTGGTGGATCGAATGAGTGAGGAGTGGGAGTCAATGCGTATCAAGCATCCGATGAGCGATGGAAGTCGACGTCGTCCGACGGCGCGGCAACTGATGGCGCACATGTTCCTCGTCCTGCACGTCTTCGATTGCTAAGGCGCATGCTGGCCTTCGCTCCCGGCACCCGTGCTGTCATTCGCGACGAAGAATGGCTCATTCGTCGCGTCGACCCGGCTACCGACGGCGGTTGGCTGCTCACGTGTGACGGCATTTCCGACCTCGTTCGAGGCAAGGATGCGCTTTTCCTCACCGAGCTTGAGGACCAGATTGAAGTTCTGGACCCGTCGGCCACGAAACTGGTGCCGGACGACAGCCCGACTTACAACGCGTCGCTGCTGTACCTGGAAAGCCTGCGCCGACGCAGCGTCGCCAATGACGAGAAGATCCACCTGGGCCACCGGGCGGTGATGAATCTGGTGCCCTATCAGCTCGACCCCGCGCTGCAGGCCCTACGTCAACCGCGTTCGCGCATCCTCATCGCAGACGCTGTCGGTCTGGGCAAAACGTTGGAGGCCGGCGTGCTCGCCACCGAGCTGATCCAGCGCGGCCGTGGCAAGCGCATCCTCGTCGTCACGCAGAAGGCCATGCTCACCCAGTTCCAGAAGGAGTGGTGGAGCCGCTTCTCGATCCCACTGGTGCGGTTGGACTCTGTCGGCTTGGCTCGGGTGCGCAATCGCATCCCGGCCAACCACAACCCGTTCAACTACTTCGATCGCAGCATCATCTCGATCGACACGCTCAAGAGCAATCTTGAGTACCGCAACTATCTGGAAAACGCGTGGTGGGATGTCATCGTCATTGACGAGTGCCACAACGTCGCCGCTCGGGCCGGTGAGACCGGCCTGTCAAGGCGTGCACGCCTGGCCAAGTTGTTGGCCACCCGTTCCGACACGCTGATCCTGCTGTCGGCCACACCCCATGACGGCTCTGCGCGCAGCTTCGCGTCGCTGATGAGTCTGCTGGACCCGACAGCGATTTCCGATCCCGACGACTACACGCCGGAGGACTTTCGCAGCAAGGGCCTGGTCATCCGGCGCTTCAAGAAGGACATTCGCGATCAGGTCGCGGGCGAGTTCCGGGAGCGCAAGACAACATGCCTGCACCAGGCGGCGTCGGCCCTGGAGGAAGCGGCCTACCGCGCCTTGCTCGATGTGGCTTTCACGCAGGGCGGCCAGCACAAGGCCGGCCGCCAGCAGGAGCTTCAGCGCATCGGCCTTCAGAAGGGTTTGTTTTCCAGCCCAGCCGCTGCGCTGGAGTCGACGGTAAAGCGCATTCAGCTGCTGTCCGCGAAGAGCGGCCAGTCCGGCGACGAGCGCACTGAGGTGTCTGGCCTGCAGGTGCTTCAAGAGGCACTGCAAGCGCTGGTGAATGACCCCGGTGCCAAGAGCTTTAGCAAGTACCAGCGGCTGCTAACCCAGTTGAGGGCCGCAGATTTTGGCTGGCAGGTTGACGAAGCTTCCGACCGGCTGGTGATCTTTTCCGAGCGTATTGAAACGCTGAACTGGCTGGCTCATCAGCTCGGCGCCGACTTGAAGTTGAAGAAGGGCCAGCTTGAGGTCCTGCACGGCGGCATGTCAGACACGCAGCAGCAGGACCTGGTCGAGCGCTTCGGTCGTCTCGACGATCCGCTGCGCGTGCTGCTCTGCTCCGACGTGGCCAGCGAAGGCTTGAACCTGCACTACTTCTGCCACCGGCTGGTGCACTTCGATCTGCCCTGGTCGCTGATGGTCTTCCAGCAGCGCAATGGGCGGGTAGATCGCTATGGCCAGAAGCACCAACCGCACATCGTCTACCTCTTCACCGAGACGGTGAACGAGCGCATCAAGGGCGACTTGCGCATTCTTGAAATCCTGGAGAAGAAGGACGAGCAGGCCAACTTCAACTTGGGTGATCCGTCGGCCTTCCTGAACGTCTACGACCCCGACAAGGAAACTGAGAAGGTCACCGGTTTCATGGCCGACAGCTTCAGCCCCGAGCAGGTTGAAGCCACTTTGGACAAGGCCGCCGCGAGCACCAGCGATAATGAAGCCGACTTCCTGATGCAGCTGTTTGGCGGCAAAGCGGGCGACACCACGGCAGCCCCTCAACCTGCGCCAGTCAGCAGCACTTCGCAGATTGACGAACCCGCGTCGCTGTTCAGCGGTGATTTCCACTACGCCAAGACCGCGCTGACCCAACTGAACCAGGGTCAGTCGCTGTGCCAATGGGTGGCACACGATGCCGATAGCATCATCGCCTTGACTGCGCCGCGTGACCTGCAAGAGCGCCTGCGTCAGCTCCCGCGTGAGGTGCAGGCCGACAACGACTTCTACTCCCTGTGCGCCGACGCCAACCGCATGGCCACCGCCATCGAAGCCGCCCGCCAGGCTCGCGCAGAACAAGACACGTGGCCGCAGCTTCACTACCTGTGGCCCCAGCATCCCATCATGGATTGGCTGGGCGACCGCGTGCTCACGCACTTCGGTCGTCACCGGGCGCCGCTGCTGCAAAGCCCAAAGCTGCAGCCCGGTGAGCAGGCCTTCATCTTGATGAGCCTGGTGCCCAACCGCAAGGGCCAGCCCCTGCTGGTGGAATGGCAGGTGGCACACCGTGTCGTCGGCGCCGCTGGCGCCGGCGCCTTTGCGCTGGAGCCTTTCGACAGCTTTGCACAACGCGCCGGCCTTAAGGCCGGCAAGGTGCCCAACCGAGGCCACAGTGCCGAACTGGTGTTGGCCACGCAAGCCATGCAATCTGCTCTGCCGCAGGCGGTGACCACGATGCACGACTTCATGCTGAAGCAGCAGTCGGCGTTTGCCTCCCGACTGGAAGAGCGTCTTCAAGGGACGATGGACGAGTTGCAGCGCCTTCAAGCCAGCCAGTTGAAACAGCTGACCCTGGAACTGGAGCGACAGCTTGAAACCGTCAAGCGGGGCCGTTACGAGCAGCGCAGCCAGCAGATCGCCCGAGTCTTCGACGACTACCGGCAGTGGGTGCACGACACGTTGACCACCGAGCCCCAACCCTGGATCCAGGTGCTGGCCGCTGTGTGCCATCCCGTTGCATCCAACCCCGCCGCTGGCGCCGCAGGAGCCTGACATGCCCGTCCTCGACGCCGTTCAAACCTTCGCTGGCATCGCCAACGAAAACGAGTTCTACAGCCACCACTACCTGGCCGAAGTCTTCAAGGGCGACATCAAGGCCCGGCTCGACGCCTGGGAAGCGGCGGAGGCCGAACACCCTGGCGACGAAGCGCACCGCGCTCCCCATAAGCGACTTCAGGCCTGGGCGCAAAAGTGGTTTGGACTGCGAGGCCAGGTGCAGCGTAGCCGAGCGGCTGCCGATGGCGATACCGAACGCTGGCACCTCTTCACGCAAATCCAGGCCGGCCTGATGCAGGCGCTGGGCTTCGACGCGCCGGCCACGCAACCTGCGCAGCACGAGTGGGTGCCCGGTCAACCCATTCCGGTGTGGCAGGTGCAAGGCGCCAAGCTGGTGGCGATTCCGGCCTACCAGCCGGGCGCCGAAAACGAAGACCTGCTCGACCACAAGCTGCAGGCTCTGCACTACGGTGGCGAGCCCGTCCCAAGCGCACTTCACAACGAAGCCTGGGCCGACATGCTGTCCGGCGCCGTCTTCGGCGCCGAGGCCCCACCGCGCTACGTGTTGCTGGCGGGCCTGGACCACTGGCTGCTGCTGGACCGCTACAAGTGGCCCAACAACCGAGCGCTGCGTTTCGACTGGGCCGACATCCTTGACCGCAAGGACACCGACACGCTCAAGGCCTGCGCCGCATTGCTGCACAAGGACTGCCTCGCCCCGGGCGAGGGCAACAGCCTGCTGCAGAGCCTGGACGAAAACGCGCACAAGCACGCCTTCGGCGTCAGCGAAGACCTGAAGTTCGCGCTGCGCAAGGCCATCGAGCTGCTGGGCAACGAGGCCGCTCGCCAACTGGACGAGCAGGCCAGCGGCAGCAAGAAGAGCGTGTACTCCGGCCAGTACAAGCTCGACCCGGCGGAACTCAGTTTGGAATGCCTGCGCATGGTGTACCGGCTGTTGTTCATGTTCTATATCGAGGCACGCCCTGAACTGGGTTACGTGCCCATCGCCAAGAGCGAGGTCTATCTCAAGGGCTACAGCCTGGAAAGCCTGCGCGACCTGGAGATGCAGCCGCTCAACACGCCGCACGCACGCGACGGCTTCTATTTCGACGCCACGCTGCGCCGCCTGTTCAAGCTGGTGTCCCAGGGCTGCGGTCTCGGCGAGCCCGCGCAAACCCAGTTGGGCAGCACGGTGGCTGGCGCGAAAGACACCTTCGCCATGGCACCGCTGGACAGCCGGCTGTTCGACGACAGCACGTTGCCACTTTTGGCCAAGGTGCGCTTCCCCAACCATGTGTGGCAAGACATCGTCCGCCTGATGTCGCTGACCCGAGGGCAGGGCAAGGGTCGGCGCAGTGGGCGGGTCAGCTACCAGCTGCTGTCCATCAACCAGCTGGGCGCGGTGTACGAGGCGCTACTCAGTTACCGCGGATTCTTCGCAGCCGAAGACCTGTACGAGGTGAAACCGGCTCCCAAGAAGGGTCGTGGAGGCGACGTTGACGCCGATGGTGACGATGACGACGCCGATGACGCCGATGACGCGCCCACCGGCCGCCGGGGCCGCGCCCCAGGCGACTCGGAAGCCGACAAGCTGGAAAACGCCTGGTTCGTGCCAGCCACTCGCCTGAGCGAGTACCACGAAGACGAGCGAGTCTTCGATGTTAACGAGGCCGGCCACCGCGTGCTGCGCAAGCACGTCAAGGGCAGTTTCATCTACCGCCTGGCCGGCCGCGACCGGCAGAAGAGCGCCAGCTACTACACGCCTCAGGTGCTGACGCAATGCCTGGTGAAGTACGCGCTGAAAGAGCTGCTGAACAGCGACCGGGTGAAGAGGGCCGACGACATCCTGACCATCACGGTGTGTGAGCCCGCCATGGGCAGCGCCGCGTTCTTGAACGAAGCCGTCAACCAGCTGGCCGATGCCTATCTGGAACGCAAGCAGGCCGAGCTGGGCAAGCGCATCCCGCACGACGAGTACCCACAGGAACTGCAGAAGGTTCGCATGGTGCTGGCCGACCGCAACGTGTTCGGCGTGGACTTGAACCCGGTGGCGGTGGAACTGGCCGAGGTGTCGTTGTGGCTGAATGCCATCTATGGCGAGGCAGATGGACAAGGCCGCCCATTGCCGGCGCGTGTGCCCTGGTTTGGCTACCAGCTGTTTGCAGGCAACAGCCTGATCGGTGCTCGGGCTCAGGTCTTCCCACCGGGCAAGCTGCTCAAGGGCGCCAAGCCCGCTTGGCATGAAGAGCCGCCGCGCCGCGTCACCCGCGCCCAGCCGCGCAAGGCCGACGAGATCTGGCATTTCCTGCTGCCCGACCCCGGCATGGCCGACTATGCCGACAAGGACGCTAAGAAGCTCTACGCCGACGACTTCGAGCGCCTGAAGAAATGGCGCAAGGCCTTCAACGCGCCGCTCGCGCATCACGAGATAGCACGCCTTCAGCAACTCAGCACGAAGGTGCAGGAACTGTGGGACGAGCACACCAAGGCCCTGGTACGCGACCGCGCCCGCACGGAAGATCCGATCGACGTGTGGCCGCACCGCAAAGCCTCTCGTGATGCCGCGGCCGATACTGCGCAAGTCGTCGTCAGCCGTGCCCAGAAGGAGGCAATCCGCCGCCAGGGCCTGCTGAACGAAGACGGCGACCTGGCCACGCCATTCCGCCGGCTGAAGCTGGTGATGGACTACTGGTGCGCGCTGTGGTTCTGGCCTATCACGCAGAGCAATACGCTGCCCAGCCGCGAAGCCTGGTGGATGGAGGTGGGCGCCATCTTGGAAGGCAATGTGGTGGACATTGCGCAGCAGCCCGAGCTGGACTTACAGCCTACGGCGCCGGTGGCGGCGCAGGTGCTGGTGCCTGAAGTGCAGCCAACGTTTGAGGGCTTCGAGACCCAGCTGCCGCTATCCCAGGCGACCGAGCAGCCCAACCTACACGACAAGTTCGGCCAACTGCGTATCAGCCGACTTCGCGAGCACTTTCCGCGAGTGCCGGTGGTGGAGGCCCTTGCCTCTAGCCGACGCTTCATGCACTGGGAGCTTTGCTTCGCCGACCTATTTGCCAATCGCGGCGGATTCGACCTCATCGTGGGAAATCCTCCGTGGCTGAAGGTCCAATGGAACGAAGCCGGCGTGCTCGGCGAGTTCAACCCCATGTTTGCTATTCGCAACTTCAGCGCTACGGATTTGGCCATGCTGCGTGCCGAGGCCTTCGGTGGATATCAGGGGCTGCAAGCTGCTTGGACGAACGAGCTGGAGGAGGCCGAAGGCGTGCAGCGGTTCTTAAATGCGGTACAGAACTATCCGCTGCTTGCCGGCATGAAGGCGAATTTGTACAAGTGCTTTATGCCAAAGGCTTGGGCTCTAACGAGTCCAACCGGTGTGGCGGCGCTCTTGCACCCCGAGGGTCCTTTTGAGGACCCCAATGGCGGCACGCTGCGGGAGGCTGTGTATGCGAGGCTTCGATCGCACTTCCAGTTTCAGAATCAGATGATGCTCTTTCCGATCGGGGACAGGGTGAAGTTCAGCATCAACATCTACGGTTCGGCAAAAGCCGAGGCTGGATTTGACAATCTAGCAAATCTCTTCACACCTGCGTCTGTCGATGCCTGTTATCTACACGATGGCGCTGGATTGACAGGCGGCATCAAGAATGAGAAAGGAGAGTGGAATACTGTCGGGCATGCGCAGCGCATCGTACGCGTCGATGATGCATCACTGACCGTATTTGCCAAGCTCTACGACGAAGCCGGTACGCCACCGCATCGCGCTCGCCTCCCAGTCCTTCATGCACAGACTCTCAGTAGCGTCTTGTCAAAGTTAGCGGGCTGGCCACGCCGTCTAGTCGACCTCGGAGAAGACTACTTCGCGACGCAGCACTGGAACGAAAAGCTGCAGCAGGATGATGGAACAATTTCGCGTCGCCCCACAAGCGAGCCCGGGTTTCCGGACTCGCCAGCCGACTTGGTCCTGAGCGGACCACACTTCTTCTTGGCAAATCCGCTGAACAAGACTCCTGATCAAGTGAGCGTCACACGAGGGCAGTACAGCGGCCTAGCCTTGGAAGAATTGCCGCCCGACTATCTTCCAAGAACCAACTACAAGCCTAGTTCGAATGCGCCTGAGTATTTGCGTCGGACGCCACGGGTAGGTTGGATCGATGCCAATGCAGTTGCACCGAAGCCGGTTACTCACTATTTCCGGCTCATCAATAGAGAGATGGTTGTTCCGGCAAACGAGCGTACTTACATCAGCGCGCTGATCCCACCCGGAGTCAGTCACCTAAATACTATTCTCGCGCACGCGTTTCGAAGGGAGGAAGACCTATGTGGCGCATTGGCGTGGTCGCATTCGGTTCTTGCCGACTTCCGAGTCAAATCGACTGGTATGGGGCATGCAAACACGACTCTTGTAGACCAACTACCCATCCCTATGGAGTGGCACACAACTGCAGTCGCCCGAGCACTGACACTCAACTGCTTGACCTCGCACTATGCGCCGCTCTGGGAAGGCGTTTACGACTCTGCCTTCGCGGACCAATCTTGGAGCCAGCCAAGTAACCCGCGCCTGCCACAAGACTTCTGGCTCGGCGTCACCAGCACTTGGACGCGCCAATGCGCCCTGCGTGGCGACTACGCTCGTCGCATGGCTCTGGTCGAGATCGACGTGCTAGTGGCGCAGGCGTTGAGCCTCACGCTTGATGAGCTGCTGCTGATCTACCGCGTGCAGTTTCCGGTGATGCAGGGCTACGAGCGCGACACTTGGTATGACATCAACGGTCGCATCATTTTCACTAGTAGCAAGGGCCTGGTCGGCGTCGGCATGCCGCGCAAGGGCGCTGCCAAGACGCCGAAGACCCGCATCCGCACGCCGGATGGCAAAGTGCGTGAAGGCACCCTGGGCTGGGAAGACCTCTACAAGGACGGCGAGTGGCTGGTGCCCGACGGCACCGTCATCACCCAGTGGGTAACCGACGACACGCTGCCGGGCGGCCCGCGCACCGTGGAACGCCGCTACGTCGCCCCGTTCGCACGTGCCAACCGCGAAGAGGACTACCGCATCGCGTGGGCGTTCTTCGAAGCGGAGTCGCCATGACACCGAGCTTCCGCCACTTGGCACGCGAATCTGTGGATCGTGCTCGTGCAGAACTCGCCAGCGGCGACAGGGCACGCTTGAAGTTTGCTGCGCTTGAGCTTCGCATGGCCATCGAGTCGGTGACCTACGAGCGAGCGCAGTCCTACCGCGACGAGATTCCGCAGGCTGAGTACCGCACGTGGCAGCCCAAGAAGGTGATGCAGCTGCTCGTCGACATCGAGCCGCGTGCCGACAAGGGGGGAATCATCGCCTACGGCATCGAAGAGGTGCCGGGTGTCGCCGCGAAGGAGATGACTTCACTTGGCGCGGAGCAGGTATTTGGCCTGCGTGCGATCAAGGCCCACTACGACGCGCTGGGGTCGTACCTTCACATGCCCACGTTGAAGCAGCTGGAAGACGTGGGACAGCCGGATTTGGCCAAGCTGCACGATCGGTGCTTGACCATCATCGGGTTGCTCGACGGCGTGCTGTCCTCACCCGTCTTCAATATCAACTTCGGCTCCTTCAGTTCGATCGAGTGCATGAACCCCGACTGCCGGAAGACCGTGCGGCGGCGCATTCCAACAGGGCAGAGCGCGCTGTCGGCGGCTTGTCTGGATTGCGGGATGGACTACAAGCTGTCAGTGGACGCGGATGGCCAGTGCGTATGGCGTCCGGTTCTCGAAGAGGTCCCGTGCCCAGGTCCGTCATGCGAAGTGGTGTTCAAGATACTGCCTGGCGAACTCAAGGCCGGTAGGCGCCTGGTGTGCCACGCCTGCGGTGGCCGATTCCAGATCGGTTTGGCCCTGTTCTCTGATGAGGCGTCGGCTGTGGCGGACCCGGCGACACAGGTCCAGGGCACACCATGAGCGGAAGCGACTTTGACCTGGATCGCATCGCAAGAGTCACCTTGACCTCGACAACGCGTCGACGGTGCTGCGGATGCCCTTGATGCGCACTCTTCGCCTGGTCAGAGACTTGTTTCGTACTCCGTGGTCCGTCCGCACGGTTGCGTGCCGCGACGAGGCCGCGTGGTTCGCGCAGAACAACTGCAGGCGCCGCCTGGCGCTGTCAAGGCTGGAACGGGATCTGCTGTTCGCAGGCGAACATCCTTTGCGGCTTGCCTTCTCGCTGCTGGCGTTGCAGATCGCTCTGCTAGTTTTGGTGGCACTGCTCCCGCAGGATTGGCTCGACCCCGCCTGGTTCAATTGGGCGGCCGCCGAACAGCTGACGCACTTCTCTACGGTGTGGACCATCCAGGCGACGCTGGCTGCACTGGTCTACCCGATCGTGATCTCCTTCGTTGCCGTCTACCTGCAACGCAGGCCAGCAGCGGAGGCCTTCATTCACCTCTACATGCTCGATTCTGGCGGGCTTGCAGCGGGTCTGTCTTCGCTGGGCTTGGTTGTTGTGATGGGCGTCCAGTACCTGATGTTGAGCACATGGGGAACGGCATGGCTTCCAGGCTGGGCGGCAATCGACACCGCCTGGTTCGTCCTCAATGCCGCGCTGACGACGTTCTTCCTGTTCCGAACGGTGGAGTTTCTCCGGCCAGAGGTGCAGGCCAGGGTCATCCAGCGCTACACCGTCAACGTGGCGCTGCCCAGAGACGTACAGCGCTTGAACTCATTTCAAGTGTTGGCCGGTGGCATTGCCAAGGGCTGGTTTCCGGTGCCGTCATATGGGGACGACAAGGCACCGGAAGGACCGCGCATGCTGATTGGCAGGGGGTTCCGGGAAGGTGATGTCCAGGGCGAACTGCGCCTGCAGACGCAAGCTCGATTGGTGGACGTTCGCATCTGGGTTGTCAGGCTGGTCGTCGAAGCCTGGTACCGCAGTGCACTGACATCGCCTCGGCCTGACAAGCCGGAAGCGTTTGGTGTCAACGAGTCCTGGCCGTTGTTCACGTTGCCGATGAGTCCGGGCACGGTCTACGAAAGCAATTTGTCTCTTGCCATGGTGGCGGACGGCCCGAAGCTTTCACCCTGGCAGCGCTGGCTGCTGCGCTGGTCGGTGGTGTTGCAGCCGACATCCCGAGAGAGGTATGGCATCCGGGTTGAAGCCATCCTTGGTGAGTTGGCCGCCGATGCGCGAAACATGGCAGCCAGGCCCGACAACGAAGGGTTCGAGCGCGCCTATAGCGCGCTGATCGACTTGCACGGACTGCTGCTGGCGGCCTGCCTCGACAAGACGGAGACCGGAGAGCAAGGCAGCTGGGCGTTGCTACCCGATTCGCAAAGCATCTTTGACCGACCCCTGCACACGAACTGGAGCAACGTCTATCGCGGCATCTTCGAGGCTGCGATTGAGGGCATGGTCCGAGACACCCGGCCACTGCGTCGCTTGTGCCACCTTCTGCAGCATCTTGATGACGACGAGCTTCGCGCATCGCCCGTCGAGATTCGGGAACACCTGCTGCATATGCCACCGCTGATGATGTTTCAGCTCAGCAACTGGTGGGCCTTCAGGGTCGAAGAGCAGGGGATCATCGAGCACAGTCACAAGCAGATGGTGCTGCTGCGGCCGCCGCTCAATCGTGTCTATGAGGAGGTGCTCTCCACCTTCGTTGCGGGATGGGAGAACGGGCGGCCCGACAAGCCTCGGCGAAATCGAGACGCGCATGCGTTGGACTGGGCAACATTGCCAGGTTTGGCACGTCTGAACTGCAAGCACATCGAAGAGACGGCACGGATGCTGCTCGCGGCCGTGTTGCGCGGAGATCAGGCTGCCGCCGAATGGTTGGCTGACGTGCTCAGCAAGTGGTGGGGCACGTTGGCCTTCGATCACGAGCCGTACCAGCTCTACGACAAGACGACGTTCATCACCATTGACGATCTCGGGCTGGCTTGGTCTGCGTTCTGCACGAAGTTTGGCCTGGACGCCGACGATGCTGCGTCGCAGGAGCGATTGAGGCCAGTACTGCAGCAGGGGGCCTTTCAAGCTGCCCTGCGAAACTACTGGACAGATGTGCGCTTGCTGACCATCGAGCTGATGCTCGACTGGGTCCGAGCCGTGCCGGCAGCATCCGCGAGCAGTTCGCTGGCGTTCGAGATCGCCGCCGGGCTTTTGTCCGGTAAGCAGTGGAAGAGCGGCGGCCAGGCTGACGACTCGCTCAGCACCTTGTCGCCGCCCGAGTACCTGGTTGCAAAGGTGCGCCAGTTCGCGGCATCCGGCGAATGGCGTGGCGGGTATGTGGGGCGCTTGGACGGGTTCGTAGAACGCGTGAGAGACATGCACAGGCCCAACATGGTCAGCTCGCGTGTGTACTCCTCCTGGGGCGCCGACGATGTGGAGTCGCTCCAGGATTCCCAGCTGGAGCTGCTTGCTGTTCTCGCCAATGGAGCGTGGGGCTTGCCTCGCTCGCTGCAGCGGCAACTGGATGTCTGGTTTGATGCCCGCTTTGATCAGTACAGCAGCATTGACATTCTTCGTGGCCGTCTGAAGAGCTGGCTTGAACGGTTGGACGCGCAGCCTGGCCTGTCGGTTGAGCACATCGACCTCATGAAGGCGCGCGTCAAGCCCGGAGTGCCGGCGCAGACGGCCATCGACCATGTGAAGGCTGGCCTTCTTGCGGCCCAGCAGGCGTTGGAGGATCGGCGTGAAGAGACACTGGCCGCTCAGCCGATTGACCCCGATCGACTTCTGGAGATAGGGCGGTATGCATCTACCGAGGCGTTCAGCAAGGAGAAGGGTCGCTTCCCGATCCACCTGTTCCCGATCGGAAGCACGGCCGAGAACTTGGAGGACTTCACGCTTACCTTCACACAGGTGCGTCGCGGCGAGCTGACACAGCTGCAGATGGACCAACGGGCCGTGAACGAGGCGGAGTACTTCGCCGATGCCATGGCCCAGCAGGTTGCCATCGTCGTACTGAACGATGTCCTGCACCGATCGGATATCAAGGAAATCGCGGTCCAGGACGGCGATGCCTACTGGAAGGCGTTGCAGGCGCAGGCCGGCCTCATCGTGGCGAAGGGCGGCACGCCAATCCTTCTGCTGGACAACGCCACCCGCCCCGATTGGGTGTGGGACTGGCAGCACGCGGATTTCGATGCCACGCACAAGCGGCCCGAGGATCTCCAGGTCAGGCGACGTGAAGGGCAAGGCGCCGGGTACCTGTGTGACTTCAACGAGATCGAGGTCTACGTCGCACCGCTGCCGATTGGTCAGTCGATCTTGCTATCGAGTGAGGTGTTTCGCGCCCTGACGTTCACCGACTACGGTGAGGGTCGGTTTGTACGGGTTGAGGTGGTTGAGCTCGAAGGCGCCAAGAACTTGGTTGACCTCAAACTCACATTCGCGCGACGAGTGGAGATCGGTGAGCCCAGGGCAGTCAGGCTGGCGTATGCACAAGGCAAATGAGTGGTGCCGTGGCGGATCTCGTGTGGCAGCGATGGCGGCTGCCCCAGGATGCACGTCGTGACGACCGACGATCTGATCAGGGAGGTTCGAACGTGAGCGGCAGCTATTTCGATCCGGACTGGGCGGCAAAGGTCACCGTGCCGGTCAAGCGTGTAGGCGACCGCTGGGAGTTCTTCTACGGCGGCGATGTGCCTGTGAAAGAGGGCACGCTGGGGGAGTTGACGCTCAGCGCCGAGCAGATCACCGACGAGCGTTTTCGCTTGCGGGTGACGCAGGAACTCACGGTCAAGATCCTCGATGAAGAAACTCCGCTGTTGGTGGCGCTGAGCGACCGCAGCACCAACGGGAGCCTGGCCGGTCCCTGGCCGAAGCCGTATCCGTCGAAGGTGCCGGTGGGCACCACCCGCTTCGCGCAGATCCGCCTCGGACCGTTGAAGAAGAAGATCCCCGAAGATGAGTCGCTGGACCCCGAGCTCACCCGGGGTGGTCTATTCCTCAAACTCACAGGCCTGGAGCGATGTGAACTGCATGGCAGCACGGTGTTGATGCCCGAAGGGTTTTCGCAACCGACGGCCACAAGC
This sequence comes from Caenimonas sp. SL110, assembly GCF_001044395.1. Taxonomy (GTDB): domain Bacteria; phylum Pseudomonadota; class Gammaproteobacteria; order Burkholderiales; family Burkholderiaceae_C; genus Ramlibacter. Next base: position 89,926 of record NZ_JANU01000007.1, read on the forward strand.
CTGAACCACGCGTTCACGCTGCTTTCTCAGGCGCACGAGAAGCACCGCATATCGAACACCGGCAACGTGTACACCCGCGTCTTCTACGAAGATCGCGACAAGCGCTGGTACCCACTCGATGACTTGCGCATGGGCGTGAAGGCCGTTGGCGAGCGCCATTTGCTGCACGGGCTCTGGGCGGAAGTTGAGCAGAAGCTAGGGTGGCGGCCGACACCGGTGGCCGATCGTTCGCGTCGGCGGAAATAGAAGAAGCAGTGGAGCGGCAACATGAAGTCTGAGACGTACAGCCCTGGGTGGACATTGATCGTGTTTTCACCTGCATTCGCCTGACGGCGCACCCACCATGTTGCCCTCCCTTCTCGCGCGTGACATTCAGCAAGGCCTGAAGCAATTCCTCGTGTCCGGCTTCGAGCCGGCCGACGCCTTCATGCACGGCCTGATGAGCCGGTTTGTGGAGGAAGAGTCGGCGTGGCTGAAGGGGCCGTATGTGCAAGTGGGCCTGCCGTTCGTGACCGGCTCGGCCGGTCGCAAGTTTTTCCAGACCTTCGAGACCGAGCACCCTGGCTATGGCCATCAGGAACAGGCGTGGAAGCGACTTTCCAGCCAGCACCTGGCGGTCAGCACGCTGGTGGCAACGGGCACTGGCAGCGGCAAGACCGAGTGCTTCCTGTTCCCGGTGATGGACCACTGCGCACGTGAACGCGCGGCGGGCAAGGCCGGCATCAAGGCCTTGGTGATCTACCCCATGAATGCGCTGGCCACCGACCAGGCACGTCGCATGGCCGCCCTCGTGGCCCAGGTGCCGGCATTCAACGGCCTGCGCGTGGGCCTGTATGTGGGCGGCACCGCCGGCAAGCCGGGCGAGGGCATGGTGATGACGCCCACTGGCGTGATCACCGACCGCGACACGCTGCGCAAGCACCCGCCCGACATCTTGCTGACCAACTACAAGATGTTGGACTACCTGATGTTGCGGCCCAGGGACCGGCAGCTTTGGGCGAACAACACCCCCACCACGCTGCGCTACGTGGTGGTGGACGAGTTGCACACCTTTGACGGCGCCCAGGGCACGGACCTGGCCTTGCTGCTGCGCCGCCTGCGTGCCCGCCTGAAGGCGGACAAGGACCATCTGATCTGCGCAGGTACGTCGGCCACGCTGGGTGGCTCGTCCGACACGGCGCCGTTGCGTGAGTACGCGAGGCAGATATTCGGCGTGCCGTTCGCGGCGGATTCCGTGGTCACCGAAAACCGGCTGACCGTGGACGCCTTCCTGGGCGACGCGACGGTCGACCATATGTTCATCTGGCAGCCCGAACTGGACGCAGCGCTGGCGCCGGCGCCCTATGCCACACCGCAGGCAGCGGTGCGCGCATGGTTCGCAGTGTTCTTTCCGGGGCTGAAGCAGCCCGCCGACGAAGCAGAAGTGGTCACGCAGGCCTGGCGCCTCGCGCTGGCGGAACACCTGAAGCGGCATCAGCTGTTCGTGAACCTGCTTCGGCTGATGAAGAGTGGCGTGGTGGGCTACGACGCCCTGACCGAGGCTTTCGCGCGGAACATGCCGGCCGCCGGCCGGCCACAGGTGGCCCGGGTGCTGGACGCGCTGCTGGTGCTGGTGGCCTGGGCGCTGCGCGACGGCAAGCAGCCTCTGGTGACGCTGCGTGTGCAACTGTGGGTGCGCGAGCTGAGGCGCATGGTGGGCAAGCTGGCGTGCGACCCCAAGGACGTTTGCCTTCGCAGTGAGCGTGACCTGCCCGGCGAGCGCGATGGCGTGTACCTGCCGATGGTCCAGTGCAGCCAGTGCCGCACGACTGGGTGGTTGTCTCGGCTGGTGCAGGGCAGCAACAAGCTCTCCACCCAGCTGGACGAGATCTACAACACTTGGTTCTCGCGTCGGCCCGAGGCAGCGCGGCTGTACGCCGCGCAAAGTGTCGGCCGCCCGCACGTGGACGGCGTGAACCAGCACGTGTGCGTGGCCTGCGGCAATGTTCAGCACTCGGGATCTGAGAGCGGGGCAGCGTGTCTGGCCTGCGCGCACCAAGAACTATTGCCGGTGTTCCGCGTCACGGCGCAACGTACCGTGGTGGTGGGCAATGCCCAGTACACGCGCCATGACGACACCTGCCCGAGTTGCGGCGAGCGTGACGAACTGCTGCTGTTGGGTGCCCGCAATGCGACGCTGGGCTCACAGGTGGTGGAAGCCAGTTGGGCCAGCGTCTTCAACGACGACAAGAAGCTGATCGCGTTTTCCGATTCGGTTCAGGATGCCGCGCACCGGGCCGGTTTCTTCGGTGCCCGCACCTGGCTGAACAACGTGCGCACCGCGTGGGCCCATGTGCTGGACGAGCTGAACGTTACCCGCATGCCATGGCCCCAACTGCTTGCGCTGGCTGAGAAGCGCTTCGACGAGCCGGCATCGCTGCTGCACATGTCGCAGGAACGACTGGTGTCGGAGTTCCTGGCGCCCAACATGACCTGGCAGCACGACTGGTCAGTGGAGCTGATGCAGCATGGGCAACTGCCGGCCACCACTCGCCTGCCGGCCAAGGTGAAGAAGCGCCTGCTGTGGCAGCTGTTCAGTGACCTGACCTACCAGAGCCAGCGCGGCCGGACGCTGGAGCGCATCGGCAAGGTGACGCTCTCCGTGCCCTGGGCGCGGGTGCAAGAAGTGGCCGAAACCTTGCTGCCGAAGTTCCGCGAGCAGTTCGGTGCCCAGGGTCTGGACTTGCCGGTGCTGACGCAGTGGCTGTGGGGCACGCTCGCGCACATGCGCCGCCGTGGCGGCGTGATGCATGCCGAGACGGCGGCCTATGCCGCCGACGGAAATGTGTGGCTGCTGGCCAAGGGCGGCGGGCGAGCCGAATGGATGCCGAAGATGGGCGAGTACACGCCCCGGCCAGTGCTGCTGACATTGGGAAAGCATCGCGACTTCGACAAGCTGGCGGGCAACTCACGCCCCACCTGGTACGACCGATGGGCCGCTGCGGCGCTGGGGCGTCAGACGCTGCTGGCCAAGGGCATGACTGCGGACCTGTACCACGCGGCCTTCGATGCGCTGGTCACTGCGGGCGTGTTGGTGCGAACCGTGCACCACCTGGGCGACACGTTGGCGCTGAATCCTGATGCCTTGCAGGTGGACACCGAAGTGGCTTTCGTGGCCACGGCCGGCAACAAGCGGCGTCTGGCAGTTCCACGGCAGGATGCCGAGTTCCTTCTGGACATGCCGTGTTTGGACGCAGTGGAATCCGAGTACGAGCAACTGATCCCGGAGGCCGCCGATTGGTGGTCACGCCGCTTCAGTCATGGCGATCTGCGTCGCGTGATCGCGGCCGAACACACTGGCCTTCTGGATCGCCAGGAGCGCGAGGCGCTGGAACTGCGCTTCAAGAACAAGTTGCCGAAGCCATGGTTCGAGAACCTGCTCTCCGCAACGCCGACGCTGGAAATGGGTGTGGACATCGGCGACCTGTCGTCGGTGCTGTTGTGCTCGGTGCCGCCCAACCAGGCCAGCTTTCTGCAGCGGATGGGCCGCGCAGGGCGCCGCGACGGCAACGCCATGACGACGACGCTGGCCGACGGGAACAGCCCGCACGACCTGTACTTCTTTGCCGAGACCGAGGAAATGATTTCGGGCGAGGTGGCGCCACCTGGCGTGTTCTTGCAGGCGGCCGAAGTCCTACGGCGGCAGCTGTTCGCGTTCTGCATGGACGACTGGGTGTCCAACCTGACCAGCGCCACTGCCTTGCCAGAGAAGACATCGCAGGCACTGGATGCGATGGAGCAGGCCAAGCTCGATCGCTTTCCGTACATCCTGGCCGACCATGTGCTGAAGCACGAGCAGCGCCTGTTCGATGGGTTCATGGCGCTGTTGGACAAGGACGTGGACGAGGTGGTCCGTGGCCGGCTGTGGGACTACATGCAAGGTCAGGGCGAGACCGACGGCCTGCGTACGCGCCTGATGAAATCACTGGAAGAACTGGTGGAGGAGCGTCGCAACTACAAGAAGCGTAAGGACGAACTCGACAAAGCCAAGGCCAAGGCGCAGCAGAAGCCGCAGGACGAGGCGACCAAGGACGAGATCGACAACCTGCTGCGCGAGCGCGACAAGATGCTGGAGCTAATCAAGGAGATCAACGCCCGTGACCTGTTGAACACGTTGACCGATGCGGGCCTGATCCCGAACTACGCGTTCCCGGAGTCGGGCATTCAGCTCAAGTCGGTGCTGTGGCGCAAACGCGGTGCTGACGAACCTGGGCAGGGCGCCTATGTGACGCTGGCGACCCAGAAATACGAACGGCCTGCGCAGTCGGCGTTGTCGGAGTTCGCGCCTGAAAACCGCTTCTATGCGAATCAGCGCCGCGTGGAGGTGGACCAGATCAACATGAATCTGGCAAAGACCGAAGACTGGCGCTTCTGCCCCAGTTGCCACCACATGCAGAACCTGGCCATCGAGCCGGACGTGTACCCGACTTGCCCGAACTGCGGCGACCCGATGTGGTCAGACGGGGGCCAACGGCGTGTGTTGCTTCGCTTCCGCCAAGCCATCGCCAACAGCAACGACACAGACGTTCGCATCGACGACAGTTCAGAAGACCGCGAGCCGAAGTACTACGTGCGGCAGCTGATGGCGGACTTTCAGCCGGCGAGCATTCGCGAGGCCTGGCAGACTCCGACTGGGGGCACGCCCTTCGGCTTCGAGTTCATTTCGCGAGTCACCTTCCGCGACGTGAACTTCGGCGAGTTGGCAAAGCCGGGCGATGCCTTCAAGGTGGCCGACAAGGAGTCGCAACGTCCCGGCTTCAGCCTTTGCCGCTACTGCGGCAAGGTTCAGAAGCCAGCACGTCGAGGCGGGCCGGTGGCAGAGCAGAACCACAGCTTCGACTGTGCCAAGCACGGTAGCGATGACCCGGCGAACCTGCTGGACTGTTTGTACCTCTACCGTGAGTTCGAGTCAGAGGCGCTGCGCATCCTGGTGCCGTACACAAAAAACGGCGTGGAAGAAGCGGTCGTCCAGTCCTTCATGGCAGCCGTGCAGCTGGGGCTGAAGCGGCGCTTCGGCGGCAAGGTCGATCATCTGCGCATGGTGCTGCAGGATGAGCCCGGCAAGGAAGGTGGGCCGCGCAAGCACTACGTGATGCTGTATGACTCGGTGCCTGGCGGAACGGGCTATCTCCATCAGCTGCTGGCACACGACGCGAAGACGCTGGCCGACGTGCTGGACATGTCGTTGAAGGCGCTGACCACTTGCTCATGCAACCAGGACCCGGAAAAGGATGGCTGCTACCGCTGCCTATACCAGTACCGCCTGGGCCGCAGCATGGGGCTGGTGTCACGCGACAACGCCAAGGCGGTGCTGACCGATCTGGTCGGGTCCTTGGGCGCCTTGGAGCGTGTGAAGACCATCTCCGACATCTACATCAACCCGAACTTCGATTCGGTGTTGGAGGCGCGGTTCATTGAGAGCCTGAAGAAGCTCAGCGGCGTGGGTGGTTTGCCTGCAGTGAAGTTGGTTCAGGATGTGGTCAACGGGAAATCTGGCTACCTGCTGGAGGTGGGCGCCCAGCGCTACCGCGTGGAGCCGCAAGCTGAACTCAATGGCGATCATGGTGTGGTGGTACCGAGCAAGCCCGACTTCGTCATCTGGCCCTGGGCGGCTGGCTCAAAGCGTCGACCGGTGGCGGTGTTCTGCGATGGCTGGGCGTATCACAAGGACTGCATGCGCGACGATGCCCTGAAGCGCAGTGCCATCGTGGCCAGCGGTGGGTACTGGGTGTGGTCGGTGACACATCAGGATGTTGCGGCTGCGTTGGCGGTGAATTTGGATACCGACCTGGAGTCGCCATTGGTGGCGATGTCCAGGCACGAAGGCGCCAAGGCTCCAGACACGGTGCCGCGGGCGCAGGAGAAGGCGTTCACGCACCATGGCGTCGCGCGGCTTCTGCAGTGGTTAGCGATTGGGTCGGACGGCGGCGACACGGATCCCGCCGTAGAGAACATGCAGCGCAACGCCGCGTGGCTTGAGTTTCTGATGATCCCGAACACGCCGGACGACAAGGCCGTTTGTGATGGTCAGCGGGCGCACTGGCTGCCAAGGCTACCGCTGTACATACGCGAACCCGGCGCCGGTTATGCGCCGGTGATGTCCCGCGCCAACGGACCGGCTGCGATCGTTGGCTGGTGGGCCATGGCGCTGGCGAAGGGGCTTCCGATTCCGGGCGCATGGTTGTCTCCAGGCGCCGTCGTAATTGATGAGCCGGCGGCAACTGACGCGGATGGCCTGCACCGCGGTTGGAGGCGGTGGCTGCAGCTCTACAACACAGCGCAGTTCATCCCGGGCGTGCTGATGGCCACGTCATCAGGCTTGGATGCCCACGACTACGAAAGTCTTGGCGCCATGGGTGGCGGAGCGCAGGCGCCTGGCAAGCCGCAAGGGCATGCTGGGCTCAGCGCTGCCTGGCAGGCCGTGTTGGAACAGACGCTCTCGGAGCTGGAGGGAGGCTTGAAGTCATTGGCCTTTGCGGGTGGCACGCCGCCCGAGGTGGGTACGGAGCTGGCCGACGAAAAGGGCAAGGTTCTTGCCGATGCCGAACTGACTTGGGTGGATCAGAAGCTGGCCCTGCTGCGGTCTGACCAGGCGGACTTGGCTGATGCGTGGCAGGCAGCGGGATGGACCGCGCAGGTGCTGGATGACAAGCTGGCCACGGTTCAGGGGCAGCCTTGGACGGTGGTCGTGGCGGGTGGGCTCGGCCTGACGCTGAAGAACGAAGGGGAATGACGCCGTGAGTCTCAAACCAAAAGTAGCTTTGTCGCAGGACTTCCTGCTGCAACTCGCCAAGTTGCCCTCTGCCATCCAATCGAAGGTGATGAAGTGGGCGATCCAGTTCCAGTCGGACCCGACGAGTCCCGGCATCAACTACGAGAACATCAATGCGGCGCGTGATTCGAACCTGAAGTCAGTTCGCTTGGATCGCGACTGGCGGGGCATCGTATTCAAGCCGAGCAGCGGGGATGTCTACGTCCTGCTGTACGTCGACCATCATGACGAAGCCTACCGCTGGGCGGAGAAGCGCAGGCTGGCCATCAACCCGGTGACCGGCGCGATGCAGATGGTGGTGGTTGAAAGCGTCATCGAGGCGGCGCCCGTTGCGCCTTCCAAGGTGAACGGCGAGCCAGCACCGGCGGTGGAAGTGGCTTCGAAGCCGACATTTGCAGATCTGAGCGACCACGAGCTATTGAGCCTCGGGGTACCCGAAGACTCCCTGCCCGCAGTTCGAGTTCTGGCGTCGGACGACCAGCTTGACGGCATGCAGACGATGCTGCCCGTGGAAGCCTACGAGGGCCTGTTCCTCGTGGCGGCTGGTGATACCGTGAGCCAAGTGCTGGCGTCCAGGGAAACCCGTGTGGATCGGCCCGTGGACACGGCAGACTTTGCGACCGCGCTGGCGACGCCGGAGTCGCAGTCGCGGTTCGTCATCGTCGACGACGACGAGGCCATGCTGGCCATCATGAATGCGCCGCTCGCCCAATGGCGGGTCTTCCTCCACCCGACGCAGCGAAAACTCGCCACTGGCGACCGCAGCGGCCCTGTGCGCGTACTTGGCGGCGCCGGCACCGGGAAAACTGTGCTGGCGATGCATCGCGCGAAGTGGCTGGCCGAGAACCGAACGCCCGACGGCAAGAAGGTGCTGTTCACGACCTTCACCCGCAACCTGGCGGGTGACATCGAGCAGAACCTGAAGACACTGTGCGGCGCAAGCACGCTGGCAAAGCTGCAGGTACGCAACCTCGACGCGTGGGTGCATGGCTTCATGCGGGCGCAGAAGCTGGAACATCGAATCGTCTACGACCGCAGGCAAGACGCTGCGCTGCAAGCCTGGCAGGCGGCCATGGCCGTGCGCGACACCAAGCTGGTGCTGCCCGACGATTTCTACGAGCAGGAGTTGGAACAGGTCATCCTGGCCCAGGGCATCACGACGCTGGACGAATACCGCATTGCACGCCGTACCGGGCGCTCCAGCGTGTTGAGCCGTGGGAAGCGGGATGCAGTCTGGGTGGTTTTCGAGGAATACCGCGGCCAATTGTCCTCCCGCAAACTCAAAGAGGTGGACGATGCGTACCGCGAGGTGGCTGGAATGTTGCTTGCCAGTCAGGGCAAGGAAGCCGAGTACAGCGCGATCGTCATCGACGAAACCCAAGACTTCGGACCACAGGCGCTGAAGCTTCTGCGCGCCATGACTCCGCACGGTGCCAACGACTTGTTCTTCGTCGGCGACGGTCATCAGCGTATCTACAGCCGCAACCGTGCCGCGATGAGCAAGTGTGGCATCGACATCCGTGGTCGCTCGAAGAAGCTGTACCTCAACTATCGAACCACCGACGAGATCCGTCGCCACGCGGTTGCCCTGCTTGAAGGTTGCGAGGTCGACGACCTCGACGACGGCCATGACGAGACCAAGCGGTACAAGTCGCTGTCCCATGGGCCGGCACCGATCGTTCTGACAGTCGATGGCCTGGAGGCGGCTTCCCAGAAGACCATTGAGTTCATCAGTGGATGGCGGGCGACACGCCAGGACGGATCGTCACCTTCGTTCTGCGTGATTGCTTCGAGCGAGAAGCACCGCGAGGCGATGTCGCGCCAACTGCTGGCCGCAGGACTGGCCTGCGTGACCATCTCTGCGCAAAGCAACCACCCAGACAGCCGCGATGTCGTGCACCTTGCCACCATGCACCGCGCCAAGGGGCTGGAGTTTGACGTGGTTGTTGTCGTCGCCCCGAGCGCGTACTTCGGCGACCCCCAGGAGACCCAGAACCAGCGCAAGCTGCTCTACGTGGCATTGACGCGGGCCAAGCAGGGTGCGCTGATGCTTCGGATTCCGTGAGGCCGACTCATCAGCCGATCTCAGGATCAACATGTTCGGAATCACTGATTTGAAACCCAGCAGACCGTTAGATGGGAATTTCGTCGCTTGCCCTGTGCTCGGCTGTCAAGTGGAAGTGCCCGTCCAGCATCGCACGTTCAAAGCTAAGCCCACGTTCCTCTGTCCCGCTCACCGCATCTACATCGGTCGCTCGACCTTCGAATACCAGAGTGACAACGACAATCTGCTCTGGACCTCGGCCGCCGGCTTGGCGCTGCTCGCGCGAATCGAAGGCGTCAAGCGCGAGAGCCGAATGGCCCGTGAGCGCAGCGAAGACGCGCTGTCATGGAACGTATTCAGACACCTGGAGTTGAGCGGGCGACTAGGCTCGTGGGTGGCATCCCTGACCGGCGCAGCTGCTGTCGCCCCGCGAATTCACTACTGGTCATTCGACGACCTTACCGGCGCCACTTGGGAGCCCCTTGCCAGGGCGCGCGGTGCGTTTGGTGAAGTTGACGGCCGCGGATCAGAGCCGGATCTGATCATCAGTACTGCCGACACTCACATCTGGGTCGAGGCCAAGTTCGGATCGACGAACAACACGCGGCCCAGTGACGAGGGTGGTGCCGAAGCTCGGTACACCGAAGGTGCAGCGAACTGGTACGCGAGGGCGGTGAAGTCGCCCTTTCAGGCAGTTGCTATCCACCACCGCAGGTACGAGCTATTGCGGCTTTGGCTGCTGGGGAGCTGGGTGGCGGCCCAGGACGGCAAGCGGTTCGAACTGGTGAACCTGGTGCGCCACGGCTCGGAGGAGGGCGTCCTGGCCTTCGCGAAGGAGCATTTCGAGCAGTCGCCGACCCGCCGGATGCACCGCGTCACGTGGGAGTCGGTGTGTGCGTTTATTTCGTCGGCGGACGGGCGGACGCCCGAGGACGACGCCCTTTTGGGCTATATGCGGGATAAAACTCTCGGCTACAGCCCTGCCGGCAAAATCGTCCGCGCGTTTGCGGTCGACTGAAGGCCAAAAATCGTCCTACATCCGCCTTTACATCGCCGTCATAAAGGGAGAAGGACTTAGCCAGTTTTGCTTGAGCTGCTGGCCGTTCCACCTTGAATTGCTCGCCGTGCCAGCCACGCGGCTTCTAATTGACGTGCATAGGTGCCCATCTAAGTTAGATGGACAGCATCTTCCATGTCTCACCCACGCACCTCAAGGTGGGACGGCCAGCCGCACGGATGACTGGTACAAGAACCCGTACTTGGCTACATGGTGGCTACATTGCAACATGATGAAAAAAGCCTGCTATCGTTTAAATAGCAGGCTTTCTTTAAGCTGTATGGGGTGGCTGATGGGGCTCGAACCCACGACAACAGGAATCACAATCCTGGACTCTACCAACTGAGCTACAGCCACCGTAGAGGCCGCAATTATAGCGGTCAATCAGTTGACCATCACCAGCTTTCCTTTGACTCCGCGCGAACCCATGTGTGCATAAGCCGCCTTGAGCTCGGCCATGGGCATGGTGCGATCGATCACCGGCTTCACCTTGCCCTGGGCGTACCACTGCGCCAGCTCGGCCATCATGGCCGCATTGGCTTTGGGTTCGCGCCTGGCGAAATCGCCCCAGAACACCCCGACGATGGAAGCCCCTTTGAGCAGCGCCAGGTTGAGCGGCAGTGACGGGATGGGTCCCGACGCGAAGCCGACCACCAGGTAGCGCCCGCGCCATGCGATGGAGCGAAATGCCGGCTCGGCGAAGTCGCCGCCCACCGGGTCGTAGATCACGTCCGGGCCTTTGCCATCGGTGGCGGCCTTCACGGCCTCGCGCAGGTTCTCTTTGGTGTAGTTGATGGTCGCGTCGGCACCGATCGACTTGCACAGTTCGCATTTTTCATCGGTGGAAGCTGCCGCGATCACGCGCGCACCCATCGCCTTGGCGATCTGGATCGCTGACGTTCCGACGCCGCCTGCAGCGCCCAGCACCAGCACTGTTTCGCCGGCCTTCAGCTGCGCACGATCGACCAGCGCGTGATGCGACGTTGCATAGATCATGATGAAGGCGGCCGCATCGACGTGAGGAAAGCCGGGCGGCAGCGGCATGCACAGGGCCGCCGGCGCGATGGTGTGGGTGCCGAAGCCGCCCGTGCCCGAGAGGCAGGCGACGTTTTGCCCGACCTTCAGGTGCGTCACGCCTTCGCCGACCGCAGCCACCACGCCCGCGTATTCCGAACCCGGCACAAAGGGCAGGGCGGGCTTCATCTGGTACTTGTTCTGGACGATGAGCAAATCGGGAAAGTTCAGGCTCGCGGCCTTGATTTCGATCAGGGCCTCGCCGGCTTTCGGTGTGGGTGTCGGCATTTCCTTCCACTGCAGCGCATCGACGCCGATGGGGTTTTCGCAAATCCAGGCTTGCATGTTCGTGTTCCTCGTTTCGGGTTGGCGTGATGATAGGGCGGTGGCGCCACCGGCTGATGTCCCTGTAGTGACGCCGCGCGCCTACAATCTTTTTGCACCTCCCACCGCCAATGAAAATACTCCTTTCCAACGACGACGGTTACCAGGCACCGGGCATCGTCGCCCTGTACGAAGCGATCAAGGACCTGTGCGATGTCGAGGTCATCGCGCCCGAACACAACAACAGCGCCAAGTCGAACGCCCTCACGCTGCATTCGCCGCTCTACGTCAAGGAAGCCGCCAATGGTTTTCGCTATGTGAACGGCACACCTGCGGACTGCGTGCACATCGCCCTGACCGGTGTGCTTGGCTACAGGCCGGACCTCGTGGTGAGCGGCATCAACAACGGCGCCAACATGGGCGACGACACGATCTATTCGGGCACCGTTGGCGCAGCGATGGAAGGCTATCTGTTCGGTGTGCCGGCGATTGCTTTTTCGCAGGTCGAAAAAGGCTGGGGTCACCTGGATGCAGCGGCCCGCAAGGCGCGCGATCTCGTGCAGCGGGTGCTTGAAAAGCACCTGGCCGAAAGCAGCCCGTGGCTCTTGAATGTGAACATTCCCAACCGCGCCTACGATGAGATCAAGCCGGCTCGCGTGTGCAGGCTCGGTCGCCGGCATGCCGCTGAAAAAATCATCTCGCAGACCAGTCCCCATGGCGAAACGATGTACTGGATTGGCGGGGCAGGCCCGGCCAAGGACGACGCGCAGGGCACCGATTTTCACGCGACCACCCTGGGCCACATGGCGATCACACCCTTGAAGGTGGACCTGACCGATCATGAACGTCTGTCGGCCTGGGCCGACGCGGTGGTGCGACCGTGAATTCGCGCCGCCCGGGTTTTCCGGCGCGCTTGCCGACAGGCTTCACGGCGCCCTCGCAAGTGAAAAAGCAGCCTGCACCTGCGCCGGCGACTGCGCGGGGCATGGGGCTCGATTCGAATGCCGTGCGCGCCCGCATGGTGCAAAAACTCGCTGCCCAAGGTGTGTCCGATGCCCGTGTGCTGTCAGCCATGGGCATCGTGGAGCGCCACCGCTTTGTCGATAGCGCGCTGGCCAACCAGGCCTACGAAGACACAAGCATTCCGATTGGTCTGGGCCAGACGATTTCCAAGCCGAACGTGGTTGCCCGCATGATCGAGTTGCTGCTGGGCGGACGCGCCGATGCATCAGGCAAGCTGGGACGCGTGCTGGAGATCGGCACCGGTTGCGGCTACCAGGCGGCAGTGCTCAGCCACGTGGCGACCGAGGTGTACAGCATCGAGAGGCTGAGGGGCCTGCATGAGAAGGCGCGAGAGAACCTGCGAGCCTTCCGGCTTGCCAACGTTCACCTGCTCTTTGGCGATGGGATGGTGGGATATGCGCGTGGAGCGCCGTACGCCGGGATCATTGCTGCAGCAGGAGGAGAATCGGTGCCCGGGGCATGGATAGAGCAGTTGGCCGTCGGTGGGCGTATCGTTGCGCCAACCGTGATGCCTGGCGGGCGGCAAGCGCTTGTTGTGCTTGAGAAAACGCCTTCAGAATTGAAACAAACTGTTCTCGAGGCAGTGCATTTTGTCCCCCTAAAATCAGGCATCGCTTGATGAAAGAATGAAGATGAGTTTGTTGCGTGAGTTGCGTGCAAGGGGTTGGTCGTACGCGATGGCAATCGTGGTTGTGGGTGTGCTTGCCGGCTGCGCATCGAGCTCTCGTGCGCCCGCGCCCGTTGAAGATCGGTCTGCTATCCGCCACTCGACGGCGCCAGCACAAGTCGAGGTGAGGCCCGCCGTCACGGGCAGCGATAACGCTGGCAAGCCGGGCTACTACACGGTGCGCAGCGGTGACACGCTGATCCGCATCGCCCTGGAGACGGGCCAGAACTGGCGCGACATTGCCCGGTGGAACAACATCGAGAATGCGAACCTCATCGAAGTGGGGCAGGTGCTTCGTGTGGTTGCGCCTGTCGCTGTGATCACTGAGTCGTCAGGCGTCGTCACGCGGCCGGTCGTGCAAGGCTCGGCCGTTGCCGTCGCTGCGGGCAGCGCAGCAAGCGCGCCACGCGCGGCGGCATCGGCGCAGGTTGCAACCGCGCCGGCGGCTCCTGCGCCTTCGGCTGCACCAGCAAGCGCTGGTGAAGATGATGTGGCATGGGGTTGGCCGACGACCGGCTCGGTGGTCGCCGGCTTCGACGAGCAACGCAACAAGGGCCTGGACATTGCAGGCAAGCCTGGCGATCCCGTCCTGGCTACCGCCGATGGCCGCGTGGTCTATGCCGGCGCCGGCCTGCGCGGCTACGGCAACCTCATCATCCTCAAGCACAACAACACCTTCCTGTCAGCCTACGCGCACAACCAGGCATTGCTGGTGAAAGAAGACCAGGCTGTGCGCAAGGGCCAGAAGATCGCGGAGATGGGCAGCAGCGACTCGGATCGCGTGAAGCTGCACTTCGAGATTCGGCGCCAGGGCAAACCCGTCGATCCAGCAAAGTACCTGCCGCCCAGGTGACAAATGAAAAAGCGCAACGGGCACTCGGCGCCGCAAGCGTCGGCTTCGGCCGACGATGCGGTTGAGGTAGCGCCCGGGCAAGTTGCGCAGCAGGAACCCAACCCGCGAGATATCGCTGCCCAGATTGCGGGCGAGTCCAGCGACACGCTGACGATGTACCTGCGCGATGTGCGCCGGACGGAGCTGTTTACACCCGAGGAAGAATTCGAGACCGCCACCCGTGCACGCGCCGGTGACTTCGCCGCGCGCCAGTCGATGATCGAGCACAACCTGCGTCTGGTTGTCAGCATCGCCAAGGGCTATCTGGGGCGTGGCGTTCCGTTGTCGGACCTGATCGAGGAGGGCAACCTCGGCCTGATGCACGCCATCGGCAAGTTCGAGCCTGAGCGCGGATTTCGTTTCTCCACTTATGCCACCTGGTGGATCAGGCAGTCCGTGGAGCGCGCGGTGATGAACCAGGGCCGCGTGATCCGCTTGCCGGTGCATATCGTGCGCGAACTCCAGCAGGTGCTGCGCGCGCGACGAACGCTTGAAAACGATCCCGCTTTCGCTGCGGCACGCAGTGGGTTTGAAGGTGAGGGCGTTCGCGTCGAAGACGTCGCGGCGCTGCTTGGACGTGACGTGCACGAAGTGGCGCAACTGCTGGCGCTCGCCGAGGCACCGAAGTCGCTTGACGCGAAATTCGGCCATGACGAGGACGGCCAGACCCTGGGCGATTCCATGCCCGACGAGCTCACTGTCGATCCGACCGGTGTGACCCAGGGCCACGAAGTTGAAAAGCTCCTGGAACACTGGATCGATGCCTTGTCCAACCGCGAGAAGGAAGTGCTCGAAGGCCGCTTCGGACTGCATGACCGTGAACCCGAAACGCTCGACGTGCTGAGCGACCGGCTGGGGCTCACCCGCGAGCGCGTACGGCAAATCCAGAACGAAGCGCTGGTCAAGATCAAGCGCCAGATGACGCGAAGCGGCGTGTCAAAAGAAGCGTTGTTCTAGCAGGCGTGCAGCATCGCGGCTGATAAAGTCGCCCGATGACCTGGCCCGTACTTGCTTTCGACATTGAATCCATTCCCGATATTTCGGGCCTTCGGCAACTGCGGGGCGAGCCGCCCGATGCAACCGACAGCGATGTTTACGCGCGGTGGCTGGCCGAGCGCAAGGAGCGCGGCCAAAGCGATTTCACGCCGCTTCACCTGCAGCGCGTGCTGGTGATCAGCTGCGTGTTTCGCAATGCCGACGGGCTCAAGGTTCACTCGTTTGTCGACCGCGATGACGCGAGCGAAGGCAAGGTGATCCAGACATTTTTCAACACGCTTGAAAAACATGTGCCGCAACTCGTGAGCTGGAACGGCGGTGGGTTCGACCTGCCGGTGCTGCATTACCGGGGCCTGCGTCACGGCGTCGTTGCCGACAAGTACTGGGACATGGGCGAAGACGATCGCGACTACAAGTGGAACAACTACATCAGCCGGTATCACATGCGCCATCTCGACCTGATGGATCTGCTGGCCCTCTACCAGCCAAAGAACAATGCGCCGCTCGATGCCATGGCCAAGCTGTGTGGGTTTCCCGGCAAGCTGGGCATGGACGGATCGCAGGTGTATCCCGCCTACCTCGAAGGCAAGCTTGACGAGATTCGCCGCTACTGCGAAACCGATGTGATGAACACCTATCTGCTGTATTGCCGCTTCCAGAAGATGCGCGGCGGCCTGACCGAGACCGAATACGGACAGGAGATCGAACTTGTCAAGAGCGCGCTGGGCAACCTCGCGGCTACTGAGCTGCACTGGCAGGAATACCTGGCCGCGTGGGGCTGAAGATGTGTGCCGGCCTGAGACAATCACGGCCATGACACAAGAAGAAGTTCAGGAAAACAAGGTGGCCGAGGGTGCCGACCTTCTGCCCGAAGGCTGGTTGAAGGTTGACGCGCTCGACCTCGAAGCACAGGGCGTTGCACGCCGCCCCGACGGGAAAGTCGTGTTCATCGAGGGTGCATTGCCGTTCGAGATCGTTTCGGCCAAGGTCAATCGCCGCAAGAACAACTGGGAACAGGCCACCGTCACCGAGATCCATCACGAGTCCTCGCAGCGTGTGCGGCCGCACTGTCCGCATTTCGGCCTGCACGAGGGCGCATGCGGTGGCTGCAAGATGCAGCATCTTGACGTCGGTGCGCAGGTCGCGAGCAAGCAGCGCGTGCTCGAAGACAACCTGTGGCACCTGGGCAAGGTCAAGCCTGACATGGTGCTCAGGCCCATCGAAGGTCCTGCCTGGGGCTACCGCTGGCGAGCACGGTTCTCGGTGCGACATGTCATCAAGAAGGGGACCGTGCTCGTCGGTTTTCACGAGCGCAAGAGCCGCTATGTCGCCGATATGCGCGAGTGCCACGTCATACCGCCGCATGTGAACGCGCTTTTGATGCCGCTGCGGGAACTGATCGGTTCAATGGATGCGGTGCAAACCTGTCCGCAGATTGAACTGGCCTGCGGCGACGAAGTGACTGCGCTGGTGCTCAGGCACCTCGAACCGCTCAGCGACGGTGATGTGGCAAAGCTGCGCGCTTTCGCAGCTGACCACGCCGGCGTGCAGTGGTGGATGCAGTCCAAGGGGCCAGACACAGTCAAGCTGCTCGACGAAGCGACCGGGCCGCAGCTGTCCTACGCGTTGCCAGAGTTCGGTGTCGTCATGCCGTTCAAGCCCACCGATTTCACCCAGGTCAATCCGCATATCAACCGGGTGCTGGTGGCGCGGGCGTTGCGCCTGCTTGCGCCGCAGCGATCCGAACGCGTGATCGACTGGTTTTGCGGCCTGGGCAACTTCACGCTGCCGCTGGCAACACTCGCTGCGCAAGTGACGGGCATCGAAGGGAGCGAGTCGCTGGTGGCGAGGTCGCGCGAAAACTACAGCTACAACCAGGCCCTGCCGCGCGTGGGACCGCCACTGGCGCCCGTCACCTTCCAGGCCCGCAACCTGTTCGAGATGACTGCGCAGCAGCTGGTAGCCGATGGCTATGCAGACCGGTGGCTGGTGGACCCGCCGCGCGAGGGTGCGTTTGCAATGGCCAAGGCCTTGTCTGACCTGCACCAGCAGCGTGAACTGCGCAATGGCTGGCTGCCACCCAAGCGCATCGTTTACGTCAGCTGCAATCCCGCCACGCTGGCACGTGACGCAGGTCTTCTTGTGCATCAGGGCGGCTACCGCTGCTCGGCCGCGGGGGTGGTGAACATGTTCCCGCACACGGCCCACGTGGAGTCGATGGCCGTCTTCGATCTGGAGTGATGCTGTCGCTGCAATGAAAAAGGGGGCCGATGGCCCCCTTTGTTTTGGTCGAACTGCGCGTCGCTCAGTCGCGCTCGCCGCCGAAGATGCCGAGCAAGGCCAGCAAGCTCTGGAACACATTGAAGATGTCCAGGTACAACGCGAGCGTCGCACTGATGTAGTTGGTCTCGCCGCCGTCGATGATCTGCTTGAGGTCGTACAGCATGTAGGCGCTGAAGATACCGATGGCCATCACGCTGATCACGGCCATGCCTATCGTGGAGCCCACGAACACGTTGATGACGCCGCCGACCAGGATGGCAAGGGCGCCGACGAAGAGCCACTTGCCCATGCCCGACAGGTCGCGCTTGATGACGCTCGACAGGCTCGCCATGACGAAGAAGATGCCGGCCGTGCCGCCGAACGCCGTCATCACCAGGCTGGAGCCGTTCTTGAACCCCAGCACGCCCGCGATCAATCGCGAAAGCATCAGGCCCATGAAGAAGGTGAATGCCAGCAGTACCGGCACGCCGGCTGCTGAGTTCTTGGTCTTCTCGATCGCAAACATGAAGGCGAATGCGCCACCCAGGAAGACGATGAGCCCCATCCAGCCCGTGAGGCCGGCGACGATGCCCGTTGCCACGCCGAGCCATGCGCCCAGCACCGTGGGAATCAGGCTCAATGCGAGGAGCCAATAAGTGTTGCGTAGTACGCGGTTGCGCTCTGCGACCGCGCCGGCGTAGCCGTAGTCGATGGTCTGGACGTTCTCGTTCATGGCCAAAATCTCCTTTGCCTTGGTGGCAGTTAGATGGGCGCATTCTAGGTTGGTTCAACCGCAGTCCGGCAAAAACCCCGGTGTTTCAAAGGTACGTCGGGCGCAAGGGTCTTTGCCCTATGCTGGCGCCTTTGGACAACAGCACGAACGACCCATGAAAACCAGGCCATTCCTCGAAGCAGAAGACATCAAGAAGGTAGCCGCTGCGGCAGAAGCCGAAGCGCTCAAGAACCACTGGGCAGTGACCATTGCGATCGTCGATGACGGCGGCCATTTGCTATGGCTGCAGCGCCTGGATGGTGCACCGCCAATTTCCGCGCATATCGCGCCCGCCAAGGCCAACACAGCCGCACTGGGCCGCCGCGAGAGCCGGGTCTATGAAGAAGTCATCAACGGGGGCCGCATGTCCTTCCTGAGCGCGCCCGACCTGAAGGGCATGCTCGAAGGCGGTGTGCCGATCCTGAAGGATGGACAGTGCCTGGGCGCCGTGGGGGTCAGTGGCGTCAAGTCGACAGAAGACGCGCAAATCGCGCGGGCCGGTATTGCGGCAATCGGTCTCTGATTGACTCCTCGCGCGAGCAACAGTCCTGGCTATTTGGTCAGGATCAACTTGCCCAGTCGGGTCGCCTGCAGGCGATAGACGCTGCCGTTGTGCACGATATTCACCGTCCTGCCGCCTTGCAGCAGGACGGAGCTCGCCACTGAAGGCGGCGCCGCATCGGCGCACCCAGTTGCCAGGGTGCATGCCGGGCCGGCCTCGCGCGAGTGAGCCGCCTCAGGGCCTTGCGACATCGGGCGAGTTCCAGGCCGGACTTTCCTGAATCCGTGCCGCGAGTTGGATCGAGGCGACGGGCGAGCCTGCGCTGCATTGCGCCACGACATCCCGTGCGCATCCTTCGCATTGCCCGCACTGTGTCGCGACGCCCAGTTCAAACTGGATATCGTCAAAACTCATGCCGGCTCGCGCATGACGGGCGATTTCACGGTCGGATACACGTTTGCAGACACAGACGATCATGGTGGTGCAGTATAAATGCGAATCGATCGCATTTGCAATGCCCGCCTCCAAGCCAGGCCAATCAGCGTGAGCGGTTGCTGGTGCCGATTCGATCGATCAGGTCTGGACGCAGCTTCGCAAGGCTCGGTTCGCCGCAAAGCACCATCGCCATTTCGAGCTCGTCAATCAACAGCCGCAGGACGTGCGCGACGCCGACGGCGCCGGCATTCGCAAGGCCCCAGATGATGGGACGCCCCACCAGCACCGCGCGCGCGCCGAGCGCGAGGGCCTTGAGCACGTCCGTGCCCCGTCGAATCCCGCCATCGACCAGCAGGGGAAGCGAGTCGCCGACCGCGTCGGCGATCCGGGGCAGGGCGGTCGCGGTGGCGATCGCCGTATCGAGCGTCCGCCCACCGTGGTTGGACACAATCACCGCACTGACACCCAGCGAAAGCGCCAGCTTTGCGTCCAGCGGATGCAGCAGTCCTTTCAGGATCACCGGCAGCCGCGAGGTGGATATCAGCCACTCGACGTCGGCCCATGTGGCAGTGCTTTGCGCAAGACCCCCTGCAAGCCCATGGCCGTCACGCCCGGGCCGGCTGGACGGGAGGTTGACGGCGGTGATGCCAGTGGGCAGGCGAAACGCGGCTCGCCGTTCTGCATCCCTTACTCCGGTCACCGGCGCATCGACTGTCAACACCAGTGCGTTGAAACCCGCAGCCTCCGCGCGCGTCACAAGCGACAACGTGACCTCACGATCAGGCTGGAGATAAAGCTGGAACCACAGCGGGCTGGCCGGAGGCAGCGTCACGAAGGCCCGCGCAATGTCCTCCAGCCGCGCGCTGGCCTGCGTGCTGACCACCAGGCCCGCGCCCTGTGCCCCGGCAGCGAGTGCTGTCGCGATCTCTCCATCTGGATGCGCCATTCGCTGGTACGCCATGGGCGCGACCATCACTGGGTGATGCAACTGGTGCCCCAACAGTTCGATGCCGGTATGACCGCCTGCCATCGTGCCCAGCACGCGCGGAACCAGCGTGAGCTCATCCCACGCGGTGCGATTGGCGCGAAGCGTCAACCCGTCTGCTGCTGCGCCGTTGAAGTAGGCCCAGGCGTTGTCATCGAGCCGTCTGCGCGCATGGGCTTCGTGATCGGCGAGGTTGACCAGGTTGCCCGGTAGCGGCTTTGACCGGGGCGTGTTCACGTGTCAGCCCACATGCGCAGAAGGTTGTGATAAGTCCCCGTGAGCGCGATGGTGCCAGCGCTGTCTCCGTGCGTTTCGCGCAGACCCATGAGGGCCATGTCGAAGTCGTGCAGAAGGTGGCGCTGCTCATCGCTTCGCACCATGCTCTCGATCCAGAAGAATGAGGCGAGCCGCTCACCTCGCGTGACCGGCATGACCTCGTGCACCGTTGTGCCGGCATATAGCACCGCATCACCGGCAGCGAACTTCGCGCTGCGTGTGTGGCTGCCTTCGTGGATGACCAGCTCGCCGCCCTCGTAGCCGTCTGGGTTCGATAGAAAGAGGGTGCACGAAAGGTCCGTGCGCACGCGCACACCGTTCTCGGTGAATCGAACGGCGTTGTCCACATGCGCGCCGTACTGGTTGCGCGCGCCGCTATAGCGATTGAAGCGGGGCGGAAACAGTTTTTTGGGAAGCGCGGCCGCCAGGAATTGCGGTGATCTTTCCAGCGCGCGCAGCACGATCGCCTGCGCGGCGCGAGCAGCTTCGCTGTCGGGTGCGAGCTGCTCGTTGTTCTTGGCCTGTGCTGCCTGCTCACCGGCGCTGGCGCGGCCGTCAGTCCACGGCGCAGACGCCAGCAGGCCGGCAATCTCGCGAAGTTCTGTTGCGTCAATGAGTGAGGGAAGGTGGAGCATGGCTGCACTCATATTAGAACCTGCAACCGAAGTCGGCGCGCCGCGTCAGAACCGGCCTGTCAGCGCCACCTGGAGTTGCCGTCCGGCACCGGGGATGTAGTGGCCACGATAGAGCGATTCGCCGTACAGCTTGTTCGCCACGTTGCTCAGGTTCGCCTTGAGCTTCCAGATCTCATTGAAGGTGTATTCGGTCATCAGCTCGCCGGTCATGAAGCCGGGCGCTTCCCATGCAGGCGCCGTCACATCGGCAGCGGCCTGGCTGCTGCGAAAGTTGATACCGCCGCCTATCCGCCAATTCGGGTTGACCTGATAGGTGGTCCAGACCGTGCCGCTGTGGCGGGGGCTCAGGCCCGGTCGGTCGCCGACGCGATTGCCCACCGTGGTCGCGGTCGACGCTGCTTCATCGACACGTGCAACCGGCATCCACTGGTACGAACCGTAAACCTCCCACTGTGGCGTCAGGCGTCCGGTGCTGTCGATTTCGATGCCGGCTGAATGGCGCTTGCCTGATAGCAGGAGTCGCGTTGCGGCCGTGTCGGGGTCCACGTTGCGCTCGTGAAGCTTCGTCGCATGAAAGATCGCAAAGCGTGTGGTGAAGCGCTTGTCCGCGCTGTCGATGCTGCCGCCGACTTCGATGTTGCGGCTTTCTTCGGGTGGCGTGTTGGCGCTGTTCGCGTTGTACGAGTAGGTATCTGCGGAGGTGTTGAACGACGTGCCGTACGAGAAGTGGAACGAGTGACGGTCGGTCGGTTGGTACAGCACTGCAAATCGCTTGCTGACTTTGGAAATCTTCTGCTGATAGGCCGTCGTAGTCACTGGGCCGCCTGCGCTGGTGGGAATCGCGTAGTTGGTGAACCCGCCATCGAGGCTGTCGTAGCGCAGGCCCCCGAGCAGCTTCCAGTGCGGCGCAACCTGGATCAGGTCCTGGCCGTAAATGCCCCA
Organism: Caenimonas sp. SL110; assembly: GCF_001044395.1. GTDB lineage: Bacteria > Pseudomonadota > Gammaproteobacteria > Burkholderiales > Burkholderiaceae_C > Ramlibacter. The sequence goes on from NZ_JANU01000007.1 coordinate 111,563, forward strand.
GGACTTGGCGACAAATTCACTGCCGATGCGCAGGATGCGCGAGTCCTCATCGATCCACGCACCGTCATTGGGTGTGCCGAAGGTGGAGGTGGGCTTGGCAAGATTCACTCCGCCCTGGGCTGCCGTGCGCGCCGCATACACCGTCTTTTCTTCTCGGGCGAAGTCGATGCCTGTCTGCACGGCGTGCTTGTAGCCCAGGCCATCGAACTTGAGCGTCACGTCGCTTTGCGCGTGGGTCGTGGCCAGGTCCTGGATCTTCAGTTGTGTGCCGCGCGCGATGACCGTGCTGGGGCCGAAGTTGGTCAGGTCGGTGCCGGCGCCAAAGCGCACGGTGCCCGCGCGCTGGTCCCGCTCGAACTTGCCCCTGCGCACCAGGGTCCTGATTTCGTTTGCGTCGCCGAAGCGATGCAGGTGACTGAGCGTGAACATGTTCGCCGAGCCATTGTTGCGGTCGCTGGCCATGCCGTAGTAGGCGGTTGGGTCGAGGCTTGCGATCAGGGTATTTGCCGCTGAAGAATCGCTTGCCAGCGGCTTGATCCACGGCATGCCGTAATTCATGCCGTTGCGGTTGTCCAGCACGTAGAGGCTGGCCATGAATTCGTTGGCGGTGCCGATCCCCAGGCGATAGGCCGCCGCAAATCCTTTTTTGGACACGCTGCTGCCCGAGCCGTTGTCGTCGGCGCTGGTGGTCATGGCGTTGATCCTGAGCGCCGCGTTCTCACCCGTGTGGAAATTGAAGTCACCCGTAAATCGCTTGTAGCTGTGACTTCCGATGGTGGTGCTGACCTCATGCTCGTCGATCAGTCGCGGCACCTTGCTGACCTGGTTGACGGCGCCGCCAGTCGATCCCCGGCCGAAAAGCATCGAGGCCGAACCGCGCAGCAATTCGATCCGGTCGTTGTTGAAGGTGTCCCTGTCGTAGAAGGCAGGGTCTCGCATGCTGTCCAGGAAGATGTCGCCGGTGCCGGCCAGCGAGAAACCGCGCAGGCGGATGTCTTCTTCGCCGCCTTCAGCAGCCATGAAGGTGATGCCGGCGGTGTTGCGCAGCGCATCTTTCATGGTGTCGAGATTGCGGTCGTCCATCAGCTTCTCGGTGACGACGCTGATCGACTGGGGAATGTCGCGCAGTTCCTGCGTTCCCTTGCCGATGGTGGTGGTGGTCGCGCGCAGTGTGTCTTTGTCTTGCGCTTTCTCGCGGATCACCACGACCGGCAGTGTGGCCCGCACCGGCGGCGGAGTTTGCGACCAGCTGGCGGTCGAGGCGGCCAGCATCATTGCGCCCAGGGGAAGCAGGGAGTGGTCGGAACGTGGACGTACAGGTTTTTGCGCCAAGATGGCCTCCAGAAGAGCGTCCGCTTCGGCGGGCGCTGTCGGTTAGAGGCTGGCTGGTGCACGCGGGGAAGTGCGTGCGATTGGCTTGCCGTTTCGTTGTGAACGGCGATTCTATATCTAAATGAGAATCTATCGCATTTAGGCCGGAGTTGGATGATTACTCGGAGTCCAACTGCGACTGCAGGTAGTTCTACAGCCCGGCCTTGCCCAGGTCCTGCAGGTTGGGCAGGCCGTCAAGCGTCAGGATGCGGGCTTCGCGGCGATTGTGGCGCAAATCACTGGCGGATCAGGTGGTCGAATGCACCCAGCGCTGCCTTCGCACCGTCGCCGGCGGCAATGATGATCTGCTTGAAAGGCACTGTCGTTGCATCGCCCGCTGCGAACACGCCCGGCACGGATGTCTGCCCCCTGGCGTCCACAATGATCTCGCCGTGGCGCGACAACTCGACGGTGCCCTTGAGCCATTCGGTGTTGGGCACGAGGCCGATCTGCACGAACACGCCTTCGAGCTCGACATGATGGCTCTCGCCGGTGGCGCGATCCTTGTAGTCGAGGCCGTTCACCTTCTGGCCGTCGCCGGTGATGGCGGTTGTTTGCGCATTGACCAGCACCGTGACATTGGGCAGCGTGCCCAGCTTGCGCTGGAGCACGGCGTCGGCACGCAACTGCGTATCAAATTCGATCAGCGTGACATGGCCGACCAGGCCTGCCAGGTCGATGGCCGCCTCGACACCCGAATTGCCGCCGCCGATCACCGACACACGCTTTCCCTTGAACAGCGGGCCGTCGCAATGCGGGCAATAGGCCACGCCCTTGTTGCGGTATTCCTGCTCGCCCGGAACGTTGATGTTGCGCCAGCGCGCGCCGGTCGTGATGATCACGCTCCTGGACTTGAGCAAGCCGCCGCTTTCCAGCTCGATCTCGATCAGCTCGCCACCCGTCCTGAGCGCCTTGGCGCGCTGCAGGTTCATGATGTCCACCTCGTACTGGCGAACATGATCTTCCAGTGCCAGCGCGAACGCCGGTCCCTGGGTTTCCTTGACCGAAATAAAGTTCTCGATGCCCAGCGTGTCCATCACCTGGCCGCCGAAACGTTCGCAGGCGATACCCGTGCGAATGCCCTTGCGCGCTGCGTACACGGCGGCTGCCGCGCCAGCCGGGCCGCCGCCGACGATGAGCACGTCGAACGGTTCCTTGGCCGAGATCTTTTTCGCCTCGCGCTCGACACCGCTGGTGTCAATCTTCGCCAGGATTTCTTCCAGGCTCATGCGGCCGTTACCAAACATCTTTCCGTTGAGAAAGACCGTTGGCACGCCCATGATCTGGCGTTCTTCGATTTCGTTCTGGAAGATGCCGCCCTCGATCATCGTGGTCTTGATGCGGGGGTTCTGGATCGCCATCAGGTTGAGCGCCTGCACCACGTCCGGGCAGTTGTGGCAGGTCAGCGAAACGTAAACCTCGAATTCGAAGTCACCGTCCAGCGCCCGGATCTGTTCCAGCACGGCATCGTCCACCTTGGGCGGATAGCCGCCGACCTGCAGCAGCGCGAGCACGAGCGAAGTGAACTCATGGCCCATCGGAAGACCCGCAAAGCGCGGACCGTGGTCTTCCCCAGGCCGGTTGATCGAAAACGACGGGGTTCGATAGGGGCCGCCGCGCGTTTCGCTGACCTTCATCAACGGCGACGCCTCTGCGATGTCCTGGAGCAGTTCGCGCATGTCGGCCGAGGCCGGGGAGTCATCCAGCGACGCAACAATTTCGACAGGCTGCGAAATGCGCTGCAGGTAGGTGCTGAGTTGTGCTTTCAGAGCGGCTTCGAGCATGGTGGATTCCTTGGATAGCGGTGATTCGAGAAACAAAAAGGGCCCGGAGCGACGTCGCGCCGAGCCCTGGGGCGCGAAGAAAGGGCGCTTAGATCTTGCCGACCAGGTCCAGCGACGGGGCGATGGTCTTGGCGCCTTCGTTCCACTTGGCCGGGCAGACTTCACCGGGGTGGGCGGCGGTGTACTGGGCTGCCTTCAGCTTGCGCAGCGTTTCCTTGACGTCACGGGCGATTTCGTTCGAATGAACTTCCATCGTCTTGATGATGCCGTCGGGGTTCACGATGAAGGTGCCGCGCAGTGCCAGGCCCTCTTCGGCGATATGCACGTCGAATGCGTTGGTCAGTGCGTGGGTGGGGTCGCCAACCAGCGGGAACTTCGCCTTGCCCACGGCTGGGGACGTCTCGTGCCAGACCTTGTGCGAGAAGTGCGTGTCGGTGGTGACGATGTACACCTCGGCGCCCATCTTCTGGAACTCGGCATAGTTGTCGGCTGCGTCCTCGACTTCGGTCGGGCAGTTGAAGGTGAATGCTGCAGGCATGAAGATCAGGACGGACCACTTGCCCTTGAGGGTCTGGTCGCTGACGGTGATGAACTTGCCGTTGTGGAAGGCTTCGGTCTTGAACGGCTGGACTTGGGTATTGATCAGGGACATGGGCTTTTCTCTCTGTGGTTGTTGTTGATGGATGGGTGACTGACGGAACGGAGTTTGCCGTCAGACGGCAGATTGATCCAATGAATTGGCGGTATTAACCCGATATGAAATAACTATCGAATCCCTCAGTACTCGAGCCGTTCGGGACGGATCTCCTGGAGGATGGTGGTCGCGATCTCTTCAATGGACTTGGTTGTCGTGCTGAGCCAGCGGATGCCGGCCCGTCGCATCATGGCCTCTGCTTCAGCCACTTCCATGCGGCAGTTCTCCAGCGAGGCATAGCGCGAATTGGGCCGGCGTTCGTTGCGGATTTCGGCCAGGCGCTCGGGCTGGATGGTCAACCCGAAAATCTTCGCGCGATGGGGCACCAGGGCTCCGGGCAGCTGCTGCCGGTCGAAGTCTTCCGGGATCAGCGGATAGTTGGCCGCCTTCAGGCCGTACTGCATGGCCAGGTAGAGCGATGTCGGCGTTTTCCCGCTGCGGCTCACCCCAACCAGGATCACATCGGCTGACTCCAGGTCACGGTTGGACTGGCCGTCGTCATGCGCCAGACTGAAATTGATGGCTTCGATCCGGTCGTGGTACGCCTTGCTCTTGCTCACGTCCGAGAAGCGCCCGATGCGGTGGTTGGAGGTAATGCCCAGCTCGACCTCCAGTGGCCGCACAAAAGTGCCGAACATGTCCAGCAGCATGCCTTTGCAGCCTTGTTCGATGACCTGCAGGATCTCGCGGTTGACCAGCGTGGTGAAGACCAGCGGCTTGTTGCCCTCGACCTCGGCCGTGTGGTTGACCTGGCGGACGACCTGGTGCGCCTTGTCGACGCTGTCGATGAACGGCAGGCGCAAATGGCGCGGCTTGAATTCGAACTGCGCGAGGATGGCGTTTCCGAAGGTTTCGGCAGTGATGCCGGTACCGTCGGAGATGAAGAAAACCGTGCGGGTGTGCATGAAGAGTGCCCTGTAGTGCTTTCAGACTGCTGCAAGCCGCACGTAACCGCGCGAAGCCTACAATGGGAGCAATTATCGGCATACGTTCAACGACGTCCCCCAGCCCCAATTTTCTACGCGCATGCACGCCACCGGCTCATTCCAAGAAATACAAAGCCAGTGCGGCCCTGACGGCCTTCACGACCCTGACTGCCTGCATGCCGCGCCGCTCCGACGGAGCGCAGACCCGGTTTTTACTTTTGGAGTTTTCCCATGTCTGCCACTATCAGCCCGACCGCCCTGGAGCATCGCCTAGACAACCTGCTGGTTGTACCGTTTGAAAACCTGAGAATGACCGACGTCGGCGTGGTCGGCGGCAAGAACGCCAGCCTCGGCGAGATGATCTCCCAGCTACCCCAGGGCGTTCGCGTTCCGACCGGGTTTGCAACGACTGCGCACGCCTTTCGCGAGTTCCTGGCTTACGACGGACTCGCCAGGCGCATTGAAGAGCGCCTGACCACACTCAACACCGACGACGTTCGCGCACTCGCCGCGGCCGGCGCCGAAATCCGCGGCTGGATCGAACACCAGCCTTTTCCCGCCGACCTCGACAAGGCCATCCGCGAATCGTTCGCAACCCTCGCGGGAGACCACCCGACGGCGACCTTTGCCGTGCGTTCGTCTGCAACTGCAGAAGACCTGCCCGATGCATCGTTCGCGGGCCAGCAGGAAACCTTCCTGAACGTGATCGGCATCGACGACATCCTTGCCAAGATGAAGGAAGTCTTCGCATCGCTCTACAACGACCGCGCCATCAGCTATCGCGTGCACAAGGGCTTTGCCCACGCGGACGTCGCTCTGTCTGCAGGCGTGCAGCGCATGGTTCGAAGTGACCTGGGCGCCGCAGGCGTGATGTTCACGATCGACACCGAGTCCGGCTTTGACCAGGTCGTGTTCATCACGTCCAGCTATGGCCTGGGCGAGACGGTGGTGCAGGGCGCTGTCAACCCCGACGAGTTCTACGTCCACAAGCCCATGCTGGAAGCTGGCAAGCGCGCCGTGATTCGCCGCAACCTGGGCTCCAAGCTGATCCAGATGGTGTTCACCAACCCGCAGGAAAAAGCTTCATCGGGCAAGCTGGTCAAGACAATCGACGTGCCGCTCGAACAGCGCAACCGGTTCTCCCTGACCGATGCCGACGTCGAAGAACTTGCGCGATATGCGCTGGTCATCGAGAAGCACTATGGCTGCGCCATGGACATCGAGTGGGGCAAGGACGGCGACGACGGCCACATCTACATCCTGCAGGCTCGCCCCGAGACGGTCAAAAGCCAGCAGCATGGCAAGGCCGAGATGCGCTACAAGCTCAAGGGCCGTGGCAATGTGCTCGCCGAAGGCCGCGCCATTGGCCAGAAGATCGGCACCGGTCCGGTTCGCCTGGTCCACAGCATCTCCGAAATGGACAAGGTGCAGGCGGGTGATGTGCTCGTGACCGACATGACCGACCCGAATTGGGAGCCGGTGATGAAGCGGGCCAGCGCCATCGTGACCAATCGCGGCGGTCGCACCTGCCACGCAGCCATCATTGCGCGTGAGCTCGGCATCCCGGCAGTGGTCGGGTGCGGCGACGCGACCGATCGCCTGAAGGACAGCACGCTGGTGACCGTGAGCTGCGCAGAAGGCGACACCGGCTTCATCTACGACGGCTTGCTCGAGACCGAGGTCACCGAAGTCGAGCGCGGCAAGATGCCCGAGATCGGCATCAAGATGACGATGAACGTCGGCAATCCGCAGCTGGCATTCGACTTCGCGCAGCTGCCCAACGACGGCGTCGGCCTTGCACGGCTGGAGTTCATCATCAACAACAACATCGGCGTGCATCCCAAGGCGATCCTTGACTACCCGAACGTCGATGCCGACCTGAAAAAGGCGGTCGAATCTGTGGCACGCGGCCATGCCTCGCCACGTGCCTTCTACGTGGACAAGGTGGCTGAGGGTATTGCGACCATTGCGGCGGCCTTCTGGCCCAAGCCTGTCATCGTGCGCCTGTCGGACTTCAAGTCCAATGAATACCGCAAGCTGATTGGCGGCTCGCGCTACGAGCCTGAAGAAGAAAATCCGATGCTGGGCTTCCGTGGTGCGGCGCGCTACATCAGCGCGGAGTTCCGCGAGGCCTTTGCAATGGAATGCGAGGCGCTGGTTCGAGTGCGCGGCGAAATGGGCCTGACCAATGTGCAGGTCATGGTGCCTTTCGTGCGCACGCTGGGCCAAGCCGACCGCGTGACGCAGTTGCTCGCCAGCCAGGGTCTGCAGCGGGGCAAGGACGACCTCAAGATCATCATGATGTGCGAGGTGCCGAGCAACGCCATCCTGGCCGACGAGTTCCTGGAGTACTTCGACGGCTTCTCGATCGGCTCGAACGACCTCACGCAGCTGACGCTGGGCCTGGACCGCGATTCGGGCCTGGAATTGCTCGCCGCCGACTTCGACGAGCGCGATCCTGCGGTGAAGGCCATGCTCTCGCGCGCGATCAAGGCTTGCCTGAAGCAGGGCAAGTACGTCGGCATTTGCGGGCAGGGCCCTAGCGACCATCCGGACTTTGCGCAGTGGCTGGCTGACGAAGGCATCACCTCCATTTCGCTCAACCCCGACAGCGTCATCTCGACCTGGAAGCAGCTGGCCGCTCGTTGATTCCGCGCTTTGGATTCCAGGCGGTTCTAGCAAATACCTAGAGCCGCCGACTCCAAGCAGTGCGATGATCCGCGCCATGGGTGACCCGCAGGCGCAGGAAAAGCACGATCCGCGCGTGCTCGCATTGAAGGCCGGCTTGCTGGCCGTGTGGGCCCTCGTGACTTTTGGCGTCTGCTGGTTCGCCCGCGACCTGCAATTCATGATGGGTCCGTGGCCTTTCGGCTACTGGATGGCAGCGCAGGGCTCCGTGCTGGTTTTCATCGGCATCGTCGCGTTTTATGCGGCCGCCATGAAACGGCTCGCGCCAGAAGACGACGAAGCCCCCAAGGCCACTGGCATCGATGTCTGATTCGCCCGCCTACGCCGCCTACAAGCTAAGGCTGCACCGCAACCTGGCCATCTTCGTTGCCGGTTTCATGGTCTTTCTGGTTCTCATGGCGTGGGCCGAGAGAAGCGGGCTGTCACGCTATTGGCTCGGGCCGATCTTCATGTTTTCGACGGTCATGATGTATGCGGCCATCGGCATCTATGGCCGCACCACCGACCCGGAGGAGTACTACGTCGCCGGCCGGCGCATTCCATCGATGTACAACGGCATGGCGGCAGCCGCCGACTGGATGAGCGCTGCGTCGTTCATCAGCCTGGCCGGCGGCCTGTATCTGCAAGGGTTCGGCGGTACCGACGGGCAACCCGGTGGCCTCGCGTACATCCTGGGTTGGACCGGCGGCTTTTGCCTGGTGGCGCTGTTGATCGCACCGCATCTTCGCAAGCTCAATCTCTACACGGTCCCCGATTACTTCAGCATGCGTTACGGAGGCCGGTGGCCGCGCGTGATCGCGGCGCTGGCTGCGATTCTTTGCTCGTTCACTTATGTGGTCGCGCAGATCTACGGCATCGGGCTGATCGCGTCTCGCCTCACGGGCGTGCAGTTCGAGATCGGCGTGCTCCTCGGATTGGGCGGTGTGCTGCTTTGCTCGTTTCTGGGCGGCATGCGAGCCATTACCTGGACGCAGGTCGCGCAGTACGTCATCTTGCTTCTTGCTTTCCTGATCCCGGTGTCGTGGCTGGCCTTCAAGCAACTGGGCAATCCTGCGGCGCCCCTGGTGTATGGCGCGCAGATCCAGAAGATCAGCGAACTTGAGAAAAAACTGATGGACGATCCTGCCGAGAAGCAGGTGGCGGCCATCTTCCTTCAGCGTGCGCGCGAGTACGAGGCGCGGCTGCAGGACATCGAGGGCGCGTTGCAACGGGAGCGCTCGGCCGCGCAGCAACGCGTGCGGCAGTTGAAGGCGCAGGGCGCTGATTCAGCGCTCATCGTGCAGGCCAATCGCGAACTCGCGGCGCTGCCCAAGGATGTGGCCGCCGCGCGTGAGCGCTGGACGCGAGTCGTGCACGACAACCATGAGCGCGCCAAGCCGCTGGGCGGTGTTCCAGCCCACAGCCAACCGTTTGCGGGTGACCCGAAAGGCACGCCCGCCGAGCAGGAGGCCTTCAGCAGCGCGCGCCTGAATTTCATCGCGCTCATGTTCTGTTTGATGCTCGGAACGGCGGGCTTGCCGCACCTGCTCACGCGCTACTACACGACGCCAACGGTTGCCGAGGCGCGGTCGTCTGTGGCATGGACGATTTTCTTCATTGCACTTGTTTATCTCAGCGCGCCGGCACTGGCGGTGCTGGTGAAGTTCGAGGTGATGAACAACCTGGTGGGCAGCAGTTTCGATTCGCTACCCCAGTGGATCGCGCAGTGGGCCAAGGTCGACAGCTCGTTGATTTCGGTGGCCGACGTCAACGCAGACCGCATCCTTCAATGGGGCGAGATTCGCCTGGGCGCGGACATGATCATGCTGGCGACGCCCGAGCTGGGCGGCTTGCCCTATGTGATCTCGGGCCTGGTCGCGGCAGGCGGGCTCGCAGCCGCGCTATCGACTGCGGACGGACTGTTGCTCACCATCAGCAACGCGATGGTGCGCGATATCTATTCGCACGAAATCAACCACCGGGTCACCGCCGAGCAGCGCGTGATCCTGTCCAAGTTTGCGTTGCTGGCCGTGGCGTTGGTCGCGGCAGCAGTGGCTTCGATCAAGCCCGCGGAGATTCTTCCATTGGTGGCTTCGGCCTTTTCGCTGGCAGCGTCAGCATTCGTTCCAACGATGGTGCTGGGCATCTTCTGGCGCCGCGCGAATCGGCGAGGCGCCGTCGCCGGCATGCTCGCCGGGCTGGGCGTGACGGTTTACTACATGCTGGTGAATTCACCGACCGTTCGCGCGTTCTTCCAGGCCGTCCCCGGCCAGGACCTCTGGTTTGGCATACAGCCTGTGTCTGCCGGTGTGTTCGGTGTGCCACTAGGGTTTGCAGTCACCATCGCAGTCAGCCTTCTGACGCGACCCGTGCCATCAGTCGCTGCAGTCCCGCTGCAGCAACGATCCTAGGGATTCCCCTAGTAGGGCTTGCCCGCGGGCAGGTCGCGATACGGCCTTGAGTCAGGTTGGCGTCAGACGCAATCCGCACTCTGACCCCACCAGAATCAACCTGAGGAGACATACATGGCGACAGCGTCCGCGACCGGGGTCAAACCCGTTGCTTCGACCGCACCGATGACCCGTGAGGAAAAGAAGGTGATCTTCGCTTCCTCGCTCGGCACCGTGTTCGAGTGGTACGACTTCTATCTGTACGGATCGCTCGCTGCGATCATTGCAAAACAGTTTTTCTCGGGCCTCGATCCGACATCCGCCTACATCTTCGCGCTGCTGGCTTTTGCTGCGGGCTTCCTGGTGCGTCCGTTCGGCGCGATCTTCTTCGGCCGTCTGGGCGACATGATCGGTCGCAAGTACACCTTCCTGGTGACCATCCTGATCATGGGTGCATCGACCTTCATCGTCGGCTTGCTACCCAGCTACGCCTCGATCGGCATGGCCGCTCCGGTCATCCTGATCGTTTTGCGGATGCTGCAGGGCCTGGCCCTGGGCGGCGAGTACGGCGGTGCGGCGACCTATGTGGCCGAGCACGCGCCGCACGGCAAGCGAGGCGCCTTCACATCCTGGATTCAAACAACCGCAACGCTGGGCCTGTTCCTGTCGCTGCTGGTGATCCTGGGTGTGCGCAACATGCTGGGCGAAAAGGAGTTCGGCGATTGGGGCTGGCGCATTCCGTTCCTGCTGTCGATCGTGCTGCTGGGTATTTCGGTCTGGATCCGCTTGAGTCTCAATGAGTCGCCAGCGTTCCAGAAGATGAAGTCCGAGGGCAAGACCTCCAAGTCCCCGCTGACCGAATCGTTTGGCGAGTGGAAGAACCTGAAGATCGTGATCCTCGCGTTGCTCGGCCTCACCGCCGGTCAGGCAGTCGTCTGGTACACGGGCCAGTTCTACGCGCTGTTCTTCATGACGACGATCGCCAAAGTGGACATCACGACGGCCAACCTGCTGATTGCGGCGTCGCTGCTCATCGGCACGCCGTTCTTCATCGTCTTCGGCGCCTTGTCCGACAAGATCGGTCGCAAGCCGATCATCATGGCAGGCTGCCTGATCGCGGCACTCACGTACTTCACGATCTTCCCGCTGCTTCTGAAGTATTCCAACCCGGCACTTCTGGCCGCCCAACAGGCATCGAAGGTGACTGTCACGGCCGATCCCAAGGAATGCTCATTCCAGGGTAGCCCGATTGCGCGCGATATCGATTTCCGTACGTCGTGCGACATCGCCAAGCGCGCATTGACCCAGTCGTACATCCCGTACGAAAACAAGGTCGCGCCTGCCGGCACGCCTGCGACGATCACGCTGGGCGACAAGGTGATCCCGGCTCCCGCAGCCAGCCTCAACGCAGCCGGCAACGGCTTCGCTCCAGAGAGCGCCAAGGCAATTGCCGACTTCCGCAAATCGCTTGGCGATACGGCGAAGGCAGCCAGCCTGACCGTCGCAGCTGACCCCGCGAAGATGAACAAGGGCATGGTCTTGCTGTTGCTGGTATTCCTGGTGGTCCTGGTCACGATGGTGTACGGCCCGATCGCTGCGATGCTGGTCGAACTGTTCCCAACGCGCATCCGCTACACCTCGATGAGCCTGCCGTATCACATCGGTAACGGATGGTTTGGTGGCTTGCTGCCGACGACCGCTTTCGCCATGGTGGCTGCAACCGGCGATATCTACTATGGGTTGTGGTACCCGGTGATCGTTGCCGCCGGCACCTTCGTCATCGGCATGTTGTTCATTCGCGAAACGAAGGATGTGGACATCTACGCGCGAGACTGATGCGCTGAATTGGTAAGAAAGTGCGAAAGCCCGCTCCCTGGAGCGGGCTTTTTTTCGTCCAGACTATGGATAAACCCCGATGCGAGTGGCACGACAGGCGTGCAAAGCTGCATGCACCGAGGCAGGGCGCTGTCTAAAGCCAGAAGTCATCGGATAAATCGGTAAAACGGGTATGGGGGAACAATGCACATTGCCAAGACCGGACTGGGCCAGCAGGTCATCAAGGACCGCTCGATCCAGCTGACGCCCCGACAGCGGTCGGTCTTGATCCTGGTGGATGGCAAGAAAACCGTCGACCAGGTGCTGACGGCCACAGCTGCGGCCGGTGTCACGCGGGACGATATCGAAAGGCTCATCGAGCTGGGTCTCCTGGCCGATTCCGCGCCTGGAAAGACTGCAGTCGAAAACGCAGCCATCGCGGCGCAGGCCGAAAAGGTGGAGCAGCACAAGCAGCGCTCACCCCAGGAGCGTTACCAGGACGCATACCCTATTGCGACTCGCCTCACGGCTGCGCTCGGACTTCGCGGCTTTCGCTTGAATCTCGCCGTGGAAGGGGCGACCAACTATGAGCAACTGCTGGTCGTTGCGCCGCGCATCCGCGAGGCGGTTGGACCCGATAAGTACGCTCCTCTGGACGACGCGCTCAACGATCGTTGAGAGGGTGACCGCCGCAGGTCTTGCGCGCCCGCACAGGGCGCTGCAAACTCAGCCTTCGCCGCATGAATGCGTGCGACCGGAGGCCAGATGATTCCTTGCAAGACGCTGGAAGGCCAGCGCGTCCTGAAAGATCGGTCCGTCGCGCTGACTGCGCATCAGCGCTCGGTTTTCATTCTTGTGGACGGCAAACGGTCGGTTGATGAGTTGCTCGCTGCAACCCGCGCCGGAGGTGTCACCCGCGCCGATGTGGACCGGTTGCTGGAACTGGGCCTGGTTTGCGAACTGTCCAGGTCGGCGGCCATGGCGCTTGATAACTCCCGGCGGCTTGAGGCCAAGCGATCGGGCCGGAGCCTGGAGGAGCGTTACGACCGGGCTCATCCGGTCGCGCTGATGCTCACGTCCAATCTGGGCCTGCGGGGTCGAAACCTCAGCTACGCAGTGACGAACGCCATGAACTACATGGACCTTCTGGCACTGGCGGGTCGAATCCGTGATGCGGTGGGTGACGAGCAATACGCCATGCTTGACCGGCTGATGAACGACTAGGCGCATGGACTCCTCAACGGGCTATAATCGTGGGCTAACCTTGCTGCACCGGCACCGACGCGCCAGGCAGCTGTAACCCAGAGCCACCCCGCTTTTAGCCGCGGCTCGAATCCACAAGGAGTCATATGCGTCACTATGAAATCATTCTTCTGATCCACCCGGACCAGAGCGAACAGGTTCCGGCCATGCTGGAACGCTACAAGGGCATGATCACCGCCAGCGGCGGCAAAGTGCACCGGGTGGAAGACTGGGGTCGCCGCCAGCTGGCCTACCAGATCAACAAGCTTGGCAAGGCGCACTACCTGTGCGTCAACATCGAGGCTGACCAGCCCGTGATGGCCGAACTGGAGCACGCATTCCGCTTCAATGACGCCGTGCTGCGCCATCTGACCGTTGTCAAGAAGAAGGCCGATACCGGCCCATCTTCCATGATGAAGACGGTTGAGCGCGAAGAGGCTCGCAAGGCCCAGCAGGCGGAGTACCAGGCGTAAGAGTCCGCTTGCAGCGGTATTGACCGGGAGTGAATCAGCTCGTTTTGAGCGCCCAGATCGCCGAGGCATCAGCCCTGCGATACACACCGGCCGGACTGCCAGCCTTTGATTGCCGCCTCGAACACGAGTCGGAAATTTCAGAAGCAGGGCAGATGCGGCAAGTGAAAGTGGCGATCAAGGCGGTGGCCTTCGGAAGCACGGCGGAAACGCTGGTGCGTCAATCGATAGGCAGCCAATGGCGATTCACGGGATTCCTGGCAACACCTCGCAACGGCAAACACGCTGTACTCCATATCCAGTCATTTGTTCAGGCAAACTAATTTTCAGAGGTCCACATGGCCACGTTCAAGAAATTCAACAAGGACAAGCGTCCTAAGCGCAACACCCAGTCGCTGCTGTTCAAGCGCAAGCGCTTTTGCCGCTTCACCGTCGCCGGCGTCGAAGAGATCGACTACAAGGACGTCGACACGCTTCGTGATTTCATCGCCGAAAACGGCAAGATCATTCCGGCACGCCTTACCGGCACCCGCGCGATCTATCAGCGTCAACTCAACACCGCCATCAAGCGCGCCCGCTTCCTGGCACTGGTTCCGTACTCGGACCAGCACCGCATCTAAGGAGCGAAGAACATGCAAATCATTCTGCTCGATGAAGTTTTGAACGTCGGCAAGCTCGGCGAAATCGTCAAGGTCAAGGACGGCTATGCCCGCAACTTCCTGATCCCCAAGGGCCGTGCCCGCCGTGCTACCGCTGCCAACAAGGCCGAATTCGAAGCCAAGCGCGTCGAGCTCGAAAAGGCTGCCGCAGCCAAGCTCGCAGAAATGCAGGCTGAAGGCGAGAAGCTCGCTGGCAAGACGTTCAAGCTCACGCAAAAGGCCGGCGTCGATGGCCGCCTGTTCGGCTCGGTCACCAACAGCGACATCGCTGAAGAACTGGGCAAGCAGGGTTTCAAGGTTGCAAAGTCGCAAGTGCGCATGCCCAACGGCCCGATCAAGGTCATTGGCGATTCCACGGTTGCCGTCGCTCTTCACACGCACGTCGTGGTCGACATCACCGTCACGGTTTACGGCGAAACCGCCTAAGCCCAGACAGCTTTCGCCACAAGCAAAAAGCCGCCTTCGGGCGGCTTTTTCTTTTCGCTGTGGTTGTACCGGGTTGCCCACTGGCAATCCACAGCTTTTCCCAAACCTTTTCCCTCGACTTCCGACGCCAAAGCCCTAGCATCGTTCGATTCACCGAAGCCCGACATGTCTGCAGTACTCCATCCCTCCAATGACGACTTTTCACGCGACCTCCAGGTTGCGCAACTTCGTATTCCGCCGCACTCCATCGAGGCGGAATCGAGCGTGCTGGGCGGACTGCTGCTGGACAACAACGCCTGGGACCGCGTTGGAGATTTGCTCACGGATAGCGATTTCTATCGTTATGAGCATCGGCTCATCTACGCATCTATCGGCGGCCTGATCAACGCAACAAGACCGGCAGACGTGATCACGGTCTATGAGCAGTTGCAGGGCTTGGGCAAAGCGGAGGAGATCGGTGGTCTGGCGTACCTCAACTCTCTGGCGCAATACGTTCCCAGCGCAAGCAATATTCGCCGCTACGCTGAGATCGTTCGCGAGCGATCGATCCTTCGCAAGCTGGTGAGCGCAAGCGACGAGATCGCCACTGCGGCATTCAACACACAGGGAAAGGCCGTCGACAAGATCCTCGACGAAGCCGAGCAGAAGATTTTCAACATCGGCGAGGAAGGCTCGCGGATGAAGCAGGGCTTCCAGGGGATGGATTCGCTCGTTGTCCAACTTTTGGACCGGGTCCAGGAGATGGCCGACAACCCGAACGACATCACCGGGGTGCCCACCGGCTTCTACGACCTCGACCGGATGACGTCGGGTATGCAGGCGGGTGACATGATCGTGTTGGCGGCGCGGCCCTCGATGGGCAAGACCGCGCTGGCCATCAACATCGCAGAGCATGTCGCTCTCAATGAAGGCCTACCGGTAGCTGTGTTCTCCATGGAAATGGGTGCCTCCCAGCTGGCAGTGCGTATCGTCGGCTCCATCGGCCGCATCGACCAGATGCACCTGCGCACCGGGCGCCTCACCGATTCCGAGTGGCCGCGCCTGACCGAAGCGATTGAGAAGCTGCGCAATATCTCGCTTCATATCGACGAAACGCCGGGCCTGACGACCAGCGAGTTGCGCGCAAATGCACGGCGGCTCGCGCGCCAGTGCGGCAAGCTGGGGTTGATCGTTGTCGATTACCTGCAGCTCATGAGCGTGTCCACGAGCATGAACGACGAGAACCGCGCGACGGCAGTGGGTGAAATCTCTCGCGGCTTGAAGATGCTCGCCAAGGAGTTGCAGTGTCCGGTGATCGCGCTGTCGCAGCTGTCGCGCGGCGTGGAATCCCGGACGGACAAGCGTCCGATGATGAGCGACCTGCGGGAATCCGGCGCCATCGAGCAGGACGCCGACGTGATCATGTTTATTTACCGTGACGACTACTACAACAAGGACTCCAAGGAGCCTGGCGTCGCCGAGATCATCATCAGCAAGCAGCGAAACGGCCCCACCGGCACGGTGAAGCTCGCTTTCATGAAAGAGATGACGCGCTTCGAGTCGTTGGCCTCGGGAGCCGGCGACTTCTGACGGCGTCTATCGAGCCAGGTCAGCTCGGTTCGGAAATCTCGGCGAGGGCGTCCGCAGCAGGGCCAATTGCCGCCTTGTGTGCAGCAAGATCACCCAGCGCGACTATCCCCACCAGCCGCTTGTCGCGATTGATGATGGGCAGGCGGCGAATCTGGTGCTCGCTCATGAGGGTTGCGGCTTCGTCGATCGACTGGTCCTCATAGCACCAGCGAATGCCTTGCGTCATGACGTCGCGCACCGAGGTACTTCCGGCCAGACCTTCGGCAACGGCGCGCACGACGATATCCCGATCGGAAATGGCTCCGATCATGCGATCGTCTTCGCCGACAGGCAGCAGGCCGAAGTCACCGTCGCGCATCTGCTGCGCGGCTTCGGCGATGGTCGAATTGGGATTGATGACCACGACATCGGGGGTCATCACGTCTTTGAGCTGCTTCATGGATTGTCCTTGCGGTCGGTTGAGTTGCGGATAAAAGTACCCGCAATTACTTCCCGCCGGTGTCAGAGAACAGCTTGAGTCGTCAAAGCACTTCGCTCGCGAAATCAGCCAGCCTCGAGCGTTCGCCACGCGCAAGCGTGATGTGCCCGCTGTGCGGCCATCCCTTGAACTTGTCGATGGCAAACGTGAGGCCGGACGAGCCTTCAGTCAGGTAGGGTGTATCGATCTGCGCGAGGTTACCCATGCAGATGATCTTGGTCCCCGGACCCGCGCGAGTGATCAGCGTTTTCATCTGCTTGGGCGTCAGGTTCTGCGCCTCGTCGATGATCACGTACTTGTTCAGGAAGGTGCGACCGCGCATGAAGTTCATGCTCTTGATCTTGATGCGGCTGCGGATGAGTTCGTTGGTGGCAGCGCGGCCCCATTCTCCGGCGCTGGTTTCAGTCTTGGCGAGCACCTCGAGGTTGTCATCGAGAGCGCCCATCCACGGGCCCATCTTTTCTTCTTCGGTGCCCGGCAGGAAACCGATGTCCTCGCCCACGCTCACCGTCGCACGGGTCATGATGATTTCGGTGTAACGACGGTCATCAAGGACCTGCGTCAGCCCCGAAGCCAGTGCCATCAGCGTCTTGCCCGTGCCGGCTGTGCCAGTGAGCGAGACGAAGTCGATTTCGGGGTCCATGAGCAGGTTCATCGCGAAGTTCTGCTCGCGGTTGCGCGTGCACACGCCCCATACGGAATTCTTCAGGTGGCCGAAGTCCTTCAACGTCTTGAGCACGGCGGTCTTGGCGCGAATCTCCGTGACACGTGCATACAGGCTGGGCTCTCCGGGAGACTCGAAGTACACGAACTGATTGATCAGCAGATTGGGTACGACAGGGCCGGTGATCCGGTAGAAGGTGTGTTGGCCGGTCTGCCAGCTCTCGATCGTCTTGCCATGCTTGGCCCAGAAGTCGGACGGAAGCGCCATCGCACCCGAATACAACAGTTCCAGATCGTCGAGCGTCTTGTCGTTTTGATAGTCATCAGTCGCCAGACCGAGTGCGCGCGCCTTGACGCGCATGTTGATGTCCTTGGACACCAGCACTACTTCGCGCGGCGCATGCTGGTCGCGCAAAGCCTGGACCACGCCCAGGATCTGGTTGTCTGCCTTGCCTTGCGGCAGGCTGGAGGGCAGGTGATTGGCCAGCGCCTGTGTCTGGAAGAAAAGGCATCCGCCAGCTTCGCGGTGTCCGCTGGTGTTGAGCTTGAGGCCACTGGTGATATCCGCGCCTTGAGCGCCGGCCAGCGCGTCGAGCGAGCGACTGGCCTGCCGGGCGTTGCGCGCGACTTCGGTCATGCCTTTCTTGTGGCCGTCGAGTTCTTCCAGCACGATCATCGGCAGGAAGATGTCATGTTCCTCGAAGCGGAACAGGCTCATCGGGTCGTGCATGAGCACGTTCGTGTCCAGAACGAAGAGCTTGGAAGGTCCGGTCGATTTGGCTTTACGCGCAGGTTTTGGCGCGACATGCGGCTGCGCAGGCCGCTTGTAGGGTGCTGTGCTGTTGGTGGCTACGACGACCCCGGGGGCTTCGTCCTCGAAGGCTTCGACCTGGCGGTCGCCTCCGCTGGAACGCGGATCGAAATCCATGACGGCCTGCGGCTTTTCAGCCAGCGGGCTGTTGGGCGGTGCCACCTCCGATTTTCGAGCGGCCTTGTGCGAGGTACGGGCCGGAGCGTCGTACGCTTCGGACGGGAGCAGGGCGGCGCGTTTGGTGGGGGCGGGGGGCAGTGGCATAGGTGGGTTGATTCCCTGATGAGGATGACGAGATGTAGTCCGGCAAGCGGGGGTGCGAAAGGCGGTTCAAGAAGCGGTTCAAGAAGCGAAAAAGCCGCCAGGCGAGCCGGGCGGCTTTGAGTGGTTCAGTAGTGTCGACGCCGCGCGCCGTGGTCAACTGCATGAATTCATTATGCACATGTCGCGTGACGCTTCAACCGCGCCGCACGCCATGTTGCTACCAAACGTCAGGCGGCTTTCTTGAGCAGCTTGACGGCCTTGAGTACTTCATCAACGTGGCCGGGGACCTTCAGGCCACGCCACTCCTGCTTGAGCACGCCGTCTGCGCCGATGAGGAAGGTGCTGCGCTCGATGCCCTTGACCTTCTTGCCGTACATGATCTTGTTCTTGACCACGCCGAACATGTGGCACATCTTCTCTTCGGTATCGGCAATCAGCTCGAACGGCAGTTCAAGCTTGGTCTTGAATTCGTCGTGAGATTTCATGTTGTCGCGCGAAACGCCGAACACTTCGGCGCCGGCCTTCACGAAATCCTTGTACTTGTCACGGAACTGCATCGCCTCGGTGGTGCAGCCTGGCGTGTTGTCCTTCGGGTAGAAGTACAGTACCAGCACAGCGCCGTTGTGTGACGTGTTGGTGACCTTGATGCCGCCAGTGGCGTTTGCTTCGAATTCGGGGATGAGTTTGTTGACAACGATCGCCATGGAATGTGTTTCTCGTGTGACAGGGGTTGCTCGTTGCTGACTGCATAAGGACGCGATTGCCGCGACCTTATGGGGATGCGGACATCCCGTTGCAACCTGCAATTTTACCCTGAAACCGACCCCATGCCTGCAGGCATGGCTATTCGAGCAGCAGCGCGACCGCCACACTGCGGCCCTCTTGCGCCAGGATGTTGTAGGTGCGGCATGCAGCCGCGGTGTCCATCGTTTCGACCCCAACTCGCTTTTCCATCAATGGCGCGAGCCATGCGGCCTTGGGAAATCGTATGCGCGAGCCGCTGCCGAAGATCACCACTTCTGCGCTGACCCCGGCGATGCGAGCGAAGTGGTCAGGCCCGAGTTCGTCGAATGAAGACGCGTTCCATTCGATGCGCTCACCCGCCGACGTGAGGATGACGCTCGTGGTGATTTTTTCGCCGCTCACGCCCACCCAGCCGGGGCCATAGCCGGTGATGGTCTGTACGTCGGATTGATCGGGTTGCAGCTTCATGGTGCGTCGGTATTGTTGCGCTGCACTAAATGTGAGCGGAACTGTGGTCAAATTATATGTTTTCGCACTCTCAAAACCGCTCTGGAGGGGCTTTGAAAACGGTCCAGAAATCAGCCAAGCTCGCCAACGTCCTGTACGACATCCGCGGACCCATCATGGACGCGGCCCGCCGGATGGAAGAAGAGGGCCACAAGATCATTCGCCTGAACATCGGCAACCTTGCCGTTTTCGGGTTTGACGCGCCTGAAGAGATCCAGCAGGACATGGCGCGAAACCTCAACAGCGCTTCAGCCTACTCCGACAGCAAGGGCATTTTCGCGGCACGCAAGGCCGTGATGCACGAGACGCAGAAGCAGGGCATCAAGGGCGTCACGCTCGAAGACGTGTACCTGGGCAACGGCGCCAGTGAACTCATCGCCATGGCGACCAACGCCCTGCTCAATGATGGCGACGAGTTGCTCCTGCCGGCGCCGGACTACCCCCTGTGGACTGCCGCCGCGAGCCTGTCCGGTGGCAAGCCGGTGCACTACCTCTGCGACGAAAACAACGGCTGGATGCCCGACCTCGACGACATCCGGCGCAAGATCACGCCGGCCACCAAAGGCATCGTCGTCATCAACCCGAACAATCCGACCGGCGCGCTGTACTCCGACGAATTGCTGATGGGTATCGTGGCGATCGCCCGTGAACATGGCCTGGTCATCCTGGCCGATGAGGTCTATGACAAGGTCCTGTACGACGGCGCGAAGCACACGGCCATCGGCAGTCTGTCCGACGACGTGCTCACGCTCACCTTCAACTCGCTTTCCAAGAGCTATCGCTCGTGCGGCTACCGCGCGGGCTGGATGGTCGTGTCGGGCGACAAGAAGGCCGCCGCCGATTACATCGAGGGCCTGACGATGCTCTCGAACATGCGCCTTTGCGCCAATGTGCCGGGGCAATACGCGATCCAGACCGCCCTGGGCGGCTACCAGAGCATCAACGAACTTGTCGCCGAAGGCGGGCGCCTGCGTCGCCAGCGCGACCTCGCGTACGAGCTCATCACCGCAATTCCTGGCGTGACCTGCGTGAAGCCGACAGCGGCGCTCTACATGTTCCCCAGGCTCGATCCCAAGGTTTATCCGATCGCCGATGACCGCCAGTTCTTCCTGCAACTGCTGGAAGAAACACGGGTCATGCTGGTGCAGGGCACGGGCTTCAACTGGGCCACGCCCGACCACTTCCGCATCGTCTTTCTTCCCCATGAAGACGACCTTCGCGAGGCCGTGCGCCGCATCGCGAAATTTCTCGAGAGCTACAGGAAACACACGACCGCATGAAAGCTATCCAAGTCGGCCTGATGGGCATTGGCACCGTCGGCAGCGGCGTCTACAACGTGCTTCGCCGTAACCAGCAAGAAATCATGGGCCGCGCCGGCCGTGGCATTGATATCACCATGGTTGCGGACCTCGACGCCGCGCGCGCGCAAGCGGTGGTGGGATCGAATGCAAAGGTCGTCAGTGATGCGCGCGAGATCATCGCCAATCCTGATATCGATATCGTCGTCGAGCTGATCGGCGGCTATGGCATCGCTCGCCAGCTGGTGATGGAAGCCATCGAAGCCGGCAAGCACGTCGTGACCGCCAACAAGGCGCTGCTCGCCGTGCATGGCACCGAGATCTTTGCGGCCGCGCACCGACGCGGCGTGATGGTCGCGTTCGAAGCAGCGGTTGCCGGCGGCATCCCGATCATCAAGGCCCTGCGCGAAGGCCTGACCGCCAACAGCATCGAATGGATCGCCGGCATCATCAACGGCACCACCAACTTCATCCTGTCGGAGATGCGCGACAAGGGCATTGATTTCGACGTCGCATTGAAGGATGCGCAGCGCCTGGGTTACGCCGAAGCCGATCCGACCTTCGACATCGAAGGTGTGGACGCCGCCCACAAGGCGACCATCATGTCGGCCATCGCGTTCGGCATTCCGGTGCAGTTCGACAAGGCCTACGTCGAGGGCATCACCAGGCTGGGCGCGCAGGACATCCGCTATGCGGAGCAGCTCGGTTACCGGATCAAGCTGCTGGGCATCACCAAGCGCACGGCCAAGGGGATCGAACTGCGCGTTCACCCGTCGCTGGTGCCGACCAAGCGCCTGATCGCCAATGTGGAAGGCGCGATGAACGCCGTTCTCGTGCAGGCCGATGCAGTGGGCACCACGCTGTACTACGGCAAGGGTGCCGGCAGCGAGCCAACGGCAAGCGCCGTCATAGCCGACCTGGTGGACATCACTCGGCTGCACACCGCCGATGCCGCCCACCGCGTACCGCATCTTGCATTCCAGCCCGACTCGATGAGCGATGCGACCGTGCTGCCGATGAGCGAGATCGTGACCAGCTATTACCTGCGTTTGCAGGTGGCCGACCAGGCCGGCGTGCTCGCCAAGGTCACCGGCCTGCTGGCAGCGGCCAACATCAGCATCGACGCCATGCTGCAGCGCCCCGCTGGCGTGGGTCAGACCACCGAGGCGTCGCAAGGTGTTGCGCAGACCGACCTGATCATCCTCACGCACAGCGTGCGCGAAGGCACGATGAACGATGTTCTGGCCCAGATGCAGGCGCTGCCCACGGTGCTCGCACCCATCATCCGTATCCGCAAGGAAGACCTCGCGTAATGCGTTACCTGTCCACGCGCGGTCACCCGGACCGCAAGCGCTTTTGCGAAATCCTGCTTGAAGGTCTTGCACCAGACGGCGGGCTGTACCTGCCTGAGAGCTATCCGCAAGTCGATGCGGCGACGCTTCAAAAGTGGAGCGGCCTGAAGTACCACGAGCTTGCGTTCGAGATTCTCTCGCTCTACATCGATGACATTCCGGCTGGTGATTTGCAGGCCATCTGCCGCAAGACATACACAGCAGAGGTGTTTGGCACACCGGAGATTGTTCCGCTCAAGAAGCTTGAGCTGGGCACTGGTTCAGAGTCCAAGCGGCTTTACCTGCAGGCGCTTTCCAACGGCCCCACGCTCGCTTTCAAGGACATGGCGATGCAGCTGCTGGGCAACCTGTTCGAGTACGAACTGGCACGCCGCGGCGAAGAGCTGAACATCCTGGGCGCGACTTCCGGCGACACGGGCAGCGCGGCCGAATACGCGATGAAGGGCAAGAAGGGCGTGCGGGTCTTCATGACTTCGCCCAACGGCCGCATGAGTCCGTTCCAGCAGGCGCAGATGTTCAGCCTGCAGGACGCCAACATCTACAACCTCGCGATTGACGGCGTGTTCGATGACTGCCAGGACATCGTCAAGGCGGTGTCGAATGACCTGGAGTTCAAGCGAAAGTACCGTATCGGCACAGTCAATTCGATCAACTGGGCGCGTCTCGTGGCGCAGGTGGTCTATTACTTTGCGGGGTACTTCCAGGCGGCTGCCCAGAGGGTGAGCTTCACGGTGCCATCGGGCAATTTCGGCAATATCTGCGCCGGGCACGTGGCTCGCATGATGGGTTTGCCGATCGACACGCTGGTGCTGGCCACCAACGAGAACAACGTGCTCGACGAATTCCTGCGCACCGGTGTGTACCGCGTGCGCTCGGCTGCTGACACGCATGAGACGTCCAGTCCCTCCATGGATATTTCCAAGGCCAGCAACTTCGAGCGCTTTGTTTTCGACCTGCTGGGCCGCGACGGTGCCCGCGTCAAGTCGCTTTTCAGCGAGCAGATCGCAGCGACCGGTCAGTTCGACCTGAGCGCGGACCCCGCTTTCAAACAGCTGCGCGAACGCTATGGATTCGTCAGCGGCAGCAGCACGCACGCCGACCGCCTGGCGACCATTCGCAGCACCTTCGAAAGCTCGCACATCATCATCGATACACACACCGCAGATGGCGTCAAGGTTGCGTTCGAGCACCTGCAGCCCGGCGTGCCGATGATCGTGCTGGAGACCGCATTGCCGATCAAATTCGCAGCGACCATCGTCGAGGCGCTAGGGCGTGAACCCGATCGTCCTGCAGCATTGGCAGGCATCGAAAGCCTGCCGCGCCGGGTCACCGTGCTTCCAGCCGACGTGCAACAGGTCAAGGGTTTCATCGCAACCCACTGCGCATGAAGGTCGTCGGCTTTGCGGGCTACTCGGGCTCCGGCAAGACAACGCTGGTCGAGGCACTCATCCCCGCCCTCAAGCTGCGGGGACTTCGGGTATCGGTCATCAAGCATGCCCATCACAAGTTCGACATCGACCATCCCGGCAAGGACACGTACCGGCACCGCGAAGCGGGCGCGTTCGAAGTGGTGGTCGCTTCCAACAAGCGACTGGCGCTGATCCGCGAATTCGAGCAGCCGTCCGAGCTGACGGTGCATCACCTCATCGCGGAGCTTTATGACGGCGTCGATTGGGTGCTGGTCGAAGGCTTCAAGCACAGCAACCTGCTGAAGGTGGAGATCTGGCGAGCCGGCGCGGCCAATCCGGCGCGCTATCCTGACGACGATTTCATCGTTGCCATTGCCACGGACTCTCCCGATCAATTGCCCCAGGCAACCCTGAGGCCGGTGCTGGATCTGAACGACCCGGATTCGGTCGCGCAATGGCTCGTCGACAATGGTGACCGCTTCGAATACGACCCGGAGAACTACGGATGAATGGCACACGCCCCGCCTTGAGGCCGCTCGACGACGCGCTGGCTGAATTGCTGGGCCATGCGCGCCAGCTGGAAGGTGTGGAGATGGTGTCCACCTTCGACGCTGACTCACGCGTGCTGGTGAGCGATCTGGTCTCGGCGTTGCAGGTGCCGCCGCAGGACAACAGCGCGATGGATGGTTACGCCGTCCGTGTGGCCGAAATCGCTGATGAAGGCGTCACCCTGCCGGTGAGCCAGCGCATCGCGGCCGGCAACGCTGCGTTGCCGCTTGCCCCCGGCTCGGTTGCCCGCATCTTCACCGGGGCACCCGTGCCGCCGGGCGCGGACGCGATCGTCATGCAGGAAGACGTCGAGACGGCAGGCGACCAGCAGGTGCGCATCGTGCGGGTCCCTTCAGCGGGCCAGTGGATACGCCGCAGCGGAGAAGACGTGACGCGCGGCGCCGTCGTGCTGGCCGCTGGCGAGCGGCTGTCGGCCGGTTCGCTGGGTCTGGCTGCCGGCATCGGCATGCACCAGCTCCCGGTCTCGCGCCGACCACGTGTCGCGCTGTTTTCCACGGGCGATGAACTCGTCATGCCCGGCACCATCGCGCCCGAGGCGATGAAGCCCGGCACGATCTACAACTCGAACCGTTTTTTCCTTTCAACACTCCTTCGCAAGCTGGGGTGTGACGTGACCGACATGGGCATCGTCCCCGACCAGCGCAATGCGACCATCGCTGCGCTGCAGGAGGCCTCACGGGCGCACGACCTGATCCTCACAAGTGGGGGCGTGTCGGTGGGCGAAGAAGACCACATCAAGCCAGCGGTCGAAGCGCTCGGCACGCTCGATCTCTGGCAGATCGCCATCAAACCCGGAAAGCCCTTCGCATACGGCAAGGTCGGCGCTGCGCATTTCATGGGCCTGCCCGGCAATCCGGTCTCCAGCTTCGTCACCTTCTTGCTGCTGGTGCGTCCTTTCCTGCTCAAGCTGCAGGGGGCCACGCAGATTGCGCCGCGACCGGTGATGGTGCCAGCGCACTTCAACTGGCCGCGTGCCGACAGGCGCCGCGAATTCCTGCGCGCGCGGCGCAACGATGCGGGCGGCCTGGACCTGTTTCCCAATCAAAGCTCGGGTGTTCTCACGTCGGTGGTCTGGGGCGACGGTCTCGTGGACACGGCTGCCGGTCGCACGATCGCGCATGGCGATCTCGTTGCCTTCATCCCGTTTTCGGACCTGCTGGCATGAAGCTCACCGTGCGCTACTTCGCGTCGATCCGCGAGGCCCTCGGCAAGGGCAGCGAAGTTGTGGAAACCGAAGCGCAAAGCGTCGATGCGCTGCGGCAGATGCTGATTGCGCGCGGCGATGCGTATGCGCAAAGCCTCGCGCGGGGCAAAGCCGTGCGCGTCGCGATCGACAAGGTCATGGCCAGCGACTCGGACCCCCTGCACGAAGGGTGCGAAGTGGCTTTCTTCCCGCCCGTCACCGGAGGCTGACCGTGGCTGCGCGCGTCTCCATCCAGGCCCAGGATTTCAACCTCGCAGATGAGGTGGTGGCGCTTCGGTCTGGCGACAAGCGGGTGGGGGCGGTGTGCAGCTTCATCGGCACGGTGCGCGATCGCAATGACGGCGACAGCGTGAGCTCGATGGAGCTGGAGCACTACCCGGGCATGACCGAGCAGGCCATCGAAGCCATGATCGACCAGGCGCATGAGCGTTTCGATATCTTCGGCGCAAGGGTGATCCACCGCATCGGCCTGCTGGCACCGCTCGACCAGATCGTCCTGGTGGCCGTGACGTCCGCGCACCGGGGCGAAAGCTTCAGGGCCTGCGAGTTTTTGATGGATTACCTCAAAACACAGGCACCGTTCTGGAAGAAAGAGCAGACCCCCGCAGGTGCGCGATGGGTCGATGCGCGCGTTGCAGATGATGCGGCGCTCGCCAAATGGGGCATTGCCAGGCCCAACGCCTGAGCGACGTTGAGGCAGCATCCAGGCAGCGTCCGGGCGATGCCGGGTAGATAACCTTAGTCGCTTCCCGGCGGCACAAACGCCGCCCGTGCATCGCTTTCCAGCTCGCCATTGAGCAGCTGCAGCAGTTCGATCAATTGCACCTGCTGATCTTTATTGAGTGGTGAGAGCAGTCGCTTGTAGGCTCTCTCGGCGGGTTTTTGCGCCTGCGCGAGCATCGCTTGGCCCGCAGGGGACAGGGCCACGGAGACATTTCGCCGGTTGTCCGGTGCGGGGGCGCGCTCCACAAATCCGCGCGACTCCAGGCCGCGCAGGACCCGCAGCACGGTCACCTTGTCGAAACCCAGTGCTCGCGCCAGGCTCGACTGGCCCAGGCCCGGATGTGACTTGAGCACGGTGAGCACGCCGAACTGGGCGGGTGTCAAGCCCAGTTCCCGGCACTCGTCTTCGAATACCGCTGCCGAAATCTGGTGAGCGCGGCGCAGCAAGAACCCCGGCCGGACGTACAGGCGCGAGAGCGTTGCGTTGGGTTTGGTGGAACTGGACAAGTTGTGGAGACGGTGTGCGGCAACCAGATTGACGCTGCAACTCAGCAGCAGGGTCTGGTTAGCATACAAACATCGTGCGGAAAGGCAATGCCTTTGCGCAAATTGACGCTAATTGAGGTAGCGGGGCTTGCGGGGCGATGGATCGTCTTCGGGTACAGCGGCCTCATCGACCAGCGGGTTGCCGAAGGGCTCGCGCCACTGGGATCGCGCCAGCGCCTGCTCCAGCAAATGCATCAGGCCCTGCATCAGCTTGGGTTCCATCTCCATCTGGAAACTGCGGGGCGTCTGTGCATGGGCAGTGCGCTCGTTGAAACCCAGGCGAAGGCGGCCGTTTGGCAGCGGCGACGCTTCCACATCTGTCACCAGCAACGGCTCCTCGCCCAGCGGCAATTGCGCCTGCTGTTCCTTGTAGGGCGTGTCGAAGTCCGCGTCTTTCAGGAATTCTTCCTTTCGGAAGTCGGCCAGCATCTGCTTGAGGCCCTCGTCGGCTGTTTCCAGCGAAGTGCCTGCGGATTCGAGCTTGAGCAAATGCCGGGTCAACAGCTTGCTCAGGAGCGGCCAGAGCCCCAGCATGAGCCGCCGGGTCAGCCACAGCCGCATCTCTTCAGACGCGTCGGTATTGATACGCGCGAGGATGCGGTCCTGCTCGGCGATATAGGTGACCGAGAGCTGATGAATCTTCATGTTGTTTGATTCTAGTCAGCCCGGGGTCACACCGGAAGCTTGCGCACCCTTGAAAACCGGGTGGCCGGACCTAAGCTGGTGCTCAGGAGAACATTGCCATGCGACTCGACAAACTCACGACCAAATTGCAGGAAGCCCTGGGCGAAGCTCAAACGCTCGCCCTGGGCAACGACCACGCCTATATCGAACCCGTTCACCTGCTGGTGGCGATGCTGCGCCAGGAAGACGGGCCGCGCTCGCTCCTGCAGCGCGCGGGCGTCAATGTGCAGGGGCTGCTCGCCTCGGCCGAAGCAGCCATGCACAAGCTGCCCAAGGTGCAGGGCCACGAACAGGTCCAGGCCGGCCGCGACCTGGTGTCGCTGCTGCAGGGCGCCGAGAAGGAAGGCATCAAGCGCGGCGACCAGTACATCGCGGGTGAACTCGTGCTGCTGGCGCTTGCCGATACCAAGCAGGACATCGGCCGCATTGCGCGCGACAACGGCCTGACGCGCAAGTCGCTCGAAACGGCGGTGGACACCGTGCGCGGCGGCCAGAGCGTGGACAACCCCGAAGCCGAAGGCCAGCGGGAAGCCCTCAAGAAATATTGCATGGACCTCACCGAGCGCGCCCGCATGGGCAAGCTTGACCCGGTGATCGGCCGCGACGATGAAATCCGCCGCGCGATCCAGGTGCTGCAACGCCGTACCAAGAACAACCCGGTGCTGATCGGCGAACCGGGCGTCGGCAAGACGGCCATCGTCGAAGGCCTGGCCCAGCGCATCGTGGCTGGCGAAGTGCCGGAGTCGCTCAAGAACAAGCGTGTGCTTTCGCTCGACATGGCGGCGTTGCTGGCCGGTGCGAAGTTTCGCGGTGAGTTCGAGGAACGCCTGAAATCCGTGCTCAACGAACTGGCCAAGGACGAAGGCCAGACCATCGTGTTCATCGACGAATTGCACACCATGGTGGGCGCCGGCAAGGCCGAAGGCGCGATGGACGCGGGCAACATGCTCAAGCCCGCGCTGGCTCGCGGCGAGTTGCATTGCGTGGGCGCGACCACGCTGGCCGAGTACCGCAAGTACATTGAAAAGGATGCCGCGCTGGAACGCCGTTTCCAGAAGATCCTGGTCGGCGAGCCGACTGTGGAGGCGACCATCGCCATCCTGCGCGGCCTGCAGGAAAAATACGAAGTGCACCACGGCGTGGAGATCACCGACCCGGCTATCGTCGCCGCGGCCGAGCTGTCGCACCGCTACATCACCGACCGCTTCCTGCCCGACAAGGCGATCGACCTGATCGATGAGGCGGCCTCCAAGATCAAGATCGAACTCGACTCCAAGCCCGAGGTCATGGACAAGCTTGACCGGCGTCTCATCCAGCTGCAGATCGAGCGTGAAGCCGTGAAGCGCGAAAAGGACGAGGCATCGAAGAAGCGTCTGGCCCTCATCAAGGAAGAGATCGAACGCCTGCAAAAAGAGATCGCCGACCTCGACGAGATCTGGAAGGCCGAGAAGGCCACGGCCCAGGGTTCCGCGCAGGTGAAAGAAGAGATCGAACAACTGCGCCGCGAGATCGAAGAGCACACGCGCAAAGGCGATTTCAACAAGGTCGCCGAGCTGCAATACGGGCGCTTGCCTGAGCTGGAAAACAAGCTCAAGGCCGCGCAGGCTGCCGAAGCCGGCAAGGCGAAGAACGCCAAGGACGGAGGCCGTCCGCAGCTCTTGCGCACGATGGTGGGCGCCGAAGAAATCGCTGAAGTCGTTGCGCGTGCCACCGGCATCCCCGTGTCGAAGCTGATGCAGGGCGAGCGCGAGAAGCTGCTCAAGATGGAGGAGCGCCTGCACCAGCGTGTGGTCGGCCAGGACGAAGCGATCAGTGCCGTGGCCAATGCCATCCGCCGGTCCCGCTCGGGCCTGTCGGACCCCAACCGGCCAACGGGTTCATTCCTGTTCCTGGGTCCCACGGGCGTGGGCAAGACCGAGTTGAGCAAGGCACTTGCCAACTTCCTGTTCGACAGCGAAGAGCACATGATTCGCATCGACATGAGCGAGTTCATGGAAAAGCACTCCGTCGCGCGCCTCATCGGTGCGCCGCCCGGCTATGTGGGCTACGAAGAGGGCGGCTACCTGACCGAGGCCGTTCGCCGCAAGCCCTACAGCGTGATCCTGCTCGATGAAGTCGAGAAGGCGCACCCGGATGTGTTCAACGTGCTGCTGCAAGTGCTGGACGACGGCCGCCTCACCGACGGCCAGGGACGCACCGTGGACTTCAAGAACACTGTCATCGTGATGACCAGCAACATCGGCTCGCACATGATCCAGGCGATGGTGGGCAAGTCGTACGAAGAAGTAAAGGACGCGGTGTGGGATGAGCTCAAGAATCATTTCCGCCCCGAGTTCCTGAACCGCATCGATGAGACAGTGGTGTTCCACGGCCTGGATGCCAAGCACATCGCGAAGATCGCGGGCATCCAGCTCAAGACGCTGGAAGACCGGATGGCGAAGATGGACCTGTACCTGCAGGTGTCGCCGGCTGCACTCGAAGAGCTGGCCAAAGTCGGATTCGATCCGGTGTTCGGCGCGCGGCCGCTCAAGCGGGCGATCCAGCAGCGCATCGAGAACCCGCTGTCAAAGCTGATCCTGGAAGGGCGCTTCCCGCCCAAGAGCACGATCCCGGTGGAAGTGGACCCGGTGCGCGAGCCCGGGGTGTTCAAGTTTGGTGGTGCGGTGTCTGCGACGGGTGAAGAGGTTCTCGCCTCGGCTTGAGATCACCCTCACCCCGACCCTCTCCCGCATGCGGGAGAGGGAGTGGGCACCTTCCTGGCTGCGCGCGCGTCTTGCCCCCTCTCCCCCGAGAGGGAGAGGGCTGGGGTGAGGGCAGGCGGCCTCTAGAAAACCACCACCGACCGGATCGACTCTCCCGATTTCATCAAATCAAACCCCTTGTTGATGTCTTCCAGCTTCAGGGTGTGCGTGATGAGGTCGTCGATGTTGAGCTTGCCTTCCATGTACCAGTCGACGATCTTCGGAACGTCGGTGCGGCCCCTCGCACCACCGAACGCCGAACCCCGCCAGTGACGACCTGTCACCAGCTGGAAGGGCCGGGTGCTGATCTCCGCGCCGGCCGGCGCAACGCCGATGATGATGCTCTGGCCCCAGCCCTTGTGGCAGCACTCCAGGGCCTGGCGCATCGTGGTGGTGTTGCCGATGCATTCAAAACTGTAATCAGCCCCGCCGTCGGTGAGCTGCACGATCGCATCGACGATGGAAGGGTGGTCCTTCGGGTTGAGGAAGTGCGTCATGCCGAACTTGCGGGCCATCGCTTCGCGCTCGGGGTTCAGGTCCACGCCGATGATCTTGTCCGCGCCGACCATGCGCGCGCCCTGGATCACGTTCAGGCCGATGCCGCCCAGGCCGAACACGACAACGTTCGCGCCGGCTTCGACCTTGGCGGTATAGATCACCGCGCCCACACCGGTCGTCACGCCGCAGCCGATGTAGCAAACCTTGTCGAAGGGCGCGTCGCTGCGAATCTTTGCCATCGCGATTTCCGGCGCGACGATGTAGTTGCTGAAAGTAGACGTGCCCATGTAGTGAAGCACCGGCTTGCCGTTGAGCGAAAAGCGCGAAGTGCCGTCCGGCATCAGGCCCTTGCCTTGCGTGCCGCGGATCAGCTGGCACAGGTTGGTCTTGCGCGAGAGGCAGAACTTGCACTGACGGCATTCGGGCGTGTACAGCGGAATGACGTGATCGCCCGGCTTGAGCGAGGTGACCCCGGGACCAACGTCGACAACCACACCGGCACCTTCGTGTCCCAGCACCGCCGGGAACAGGCCTTCCGGGTCGGCGCCCGACAGCGTGAAGTAGTCGGTGTGGCAGATGCCGGTGGCCTTGATTTCCACCAGCACCTCGCCGGCGCGTGGGCCCTCGAGGTCGAGTTCTTCAATCGTGAGCGGCTGGCCCGCCTGCCACGCTACAGCGGCACGTGTTTTCATGGAATCTCCTTGTCGTGCGATCCTAGCGTGGTCGCTGGTGATGCGCTCATTCCTGCATAAGAAGGCCCGCGCCATAATCCGCATCACATGACTACCTTGATCTCTTTCGTGCTTCGTGTGCTGCTATTGGTGGCTGGCCTTGCCTCGGCCGCAGTGATCGCGCTGGGTGCTGTTGTCGTGCTCGCGATCTGGGCGATGCGGGCGACGTGGTCCAGGCTCACCGGGCGCCCCACGAAGCCATTCGTGTTTCGCGTCAATCCGCGCCAGGGGTTCGACCGCATGTACCGTGGCGCAGGCCAATCGGGTCAGGGCAGCCGCACGCCGCGAGCCGACTCGGTGCCCACTGCACGCAAGATCCCCGACGTGACCGACGTCGAGCCCAAGCCACGCTGACGCGTCAAAACCGGCCTCGCGCTAGGATGGCGGCTCCACATGAGGAGTCACCATGCCCAAAGGCTACTGGATCGCACGCGTCGATGTTCACGACGCCGAGCAATACGGCAAATACGTCGCAGCCAACAAGAAGCCGTTTGCCGAGTACGGCGCCAGGTTCATCGTGCGCGGCGCCCCTTTCGAGAACCCCGAAGGCGGATCTCGCGCACGCAATGTGGTGATTGAATTTCCGAGCTACCAGGCTGCGCTCGACTGCTACCACTCACCCGGCTACCAGGCGGCGAAGGCCCTGCGTGCGAACGCAGGAATCGGCGACATCGTCATCATCGAAGGCTACGACGGGCCGCAGCCCGGATGAGCTGGTGCGGGCATGTGACCGATAAGAAAAAACTTTTCAATCCGAAAGGTCAGGTGCTCGTTTTGGCCTGATTCGCGAGGCCATACTCGGGCTCCAAAAACCCAGGAGATCCTTCGCATGAACCTCGTTCCCCATATCGGCCCCATTGCTGCACTTGTCGCCGGCGTGCTCATCCTTGTGATGCCCAAGCTGCTCAACTACATCGTCGCGATCTACCTGATCGTGATTGGCGCCGTGGGTCTGTTCGGCCGGTAAGCCCGATTCAGGGCTGCATCAAGGCTGGGTTGTGTGCAGGGCGTAGAGTTTTTGCATGCCACCCAGCCAGCGGTCATAGTCCTGCGCCTTGTTCAGGAAGTATTTGGCGACTTCCGGATGCGGCAACACCAGGAATTTTTCTTCACGCATCGTTTCCAGCACATCGGCGGCAACCTGCTCCGCCGACAGCACGCCATTGACCCCGGCTGAGCCCGTGCCGCCCGCCGTCATCGCGGTCTGGACCGATTGCGGGCACAGGCAGGACACCTTCACACCCTTCTTGCCATAGGCAATGCGAAGCCATTCGGCAAATGCAACGGCCGCGTGCTTTGTCACGCCGTAAGGCGCGCTCTCCACGATATTGAGAAGGCCGGCGGCCGAGGCGGTGACCACGAAGTAGCCCTCGCCGCGTTCCACCATCTCGGGCACCACGGCACGCGCGGCCCAGACGTGCGCCATGCCGTGCACCTGCCACATCTTGTCCCACAGCGCGTCTTCCAGCTCGATCCCGCCCATGCGGCCCAGGATGCCGGCGTTGGACATATAGATGTCGACCTGCCCGAACCGGGCACGCGTCGCCGCCACCAGAGCCTGGATGTCGGCTTCGACGCTCACGTCGCATCGCACCGCCATGGCTGACGCGCCAATGCCCTGCGCAACTGCCTGCGCCAGCGACTCGTTCAAGTCGGCAACAACAACCCCGCGCGCACCACCGGCGGCCAGTGTTCTGGCCAGTGCGGCGCCGATTCCGCTGGCAGCCCCAGTGACGATTGCGACTTTTCCACGGATGTCCATGAGGTGTCCTTTTTGATGTGGCGCTGAGTATGAACCGGCGGGCACGGGGGCCCGAGGCACGAAGGCGACAGCGCAAACCGCAAGGGCTGTCGGCCTGCATTCCCACACGCCGAGATATACGTCGTCCTACGCGCAGCGGCCCGCCAAACGGTGAATATCTCCCCAACCAAATTCTGCTTTCAACGGAGACCCGACATGAACGTAAAAGACGACCTCGACGTGGAAACTGTGACAGTGGCCGGCCGGGTCGATCCCAGCGCGGAAGAGATGTACTGGGAGCGCGAATACTTCCGCCAGCAGTACTACACCCCAGGGCTGGACTACGAAGATTTCGCGCCCGCTTACTGCGTGGGCTATATCGGCTACGCCCAGTACGGGGGCAGCTTTGAGGACGCAGAAAAGTCACTGATCTCCAACTGGGTGCGTATCAAGGGCGACTCGCGCCTGTCGCTGGACCAGGCCCTGCAGGCGGTTCGCGCTGCCTGGATGCGCATGGAAGAGCGCAATACCCAGTTCGTGGCCGTGCACAACGAATCGATGGTGCGCAAGCTGCGCCGGCTTCGTGTTCGCATGCCCGCCCGGTTGCCCTCAATGAAGATCCACGCCCCGGTGCTTCGTTGACCTGAAAAGTCTTTGGAAAGTGAGAGCGCGGCCCCGGCCGCGCTTTTTGCTGCCCGCACGGACAGCGACGATTCAAAGGGGGTCTGAGCCAGGCCGAAAAAAAAGGGGGCATCGCCCCCGTGTCAGTCGACGGCAGCGCCGCCCGGCAAGCCGTCTCGCAACGGGATGTCGTCGATCTCGGCTGGGTGAACCTGGCGCTTGCGCAGCATCGCCTCGAATGCAGTGTCCGCGCCGGAACCGCTACGGGGCTCGACAGGGGCGCAGGGCGCGTTGGAACCTGTGGCCTTGGGGTTGGGGTCGTTGGGATTCATTGTCCGTGGCTCCCGCCTGCGGCGTCATCAGCTTCGCCCGTCTGGTGACGCTGCTGGCTTTGCGAGATCATGTGGGCCATTGCGCTGGCCGCACCCTCACCGGAATGACCCCCATCACCGTGCTCGCCGGCCTGGTTCTGGTCTTGTGATCCCTTCTCTTCTTTCTGGTCTTTTTGACCGTTCTTGCTCATGGTGGCTCCAGGAAAAATGTGCTGCGACAGCGCTCTGCCGCTCAATCCATATTTTCTTGAAGCCCGTCAAACTCGACGGTCGGAACACGGCTGAGGTGCCCGTAGGAAATTTCTGATGGCTCGCGTCGAGCCATCTCTCACGCCTCACGCCGGCGTGTTTTCCAGCCCCGCCGCCCTGCGAACCTCCACCCGGATTTCCTCGGTCAGGCGCGCCTTGAGTTCGATGAATTCCGGTGTTGTCTTGACCGAGTAATGGCGAGGATGCGCAATGGGCACAGGCAGGTCGCATTTGATGCGGCCCGGCCTCGCGCTCATCACCACCACCCGGTTGCCCATGAAGATCGCTTCGTCGATGTCGTGGGTGACGAAGAGCACTGTCTTGCGCTCGGCTTCCCAGATGCCTTGCAGCAGCTCCTGCATCAGCTCGCGGGTCTGGTGATCGAGCGCGCCGAAGGGCTCGTCCATGAGCAGGATGCGTGGATCGTTCGCCAACGCGCGTGCCAGCGCCGTGCGTTGCTGCATGCCGCCGGACAGTTGCTTGGGAAAGTGACCCTCGAAGCCCTTGAGCCCGACCTTGCCAATGAATTCCATGGCGCGCGCTTTCTGGTCGGCCAGCGGCAAGCCTTTCTCGCGCAAGCCGAAGCACACGTTCTGCAGGATCGTGAGCCACGGAAAAAGCGTGTAGCTCTGGAAGACCATGCCCCGGTCCGCGCCCGGCGCCGTGACCGGGCGGCCGTCGAGCGCGATCGCGCCGGTGGTCGGCGTGTCAAGGCCTGCGACCATGCGCAGCAGCGTGCTCTTGCCGCATCCTGAAGGCCCCAGGATGGTGATGAAGTCGTTCTCCTGCACCGCGAGGTCTGTCGCTTGCAGGGCGACCGTACCGCCGGGGAATGTTTTGGAGACACCGGAAATATCGAGGATGTTCATTTACAGCCGTGCCCACGGAAACAGCTTGCGGTTCAGCGCCTTGAACGCGAAGTCGCTGGCCAGCCCGATCAGGCCGATGACGATGATGCCGAAGATGATCTGGTCGGTTGCAAGCAACGCCTGGCTGTCGGTGATCATGTGGCCGATGCCGCTGGAAGCGCCGATCAGCTCCGCGACGATCACATAGGTCCAGGCCCAGCCCAGCACCATGCGTAATGTCTCTGCAATCTCGGGCGCGCTCGAAGGCAGCAGCACGCGCGTCACGATGCCGCGGTCGCCCGCGCCCAGGGTGTAAGCAGCTTCGACCAGGTCACGCCGCGTATTGCCCACGCTCACCGCGATCATCAGCACCAGCTGGAAGAACGAGCCGATGAAGATCACGGCGAGCTTTTGCGCTTCGCCAATGCCCGCCCAGAGAATCAGCAGCGGAATGAAAGCCGAAGCCGGCAGGTAGCGCGCGAAGCTCACGAAGGGTTCGAAGAACGCCTCGACCGGCTTGTACGCGCCCATCATCACGCCCAGCGGCACGGCCAGGAAAGCAGCGATGGCAAAGCCGCCCAGCACCCGCCACACCGTCATCCCGATGTCCTTGCCGAACCCCTGGTTGGCGAGCAGGTCCCAGCCCGACCGCACCATCGTGATCGGGTCCGCGAGAAAGGTTTTGGAGACGTAGCCTCCCAGCGTGAACGCAGCCCACACCAGGAAGAACAGCACGAAGAAGCTCACGCCCAGCGCGATACGCGCGCCGGGGGAGACGGGTTGAAGCGGGCGCAAGGTTGTGGCTCTTCTAGAGGGCTTACTGGATGAAGCGCGTGTCCGCCAGCTTGCTCATGTCCGGTGCGGCCTTGATGATGCCCGCTTCGAGCAACAGGTCGGCGGCTTCCTTGCTGAATGCCGCGTGCTCGCCCGCAAAGAACTTCTGGTTGGCGGCCTTGTCCTGCCAGCGCAGGTAGGCGGCCGACTTGCCGAAGGCCTCGCCGCTTTGCTTGACGTCCGCGCCCATGATCTCGTAGCTCTTGGCCGGGTCTCTCTTGATCATCTCTACCGCTTCGAAATAGCTGTCGGCCAGCGCCTTGGCAGCCTTCGGGTTCTCCGAGAGGAACTTGGGCGTGCAGCCGAAGGTGTCCATCACCATCGGGTAGTCGAGCGTGGTGGCGATGATCTTGCCTGCTTCGGGCTTGGAACGAACCGCCGAGAGATAGGGCTCATAGGTCATGGCCGCGTCGAGGTCGGCGGTGCCCGCGATCATGGCGTTGGCAGCAGCTTGCGGCTCGAGGTTGACGATCTTCACATCCTTGGTCGACAGGCCGTTTTTCTTGAGCATCCATGCGAGGGTGAAGTAGGGCGCAGTACCCGGCGCGCTGGCGGCGACGGTCTTGCCCTTCAAGTCACTGATCTTGCCGATCGCGCCCTTGACGACCATGCCGTCCGCGCCATAGCTCTTGTCCAGCTGGAAGATCTGCGTGGTGGCGACGCCGTTGGCGTTCCACACGATCCAGGTTTCCACGGTGGTTGCTGCGCACTGCACATCGCCTGATGCAATCGCGAGGTGACGGTCCTTCTGCGGAATCTTCTTGATGGAAACGTCAAGGCCGTTCTTCTTGAAGATGCCGGCTTCCTTGGCAAGCGTGAGCGGTGCAAAGCCTGTCCAGCCGGAGATGCCGACTGACAGCTTGGTCTCTTGCGCCTGCGCGCTTGCGCAGGCCAGGGCCACCAGGGTAAGGGCAAGGAACTTCTTCATGGGGGATCTCCGTGTGGGTTGGGTGAAATCGAAATGACTGTATGCAGGGTTCATGCCAAACGCAATTGGTGCAACTCTGGTATCGCCTGCTCGGTGGCGTGCCCGATGGCACCGGTGGAAACGAGATGTCGCACCGCCTCCATGTCGTGCGCGAGGCTGCGGTCCTGCATCATCGCGGGCGACACGGTTCGCACCAGCCGCATCACGCCTTCCAGCGCAGGGCTGCTGGTGAGCGGGCGCAGGAACTCGATGCCTTGCGCTGCAGCCAGCAACTCGATCGCGACGATGTGCGCCGTGTTCTCCAGCATCTGCCCCAGGCGCCGCGCGGCGAAGGTCGCCATGCTCACATGGTCTTCCTGGTTGGCAGAAGTCGGCAGGCTGTCCACGCTGGCCGGATGCGCCAGCGACTTGTTTTCAGAAGCAAGCGCTGCAGCCGTGACGTGCACGATCATGAAGCCTGAATTCAGGCCGGGTTCGGGCGTGAGAAAAGGCGGCAGGCGCGACACCACCGTGTCCACGAGCATGGCAATACGGCGCTCGGCAATCGCGCCGATCTCGGCGATGGCGACTGCGAGCGCATCCGCGACAAGCGCCACGGGTTCAGCGTGGAAGTTGCCGCCTGAGACCATCTGGTCCGCAAACACGAGCGGGTTGTCGGTCACCGCATTGGCTTCGATCACCAGCACCCGAGCCGCATAGCGCATCTGGTCCAGGCACGCACCCATCACCTGCGGCTGGCAACGCAGGCAGTAGGGGTCTTGCACGCGGTCGTCGTTTTCAAGGTGCGACTTGCGGATCTCGCTGCCCGAGGTCAAAGCACGATAGGCAGCTGCGCAGTCGATCTGGCCCGGTTGACCTCGCACGTCATGAATGCGCG
Source organism: Caenimonas sp. SL110 (assembly GCF_001044395.1). GTDB lineage: Bacteria > Pseudomonadota > Gammaproteobacteria > Burkholderiales > Burkholderiaceae_C > Ramlibacter. The sequence goes on from NZ_JANU01000007.1 coordinate 149,229, forward strand.
CATCGAAGGGCGCATCGCTGCCGCGCGCGGCGTCCAGCGTCAGGCCGCCTGCGATCACTGCGGCTTCGAACAGGCGGTCCACGGCAAGCAGCGCGTCGATGGCCAGTGCTGTCGACACCTGTGTGCCGTTGATCAGCGCGAGGCCTTCTTTCGCGCCCAACTTCAGCGGCGAGATGCCTGCCTGATCAAGCGCAGAAGCCGCCGGCATGCGTTCGCCGCGATAGAACACCTCGCCTTCGCCAATGAGTGGGAGCGACAGATGCGCAAGTGGTGCGAGATCACCCGAAGCACCCACCGAACCCTGGCAGGGAATCACCGGAATGATGCGCAAGTTGTAGAACGCGAGCAGCGTGTCCACGACTTCTTCGCGCACACCCGAGTGACCGCGCGCAAGACTCGTCGCCTTGAGCAAAAGGATCAGGGCCACCACCCGTTCATCGAGCGGACGACCCACGCCCACCGCGTGCGAGCGAAGCAGCTTGAGTTGCAGCAGCGCCAGGTCGCTCCTGGCGATACGGGTTGTCGCGAGCTTGCCAAAGCCGGTGTTGACGCCATACACCGGCGCGTCGCCGTCGGCCGCGCGTTGCACCAGCGCGGCGCTGGCGCGTATGCCGTCCCTGCAAGACGGCGAGAGTTGCACTTGCTCGGATGTGCTGCTGCACAGCTGGCGCAGCTCGGCCAGCGTGAGCTTTCCGGGAGTCAGGATCATGAGATTTACCGGAAGAAGGGACTTACCGCAGCATGGGCAGGTTGAGCTTGTTCTCGCGCGCAGATTCGATGGCGATCTCGTATCCGGCATCGGCATGGCGCATCACGCCGGTGGCCGGGTCATTCCACAAGACGCGTTCGACCTTTTCGGCGGCTTCTTTCGTGCCATCGCAAACGATGACCACGCCCGAGTGCTGCGAGTACCCCATGCCCACACCGCCGCCGTGATGAATGCTGACCCAGGTCGCGCCGCTCGCGGTATTGAGCAGTGCGTTGAGCAGCGGCCAGTCGCTGACGGCATCGCTGCCGTCTTTCATGCTTTCGGTTTCGCGGTTGGGCGATGCGACCGAGCCGCTGTCGAGGTGGTCGCGACCGATGACGATGGGGGCCTTGAGTTCGCCGGTTCGCACCATCTCGTTGAACGCCAGCCCTGCGATATGCCGCTCGCCCAGGCCGATCCAGCAGATGCGTGCGGGCAGGCCCTGGTAGCTGATGCGTTCTTCGGCCATGTCGAGCCAGCGATGCAGCGGCGCGTTGTTGGGAAACAGCTCCTTCATCTTCGCGTCGGTCTTGCGGATGTCTTGCGGGTCGCCCGAGAGCGCGACCCAGCGGAAGGGCCCGACGCCACGGCAAAACAGCGGGCGAATATAGGCCGGCACAAAGCCGGGGTAGTCGAACGCGTTGGCAACGCCGAAATCCTGCGCGACCTGGCGCAGGTTGTTTCCGTAGTCCACCGTGGGCACGCCCATCTCGTGGAATTCGAGCATGGCCTTCACATGCGCTGCGCACGACTCGCCGGCTGCCTGCTTCAACGCGGCGTGCTGCGAAGCATCTTTTTGCGCGGCTTGCCATTGCTCGACCGACCAGCCGGCGGGCAGGTAGCCGTTGATGATGTCGTGCGCGGAAGTCTGGTCGGTGACGATGTCGGGCCGGATGCCGCCAGCTTTTGCGCGCCGGGCCAGTTCGGGCACGATCTCGGCGGCATTGCCGCACAGGCCGATGGACACGGCTTCCTTGCGCGAGGTGTGGTGTGCGATCAGGGCCAGTGCCTCGTCCAGGTCCCTGGCCTGCTTGTCGAGGTATCGGGTGCGCAGGCGAAAGTCGATGCGCGATTGCTGGCACTCGATGTTGAGCGAGCAGGCACCGGCAAACGATGCGGCCAATGGCTGCGCGCCGCCCATGCCGCCCAGGCCTGCGGTCAACACCCAGCGGCCTGCGAGGTCACCGCCGAAATGCTGGCGACCGGCTTCGACAAATGTTTCGTAGGTGCCCTGCACGATGCCCTGCGTGCCGATGTAGATCCAGCTGCCCGCCGTCATCTGGCCGTACATCATCAAGCCCGCCCGATCGAGCTCATTGAAGTGCTCCCAGGTGGCCCACTTGGGAACGAGGTTGGAGTTGGCAATGAGCACGCGCGGCGCGCCTTCATGCGTGCGGAACACGCCGACCGGCTTGCCCGATTGCACGAGCAGTGTTTCATCAGGCTTGAGCTTGCGCAGCGAATCGAGGATGGCGTCGAACGCGGGCCAGTTGCGCGCTGCCTTTCCGATGCCGCCGTACACCACGAGTTCATCGGGGTTCTCGGCGACGGCGGGGTCCAGGTTGTTCTGGATCATGCGGTAGGCCGCTTCGATCTGCCAGTTCGCGCAAGTCAGCGCCGTGCCTTGCGGCGCGTGCACGGGGCGCGCCTTGCTGTCGAGGAAGGGTGTGGTCGAAAGATCGGACATGGAGGCTCCAATAAAAGGCGCTGCATGGATTGCGGGTCAAGCCCGCAATGACACCAGGAAGGCTGACACGGGAAATGAAATCGTAGTTGTCTATACAACTTGTGTCAACTGGGTTATTCTCCGATTCATGAGCGACGTTCCCGCGTACGAGCAGGTCAAGGCCCACATCCGCCAGCGCATTGCAAGCGGCGAGTGGCGTCCGGGCGATCCGGTGCCCAGCGAGGCTGCGCTGATGGCGCAGTTCTCCATCAGCCGCATGACGGCGAACCGCGCCTTGCGTGAACTCGCCGCCGAGGGCCTGGTGAACCGGGTGCAGGGCTCGGGCACGCGAGTCGCGCAGCTGCACCGCATCTCATCGCGCCTGACCATCCGCGATATTCACGAAGAGGTGGTCGAGCGCGGCCACGTTCACACGACCCGTGTGCTGCTGCTTGCACGAGAGAAGGCGGGCGGCGAGGTGGCGCTGTCGCTGGGCGTGCCTGCGGGTTCGATCGTGTTCCATAGCGTGCTCATCCACATGGAGAACGGTGTGCCGATCCAGTACGAGGATCGTTATGTGAATCCGGCGGCGGCACCCGATTACATCGACACCGATTTCACCCAGGCATCACCGACCTTGCATCTGCTGCAACATGCACCGCTGACAGAAGCCAGCTACTCCATCGAGGCCTGCCTGCCGACCGCGGATGAGGCGCGCGAACTCTCCATCAAACGCAGCGAGCCTTGCCTTGTGATGATGCGCCGTACGGTCAGTGGGGCCAACGTGGCCAGCGTGGCCCGGCTGCTGTATCCGGCTTCGCGCTACAGCTTTGCAGGAGAATTCCAGGCATGAACTGGACTTTGATTCGTGCTTCTGATGCTGCGGTGCAGCCCTGGCGCAACGGCGGCGGCGTGACGCGTGAACTCCTGGCCTGGCCTTCGGGCGACGACTGGGCTGTGCGGATTTCATTGGCCGATGTATCGCGCGCCGGCCCGTTCTCGTCGTTTCCCGGCGTTGACCGCTGGTTCGCGGTGTTGACCGGGGCCGGTGTGGAGTTGACGGTCGATGGTGCCTTGCACCGGGTCACCCGAGCCGATCCGGCGCTGGCATTCAGCGGCGGCGCCGTGGTGGATTGCCGCCTTCTGGGAGGCGCGACGCTCGATCTCAACCTGATGGTGAAAGACCGCGTAGCACGAATGGATCGGGTCAATGGCACATGGACCGGACGGCTGCGCGCCGAGACGCTGGTCGCAGCCTTCGCCAGCGAATCGGACGCATCGCTCGACTGCGCCGGTGTGGTCACGCGCGTGCCCGCCGGCACATTGGCCTGGCGGCTGCTGCCCAGTGAAACGCGAGTGCAGCTCAGCGGCGATGACGCGATCTGGATGGAGGTGGCGCCTTGACCGTTTCGCTCTGGACTCACTGCCGCATCGCGACCATGCAGCCGGAGGCAGCGACGCCTTACGGCCTTATCGACGACGCTGCGCTTGTTGTGCAGGGCGGGCGCATTGCGTGGGTCGGCGACCGGGCAGCGCTCGCGCCGTTCTGGAGCGAGCAGGCCAGTGAGCAGCACGACTGCGGTGGCGCGCTCATCACGCCGGGGCTCATCGACTGTCACACGCACCTGGTCTACGGCGGTGATCGTGCAAACGAGTTCGAGCTGCGCTTGAACGGCGCGAGCTATGAAGAGATCGCGCGCGCAGGCGGCGGCATCGCATCGACGGTGCAAGCCACGCGCGCCGCCAGCGAAGACGACCTGTTCGCACAAAGCCTGCCGCGTTTGAACGCACTGATGGCTGAAGGCGTGACCACGCTGGAGATCAAATCCGGCTATGGCCTGTCGCTGGAGCACGAGCGCAAATGCCTGCGTGTCGCGCGCCGGCTTGGGGCGCAGGCGGGGATAGCGGTTCGCACGACCTTTCTTGGCGCGCATGCACTGCCGCCCGAGTTCACCGGCCGCGCGGACGAGTACATCGACGCGGTGCTGCAGATGCTGCCCGCGCTGCATGAAGAAGGCCTCGTCGATGCGGTCGATGCCTTCTGCGAGCGGATCGCTTTCAGCACGGCGCAGACCGAGCGTGTGTTTACCGCAGCGAAGGCGCTGGGGTTGCCGGTCAAGCTGCACGCCGAGCAACTGAGTGACAGCGGCGGCGCGCAGCTGGCGGCCCGCTTTGGCGCGCTCAGCTGCGACCACCTGGAGTGGCTGGGCGAGGAGGGCGCGAAAGCCATGGCACAGGCAGGCACGGTCGCCGTGCTCTTGCCCGGCGCTTTCTATTTCCTGCGCGAGACAAAGCTGCCGCCGGTCGCCATGCTTCGCGAGCACGGCGTGCCCATGGCGATATCGACCGATTGCAATCCTGGCAGTTCGCCCTGCACCTCGATTTTGCTGATGCTCAACATGGCGTGCACGCTTTTTCGACTGACGCCCGAGGAAGCCTGGGCCGGTGTCACGCGCCATGCGGCGCTCGCGCTGGGTCTCGCAGATCGGGGTGCGCTGGCACAAGGCATGCGAGCGGATTTCGTGCTTTGGGATGTGCGCAGCCCTGCACAGCTTGTCTATCCGATGGGGCTCAATCCCCGTCGCGCAACCGTGATCGACGGCAACCTGCAATGAATCAACACACGACTTTCACCCTCGACCGGGGACGCGCGCCTTTGCTGGTGAGCATGCCGCACATCGGCACCGAAATACCCGATGACCTTCGCGCCGACTACCTGCCGCGCGCCCTGGATGTCGAAGACACGGACTGGCATCTGGCGCGGCTTTACGATCATCTTGAAGCGATGGGCGCGAGCGTGTTGCGGCCGCGTTATTCGCGTTATGTGATCGACCTCAATCGCCCGCCCGACGACGCGCCCATGTATCCCGGCGCATCGAATACCGAGCTGTGCCCGACGCGATTTTTCACAGGCGATCCGCTGTACGCGGCGGGCCGTGAGCCATCGCCGCAAGAGCGCCAGCGCAGGCGCGATGCGTACTGGCGCCCGTATCACGACGCGCTGCAGGGCGAACTGGATCGCCTGAAGGCCGAGCATGGCTACGCACTGCTGTGGGATGCACACAGCATCCGCTCGGCCATTCCCTGGCTCTTCGAGGGCGTGCTGCCGGGCCTGAACATCGGCACCGCAAATGGCGCGAGCGCAGATGCGTCCATCACGACGGCTGTGGCCAGCGCGGCGTCGCGCCATGTGAATGTGAGCCACATCGTCAACGGCCGATTCAAGGGCGGCTACATCACGCGTCACTACGGCAATCCGGCCGCGCATGTGCATGCGGTGCAGCTGGAGATGTGCCAGAACCTCTACATGAGCGAGACGGCGCCGTATGACTATGACGAAGCGCTCGCCCAATCGGTGCAACCGGTGCTGGGCGACATGATGCGAGCTGCGGTCCAGGCCGCTGCAAAGCTCCATGCCCGGTGAGCAGCGCTTCCTCGCTCCGGCTGCCTGGATCAACGGCGGCTGGCGCAGCAACGTGCTGCTGGTCGCGGGCGCTGATGGATCGTGGTTGCGAATCGTGCCCGATGCGCCGCCCGATCAGCAGCAGGGCGTAACGACGCTCGCCGGCCCTGTCCTGCCGGGCCTGGTCAACGGACACAGCCACGCTTTCCAGCGCGCCATCGCGGGCCTGACCGAGCGAAGCACATCGGCCGATGACGACTTCTGGAGCTGGCGCGAGCGCATGTACGGCGCGGCCTTGCGCGTCACGCCCGGGCAACTTGAATCAATCGCCGCCTTCCTCTACGCCGAGTTGCTACGCGCGGGCTACACGCAGGTCTGCGAGTTTCACTACCTGCACAACGATGTGGACGGCAAGGCCTATGCCGACCCGGTGGAGCTTTCGCTGGGCCTCGTGCGCGCCGCCAGGCGTGTCGGCATCGGGCTCACGTTGCTGCCCACGCTCTACATGCGCCAGGGCTTCGCAGCCGCGGGCCTGCGCGAAGACCAGCGACGTTTCGCGTCCACCCCGGATTCGATCCTGAACATAGCGGGCCGGATTGCATCCCAAGAGACGCATGGCGCACGGGTCAATGCAGGTGTTGCGATCCATTCGTTGCGAGCGGTGGGCGAGGGCGCGCTGCGCGAACTGGCTGCCGGTGCTTCACCGGTCATGCCCATTCACATCCATATCGCCGAGCAGCGCCGCGAAGTCGAGGACTGCATCGTCGAGCATGGCGTGCGGCCCGTCGAATGGCTGCTGTCGCAAGTCAATGTCGATGAGCGCTGGAACCTTGTGCATGCCACGCAGGCCACGAGCACTGAACTCAACGCCATTCGCGACAGACACGCATCGATCGTGATCTGCCCCAGCACCGAAGGCAACCTGGGCGATGGCGTGTTCGACCTGCCGGCGTGGATGGGGCACAGCGGCAACTGGTCGATAGGCTCCGACAGCCACGTCACACGCAGCTGGCAGGAAGAGCTGCGCCTGCTGGAGTATTCGCAGCGCTTTCACCTGCGCAAGCGCAATGTGGCTGCCAGCGCGGCGCTGAGCGAAAGCTCTGCGGGGGCGCTGTTCCAGGGCGCGCTCCATGGCGGCAGCGCGGCCTGCGGCCTGCGAGTCGGCGGGCTTGCCGTCGGCGAGCGCGCGGACTTCATGGTCGTGGATGGCGATGCGCCCTCGCTGGCAGGCATCCCGCAATCCCACTTGCTGGACGCAGCCGTGTTCTCCAGCCCCGACGCGGCGATGCTTGAAACTTACGTCGCGGGACGCCGCATCGAGCTGGACATGCGCGCGCTGCGAGCCGACTTTGTCCGTGCCATGACTGCGCTGTGGTCGTAAGCGTCAGCGTGGGTCGCGGCCGGGCTGGAACTGGCGCGGCGATGCGCCCATTGCGGATTTGAACATCGCGGTGAATGCGCTGTCGCTCGCATAGCCGCTCACGGCTGCCACGTGCGAGACCGGCATCCCGCGCGCGAGCAGGGGCAGGGCGTTGGCGAGCGTGGCTTGCTGGCGCCACTGCTGGTATGTCGTGCCCAGTTCGTCGCGAAACAGCCTTGCCATCGTTCGTTCGCTCGCACCGACTTCGCGGGCCCATTGCGCAAGCGTCGCGCGTTCGGACGGCGACTGCATCACCGCCTCGCACAGCGCGCGCAATCGCTTGTCGCCGGACTGCTCAGATGGCATCGGCACGCCGAGCGCCTGGATGTCGGCGCGCGCGATTTCGTCGAGCACGAGGCCGGCAAGGCGCTCTTCGCGGGTGCGAGGCAGTTTCGCATCGGCGGTGTCATCGAGCGCCTGGACCAGCTCGCGCAGCAGCGGCGATACAACGATCACCCGGCAGCCGGTCCAGCCCGCTGGCGTGACGGACGCGTCGATGTAGAGCGTTCGGAACTGGGCGTCTTCAATCACATGCACCGCGTGCCTCGCGCCCGGTGCGATCCACACGGCTCGCGACGGTGGCACGAGATAGGTGATCTCTTCGCCGCGCGGGCCCTGGTTGTGGGCGGTGACCTGCACGATCCCGCTTGCGCAGTAGGCCAGTTGCGACCACGCATGGCTGTGAGGCTCGAAGTGCGTGTCGGCGGCCATTGACCGGGCTCGCACCCGTACCGGCCGCTGGCGATCTGGTTCGTAGGCGTCAGTGTCGCCGACGGCAGCGATGTGTGTCGAAGCGCGGGTTCTGGCTTGGGCGGGCATTGGCCGATTTTCGCTGAAAGCTGTCGTTCTGTCGCATTTCAGAAAGATCGTGCGCCGCTACGATCCACGCCATGAGTACCCTGAGCGCGACGACCGATTCGACCGGCGCCTTGCCGCCCGTGCCCCTGAGACAGGACGCGGGCGTCATCGGCCTTGTCGGGCTGGCGCACATGATCAGCCACTTCTCGCAGCTCTTGCTGGCGCCGCTGTTCCCCTGGCTCAAGGACGCCTTCAACGCGAGCTACACCGAGCTTGGCTTCCTGATGACGATCTTTTTCGTCGTGTCGTGCGGGGTGCAGGCAGCGTCGGGTTTCCTGGTCGACAAGTACGGCCCGCGTCCGATTCTCTTTGCCGGTCTCAGCCTGCTGGGCGTGGCGGCGTTCGGCTTTGCGATGAGTCCCAGCTACTGGACGATGGCGTGCTTCTCGGTGGTCGCGGGCATCGGCAACGGCGTCTTCCATCCAGTGGATTACACGCTGCTCAATCGCAAGATCAGCCCCGCCCGGTTGGGACACGCGTACAGCTTTCACGGCATCACGGGCAGCCTGGGCTGGGCGCTCGCGCCCGCGGTGATGGTGCCCATTGCCATCGCCGTTTCATGGCAGGCCGCGTTGATGACGGCGGGCACGCTGGCGTTCGTGGTTCTTGGCGTTCTGTGGCTCAACCGCAGCAAGCTTGACCTGCCGCTGGCGGCCGCGCGCAAGGCGGAGGTGGCGGCGCAGGGCAAGGGCCCCGCGCCCGCCGCAACCGGTGAGGGCAACTTCGACTTCCTGCGAATCCCCGCCGTGTGGATGTGCTTCAGCTTCTTTTTCTTCTATGCGGTTGTCCTGAGCGCGATACAGGCGTTTGCGCCCACGGCGGCTCATTTTCTGCATGGCGTGCCTTTGACGCTGGCGGCGATGTGCCTCACGGTTTACATGGTGCTGAGCGCGGGCGGCATGGTTGTCGGCGGCTTTCTTGCGTCCGACCCGGCGCGGTGCGAGCGCGTGGTGGGCATGGGCTTTGGCGCTGCAGCGTTGATCGCTTTGTGGATTGCGCTCGGACCGGTGCCCGCGATGGCAGTACCTGCGCTGTTTGGTGCGATGGGCTTTGCCAGTGGCCTGGCCGGCCCGTCGCGTGACCTGCTGGTCAAGCGCTCCACACCCGAGAACGCCACCGGGCGGGTTTACGGCATCGTCTATTCGGGCCTGGATATCGGCCAGGCGCTGGCGCCGCTATTCTTCGGCGCGCTGATGGATCACCAGCAGTACCGTGGTGTCTGGCTGGGACTGGTGTTCATGCAGGCAGTGCTCATCACGAGCGCGTTCAATGTGCGCAAGGTCAGGCGCACGGTTGCCCTGACGCCTTGAGGTTCTATCGTGAGGACGTCATGCCGGACCTGATCCGGCATCCATGAATTCGGACGACAGCCCTGGGGTGCCTCGGCCCGACGACCCGGTTTCACCGCAAGGTATCCTTGCCGCCATGTACGCCGCCTATTTCGGTCTGAAGCACGAGCCGTTTTCGATCGCGCCAGACCCCCGCTACCTCTTCATGAGCGAGCGCCACCGCGAGGCGTTGGCGCACCTGCTGTACGGGCTGGGCGGTGGGGGCGGCTTCGTGCTGCTGTCCGGCGAGATCGGCACCGGCAAGACCACGGTGTGCCGCCTCTTCCTGGAGCAGATTCCGCCCGATTGCAACGTCGCCTATATCTTCAATCCCAAGCTGACGGTGCTGGAGTTGCTGCAATCGGTCTGCGAAGAATTCCACATTCCGGTGCAAGAGCCGCAGCGAGGCGATGGTCCGCCGACGGTCAAGGACTATCTCGATCCGCTCAATGCCTTCCTGCTGGAAAGCCATGCTGCGGGCCGCAACAACGTGCTCATCATCGATGAGGCGCAGAACCTGTCGGCCGAGGTGCTGGAGCAGCTGCGCCTGCTGACCAACCTGGAAACCCGAGAACGCAAGCTGCTGCAGATCGTGCTGATCGGCCAGCCCGAATTGCGCACGATGCTGGCGCGGCCCGAGCTGGAGCAACTCGCGCAACGCGTGATCGCGCGCTATCACCTGGACGCGCTGACGCCGCAGGAGACCGAGCAGTACATTCGCCACCGGCTTGAAGTGGGCGGGCTGGAGCGGCCCATGCCGTTCGAGAAAAAAGCCATTGCGCGCATTCACCAGCTGGCGCGTGGCGTGCCGCGTCGCATCAACCTGCTGTGCGATCGCGCATTGCTGGGTGCATTCGCCAACACGCAGGGCGCGGTCGACCGGGCGACGGTGGACAAGGCGGCGGCGGAAGTTTTTGACAAGCCGGTGCCCATTGCGGGCTCGGGTCGGCGGCTGTCTCCAGCCCTGATGCTGGCATTGGGCGTTGTCGCTGGGGCGGCGCTCTTCGCGTTGATCAACCAGCTGATGGGTCAACGTGCACCGGCGCCGCAGGTGGCTGCCGTTGCGCCAGTGGCTGCGCCCAAGGCTGCAGTTAGTCCTGCCGTTGCGGCGGCAGCCTTGCCCACATCCGCCACATCCGCCGCCACATCCGCCGCCACATCCGCCGCCGCATCGCCTTCGCCCGCGACCGCCGCTGCGGTCGCATCCAGCTCGTCGCCCACCTTGTACGGCGACCCGGAAAAGGCATTCGTTGATCTGGCCAGGTCCTGGAAGATCGAGCCGGGCGAGGCGGGCGTTTGCAGGGCAGCGCCACTGCAAGGTGTGCAGTGCTTCAGCCGCACGCTCAACCTGGCGGTCATCCGCGAGCTGGGTCGCCCTGGTGTGGTGACGCTCGATGCGGCCACAGGCAAGCCGACCTATGCGGTCCTCACAGCGCTCACGCGAGACAGCGCCACGCTCAGCGCGGGCGGCACCGAGCAGACCGTGACGATCGCGGCGCTGGCCTCGCGCTGGCAAGGTGACTTCGCGACGCTGTGGCGTGCACCGCCCGGCTACACCGGCAAGGAAGAAACCAAGGGACCGGCGATCGACTGGACGGCTGCCAGGCTCGCGGCCATCGAGGGCGCACCACCGCCGTCGGGGCCGCAGGCACTCGATGCACCACTGCGGGCGCGCCTGCGTTCTTTCCAGCTTGCGCAGGGCCTGCCGGCAGATGGCTGGCCCGGCCCCATGACCTTCATGCAGATCAATCGCGCAGCCGGCATCGATGAGCCGCGCCTTCGCACCGACTCCAACAGCGCCAACAAGCCGTAGAAATCCATGTCATACATCCTCGATGCCCTTCGCAAGGCCGATGCACAGCGCGCGCGCGACCCGGTGCGTGGCATTCATGCCCAACCCTTGCGAGGCTCGGAAAGCTCTGGCAACGCGCAAGCCCGTTTGCGCCCCTTGCACATCGCTGTTGCGCTGGCTGGATTCATCGTGCTCGCTGCAGCAGGCTGGTTCGTTTTTCGCGGTGGCGATGACAAGAAATTCGATAGCGGCGAATCGGCGGCTGCCGTGCCTGCGCACATGCGTCCCCGTCCAGGTCTGGCGGCTTCGCCCGGCGCGCCGATGGAGTCCCCCGCTGCGATGCCTCCCCAGGCCAAGGTGCAGTCCCTGCCGCCTGTGCAGAGCCTTGAAGCTGCGCCAGTGGTTGGCAACGCGATCCAGCCGCCGCCCAGTGCCTCGCCCCCGCCGACCGTGGGACAGCTTGCAGCGGCGATGCCGCCGAGGTGGCCGGCGGCGGGTGAAGACCCGCGCGCGCCTCGCATCCCACGCTCAGGACCGCGTGTCGGCTCGGCGATGGAGGCCCTGCCGGCCGAACCGCAACCCAACGCCCCACCGGTGGCACCTGCGGCGATCGCGCAGACGCCAGGTGCCTTGCCCTCTATCAATGTGTCGGGTACCGAAATGAACATACCAGCGGCGCCGCAGATGTCGCCGGCCACGCCGATGCCGGGTGCCCGCGCCGGCACTGCAGCGATTGCGGCTGCAACCACACCACCGGCCTCTGGCCTTCCAGCCGATGCGCCCAAGCTCGCGATCAATGGCGGCGTCTACTCCACCAACAAGGCGCAGCGCATGCTGATCGTCAACGGGCAGGTCTACAACGAAGGCAACGAGATCGCGGCCGGCGTGGTGCTTGACGAGATCAAAAACAAGACAGCCGTGTTGCGCTATCGCGGTTCGCGCTACACCGTCGCTTACTGACGAGCCACATGTGGTGCAGGCGAGGCGGATTAAGTCGCTTGCAACGCCCGATGGGTATGCAAGACCCAACGGTTTTTGGTTACCGAACTTGCGTGAACGCGTGAACTTGTAAGCCCAGTCATCCGTACGATGGGGACCTCTTACAACGCCACTCAGAGGAAGTACCCATGGCCCTGCAATCCCCGTTTTTCAACAAGCGCGAAAACGAACCGTACAACCCCCGCCAGGGTGCCGTGAATCCGAATGCAGCAGCTGTCGCAGGGGCAGTGTCTACCGCAGCAGCCGCACCGACAACGCCCGCTGCCAACAGCGCGCCGGTCAAAGAGGGCGAGAGCAAGCTGACCGTCGGGCCGAATATCAAGCTCAAGGGGGTCGAGATCACCGACTGCGACACACTCGTGGTCGAAGGCTCGGTTGAAGCGACGATGGATTCGCGCGTGATCCAGATTTCAGAACGCGGCTCGTTCAAGGGCTCGGCCGATATCGACATTGCCGAGATCCGCGGGCACTTCGAAGGCGTGCTCAATGCGCGCCAGAAGCTGGTGATCTATTCGACCGGCAAGGTGACCGGCAAGGTGCGCTACGGCACGATCGTGATCGAAGAGGGCGGCCAGCTGTCAGGCGAGATCGAGTTCGGGTCGGCCGCGACGAAGACAGCGACTGCGCCCACGGCAGTGACTTCTTCGCGTACCGGATTGCAGAACGTCCTCAGCTCTGCGGGGTGAGGAGGGGGTCTTCGTCGGTGACGTGAATCGTTATCGATGACTCCTGCGCGCCCGCGATATCGAACTGGCGCAGCGCGACATGGACCGCCTCTTGCGCGTGGCTCACTTGCGAGCCGAGCCGATCGAGTTCAAGCGAGACAGCATGGCTCATGTCCCTTTGTTCGCCTTCGACGGCAAGCCGATGGTGGCGGCGTGCGGCCAGGTTGGCTGCAATTGCAAGTGGGATCAATCCACTCAGGACGATCCATTCCGACGTCGGGGTCTGCGGCGCGTCGTTCACCGCTTTTGCCGTCACCCCGATGGCGGCCGCCTTGGTCAGGAATGAGAGCCCGTTCACCAAAGCGGACTCGACCCTGGGATGTAGACCGTTTCTTTGCAGGACCACCTGCTCGTAAGCGCGAACGAGGCGCGGATTTTCAAAGGCTCTGGTGTTCTGGGGGTCGGATTCCTTCAGGCATACAGCCGCATCAAATTCGCGAGTTGCAAGCTGCTCGGCCATGACCGCGCTTGAAAGCGCACGCAAGGCAGGGACATGGCGCATGCCGCCCGACAGCGGCGCATCGCCGGCAATCGTGCGCAGACTATCGGCGTCCAGGTAATGGAACAGGGTCAGCAGTACGGGCGCAGGTGCGTGGTCCGTGACAAAAGGGCCGCCGTGCGGAGGTTCAGGCTCGCCGCTGATCAGGCGTGTGGATTGAGTGGCGGGGTTGTATGCATCTGCTCGCACGAAGTCTTCCTTGTTGCCAGCCCGAAGCGAGCCGTTGATTGAAGACTGTGTAACCCCGGCTGCGCTTTTGTTCCTCAGACCCTCGACCTGTGTCTGGTGATGCAGGTGTCGAGCACTTCGCCGCAGTCGAGTTGCCACCAGTTGCTTGCGGAAAAAATCTCGACTTCGCTGTAGCCGTCAAACCCCTGCGCTTCGACCCAGCCGCGTATGAGCGGTATGTCGATGACGCCGTCGCCCATCATCCCGCGATCATTGAGCAGGTCGGTGGTGGGGGTCAGCCAGTCGCACACATGCAATGCCATCAAGCGCTGGCTGCCCGCGCGTTCGATCTGCTGCTTGAGTTTGGGGTCCCACCAGACGTGATAGACATCGACGGCAACACCGAGTGCGCCGGTCTTGCCGGGGTCGAGCGCGTCGCAGATATCGAGCGCTTGCTCCAGGGTGTTGATGCAGGCGCGGTCGGCTGCATACATGGGATGCAGGGGTTCGATGGCCAGCGGCATGTTCGCCGTCTTTGCGTAGTCCAGCAGATCGGCGATGCCATCGCTGACCTGCGAGCGTGAGAGTGCGATGTCCTTGTGCAGTGCTTTGCCGGCCAACGCGCCGGGCAGGCCGCCGACGACCAGCACCAGGCACTTCGCATTCAGTTCGCGTGCTTCATCGACCGCGCGGCGGTTGTCGTCGCGAGCTGCCTTCAATGCGTCTGCACCGACTGCCGGGAACATGCCGCCTCGGCAGTAGCCCGACAGTTCGAGGCCGTGTTGTTTCACGAGTTTTGACACCTGGGCCAGGCCCGTTGCAGCAACCTGGTCGCGCCAGGGCGATATCGCGCGGATGCCGCGCGCCGCGCAGGCTTGGATGATGTCGGTCAGCGGCACTTCGACGCCCCGGCTCTTGCGGACGGTGGCGGTGTTGATGGAGAGCCAGCGGTGGTCTTGTGTGAAATCGCGCATTTCTATCTCTTCAGGTTGTCATTGCGGGCTTGCCCCGCAATCCATGTCTTCGACCGCCGTTGCCGCTGCGCGGTGGATGCCGGATCAAGTCCGGCATGACAGCCTTGAGTGTCAGAGCGGCTCGGGATCAAGTCCGGCATGACAGCCCGGTTGTCATTGCGGGCTCGACCCGCAATCCACCGCGAAGCGGCGACGGCGCTTGCGCTCTCATTGCACGCCGTGCATCGCCAGCAGCGTCTTCATCCGCCGCACCGCCAACTCCGGCTGCTCCAGCAAATTCGCAGCATCGGCCAGCCGGAACAACTCGGCGAAGTGCTGCAGCGATCTGGTGCTCTGCTGGCCACCCACCATCGTGAAATGCGATTGATGACCATTGAGCCAGGCCATGAACACCACGCCGGTCTTGTAGAAGCGGGTCGGCGCTGCAAAGATGTGACGTGACAGCGGCACGGTCGGCCCGAGGATTGCGTGGAACCTGTCGACGTTGCCTTGCGCGAGTTCGCCCAGCGCCGCACTCGCAGCAGGCGCAATCGCATCGAAGATCCCCAGCAGCGCATCGCTTTGGCCGTGCGTGGGCTCGTCGCCAAAGCCGTCACCTGCGATCAGTTCCGCATAGTTGAAGTCGTCGCCGGTGTACATGCGAACACCCGCAGGCAACCGTCGGCGCATGGCGATTTCCTTGTCCTTGTCCAGGAGAGAAATCTTGATGCCATCGACCTTGTCCGGATGCGCGGCAATGATGCCAAGTGCAGTGTCCATCGCCGCATCGACGTCGCTGGTTCCCCAGTAGCCGGCGAGGGCAGGATCGAACATCTGGCCCAGCCAGTGCAGCACGACGGGCTGTTTGGCCTGCGACAGGATGCGGTCATAAACACGTTCGTAATCGGCAGGGCTCTTTGCAACGCGGGCGAGCGCGCGACTGGCCATCACGATCAGCTTGCCGCCCAGCTTTTCGATGGCAGCCATCTGTTCTTCATAGCCGGCGATGACCTGGTCGACAGTCGTGACGTCATCGAGAATGAGATGGTCCGTTCCGCAACCTGATGCGACGAGGGCGCCGGGTACATCACGCGCTGCGTCCAGCGAACGGCGGATCAATTCGAGCGACGTCGGCCAGTCCAGGCCCATGCCTCGTTGCGCGGTGTCCATCGCCTCTGCGACACCCAGGCCGAGCGACCACAGGTGCTGGCGATAGGCGATGGTCGCGTCCCAATCGACGGCGCACTGCAGCCAGGGGTCGATGGCGGCGAGCGGGTCGGCAACGACGTGGGCGGCCGAGTAGGCGATGCGGTTGAACCTGATGCCCCTGGCGGGCTTGACCGGCTCGGTGCCCTTGAGCGTGTACGTGGTCAGGTCCCTGTTTGATGCGGGGAGCTGGAGTGAAAGGGGCATGTTGTGTCCTTCTTGGCTTTCATTGCGGTCGCGCCGCAAGCCCGGCGGCGTTTGATCGAAGATGGATGCCGGATCAGGCCCGGCATGACAGCCTTCACTGTCATTGCGGGCTAGACCCGCAATCCAGACTGCGCTTGTTCAGACCTCGAGCTTGGGTACATCCACCCAGCGCCGTTCTTTCCACGACTGCAGCGCGGCCTCCACCAGCTGCACACCCTTCGCGCCCTCAGGCAACGTCCAGCGGTACGGCTCGTCTTCCACCACGTGGCGGATGAAGTGTTCCCACTGGATCTTGAAGCCGTTGTCGTAGAACTGCGAGTCGGGCACTTCCTGCCACTGGTCGAAGAAGTTCATCGTCTGCTTCACGTCCGGGTTCCACACCGGGCGCGGCGTGGTCACGCGGCTCTGTGCGCGGCACTCCTGCAGGCCTGCAACAGCCGAGCCATGCGTGCCGTCGACATGGAAGGTGACCAGATCATCGCGGCGCACACGCGTGGCCCACGACATGTTCATCTGCGCGATGACGGGCTCGCCGTTGTGGCCGATGAGTTCTGCGGTGGCGTAGGCAGCGTCGTCGGCCGTGGCCTGGTACGGCTTGCCGGCTTCGTCCCAACGCTGCGGAATATGCGTCGCGCCGATGCAGCTGATGGACTTCACTTCGCCAAACAGGTTGTCCAGCACATAGCGCCAGTGGCACATCATGTCCAGGATCATCCCGCCGCCGTCTTCGGTGCGGTAGTTCCAGCTCGGGCGCTGTATGGGTTGCAGGTCGCCTTCAAAAACCCAGTAGCCGAACTCCAGCCGTACCGACAGCATCTTTCCGAAGAAGCCCGCGCGCCTGAGCATGTCCAGCTTGCGAAGCCCGGGCAGGAACAGTTTGTCCTGCACCGCGCCGTGCTTGAGGCCCGATTCCTGAGCGAGTCGCGCGATTTCAACGGCTTCGTTGAGGTTGGTGGCGATGGGCTTTTCGCAGTACACATGCTTGCCCGCACGGATGGCCTTGGCCAGCAGGGTGGGGCGCATCTGCGTCGTGCCTGCATCGAAGAACACCGTGTCGGCTGTGTTCTCCAGCGCCTTGTCCAGGACGGTGCCCCAACGCTCGATCTTCCAGGCCTTGGCGAGCGCCTGCATCTTGTCCGCGTTGCGTCCGATCAGGATCGGGTCGGGCATGACCCGGTCACCGTTGGACAGCTGCACGCCGCCCTGGTCGCGGATCGCGACGATGGAGCGGATCAGGTGCTGGTTCATGCCCATGCGTCCGGTGACGCCGTGCATGATGAGGCCGAGTCTTTGCGTAGCCATTCGTCAGGTCCTTCAGTTCTTCTGCACGTCGAGGCCGGCGGCTTTCACCAGTGCGGCATTGGTCTTGATTTCGCCGGCGATGTAGGCATCGAACTGCTCGGGCTTGAGCGTCCAGGCATCGGCGCCCAGGGTGGCGAAACGCTCCTTGACTTCAGGCGTGTTGAGCGCCTTCACGACTTCTTCCTGCAGGCGGTTGACGATGTCGCGCGGTGTCTTGGCCGGCGCCATCATGCCGATCCAGAAGTTGAACTCGGAGCCGGGTACGCCAGCTTCAGACGTGGTGGGCACGTCGGGCAGGGCGCTGGCGCGCTTGGGAGAGCCGACCGCAAGTGCGAGCAGCTGGCCATTGCGGATCTGGCCGATCACCGGCGCGATGGGCGAGAAGTAATAGTCAACGCGGCCCGACATCACTTCGGTCACGGCTTCGGCCGAACCCTTGAAGGGGATGTTGGTCGCTTCGATCTTCGCGGCGTGCTTGAACTTCTCTGCGTTCAGGTGCGTGGCGCTGCCCTGGCCGGCGGATGCGAAGTTCAGGCTACCCGGCTTGGCGCGTGCGGCGGCCAAAAGCTGCGGCAGCGTCTTGATGTTTTTGGCCGGCGAGATCACCAGCACGTTCGGCGTGGACGAGATCGGCGTGATGCCGACGAAGTCTTTCTCGGTGTCGAAGGGCAGCTTGGCAAACGTGTGCGGGCTCACCGTGTGCGACGACGAGTGAACCATGATGGTGTAGCCGTCGGGCGCTGCCGTGGCGACTGTCGCCTGGCCGATGGTGCCGCTAGCGCCGCCGCGGTTGTCGATGATGAGCGTCTGTCCCATGCTCTGGCCCATCTTGTCGGCGATGGCGCGCGCAATGATGTCGGTGGTGCTGCCTGCTGCGAAAGGCACGATCACGCGGATCGGCTTGTTGGGATAGCCCGCTTGCGCCTGGGCGGCGAACGGGGTTGCGACTGTGAGTGCGGCGGCTGCGGCAATGGCAAGGCGACGGGTGAGCTTCATGGGGATGTCTCCTGGAATATTCGATGGTTAATTCACTAGGCGGTGAATTGTAGGGCGTGATTTTTTGAATGGCAAGTTGGGGAGAACCTGTGGTTGTGGCGGTGGGCCTACCTGGCGTCGCTGAAGTCATGGATTGCGGGTCGAGCCCGCAATGACAGTCCATAGAGGCTGTCATGCCGGACTTGATCCGGCATCCACCGCGCAGCGGCAACGGCGCATGCTCAAGCACCGATGCGGCTAATCGCGCAGCACGTACCCCAAAATCACATCGCACATGTGCGCAAGCCGCTCATTGCGCGCCTTGGGCGCCATCAGGTCGCGGCCGAAGATGGCCGAGAGCGTGTGGTTGTTCGAGAGATAGAAATACGACAGCGCAGCAATCGACACATACAGCTGCACCGGATCGACCCCGCCGCGAAACGAGCCGTCCTTGCGTCCGCGCTCCAGCACTTCACCCAGCGTGGCGATCAGCGGCGAATTCATCTCTCGCACCCGTTCGGAATCTTCCAGATGCCGTGCGCGATGCAAATTGGCGCTGTTGAGCAGCGTGATGAACTCCGGGTGGTCCAGGTAGTAGTTCCAGGTGAACTCCACCAGGCGCCGAACAGCCTCGGCAGGCGGCATGGCCGTGAGCTTGAGGCCGCGTTCTTTTTCGCGGATATCAACGTAGGCCTGTTCCAGCACAGCCTGGAACAGCTTTTCCTTGTCCTGGAAGTAGTAGTAGATGAGGCGCTTGTTCAGGCCTGCGCGTTCCGCGATGCGATCCATGCGCGCGCCGCCCAGGCCGCTCTCTGCAAATTCATCGCGAGCCGCCGCTAAGATGGTGGCCTGCGAGCGGTCTGCATCGCGCAGCCGCTCTTCGGTGACTGGGGCGAGTGCTCGGGTCATGGGTTGATAATTCACCAAGTCGTTAATAAAGTCAAGGCGCCAAACCAGCGCCGATCACCTGGGGACAAGCAAGACATGGCACAGATCGCGGGACACCTGATTGTCGAATGCCTGGTGGCGCAGGGCGTGGAGCACGTCTTTGGCGTGCCCGGTGAAAGCTACCTCGCCGTGCTCGATGGCTTCCATGCCTATCGGGGCGACATCCGCGTCATCATCAACCGGCAAGAGGGCGGTGCGGCCTACATGGCCGAGGCGCACGGCAAGATGACCGGGCGTCCGGGCGTCTGCTTCGTTACCCGCGGGCCGGGCGCAACCAATGCTTCCATCGGTGTCCACACCGCGTTCCAGGATTCGTCGCCGATGGTGCTCTTCGTGGGCGACGTGGCCAGCGACCAGCGCGATCGCGAAGCGTTCCAGGAGGTCGAGTACACGAGCTTCTTCGGGCCGAGCACCAAGGGCATGGCCAAGCGGGTCGAGCGCATCGATGAGCCCGATCGCATTCCCGAATACATCGCGCGCGCATTCGCCACGGCGATGAACGGAAGGCCGGGGCCTGTGGTGCTGGTGCTGCCGGAAGACATGCTGGTCAAGATGACCGAGGCGCGGCCCACGGCGCGTGTCGAGGCGGTGCAGGCCTGGAGCGACCCCGGAGCCGTGCGCGAAGTGCGCGAGATGCTGCTGAAGGCCACGAAGCCGATGGTCATCGCCGGCGGTGGCGGATGGACCCCGCAGTCAGCGCAGGCCCTGCAGCGTTTTGCCGAAAACTGGAAGCTGCCGGTAGGCAATGCGTTTCGCTTCCAGGACACGTTCGACAACCATCACGAGTTGTATGCGGGTGATGTGGGTATCGGCATCAATCCGAGGCTCGCAGCGCGTGTGCGCGAGAGCGACCTGATCCTGGCGATCGGGCCGAGGCTGGGCGAGATGACGACCAGCGGCTACACCTTGCTTCGCGCACCCAGGCCGGTGCAAAAGCTGATCCATATCCATGCCGACCCGGAAGAGCTCAACCGGGTCTACCAGGCGGATCTCGCGATCAACGCAACGATGAATGCGGCTGCAAGGTCACTGGAAGTGTTGACCGCGCCACCCGAGCTGCCGTGGACAGCCTGGACCGAGGCGGTTCATGCGGACTACGAAGCCAACCTGGTCCCGCAGAAGTTGCCCGGCACGATCGACATGCCGGCCATCGTGGGGCTGCTGGCAAAGCATCTGCCCGAAGACGCGGTTCACACCAACGGCGCGGGAAACTTTGCGAGCTGGGTGCATCGATTCTTCAAGCATCACGGCCTGGTGAAGGGGCACAAGACGCAGCTCGCACCGACCGTCGGCGCGATGGGTTATGGCGTGCCGGCGGGCATCGCGGCCAATATCGTGAGCGGGCGCACGGTGCTCACGATGGCGGGCGATGGCGACTTCCTGATGAACGGACAGGAGCTGGCGACTGCCGTGCAATACGGCGCCAAGACCATCATCGTGCTGCTGAACAACGGCATGTACGGCACGATCCGCATGCACCAGGAGCGCGACTATCCCGAGCATGTGAGCGGCACGCACCTGAACAATCCGGATTTCGCCGCGCTGGCTCGCGCGTATGGCTACGCAGGCGTCAAGGTGTCGCGCACCGAGGAGTTCGAGCCCGAGCTGGTCGCAGCGCTCGAACGCAAGCAGGGCACGCTGATCGAGATCATGCTCGACCCAGAGGTCATCACGACTCGCGGGCCGCTGTCGGCGATCACCGAAGGCGCGTTGAAGCGCCAACGGGATCAGCAGGATCAGCCGATCAAAGGGTAAATCGGAATCCCTGCACGATCGCGCCGGGCGTCGTCACGCTGCCCAGCGCGCGCGCCATGTAGGTGCCGCTGTCTGGCACCAGCTCGCGCTCGTGAGTGAGTGCGACCAGGCCTTCGCCGAACATGCGCAGGAACGAGTCGTCGAATCGCATCACCGCGATCGGCGCGACGAGCTCACCGTTTTCCACCCAGAAGCAGGCAAAGCGCGTCATGCCGGTCATGCGGCAGGCCTGGCGGTCGCTGTAGTTCAGGTAGTGAAGGTTGCTCAGGTAGATGCCGGTGCCCAGCGTGCGCAGGATGTCGGCCGGGGCCAAAGTGCCTGCGGCCAGGGCGAGCGACTCGGGTGACTCGTAGGCATTCGCGCCATTGGCAGGCAGGGCGTATTCGCTGGCGCTTCGGGCCGAGTTCAGGGTACCGACTGTGCGACCCTGGTCCACGAGAGCGACCTCGCCGGGCTTGACGAAGCCGTCCTGCTGGAAACAGGGCGCAATCCCGGTGCTGGTGGCTTCGCTGATCGCGATCGACGGATGCAGCAGCTTGTCGCCGCGATGAACCAGCCCCAACGTGTTGACGCCCGTCTTGAGCGCCTTCACACCGAACCCGTCCCATCCCAGGGTGCCGAGCAGGTCGGCCATGGCGACCGGTGACAGATACACGCGGTACTCGCCCGGAGCCAGCGTGATTTGCGGCCGCTCCAGCAGCGCGACCTGCTCGCGGGCGCTTGCCATCTTGCGGGCGAACTCAGCGGCGTCCCAGCTCGTGCCCGCATACGACGACTTCACTGCCTGGTCGCCCGAACGGTAGAGGCACCATTCAAAGTTGAAGCTCGCGACGCTGTGCCAGTTGCGCTGGCCCCGGCTGTCGGCGAAGGCGCGCACGATGGGGCCGCCCGCGTAGAAGCCGACCAGATCGGTTCCGCTTGCGTGATCGGCAACGGCCTCGATCACCTGTTCTGCAGTGGGCAGTTGAGCTGTGGACACCCGGTCGGTGGAGGTCACGGTGTCCGGCAGCATCAGGTACTTGTCTTCGGGCACCAGGGGTAGCTGCGCGATGAGGGCCGCTCTCTCTTCGAGCAGGGCGCGGACGTCTGTGGCGACATTGCCGCTGAGCGTGACCGTGCCACTCGAACGGCGCAATCCGGCGACCACCGACACCGTCGCACTGCGCTGGTCGACGTGCGTGACCTGCCGCACCAGGGCGTGATTGAAGCGGATGAAGTCGGTGGTTTCTGCGGCGTAGTGAAGGCTCACGCGGTCCGCGCCCACGACATCGGTGCACACGGCGGACGCGATCTTTTCGAAGTAATCCTGCATCACTGCGCCCCTCCGAAAACCGCCACGTTAGTGAACTTGCAGGCCGGCGCCGCATGACCTACGCGAACGACCTGGTTGGGTTCGCCTTTGCCGCAGTACGGTGTGCCCATGACCTTGAATGTGCTTGCGTCACCCACCATCGCCAGCGAGCGCCAGAAGCCTGCCGAAATGCCGCGATAGCTCGGCCGCTTGACGACTTCGGCGAGTTTGCCGCCGCGAATCATCTGGCCGTATTCGCAGCCGAACTGGAACTTGTTGCGGGAGTCGTCGATGCTCCATGACGCATTGGTGTGCATCATCACGCCGTGGTCGATGCTGGCGATCATGTCGGCGAGCGTGGAGTCGCCTGCTTCGACGTTGAGGTTGCTCATGCGGTCGATGGGCGCGCGATTCCAGCTGCAGGCGCGTGCGGTGGAAACACCGGCGACGCTGCTGCCGAGTTCGCGCGCACGAGCCTGCGAGACGGTGCCGCCCAGCGGCCGCTGCAGGATGCCGTGGCGAATGATCCACTGGCGCTGCGCAGGCGCGCCGTCGTCGTCGTATGCAAACGATGCGAACTGGGCGGTGACGTCGGGCGCGAAGCTCACGTTGAGCAGGTCGCTGCCGTAGCGGTAGTGCCCGAACATGTCGAGCGTGACGAAGCTGGTGCCGGCGAAATTGCGCTCATCGCCCAGGATACGGTCGAGCTCCAGCGGATGGCCGATGCTCTCGTGGATCTGCAGCATCATCTGGTCGGGCATGACCAGGAGGTCCATGTCACCGGTCGGGCAATTGGCTGCATGAACGAGTTCCAGCGCTTCACGCGCCACGCGGGGCCCGTCATCAGCAAACCCCGCGCGGTCCAGCACTTCGAAGCCGCCCTGCTGGCAGAACCCGTTGTACTGGCCGGCAGCCGATCGTGCCTGCGTGTCGCCGTTGGCCGATGCGACGACCAGGATGTTGGGGACGACGAAGTCCCAGCTCTGCTCCACCCGGGCTCCGCCAGAGGTGATGAGCAGTTGCTCGGTATGCGTCGTCCACAGCGACGCCATGCGATCGACGATGGCGTCGTCGATCTTTGCGCTGGCGCAGACATGGCGCACCAAGTCGAATTTGTCGCCTAGCGTGGCGGCATTCACCGGCTTGGCGTTGGGCGACTGGTAGTTGCCGACGGGCGCTGGCATGTCGACCTTGCGGTAGTCGAAAACGCTGTGCTTCGCCGTGGCCAGTGCGAGTTCGCCAGCTCTTGCAAAGGCGCTGCGCAGGCCCGCTTCAGAGACATCGCTGGTGGCCGCGTAACCCATGCCGCCTTGCCTGATCACCGACACCATCACGCCCGCGTCGCGCTGCCGGCTGGGTGGCTCTGGCACATCGGAACGCACACTGATGCGCTCACTGGTTTCACTGACGGCGCGCACAGACCAGAAGTCAGCGGCAGGAGCGGTTTTTCGGGCGAGTGTTTCGATGGAGTCCATGGGTATCGGGCGGTGGGTTCGCAAGGTGTGCGGAAACGAAAAAGGCCGGGGTCACCGGCCTTTGGAGTATCGCGAACTTGCGCGATGGATGCTCGTGAATTTACTTCACGTGCTTGCCGATCAGGCCAGCCATCTCGAACATGGAGACCTGTGCCTTGCCGAAGATTTCCTTCAGCTTGGCATCGGCGTTGACCATGCGCTTGTTGACCGAATCCTGCAGCTTGTTCTTCTTGATGTAGGCCCACAGCTTGCTGACCACTTCAGTGCGCGGCAGCGGTGCCGAACCCACGACAGCGGCGAGTTGCGCGCTGGGTGTGAGTGCCTTCATGAAGGCTGCATTGGGAGTGCGCTTCTTGGCGGGAGCTGCCTTCTTTGCAGGAGCTGCCTTCTTGGCGGGTGCAGCCTTCTTTGCAGGAGCTGCCTTCTTCGCCGGTGCAGCCTTCTTTGCAGGAGCTGCCTTTTTCGCCGGAGCGGCCTTCTTTGCAGGTGCCGCCTTCTTGGCCGGAGCGGCCTTCTTTGCTGCAGTCTTCGCGGGAGCTTTCTTCGCAGCTTTTTTCGCAGTTGCCATGATTATTTCCTTCTAGAAGTTGATTGACCTGCCAATGGAAACCAGCGTTCCTCGCTTGGCACTGCGGATGCTACTGGAGAAAAAACGCGTTTCCAAGCGAAAAATGGCTTTTTTCATTGGGGCATGTCGTTTTTTTTACTTCGCGTTCGACGCTGTTTTCCCTCTGAAGATCAGGAAAACGCCCGCTAGGATCACGCCGCACGCAATCCATTCGCCGCCGGTGACCGCTTCGCTGGCAACAACGACACCCAGAAAGAGTGCGATCACGGGGTTCACAAACGCGTAGCTGCTGGCGACTGCGGCCGACGTATTGGCCAGCAAATACATGTACGCGCTGAACGCAATGAGCGAGCCGAAGACCACGAGATAGACCCACGCCAGAGCTGCATGGCGCGTTGCGGGCCATTGCGGCTGCTCACCCAACGCAAGAGAAATCATCATCAACACCGCGCCGCCACACAACATTTCGCTCGCAAAGCCCATCGGTCCCGGCGCGAGCTGCAGCTTGTCGATCGACAGCACCGAGCCCAGCGCCCATGCGAGCGTGGCGCCGACGATGCTCGCGATTCCCAGCGGTGACGCCGAGAAACTTGCGCCGCTCACCAGCAGCGCGACGCCCGCAACGCCCACTGTCATGCCTGCGAACTCCAGCCGGCTCGGCCGTTTGCCCAGGGCAAGGCCAAAGGCGCAGACCCACATCGGGGTCACGGCAATGAAGGCGGCGATAAGCCCGGAGCCGATGGTCTGCTCGGCTGTGGCGCAAAGGCCCATGCCGCCGCCAAGCATCAGCGCCCCGATGACCAGGGCATTGCGCCATTGCATTCGCGTGGGAAAGACCAGTGCTTTGCCTGACGACCGGCCGCGCCAGGCAAGCCACGCCATCAGCAGCGAGCCCGCCGTGAGGAATCGCGTTCCCATCTGGAAGAACGGCGGGAAGCTCTCCAGCGCATAGCGGATCGCCAGGTAGGTGGAGCCCCAGATGAGGTAGCACGCGAGCAGGGCTGGTACGAGGAGTGAAGGGCGGACGGCGATCGATCGCGCCGTTGTTGCTGCTGGGTTCATGCACCCATGGTAGTTTTACGCTCGGCGGTCTTCCATGCATGATTCAAGGTCTGTTTGTTATCTGGCCTTGTTTTTGAAGGGAAATGTTGATGACTGCCGAAGTTTCAGAAATCGATGTCCATGACGGCCGCATCCTTGCCGAGCTTCAGAAGGATGCACGCATCAGCATGGCCGAACTCGGCAGGCGCGTTCACCTGAGCCAACCGGCGGTCACCGAGCGCGTGCGCAAGCTCGAACTCAACGGCGTGATCAAGGGATACCGCGCGGTGGTGGACTACCAGAGGCTGGGTTACGGCATACAGGCGATGGTGCGGATCGGGCGCGCGGAGTATTCGCGTGTGCTGAAGCTGGTGGAGCAAACGCCCGAGGTGGTGAACGCCTGGAATCTCACCGGCGAAGACAGCTGGATGCTGCAGATTGCGGTGATCGACGTGGCCCATCTCGATGGCGTGCTGAGCAAGTTTTGCGTGCTGGCCGAGACCTCGACATCCATCGTGCTGAATGCGCCACGCGAAAACGCGTCAGTCCTGCCTGCCAGGCGCGAGAACATCAGGCCGGCTGTGCGCAAGGCCCACAGCAAGTAGGCAGGTGCTCAGAACGTCGAACGTGAGGGCAGGGTGGCCAGCGCGACGCCCGCAAGTGCCAGCGCAAAGGCAACCACTTGCACGGTCGTCAGCGGTTCGCCGAGCACAAGCACCCCCACCACCGCTGCCGAAACCGGAAGCATCACGGTGAACACGCCGCCTTGTGAAGCAGGGACCGTCTTTAACCCCGTCATCCACAGCCAGACCGTCCAGATGCTCGCGGCCAGCGAATAGAAGATCAGCAAGATCCAGATACTGGCCTTGACGCCGCCGAAGTCGAATGTGGTCGCGGCGTAGAGGCCGAACGGAGTCACGAGGGCGAACCCCCACAGGTTGATGAGCGACGCAATGCGCTTGGCGCCCATTGCGCCGGTGAGTTTCTTGCCGATGACTGCGTATGCGGCTTCGCAAATGACGGCGCCCAGGATCAGCAGATTGCCAAGCCAGGCGGGACCCAGGGCCGAAACTGTCGCGCCAGCGTGGTCGAGTGGTTTCGCAAGCCCCAGGAGCGCAATGCCGGCGGCTGCGCACGCGATCGCGGCCCATACACGCGGCATGATCCGCTCTCCGAGGAAGCCCCAGCTCATGAGCGCCACGACCGCAGGGATGGCCGCCATGATCACCCCGGCCGAAACGGCGCTCGTCATGCTCACTCCGAAGAGCATGCAGATCGAGAACATGAAGTTGCCCAGGAACGATTCGAGAAAGAGAAGACGCCTCGTCTCGCGCGTCATCGGCGGCTCATCGGCTGGCTTGCGCAGCCAGGGGAGCATGCCCAGGCCGCCAATGCCAAAGCGCATCCAGGCCAGCAGGAACACGGGAATTGCCGCGACCAGCGGTTTGGAAAGCGCCACATAGCTGCCGACGAGCGACATGCTCAGGGCGAGGCAGGCGTACGCGACGACGCGCTGGCGTCGCTCGGTCATTGAAAATGGGAGGATGAAAACAAAACGAGCGAATGATGCCCGAATCGCCAGCGCCACCTGAAGCCGCGCACAGTCCAGATGCCCGTCACGTGTTCGTTTACGGGACGCTGCGCCGTGGAGGCAGCAACGACATCAACCGTCTGGTGCCTGCCCCGCGTTACGTGGGCATGGGCGAAGTGCAGGGGTGCCTGTACCGCATTGACTGGTATCCGGGGCTCACGCTGGGCGGCCAGGACGCGGTGACGGTTGTCGGTGAGGTTTACGAGATTGATCCGCCGCTGGAGGCCGTGCTCGACGAAATCGAATGCATCGATGACGGCCCCGACAGCGAGTACTTCAAGCGCGAGCTGCCCGTCGAAGTGGATGGGCGCCCGATCTTGTGCCTGGTGTACGAGGTGAACCCCGAACGGGTGCGCGGCAAGCAGCTGATTGGGCACGGCGACTGGATCCTGTTTCATCCCGCGCAACCCTGATTTCGCATTGCGGAATTTCGTCATGCTGCACTGCGCAAAAATTTCTCAATACGAGAAATGAAATACCGTATTGAGAAATGAGAGGCTCAAGTCATTGATTTAAAAGGGATAAAAATATCTCTTATATAAGACACAAGAGCTTCTCAAACTCTTCTACAAGACTTAAAGTTCATCCATCGGCATCGTCCTTGCATCGGCAGGAATACCGAACCAGTTTCTATCAACCTCGGAGTGAAAACATGACATCCTGGACCCACCTGACGCGCGAACAGCAGATCGCCCAACTCGAAAAAGACTGGGCCGAAAACCCACGCTGGAAGGGCATCAAGCGCGGCTACAGCGCTGCTGACGTCGTCAAGCTGCGCGGCTCGGTGCAGATCGATCACACGCTGGCCAAGCGTGGCGCCGAGAAGCTCTGGAACCTCATCAACACCGAGCCGTTCGTCAACACGCTGGGCGCGCTGACGGGCAACCAGGCCATGCAGCAGGTCAAGGCCGGTTTGAAGGGCATCTATCTTTCTGGCTGGCAAGTCGCTGGCGATGCGAACAGCAACGGCGAGATGTACCCTGACCAGTCGCTGTACTCGGTGGACTCGGTGCCCAAGTGCGTCAAGAAGATCAACGCCACGTTTGCACGCGCCGACCAGATCCAGTGGAGCGAAGGCAAGGGTCCTGGCGACGAAGGTTATGTTGATTACTTCGCGCCCATCGTGGCCGATGCGGAAGCCGGTTTCGGCGGCGTGTTGAACGCGTTCGAACTGATGAAGGCCATGATCGAAGCGGGCGCCGCCGGCGTTCACTTTGAGGACCAGCTCGCATCGGTGAAGAAGTGCGGTCACATGGGCGGCAAGGTGCTCGTGCCGACGCGCGAAGCCAACGCCAAGCTGATCGCAGCCCGCCTGGCCGCTGACGTGATGGGCACGCCCACCATCCTGTTGGCCCGTACGGACGCGGAAGCTGCTGACCTCGTCACCAGCGATGTTGATCCGATCGACCAGCCTTTCTGCACGGGCGAGCGTACGGTCGAAGGTTTCTACCGGACCAACAAGGGCATCGACCAGGCGATTGCTCGCGGTCTTGCTTACGCCGAGTACGCCGACCTGATCTGGTGCGAGACCGGCACGCCGGACCTGAAGTTCGCCAAGGACTTCGCCGATGCGATCCACGCGAAGTTCCCGGGCAAGCTGCTGGCGTACAACTGCTCGCCATCGTTCAACTGGAAGAAGAACCTGGACGACGCGACCATTGCCAAGTTCCAGAAGGAACTCGGCGCCATGGGCTACAAGTTCCAGTTCATCACGCTGGCCGGCTTCCACAGCCTGAACTACTCGATGTTCGAGCTGGCTTACGGTTACGCCCGCAGCAACATGAGCGCCTTCGTGGAGCTGCAGCAAAAGGAATTTGCAGCTGCTGACCGCGGCTTCACCGCCGTGAAGCACCAGCGCGAAGTGGGAACGGGCTACTTCGACGCCGTCACCACGACCATCGAGGCGAATGCTTCGACCGCAGCGCTCAAGGGTTCGACCGAAGACGAGCAGTTCTTCGAAGAGAAGAAGGCTGCCTGAGCCTCGCGTTCGGATGAAGAAGGGGCCTTGCGGCCCCTTTTCCGTTTGGGGAAACGGCCCTTGTTTTTTCCGGGACGAAGGTTAGAGTACGTGGCACTTAACCTATGCAGGGGACGGCCTCATGAGCTCTACCGAAGACAGGACCGGCGTTTTTGACGCGAGCAAGCTCAGCCAGGCCAAATGCCCCGATTGCCTGGGCACGGGCGAACTCAGGTTCGACAGCGAAAACATCACCGAAGACTTCGAAGTCGAAAAACAGACGATCATCACGCCGTGCGAGCGCTGCAATGGCACGGGTTATGTACCCGCCGGTTAGAATTGCGGCTTTGCTGAGTGAACAAGAGCGAGAAAGGCACCCCGGTTATGACACCGCGAACTACCACTGAAGGTTTGACGGCCCGTTGAGGCCGTGTAGTCGCGTGCACTGAGGTCACCCCTTGCAACCCAAAAGCGCGGCTCACGTCCGCGCTTTTTTGTTTTCCTTACCGCTATTTTTTGATCATGATTCAAGTCACGCTTCCCGATGGTTCCCAGCGCGAGTTTCCCGGCCCGGTCACGGTCGCAGACGTCGCAGCTTCAATCGGCCCTGGTCTGGCCAAGGCGGCACTCGCCGGCAAGGTCGACGGCAAGGTCGTCGATACGAGTTTCACCATCGACAAGAATAGCCAGCTCGCCATCGTCACGGCCAAGGATGCCGACGGCCTTGATGTCATCCGCCATTCGACGGCGCACTTGCTGGCCTACGCTGTGAAAGAACTGTTCCCCGAGGCGCAGGTGACGATTGGTCCGGTGATCGAAAACGGCTTTTTCTATGACTTCTCGTACAAGCGGCCGTTTACGCCCGAAGACCTTGTCGCTATCGAAAAGCGCATGGGGGCAATCGCGGCGAAAGACGAGCCTGTGACGCGCCGGGTGCTGCCGCGCGATGACGCCGTGGCCCATTTCAAGAGCATTGGCGAAAACTACAAGGCGGAAATCATCGGCAGCATTCCCGCCAACGAAGATGTCTCGCTGTACGCCGAGGGTTCGTTCGAGGACCTCTGCCGCGGCCCGCACGTACCGAGCACGGGCAAGCTCAAGCACTTCAAGTTGATGAAGGTGGCCGGCGCGTATTGGCGTGGCGATCACCGCAACGAGATGCTCCAGCGCATCTACGGGACGGCCTGGGCGAGCAAGGAAGAGCTCCAGCAGTACCTGACGATGCTCGAAGAGGCGGAAAAGCGCGATCACCGCAAGCTCGGGCGCGAGCTCGACCTGTTCCATATCGACGACGTTGCACCGGGCGTGGTGTTCTGGCATCCCAAGGGCTGGGCGATCTGGCAGGCGGTGGAGCAGTACATGCGGCAGGTCTACAAGGACACGGGCTACCAGGAAGTCAAGGGTCCGCAGATCCTGGACAAGAGCCTGTGGGAGAAGACGGGCCACTGGCAGAACTATCGCGAGAACATGTTCACGACGGAAAGCGAAAAGCGCGAGTACGCCCTGAAGCCCATGAACTGTCCGGGCCATGTGCTCATCTTCAAGCACGGCATCAAGAGCTATCGCGACTTGCCGGTGCGTTTCGGCGAGTTCGGACAGTGCCACCGCAATGAGCCGACGGGTGCGTTGCACGGAATCATGCGGGTGCGCGGGTTCACGCAGGATGACGGCCACATCTTCTGTACCGAAGACCAGATCCTGGAAGAGTGCGTGAACTACACGGCGCAGCTGCAGAAGGTCTACGCCGACTTCGGATTCAAGGACATCCTCTACAAGGTCGCAACGCGCCCCGACAACCGGGTTGGCTCTGACGAACTGTGGGACAAGGCCGAGTTTGCGGTGATGGAGGCGCTGCGCCGGTCAGGCGTGGACTTTATCGTCTCGCCTGGAGACGGCGCGTTCTACGGTCCCAAGATCGAGTACACGCTCAAGGACGCCCTTGGGCGCCAGTGGCAATGCGGCACGATGCAGGTCGACTTCAATACGGCCGAGCGGCTCGGCGGTGAGTACGTGACGGAGACGAGCAGCCGTGCGCACCCAGTGATGCTGCATCGGGCCATTGTCGGCAGCCTCGAGCGCTTCATTGGCATGCTCATCGAAAATCACGCTGGCGCGCTGCCGGCCTGGCTGGCCCCGGTACAAGTTGCGGTGCTCAATATCACCGACTCGCAGGCCGAATACGCCCGGTCCGTGGTCAAAACGCTGGAAAATCAAGGGCTTAGGGTCGATCTTGATCTGCGCAACGAGAAAATAACGTATAAAATACGCGAGCATTCGTTGCAGAAGCTGCCGTATATCCTCGTCATAGGTGACAAGGAGATGGCTGCTGGTGCTGTCGCAGTGCGCGCCCGGGGCAACTTGGACCTCGGCGTGATGTCAGTGGACGCCTTCTCTCAGAGAATCGCCCAGGACATCCGAAACAAAAGCTGATTTTGAATGAATGACGCTGTTGCTTGCACGCACTGGGGCGGTTTCGCTACTTTATTTGTAGCAAACGTATTGAAGGACACAGACCATCGCTACTGAATTTCGCGACCGCCGCCAACGCGAGGAACGCAAGCACCGCCTGAACCGGGAAATCATGGCCCCGGAAGTACGCCTCTCGGGACCTGAAAACGAGCCCCTGGGTATCGTCAGTCTTTCCGAAGCCCTGCGAATGGCGGGTGAGGCTGATGTTGACCTGGTTGAAATTGCTGCTACTGCCAACCCGCCCGTGTGCCGGTTGATGGACTACGGCAAGTTCAAGTACCAGGAGCAAAAGAAGGCGGCGGAAGCGAAAGCAAAGCAGACGGTCATTGAAATCAAGGAAGTCAAATTCCGGCCGGGCACCGACGACGGTGACTACAACATCAAGATGCGCAATATTAAGCGCTTCCTGGCCGAAGGCGACAAGTGCAAGATTACGCTGCGCTTTCGGGGCCGCGAAATCACGCACCAGGAAATAGGCATGGCCTTGCTCAATCGCATTCGCGATGAACTCGGCGACCTGATCCTGATCGAGCAGTATCCCAAGCTCGAAGGCCGGCAGATGATCATGATGATCGCGCCGGGCAAGAAAAAAGTGGCTGTAAAGCCCGCCGCCGAATCCTCTCAACCGGCTTCGGCGTAAGTAGTTAAAGCATCCGTCAAAGGGTGCGCAGATCACTTGCCCTTCATTGGGCATTTGAAAAAAGTGTCTCGGGGCCAACAAGGCGCGAAAAACGTTTTCGCGACGCCTCACGAGCACAAATTAAAAGGAGCATGAAAATGCCCAAGATGAAGACCAAGAGCGGGGCCAAGAAGCGCTTCCGCGTTCGTCCCGGTGGTACCGTCAAGCGCGGCCAAGCCTTCAAGCGTCACATCCTGACCAAGAAGACCACCAAGAATAAGCGCCATCTGCGCGGTGCCGTTGCTGTGCATGAGACCAATATGGGTCACATGTCGCAGATGCTGCCCGGCCGTGGCATTTAATTAACGACGAACAAGGAGTACTCACATGCCTCGCGTCAAACGTGGTGTAACGGCTCCCCCCCCCCCC
>NZ_JANU01000070.1 GCF_001044395.1 Caenimonas sp. SL110
ACGGTCTTGCCACCTTCGCGGATAGCAAAGCGCAGGCCTTCTTGCATGGCGATCGGGTTGATCAGCTTGACCGTGATCGACACGTTGTCGCCCGGCATCACCATTTCCTTGTCCGCAGGCAACTCGATCGCTCCGGTCACGTCCGTCGTGCGGAAGTAGAACTGGGGACGGTAGTTGTTGAAGAACGGCGTGTGACGGCCCCCTTCGTCCTTGGACAGCACATACACCTCAGCGGTGAAGTGCGTGTGGGGCTTGATCGAAC
Organism: Caenimonas sp. SL110; assembly: GCF_001044395.1. Classification (GTDB taxonomy): domain Bacteria; phylum Pseudomonadota; class Gammaproteobacteria; order Burkholderiales; family Burkholderiaceae_C; genus Ramlibacter. Next base: position 263 of record NZ_JANU01000070.1, read on the forward strand.
CCGGCTTGCACAGCACCTGGCCGCGCTGCACGTCTTCGCGCTTGGTGCCGCGAAGCAAAATGCCAACGTTGTCGCCCGCCTGGCCCTGATCCAGCAGCTTGCGGAACATCTCAACACCCGTGCAGGTGGTCTTTTGCGTCGGCGCAATGCCCACGATTTCAATTTCTTCGCCAACCTTCACGATGCCGCGCTCGATACGGCCCGTCACCACCGTGCCGCGGCCCGAGATGGAGAACACGTCTTCAACAGGCATCAGGAACGCACCGTCAACCGCGCGCTCTGGCGTGGGAATGTAGCTGTCCATTGCGTCGGCCAGCTTCATGATCGCCTGCTCGCCCAGCTCGCCCTTGTCGCCTTCCAGCGCCAGCTTGGCCGAACCGTGGATGATCGGCGTGTCGTCGCCAGGGAAGTCGTACTTGGACAGAAGCTCGCGCACTTCCATCTCCACCAGCTCCAGCAGCTCAGCGTCGTCGACCATGTCGCACTTGTTCAGGAACACCAGGATGTACGGAACACCCACCTGGCGCGCCAGCAGGATGTGCTCGCGCGTCTGGGGCATCGGGCCGTCGGCAGCCGAACAAACCAAAATCGCACCGTCCATCTGGGCGGCGCCGGTGATCATGTTCTTGACGTAGTCAGCGTGACCCGGGCAGTCCACGTGCGCGTAGTGACGGTTTGCCGTCTCGTACTCAACGTGCGCCGTGTTGATCGTGATGCCGCGTGCCTTTTCTTCGGGTGCCGCATCGATCTGGTCGTACGCCTTGGCTTCCCCGCCAAACTTGCTCGCCAGCACCGAAGTGATGGCCGCCGTCAGCGTCGTCTTGCCATGGTCCACGTGTCCAATCGTCCCCACGTTGACGTGCGGCTTGGT
>NZ_JANU01000071.1 GCF_001044395.1 Caenimonas sp. SL110
GCCATGCAAGAAGGCCTGCGCTTTGCTATCCGCGAAGGTGGCAAGACCGTCGGTTCGGGCGTCGTCGCCAAGATTCTCGAGTAATCGAACAAAGGGGTATAGCTCAATTGGCAGAGCGTCGGTCTCCAAAACCGAAGGTTGTAGGTTCGATTCCTACTGCCCCTGCCACTTGAGTGGCACCAAAAAACCAAGCCCGACCGTGTGTCGGGCTTCAGTGTCTTGAAGACACCGTGAATTCGAACCAGGAAAACGCCGCAAATGGCTACTTCTCAAGTTGAAACCGTCAGCACTGGCGCCGACAAGGCGAAGCTGGGTGCTGCTGTTGCCCTGGTGGTTGCTGCGCTCGCTGGCTTTTACCTGCTGAGCAAGCAGGGCCAGATTGCTCAATGGGCGGCACTGATCGTGGGTATTGCTGCAGCCGTGGTGGTTTTTGGAACCTCCGAGCCTGGCAAGGAATTTGTGGCGTTCGGCCGCGACTCCTGGAAGGAAGTCAAGAAAGTTGTCTGGCCGACCCGCAAGGAAGCTATCCAGATGACGGGCTACGTGATCGCGTTTTGTGCGGTGATGGCCATCTTCTTGTGGCTTACCGACAAGACCCTTGAGTGGCTGTTCTATGACTTGATCCTGGGCTGGAAGAAGTAATGACCGAAATCACAGATACCGCCGCTGAAGACATGCCCGTCGAGGGTGCTGGGGCCGTAGTGCCCGCAAAGCCGGTCAATCCTGATCTGCGCTGGTACGTCGTCCATGCCTATTCCGGCATGGAAAAGGCTGTCGAGCGAAATATTCGCGAGCGCATCGTGCGTGCAGGCATGCAGGACATGTTTGGCGAGATCCTCGTTCCGACCGAAGAGGTCGTCGAGATCAAGAACGGACAAAAGAAGACTTCCGAGCGACGGTTCTATCCAGGTTACGTGCTGGTCCAGATGATCATGAACGATGACACCTGGCACCTCGTCAAGCACACCAACAAGGTCACGGGCTTTGTCGGTGGTGCCAAGAATCGTCCTGCACCGATCTCTGAAGACGAAGTCGGCAAGATCCTCGGCCAGATGGAAGAGGGTACTGAGAAGCCGCGCCACAAGGTGGAATTCAGCGTCGGTGAATATGTGCGCGTCAAGGACGGCCCGTTTACCGACTTCAATGGAACGGTTGAGGAAGTCAACTACGAAAAGAACAAGGTTCGGGTCTCGGTCACGATTTTCGGTCGTGCGACGCCTGTCGAACTGGAATTCAGCCAGGTCGAGAAGACCTGACAAATTGCCTTGCACGCACCGACTCCGTGCATGGTTGAAGAAAACGAGTCGTTAACCCCCGGGGAGCCCAGGCCGTCGAGCCCAGGCGTTATCACCCGCAAGGAGTAAAAAACCATGGCGAAGAAAATCGTCGGTTTTGTCAAGCTGCAGGTTCCTGCAGGCAAAGCCAATCCGTCGCCCCCTATCGGCCCGGCCCTCGGCCAGCGCGGCCTCAACATCATGGAGTTCTGCAAGGCGTTCAACGCCCAGACCCAGGGCGTTGAGCCAGGCCTGCCATTGCCCGTGGTCATCACGGCTTACGCGGACAAGAGCTTCACCTTCATCATCAAGACCCCGCCTGCGACGGTCCTGATCAAGAAGGCTGTCAAGCTCGAAAAGGGTTCGCCCACACCGCACAGCAACAAGGTTGGCAAGATCACGCGCGCACAGCTCGAAGAAATCGCCAAGACCAAGCTGAAGGACATGAACGCCGCAAGCGTCGATGCAGCTATCCGCACATTGGCCGGCTCCGCCCGTTCGATGGGCATCACGGTGGAAGGTCTCTGATCATGGCAAAGCTCACCAAGAAGCAAAAGGCCCTGCAGGGCAAGGTCGACAGCACCAAGCTGTACGCGTTCAGCGAAGCACTGGGCATCGTCAAGGAAGCCGCGAACGCCAAGTTCGATGAGTCAATCGACGTTGCTGTTCAGCTGGGTATTGATCCCAAGAAGTCGGACCAGGTCGTTCGCGGCGCGGTCGTGCTGCCCAACGGTACCGGCAAGACAAAACGTGTCGCTGTGTTCGCACAGGGCGCCAAGGCTGAGGAAGCCAAGGCTGCCGGCGCCGACATCGTCGGCATGGATGACCTGGCTGCCATGGTCAAGGCCGGCAACATGCCGTTCGACGTGGTGATCGCTGCGCCGGATGCCATGCGCATTGTCGGTACGCTCGGCCAGATCCTGGGCCCGCGCGGCCTGATGCCTAACCCCAAGGTCGGCACCGTGACGCCCGATGTGGCAACCGCCGTGAAGAACGCCAAGGCAGGCCAGGTCCAGTACCGCGCCGACAAGGCCGGCATCATCCACGCGACCATCGGCCGTAACTCGTTCGACTCGGACAAGCTGCAAGGCAACCTGGTCGCGCTGATCGAGGCGCTGCACAAGTCCAAGCCGGCAACAAGCAAGGGTGTTTACCTGCGCAAGGTGGCAGTTTCGTCGACCATGGGTCTGGGTGTCCGCGTCGACACGCAGTCCATCTCGGCGTAATCGCAAAGAGATTCCAGGCATCGCGGGAAGGCGGTGCCAGGTGTGGTGGGCCAGAAGCATCCTTCGGGGAGCTTCCGGGCCATCCAAGACCGTTGGTGCGGCAAGCCCGCTTAATAGTGACCCCAGGGCAGTTGCATGAGGTCCAGCCAACGCAGATGGCGATCCCGCTGAAGATGGATATTGAGAGATTTCCTGAAAACAGTTGGTCGCTGAACTTTAGGCGTGCCAGAGGGTGAAGGCCCGAAGGCACTTTCAAAGGAGTAGACCTTGAGTCTGAATCGCAGTGAGAAGCAAGCGGTCATTGAAGAAGTGACCAGCCTCGCCGCCAAAGCTCAAACGCTGGTGATTGCGGAATACCGCGGCATCACGGTCGCTGACATGACCAAACTGCGCAACGATGCACGCAGCAAGGGCGTGAACCTGAGTGTTCTGAAGAACACCCTGGCTCGCCGTGCTGTTGCTGGTAGCCAGTTCGAAGTTGTCGGTGACCAGATGACCGGACCGCTGATCTACGGCTTTTCCGTCGATGCCGTCTCCGCCGCGAAAGTGGTGGCTGACTTCGCGAAAACCAACGACAAGCTGGTGATTCGCGGTGGTGCATTTGCGGGCAAGGCCCTGGACGTCGCCGGCGTGAAGCAGCTCGCGAACATCCCCTCGAAGGAAGTTCTGCTGGCCCAGCTTTGCGGCTTGCTGATGTCGCCCATTTCGCGTACGGCCGTTGTGCTGGGCGCCCTGGCGGCGAAAAAAGGTGGTGGTGCAGAAGAAGCTACGGCTGATGCACCTGCCGAGGCAGCCGCCGCTTGAGCGGCGCAACAAACCCAACTTAATTTAGGAAATCAAAATGGCATTCGATAAAGACGCATTTTTGACCTCGCTGGACAGCATGACGGTCATGGAACTCAACGATCTGGTGAAAGCCATCGAAGAGAAGTTTGGTGTGAGCGCAGCCGCTATGGCCGCTCCTGCCGGCGCTGGTGGCGGTGCTGCCGCAGCCGTCGTTGAAGAGAAGACCGAGTTCACCGTCCAGTTGCTGGAAGCCGGTGCACAGAAGGTCTCCGTCATCAAGGCCGTGCGCGAAATCACCGGCCTGGGCCTCAAGGAAGCCAAGGATCTGGTCGATGGCGCCCCGAAGGCTGTCAAGGAAGGCCTGAACAAGGCTGATGCCGACGCTGCCAAGAAGAAGCTGGAAGATGCCGGCGCCAAGGTCGAACTGAAGTAATCGTCCCTGGTTCCGAGGCTGGAGCGACCCGAAAGGGCCTCCAGCCTTTGGTGCTTTAAAGGATGCAGCAAGAGCGCACCCGAAAAGACTGGTCCAATACTAGGTTCCCCAGTTTTTTCGAGTGTCTTCTGACCCCGACTGCAGAAGATGCCTTGGTTCGGGCGATGTGCAATGCATCGCCGTCCGCCATGGTTGGTAGTGGCCAACCCACCAAGAAGCCCGGCCTCGACGCCTCGAGACCCGGGTGACAGTTGCGCAAGAGCTCATTAGCCCGGAGATCTCATGGCCTATTCTTATACCGAACGCAAGCGCATCCGCAAAAGCTTCGGCAGCCGCGACAGCGTGCTTGAAATCCCTTACCTCCTGCAAATGCAGAAAGACGCGTACACCGCGTTCCTGCAGGCCGATATCGGCCCGAAGAGCCGGACCATAGAAGGTCTGCAAGCAGCGTTCGACGCTGCATTCCCTATCGTGTCGCACAACGGTTTTGTCGAGATGAAGTTTCTCGAATACAACCTTGCGAAACCTGCGTTCGACGTGCGCGAGTGCCAGACCCGTGGTCTCACCTATGCTTCGGCCGTGCGCGCCAAGGTGCAACTGATCATTTACGACCGTGAGTCGTCCACGCCGCAATCGAAGGTCGTGAAGGAAGTGAAAGAGCAGGAGGTCTACATGGGCGAAGTGCCCCTGATGACCGAGAAGGGCTCTTTCATCATCAACGGCACCGAGCGTGTCATCGTTTCCCAGCTGCACCGCTCGCCGGGCGTGTTCTTCGAGCACGACAAGGGCAAGACCCACAGCTCGGGCAAGCTGCTTTTCTCGGCACGGATCATCCCTTACCGCGGCTCCTGGCTCGACTTCGAATTCGATCCGAAGGACATCCTGTACTTCCGCGTCGACCGTCGCCGCAAGATGCCCGTCACCATCCTGCTGAAGGCCATTGGCCTGACGCCCGAGTCGATCCTGGCGAACTTCTTCGTCAACGACAACTTCCGCCTGATGGACAGCGGCGCGCAGATGGAATTCGTTCCCGAGCGCCTGCGTGGTGAAGTTGCCCGTTTTGACATCACCGACAAGGCCGGCAAGGTTGTGGTCGCCAAGGACAAGCGCGTTACCGTTCGCCACACCCGTGACCTCGAGCAGTCTGCAACCACTCACATCAGCGTCCCTGAGGATTACCTCATCGGCCGCGTCGTCGCCCGCAACATCGTCGATGCCGACACAGGCGAGATCATCGCCAAGGCCAATGACGAGCTGACCGAAGCACTTCTGAAGAAGCTGCGCATCGCTGGTGTGCAGAACCTGCAGGTCATCTACACGAACGAGCTCGACCAGGGCGCGTACATGTCGCAGACCCTGCGCATCGACGAAACCGTCGATGAGTTTGCTGCGCGTGTTGCCATCTACCGCATGATGCGCCCCGGCGAGCCGCCAACCGAAGATGCAGTCCAGGCCCTGTTCCAGCGCCTGTTCTACAACCCGGACACGTACGACCTGTCGCGCGTGGGCCGCATGAAGTTCAACGCCAAGGTTGGCCGCAACGAATCGACCGGCCCGATGGTCTTGACGAACGAGGACATCCTCAACGTCGTCAAGATCCTGGTGGACCTGCGCAATGGCCGCGGCGAAGTCGATGACATCGATCACCTGGGCAATCGCCGCGTGCGTTGCGTCGGCGAACTGGCCGAAAACCAATACCGCACCGGCCTGGCCCGTATCGAAAAGGCCGTGAAGGAACGTCTCGGCCAGGCCGAACAAGAGCCGCTCATGCCGCATGACCTGATCAACTCCAAGCCGATCTCTGCGGCGCTCAAGGAGTTCTTCGGTGCATCGCAGCTGTCGCAGTTCATGGACCAGACCAACCCGCTGTCCGAGATCACGCACAAGCGTCGCGTCTCGGCTCTTGGCCCGGGCGGTTTGACCCGCGAGCGCGCAGGCTTCGAAGTGCGTGACGTTCACGTGACCCACTACGGCCGCGTCTGCCCTATTGAAACGCCTGAAGGCCCGAACATCGGCCTGATCAATTCGCTGGCCCTGTACGCCCGCCTGAACGAATACGGCTTCATCGAAACGCCGTACCGCCGGGTGATCGACAGCAAGGTCACGATGGAAATCGACTACCTGTCGGCCATCGAAGAAGGCAAGTACGTCATCGCCCAGGCCAATGCGATCCTGGACAAGGATGGCAAGCTGACCGGTGACCTGGTCTCCGCGCGTGAAGCCGGCGAATCGATCCTGGTCGGCGCAGACCGCGTCCAGTACATGGACGTGTCGCCCGCACAGATCGTGTCGGTTGCTGCTTCGCTGGTGCCGTTCCTTGAGCACGACGATGCAAACCGCGCGCTGATGGGCGCCAACATGCAGCGCCAGGCCGTGCCTGTCCTGCGCCCCGAGAAGGCTTTCGTCGGCACCGGCATCGAGCGCGTTTCCGCAGTCGACTCCGGCACCGTCGTGACCGCAACTCGCGGCGGCGTGGTCGACTATGTCGATGCCACCCGCATCGTGGTTCGCGTCAACGACGCCGAAGCCACCGCAGGTGAAGTCGGCGTGGACATCTACAACCTGATCAAGTACCAGCGTTCCAACCAGAACACCAACATCCACCAGCGTCCGATCGTCAAGCGCGGCGACAAGATCGCCAAGGGTGACGTGGTGGCTGACGGCGCATCGACCGACCTCGGCGAACTGGCTCTGGGCCAGAACATGCTGGTCGCGTTCATGCCCTGGAATGGCTACAACTTCGAGGACTCGATCCTGATCAGCGAACGTGTCGTTGCCGATGACCGCTACACCTCGATCCACATCGAGGAACTGGTGGTGATGGCTCGCGACACCAAGCTGGGCGCCGAAGAAATCACGCGCGACATCCCCAACCTGTCCGAGCAGCAGCTCAACCGCCTGGACGAGTCCGGCATCATCTACGTCGGCGCTGAAGTGCAGCCGGGCGATACGCTGGTGGGCAAGGTCACACCCAAGGGCGAGACCACGCTGACACCTGAAGAGAAGCTGCTTCGCGCCATCTTCGGCGAGAAGGCTTCCGACGTGAAGGACACCTCGCTGCGCGTGGACCAGGGTTCGCAAGGCACGGTCATCGACGTGCAGGTGTTCACCCGCGAAGGCATCCAGCGCGACAAGCGCGCCCAGCAGATCATCGACGACGAACTCAAGCGCTTCCGCCTTGACCTGAACGACCAGCTTCGCATCGTCGAAGCCGACGCGTTCGACCGTATCGAGAAGCTGCTGACCAACAAGATCGCCAACGGCGGTCCGCAGAAGCTGGCCAAGGGCACCAAGATCGACAAGGCTTATCTCTCGTCGGTCGAGAAGTTCCACTGGTTCGACATCCGTCCAGCCGATGACGAAGCCGCAACGCAGCTCGAATCGATCAAGAACTCGATCGACCAGCAGCGTCACAGCTTTGACCTCGCCTTCGAAGAAAAGCGCAAGAAGCTCACGCAGGGCGACGAACTGCCTGCCGGCGTGCTCAAGATGGTCAAGGTGTACCTGGCCGTCAAGCGCCGCTTGCAACCCGGCGACAAGATGGCCGGCCGTCACGGCAACAAGGGTGTCGTGTCCAAGATCGTCCCGGTCGAAGACATGCCCTACATGGCCGACGGCACGCCATGCGACATCGTGCTCAATCCGCTGGGCGTGCCATCGCGCATGAACGTGGGCCAGGTGCTGGAAGTGCACCTGGGCTGGGCTGCCAAGGGTATCGGCCAGCGCATCGGCGACATGCTGCAGCAAGAAGCCAAGCAGGCCGAGCTGCGCAAGTTCATGGACCAGCTGTACAACAGCTCGGGCCGCAAGGAAGACTTGCCCAACCTGACCGACGAAGACGTGATCGAGATGGCCACCGAACTGTCCAAGGGCGTGCCCTTTGCGACGCCGGTGTTCGACGGCGCGTCTGAAGAAGACATCCGCGGCATGCTCAGGCTTGCCTACCCGGAAGACATCATGAAGGTCAAGGGCCTCACGGCCAACCGCACGCAGGCCATGCTGTACGACGGCCGCACGGGCGACCAGTTCGAGCGTCCCGTGACTGTCGGCTACATGCACGTCCTGAAGCTGCACCACCTGGTGGACGACAAGATGCACGCCCGCTCGACCGGTCCTTACTCGCTCGTTACCCAGCAGCCGCTGGGTGGCAAGGCGCAGTTCGGCGGCCAGCGATTCGGCGAAATGGAAGTTTGGGCGCTGGAAGCGTACGGCGCCGCATACACGCTGCAGGAAATGCTGACCGTGAAGTCCGACGACGTGCAGGGCCGCACCAAGGTGTACGAGTCCATCGTCAAGGGCGAACACGCCATCGAAGCCGGCATGCCGGAGTCGTTCAATGTCCTGGTCAAGGAAATCCGTTCCTTGGGCATCGACATGGAACTCGAGCGTTCGTAATCGAAGGGAACAGACACATGAAATCATTACTCGACCTGTTCAAGCAATTCACGCCGGACGAGCATTTCGATGCCATCCGCATCGGCATGGCTTCCCCGGAGAAGATCCGCTCGTGGTCCTTCGGCGAAGTCAAGAAGCCGGAAACCATCAACTACCGCACCTTCAAGCCTGAGCGCGACGGCCTGTTCTGCGCCAAGATCTTCGGGCCCATCAAGGACTACGAATGCCTGTGCGGCAAGTACAAGCGCCTGAAGCACCGCGGTGTCATCTGCGAGAAGTGCGGCGTTGAAGTCACGCAGACCAAGGTTCGCCGCGAGCGCATGGGTCACATCGACCTGGCCGCACCGTGCGCGCACATCTGGTTCCTGAAGTCGCTGCCGTCGCGTCTGGGCCTGGTGCTCGACATGACGCTGCGCGACATCGAACGCGTGCTGTACTTTGAAGCCTATGTCGTCACCGACCCCGGCATGACCCCGCTGAAGAAGTTCGGCATCATGTCCGAGGACGACTACGACGCCAAGCGCAAGGAATTCGGCGATGAGTTCATCGCCAAGATGGGCGCTGAAGGCATCCGCGACCTGCTCGAAGGCATCGATATCGACCTCGAGATCGAGAAGCTGCGCGGCGACCTGACCGGCTCCGAAGTCAAGGTCAAGAAGAACGCCAAGCGCCTGAAGGTTCTGGAAGCCTTCAAGAAGTCGGGCATCCGTCCCCAGTGGATGGTGATGGAAGTGCTGCCTGTGCTGCCGCCGGACCTGCGTCCGCTGGTTCCGCTGGACGGCGGCCGCTTCGCGACCTCCGACCTGAACGACCTGTATCGCCGCGTCATCAACCGCAATTCGCGCCTGCGCCGCCTGCTGGAGCTGAAGGCTCCTGAAATCATCGCGCGCAACGAAAAGCGGATGCTGCAGGAAGCCGTGGACTCGCTGCTGGACAACGGTCGCCGTGGCAAGGCCATGACGGGCGCCAACAAGCGCGCCCTGAAGTCGCTGGCCGACATGATCAAGGGCAAGAGCGGCCGTTTCCGCCAGAACTTGCTGGGCAAGCGCGTGGACTACTCGGGCCGTTCGGTCATCGTGGTGGGCCCGACGCTCAAGCTGCACCAGTGCGGCCTGCCCAAGCTGATGGCGCTCGAGCTGTTCAAGCCGTTCATCTTCTCGCGCCTCGAAGCCATGGGCATCGCCACGACCATCAAGGCTGCGAAGAAGGAAGTCGAATCCGGCACGCCGGTGGTCTGGGACATTCTTGAAGAGGTGATCAAAGAGCACCCGATCATGCTGAACCGGGCTCCCACGCTGCACCGCCTGGGCATCCAGGCGTTCGAGCCGATCCTGATCGAAGGCAAGGCGATCCAGCTGCATCCGCTGGTTTGCGCTGCGTTCAACGCCGACTTCGACGGTGACCAGATGGCCGTCCACGTACCGCTGTCGGTAGAAGCACAGATGGAATGCCGCACGCTGATGCTGGCCTCCAACAACGTGCTGTTCCCCGCCAACGGCGAGCCGTCCATCGTTCCGTCGCAAGACGTGGTGCTGGGCCTGTACTACACGACGCGCGAGCGCACCAACGCCAGGGGCGAGGGCATGATCTTTGCCGACATCGGTGAAGTCCAGCGCGCGCTCGACGCGAACCAGGTCGAGCTCACCGCCAAGGTGAACGTGCGCCTGACCGAGTGGACGCGTGACAAGGACAGCAACGAGCTGGTTCCTTCGACCTCGATCGTGGAAACGACCGTGGGCCGCGCCCTGTTGTCCGAGATCCTGCCCAAGGGCCTGCCGTTCTCGAACATCAACAAGGCGCTCAAGAAGAAGGAAATCTCCAAGCTCATCAACGTCTCGTTCCGCAAGTGCGGCCTGAAAGAGACCGTCGTGTTCGCCGACAAGCTGCTGCAAAACGGCTTCCGCCTGGCGACCAAGGCTGGTATCTCGATCTGCGTTGACGACATGCTGGTGCCGCCGCAAAAGGCCGACATCATTGGACGCGCCGAGAAGGAAGTCAAAGAGATCGAGCAGCAGTATGTTTCGGGTCTCGTGACCTCCGGCGAGCGCTACAACAAGGTGGTGGACATCTGGGGCAAGGCCGGCGACGAAGTGTCCAAGGTCATGATGGCCCAGCTGGCCAAGGAAAAGACCATCGACCGCCACGGCAATGAAGTGGACCAGGAGTCGTTCAACTCCATCTACATGATGGCTGACTCCGGCGCTCGCGGCTCGGCTGCGCAGATTCGCCAGCTGGCCGGCATGCGCGGCCTGATGGCCAAGCCTGACGGCTCGATCATCGAGACGCCCATCACGGCGAACTTCCGTGAAGGCCTGAACGTGTTGCAGTACTTCATCTCCACCCACGGTGCTCGTAAGGGCCTGGCGGATACGGCGCTGAAGACCGCGAACTCGGGTTACCTGACGCGTCGCCTGGTTGACGTGACGCAGGATCTGGTGGTGACCGAAACCGATTGCGGCACGACCGACGGTTCGGTGATGCGCGCGATCGTCGAAGGCGGCGAGGTGATCGAGTCGCTGCGCGACCGAATCCTGGGCCGTGTAGGCGCCGATGACGTGGTGCACCCCGAGTCGCGCGAAGTGCTGGTCAAGGCCGGCACCATCCTCGACGAAGACAGCATCGACGAACTCGAAGCTGTGGGCGTGGACGAAGTGAAGGTGCGTACGGCACTGACCTGCGCAACCCGTTTCGGCCTGTGCGCCAAGTGCTACGGACGTGACCTGGGTCGCGGCGGCCTGGTGAACGTCGGCGAAGCAGTCGGCGTGATTGCCGCGCAGTCGATCGGCGAACCCGGCACGCAGCTGACGATGCGTACGTTCCACATCGGTGGCGCCGCGTCGCGTGCAGCCATTGCTTCGAGCGTGGATGCCAAGTCCAACGGCGTGATCGGCTTCAACGCCACGATGCGCTATGTGACCAACAGCAAGGGCGAACAGGTCGTCATCGCTCGTTCCGGCGAAATCGTGATTCACGACGAGCACGGCCGCGAGCGCGAGCGCCACAAGGTGCCGTATGGCGCCACGCTGGCGGTGAAGGCCGACCAGTCGGTCAAGGCCGGAACCATCCTGGCGAACTGGGACCCGCTCACGCGCCCCATCATCACGGAATTCGCCGGCAAGGTGCAGTTCGAGAGCGTCGAAGAAGGCCTCACGGTTGCCAAGCAGGTCGACGAAGTGACCGGCTTGTCCACGCTGGTGGTCATCAAGTTCGATCCGAAGCGCTCGGCCAAGGTCCTGCGTCCGCAGGTCAAGCTGATCGACGCCACCGACAACGAAGTGAAGATCCCCGGCACCGATCACTCGGTGACGATCGGCTTCCCGGTTGGTGCGCTGATCCAGGTGCGCGACGGCCAGGATGTGGTCGGCGGCGAAGTGCTGGCGCGTATCCCGATCGAAGGCCAGAAGACGCGAGACATCACCGGCGGTCTGCCGCGTGTTGCCGAGCTGTTCGAAGCCCGTTCGCCCAAGGACAAGGGTGTGCTGGCCGAGATCACCGGCACGGTGTCGTTCGGCAAGGAGACCAAGGGCAAGATTCGCCTGCAGATCACCGATCCGGAAGGCGGCGTGCACGAAGAGCTCGTGCCCAAGGAAAAGAACATCCTGGTGCACGAAGGCCAGGTCGTCAACAAGGGCGAGTCCGTGGTGGACGGCCCGGCCGATCCGCAGGACATCCTGCGCCTGCTGGGTGCTGAGGAACTGGCGCGCTACATCGTCGACGAAGTGCAGGACGTGTATCGCTTGCAGGGCGTGAAGATCAACGACAAGCACATCGAGGTGATCGTTCGCCAGATGCTGCGCCGTGTCGTGGTCGAGAACGTCGGCGAGTCGGGCTACATCGCGGGTGAGCAGGTCGAGCGTTCGGAGATCCTGGACACCAACGATGCCCTCCGCGCCGACGGCAAGATCCCGCCGACCTACAGCAACCTGCTGCTCGGTATCACGAAGGCGTCGCTCTCGACCGATTCGTTCATCTCTGCGGCTTCCTTCCAGGAAACCACCCGCGTGCTGACCGAAGCGGCCATCATGGGCAAGCGCGACGAGCTGCGTGGCCTGAAGGAAAACGTCATTGTTGGCCGCCTGATCCCTGCAGGTACCGGCATGGCTTACCACCAGGCACGCAAGGCCAAGGACCAGATGGACGAGGCCGAGCGCCGCGCGATCGCTGATTCGGAGGCTGCAGAGCTGGCCGGCATCGGCGCCGGTGCGGATGCGACCGAAGCCAACGAAGGCACTGTCTCGGAGTAATCCTCGGCAGAATAATGCGCCTTCACCGGCGCATCAAAAAGAGCCCCATCACCGATAGGTCATGGGGCTCTTTTCTTGGGCTCAGGGCGTAGTCGTTTATGGAAGCATCGACGCCGTGCGGACCAACTCGACATGGTCCAGCGCGGGTTGAATCTGCCGCAATTGCGAAGGCCTGCACTGCAGCCTCCCTCTCAAGGCGCAGATGACGATTGAACCTGCCAGCCCTACGCCCGCCACAGCGGTGATGGCCCACGACAGTGGCGTGACTTCAGTTGACGATGCGTCTTGTGCGCTGGGAGTGGGGACTCCTGTAACTCTTGTACCGGTGGGTGTGGGAGTCAATGTCGGACCAGGGGTTGGGCACTTTTCCACATAGGAAAACCGATACATGGACAGCGGTTGAATCAATTCCGTACCTTCAAATATGCCGCTGAGATCGGGTGGATGGAGCGGATCGAAGATGCCGGCGCCAGGAGTGCAAAGGTCTGCTGCGCTCTCAACCGGTTGGCGCTCAAGATAGGTGTGATTGGGATCCTGTGAGAAGAGGTAGGTGTTGTGGGCGCTCAAGGTGCCGTTGTCTTCGGGGCAGATCAAGTTCAGCGTTCGCTGCGTGACATTGCCGTACTCGCCATGGATCGCGGGCTCGCAATTCTCTGGCGGATCACCCACCAGGAATACACGGGTATTCGCAGGAGTCGCGATGACAAATCCGGTTTGGGTTTCATTGGCCGACAACGACAGCAACTGCCTGTCGCCGGAGAATGAAAGCCTGGTGGCGACTGGTGGGCTGAATGACAACGCGTTGGCGGCATCCAGGGTGTAGCCCGCCACCAGATTCGAAGTCGGTGCGGGGATTTGCGAATCGGCTGTTCGCACGCCGGCGATGAACGCCAACGCCATCGTTGCCTTGGCTGCTGTCATGAAGTTTCCTTGGTGAGACGCATCGACCAATCCGATGCCGCACGTTTTGTATCAGGCAGAATCGATCGAATCGTCCTACGAAGGTCTTGCGTCTTGATCAGCCGATGACATCAACTGTGGTCCTTTGGGCAATTGCCGCTGTCCTTGTCTTTTGGGCAGTGGGTGCCTACAACCGGCTCGTGCGGTTGCGTGCTGAAGTGAAGGCGGCCTTCGCGTTGCTGGATGCAGAGTTGGCGCGTCACGTGGAATTGGTGCGTAACCAGTTGCCGCAGACCGATACGCAGGCGGGCGCACTTGAAGGCGGCCCCTCGATCTGGGCGGGGCTGCACGGCGCAGCCGAACAATTTTCAGCCTCTCTCTCGGCCGCTCGAAGCCGGCCCCTCGATCCAGATGGCATCGCGGCCCTCAGTGCAGCGCGCGACGTGCTGGAGATGGCGTGGGAGCGCGCCGAGCGCAGCGATGCGCATGACCTGGCCGGGCCCCGCCTGCCTGAAACCATACTTGCAAGGCGCACGCAAATCCTGGCGCAGGCGCATGCCGCTGCCGACCAATTTGACCGCGCCGTCGCTCGCTATAACGCGGCGATTGGGCAGTTCCCTGCCGTACTGCTGGCGTCCCTTTTCGGCTTTCGGGCAAGCCGTAGCCTGGGCAAGCCGGGTACCGGGATTTAGAGATTCACAGCTGCGTTGGGCGCGTCAAATGGATTTTGCTGGCGTTCTTTAACTGCAACGCCCGCCGAAATCCCTGCGAGAGCCAAGCCTGCGGCCATTAATGCGACAGTGGCATGCATCAGGCTGCGGTCCTCATCGCAGGCCCCGCCGGAAGCTGTTGGTGACGAGGTTAGAACTGTCGATGGCGCTGCAGTCGGGACGTTCGGCGTGCCGGTCGGTGCCGCAGGAAACAGGAGCTCCAGCAGCTCATCCGTCCACCTGTCATGCAACTCGTTGGAAGTCGTCCAGTTTGCGGCGGTTGAGAGGTTTTCCAGGGTTCCCAAGTCGGCGTCGGCGACGTAGTTTGCAAGCGCTTGAAGCGTCAAGCTGTTAGCGCGCGTAGACGATGCCTGATCATTGCTCGACAGGGGTTGATTCGCGACGCCAGCGTAAATTGCGGCCGTCTTGACCAGTGGAAAGAGTGCGGGCATTGGGGTCTCCGGTGGATGATTGAGGGTCTGTTGAACCAACTGCGGTTGTACCTTTTGCGATGTGCCGGCGGGCCGTCCATTCGTATGGAGCGCGCCCTTTCCTTTCAGCTGAGCCAGCCGTATAGTCTCGAAACAATTGATGGAGACAAGGATGGAGATCCAACGATGGCTCATGGCGGCGCTGGCTGCCGGCGGCTGCTGCGTGGCGGGCGCGCAAACACCCGATGCGCTGTACACAAGAAGCCTGGCAGCAACCTGCGCCAATTGCCATGGCACCGACGGCCGGTCGGTGACCGGCTCGAGCGCGCCGCCCCTGGCCGGCATGCCGCGCGATTACATTGCGAGCCAGCTCAAGGCTTTCAAGGCCGGCACAAGGCCCGCGACGATCATGCATCAGCTCAGCAAGGGCTACAGCGATGCGCAGATCGAGCAGATCGCCACTTACTTCGCGCAGCGCAAATAGAAGGCAAGCACCATGAAAAGACGTTCATTCCTTCATTCGTCAGGCGCGCTTGGACTTTTGGGCCTGTCGGCCTGCGCAACCACTTCGATTCCGTCGCGCGCGCAAGTCGTGGTGATTGGCGGCGGGTACGGCGGCGCGACTGCGGCCAAGTACGTGCGCCTGCTCTCGGACCACAAGATCAGCGTTGTGCTGATCGAGCCTGGCGACGCATTCATCTCGTGCCCCATCTCCAATCTGGTGGTTGGAGGCAGCCGCAAACTCGACGACATCACTACCCCGTACTCGGGTCTGGAACGAAACCACGGCGTCACGGTGGTCAAGGACATGGCGGCGTCCATCGACGCCGCGCGCAAGACCGTCACGCTCGCGCGCGGCGGCACCATCGCCTACGACAAACTCGTCGTGTCCCCTGGCGTGGACATGCGGCTCGATCGCGTCGAAGGCCTGGCCGCAGCACATGCTTCGGGCCAGATCCTTCATGCATGGAAAGCCGGCGCTGAAACCGTGGCCCTGCGCCGCCAGCTCGAAGCGATGCCTGATGGCGGAACCTACGCGATCTCCATCCCGGAAGCGCCTTATCGCTGCCCGCCCGGACCGTACGAACGCGCCTGCCAGGTCGCGTGGTACTTCAAGAATGCCAAGCCACGCAGCAAGGTGCTGATCCTGGACGCGAACCCTGATGTGACCTCCAAGGGCGCGCTCTTCAAGAAGGTCTGGGCAGAGCAATATCGCGGCATCGTCGAATACCGCGCGCAGCACAAGCTCACGGCAGTCGATGCGCGCACCAGCACGCTCAAGTTCGAAGTGCAGGACGACGTGAAGGCTGCAGTGCTCAACGTCGTGCCACCACAGCGTGCGGGACTGATTGCGGTGCAGGCCGGGCTTGCCAACCAGGCCAACAACAACTGGGTGGGCGTGAACTACCAGACCTTCGAGTCCACAGCGGCCAGGGATGTCTTCGTGATCGGCGACTCGATCCAGATCGCGCCGGCCATGCCCAAGAGCGGGCACATGGCCAACAGCCACGCCAAGGTCGCCGCTGCTGCCATCGTCGCGCAGCTGGCGGGCTGGCAACCCAATCCGCGCCCGATGCTCACCAACACCTGCTACAGCTTTGTGGACGATCGCAACGTGGTCCATGTGGCCAGCGTGCACGAATACATCGACAACACCTTCAAGACCGTTGCCGGATCGGGCGGCCTCAGCCCGGCGCCGACCGAGCTGGAAGGCACCCATGCGATGAGCTGGGCACGCAATATCTGGGCAGACTCGCTGACCTGAGCTATGGGTGCGCGCTGGGCTGACACAATGGGCCCATGACAGGTCAGGCACTCCCACTCTGGCGGCAGCTTCAGGCTGCCGCTTCCGTTTTACAGTCCGTGCGCGAGGGCGCATCGGCAACAGCAGCACTGACACGCATTGATGGCGCTGTGCGGCCCGCTGCGCAGGCGCTGGCATTCCAGGCGTTCCGAAACCTCGGACGAGCCGAAGCCCTGCGCGTGCTGCTGGCCAAACGTCCGCCACCGCCGCAGGCTGATGCGCTGCTTTGTGTCGCGCTTGCGCTGTGTTGGCGAGACGAAGACGCGCCTTACGAGCCGTTCACGCTGGTTGACCAGGCGGTCGAAGCGGCCAAGCTCGGCAGTGCCACGCGCGCGCAATCAAACTTCATCAATGCGTGCCTGCGCCGATTCCTGCGTGAGCGCGAAGCGATGGTTGCCGCGACCGATCGCAATCCAGTGGCCTTCTGGAATCACCCGCAGTGGTGGATTGCGAGGTTGAAGAAGGACCACCCGAAGCACTGGCAACAGATCCTCGACGCGAACAACACGCAGCCACCGATGACCCTGCGCGTGAATGCGCGCCGCAGCACGCAGCAAGCCTACCTCGCGAACGCGCAGGCAGCAGGCGTTGCGGCAGCGCCGGTAGGGGTGCAAGGCGTGATCCTGGAGCGGCCGCGCCCTGTCACCGATGTACCCGGCTTCAACGAAGGCCAGGTCTCGGTACAGGACGCTGCAGCGCAACTGGCCGCGCCACTGCTGATGACGGGACTCCAATCGACCGACGGCACCCCGCTGCGCGTGCTCGATGCCTGCGCCGCCCCGGGCGGCAAGACCGCGCACCTGCTCGAAATTTCGGATGCCCAGGTGGTTGCGCTGGACATCGACGCCGAGCGGTGCAAGCGCATACACGAGACCCTGGCGCGGCTGGGTTTGCAGGCTGAAGTCGTCGTCGCCGACGCCGCGAACCCGCCCAAATGGTGGGATGGTCGGCCTTTCGACGCGATCCTGCTCGACGCGCCCTGCACGGCTTCCGGCATCGTCCGCAGGCACCCCGACATCCGCTGGTTGCGCCGTGAAACCGATATCGCCCAGCTGGCGGCATTGCAAGCTCGCTTGCTGGCCGTGATGTGGCCGCTGCTGCGCCCCGGCGGGCGGCTTTTGTACTGCACCTGCTCGGTATTCCGGGCAGAGGGTGAGGTGCAGGTCCAAACGTTTCTTGCGCACCACAAAGACAGCGTTTTGCGCCCCGGCCCCGGGCATTTAGTGCCCCAAACCGGGGAAAAGACCAATGGCGTCCCGGACAATCTGGCAGGTGATCACGACGGTTTCTATTACGCGCTGCTCGAAAAAAGCGCCTCGTTGGGCTCTCATCCAGGCCGCCCCTGACCACGCCATGCGTCGCATCCTGAAAGGGGTGCTGACCGGCGTGCTACTGGCGTTTGCGCTGTTTCTGGCGGGGGCCGCGCACGCCCAGTCGTCCTCCGCCGAAATCACGCAGCTGCGGCTGGAGCGCACCGACGAAGGCGTGCTGCTGTCGGCTGCCGTGCGGTTCGAACTCCCGACGGTGATCGACGACGCGCTGGCCAAGGGCATCCCGATGTTCTTCGTGGCCGAGGCCGTGGTGTTCCGCGACCGCTGGTACTGGTACGACAAGCAGGTGGCGTCAGAAGCGCGGCACATGCGGCTGTCCTACCAGCCGCTCACCCGGCGCTGGCGTCTGGTCGTTTCTCCCACGGCCATCGGCAATTCGGGCGGAGCGCTGGGCCAGAGCTTCGATACGCGAGAAGACGCCATGGCAGCCATACAGCGCGTGTCGCACTGGAAGATCGCCGAGCCCGGC
Organism: Caenimonas sp. SL110; assembly: GCF_001044395.1. Classification (GTDB taxonomy): domain Bacteria; phylum Pseudomonadota; class Gammaproteobacteria; order Burkholderiales; family Burkholderiaceae_C; genus Ramlibacter. The sequence goes on from NZ_JANU01000071.1 coordinate 18,004, forward strand.
GAAATCGATACCGATGCGAGATACAACGTCGATTTCCGCTTCCGCCTGGACATCTCGCAGCTGCCCCGGCCCTTCCAGATCGGCGCCGTGGGCCAGGCCGACTGGAACATCAACGCCACGCGCAACCAGCGCCTGTCAGTCGAAAGCGGCAAATGACGGGCGAGAAGGACGAGCCGGTCGCTGCCCCCGCAACCTCCGCTGCCGCCCCCGTCGCGAGCCCGCCCGCGAGCCAGTCGCTGCGCTCATCCAAGGCCTTCCGATGGGCGGTGGGTGTCGCAGTCGCGGTGATCGTGGCGATCAGCATCGTGCTGATGTTCCTGCTCACGCAGGCCACCAACAACCGCGAGCTGTACGAACAGAATTACAGCCGCCTCTTTGCCATCAACGTGGTCGTCGCGAGCCTGCTGCTGCTGGTGATCATCTGGATCATCGTGCGGCTGGTCTCACGCGTGCGGCGCGGCAAGTTCGGCAGCCGCCTGCTGGTCAAGCTCGCAGCGATCTTCGCGCTCACCGGCTTCTTGCCGGGGCTGTTGATCTATGTGGTGTCGTACCAGTTCGTCTCGCGCTCCATCGAAAGCTGGTTCGACGTGAAAGTCGAAGGCGCGCTCGATGCGGGCCTGAGCCTGGGCCGCGCATCGCTCGACGCACTCGCCAACGATCTGGCTGCCAAGGCACGCGCTGCTGCTACGCAACTGGCCGAGACGCCGGACACATCGGCCCCGTTGGCCATCGAACGCCTGCGCGAACAACTGCAGGCCAACGACGTGATGCTGTGGAGCGGCAACGGCACCCTGATTGCCAGCGCGGGTCAATCGCGATTTCAGTTGAACCCCGAGCGGCCGAGCAGCCAGCAGATACGCAACGTGCGATCGCAGCGATCGCTGGCGGTGATCGAAGGCCTGGACGAACCCGGGCCGGCGGCGGTGTCTACGGCCCGCGTCAAGGCGCTGGCATCGGTTTCGCAACCCAGCAACGCGGTGCTGTCCGAGCCGCGCATCCTGCAAATCACGCAATCGTTGCCGCCTTCACTGGTCGCTAATGCGATCGCGGTGCAGGAGGCCAATCGTGAATACCAGGAGCGCGCACTTGCGCGAGACGGCCTGCGCCGCATGTACATCGGCACGCTCACGCTCAGCCTGTTCCTGGCGGTGCTGGGCGCCGTGCTGCTGGCCGTGATCCTGGGCAATCAGCTCGCGCGCCCGCTGCTGTTGCTGGCTGCGGGCGTGCGCGAAGTCGCAGCGGGCGACCTGTCGCCCAAGCCCGCCATGCAGGGCAAGGATGAACTCGGCGGCCTCACGCGATCGTTCGCGGAAATGACGCAGCAGCTGGCCGATGCCCGCGAAGCCGTGGACAAAAGCATGGGCCAGGTCAGTGCCGCGCGAGCCAACCTGCAAACCATTTTGGACAATCTCACGGCCGGCGTGATCGTGATGGACGAGAAGGGCCAGATCCTCTCGTCCAACCCCGGCGCGACGCGAATCCTGCGCGTACCTCTGGCCGCGTACGAAGGCGTGCAGCTCGCGTCGATCGACGGGCTCGCGACATTCGGCGCCGCGGTGCAGCAGCAGTTCGACGACTACATGAGCGAGCGGCGTCAGCACGGCCTGGACCACTGGCAGCAATCGTTCGAACTCAACGCCGCGCAGTTGGGCACACAGCAGACGGGCATCACGCTCGTGGCACGCGGCGCAGAAATGCCATCGGACACACCCGGCCGATCGTCGCGGCTGCTCGTGTTCGATGACATCTCGGAGATCGTGTCGGCGCAGCGGGCGCAGGCATGGGGCGAAGTGGCGCGCAGGCTCGCGCACGAAATCAAGAATCCGCTCACGCCCATCCAGCTATCGGCCGAGCGGCTGGAGATGAAGCTCGCCGGCAAACTGCAGCCGCCAGAGGCCGCCATCCTTGCCAAGTCGGTGCTCACCATCGTGGACCAGGTCGATGCGATGAAGCGGCTCGTCAACGAGTTCCGCGACTACGCGCGCCTGCCCGCGGCAGAACTGAAACCGGTGGACCTCAACGCGCTGGTAGCGGACGTGCTGCAGCTCTATGCGCGCGAAGGCGGCGAGCGCGGCGATGTCTCGGCGCACGTGCCGGTCAAGATGGAACTCGACCCTGCGTGCAGACCTGTGTTGGGCGACGCGCAGCAACTGCGCCAGGTCATACACAACCTGTTGCAAAACGCGCAGGACGCAACCGAAGGCTGCCCGGTGCGCGAAGTGACCGTGAAGACGCAGTGCAATGACGCGTCGCGCCGTGTGCGGCTGATCGTGCAGGACACAGGCGCGGGCTTTCCCGAACACATCCTCAAGCGGGCCTTCGAGCCGTACGTCACGACCAAGGCCAAGGGCACCGGCCTGGGCCTGGCCGTCGTGAAAAAAATTGCGGATGAGCACGGAGCGCGCATCGACCTGAAGAACAGGATCGAAGACGACGTGCTTCTGGGGGCCCAAGTGTCGTTATCATTCGCAGTTGCGGCCTAGCAACACTCGCGGCCGCCACGCAATACGCACAAGGCCGCACGGCCAACAGAGGCAGCACAAAGAACATGGCAAACATCCTGGTGGTCGATGACGAACTCGGCATACGCGACCTGCTGTCGGAAATCCTGAATGACGAAGGGCACAACGTGGAGCTCGCGGAAAACGCGGCGCAGGCACGCAACGCCCGCAACCGCTCGCGACCTGACCTGGTGCTGCTCGATATCTGGATGCCCGACACCGACGGCGTGACGCTGCTCAAGGAATGGTCCACCTCGGGCCTTCTGAGCATGCCGGTGATCATGATGAGCGGACACGCGACGATAGAGACGGCGGTAGAAGCCACCAAGATCGGCGCGCAATCGTTTCTTGAAAAACCGATCACGATGCAAAAGCTGCTCAAGGCAGTGGAAGCCGGCCTCGCGCGAACGAGCGCGGCGCTACCCAGGAAGCCCGGCCAGATCAGCGGCGTGTTGCAGGCCATCGAGCTGACGGTAGAAGCCGCGATGACCGGCGGCCAGAGCATGCCCCCGGTGGTGGAGTTGGGGCCGCAGGCACGACAGCTTTTTGAGCTGGACAAACCGCTGCGCGATGCACGCGATGAGTTCGAGAAAAGCTACTTTGAATTCCACCTGGCCAAGGAAGGTGGATCGATGACGCGCGTGGCCGAGAAGACGGGGCTGGAGCGCACGCACTTGTATCGCAAGCTCAAGCAACTGGGCGTGGACCTGTCGCGCGGCAAGCGCGGCGGTTGATTTGAATTCTCCCTCTCCCTCTGGGAGAGGGCAGGGGTGAGGGCAGACGGCGTCTCTTTCCGCGCGATCTCAAAATCACCCCATTCCCCTTGCTATAATCGCCGACTCACGGCCCGGTAGCTCAGTTGGTAGAGCAGCGGATTGAAAATCCGCGTGTCGGTGGTTCGATTCCGCCCCAGGCCACCAGAATTGGAAGCCCCTGATCAGAAATGGTCAGGGGCTTTTCCTTTTGACGTGATCCAAGCGAGCAGTGATCAGAGATCGGAAAAGATACGCTTGTCTCCTTCCGGCGGACGCGGCATGCTCGGCGGTCACCGAGCGAAGAATTGGGTGACCAACCAGGAGGAAGAAAGTGCGTGTCGAAGTCTGAGGCCCAAACCCGCGCAGAGCACATCGACCAGCAATTGGCTGTATCAGGTTGGGACGTCAAAGATCCAACTCAGGTGGTCGAAGAGTTCGACATCCTTACCGGCCTCGCGGCGGGTGTGGCGGAACCGCGGACTCCATACGAAGGCCATCAGTTCAGCGACTACGTGTTGCTCGGCAAGGACCGCAGGCCACTCGCTGTCGTCGAAGCTAAGCGAACGAGCAAAGAAGCCGCAATCGGTCGAGAACAGGCCAAGCAGTACTGCTACAACATTCAGAAGCAGATTGGCGGCGAACTACCGTTTTGTTTCTACACCAATGGCCTCGAAACCTACTTCTGGGATCTGGAGAACGCGCCGCCACGAAAGGTCATAGGCTTTCCGACCCGCGATGATCTCGAACGCTTCGGGTACATCCGTCGTAATCGCCAGCCGCTGACGCATGAGTTCATCAATACATCGATAGCTGGCCGTGACTACCAAATCCGGGCCATTCGTTCAGTGTTTGAAGGCATCGAAAGGAAGAAGCGAGAGTTCCTGCTGGTAATGGCTACCGGCACCGGCAAGACACGCACCTGCATAGCCATGGTCGACGCCCTGATGCGTGCTGGCCACGCTGAAAAGATTCTGTTCCTGGTCGACCGCATCGCGTTGCGCGAACAAGCCTTGGCGGCCTTCAAAGAGCACATGCCCAACGAGCCCCGCTGGCCCAACGTGGGCGAGAAGCTCGTCGCCAAAGACCGCCGTGTGTACGTGGCCACGTATCCCACGATGCTCAACATCATCCGGGACGATGCGCAGCACCTGTCGCCGCACTTCTTCGACTTCATCGTCGTCGATGAGAGCCATCGATCGATCTACAACTGAACCGCCCCGGTATTTGAGGAGGCTCCATTCTCTGAGAGGATTG
>NZ_JANU01000072.1:0-878 GCF_001044395.1 Caenimonas sp. SL110
GCGATGTTTCGCACCTGCGAGGTCAGGTTGCCGGCCATGAAGTTCACCGAGTCGGTCAGGTCCTTCCAGGTGCCTGCCACGCCCTGCACATCGGCCTGGCCGCCCAGCTTGCCTTCGGTGCCCACCTCACGCGCCACACGCGTCACTTCGGACGCGAACGATGACAGCTGATCCACCATCGTGTTGATCGTGGCCTTGAGTTCGAGAATCTCGCCCTTCACGTCCACAGTGATTTTCTTGGAGAGGTCGCCGGCCGCCACGGCCTTGGTCACGTCCGCGATGTTTCGCACCTGGGCCGTGAGGTTGGAGCCCATCGAGTTCACCGAGTCGGTCAGGTCCTTCCAGGTGCCGGCCACGCCCTGCACATCGGCCTGTCCGCCCAGCTTGCCTTCGGTGCCCACTTCTCGCGCCACCCGCGTCACTTCGGACGCGAACGATGAGAGTTGGTCCACCATCGTGTTGATCGTGTTCTTGAGCTCCAGGATTTCGCCCTTCACGTTCACCGTGATCTTCTTGGAGAGGTCGCCCGCTGCCACGGCGGTGGTCACATCCGCGATGTTTCGCACCTGCGAGGTCAGGTTACCGGCCATGAAGTTCACGTTGTCCGTCAGGTCCTTCCAGGTGCCGGCCACGCCCTGCACATCGGCCTGCCCGCCCAGCTTTCCTTCGGTGCCCACTTCGCGGGCCACGCGGGTCACTTCGGATGCGAACGACGAGAGCTGGTCCACCATCGTGTTGATCGTGGCCTTCAGCTCCAGGATTTCGCCCTTCACCTCCACCGTGATCTTCTTGGAGAGGTCGCCGGCCGCCACAGCGGTGGTCACATCCGCGATGTTTCGCACCTGCGAGGTCAGGTTGCCGGCCATGAAGTTCACCGA
>NZ_JANU01000072.1:888-1121 GCF_001044395.1 Caenimonas sp. SL110
TGCGAAGGACGAGAGCTGGTCCACCATGGTGTTGATCGTGGCTTTGAGTTCCAGGATTTCGCCCTTCACCTCCACCGTGATCTTCTTGGAAAGGTCACCGGCCGCTACGGCAGTCGTCACCTCTGCAATGTTCCGCACCTGGGCGGTGAGGTTGGAGCCCATCGAGTTCACCGAATCGGTCAAGTCCTTCCAGGTGCCGGCCACGCCCTGCACATCGGCCTGTCCGCCCAGCT
>NZ_JANU01000073.1 GCF_001044395.1 Caenimonas sp. SL110
TGGGGTGAGGGTGCAGCCCCCGTAAATTTCACCAGCGTCCCTTCACGCAACGCCCCCAGGCTCCCCTGGATTACGATCGCCCCTGGGTCGATGCCTTTGACGGCAACCATCATGTCCTTGCCGGCTTCGCCGCGTGCGCCCGGCTGCACCGGCTTGTGCGCGACCTTGCCGTTTTCCACCACCTGCACATAGGGCGACGGCTTGTCCGTGCGAAGCGCCGTCAGCGGCACGGCCAGCGACGAGGTGCGTCCCGTGCCCAGCGTGCCCTGTGCAAACAATCCGTTGCGCAGGCCCGTTGCATCTTCGACGCTGAGATACGCCAGCACGCTGCGGCTGCCGGCCTGCGTGCTCGGGCTGATGCGCGCGACCTTCGCGGAAATCGGCCGCGTGCTGCCTTCGATCTGCAGCAAGGCTTGCTGGCCGACTCGCACGTCGATGGAATCGGCGGCGCTGAGCGACGCTTCCACTTCCAGCCGGCTCAGGTCCACGATCTCGACCACGCGCGCTTCGATTGCAACCCGTTCGCCGGGTTGGGCGAGCCGCTGCGCGACCACGCCGGAGATCGGCGCGCGCAATACGGTGTCGTCGAGCGTCTTGCGTGCCACGTCCACCGCGGCCATCGCTGCCTTGTGGTTGGACTGCGCGGCATTGAGGTTGTTGAGTGAGGTGTCCAGCGCGGTCCTGGAGATGAAGCCCTGGTCCACCAGCGCCTTGTTGTTGTTGTAGGCGCGCTGCGCGATGTCGATCTGCGCCTTCGCCGAATCGCCCTGTTCGGTGGCCTGCCTGACGCGGGCCAGGTATTCGGTCGAATCGACGCGTGCAATCACCTGTCCGGCCTTGACCGCGTCGCCTTCGCGCACGGTGAGTCCCTGCAGTTCGCCTGCGGCGCGCGCCTTGACGACAGCCGAGTTGACGGCCTTGATCGAGCCCGAGATGGGCAGCCCCTGGGCCAGGTCGAGCACTTCGGCCTTGACCACGTCGCTGGCGGCCAGCTCGATGATGCTCTGGACCTTGGCCGCGCTCGCCTGGGCGACCGCGTCCTGCTGGGCCTTGCGTGCCACCAGCGCACGCGCAACCGCGCCGCCTATGAGCAGGACGACCAGCGCGATGGCCAGCCACTTGTAATGCCGTTTCGTCATTGACGCCCCTTCTTCGCATCGCCCGTGCGCACGTTGAAACCGTTCAGCAACGTCTCGACCTGCGATGCAATGTAGCGCTCGGGGTCCAGCGGAAAGTCTTCGGGTGCACAGGCGCCGAGCGAATGTTTCATCATGATCAGGAACACCATCGGCGCAGTGATACTGAAGGATGCGTATTCGAGGTCATGCACCTGGAATTCGCCGCGCGCGATGCCGCGCTTCAGGATTCGCTTGATGAGGTCCTGCCCCGGCCGTATCACTTCCTGCTGGTAGAACGCCGCCAGCTCCGGGAAATTGCGCGCCTCGCTGATCATCAGCTTGGTGATGCCTGATGCGCGAGTGGCGCCGATACGGTCCCACCACATCTTCATGCAAAAGCGCAGCATGTCGGCAGAGCTGCCTTCGAACTTCTGGAACTCGTCGTTCCAGGTGGCAAAGCGGCCCGAGAGGTTCTCGCGCACGACAGCCTTGAAGAGCTCTTCCTTGCTTGGAAAGTAAAGAAAAAGTGTTCCCTTGGAAACACCCGCGCGCGCCGCTACTTCTTCGGCCTTGGTGGCAGCAAAGCCCTTTTCGACGAAGAGGTCGAGCGCGGCGTCGAGCAGCTCGCCCGGGCGCGCTTCCTTGCGGCGCTCGCGCTTGGCCTGCACCTCGCTGCGGGCACCGATCAACTTGCTCAGGGGGGACACCATGGGGGGATTGCTTTGCGCTGTTTGCTTAATGACTGACTGGTTAGTAATGTACCTGTCACCGACGCAGCCGTCAACGCCGATGCGACGCACTGCGGGTATTGCCGACGAGGTGCACGAATCGCGGAGCGGAACGTAAGATGCCCCACATGTCTTCTTCCACACAAACCATCACCCTGGGCGGCGGCTGCTTCTGGTGTACCGAAGCGGTGTTCGTCAAGGTCCGGGGCATCACCGATGTCGAATCGGGCTACAGCAACGGCACGGTCCGGGACCCAAGTTACGAGCAGGTGTGCACAGGCACGACCGGCCACAACGAGGTCGTGAAGCTTCAGTACGACCCGGCCCAGATCAGCACGCGCCAGATCCTGGAAATCTTCTTCGTGATCCACGACCCGACAACGCTCAACCGCCAGGGCAACGACACCGGCACGCAATACCGCAGTGGCATCTACTACTCGAACGAAGAGCAACAGCGCATCGCGCAGGAATTGATAGCCGAGATCAACAAGGACGGCGTGCTCGGCAAACCGGTGGTCACCGAAGTGAAGCCGCTGGACAACTACTGGCCCGCCGAGGCGTATCACCAGGACTTCTTCGAAAAGAATCCCTACCAGGGCTATTGCGTCGCGGTGGCCGGGCCCAAGGTCGCGAAGTTTCGCAAGACGTTTGCCGCGCTGGTGAAGGATTGAGCGATTGATTCAGACACGTTCGCTGCGCTTTGCCTATCCGTCGGGCGCGGCGCTCACGTTTGCCGATCTCGACGCGCCGCAAGGTGCCACCGTGCTGCTGCGGGGCAATTCGGGTTCGGGCAAGTCCACCTGGCTGGCACTGGCCGCTGGGCTGTTGACTGCAACCGCCGGTGAGTTCGTGCTCGCAGGGCAGCCCTTGTCTGCGCTGCCCCAGTCCGCGCGCGATGCATGGCGTGGGCGCAACGTGGGCTTCTTGCCGCAACAGCTGCACCTGAGCAGCGCGCTGACGGTCCAGCGCAACCTGGAGCTGGCTTTCTACGCAACGGGCCTGCCTGTGGATCACGCCGCCGTGGCTCGCTCGCTCGAAGTGCTGGGCGTTGCCGGGTTGGCACAGCGCTTTCCCTCGCAGCTGTCCGGAGGGCAGGCGCAACGCGTCGCTCTCGCACGCGCCACGCTGATGAAGCCCAAAGTCATTCTTGCGGACGAGCCCACGGCAAGCCTGGACGACGATGCGGCGCAGGCCAGCCTCGCGCTCTTGCGCGAAACCGCGAAGCAGTGCGGCGCGACGCTGGTCATTGCGACGCACGACCGGCGCGTGCTCGATGCGTTGCCTGATGCGATCGTGCATGCCATCGGTGCAGGGGCGGGGGCAGGGGCCGCGCCGTGAAGACCATCGCGCTCGCATTTCGCTATCTGTGGTCGCGTCCTTTGGCGGCCCTGTTGAACCTGTTGCTGCTGACGCTTGGCCTGGCCTCGATCACCTTCGTGCTGCTGGCGAGCGAACAGGTTGACCGCGTCTTCCAGCGTGACCTCGCGGGGATCGACGTGGTCATCGGTGCCAAGGGCAGCCCGATGCAGCTGATCCTGGCGGGCGTGTTTCACATCGACGTAGCACCTGGAAACATACCGCTGGCTGAAGTGGAAAAGCTGCGCAGGCATCCGCATGTGGCCAAGCTGATACCGCTGAGCCTGGGCGACAGTTACCAGGGTTTTCGCATCGTCGGCACGACCCCTGAATACCAGGCGCACTACGGTGTGGCATTCGCGCGCGGTGCGCTGTGGGCCGAGCCCATGCAGGCCGTGCTGGGCGCGCAGGCCGCACGCGAGACGGGTCTGGACATAGGCGCTGTGTTCGCCGGAAGCCACGGCCTGGCAGGCGGAGGCGGCGACCATGCGGCAGCGCCGTATCGCGTGACCGGCGTGCTGGCGCCGTGCGGCTGTGTCATCGACCGGCTCGTGCTCACGTCCAGCGAATCGGTCTGGGCGGTGCACGAAAAGCATGAGAAGCACGAGAAGGAAGGCAAGGCCGCCGACGCCAGTCACAAGGAACCCGACGACCGCGAAGTCACGATCGCCCTCATCAGCTACAAGACGCCGCTGGCTGCAGCCAGCTTTCCGCGCCTGGTCAACTCATCGACCAACATGCAGGCTGCCGCACCCGCCATTGAAGTGTCGCGGCTGCTGCGCATGCTGGGTGTCGGTTCGCAAGTGCTGCGCGGCATGGGTGTGGTGCTGCTGGTGACGGCCGTGCTGAGTGTCTTCATCGCGCTGTGGAACGCGGTGCGCGAACGCAGGGCAGACCTCGCGATGCTGCGAATGCTCGGCGCGTCGCCCGCCAGGGTTGCGGCGCTGCTGCTGTGCGAGGCCTGGTGGCTGGCGGTGATCGCATCCGTGCTCGGCCTGGCTGCGGGCCACCTGATGGCTGAGGTGGCGGGCTGGATGCTGCAGGCGCAGCGGTCGCTGCCCATGACCGGGCGGTTGTGGGTGTCGTCTGAGGCATGGGTTCCGGTCACTGCGCTGGGCGTGGCGACGCTCGCTGCGCTCATTCCGGCGCTCAGTGCCTACCGCGTCGATGTCACCCGATTGCTGGCCGATCGCTGAACGAGCGACAATGCTACCCATGTTGTTGGAGTCGCCCATGAAAACTGTTGCCGCCTTGCTCGTCGCCTTTGCGGCGCTCACCGCTGTCGCGCAATCAGGCCCCGGGGTCCACAGCCCGAACAGCCCGATCGCACCCCTGCCGCAGCGCAGCGACGTCGTCTCGTGGTCGCTGCTGACCGGCGTGAAGACGCGGGCTGAAGGCAACAAGCTGCTTCCGGCTTTCGAGAAGGTGCAGCTCGCCCTGAACCAGAAGACCCAGCGCATCCAGGGCTTCATGATGCCGCTGGAGCCGGGCGAAAAGCAGACCCACTTTTTGCTGACTTCGGTGCCGATGTCGTGTTCGTTCTGCACGCCCGGCGGGCCCGAGAGCATGGTCGAGGTCAAGACAAAGACGCCCGTGAAATACACGCTGGACCCGGTCACCGTCGAGGGCAAGTTCGCGGTGCTCAATGACGATCCGTATGGGCTCTACTACCGCATCACCGATGCGGTCGGCGTGAAGTAAAGGGCGTGAAGCAGATGGTGCGTACGAGGCGTTGGCTGTGGCTCATGCTGTTTGCGCTGGTTGCAGCGCAAACGCTGGGGCTCGTCCACCGCGTCTCGCACGCGGGCACGAGCGGTCATCTGCCCAATGCTTCGGCCGGATGGGTCGCGGCATTCCAGGACGGCCACGCCGACGACCCGAGCTGCCAGGTGTTCGACCAGGCAAGCCAGGCCCTGCTTTCTTTCGATGCGCCAGTCACCGCGCTCGCGCTTTTCGCGCTCAATCATTTCATCCAGTGGTCCCTGGGCGAAGCTGTCGCCCGTTGGGCCGCGCTCTTTGAAGCGCGCGGACCGCCCGCCTTTCGTTGATTCCTCTCCCGTCGCATCCGCGCAGCTTTTACGAGCCGCGCCGTTGCCTGTTCCCGAATCGACGAAAGCTCTTTTTTCATGCAACACCATTTTTCGCGCGGCGCGCTGGCTGCCGCGTTGACGCTCGCGTTTTCCCACGCCCAATCGCAGACCCAGAATCAATCGCCAGTGCAGGCGACCCTTGCACCAGTCACCGTCACCGGCAATCCCCTGGGCAGCAATGACCTCATAGCCCCGGCGGCCCAGTATTCAGGCACCGGCTTGCTGCTGCGGTCCCAGTCCACACTGGGCGAAACGCTATCGGCGACGCCGGGCGTGAGCAGCACCTACTTCGGCCCGAATGCCAGCCGGCCGGTGATACGCGGCCTGGACGGCGACCGGGTGCGCATCCTGTCCAACAGCGGCGCGACGGTCGATGCGTCGGGCCTGAGCTTCGACCACGCCGTCACGGCTGACCCGATCAGCATCGAGCGCATCGAAGTGCTGCGCGGTCCTGCCGCCTTGCTGTACGGCGGCAGCGCGGTGGGCGGCGTCGTGAACGTGATCGACAACCGCATCCCCCGGCAGCCTGTCGACGGTGTGACGGGCCGTGCCGATGTCGGCTTTGCCACCGCGAACCGCGAGCGGGGAGGCGGCGTGATGGTCGAAGGCGGCAACCAGCGTGTTGCGCTGCATGTCGATGTGTTCGACCGCAGGACTTCCGATGTGCGGGTGCCGGCTTCGCTGGCGTGCGCCAAGGACGGCGCGCTGACGTTCGCCAATCGCATCTGCAATTCGGCAAGCCATGCGCGTGGTGGTGCTGCAGGCGCTTCCGTATTTTTTGATGCGGGTTACCTGGGCGTCTCGGCATCCAGTTATGGCAATGACTACGGAACCGTTGCCGAGGACGCCGTGACCATCGGCATGCGCTCGAATCGCTACGCGATCGAAGGCGAGTTGCGCGATCTGTCCGGGCTGCTGCGAAGCGTGAAGGCGCAGGCCAGCCACACCGATTACCGACACGTCGAGTACGAATCTGCGGTGCCCGGTACCCGCTTCGCAAGCCAGGGCAACGACTTGCGCCTGGAAGCGCGTCACGCCAAGTTAGGCGCGCTCGAAGGCGTGATCGGTTTCCAGGCCGAGAGCGCACGCTTTGCCGCCGATGGCGAGGAAGCGTTTGCGCCCTACAGCCGCACGCGGCAGACGGCGCTGTTTGCGCATGAGGAGCTTGCCACCGGTTGGGGCAAGCTGACGTTCGGGGCCCGCGTGGAGGACGTTCGCGTCGAGTCGCTGGGCAATCCGGCGGTCGCGCGTTTTGCGCCCGCTGCGCGCCAGTTCAACCCGCGCAGCTTCGCGGCCGGTGCGCTATTTAATCTGTCGCCGTCGTGGCAACTCACCAGCAATCTTTCGGTGAGCGAGCGCGCGCCCAAAGACTACGAACTGTTCGCCGATGGACCGCACATCGCGACTGCCGCCTATGAGATCGGCGACGCAAACCTGCGCAAGGAGCGCTCGACCAACATCGACCTGGGCGCGCAGTGGAAATCCGGCCATGACCAGTTCAAGGTCAATGCGTTTCACAGCCGCTTTGCCAACTTCATTTCGCTGGCGTCCACGGGCTCCGATCGCGATGTGGACGGCGAGTTGTTGCCGGAGTTTGCCTATACCCAGGTGAGGGCGCAGTTTCGGGGGCTGGAGGTGTCCGGCACCAGGCGGCTGATAGCCTCCGCGAACACGCTCGACCTCGAAGTGCGCGGCGATGTGGTGCGCGCAACGAATCTGGATTCCGGTGAGGCACTGCCGCGAATTGCACCGTGGCGTGCGGGTGCCACGCTGGTGTGGACGCAAGGCCCCTTCAGTGCGAGGGCCGGTTTCGACCACTTCGCCCGCCAGTCGCGTGTGCCTGCGGGCGATGTGGCCTCACCGGGGTACACACTGGTAACGGCTGCTGCATCGTGGCGGGTCCAGCGCGATCGCGCCAGCCTGCTCTGGTACGTGCGACTGGACAATGCCACCGACCGGCTGGCCTATTCAGCGACTTCCATCCTCACGCAGACGGCACCCGGCAAAGCGCCTTTGCCAGGCCGATCGGTCAAGGTCGGCCTTCGCGCAGACTTTTAAAAGGGTCTTCCTCCCTCTGCCTGCGGTCTTCCTCCCTCTCCCTCTGGGAGAGGGCCGGGGTGAGGGCAAGCAGCGTCAGATCCGCCCAAAAATCTCAGGGTGCCAACCTCTCCCTCACCCACCCCCCATCCCGCAAGCTGTACCTCAACCTGTCGTGCAGCCGGCTCTTGCGCCCCTGCCAGAACTGCCACTGATCCGGCACCAGCCGATAGCCGCCCCAGTGCGGCGGGGG
>NZ_JANU01000074.1 GCF_001044395.1 Caenimonas sp. SL110
ATGGCGAGCAACTTCACAACGCTGCTGGCTGCGATGGTCGAGCAGCCTGAGGTCGGAATTGACGAACTGCCGCTGCTGGACGCCGACGAGAAGCAACGCATTCTCACTGAATTCAGCGGTGCGGCACTCGCGAAGCGCTTCGACAGCGGCGACACGATCCACGCCCGGTTCGAGCGACAGGTCCTGCGCCAACCAGCCGCTGTCGCGCTTGAATGCGACGGCGTGCAACTCAACTACGGCGATCTGAACTCAAGAGCCAACCGACTGGCCCACTGGCTGCGCGCTCAAGGCGTCGTTGCCGACACCAGGGTGGGCGTTTACCTGGAGCGGTCGCTGGACGTACCAGTGGTACTGCTGGCTATCCTGAAAGCCGGCGGTGCGTATCTCCCGCTCGATCCGGCCTACCCACCCGAACGCCTGGGCTTCATGTTGACCGACGGTGGAGCTGCAGTGCTGCTGACCCAGCAGAGCCTGCGCGATCAATTGCCAGCCGATGCGGTCAGCACGGTACGTGTGGTGTGCATCGACGAAGGGGCGGCCGAGTGGGAGTGCCAGCCATCGACCGATCCGGCAATGCTGTCCGGCCCCGAGGATTTGGCCTATGTGATCTACACCTCCGGCTCTACCGGCCAGCCCAAGGGCGTGCAGATCACCCATCGCAACGTCATGCGACTCTTTGCCGCCACGCAGGACTGGTTCAGGTTTGACCAGGCCGATGTCTGGAGCGTGTTCCACTCCTTCGCCTTCGACTTCTCGGTCTGGGAGCTATGGGGCGCCTTGATTCACGGCGGACGGGCCGTGATCGTTCCGCAACTGGTGAGCCGTTCGCCGCGTGAGTTTCGCGCGTTGCTGGCCGACAGCAAAGTCACCATGCTCAATCAGACGCCCTCGGCGTTTCGCGCGCTGATTGCAGCCGACGAAGACCTCCATGCAGAGGCCGCAGCACAAGGTCGCACGCTGGCACCCCTGGCGTTGCGCCATGTCATCTTCGGCGGCGAGGCGCTGGAGCCGCGCAGCCTGATGCCCTGGTTCGAACGCTACGGCGATACCAGTCCACAACTTGTAAACATGTACGGAATCACTGAGACCACCGTGCACGTCACCTACCGGCCGTTGACCCGCGCCGACGCGCAGGGCGCGGTCAGTGCGATCGGCTGTCCGATTCCGGACCTGCGGCTGTACCTGCTGGATGCACACCGTCAACCAGTGCCTATTGGCGTCGTCGCCGAGCTGTACGTCGGTGGCGCGGGCCTGGCACGCGGCTACCTGAATCGTCCTGAATTGACAGCCGAGCGGTTCATTGC
>NZ_JANU01000008.1 GCF_001044395.1 Caenimonas sp. SL110
GCGCGATTTGCGGCAGGGGGCCGATTACTTCGCTTGATCCGCAATCCATGTATTCAACGGCCGTAGCCGCTTCGCGGTGGATGCCGGATCAAGTCCGGCATGACGGCGTGTGTTCAACCACCGTCCTGCCCGGCAATCAGTGCAAATCCAGCTTCGCCGTCTGACTCTGTTGCTTGCGATGCGCGATGCTCTTGAACGCAACGGCGCGTCCCAACAAAACCAGCACGACGATTCCGCTGACCATGCCGGCCGACACCGCATAACCACCTGCCACCACCGGGTCACCAGTGCCTTCGGTGAGCATGTACAGCGTGCTGAGCGCCATCACCAGCATCGCAACCGCCGCGACAAAAAACGCGAGGAAGTCACCCAGCGACACTTTCTGTCCGCAGCGCGCGCACGACGAAATGTCGCTGAAAAAAAGCTTGGGCACATTGAGCATCGTGGTGCACTGGGGGCAGCGGTAATGCATGTCGGGAGTTCCTCGCGAGGTGAACCCGTTTTATAGCGAGAAACATGCCCGATGGGAAGCACTCGGCCAGGGGGTGACAGCCCCTCAGGCTGGCGACAGCACCGTCCCCATCGCCTCGCCCAGCCGCACCGGCCGCGTGGGCGCCCAGTCCTTTTGAAAGGTCACGACGTTCTTCGGGAACAGCATCACCACCGTCGACCCCAACAGAAAGCGCCCCATCTCCGCACCTTTGGCAAGAACAATGTTCTGGTCGTCATAGCGCCAGTCGCGGATGTCGCGCGTGCGCGGCGGATTCACCTGCCCGTGCCAGACCGTCTCAACGCTGCCCACGATCGTGGCGCCCACCAGCACATTGATGAAGGGCCCGAAAGCCGTGTCGAACACGCACACCACCCGCTCGTTGCGCGCAAACAGGCTGGGCACATGGCGCGCCGTGAGCGGGTTCACCGAGAACAGGTCGCCGGGCACATAAATCATGCGCTTCAGGCGTCCTTCGCAGGGCATGTGGATGCGGTGGTAGTCCTTGGGCGCGAGGTACAGCGTGGCGAAATGACCGTGGTCGAACTGATGGGCAAGCGCCTGGTCGCCGCCGACCAGCGCGCGCGTCGAATAGCTGTGGCCCTTGGCCTGGAAAATCTGGTCGTGCTCGATGGGGCCGAACTGGCTGATCGCCGCATCCACCGGACACACCAGCGGCGCATCGGCGATCGGCCGCGCGCCGTCCCGCAGGGGCCGCGTGAAAAACTCGTTGAAGCTCTTGTAGCTCTCAGGCCGCGGGTCGGCCGCCTCCTGCATGTTCACCTTGTACTTCGCGATGAAGTTGCGAATGATCCAGTGCGTCAGCGCACCGCCTTGCATGCCGGCAACCAGCCCCGCAAACTGGGTGAGCAATCGCTTGGGCAGCAGGTACTGGGGCGTGACGGACAGGCGCGTGGACATGGGAGGCGGACGCGCGATCAGCGCAGATGAAGAGGACAGGCAGGAGTTTAGGCCCTCTGACACAATGGCGGGCCCGTTTGGCCAGTCCCTTGAGCCCATGAGCGAACTCCTTTTTGAAGCCCGCAACCTCAGCAAGCGCTACGGCAGCACAACCGTGGTCGATGACCTGTCGTTCGGCATCGCGCCTGGCGAATGCCTGGGGGTGATCGGCCCCAACGGTGCAGGCAAGACCACGACGATCCGCATGTCGCTGGGCCACACGGTGCCCGATGAAGGCACGGTGAGCGCGCTGGGCTTTTCGATGCCGCAGGATGCCCTGAAAATCAAGGCGCACCTGGGCGTTGTCACCCAGTTCGACACGCTGGACCCCGATTTTTCCTGCGCAGAGAACCTGCTCGTCTATGGCCGCTACTTCGGCATGAAAGACGCGCAGATCCGTGAACGCATCCCGCGCCTGCTGGAGTTCGCTGCGCTGTCGCACAAGGCCGATGCCAAACCGGGCGAACTGTCAGGCGGCATGCGCAGGCGACTCAGCCTGGCGCGCGCGCTGGTAAACGACCCCAAGCTGCTCCTGCTCGACGAGCCGACCACCGGGCTCGATCCGCAGGCGCGGCACCTCATGTGGGAGCGGCTTCAAGTGCTCTTGCAGCAGGGCAAGTCGATCCTGCTCACCACGCATTTCATGGATGAGGCCGAGCGGCTGTGCACGCGGCTGCTCGTGCTGGACCATGGCAAGAAGATCGCCGAGGGAAAGCCGCGCGATCTGATCGCCGAGCACCTGGAGCCGGATGTTGTCGAAGCCTACGGCATCGGCGCGCTCGACCTGGTGAATTCGCCTTTGAAGTCGCTCGCTGCGCGGGTCGAGGTCAGTGGCGAGACGGTGTTTTTCTACACGCAGGACGCAAGGGCACTGCTGGAGGCGCTTTCGGCGTATCCGCGCTTGCGCACATTGCACCGCCCGGCCAACCTGGAGGACCTGTTCCTCAAGCTCACCGGCCGGCAGATCAGGGAGGAAGGATGAACTCATTGACCCCGGCTGTCATTGCGGACTCGATCCGCAATCCAGAGTGCGACAGATCACGCGCCGTCGCCGCTGCGCGGTGGATGCCGGATCGAGTCCGGCATGACAGGTACCGGGGCTGTCATTGCGGGCTTGACCCGCAATCCATGACTTCGAGCGGCGCTGCCGCTTCGCAGTGCACGCCCGTTCGCGCGCGGCATGACAGGGCTTTCGCATGAACCCGTCCATCTGGCGCGCCCCCGACCTCTCCATGCGTTGGTGGCCCGTTTTCTTGCGCAACCTCCTCGTCTGGAAAAAGCTCGCGATCCCCAGCCTGGTCGGCAACATCGCAGAGCCGCTGATGTGGCTCGTTGCTTTCGGCTACGGCATGGGCGCGCTGGTCGGAACGGTGAAAGTAGGTGACACCCCCGTGCCCTACATCCTGTTCCTGGCCAGCGGCTCGATCTGCATGAGCGCGATGAACGCCGCTTCCTTCGAGGCGCTCTACTCCGCTTTCTCGCGCATGCATGTGCAAAAGACCTGGGACGGCATCATGAACGCGCCCATCAGCCTGGACAACGTCGTCATGGCCGAGATGCTGTGGGCCGCGTTCAAGTCCCTGTTTACCGTGACGGCGATCCTCGTCGTGATGCTGGCGCTCGGCATCACCCACAGCCCCAAACTGCTCGCTGCCTGGCCGGTGCTCGGCGCAGCCGGGATCACCTTTGCATGCATCGCGCTCATCTTCAACGCGCTGGCCAAGGGCTACGACTTTTTCACCTACTACTTCACGCTGTTCCTCACACCGATGATGTTCCTGTCGGGCATCTTCTTTCCCCGTGAGCAATTGCCAGAGGTGGTGCGAATCATCTCGGACTGGCTGCCGCTGACCAACGCGGTGGAACTCGTGCGGCCGATGTTCATGGACCAATGGCCGGCGCATCCGGTGCGGCATGCGCTCGTGCTGCTGGTGTACACCGTGGTCGCGTTCTGGATCGCGCTGGCCCTGACGCGCAAGCGCTTTCGCAGCTGAGCATCATGGCAGCGCCGCAGATTCCCGCAGACGTCGTGGCGCTGATGGCGCGCGGCATCTCGGTGATTGCCGCGTCGTGCGATGCGTCCTCGCGGCCATCGATCATGCGGGCGGTGGGCAGCCTGGTCGAAGACGAGGCAAAACCCGGATCGCTGCGCATCACCATCTTTGTCTCGCGCAGGCAATCGGCGCAGCTGGTGCAGGATGTCTCGGCCAATGGTCACATCGCCGTGGTGTTCAGCGAACCCGCGACGCACCGCACGGTGCAGGTCAAGGCCACGAAGGCCAGAGTGCGCAACGCTGCCGCCACCGACGAGCCCGCGCTTGCACGCTATCTGGCCTCGATGGAAATCGAGATCGCGCGTGTGGGTTACGGCCCGCACATGACCCGCGCAATGCTCGCGCACCGGCTCGAAGACCTGGTTGCGATCAGCTTCGCGCCCGAACAGGCGTTTGACCAGACGCCCGGCCCCAAGGCGGGCGCATCCCTGGATGAGGGCCGCGCATGACGTCGACCCAGCTGTTCGACATCCGGCCCTGCCTGGAAGGCGCGATCCCCGCGGTGATGGCGACCTGCTCTGCCGATGGCACGCCCAACGTCGCCTACATCTCGCAGGTCTACTACGTGGACGAGCGGCATGTGGCGCTGTCGTTCCAGTTCTTCAACAAGACGCGCCAGAACATACTGGCCAATCCGCGTGCGACGGTGCTGGTGACGCATCCGCGCACGGCCTCGTTCTATCGGCTGCACATTCGCTACCTTCGCACCGAAAGCCAGGGGCCGCTCTACGAAGGCATGAAAGCGCAACTGGCGGGCATCGCTTCGCACTCGGGCATGGACGGCGTGTTCAGGCTGCTCGGCTCCGATATCTACCTGGTCGAGCAGGTCGAGGCCGTGGAGGGCGACCCGCTGCCGGCGCCGCCGCCGCGCTCGGGCCTGTTGCAGGCTGTTCGCAGGTGCAGCGAAAAACTCTCGCGTTGCGCATCGATGGACGACGCACTCAACGCCGTGCTGGGCACGCTGGCCGATGGCGCCGGCGTGCAGCACGCGATGGTGCTGATGCTCGACAGCCTCACGCAGCGCCTGTACACCGTCGCGAGTGCGGGCTATCCCACGTCGGGTATCGGATCGGAAATCGGCGTGGGCCAGGGCGTGATCGGCGTGGCCGCGCGCGAACAGACACCGGTGCGGATCATGCACATGACCAACGCGGCCATCTACAGCCAGGCGATGCGCAGCAGCCTGGAGTCGAACGTGCCCGACCTCGATGCTGCAACCGAGATTCCATACCCCGGACTCGCGCAACCGCACAGCCAGCTGGCGGTGCCGGTGTTGTCTGCGGGACGGCTGCTGGGTGTGCTGTTCGTTGAAAGCCCGCTCGACCTGCAGTTCGACTACCAGGACGAAGACATGCTGGTCGCGATTGCCGGGCATCTCGGCGCGGCCATCGACCTGCTGCAGGTGACCACCGAAACGTCCGAGGCCAGTGCGCCCGCACCAGCCTCGCAATCACACACGCCCGGCGCAGCTTTGCAAGTGCGCCACTTCGCCAGCAACGACAGCATCTTCATCGACGACATCTACCTGATCAAAGGCGTGGCCGGCGCGATCTTGTGGAAGCTGCTGCGCGACTACACGCAGACCGGCCGCACCGAGTTCTCCAACCGCGAACTGCGCCTGGACGCTTCCATCGGCCTGCCGGATGTCAGCGACAACCTCGAAGCGCGGCTGGTGCTACTTCGCAAACGGCTGGCCGAGTTCGGGAGCGGTATCAGGGTTGAGAAGACGGGGCGGGGGCGGTTTGGGCTGTTGGTGCACAGGGCGATAGTGCTGAAGGATGGATGAAGTCGTTGCGAATATTTCGATAGTTTCGTATATTTCGACGATGAACCAACAAGTCCTGGACCCTGCCAGCGAAGCTGAAGCCGAAATGGCCGGTGCAGCACGAGCCTGCCTCGTCGCCGCCCTGGACCACTCGAACGCCAAGCAGATCAAGGTCACCATCGAACTTGACGGCGTCAGCGAAGCACCGGTGCTCACGCTGCCACCGCGCGCGCTCAGATTTCTTGCCGAAGTCCTGCGGCAAATGGCCAAGCGCGAACCCATGCTGCTGGTGCCGCAAAAGCTGGAACTGACGACGCAAGAAGCTGCAGCGCTCCTGAACGTCTCACGCCCCTTCGTCATCAAGGAAATACAGGCTGGCCGCATCAAGTGCAGGCTGGTCAATCGGCACCGCCGGATCGAGTTCGAAGAGCTCATGCGCTACCAGCAAGACCAGAAAAAGCGCTCAGAAGAAGCACTCGAAAAGTTGAGCAGGATTTCCAGCGAGATGGGTGAAGAACTCTGATGGCGGGAAGTGCGCGATATACGGCAGTGCTCGATGCCAACGTGTTGTACCCGGCCCTGCTGCGAGATCTCTTGCTAAGCCTTGCGCATGCAGATCTCTACAGCGCCAAGTGGACGCCACACATCAGGGACGAATGGACCCGTTCGCTATTGAGGGACAGGCCGACGATGACAGAGAAAATTCGAATGGCCGCCTCTGCAATGGAAGAAGCAATTCCCGACTGCCTCGTCACCGGCTACGAGCACCTCATCGAGGGGCTGACGCTTCCTGATCCGGACGACAGGCATGTACTTGCGGCTGCAATCGCCGGACATGCAGACGCGATCGTGACCTGGAACGAGAAAGACTTTCCGAACGAAGTCGTCGATGCATTTGGAATCGAACTACAGACTCCGGATGAATTCGTCCTGAATCAGATCATGTTGCGTGGGGCGGTAGCGCTCTCGGCGATCAAGGCGATGCGTGAGCGCTGGGGCAGACCGCAAGTCACCGCAGTGGCGCTTGTCGATCTGCTCGAAAAGAGGGGCCTGCCTCAAACCGCCGCCCACTTGCGCGACGTGGTCACGCTGATTTAAGTCGCATCAGTCAGCGCCCCAGCCCATTCACCAGCTTCGCCCATTCCCCCTCGGTCAGGTGCGGCCGGATCACATCCAGCGCCGCGCCAAACGCGGGAGCCGGTGCATTCGCGCGCATGTCGGCGAGCATGCCCACGCGCTCGGCGGGATTCATGAACGGCACCATCCAGCGCAGCACGCCCATCATCTCTTGCGGCGGGATGGATGCCACGAGTGCGCCGTGTACTTGCGCCAGTTCGGCGTCGGTGTAGCGTGCCCACAGCACGGCGTTGTGCGCGGTCTCTTCGACGTGCATGTGCTGGAAGTTATCGGCGATGAAGAGCGCCAGATTGCGATACAGGTTCTGCGCGCCCGCTGCACGAAGCTCCTGGGGCGCATTCAGCAAGGCGGTGCAGGCGTCTGCCAGCTGGCCGATGTGGCGTTCGTGGTCCTGGTGCTCGTGGCCGACCTGCGCCGACGCGCCGGGTGCGCGTGCCTCGATTGCCGTGTGCACGAAATCGTTTTCGTGCTTGAGGTGCGCACGACAGAAATCCATCAACTCCAGCACGCGCTGCGTGGTCTGCGCGAGTTCAAGTTCGTCATGGGCATCCATGCGCCCTACAGCCAGCAGCGTGTCGGCCATCAGCGCGCGCAGTGCCTTGTGGATGCCGGAGTACATATCCAGGCGCGGAGCCTGCGCTGCGGCGACGTGTTGCAGCTCTTTCTGATCGATGTTCATTGCAAGTTTCTTTCGTTCTTCTGGCGCAGCGCACCATGCCCTGCAAACCATGAACGCAAGTCTAGAAATCCGGATCGAAACGCGCCGCTAAGAATTGCTTAAGCAATTGCTAAAGAAATCTTAAATGGCGACCTGATGGCCATCGCGCTGGCTTTTTGGCTGTCATTGCGGACCTGATCCGCAATCCATCTTTGATCAAGCGCAGCTTCCGCTTCGCGGTGGATGCCGGATCGAGTCCGGCATGACAGCCCGAGAGGGACTGCGGACACGCTCAAACGCCCTGCTGTAAGCTGATGCCCCGGCCGCCATCCGGCCGGGTAAATTGATTTGATCGGAGCCAGGCATGACCTACCTTGAAACGCGCCGCCACGAGCTGCGCAAGCGCCGCATCCTTATGGTGGACGGCAACCTCACCACCAACTCCCAGACCGTCGAAGCCGGCGCCAGCGCGCGGGTTTATGACAGCGGCTATTGGGGCTTTGCATCCACCAACGACACCAGTCCTGCGGGCATTGCGCGCATCACCGCGCAGGCCCGGCAAAACGCACAGGCGATGGGCCGGTTCGGTGTGCGCGAGGCACAGCCCATGCCCGGCGGCAGCTACCAAGGCGAACACGTTTTCAACGGACGCCCCGCCATCGGCCAGAACGAATGCGTGCAGAAGATGTCGGAGATCACCGCGTTCTGTAAGGCCCGCTATCCAGCACTGAAATCCACACGCGTCCTGATGGGCGACGAGCATCACACCAAGCGCCTGACCACCAGCACCGGCAGCGATGTGATGAGCAGCATCCAGCGCGCGCTTTGCTATGTCATCTTCACCGCAGAAGGTGCCGACGGCGCACCGGTGGAGCTGATGGAGGTATTCAGCTGCAAGGGCAGCCTGGCCGACCTTGACCTGTCACCTGCCACGATCACACCTATCCTGGACAAGCTCAATGAACACGTGCAGGCCAAGTGCAACGCCGTGCCCGCGCGCGGCGGCGCGCAGACCGTCGTGATGGCACCCGAGCTCGCGGGCATGCTCGCGCACGAAGCAATGGGCCATCCGTGCGAAGCCGACCTCGTGCTCGGCGGCGCAGTCACCGCCAACCTGGTTGGCCAGCGTGTGGCCAGCGACCTCGTCACCATGATCGACGTGGCGCACACCTTCAACGGCCAAGAGGTGATGATCCCCGTCTATGCCGACGACGAGGGCACACCGTCGCGCGATGCGGTCCTGATCCACAACGGCATCCTCACCGAGTTCATGAACAGCCGCGAAACAGCAGCACGCATGGGCAAACCCACGACCGGCAGCGCACGCGCGTACTCGCCGTCGGACGAGCCGCTCATTCGCATGCGCAACACCGTCATCGTGCCGGGGCAGTCGAAGTTCGAAGACATGATCGCGGGCGTCGAAGACGGCTACCTGCTCATGAAGACCGCCAACGGCCAGGCCGACTCGACCACCGAGTTCATGTTCGGCATCACGCTCGCCTACGAAATCAAAAACGGCAAGGTCGGCCCCGCAGTGAAAGACACCACGCTCTCGGGCTCGGCCATCAAGGTGCTGCAAAGCGTCGATGCCGTGTCGGATGACCTCAGCTGGAACTGCAGCGGCTACTGCGGCAAGAAGCAACCGATGGTCGTGTCGATGGGCGGCCCCGCCCTTCGCGCCCGCGCACACCTGGGAGGCGAATGATGGAAGCCACACTCAAGAACGCAGCCCAGACCGCGCTGGAGCTGATGCGCAGCGCGGGCTTCGAGCATGCGCAAGTCACGGCGGCCCACACGCAGCTTGACGAATTGAACGTCGCGCACAACGAGCCGAGCCTGCTTCGCAGCGCCGAGTCGCACAAGCTCAGCCTGATGGGCATCGTCGAAGGCCGCGTTGCGAGCACCGAGATGGCCGACCTCAGTGCCGATGCGATGCGTGAACGCATCGCGGGCCTCTATGCCGATGCGAAGTCTGCGCCGCAGGACGATGCCAACGCCGTCTCCAGCAATCAGCGCGCACGCATCGTGCAGGGACCGCAGGAAGCAGACCGCGACCTGATGGCAGGCAAGATGGCCGAGCTGCTCGCCTTCAGGGCCACCGAGACGCCCAAGATGATGATCGACGAAGGCGATGCCAAGCACACGCTCAGGCGCTGGCACACGCTCACCACCGGCGGCAGCGATTTGTCCGGCAGCGTGGGTTGCTATTCGCTGGGTGCGTTCGGCACGGCGCGCGACGGCAATCAATCGAGCTCGTTCAACTACACCGGCGGCGACACCAACGACCTGGGCAGCGCGCCCGCGCAAGATCAGTTCGGCATGGGACAGATGCTGCGCGACACCGAGCGGCAGATCCACACGCAACCGGCAGGCGGCAAGTTTGTGGGCGACGTGGTGCTCACGCCCAATGCCGTGGCATCGCTACTCTCATGGCTGCAAGGGCAACTGTCGGACACGCAACTCATCTCGGGCAGTTCGCTCTATCGCGATAGCGTCGGACAGATCATCGCCTCGCCTCTGCTCACCGTGCGCAGCCGCTTCGACTCACCCGGCGTGGCCGCGATGTCGGGTGACGGCTTCGTCACGCCGGCCGTCACGCTGGTGGACAAGGGGCGATTGCTCGCGCTCACGCCTACGCTCTACGGCAGCCGCAAGACCGGCCTGAAACACGTGCCCGTGGCCGGTGGCGGCTGGGTAGTGGAAAGCGGTGCGACGCCATTGGCCGAGATGGTCGGTGGGGTGAAGCGTGGCGCGCTCGTCGGTCGGCTTTCCATGGGTTCGCCCGCAGCCAACGGCAACTTCTCGGGCGTCATCAAGAACAGCTTTCTCATCGAAGGCGGTGAGCTGGGCACGGCGCTTTCCGAAGTCATGATCGCGGGCAACATGGCGCAGATGCTCAAGGACATCGTTGCCGTCAGCCAAGAGGTCATCGACAGCGGCTCGCTCAGCCTGCCGTGGCTTCGCATCAACAACCTGCATTTCTCGTGAACGCGCCCACCACCACCGACGTGCCCGCCGAAGGCACGATCACCGTGGAGCGGCGCGGCCCGCTCCTGCTGATCGGCATCAACCGCCCTGCCAAGTACAACGGCTTCACGCCGCGCATGTTCCGCGAGCTTGGCCAGGCCTACACGCTGCTCGACGACGATGCGCAGCTGCGCGTCGGTGTGCTGCACGCATTTGGCAAACACTTCACGGCGGGACTGGACCTGCCGACCATCGCACCGCTGATGCAACGCGGCGAGAAGGCCATTCCACTGGGCCTGGTCGAGCCCACCGACCTGGGCACACCGGGTTACCGGCGTCGCACCAAGCCGATGGTGGTGGCGGTCAAGGGCATCACCTACACGCTGGGCATCGAGCTGATGCTGGCGGCTGACATCGTGATCGCTGCCGATGATTGCCGCTTCTCGCAGCTGGAGGTCAAGCGCGGGATCATGGCAACCGGCGGCGCGACGCTGCGCATGGCCGAGCGCGCCGGGTTGGGCAATGCACTGCTGCACCTGCTGACAGGCGATGAGTTCGGGAGTGCAGAGGCACTGCGGCTGAACTTCGTGCAGAAGGTCGTTGCTGCCGGGCAAGAGCTCGATGAGGCCCTTCGCATCGCGCAGGCGATCGCCGACCAGGCACCGCTGGCTGTGGTTGCGACGCGGCTCAATGCGCTCAAAGCGGTGGAGCAAGGGCCGCTCGCGGCGATGGAAGAGTTCATCGATGTGCAGGCGCGGCTTGCCAATAGCGAGGATGCAAAAGAAGGCGTGCGTTCTTTTGTGGAGCGCAGGGCGGCGCGGTTCGAGGGCAGGTGAGGCGCTAGCGGGTGGCGGCCCCGCAAAGGTCTGGTTGCAAGGGGTTTGAAGGTGCGGGCGGAACCCACGGGTTGGTGCAGTTACTGAATTGCCAGTTGCCATCCACACCCAAGAAAGCGCCCCTCATGACCTCCGCCCGTTCAGCCAGTGTTCCCCGTTTCGTATCGCCCACCAACCCCGCTTCGAATTCGTCCAGCCCATCTGCGCATCCCACGTCCTCGCCCAGCGACGCAGCCGAAGCTGATCACCTGACCTTCCATGTTCGCCCTCAGCAAGAAATAGAGCCGCTTCTGCTCGGGATTTTCGGAGACCGCGCCAGTTCTATCGAGTACGAGGCACGCCAGCACGCGGCGCGTACCGCCAGTCGCCGGTCTTGCCTGGTCGCCGCAGTGCAAGCCGGTTGCAATCGCGCCACCCGGATCTGTCGCAAGATGAGTCGCGAAGACCTCTTGCTTGCCGAGGCGGACGCGATTCAGAAGCGCTACGACAGGGCTTCCTGCCAGCTCAGGCAAGCCCGCGAGTCCCTGGACGCCAACTCCTGCGCGGCACTGGCGCTGGACGAGCGCTTGAAGCTGCAGGACGCGCTGGTAGAACGGGGTTTGTGCGCATCGCGGATGGCCCATTTGCGGTTGATGTGCAGCGTGGCGGGCATGCCCGAAGACAAGACCCCGTTTCTTCGGATCGACCTTGTGCATCGCACCGAGCTGGAGGTGCAGGGCCTGCTTCGCTAGTCGCCCCACTAAACGCCCAGACTTCAAAAACGACACTTTTGTGTCGTTTTTCTTACTCATCATTGAATTGATATGAGTACTCAGGTAGTCTCTGCATACTTTTGGCTTCATAGCCCATACCAATGCATTCGACCTGTGACCCTTCCGATGTGTTGGCGCCGTCCCTCCGGACCTCCAAAGCGCCGCCAGTCCAGCAAACCCCGCCCCTTGTCTTCATCCTGAGTTCTGTCCGATCGGGCTCGACTTTGCTCAAGTCGATGCTCGATTCGCATTCCCGAATCTTTGCACCGGCGGAGCTGCATCTGCTGCCATTCGATCACCTGGGGGATGCACAAAAACAGCTCAACGGCACGGTGCTCGGCCGTGGATTGGAAGAAGCCGCAGTCAGGCTGGTTGGCGAGGCGACGGCAGCGCAGATCGTCGCATCGTTTCACGCGAATAAAACCCCGGTGCCGCAGATCTACCAGTGGCTGCAAGCACAACTGGAAGGCCGCTACCTCGTCGACAAGTCGCCGTCGTACCTGGGCAATCCGCGCATCCTGCAAAGAGCGGAAACCGTGTCCGGGTCAAAGCCGCTCTACATCTTCCTGACGCGCCATCCCTTCGACGTATTCGACTCATTCATCAACAACGGGTTCGACCGCCTGATGCGCATCCTGCGCCTGAACTATGAGCGGATCCGCAAACAGGCGCAGCCCGGCCTTTCGGACTGGGTGATTCCCTATCACCCCTCGCCAGAAAATCGCTGCAAGACATCTCTTGAAATTGCGCAGGCAACTTATGCCAATGCCAACCGGACGGCCCTGGAATTTCTGCAGACCATTCCAGCCGACCGTCAGGTGACTCTGACCTATGAAAACCTGGTGCACGCGCCCCGGGCAGAGCTGGAAAAAATCTGCCGCCTGCTGAAGATCGATTTTGAAAGCGCAATGCTTTCACCCTACGCGGGAACACTGCCGCAAGAAACAGTGGTCGATCCCAAGTTCTACCTGCACCAGGAAGTCACCACCGGGCGTGCCATGAAATGGCAAGAGCGGGCGGACGCCTGGCTGGATGAGACCTACTCGGCCGAGACGGTCAAGGTGGCATCGGACATGGGCTATGACCTTTCGCGCGCTGCCTCACGCATGCCACTGACGCCTGCTCAAGCGGTGTTCCTTAAATCGAATGGCGCGGCCGCGCACTTCTGCCTGGTCATGACAACCACGCGGCAGGGCGAAGCCGGGCTTGTAGAGAAGCTGCGCACGCGCCTGCCGGCGCTATTGCAGGCCTTTCCCGGCCTGCGTCATTGCCTGGTGCAGCACGAAGGACGCTGGTCGCAAAAGTGCGTGCCCTTGCGCAGCTTTGCGCTGCCGCTGCTTCACGAAACCTTCGAGTCAGGCGCGGCCGGTCAACAGGCTTTCGCCGAACGCGTGAGCGCGCTGGAGCAAGGCATGCGCCTTGACCAGGCCCCGCTGTTTCGCGTGCTGATCGGCCAATTTGGCGACAGCGACTATCGCATCGCCTATGTGTTTCATCACTTGCTGGCCGACGGCAAGGCGCTGCTGGCTTTCCACGAGGCGCTGTGGTCTGAAGCTGCCTTGCCTGCGCAATCGCCGATGGACTACACCACCGACATGCAGCGCCTGCGCAAGAACTATCCACTGGCGCAGGCCAGGGCCGCACTCGAAAACCTGATCGCGCCATGTTCGCCCTTGCCGGTACACGAAACAAGCGAGCGCTGCGTCATCACACGCCACGTCGCCTACCCCGGCGACAAGCGCTATCGCTTTCATGAGTGCGCCCTGGCACTGGAGCAGGCCTATCGCGCGATCTACCCGCAGGATTGCGCTGTCATTGCCCATCGCGTTCATCGCAGGCGAATCGACAACCAGCACGACTACACGGGTCTGGTGGCCTGGCTGGCTGGCGATGTGCCGGTGGCCTGCGCTGCACAGGCGAGCGTTGCCGAGCACAGCCGCCGCATGAAACGCGAGATGAAAGACTGGACGGCGTTGTCGCTGGCCTACGACTGGCTGTATCTGGATGACCAGTTGCCCTCGCTCAACCAGCGCGTGCGGCTGCGCCTGAACTACTTTCCGGTCCCCGATGGCGACCTGCACGATACGCAGATCGACCTGCACCAGTCGGGCGCGATGACCGATGACTACCAGATCGACTTCATCGTGCGCGACCACCAGACGCGCGCCGAAATCATCGTGCGCTTCCTGCAGCCCGCCGTGGCGCGGACCGAAGCACACGACCTGCTTGAACACTGGGCGCTTGCCCTGGAAGGAATGCACTGATGCGCGACCCCATCTACCATCCATTTGCGGGCGTCACCTTCGCGCAGTGGTGGTCCATCCTGGCCCAGAACGGACTGCGGATTCACGACGCAAAAAAGTTTGCCTGGCTCACGGCCAAGAGCATCCGCAACTCTTTCGAAGCAGCCAGTGAAGCCCGGCAATACGGAGCGCAAATCGGGGCGCACCCGATCGCGCAGCCGCCCATCTTCATCGTGGGCCATTGGCGCAGCGGAACCACGCACCTGGAAAACATCCTGTGCCAGGACCCGGCGTTCGGCTATCTCAATGTCATCCAGTCGATCTATCCCTATTCGTTTCTGACGCGAGGCGATGCCTACGCAGGGCGCTTTGTGCAGACTAAGCGCTACATGGACAACGTCGCGTTGGCCGCAAAGTCGCCTTCCGAAGAAGAAGTGGCGCTCGCGGTACTGGCACCCGGCAGCTTCTGGCACGGCTACTACTTCCCCAAGAAGATGGATGACTACTTTGACCGCTATGTGCTGTTCAAGGGCATCGCAGACCACGAATTGACCGGCTGGAAAAATGCCTATGACTACCTGCTGCGCAAACTGTCGTTCGCGCAGCAGGGCAAGCCATTGCTATTGAAGAACCCGCCCAACACCAGCCGCATTTCGGTGTTGAAGGCGATGTTTCCCGGTGCGAAGTTTGTTCATATCCATCGCAACCCTTATGAGGTGTTCGTCTCACGCATGGCGCAGTTCAACAAGGCTGTGCTCAAGAAGGCGCTGCAGCCGATCACGCGCGACGAATGGCACGCGCGCACCCTGCGCTATTACGTGGACATGATGGATGCGCACCTTGAGCAGCGCAAAGACCTGCCGGACCATCAGTACGTTGAAGTGTCTTTTGATGAACTGCGCCGCGCGCCGCTGGCCACCATCGAAAAGATCTACAGCCAGCTTCAGATTGAAAGCTTCGGCACGGCCCAAGCCCCCATCAAGGCCTACCTGCAAACCCTGGGCTCGTACGAGCAGAACCAGTACCAGATGGACACGGCGCTCACCGACCTGATCTATCAGCACTGGCACCGGACGATCGACATGTGGGACTACAAGACATGATTTTTCCTGAAACCTTTGGTGCGTTGGTCACACCTGAAACCAGCACCCTCGACCCCGCCACCTTGCAAGAGCAACTGCTCCACAAAAAAGCTTTGCTTTTTCGGGGCTTTGGGTTTTCTCCTGAGAGCTTTTGCGAGTTTTCGGAAACCCTGGGCGATGGCTTCATGGACTACCAGGGCGGTGCGTTCGAGCGCAAGGCGATCAACAAGAATCCCACGCTGCTGTCAGTGACCGGCGAAGGCCAGAGCTTTGCGGTGCCGTTTCACGGCGAGATGTACTACCGGCGACACAAGCCGGAACTGCTGTGGTTCTACTGCGCGGTCGCCCCTGCGCTCGGTGGTGAGACCACCCTGTGCGACGGCGCCGAGTTCTTCGCCCGGCTGTCCAGCCAGACGCAGCATCTGTTCCTGAAACGCCGCATCGCCTACATCCGCAGCTACAGCCCGCAGCAGTGGCCCCTGATTTATCAGACCAGCGACCAGAACGAGGTTCGCGCCGTGTGCGACCGCAACGGCCTGCAATGCCACATCGATGCAGCAGGACAGCTGCAGACACGTTACGAAACCTCGGCAGTCGTTCATGACGCCAGCGGCCGTGCGATGTTCATCAACAACGTGCTGCCCATCCTGACGCAAGAACGCCTGTGGCAGCTTCAAAACAACCGCGTGCGCCTGGCACCCGATGAACCCATCTCCGACGCGGTGTTCCAGGAACTGATGGACGTTTCCAGAGCGCTGCAAGTGGCGATCCCCTGGCAGGCAGGCGATGTGGTGCTCGTGGACAACCGGCGCCTGATGCACGGACGCCGCGAGATCAAGGACCTCAACAGAAAAGTGCTGGTTCGCATGTCGAATTGCAAACAGCTGCAACCCGCTGAAGCGTGACCAATCAAATGCTTGAGAGAACTGCCATGTGGGCCAACCGCCACGGTGATGTATTGAATTCAGATTACCTTGATTGCGGGGCGGGTCCGCACGTCGACTTGCAGTGGCGCGCGCTCAAGAACATTCCAGCGGCAACAGTGGCTTGCTACAACGCAACCGGACACATCTTTGTTTCCACCCTGAATGCACCCACAGAGGATGCGGGATGCCTGTGGTGTTTGAACGAGGACGGGCACGTGCTCTGGCACACCGGAACACGGGTGCGGGCCAGCCTGACATCTCCCGCCGTGACGCAAGCCGGCAGTGTGGTCGTCGCAGATGGCGCGCATCTTTTCCATTGGGCGGTGAGCGGCGAGTTGCTGTGGCAGGTTCCGTTTGCGCATGAGACGGCGGGCGTGATGATTGCGCCGCAGGGACAGATCGTTGTGCTGGGTATCGATGGTTGCCTGGCGGTGTTCGATGCCGGGCAAGGCACACAGCTCCATGCACTTCGTCTTGAAAGCGTGCCGATGGCGCAAGGCGTGTGGCACTCGCACATGCGCGGCCGCGCGGGCGAGGGCATGCGGGCGCGACTGCAGCAACGCGGGGTCGATGCGTCTTACGTGGACACGGGCATACGGCGTTTTCTGGGGATCGGCGTGGCGGCAAAGAATGTGCCTGCACTGCATCCGCACAGCGGCCGCATCTTCATCGCGGCAGCTGGCGAAACAGCCGACAGCGGCATCCTGTACGGCATCGACCTGCTGAATCTGGAGCGTGCATTCAAGGTGTCGATGGGACCCGGATGCGACACCAGCCCGGCGCTGTCTTTCGACCTGAGCCAGGTCTTTTGCGCGGATCAGGGCGGATGCATCACCTCGCACGCCACGGACGACGGGCGGGTGTTGTGGTCAACACCCTTGCCCGGAACCTCGTCTGCATCGCCGAACCCGACTCCCGATGGCCGACTCTATATTTCGATCAAATCGGATGTCGTCTGTTTGTCGGCGACAGGTGAAGTTTTGTGGACGTCGGAGTTGAAGAAGCAGACCGGCGCTGATGTGCAGATCAACTCGGTGTTGTGCGTGAACCGGCAGTTCATTTATTGCGTGGCTGCTTTGGGGCAGGCGTCAGCGGACCGTGGATTTGTGCCCGCTGCGCATGCCCTGCTATCGCTCGATCGATTGACCGGGCAGATCGTTTCGCGCACAGCGTTGGCGCATGAGAGTGTGTGCACCCTTTCGATGTGGCCGGATGGAAGCGTGCTCGTGCCGAGCAAGCCGTTTTTGTATGAGGCGCGAGATCCTGAGTTTTTTGGGTTGGCGAAATATCGGGTCAGGCCGGGCGGCGCATTGTCCTGACGCCAGCCCGACGAAGAACTGTGGCCCCCGTCTCTCCGGGAGAGATGCTGGATAAGGAATTCCTGAAGCCGCTGGGCTTGACGAAGTACCGCTTGGCCAACGACATTGGAGTGCCCGCGCAGCGCATTGGCGACATCGTCGCGGGCAAGCGCGCCATCACCGCCGACACTGACTTGCGGCTGTGCCGTTACTTTGGATTGAGCGACGGCTGGTGGATTCGCGGCCAGGCTAACTACGACACCGCCATCGCGCGCGCGGCGATGGGCGAGACCCTGGCTCGCATCCCGCGTTGCTAATTGCTGGCTGCTTGAAAAGCACGTAACGCCCGCAGCGAGGATGCATCGGATCAGGCGACATCGTGCACGGCAAGGCTGCCACGGCAATCAGCAGTTCTCCGAACGCATCTGTGCGGGCAACGGCGTTACCTGATTTCTCAAATTCGCCTGCTGAACCAACCGGAAGCATGCTGCTGACGGCACTACATGCTCCGCCTCATGTGAGTGCTAGCGATGGAGCGTTCCTAAACTTCACATTCACTGAAAGGCCCGCCAAGCCATCAATAAAAGCTTTCAAAGCATCGGCTTGCGCCGCCTTCTCCGCAACGGTGGCGGCCTCGCGATGTGCCAAGGTCTTTGGCACGATTTCGGCGATCTGTTGCGGGCTCAGGCCTGCTCCGCTCAGGCCTTCCATGAATGCGGTCACTGTCGCCACGTGCCCGCCGTACAGCGCATAGTACAAGCCGGAATTACCGTCGGACTTTCTCGCGGCGACAATTTCGGTGACCTGTTGCGGGCTCAGGCCTGCTCCGCCCAGTCCATTCATCAACGCTTTTACCGTGGCGGCGTGCCCACGCCGCAGTGCTGAGTACATGCCGGGGTACCCGCCAGAACCCTTGGCGGTAACTATGTCGAAAATCTCCTGCGGATTGAGGCCGCCACTCTTCACGCTATTCATCACCGCACTCACCGCAGCACTGTCGCCTCTTTTCAGCGCACCCCTGAGGGTGCGCCCCCAGTCGGAGACGCTGACCGCCACGCTGTCGTCGATCCGTTGCTTCGTGTTCACTGGCGTCCCTGCGACGACGATTTCCACGATTTCGTGTTCACTGAACCCAAGATTCTCCAAACCGTTCGTGAACGCAGTCGCTGCATCCGTGTGCCCTTTCTCCAGTGCCAGATGCAGGCCGGAGTCCCCATTCGAGTTCTTGGCAGCGACGATCTCAGCAATCCGTCTCGAGCGAAGACCCGCTCCGGCCAAGCCGCTCATGAATGCCGTCACTGTGGCTGCGTGTCCCTGGTCGAGTGCAAAGTTCAAGCCCGGGGTCCGGTCAGAACCCTTCGCATCAAAAAGTTCGGCGATCTTTTGCGGGCGCAGGCCTGCGCCCTTCACGCCGTCCATGTAAGCAGTCACGGTAGCTGCGTGCCCATTGCAAAGCAAAACGCAAAAGCCGCGCGTTCCATCCCGACTCTTGGCGGCTACGATTTCGGCGATCTGGTCCGGGTTGAGGTCCGCCCCTATCAAGCCGCTTATGAAAGCCGTCACTGCTGCTTTGTGCCCGAAATACAGTGCGTAGTAGAGGCCGGGACTCCCTTGACGATCCTTGGCGGAGACAATCTCGACGGTCTGCTGCCGGCTGAGGCCGCTACGCTTAAGGCCGTCCATGAACGCCGTCACCGCAGCGGCGTGCCCGTCCTGCAGCGCCATGTACAAGCCCGGAGTCCCGTCAGCATCCTTGGCAGCGACGATTTCGGCGATCCGATGCGTGCCTAGCCCGGCACTCAGTAAGCGGTTCATGACTGCACTCACCGCAGTCGCGTTGCCATCAACAAGCGCGGCGTAAAGATCGGCCTTTAGATCCGAGCCCTCACCGGTCCTGCTGCCGTCGATCTGTGGCTGCGTGATGTGCTTTGCTGGCCCCTGCTTCGCCTCATGGGTCGATGCGAAACTCTTCACTGGCACTTGGGCCCCTGTGAGTTCGGCGATCGTCCCGGAGTCCAACCCAAGCCCGCCAAGACCCCTCGTGAAGGCCGCCACCGCAGCGGTGTGCCCGTTCTTCAGCGCCAGTTGCACGCCATGTTCGTGCTCAGGGTCCTTGACCGCAACCAGCTCTGTGATCTGTTGTTGGCTCAGGCCCAGGTGCTGGAGTCCGCTCAGGTACGCACCCACCGATTCGCTCTGTCCCTGGGCCAACGCAAAGTGCAGCCCCGACACGCCATCCGAGTCAAGGGCTGAAACAGCATGGGCAATCTGTGCCGCGTTGAGGCCCAGGTCCTTCACGATGTTCATGAATGCGGCCACCGTGTCTGGATAGCCGTCTTGCAGCGCAAAGAACAGGCCCGAGTCGCCGTCGGAGCTTTTGGGGGTCACGAGTTCGGCGATCTGGTGCGGGCGCAGGCCCAGGCCTTTCAAGCGGCTGATGTATGCAACCACCGTCTCCGTCTGTCCGTCCTGCATCGCAAAGTACAGGCCCGGATCACCGTCGGAGTTCCTGGCAGCAAGGAGCCGGTGCAACTGCTGGGGGCTCAGGCCCTGGTCCGCCAGCGCGTCCATGAACGCTGCTACTGCGGCGGTGCGACCGTGCTGCAACGCGAAATACAAGCCGGGTGTGCCGTTGGCGTTTCTGGCCGTAGCGGCGCAAGCGAAGTCCTGGGGGTTGGGACAGGCCTTCTTCAAGCCATTCATCAAGGCAGCGACGTCCGCCGCGCGCCCCTGCTCCAGGGCGCTGAATAGCTGCGCGGGCTTGTCAGCCGCATCGCCTGCGGCTGACACTTCCGGTACGGCCACGGCATTTGCTTCTTTTGATGGTGGCAGCTTCATTTCTGCTGCGGGAACATGAATGGAAACGGGTGGCGTCGGTGGGGCCTGGTGATCGATCACCGTGACACCTACTTCACGCAACGCATTCGTAAGTACGCGCCTGACGGGTTCGCTCAGATGCGCAGCCAGCTCAAGAGCGCGTGCTTCATCGGTACACATCGGTGCCAGGCGGTCCCGTTCGCGACGCAAGGCCGTCAATTCTTCGTGCTGCAAGCCGCGAGCAGGAAAACGCTCCTTCAGCTTCACGTCGTCGCCAATTGCCTGATTGACGTCATTGATAAAGAGTTGCTGGCGCACGCCTGCGTTTGGGTTGGCGTTCGGCCGTGCAGCCACGGTGTTGAAGGCCGCGGCCTTTCCTTGGGAAGAGGTCGGCGACAGCCGGGCGCTGGAAGTTGATTGCATGGTTAAAGATCGTTCTTGCAGTAGGTTTTTTATTGAGAGACGGCGTCGACAGTCGTCGGCTGAATATGCCGGCGCAGTTCTGCGATGTGCTTGCCCAGCGGCTCTTCGATTCTTGCCAGTTGGGCGGGCGTGATGAGGTGCTGCCGTTGCAGCCATGTCAAGCCCAGCCCGTAGGCCTCCAGGGCCTCGATTCGCGCTGTTTTTGAGGCGCCCGTATGGCTGGCCGATGGACCCGGCAACGGCACGTCGACGATGTTGATGATGTGCGACTTGCTGAGGCCTGCGCCCTGCAGGCCGTCCATGAAGGCCTTCACTGCGGCGGGGCGCCCCTCAGCCAGCGCGCAATACAGGCCAGACGCATCGTCAGCGCCCCTGGCAGCGACGATGTCGGCGATCTGTTTCGAGCTGAGGCCGAGTTTGCTCAGACTGTCCATGAAGGCGGTCACCACAGCGGCTTTGCCTGCATACATCGCGAAATACAAACCAGGTGCATGGTTCGCGTCCCGGGCAGCGACGATGTCGGCGATCTGTTTCGAGTTAAGGCCAATTTTCACAAGGCCGTCCATGAATGCCGTCACTGCACCTGCGCTGCCGAATTTCATCGCAAAGGACAAGCCAGGAATTCCGTCGGCATCCTTGGCGGCGAGGAGATCGGCCACCTGCTCCCGGCCCAGACCGGCTCCTCGCAGGCTTTCCATCAACCCTTTGGCGGTGTGCGCTTCGATCAAGGCCATGAAGGCGTTGACGATGGGGCCTTGTCCTTCAATGAGCGCCCAGCACAAGTTGGAGG
The DNA here is from genome assembly GCF_001044395.1 of Caenimonas sp. SL110. Classification (GTDB taxonomy): domain Bacteria; phylum Pseudomonadota; class Gammaproteobacteria; order Burkholderiales; family Burkholderiaceae_C; genus Ramlibacter. The sequence continues at coordinate 21,199 of NZ_JANU01000008.1, forward strand.
TTCCGTCGGGGCTACGGGCTGCGACGATGTCAGCGACATGTTGCGCGCCGAGGCCTGCGCCCTTCAGGCCGTCCATGAACGCCATCACCGCGCCGGTGTGGCCCGCGTACAGCGCACGCTGAAGGCCGGAGCGGCCCTTGTGGTCTGTGGCAAGCACGAGGTTCACGAACCGGTCCGGGTGGCCGTTGCATACCTGCTTCAAGCTGCGCATGGCCGCACTCACCACCGCGCCGTCGTTACCCCGCAGCGCGTCGTAGAGATCGTTCGACAACGCTGCGTCGCTACCGACTACATGGGACGCTACCGGCACGGCCTGGTAATCGGCGACCGTGAAACCGGCCGCTTGAAGCGCGCCCGTGACCAGACGCCTGACGGGCTCGCTGAGATGCTCGGACAGGACAAGGGCGGCGGCTTGATCGGTACACATCGGCGCTACGCGGTCCCGTTCGCGGTGCAAGGCGGTCAACTCTTCATGCGCAAGGACGTGCGAGGCATCGTGCGCTTTGAGCGTTGCATCGTCTCCAATGGCCTGGTTGATGTTGTCGATGAAGAGTTGCTGGCGCACGCCTTCGGTTGCGTTCGCATGCGCATAGGGCGGTGCCGCTGCGGTGTTGAAGGTGATGGTTTTCGGGGAAGCGGTCGGGGACAGACGGACGCTGGAAGTTGAGTGCATGGTGAAAGATCGTTCTTGCAGGAGCCGCTCGTGCGGGTGAGAGGGGGTGAGACGTGCCGCCGGTGCTGCAGCCGGGCGGCGGGAAAGCGCAACATCACTGCTGACACTGACTTGCGGCTGTGCCGGTAGGTCGAAGCGAGCGACGTCTGGTGGCTTCGCGGCCAGGCCAGCTACGGGTTCCCTGCCCCGCGCCGACAAGACGCTCAGCTGCGCAGTTCTGCGATCCGCCTTGAAGTTGCCTCTGCGATCAGATTGATCTGTACGCCGGCGTAAAGCCCCCTGCTACGGCGATGCGTGGAGAGCAAACCCTGCTTGAAGGCCTCCAAGGTATGTGCCAGCCTCATTCTCTGCATAAAGTCGCCCGACACGCCCGGCAACTCCACACGCACGATTTTCAAGATATCCAGGTCGAGCTCGGCATCTTTCAGGCCTTCCATAAATGCTGTCACTACAGGTGCGTCTCCATGACGAAGCGCCACGGACAAGCCCAGGTTCCCGTCGGAATCCTTGGCAGCAAGGATTTCGGCGACCTGCTCCTCGCTCAGGTCTAATCGTCTCAGGCCTTCCATGAACGCCGTCACTGCTGCTGCTCGTCCGCTTTGCAGCGCAAATTGCAACCCAGGAATTCCGTCAGACGTCTTGGCGGAAACGATTTCAGCAACTTGCAGTGCGCTGAGGCCCGCTCGGCTCAGGCCTTCCATGAACGCCGTCACTGCTGCTGCGTGCGCCTCCTGGAGCGCAAGCACCAAGCCAGGGTTCCCACCGAAACTCTTGGCGGCGACGATTTCTGCAACTTGCTGCGGGCTGAGGCCTGCTCCCCTTAGGCCTTCCATGAACGCCGTCACTGCTGCTGCGTGTCCTAAGAGAAGCGCCGCATACAAGCCAGGGTTCCCATCGGAACCATTCGCAGTCACGATTTGGGCAACTTGGCGCGGGCTGAGGCCGACTGCTCTCAGGCCGTCCATGAACGCTGTCACTGCTGCTGCCTGTCCTTGTTGAAGCGCCACCCGCAAACCGGGGGTCCCATCAGAATCTTTGGCAGCCACGATTTCGCCAACTTGCTGCGGGTGAAGACCTGCTCCTCTCAGGCCTTCCATGAACGCCGTCACTGCTGCTGCGTGGCCTTCTTGCAGCGCGAAGAACAGGCCAGGGTGCCCATTGGAATCTTTGGCGGCAACGACTTCGGCAACTTGCTGCGCGCTGAGGCCTGCTCCTCTCAGGCCTTCCATGAACGCCGTCACTGTTGCTGCGTGTCCGTCCTGGAGCGCAAAGAACAAGCCAGGGGTCCCGTCAGACTTCTTGACAGCCACGACCACGATGTCGGCAACTTGCTGCGGGCTCAAGCCTACTCGTCTGAGGCCTTCCAGGAACGCCGTCACTGCTGCTGCTTGTCCGTTTTGCAGCGCAATGTACAAGCCAGGGGTCCCATCAAAAAGTTTGGCGGCGACGATTTCGGCAACTTGCTGCGGGCTCAGTCCGGCTCCTCTGAGGCCTTCCATGTACGCCGTCACTGCAGCGGCGTGTCCCTCAGTCAGCGCAGAGTACAGGCAAGGGTCTCCGGCAGAATTCTTAGCTGCGACGATTTCGGCAACTTGCTGCGCACTGAGCCGTGCTGCTCTCAGGCCTTCCATGAACGCTGTCACTACAGCAGCGCGTCCACTACTCAGCGCAGTGCACAAGACAGAGTCCCCATCAGAGTCTTTAACGGCGACGATGTCGGCAACTTGCTGCGGGTTGAGGCCTGCTCTGCTCAGGCCTTCCATGAACGCCGTCACTGCTGCCGTGTGATCGTTCACAAGCGCGATGGGCCAACCCGCGGTCCCGTCAGACCTCCTGGCAGTCACGATTTCGGCAACTTGCTGCGCGCTGAGGCCCGTTCCCCTCAGGCCCTCCATGAACGCCGTCACTGCAGCCGAACGCCCGTTGGAAAGCGCCAAATACAAGCTAGGCCTCCCACGGGAATCCTTGGCGGCCACGATGTCGGCAACTTGCTGCGAGCTGAGACCTGCTCCCCTTAGGCCTTCCATGAACGCCGTTACTGCAGCTGCGTGCCCGTCATTCAGCGCAAAGCACAAGCCAGTGCCCCCGTCAGGCCGCTTGGCGGCGACGATGTCGGCGACTTGATCCAGGCTGAGGCTTGCTCCTCTCAGACCGTCCATGAACGCCGTCACTGCAGTTGGGTGCCCGCCCCCCACCGCCCAGTACAAACCAGGTTTCCCCGCAGCATCTTTAGCCCCGAGGACTTCGGCGACTTGCTCCGCGCTAAGACCTGCTCCCTTCAGCCTGGCCATGATCGCGCTCACCACAACGCCGTCGCCATCTTTCAGCGCCACGTAAAGGTCGGCCCTTAAATCCCTGCCCTTGCGCGCCTTACTGTCGTCGATCTGTTGCTGCGTGATGCAAGGGCCTGCTCCAAAGAGCGCCGCGTCCACTATATCTGCAGGCTGCTGCGGCTCCGCCGCTCGCGCAGCCTCAACCGCTGCAAGCGCGTATGCCAGCTCCGGCCCATCCTTGCTCTCCGCGACCCGTGGCAGCACTGGCAATGCCGCCACGTTCGCGCGGCACGTCAAACCCAGCCGCGCCAACTGAGTCACGATCTCAGCCGACAGGTCCACCGTTACGGTGGTGGCGCCTTCCATCACCGCATCCACCACCGCGTCCTTCGCCCGGCTGGCCGCGCGATAGCTGTCCCGGCCTTCCGTGAGTGCCTGCTTGCAGTGGCGGCTCAGCACGTCTTCAATCTCTGGCAGATGCAGTTGCGGATTCACGCTGGCAGCAGGCACTGCCACCGGGTTGACGGGAACAGCGGGTAGATGACTCATCTCAGGTCCGACCACGTCGTCCTCATCCTCGTCATCTGGCGGCGGCTTCTTCATCTCCGCTGCGCGAACATGAACGGATACCGGCGGCGCCTCTTGCTGTGCCTGGCGATCGACGACGGTGAGGCCCAACCGGCGAAGCGCCTGCGTGATGACGCGCCTGACGGGTTCGCTCAGATGAGGTGCCAAGTCCAGGGTGCCAGTTGTATCAGCGCACATGGGCGCCAAGCGGTCCCGTTCGCGAAGCAAGGCCATCAGGTCTTCATGCGCCAGACCTTGGGAGGGGTACCGCTCTCTGAGCCGGGCATCGTCTCCAATCGCCTGATTGATGCCGTCGATGAAGAGTTGCCGCACATCCGGGCCGTCCGTCGTGCCCGGTTGTGCCGCCGGGATATTGGATGCGTTGAATTGGTAGGCAGAGCGCAGGGGCAACTGTGCGCTGGAAGCTGGGGTCATGGTGAAAGATCGCTCTTGCAGTGGCCGCTCGCGCGGCTGAGAGGTTGGGTACCCCGCCGTTACTGCAAGCGGGCCGGTAAAGCGTGCCGATCATATTTGAAAACCAATGGATTACTCATGGACGTCGCTGACGCCATAGTTCCCAGAGGTGTGCAACCCATCTACTTCCGAGCGGTACTAGGTTAGTTGCTACGGTTTAATCTCTGCGTTTAGAAGTTATTGACATGCTCCCAATTGCCGTACCGGCTGAATTGAACAATTCATAGCCAGCCACACCTCAAGGCAAATGTTGATAAAACTCGCGGTTCTCCCAGTCATCGCTGTAGGCCGCAATCACCTTTTCAGACGGCGCACCCGTTGCAATGGCATCAGGCATAGCTAGGAGCTGTGCATCCATCCATTGGCGAACATTCGGCCACCGAAGCCTGTGCATCAGGTAGGCAATCGGCTCATCACTCACTTTGTGATCTCTGAAGAGAGTTATCAACAAATCTTCGAACTGAGGCTGTAGTTGTGGAGCACTCGCCATGAGTGCAAGAACGCGCAAATAATTTGGCTCGGCCAGTTCGAATGAGAAATCTGTATTCAGCACATTCTCTGCGCGCAGCAACTCGTCTCTTACTTGTGTGATCAATTCAGCGGAATCCATCTTCCTCCCCTTGTCATTACACGTGCAAAGGGATCGCGAGATGGTCCAAGCCCGCAGGCGCTCAAGGGGCTCAGTAATCGGTTTAGATTCATCTCGAAGTGGCCCCCACGAGATCCAGAATCCTGTCCCTATCAGCATCTCTGAACACAGCGACTATCTCGTGCGGCTCATCGGTTCGCCAGTCAGCAATCGCGTCTCGCAAAACTTCGAGGTACACGGTCAGCTCCGCGTCCGGCAATCTGGGCAGATCGCTATGGACAATGCATATCTCTCTCTCGGCAATCCATGCTAAATCTCGCAAGCAATCGAAAAGCGCGTTCCAGTTATTTCCGAAGTAATCGGGAAATTTAAGCTCCTCGGCCAAAGCCTTGAGAAGCTCCTGCGCCGACTGGATGCCGGACGGCAAAGTTGCGATCAATCTTCCATCCGAAGGGACAGGTGTCGAAGCCGGCATAAAAATGAAGTTTCGTAGGATCTGCATTCGTCCGCTGATTCAAACTGAGGCCTGCAGAGGCAGGCTTGTAAAACATCTCTCCTCTGCGCCAGTCGTCCAGTCTGAACGCACGCTCGTTGGACGCGCTACATGGCTTGACATCACGCCTGATCGCGATCAACCCGCCCTTGGCTCCAGTTTCGGCAGCGAAAGACCCGATGGCGGTCACCTCGCGTGCGCCAGTCGCAGTTCTCTCAACTAACCTACAAACCTAACGCGAGCAATCTATCAAGTGTTCCTCGGACCTCGTCTAATGGCATGGCAACGTACCGCGCCAACTCGCTTTCGTGCCCGTGCGGATAGCCGAGAAGATTGTTGAGTGAGCCGACAACTGCACAGCCAACGTCATCCTCAGACATCGCCCCAGCGGGCCACTCATTCAGAACGGCGCGAACCAATCCACGGTTCACTCCGAAGAGAGCTTCGAATTCCCACTCTGGAAAGAACGGCCCGTCAACCGCCGCCTGGAGACATTGCTTGACAGTCTCGATGTCGGCTTGCGACAGCGTTTGACTTAAATTGAACATTGAGATTTCCGGATTTCGCTCAGGTCATGCCTATTACGGCGAAATGATCACGGTCGCCCTAGTGGGAAACCGCTTCGCGGCGTCAATGAATGTGTCCCGGAGAACTTCAGCGCTTTGCCCGAATCGCGCGCGACTTGAGTTAAACGAGGCCCAAGTCACCTCTACCGACTGCTGCGAATACAGCAGGTCTGTCAGGCTGTCCCAAAGTGCGTCCGCGTTGCCACCGTAGTAGTCGGGAAAATTGAGTCGCTCTTGGATCCAGCGATGAAGTTCATCGATTGAATCAAATCTATCGCCGTCGATCGCCAGGAGGATAGGTTTATCAGTCATCATTTCACTTCGACCAGCCACGTCGTACTACCCCGATCGACCTTCGTTGGCTGTGTCGATGCCTTGATGACACATTTCATCAGCCACCTCGACCAAGTGGTCAATGACTAAGATGGTCTCGGCTTTGTATACCTGGTTCCACTTATCAAGCCACTCCTTGGGGCGACCGTCTGCCTCCCAGTCCGCCAACGCGGTCGCGTTCACGATTTCCAACTCAAACCATGCGGCTCTGTAGTTTCTAAGAGCCACTGTGTCAGTGCAATCGGAGAACAAGTGCTCCGTGAATCTGGTGAAGTCTGCAACCGCAAAGATGCTGTCGCTCGCCGAGTTTGCAATTCGATGTAGTTCCTGCAAGTTCATATCACCTCCCTCCGTGCATGACGGTAATCACTTTACCTTGAGCATTGAGTACCACGGTTACATTGTTAATTGGATCGAAGTGGACGCTTGTTCCGAAACGCGACGCAGTTGCTGTGAGTAGCTCACCGACTTTTCGGTGCGGGTGCAATTGAGGCGATCGCACCGTCCGGAAACGGCAAAACCTTCGTCATGCGGATCAAGTTTGACAATGACGAGACGAAGGACATTCATGGTCCGGGCGGCGTCATTCGTCCCGAAGGGATGGCGAGCATCTGATGGTCGACACTATGTGTCCAACATGTCCCAGTCATCCCCAAGTGCCCAGCGTAGTGCGGACAGCTTGCCGTTAATCATTCCCCACTCAAAGTCGTCCCAAGGGCCGATGTTTCCCATTCCGAGTTGACGTTCCGTTCTCACACGCGCAGCGACAGCCCGCCTCCAAACGGTGTCAATTGTGGTGTTCTGATAGTCCTTGTTGCGCTCCCACTCTTGCGGACTAACGATCCTGTGTTCCCCTCTCTTGATTCGGTGGTCAACGTTCAGGTGCCTGTTGTACCAAACCTGTCTCCAGAGCAGTTCAAGTGCATCCTGAATCTCTTTTAGTCCGCGCGGTTCTTCATTGAACGTGTACTCCCACAGGAGTTGTCGCGTGACGTTGGGAGCAACGCGGTTCACTAGGTCACCGAGCTGTATGAAGTAAAGCGACTTGATCTTCGTGAAGCTGGACGCGAGATCGGGATGAGGAAGCTTTTGATTGTTGTGGGCGCTGAAGTCGTTCTTGTTGTGCGTAACGAATGCGAACCGCTCGCGCGCACCACCGCGCTCGACGCACATTCTGTAGGTCTCAATGATGATTGCGTCTGCTATCGAATTCTTGTTCTCGTGGTGACATGGCCCTTGCCGCTGGAGCGCCCTCTCGGCAGCTCGCATCTTCGCTTCACTTGCTGTCTCAAGAACCCCCGCTCGATCAAGAATCTTTGCGATGGAATCCAACGTTGCTGCGGCTGCGCCACCTATCAATGGCAGCTTGTGGTTCACGTCATCCAGCTGAGTCAAGAGCTGCTTCTTCGCTACGGAGTCAGTGCCGACCTTTTTGATCGCCTCTTTAACCTGCTGAAAGTGGGTTGCAAGGCCTTTGGCGCTTGTCTTTTCGATGCGTTCTCTGTTCTTGTGAAACTCGTCGTGGACAACTCGCGGCACGATGAGTTTCAGCGCACCGTTGTCGATGAAATCTTCCAAAACGCGCAGCAAGGGAGCCTGCTTGCTGTCAGCAGCTAGATCGAGCCAAACGCTAGTGTCGATCAGTACATGGAACATGAAGGCCTCCTGAGGGGAATGCTAACCCGCGTCTGATACCCTTCCATTTCCGCACAGGAGGGGACCATGCACGTAACACCTTTCAGAGCCTCGACCAAGTATGCAGACTTCAAGGGCACGTCCAGCATGGACGAAAGCGACAAGACCGGCCCGCGAGAGTTCTTAAAGTCCAAGGACCTTCTGCCAGAGGGCGAGTTCCTGCTTGGAATCGACGTTGACACCATGGAGCTACACGGCAAATACAAAGATCCTCTCTCGGTCACGTTCTATTTTGCGCAGCCCGGCGACCACGACAACGTGAAAGCAATGATCGAGGCCAGCAAAGGGCCGATCATGGTCCGTAGGGTTCAAGTGGACATCGAACTTACAGAATTCATGGCAATGTTCAAGCGCTTCTCCGTGGCTTTCTCGTCGCACGGCATGCTTGAAGGCCACGAAATCACGTACTTGGACTACTGATGCTTCGCCTCGCGTTCTTGTTTGGCGCGGTGCCCCCCGTGGCTGCGGTGGAAGCATCGAGCCCTACACGCTGTACCGCAACAGCGTCATGGACGCGAACATGCGCAGCCACGTAGGCTCATTCGACGGAGCGGACGGCGACAAGTACAACAACGAAAACTGCAACGTTGCAGCAAACCTGTTTCCCCCCGTTCTGCTCAGCCGCGATGCGGTTGTGCGATTGCTAACGCGCCGGTGCCTATACCCCCGACCGCCTGACAAGCATGTAGGCCGTCTGACGAGCCTTCTGGGGCATCGCTTTATTGATGCTGAAGCTTCTAAGTTCCGACTCCAATTTATCGACGGGAGCCTCGTTTGCACCGAGCCATTCAAGCGCTCTTTGGGGCCAGTATCCTGAGAATGACGTGTGAAACACGACCTTCAAGACCATTTCGAGAGGAAATGTTTCTGCAGCTTCTGCCAAGGTCGGAGTCAAGCCTTTCAGAAAGCTATAAAACTTGCGGGGATCCGCCTCAAGAACAGGGATCGCGAGGATACAAGTTTGCTCATTATTGAGTGGGCTGACTTTTCCCAAGGACTCTACTTGCCACTCATGGCGATCATTGATGCCGAGTCGCCGGCCATCCATTTCAACCAGCCACACATAGGGCTTAGAAACGTGGGGAGGAACCATAAAAGAAATTTGCATTACCAACTCCATGACCCGTGAATGACCGTGCCGCCAATTCGACCACTAAACCACTGTGGAACTGAGTCCGAATCTCAGCGGTCCAGTTCTGTCCGAAGTGGCCGCTATTTTCGGTGGTGATGAACGGACAGGTTGTCTGCGGCGCCCGTCTCCGGATTGCCTGAACAGCATCAATCCTTGGCACGTAGAAATTCAGCCAAGCGCGTACGGATCTGATCCAGCCATTGTCGATAGCTAACCCCTTCACACGCTGGATCAAAGGAGTTTCCCAAGGCAGAAAGCGTCCTCGGGATTTCTTCATCGCTCTGCTGCAATACCACTGCGAGTTCAGCCTGAACCTTTGGAACATCTTCCAAGGGCCATTCGGAAAGGTACCGATCAAGCACCCCGACCGAGGATGTGGCGTCGTCCGCCCAATCCTGATGAAAATATCCACCAATCAGCTCTTCAAGATTTGGAAACGTCGTGCTCATGGTGTGGGAAATCCGGTGTGAATTCGATAGCCAGTTTGCAGATTAACGTCCCGGCGAAGAATCAATCGCAAGCTACTTAAATCTACCGCTGCGGACTCTCCCCGAAGGGCGGCAATTCCTACGGATTCGGAAAGCGAATAGCTTAGCCTGATCTGCGGCCTGTTGCTAAGCAGCCATGCGGCTATTTCTGCTTGCTGTGCTTGGAGTGCCGCACTTGCTGCTGATTCGGCTATCGATCGGCTATAGAACGATGACGCCGCGTCAATGCCGGGTTCGCTGGCTAAGCGGTTAAACAACTGGGCCTCCGTCTGCCCAACATGCTTCAGCAACAGATGCCCACCAGCCGCCTCATGCGCGGCGAGCCCACCGCCCGGCACGATCGGACTGAAAGCCAGACCTTCTGCAGCTTCGCCACCAAGCTTGAATCCGGTGCTGCCCATAATGCCCGCAACACCCGCTTTAGCGAACGCAAACTCGCCCAGCGACACGGCAGTTAAACCGATGGTGCCCACTCCCCGCATCCCATACATAGCCGACGTGAAATAGTCGCCCTCGCCGTAGGCTTGCCCCGCTGCGCGGAGGTCACCCGCGCCCGTCAATCCGTCATAGACCAATCCCAGTCCGGACCGCACAGTTCCGCCGAGGGAGTATGAGAAGGGCTTGTCTCCTTCCAGCACGCTCCAGTCCGTACCGCTGCTTTGGAAGCCTCGCGCGAAATTGATCGAGGCATCGTCGTCGCGGTTCTCTCCGCCAGGCTCAAGCACGATTTCGACACGGTACGTTCCATCGGCTTGGCGCAATGAATCGACGGACCCGGGATCGTTGGCCAGGCGCAGCATGCGCGCGATGTTTTCGTCACGATCACCTCCGGCTACAACATCGGCAGGGTAGGTCACGTCGCTACCGGCCTGGCTGTATGCGTTCACCGCATTGACGAATGCAAGGGTTTGCGCGTTCGCGTCGATGGGTGTCATCGTGTCCGGCAGCGAAGTCCCCGCCGCACTGCTAAAACCATCACTGGCCCGATCCCCCTGATTCGTGTAGCTCGAATTGGTCGGGTCGTCGATGATGTCTCGTACGGCGAGCTCGGTCGGCGGCGGCTGGCCCTGCGCGAAGTTGTCGCCGTTGTAGTAGATGACCGTATGGCCTGTGGTCACAGAGAACGTGTCCTGCCCCGTCGGGTTGTACGTGTTCTCAGCGACATTCGGCAGGTCGGAACCGTAGTCCCCCTGGGGAAGGCTGTCTGTGTCCTGCCCGCCTCCCCACTCCCCCATGTTCGCCTCAATCGCCGCATCAACCCCCGCGAAGTCGCCCATGTCGAAGCTCCCCCCGCCATCCATCGTCGTCGTGGAGTAAGACTGCTCGAACGCCAGCGGTCCCGTTGGATTGCTGGGCGACCACAACCCCTGCACCGCCGTCACCCCATTGCGCACCCGCGTCGCAGGTCTCGTATCCCCCACCATCGTGCCCGCCTCGTAGGGTGCGAAGTCGTGCTCGCCATTGCCCGATGTCACCACGGTCGGGATCGTGATCGTCTGGCCCACGCGCAGATCCGCATCACCGCGCACCCCGTTCGCCTTTGCAATCTGCGCCCACTTTCTCGCGTCGCCGTACGCGCTTTGCGCCAATCCTCTCAACGTGTCGCCGGTTCTCACCGTGTAGGTGCCCGGTGTCGCTCCCGGATACGTCGCCGAGATCGTGCGGTAGCCCAGCGCGAAGTCGGCGATGTCATTGTTGAAGGTCGGCGTGATGTTCTTGCCCGTTGCCTGTACATCGACCATCGCCGAGCCGTAGCTGCCCAGCACTTCGCTGTTGATGATCAGTTGGCGCTTGATGTGGTCGCCCTGCACGGTCGCCACCGTCATGCCCGCTGCGTCGTTGATGTACTTGCGGTCCATCGCGCTTTGCGCGCGGTCGCTGATCCAGATCAGCTGGCCGTTGGCGTCGTAGCCGCTTGCCGTCGCGTTGCTCGATGCGCCGCTGGCTGTGACTTGAGACAGCCGGTAGCCTTCCAACTCCACGAAGCTGTTGGTGTAGGTGGTGGTCTGCGGTGTGGCTGCCGTGTCGTCGATGTAGCGGTACACCTTCAGGTTGCCTGCGCTGTCGTACGCATCGAACACCACGCGGTGGTGATTGATGTCTCCGCCTTGCGCGTTGGTGGCGAGGGTTTGCTGCTCTTGCAGCTGGCCGCGGTTGTTGTACTGGTTGAGGGTGCGTTCGCCCGTGCCCGGTCTTGCTGCTGCCAGGTAGGCGGCGGACAGGTTCTCTGCACCGCCAGAGAGCACCACGCGTCCGGCTGCGTCGTACAGGCGGCGGTCGACCTGCATGCCGTCTCGCTCGACCGAGATCAGGTGGTTGTTGCCGTCGTAGCGGTAGTTCTCCTTGACCAGGCCCGCGTTCGATGTGTAGGCGCTGGAGTATCCGGTGACCAGGTTGTTGGTCTTGTCGTAGGCCAGCGTGCCGGAGGGGTTCACGACCTTCACGCCGTAATAACTGTCGCTCGTACGGTTGCCGTTCTTGTCGTAGGTCAGGGTGTGGCCCTGGTCGATTCCTATGGTGCCCGCTGCATCGATCGCATCCACCGCCAGTTGCCGGTTCATCGCGTCGTAGGTGAAGTAGCGGTCCGCGTCGTTGCTGTATTCATCCAGGCCATAGGTGTTGATGACGTGCGTGGTCACGCGCGTGCGGTTGCCTGCCGCGTCGTACCACATGTTCACCGCCGCCCGGCTGTCGCCGACCCAGCGCAGGCGGCCCAGGTTGTCATAGCCCATGTGGTTGTCTTGCAGCACGATGCCGTTTTGCACCAGCTCCTCGCTGATTTTCTGGCCGCCCAGGTTGTAGGTGTAGGTGGTGGTCTTGGTGTTGGCGACCAGCGTCGAGGGGTTGCCTGCGGTGGGCTGTGTGCGTACCTGCGCGCTGTCCACGATCTTGAGCAACTGGCCTGCTGCGTCGTAGCTGTAGGCCAGGTTTTGGCCCCGGGTGTTGGTCTGGGTCTTGAGTTGCCCGGCCTTGTCGTAGCTGTAGGTGTAGCTGGCCCCGCCGATGTCGGTGTGGCCCACGCCGGTGCCTGCGGCGTACCGCCCGAAGGCGTCGTAGGTCCAGGTGGCGAGCTTGTTGCCCGAGTCCTGTTCGGCTGCGACGCGGTTGTGCGTGTCGTAGGTGTTGAGGGTTTTGTTGCCGTCGGCCAGCGTGGTGCTGGTGACGTTGCCGCGCAGGTCGTAGCCGTATTGGATCGTTTCGCCGGCTGCGTTGGTCTGGCTGGTCTTGCGGCCCGCCGCGTCCCAGGTGGTGCTTTCCGATAACGTGGCCCTGTCTGTTCGCGCGTCCAGCGTGAGGGTGTCGCCGCTGCGCGTGACGCCATACACCGAGTAGCTCGCGCCTTGCGCCTGTGTGTGCGTGACCCGGGTCTGGTGGCCCGCCTTGTCGTACGCGAAGCTGTCGGTGTTGCCTTCGGCGTCGACTGTGACCGTGCGCTGGTTGAACACGTCGTATTTGTTGGTGACCACGCCGCCGTCGGCGTGTATCTCTTCGATCAGGTTGCCCTGCGTGTCGTAGCGCCAGCGGTTGACGTTCTGGTTCGCGTCCTTGACCAGGACCCGGCGGCCCATCTTGTCGTAGCCGTATTGCGTGATGAGGCTGCCCGGGCGCGTCTGGGTGAGTGCCCGGTTGTTGGCGTCGTAGGTGTAGCGGGTGGTCCAGTCCCAGCCGCTCGCGTCGTTGGTGCCTGCCGGGTCCGTCGTGCTCAGCAGGTTGCCCCAACGGTCGTAGGTTCGGTTAGTCACCGGCCTGAGCGCGATGGTGCCGCCTTCGGCGCTGGTCGCGGTTGCGAGCGAGCCGGTGGCAATCACCTTGGCCGTGCCACCGACGGGCGTTGCGCTGACCTTGTAGTTGTAGCGCGCCGGATCGAACGCGCGCAGGTCGATCTGGTAGCGGTCGCCGAATTCGTTCCACGGCATCACCGCGCCCGGTGTGCCTGGCACGATCGAATACCACTGGGGCACTGCGGCCTGCGTGTCCCATAACTGCACGTCGGTAATCACGGCTTCTGCCTGCCGCTGCACTTCGATCACCTTGCCGGTGTAAGCCGGGGGCTGCCGCAGGTTGCGCGCGGCCACCTCGACCCACAAGCCGTTGATGTCTTTCTTGAACACCGTCACGCTGTCCACGTGCGCGATGCTTCCGGTCTTGCCGTCGCCTTCGGGTGGCTCTACCGTCAGCGTGACACCGGCAGCAGCGTCTTGCGATGAATACATGTTCATCGCCGATGTGGGTGCGCCTTCGGCGTAGATGGGCGCGCCGTTGGCATCGGTGCCGGTGATGGTGCCCGGTGTGTAGTTGACGACGACCTTCACGTCGCCGTTGCCCAGGTTGGTGAGCGAGCTCCATTGCAGCGACACCGTGCTCACGCCCCATGTCCATCGCGATGTGGTGCTGTCCCATGTAGCGGCGCCCGCCGTGTACGAGCTGGCAACGTCGGTGCTGCGCACTGCGACATCGCTGTAGTCCGCGGATCGCTGCGCCTGTGTCTCCACGAGCACGCGGCCCAGTGCATCACGGCGATAGTCTTCGCGTCGCAGGTTGGTGTCGGCCACGGCCAGTGCTGCGGTGTAGGTCGCCCCGCTCAAGTCTTGCGTTCCGGCGCTCGTGAGTTGCGCGGTGCGCCGGCCCAGCTGGTCGTACAGGTAGATCTTGTACACACCGTCGCCCGCGTTCGTGCGCCAGAGCCTTCCTGCCTGGTCGTAGTCGTTGATCTCTTCGACCACACCGTTGGTGCCGCGACTGGTGACCTCGCCGAATGCGTTCCAGCTCGTGTCTGTCGCCACGACGCCCGCCGCGCCCTGCGTCACAGTGACGATGGAGCCCCCCGATACCTTGCTGCTGCTGGCCGGTTCGATGAGCCGCGTCATGCGGCCCAGCGCGTCGTAGGCATACGCCCTGAAGATCGTGCTGGTGCTGGCACCCGAGCCCAGCGACACCCATTCCTTGGCGATGTGTCCCCACACGTCGAATGACGCGTTGCGATAGGTGCCGTTGGCGTCCAGCGTGTAGGTCGCGTGGTCATGCGAGTCGTAGACCGCATAGCTGATGCGATCGTTCGCTGCGTCCACGATGGCCGTGGGGCTGCTTCCGGCAACGGACGACGCGCCCTTTGCGTACTGCGTTTGCACCACTGCGTTGCCGTATGCATCGCGGTCTATGGTGGTGAGCGGAACGATCGTGGTGCCGCCCGTCTCACCTGCACGGGCGGGCTGCGCAATCGCCACCACCCGGCTGAGTGCGTCGTACCAGGTGTAGGTGGTGCCTTCGGCGGTTGTGGTGGATACCGCGTTGCCGATCGCGTCGTAGGTGTAGGTGGTGCTGACATTGCCCACCGTCCCCAAGACGCCCGTGTCCTGGTTCGTCCAGGCCACGTTCATGCGTGTCTCGCCTGTCTTGCGATTGAGCGCGTCCCAGGTGTAGGTGGTGACGCGGTCGTTCACGGTGTCGGCAACCGGTGCGGGTTGCGCCGCCTGGGTGGCGCCGGTCACCGCCTTGGCAAACTCCTTGCGGCTGGCCAGGTTGCCCACGCCGTCATAGGTCCAGGTCGTGAGAAAGCCCCCCTTGTCCACGCTGGCGCTCAAGCGGCCCGCCTTGTCGAAGTAGCGAAACTCGTCGTAAGTGCTGCCTGCCTTGTTGCGGGTTCCAGAGATTTGCGTGACTTCGCCGAACGCGTTGTAGTAGCGCCTGGTCATGCTCGATCCGGTGTAGTACTGCGAGGCGGGGGCGGTCGGGGCGGCGAGCGGATCGAACGTATAGCGCGCGTGTTCTTCGACGATGTCCACCCGGCCCAGCTTGTCGTAGCTGGTCAGGGTGGTGCGGTCGCGGGTGCTGGAGACCACGGGCGCGAACGAGGTCGGCAATTGGGTCGGCGTGCCAATCACAGTGACTGCCGTCGCGTAACGGGTCTGCCCGGTGGCCTCGCCGAAGCTGTTGTACTTGTAGCCGGTGACGTATCGCATGGCATCGACTTCGTACTGCACCCGGCCCAGCTGGTCATAGGTCCGGTAAGAGATCCTGTCGCCGACATCCTTGCTGCCGGTGGCGTTGCCCAGTGCGTCGTACCAGGTCTCGGTGGTGAGTACCCGGGTGCTCTCGGAGCGCACCGCTGTTGCGCCCTGTCCGTTGGTTGCGAGCGCCGCATCGAGTTCAAAGCTGTACACGCCCACGGGTGGCAACGAGGTGCGGATTCGCCTGCCGAGCGCATCGTAGTCATAGGTCGTGAGCCGCGCATCGACGCGGCCTGCGCCTTCGTTGAATGAGATCAGGCGTCCCTGCCCGTCGTAGGCATAGGCGTTGGACAGGACCGTCGGCGCTGCGGTGTACACACCTCCCGCGAAGGTAGCGATGCGCGCCTCTGGCAACCGTTCTTCACGCAGGCGTCCTGCGGCGTCATAGGTGTAGGTCCAGTTGGCCCCCAGCTTGTTCTTGAAGCCGATCTTGTTACCCGCGCCATCCCAGGTGTAGCTCTCCACCCCGCCTGCCGCGTCGGTCACGCTCGCCAGCTTGCCCGAGCCGTGATAGCTGTAGGTGGTGATGCGATCGGTCGTGGTGGGGCTCTTGCCCTTGGTGATGACCACGCGGCCGAGTCCGTCGTAGAGCGATTCGACGGTGTGGCTGGTGCTGTCCGTGCTGCTCCTGCGCCGGTTCGCGCCGTCGAAGGTTTGCGTTACGGTTCTGTCGGCAGTGGACGAGAGCGCGAGCTTTGCCTTGATCTGCGCGACGGTTGCAGTCGTGCTCAGTGCAGTGAGGTTCGTGTTGGTGATGAGGTTGGCGTATTGCAGGGTGCTGGCGACATTGCCAGCGCCGTCATAGACGTTCTCTGTGACCGCGCCCCTGGCGTCGACGGTCAGTACCAGCCGGTTCGCCGCGTCGTACGCCATCCGCGTGATGCGGTCGTTGGCATGGCTGACCGGCGTGAAGCTTGCGACCGGTGCATTCAATACCGGCTTGGCCGATGCCAGCGTGTTGTACCGGATCTGCTGCGTGAGGTTGGAGTTCTTGTCGTACACCAGCCCCGTCACCGTGCCGAGCGAGTCGATAGCAAAGGTCTGGCGTCCCAGCGCGTCGTACACGAAGTTGGTGATTCGGTCGCGGCCAGGTGATGCAGGCATCGACGTGACGGACGAGCCCGGCGTCACCGCCGTGGCGTACTGCACGAGTTGGGTGACGTGGCCATCGCGGTCATAGATGCGGCGCGTGACACCGCCCACGCCATTGACGACCCAGGCGAGGCGGTTGTCGCTGTCGTATGCATAGGTGGTGATGGTGTCGTTGGCAGACGGCTCTGGAATCAAGGCGTTTTGGCCGTCGAATGAGGACCCGTCCACCGTGTGGGTGTATTCGGTGCGCTTGATGACATTGCCACTGGCGTCGTACTGCTGCGTGACGACTGCGCCTTCGCCGTTGATGGTGTAGGTGGCGCGGCCCAACGCGTCGTACAAGGTGCGGACCCTGAGGTCGCTGGAGTCGGCCACCGGCGTCACGAGCGTGCCCGGCGTCCATCCGGCAAGGCGCGTCACGTAGGTGCGATGCTCGACCATGTTGCCTGCGGCGTCCCACCAGAATCGCTGCGCATCGCCAACGCCGTTGACGGTTGCGGTGAGCCTTCCGGCCATGTCGTACGAACGATAGACAACCAGGTCACTGCTGTCGGGCGTGAGCTTGGCCATCAGCTGGTCGGTCGTGGTCGCCGCGCTCACTCCGGTGACGGACTTTGCATAGCGACGCGACTGCACGAGGCGGCCAGCCGCGTCGTACTTGCTGTACTCCACGTCGCCTGCGCCATTGACCGAATAGATCGGCTCGCCGAAGGCGTCGTAGAAGAAATATGTCGTGTTGCCCTTCGCATCCTTGACCGACTGCACCTGCCCGTCCCGGAGGTACTTGTAGTCCAGGCGAATGTCCTTGCCCGCGACCTTGATCGCCGCAACAGCCGTGGTCAGTGTGGTGGTGACGAGGCCACCTGCGAGGCCGGTGGTGCTGATGGCTGCCTGGTAGCGGATGTCGGCAAGCCGGTTGTCCAGCGCGTCGTAGTCGGCCTGACTGACGCCGCCTTGCGCGTCCACCGTGTAGGTGAGGCGGCTTTCCTTGTCGTAGAAGTAGAGCGTCTTGTTGCCGAGCGCATCGGTGCGGCTGATGCGCCTGCCTGCGAGGTCGTAGGCATAGGAGACCCCGTTGGCTTGCCAGACGGCGTCGATCTGGGTCTGGGTCATGCCCACGGTGATTTTGGCGAAGCCCTCCGCGGTGAGTTCTCGTGTCACACGTCCGAGCTCGTCGTAACGTCTTGCGAGCGAGGTCTTTGCCGAGGCGAGCCCCACCGAGGTCACGGTCTGCGTCCGGTTGCCGTAGAGGTCGTACGTGTGATTGGTGATGACGCCGAGCGCGTCGACTTCGGTGATGCTGCGGCCCAGGTCGTCGTAGCCACGCGATGTGATCTGGTCTTGCCCTGGCGTGCTCGCGGGGCGTACCGAGTCGATTGACGAGGCGCTCGTGTAGGCTGCCGTCACTGTCTTTGCGTAGCGCGTCGTACCGGTCTGTCGGCCCATCAGGTCATAGGTGAACTCGGTGAGTGCGCCGCGTGCGGCTATGGTTGCGGTGATCTGCCCCTTGCCATCGCGCAGGTGTGTGATGACCTCATCGCCACTACCCGAGGTGACGCCCGAGGTCACGCCCGAAAGCAAAGTTGCGAACGTGCCGGTCGCGCGAGCACCCGCATTGGTCTGCACTGCATAGCGCCGGGTCTGCGCAAGTTGCCCCGCCGCGTCGTAGATGAACTGCTGCAGAAAACCCGCGCCGTCGAGCGTGCCGATGAGCAGCTTGTCGGCGTCGTAGAAGTTGCGCGTGACCCGGTCATTGGCAAGGTCGGTCGGCAGCAGAATGGAAGCGGGCGATGGCGAGTTGCCAAGCGCGGTCATCTGCGCAGCGGTCAGCCGTGTTGCGTATTGCAGGGTCTTGACCAGCAGCGATGCGCCGTCGTAGCTGTACTCGGTGACCGCGCCCTCGGCATTGACTTCTTTAGCCAGGCGACCGGAGGCGTCATACGATTTCCACGAGCTCTTGTCAGTGGCCGGCGCCGGCGTCGGGCGGATGGCCGAGACCGGCGGCTTGAGCGCATTGCCCAGGCCATCGACAAGCATTGCAAGCGCAACCGGCGTCGTGTACTTGATCGTCCGCGACAGGCGATCGTCCGGGTCGTAGACGTACTCGGTCAGGGTTGCGTCGCCATCGACTTCGCCCGCGAGACGCCCTTGCCCGTCGTACAGCACGAATGTGCGAACACCCGTGGCGTCCGTGCGCATCACCAGCCGGTTGGCCGCGTCGTACGCATAGCGTGTCGTGCCCATGTCCGCTTGCGAAGGCGCGCTGTTCTGCACGCCCAGCAGGTTGCCGGCGCGGTCGTAGCTGTTGGTGGTGACAAGGCCATTTGCCAGCGTGACCGTGGTCTTGAGCCCCGTGTCGTCGTAACTGGTCAGCGTGATCTGGTTGAGCGTGTCGACCCGCTTGTATTCGCGCCCCAGGCCGTCGTAGAAAAAGTTCGTCTCTACCGTGCCCGACCCCAGGGCTGCGGGCTGGATCACTTTTGCGAGCTGGCCGTTGGCGTAGTAGATGTAGCTGGTCGTTGTCTTTCCGGTCGCATTGCCCAGGTGCGCCGAAGTCGAGCCTACGCTCGTGTAGGTCGTGGACGCCTTGAGCTGGCCACGCGCGTCGTAGCTCATGTCCGTGCGGTTGACGCTGCCTGCGGGCTGCGCGGCTGTCCATGCAGCCAGTGCCGCCTCAGTCAAGGTGCCGGAATAAGTGCTGGTGTCGTAGGTCAGCACAGCGCTTCGCTGGCCGACTGCATCGTATTGATATTCGGTGACCCTGCCCTGGGCGGTCACTGCAAAGCGCAACTGGGTGGGACGGCTCGCGTTGTAGAGGTACTTGCTGGTTGCCGGCTCGCCCGGTGTTGTGCCGGCGACGCGATACACCGTTTCCGTGTCGATGGTGTTGTTGGCGTTGTAGGTGCGCGCAGTCTTGTTGTTGGCCGAGTCAGTCGTCGACACCAGATTGCCACCGACATAGCCAAAGACAGTGACCTGCCCTGCGCCGTCGGTGGCTGTCTGCACATCGCCCGTCGAGTTGTAGGTGAAGCTGCGATCGACCGCGCCGCCGATGCTGACCTGGCCGAGTTGGCCCTGGGCGTCGTAAGTCAGGACGGTGGCGACGCCGGCAGGGTCGGTGATCGTCGTCTGCGTGGCTGCGTCGTACGAGATCGTTGTGGTGCGGTTGAGCGCGTCGGTGATGGCGGTCAACCGTCCCTGCGCGTCATAAGCGAACGTGACCGACGAGGTGTCGCTCTGCGTGATGCTGCGCAGGCGGGTGCTGGTGCCATCGTAGGTGTAGCTGGTGGTGTAGGTCTGCGCGTCGGCGGTGCTGTTGTCGGCAGGCGTGAGGTCAACGGTGACCTTGGTCAGGCGGCGATCCGGTGTGCTGGTGTCGTACTCGTACTGCACGCGCCGTGTGGTTGGACCGGCGGCAACCGACGTCCGGATGTCGGTCAGGTCACCGGCTGCGCTCCATGTGTAGGTGAGTGTTTCACCATTGGCACCGGTCACCGTCTGCAGCCGATTGGCGGCATCGTAGCCATAGCTGACCGTGTTTGCGTCGGCATCGGATGCGCTGACCAGTCTGCCGGTTGCGTCGTATCGCTCGATGGCACCGGTGGCCCCGTCGGTCCAGACATAGAGGCCCGCCGCCAGCTTCACCGAGTCAAACGCGCCCGCGCCGGCCGTCGTTGAATACCGCGCATTGGCGCTGTCCCATGTGTAGAGGGCCTGCGCCGCGTCCGCATCGGTGCGGGTGAGCGTGCCCGCGCCCCAGGTTGAAGGCGGGGCGATGCGCTCGCGCATGGCGCCCACGGCCCACGCATCCACCTTGCCCCCGACCATCTTTGCCTGGCTGTTGTAGGTGCGTACGGCGGTCAAGTCCAGGCCACGCGCCGCCAGATAGTCGTCCTGGTCCTGGACGATCAGGTTGCCGTTGGAGGCGTTGACATACACCTGCTCCCCGTTGCGGCCTGTGCGCGAATTGCCTTGCGAGCCATCCCGGCCGAGGGTTGCAAGCGAAGTGAGCGACAACCCGAGTGAGTTGCCTGTAACGACTGCTGCCATGTGGTTCGGTCCCTGTTCCTGATAAGTTTTGGTGAGCGGCGAGGGCAATCAGTCCCTCTCTTCATACTTATCGGCAGCAAATCGAACCTGTTTAGGCGCCATGCGCCATTTTTTGAAAAAAGCCTTGCAGTCCTTCGCCTACGCATGACGGCGCTTTGTCCTACGCCCACTACGGGGGTTTTCCCCAGTTTGCGGCCCCCATAGGCCCTAGGATGGGCCTTACCGGCTTTCCTTTGGAGCCGACAGCTACCAGGTCCCAGATCCATCATGAATTCGCCGAAACATGGCCGCGATTTGTCGGCGCTCGCCACCGACGCTGTTTCCTACACCACGTCTTCGCTGGCAAGGCACATGAACGAGTGCAAGCGTGCGCAGAGCCGCTGGTTCGGGATGCAGGCCAAGGCCGAGCTGGCCCACACACTGGTTTCTTCCCGTCTCGTGACCTGCGGCGCGTTGGTGGCTGTTGGCTGCCTTGCGCTGATCGCCATTGCCTGAAGGTGCAGGCGCAACAGCGCGCCTGCGCAACCTCAGCCCCTACGCCCGCGAATTTCTCAGCGCACCCGCAGAGTTTTGCGAACCGGCCGTGCGGGCCGAGCTGTTCGGGCGTCACCGTTTTGAAGAGCATGGCCGCAGCCTTGCGCAAGCACAGCCTGTATTGAAAGACGGCGCCGGTGGAGGCGCTTCGTTCTTTCCGCGCGTGGACGCGAACATCGCCGCCCTTCGCAGGGCGTACGACTATGTGGCAAGCACGGCCAAGACCGGCCACTACGTCACGCCTGCAGCTGAATGGCTGCTCGACAACTTTCACCTGGTCGAAGCACAGCTGCTGCAGATTCGCGAGGGCCTGCCGCGCCGCTATTACCAGAGCTTGCCCAAGCTCGCGGTCGAGCACCTGAAGGGCTTGCCGCGCGTCTATGGCATCTGCTGGGCTTATGTTGCGCACACCGACAGCGTCTTTAACGGCGAACTCTTCGGCGCCTACATCCAGGCCTACCAGGAGGTCAGCGAACTGCGCCTGTCGGAGCTGTGGGCGCTGCCCACCACGCTGCGTGTCGTCCTGCTGGAGAACCTGCGCCGCTCGGCCGACAGCATCGCCCACAGCAAGGTCGCGCGCGAACTCGCGCATGCGGTGTGGGACCAGGCTTCAGAATGGAACGAGCCGGAGCTTGAAGGCCTGTTGACAGCGATGGAGCAGCGCCACATCCAGCGCGCGTTTCTCACCCAGCTCTGGCAGCGCCTGCCGCCGGACGCGCCGCCCGACCAGCCCCTGGTGCGATGGCTCAATCGTCATTGCCCCGATGGCGCCGCGCTGGTTGCCGAGAGCCATGCGTCACAGGTGAACGCCAACCTCACGGTGAGCAACATCATCACGATGCTGCGCCTGATCGGGCAGGTCGACTGGGTGCGCACCATCGAGCCGCTCAGCCATTCGCTGCGCGAGTTGTCGCGCATTCCCAGCTACGCCGACGAGAGTGATGTCACGCGCACGCAGCTCACCCACGCGATGGAGCGGCTGGCCAAACGCAGCGGCCGCACCGAGCGTGAAGTCGCCGAGCGCGTCGTCACCGCCGTGAATGCGGCTCGCGATGTAGGCGTCAGCGACCCTGCTGTGCAGACGGCCGGCTGGCACCTGTTCGGCCCGGGGCGCGCCGAGCTCGAACAACAACTGGGTGTGACCGGATCGCTGCGAGCCGCCTGGCGTGGCCCGGGCAGGCTCACCTGGTATCTCTTTGCCATCGGCGCGGCGACGGCGCTGGTTCACTGGCTCGCAGCACATCACGTCAGGCAGGAAGACGCACTGGTGTGGGTGGCCCTGGCGCTTTTGCTGTTCCCGGCCTCGGAGGCGGCGGGCTCGCTGGTTCACAGGCTGCTGGCCGAGTCGCTCAAGATCCATGTGCTGGCCCGGCTGGCGTTTCCGGACGGAATCCCGCAGGCGCATCGAACACTGGTGGTGATGCCGTCGATGCTCGGCTCTGCGGCATCGATACGCGCGCTCGCTGCACGCCTGGAACTGCACTACCTGGCCAACCGCGAAGACCATGCGCAGTTTGCGTTGCTCACCGATGGGTCCGACGCGCCGCAGGCAAGCGGCCCCGGTGACGCGCAGCAGCTCGCGCTTGCAGTCAGCGAAGTGGCCAGGCTCAATGCGCGCCATCCGGCGGCTGCGGGGCAAGCGCCCCGATTCCTGGTGCTGCATCGCCCGCGGACCTGGAGCGAAACGCAGCAAACCTGGATGGGCTGGGAGCGCAAGCGCGGCAAGCTCGAACAACTGATACGCGGCCTTGCGACTGGCGACTTCAGTGGATTCGCTCCCCTGGACGCCGCCTTCGCGCTCAACCCGGGCATCCGCTATGTCGTGACACTCGACAGCGACACGGGCCTGCCGGTCGGAACGCTGCGCGAGCTCGTGTCCATCGCCGCCCATCCGCTGAACGCGCCTCGCCTGGATGCGATCAAGTCGCGCGTGATCGAAGGCCACGCCATCTTGCAGCCGCGCATCGTCACGCCCCTGCCGGACCACGCCGAGCGCACGCCCTATCACCTGCTCTTTGCGGGCCGGTGCGGCATCGACCCGTACAGCTCGGGCACGTCCGACGTGTACCAGGATCTCTTTGGCACCGGCTCTTTCATCGGCAAGGGCCTGCTCGATGTTCACGCGCTTCATGCCGTGCTCGATGCGCGCGTGCCGCAAGGGTCGATCCTGAGCCACGACCTGTTTGAAGGCACGGTGGCGCGATGCGCCTACGTCAGCGATGTGGCGTTGATCGAAGATCACCCCAGCCATGTCGGCGTGGCCGCGTCGCGCATCCATCGCTGGATTCGCGGCGACTGGCAACTGCTGCCGCTCATGGCCCGCACCCGGCTCTATGGCATCGATGCGCTGGGCTTCTGGAAGATGGCCGACAACCTGCGCCGTTCGCTGGTGGCGCCGACTGCTGTGGCGCTGGTGGCACTGGCGGTGTTTGGTCATGCCTTGCCGCTTTCGACCGTGTTGGTCGTGACCCTGGCGGCGTTGCTGGCCGGCCCCTTGATGGGCGCATCGGCGGGCCTGATCCCGACCCGGCGCGGCATTGTCTGGCGGCACTTTTTTCGGGTGGGTCTGGTCGAACTTGCCAAGGCGCTGGGCGCTGCGGCATGGCAATTCAGCCAGCTCGCGGCGAGTGCGCGCCTGAACGCCGATGCGGTCTTGCGTGCACTGTGGCGAATGACCGTCTCACGTCGCCAACTGCTCGAATGGACCACTGCCGAACAGGCACAGGCAGCGGCGCGGCTGGAGTTCCACGCGTTCCTGAAGCAGGAGCGCTGGACCAGCCTTGCCTGCGTGGTTGCGGCATTGGCAGCGATGAACAGCGCCTACCCGGTTGCAGGACCGCTGTTGTTCGGCCTGTGGGCGCTGGCACCCCTGGGCGCGTGGTGGGCGAGCCGTGCGCAACCGGCCAGAGCGCCGCTTGCAGAAGATGACCAACGCTTCCTGCTGGAGCTGGGACGCGACACCTGGACCTTCTTCGAGCGCTGCGTCACCGCAGAAGAAAATCACCTGCCACCCGACAACCTGCAGATGGTGCCGGAGCCGACGATCGCGTCTCGCACATCGCCGACCAACATCGGGCTGTATCTCACGTCTGCGTGTTGTGCGCGCGTGTTCGGCTGGATCAGCACCCGTGAGCTGGCCGAGCGGCTTGCACGCACGCTCACGACCATCGAAAGCCTGCCCAAACACGACGGTCACCTCTACAACTGGTACGACACCCGCAGCCTTGCGGTGCTGCAACCGGCGTATGTCTCCACGGTCGATAGCGGCAACCTCGCGGGCTTGCTCATCACCGTGGCGCAAGCCCTGCGCGCCGTCAGGGCCGACGATGGCGGCAGCGCCTACGACGGCGAGCTGGAGAGCCTTGCGCGCCGCTGCGATGCGCTGGCCGATGCGATGAACTTCCGCCCGCTCTACAACGCTCGCAGGCACCTGTTCCACATCGGCCTTCGCGTCGAGGAAAACGAACTCGACGCCGGTTACTACGACCTGCTGGCTTCCGAGTCGCGCCTGACAAGCCTGCTGGCGATTGCCAAGGGCGACGTGCCGCGCCAGCACTGGGGCGCGCTGGGCCGGCCGTTTCTCACCGTGGGGCTGCTGCCGGGCCTGCGGTCCTGGTCGGGCTCGATGTTCGAATACCTGATGCCGTCACTGGTGATGCCCGAGCCCGAACAGGGCCTGCTGAGCGTCTCGGCGCGCGCTGCCGTGCGCGAGCACCAGGCTTTCGGGGACGCCAATGGATTGCCCTGGGGCATCTCCGAATCGGCTTACTTTGCGCAGGACCATTCGCTGGCCTACCAATACGGCCCGTTCGGCGCGCCGCGGCTTGCCTTGCGACGCACGCCGCCCACCGACCGCGTGATCGCGCCGTATGCCACGCTGATGGCTGCGATGTTCGAGCCTGAAAGCGCCGTCGCCAATCTGCGCGAACTCGAAAAGCTCGGCGGCCGCGGTGAGTTGGGCATGTACGAGGCCATCGACTTCACCACGCAGCGCCAGGTCAAGGAAGGCGGCCACATGGTGGTGCAGACCTTCATGGCCCATCACCACGGCATGTCTATCGTCGCGCTGTGCAACCTGCTGTGCGACCAGGCGCCGCGCCGGTGGTTTGCATCCTGCGCGCAGGTGCGCGCGCACGAATCGCTGCTGCACGAGAACACGCCAAGGCAAGTGGCGCAGACACCCGATCCACGACCGCTGCCGCTGGCCCTTGCCGATGTGCGAACCGATGCGGTTCGCAGGCGTGAAGTCAGTGCGGTGACCGAACTTCACACACCCACGCAACTGCTGTCCAACGGCAAGTACAGCCTGATGCTGCGCGCCAATGGCGCGGGCGCGGCGAGGTGCAAGGGACAGGCCATCACGCGCTGGCGCGACGACCTGGCGCGCGATCCCCACGGCACGTTCTTCTATGTGCGTGAGCTGGACGGTGGGCAGCTGCCACCCTCATCACTCACACCGCTCACACCGCTCACATCGCTCACATCGCTCACGTCCACGCCCGCTCCCGGTGCGGGGTGGCGGTATCGCACGCGATTGCTGTCGGACCACGTCGAATACGAAGCGCGCAGCGCCACGCTGGCCAGCAGCATGACCGTGCTGGTCAGTCCCGAAGACGACACCGAAGTGCGCACGCTGGTGCTGACCAATCTCGGGCGCGAAGAGCTGCACCTCGAAGTGTTGACCTATGGCGAGGCGGTGCTCGCACCGCAGCGCGCCGACGAAGCGCACCCCGCGTTCTCGGGCATGTTCGTTCAGGCCAGCTGGAACCCGCAGTCGCGTGCATTGAGCCTGTGGCGGCGTCCGCGACTGGAGGGTGACTCGGTGATGGCCATCGCGCACGTACTGGCCCTGGTCGATGCCGAAGTCGATTCGGTCGGCTGCATGGCGGACAGGCGTCTGTTTGTCGGCCGCAATCGCGATCTGTCGCAGCCCGAAGTGACCGGCACGCCGTGGACGGCCGAAGGCCCGGTCGATACCGGACTGGACCCCATCGCCAGCATCCGGTTGACACTGCGCATCGCGCCGGGCGCAGTCGCGCGCCTGTGCTTCCTCACGCTGGCCGGCCCCAGCCTGGAAGACCTCGAACCACGCATCGACCGGTACTTGCAGCCCACGCAGGTGCAGCGCGCCATGCGCACCGCGTCCACGCTGGCGCAAGTGCGATTGCGCGACCTGGATATCGCACCCGACGTGATGAGTGCCCTGCAGGACATGACCACCGCTCTGGCCTACGCCGCGCCGCGGCCGAGCCGTGAAACCGGTCTGGTCGACCAGCGCGTGCTGTGGCGCCTGGGCATCTCGGGCGACAAGCCCATCGTGCTGGTGCGCATTCACCTGGCCAACGGCCTGCCGCTGGTGGACAGCCTGTTGCGCGCGCAATCGTGGTGGCAATTCGGCGGCCAGGGCGTGGACCTGGTGGTGCTCAACGGCGAGCCCAACGCGTACCTGATGCCACTGCAGCGCGACATCACTGCGCTGCGCGACCGGCTGGCCGACAAGACACAACACAGCGTCGGCCCGTACAACCCGGGTGCTGTTTTCCTGTTGCGCGACCAGGACATTTCCGGCGCAGAAAAAGCCACGCTCACCGCATTGGCGCGATTTGTTTTCAGCGCCGACGGCAGGCCGCTTGAAGTACAAGTCGCCACGTGGCTTGACGCGTGGGCGACGCAGGTGGCGGCAGCCCCGGCGCCGGTGCCGGCACCGGGGCGGCCAGCGCGCAAGTTGCCTGCAACGATTGACCGCGATGCCCAACCGGTGAGCGGAACCTTCGATGCGGCCAGCGGAGAATTCGTATTCGATCTGGCAGCCGGCCAGCGAACACCGCGCCCCTGGGTGAATGTCATCTCCAATCCATCGTTCGGTTTCCAGGTCTCCGAGGTCGGCAGCGGTTTCACCTGGTCGGGCAACAGCCGGTTGCACCAGGTCACACCGTGGTCGAACGACCCCGTGCGCGATACATCCAGCACGCACTGGTTGCTGGAAGATCGCGAAAGCGGCGAACGCCTGGCATTGACCAGCGGTCAGGGCCAGGCGGGCCCTGCGTGGCACCGCGTCAGGCACGGCCAGGGCTATACGGTGATCACTGCGCAGCTGGACGGACTCGCAACAGAGCTCACCTTCTTTGCCTCGCTCGATCATCCCGTGCAGATGGTGCGGCTTCGCATCTCCAACACCAGCACGACCACGCGCCGCCTGCGAGCGCTTGCCTGCGCCGAGTGGGAACTGGGCGACGGACTCACGCAACGGCGCACGATTCACACCTGGCGCGATGAAGCTGCGCCAGTACTCTACGCACAGCAAAGAGAGCAACGCGCCGGCTTTGGCGGGGGCACGGCGTTCCTGGCTGTGTCAGGTGACCGGCCTGTGCAGTGGACATGCGACCGCACAGAACTGTTCGATGCGGCCGGACGCCTTGCCGTACCGGCGCAGCTGATGCAGCGCAGCGGCATCGTCGATCCGGCAGCCGCCATCGCACGCGACATCGACCTGGCGCTCGGCCAACAGACCGAGATGACATTCGTCATCGGCCACACGCCAGACGCAGCCAGTGCAAGATCACTCGCGCTGGACTGGCGCAATCGCGAAGCCGAACGCGAGCTGGGCAAAGTGAAATCCTGGTGGTCCGGCCTGCTGGAAACCGTGCAGGTCTCCACCCCCGATCCGCTCTTTGACGCGATGGTCAATCGCTGGCTGCTGTACCAGACCGTGACCTGCCGCCTGTGGTCCAGGGCGGGCTTCTACCAGGCCGGCGGCGCCTTCGGCTATCGCGACCAGTTGCAGGACTCGATGGCGCTCGCGTGGGCCGACCCCGCCCGGCTGCGCTCGCAGATCCTGCTCAATGCATCGCGGCAATTTCCGGAGGGCGACGTGCAGCACTGGTGGCATGCGCCGGGCGGCGAAGGTGTGCGAACGCATTTCTCCGACGACCTGTTGTGGTTGCCGTTTGCCGCCGCGCACTACCTGGAGACGACCGGCGATGCATCCCTGCTCGAGGAGAGCGTGGAGTTCATCGACGGCCCGCCGATTCCGCCCGGCGCTGAAGACGCCTACTACGCACCTTCGGCCAGCGGCCAGTTCGCCACGCTGTTCGAGCACGCTGCGCGAACCATCGACAAGAGCCTGGCGACCGGGCCGCACGGCCTGCCGCTGATGGGCACCGGCGACTGGAACGACGGCATGAATCGCGTCGGCCATGCGGGCCGGGGCGAGTCGGTGTGGCTGGGCTGGTTCCTGTGTTCAGTGGTGGAAAAATTTGCGCCGATTGCACGCGCGCGCGGCGAAGCTGATCGCGCGCAAAAGTGGGAAGACGCTCGCCAGGGATGGATCACTGCCCTGCATGCCGACGGCTGGGATGGGCAGTGGTTCCGCCGCGCCTTCTTCGACAACGGCGCGCCACTGGGCTCGGCGGCCAACGAAGAATGCCGCATCGACCTGATCGCGCAAGCCTGGTCGGTGCTCTCGGGTGCGTCCACCCCCGAGTTCACAGGCCAGGCGATGGCATCGATGGACCGCGAGTTGCTGGACAGGGATGCCGGGCTGCTGCACCTGCTGCATCCACCGCTGCAACACTCGGCCAACAACCCCGGCTATATCCAGGCCTACCCCCCGGGCGTACGCGAGAACGGCGGCCAGTATTCGCACGCTGCGGTGTGGGCGCTGATGGCGCAGGCGCTGCATGGCGATGTTGAAGGCGCGTGGCGCAGCTTCGCATGGCTGAGTCCCGCGCATCGAAGCACCCATGAATCGCAAGCCGCGGTGTACGAGCTGGAGCCGTACGTGATGCCCGGCGATATCTACGGCTCACCGCCCTACACCGGGCGCGGTGGCTGGAGCTGGTACACGGGCTCGGCCGCGTGGCTCTACCGCGCCGCGACCGAGACGCTTCTGGGCATCACGGTGGAGGCGGGGCGCATCTCGGTTGCGCCACGCGTTCCGGCCGCGTGGGACCGTTTCGATGTGCAGTTGAATCTGGGCGGGCGCAAGTTGCGCGTCATGTGGCGAAGGCGCGCAACTCCCGAAGAATCGCGTACTGCGCACCTCACCGTGCGTGCCGGCGAGTGGCTGGATCTGCACGAAATTGCGCAAGAGGCGTTGATCGTGGTGACGGGTTGAACCGCATCGGTCATATCAATTTTGCGAAGAGGACGGCAACCAGATCGTCACTCGCACCGCATTGGTTCGAACGGCCTCCTGCCACGCGGGATGCATGTTCAGTCGCTGCCTCTGCCCGTCCAGAAACTGCTGGGTCACCCGCGACCCCAGGAAGGGTTTGGTGAGCTCTCTTGTGGCGGGCTCTTTCACCCCAGCTGCAAATCCGGCGTCAAGCAGGCCGGCCTGCGCCAGCAGGGGCAAATAGCTGATCGGCAAAGCACGATCTGCCGTGATATCGACGACCCGGCAACCATCGGCACTAAGGTAAATCGACATGCCATCCTCGAAGCCGGCGATGGTCACATCGATGCGCTTGTGAGCCGAATCGAACTTTGCGCGGGCGTGGGCTGCGCCGAAATCAATCCATGCTTCGTCGCCCTCGTCGACATGACGCAGCAGCGCCGCCGATGCCAGGACATCTTGCAGCGGCGCATGGATCCGCTCAACCAGCCTGCGGGGCCGGACAGGCAGCAGCGAAAGAGGCCGCTCGACATCGCGGTCGTCCTGGTGCTGCGCCACTCGCCGGGCCGGCGTGGGCACCGAGAAAGACGTCGCCGGCATGACGACCGGCCCCGCATGTTTCAGGGCCCAGGCATGGAACGATTCGAGCTCGATTTCACTGTGCTGCAGAAAAGCCAGCAGCGAGTGGAGGGATGGCAACTCATCACCTGTTGGCTGCGGGCAGCCCGGGCGATGGCCAAAACCCTGGTGAAGGATGCCACGCAGCCGTTCCAGGTCCGGCCAGAGCAGTACCTGGACCCGGGGCTCGCCGGCCTTGCGCGTGTAGGAATTGTTGACCAAGAGCATCGCAATGCCACTGGGCAGCTCTTTTATCCAACCGTGCCGATGGGGACCACGCGCCGACAGTTCGTAAACAGGAATCCCCGAAGGCGTGGTGAAGGACTTCAGCGCGTTCAACACCTCGTCCGAAGTCAGGGCCTGCGACGGGTCTGCAGGTAACTCAGGCTTCATGGGTACCACCACCGGCTTGGCCCTGAGCCTCAACGAGGAGGCCAATCCCCCTACCGGTATCTCGCTGCGTTCAAGAAAGTCGACCAGCGCTTCAGTTGAAGGGGGGTGGTTTGCAAACATGCGTAGACAGGCCTCGTATTTGCGCAGTTCCTTGTGCAAGCCCAACCTGAACACGTTTTCGTCAGGCCAATACAGGTGCTGGAGGCATGGACCATCCCTGCGGCTCGCGTCCAGATTGAGAGTGACCAGATCGACTCCCCCTGTATCGCGAAACTTGACGAAACCGTCATGCGTATCGTCATCGACGCCCAGCTCGACAGCCCGCAAGGCTCCACGGGCCTTCAAAGCATGGAAGACAACAGCGGCCTGCTCGATCTCAAACGACCGGCGTTTTTGCGCCCCCATCTCCTGCGCGTGAAGATGAGCCACTGTGAGCCGGGAATGCGCAGACGCAGGATGGCGGCGCGCGCGGCGGGAAGATGCACTGGATGCGGACGCGGTTGTAGATCGCATGGTTTTGAAAAGAGAAAGAGAGAAATGAGATAGCCGCGCGAGCTAGTCGTGCAGGTGCGCGGTAATGAGGGTGTTTCCGCTGGTGTCGTCCCAGACAAATTCGTGTCTTTGGCCGGCATGAATTCGCAGCACCGACAAATCGTCTTGTGAGACTCGCCCGGGCGCTGCTGTCTCTGCCCGCACGGTCAGTCGTGTGGAAGGCGCCGGCGCGGCATTGGCGACGAAAGCCTGCTTGAGCAAGCCAAGATCCGCCAGCGCGGCCAGGTCCGGGAACTTCACCTGCGGATGTGCCGTGATGGCAATCACGTGCTCGCGCCAGTGGTCGAGCCAGATGGAGACCGCGTCGGTCAACCGGCCCACATCCACGCAAATTCTCATGTGCGCGGGCTCGTAGGTCGCACGTACCTCGCTCTCGCCCAGGCAGACCCAGCCCTCGCTCGCAAGCTCGATCTGGTCCAGCAGCACCTGCGGGCCAATGACCTGCTCCACAGGGATGCGAATGTTTTCCACAAGTCGATGCGGATCGACAACGCACCGGCTCATACGGCGGGCAGCATCGCCCAGGATGGTTGTATCCAGCGGCAAAGCCTGCGCCCGCGGCTCGGGCGGGGTGACCATCTCGACCAAGCCGGCGGTCCGGGCCGCGCGGCACCAGCGAACGAACGAGCTCAACTCGACTGATCTGGAAACCTGTTCCAGCGAGGTGTACAGGTGCGGCAACTGCCCGCCCAGCAGCGGCGGGCGAAGATTGGACTTGCGCAGGGCCAGGTACGACTCGGCCCGAAATGTCTCTGCGCAAGGCCAGCAAAAATGCTCCATCAAAGGCTGGTCGGGCAGGCGCGTGTCGCTGCTGTTCACCCAGACGAATTCAACGCCGCCTTCACCGTTCGCCTTGATCCAGCCTCTGGAACCCGGATCATCAGACCTGAGTGCAAAGGCCCGATGCCGGCCCTCGTTCTTGAAGGCGTCCAGCATCAGCAGCGCCTGTTGCACGGCGTCGGGTGCGCGGTTGCAGGCTTCAGGCTCCAGTGCCGCGCCCGATCTGTGGGCTGTTGGCCTTTGCGAAAGCGCACGCGCGACCGCCTGGACGGGGGTATGGTTTGACTGGAGGTATTCCAGCAAGGTCTCGGTCGCCGGAATGTGCGGGGAGATCATCGACGGGCAGTCGTAGTTGAAGACCACGCTCTCAAATAGCAGCTGCGCGACCTGGAATTCCTTTTCCCAAAAACCATGCTCCAGGATCGGCTGCGAAGCGGCTCGATTCTCTCGCGCGTCCAGGGACACCAGTTCGACACCGCCCAGGTCGCAGATCGCAATAAAGCCCCTGATTCCTTCTTGCGGGCCGTCCAGATCGAACGCCAGGCGGCCGGGTCGGGCCCGCAGCGCATCGTAGGACGCCAGCGCCTGAAGCACCTCGGGGTCTTGCACGGAAGCGCGTCGCACAAGGGGTGTATCGACCTGGACGTCATGGCCTGCCACGGTCGGGGGAACGTCGGGTTCCTGCAAGGGGGTAGCAGCGAAAGAGGATGTGCGGGAAGAAATTGCGGGTTGCATGTGGCCGGCGTTGGATGGTGGGTGGGTTGGCGCAGTGAGTGACGCAGGGGGGCCCTGCGGTTCCGGACCCCAGCCGCAGGTCTTGCGTCCGGCACGCTCGGCTAAGATTCCGCCCGATGAATGAAGCACCCGATTCGCAGGACGACTGCATACGCCTCGCAGAGCGATGGGTCATCGTGCGCGGTCATGCGCACGGCCTGCGCGGGCCGGTGATGGTCGGCACGCTTGCGTGGCCGGCAAAGGCTCGCTGGAACACCGAGGCGCTGGCGGCGCTGCTTCGACAGACCGGCGGGCTTGAACCCGAAGAGGTGCAGCAGCTGCTGGCCAATGGACTGGACATCGCAGCCTTTCTGGCCCTGGTCCCCGCGCTGGAGCGGGCTGCGTTTTCTCCTGTGAGCCACAACGGTGTGCAGATTGCGCCCGCACTCGCGCAAGCAGGCGCAACGCAGCACTCCCTGGCCTTGCAGAGCTTTCAGCCCCGCTTCACGCAAGCCGTTCTCGAGTGGCTCGTGACCACGATCAATCTGTGCCGGCCCGCGGTGTCCGACGGGCAACGCGTCGAACTTGCCAGGTCCGCCCAGGCACGCCTGGACGAGGCCCGCAGCGCCTTCCAGAACAAGATGAAGTCATGGGGCATCAACTGGGCACGCATCGCGCGCGCCTGCGACGAGATGGACCTGCCCCTGCAATTGCTGCCGCGCGGATACATGAACGTGGGCTCCGGCCCCAACGCGCGCCTGTTCAAGAGCACGCTCACCGAGACCACGCTCGCGCTGGCATCCGGTCTGGCCCGGTCGAAGTCCCTGACCGCTTCGGTGCTGGCGCTGCACGGCCTGCCGGTTCCCGCCCACCAGATGGTCGCGAGCGAACAGGAGGCCGTCGCAGCGGCGCACGCGCTCGGTTTTCCGGTGGTGGTCAAGCCCGATGACCGCGATGGCGGCATGGGCGTGTATGCGGGGTTGGAGACCGATGAACAGGTGCGCCAGTTCTACGCGCAGGCGGCTGCGATCTCGCCCAAGGTGCTGGTCGAGACGCACATCCAGGGCCAGGACTTTCGCATCACGGTGGACAACGGCAAGGTCGTCAAGGCGATCGGCAGGACACCCGGCGGTGTGCTGGGCGATGGGCGCCAGAGCGTCGAGGAACTGATAGAGGCTTTGGCAGCGGCCAAGCCCGCATTGCGCGGCAACAACACGATCGTGAGCCTGGACGATGAAGCACGCGAGCTTCTAGCCGAACGCGGCATGACCAGCCAGAGCGTTCCCGCTGCCGGTGACTACATCGTGCTCAGGCGCCGCGCGAACATGTCCACCGGCGGCACCAGCCGCGATGTGAGGGGCGAACTTCACCCGGACAACGCGCGCCTGTCGATACGGGCTGCACAGGCCCTGCGGCTGGACCTGGCAGGCATCGACCTCATCATCCCCGACGTGTCGGTCTCGTGGATGGATTGCAAGGCTGCGATCTGCGAGGTGAATTCACAGCCGCAGATCAGCACCGAGTTTGCGCCGCGCGTCTATCACGACCTGTTGGCCCGATTGGTGCCTGAGCCTCGTCGCATGCGCGCGGTGCTGCTGCTCAACGCAACGGGCGACGCGCACTGCGATGCAAGCGTCATCGAGACGGCCGCGCAGTTGACTGAGCGTGGCGAGCGCGTCATCTCGGTGCGCAGCGACGGCACCTGGCTCGCGCACGAGCGCTTCGCCCCGCCCGGCCGCACGCCCTTCGCCGCAGCGATGGCCGCCGAGCTCGAGCCCGACGCAACAGCGGTGGTGGTGGCACTGGCTCCGCGCGAGGTGTTGCAGCAGGGCCTGCCGTGGCTGCACGTCGACCAGGTCCGCGTCGTGCGGGGAGCCAATCCGCATGACGCTTCGGATGCGCAGACGCTCAGGCGATGCCTGGACATGGTTGCACCCCACGCCGTGTCGGTCGAAGACAAGGCCGTGCAGTGATCGCACCGGCCATTGCACTGACCTCTTACTACAACCCGTTTCACGGAGAGCGGCGACGCCGCAACTACCATGTGTTTCGCGAGAACCTCGGTGTGCCGCTCGTCACAGTTGAATGGTCGCGAGACGGCCGGTTCGACCTGGCGCATGACGACGCCGACATCATGGTTCGCGTGACAGGCGGCGATCTGATGTGGCAAAAAGAGCGCCTGCTCAATGTCGGGCTCGCACGCATTCGCAACGATGGCCTCGCCCGCGACGTGGCCATCGTGGACGCCGATGTTGTGTTCGAACGCGCCGACTGGATGCAGCAGGTTTCTGCGGCACTGGATGCCTGTCCCCTGGTCAATTGCCACACGCACACCAACTACCTGCCCGAACTGCCGTTTGCAATGCGCAGCCGCGCGCAGCTGCTGGGCGTCGCCCCGGAGCGCCAGGTCGAGTCGCTCGGCTTTGCGCTCGCGCAAGGCAAGCCCCTGTTTGCGACAGACGCTGCAACCGCGCTGGCGCAGTCGGTGCGGGGTGTCCCGCCATCGTCAGGTGGGGCCGGCATCGCCAGCGCTGTGCGGCTGGATGACCTGCCCGACTTCGAGTGTTACGACGGCAACATCGTCGGTGGTGGAGACTTGCTGATGGCAGCCGCTGCCATCGGCATGTTGCAGGCGCTGTTTGCTACGCGACCCTATTCAGCAGCGCATCAGTGCGACGCAGCCGCGTGGGCTGCGCGCTGCCTGCCTGCCGGCAAGGACAGGCAACGCCTGGGCTTTGCAGACAACCGCGCGATGCATCTGTGGCACGGCGAGATGGAGGGTCGGCAATATGGGGAACGC
The DNA here is from genome assembly GCF_001044395.1 of Caenimonas sp. SL110. GTDB lineage: Bacteria > Pseudomonadota > Gammaproteobacteria > Burkholderiales > Burkholderiaceae_C > Ramlibacter. The sequence goes on from NZ_JANU01000008.1 coordinate 56,139, forward strand.
ACGAAGATCCTGGCGCCTCGCGGCTACGACCCTGCCAGGGATATCGATCGCAGCGGGAACGCGCTGCGCTTCATGCAATGCGCCGGGGACCTGAAAGATGCGGTGGGCAATTACCTGCGCTCACGCAACGATTGCTGAACATCGCCTCTGGGCGGCCCCACCCGTTTCACGCCATGCGCAGCAGCCGCGCCGATTCTTCCAGCCGCGCATCCTCGATCTCGCGCAGCACCCCCGACAAGTCGACGGAGCCCGCAACCGGTTCGTAGCGGCCGGTGAGCGCGGTGTCGGGTGCCAGCATGCCGCTCGCGTACAACGCCCAGATCTCGGGTCCGTATTTCGTGGCGAGCAAGTCCGGCGCAAACCGGCCGAAGTAGGTGCGCAGGTTGTCGACATCGCGCATCAGCATGCGTGCTGCGTGGTTGTTGCCGGCGGCATCGACCGCTTGCGGCAAATCGATGATCACCGGCCCGTCGGCGGCCAGCAGGACATTGAATTCCGACAGGTCGCCGTGGATCACACCCGCGCACAGCATGAGCACCACTTCACCGATCAATGACGCGTGGTGCCTGCGGGCCTCGTCCTCGGTGAAGCTCAGGTCATTGAGCCGCGCCGCAGCGTCGCCATCTGCATCGACCACCAGTTCCATCAACAGCACGCCCTCATGGAAGTTGATGGGCCTGGGCACGCGCACGCCCGCGGCGGCAAGCCGGTACAGCGCATCGACCTCGGCGCTTTGCCATGCGGCTTCCTGTTGCTGGCGCCCGTAGTTGGTGCGCTTGGCCATCGCGCGCGCCTGCCGGCTGTTTCGCACCTTGCGGTTCTCGGTGTAATCGACGGCCTGGCGGAAGCTGCGGTTGTTAGCTTCCTTGTAGATCTTGGCGGCGCAGGTTTCTTCGCCGCAACGCACGACATACACATCGGCTTCCTTGCCGCTCTTGAGCTGCCGCACAACGCTGTCGATGAGGCCTTCGGCCAGGAGGTTTTGCAGGCGGGCGGGTGCTTTCATGGGCCGATTGTGGCGGTTCGCTCGCGTGCAGCGAGGCGCCCTGCGGTCAGCCGGCCCGGAATGCCTTGACCAGTGGGTCCAGCGCGGCCTGCGTCAGCGGCTTGTTGACCACGCCGAGGATGCGCACATCGCAAGCGGCGGCCTGCTGCATGACAACGCCCATCTGGCTCACGCTCAGGGCGCTGTTCAGGATGACGGCCACCGGGCTGCCGCACGCAGCAAGCCGTTTGAGCAGCTCGCTGCCATCCATGTCCGGCATCGACAGGTCGAGCACCAGGATGTCCACGGGCCTCGCGCCATTGATCTGCTCCAGGGCCTTTGCACCGTCCTCGACACCGACGACAGACGCCGCATCGGCGCGGCGCAAGAGCTTCATGATGAGATCGCGCTGGAAGTCATGGTCTTCAGCCACGACAAAGTGCAATCCCGTGCATGACTTCGCGTGCAGGTCGACGTGCGCGACTGCCGCACGGGCAGCCTCAACGCCATCGGGGAAAGCGCCCAGGTACGCATCCAGGGCTGCGGACTCCCGGTCGTAGAACGCCATGGCTTCACGCAAATTGGCCGTGCTCTGCGCGCGTCCTGCGAGCGAAAGCAGGGAACACGCTTCTGCAAGGCCCGTCGCACCCAGCATCAGGCAGCCGCCCTTGATGCGGTGCGCCAGCAGTGCCATCTGGGTGAAATCGGCGGCGGCAAAGGCCAGGTGCAGGCTGCGCGTGTCCAGCACATTCGCACGGCGAAAGTCGTCGATGATCTCTTCGCCTGCCCGCTGGCTGCCTTGCGCGATGGCCGCAAGCCGTTCATGGTCGATCAACTCGTTCCCCTTGAACTCTTCTCCGACCGAGGGGACGACCGGCGCACTCGAAAAAGCATCGAGGGTATTGCGTGGTGACGAAGGGCCGGCCCAACAGTCGAGTCGGCCCTTGCACCCGTCTGAGTCTATCGCGCGCAAGGTGAACCGCAAGGTGGATTACCCGCTTCTTCCTCGCTTCTTTGCTTGTCCGGGCCGGGAGCAACTCATCCATCAAGTGCACCTGTTTCCGTGTGATCGCGGCTCTGTTCGCCACCGTACGGACACAGCAGCCTGCTCCTTGCAAGATGAACGGATTCACTTGCAAGGAAACCCTGGATGATTGCGGACGTTTCGCCTGGCGCGGCGAATTCGCGCACCGAAATCAGGCGGCTCATCGACCTGCTGCATGACACCGATGCGCGGCTTGACGAACTGCTCGAAGGCGAGATCGACTCTGTCACCAATCAGGCGGGCCACACGATCTTGCTGCGGCGCGCGCAGGCAGACATGCGACGCAACGAAGTGACCCGACAGGCGGCCATTCTTGCCGCCCTGCCCGCGAGCATTGCGCTGATCGACGCCAACGGCCTGATCGTTTCGGTGAACAGGACCTGGCGGGAATTCGCCGATTCGAATGCGCTGCAATCCGCGCAGCATGGCGTGGGCACGAACTACCTGGACCTGTGCGACCGGGCCAGTAGTCTCGACTCATCGGAGGCCGCGCATGTGGCCGCTGGCATCCGTTCGGTCCTCAATGGCGCCGCAGCAAGCTACGAACTGGAATACCCCTGCCATTCACCGACGAGCCAGCGCTGCTTTCTGCTTCGCGTCGTGCCGTTGCTGGACGAGGTTGGCAAGGGCGCGGTCGTCATGCACACCGATGTCACCGAGCGCTGGCTCGCGGCAAAGGACATGGCCGCCTTGTCGCTGCGCACCGAGCTGAGAGAGCGCCAGCTCAGCACCGCGCTGGCTTCGATCACCGACTTCGTGCAGATCTACAACCATGATGGCCGCCTCGCCTATGCGAACAAGCCCCTGCTCGACCTGTGGGGCAAGACGCTCGACGACATCATCGGCAAGGACTTTCTCGACCTGGGCTACCCAGCTGAACTGTCGGCGCGGCTCAAGAGGCAGGTCCAGCATGTGTTCGATACACAGGAGATCGTCTCGGACGAGGCGACCTATGTAAATCCGGCGGGTGCCCATGGGTGGTACGAGTACATTTTTTCGCCCGCGTTCGCCGCCAACGGAAACGTCGATTTCGTGATCGGCTCGACACGAGACATCACCGAGCGCAAGCGCGCCGGGGACGCCTTGCGAAAGAGCGTGGCCGAGTTCCGGATCATGGCCGAAGCCATGCCGCAGATCGTGTGGACTGCAGGCCCTGACGGTGTGACCAACTACGCCAACGACCGGTGGCTTGAATACACCGGTCTCAAGCCCGCAGACATCATGGGCGATGGCTGGGCCCGCGCTGTGCACCCGGATGACCTTTCGCGATCGCTGGGCGGCTGGCACGCGGCGATCCGGGCGCGATCGACCTACGCGGCAGAGCTTCGACTGCGAAGCATCGACGGCGAGTACCGATGGTGGCTGATTCGCACGGTACCCGTGTTCGATGCCGATGCCGATGCAGGCGTGCTCAAGTGGCTGGGAACCGGCACGGATATCCAGGGCCTGAAGGAAGTGAACGCGCAACTGGAGTTGCGCGTGGAAGAGCGAACCACCCAGTTGCGGCTGGCCCAGGAGCAGGCCGAACGTGCCAACAAGGCCAAGTCGGATTTTCTCGCAACCATGAGCCACGAGATCCGCACGCCCATGAACGGGGTGATCGGCATGATCGAAGTGCTGCAGCAAAGCAGCCTGCAGCAGCACCAGATGGAGATGACAGACCTGATTCGCGAATCGGCGTTCTCGCTGCTTCAGATCATCGAAGACATCCTGGACTTTTCCAAGATCGAAGCCGGCCACCAGAAGGTCCACGACGAACCCGTGGTCCTGCGCGATTGCGTCGAGCGCGTCTGCCGCATGCTCGACCAGCTGGCCTTCAAGCAGGGCGTGCGCCTGACGGTATTTGTAGACCCTGCGTTGCCCGAAGTGGTGATGGCCGACGAGGGGCGCCTGCGCCAGGTGCTGGTCAACCTGGTGGGCAACGCCATCAAGTTCTCGGGCGGCCTGGTCGAGCCTGGGGCCGTGGCTGTAAGGGCAGTCCTGGCACAGCAGCAACCGGACCCGGATTCGGGTTCGGTCGCGGTGGAGATCACCGTGACCGACAACGGCATCGGGATCGATGCAGGCACACTCGCGCGCCTGTTCAAGCCCTTCGCGCAGGCGGACGACTCAACGACCCGTCGCTACGGTGGCAGCGGACTGGGCCTGGCGATCTCCGACATGCTGCTTCGCCTGATGGGAGGCAGCATCTCCGTGGAAAGCACGCTGGCCGAAGGCTCTGCATTCACCGTTCACTTGCCGCTGCGATCCGTGCCGGGACCTCCCGCCACACGCAGCCCCCCTGTCCTGCGGGGCATGCACTGCCTCATCGTGGGCGACGACCGGCAACTGGGCGATGACATGGGTGCGTACCTGCGTCACGCCGGACTGATCGTCGAGCGGGCATACAGCGTCGCCCAGGCCGCGCGTTCGCCCGTCATTGCCGGCGTGTCGTTCTGGCTGATGCTGCCGGAGTTCGCCGAAGGCGCAGCACAACTGCAAGCCGTCGGCCAAAGCTCGCCCATCTCGCAGACCCAGCTGGTCGTGCTGGGTTGGGGACGCCGCCGCGTGCCTCGGCTGGACGCCTGCGGGATGGTGATGATCGATGCCGACGTGCTGGCCCAGACCATGCTGCTGCGCGCATTCGAGATGGCCTGCGGCACCCTGACGCCAGAACAGGAGCCCGCCAACGCCGTGTCCACACGCGTGGCCGATCACGAGGCCGGGCACGATGCGCCCCAGGCCGGCCTGCTGATCCTGGTCGCAGAGGACAACCAGACCAACCGGCTTGTCATCCTGAAGCAACTGGCGCTGCTGGGTTTTGATGCGGACGTTGCCATCGACGGAATGGACGCCCTCGCGCGCTGGCGCACCGGCGCGTACGCCATGGTCCTCACGGACCTGCACATGCCGCTGCTGGACGGCTACGGGCTGGCCCAGGCGATTCGGGCTGAAGAAGCGCCTGACAGTCGCATCCCCATCATCGCGGTGACGGCCAACGCGCTGCGCGATGAAGAAATCCGGTGCCTGGCTGCGGGCATGGACGGCTACCTGAGCAAGCCGGTGCTGCTGGCACAGCTGCGCACTGCGATTGAAGCGCACATCAAGCCGCCGGTGTCCCCCCAACTCAAAACCGACCGCGCAAAGGCAGCCGTGGTGGACGTCGGCACGCTCGTGGCGATGGTTGGCGACGATCCGCGCGACATCGCTGATGTGTTGCTGTCGTTTTCAAGGTCGGCCCGCGACTGCGCAACAGCACTGGAGGTCGCCATGCAGGCAGGCAGCGCTGCCGAAGTGGCGGCACTCGCGCACCAGCTCAAGGGGGCTGCGGTGTCGATTGGCGCCCTGCCCCTGGGCGAGAGCTGCAGCGCCCTTGAACTGATGGCCCGCAGCGGCAGCGCCGACCCGCTGCGGCGAATTTACACAGGGCTGCAGGTTGAGCTTGGCGCGGTGCTCGACTTCATCGAGGCTCGCAAGCGGCGCGAGGCGCTGCCGGCGCCAGACGCGCACAGCTTCAGCCCACGTCCACCGTCACCAGCAGAAAGGTCGCCGGGATCGAGGTGAAGTTGTCGCGGCCGCTTCGGTTCTGTGCCTTGAACAGCTCTTCCAGTTCAGCGCGCAGCGACTCGCTGCGGCCTTCCTTTTCGGCTGCGTCGAATGCATTCATCGTCGGGCCGTAATAGCGGCGGAACGCATCGACGAATTCGGACGGTGTTCCGTTGAAGTTGAAGGTGTAGGTCTGCCTGGCGCACTTGATCTTGTCAGCAGGGACACCGGCCGCGCCAAACCGCTCGATGACGTTGCCTTCGACGCCCCAGGTCATCGGGCTCACGAAACCTTCGGGCGGCGGCGGCGAATAGGAAGAGCTGATCTTCAGGATCTGCGCGACCAGCGTCGGGTCCCCGGGAATCCAGTTCCCCATCGCGATGCGCCCGCCCGGCTTCGTCACACGCACCATCTCTTTGGCGACGTCGAGCGGCCGGGGCGCGAACATCGCGCCAAAGATGCTGACCACGCGATCGAAGGACTTGTCTGCGATACCTGCGAGCTTGCTGGCATCGCCTTGCTGGAAGCTGCAGTTGGCCAGGCCCTGCTCCTGCGCGCGCTTGTTGCCGGCGGCGACCAGGTTGCGCGAAATATCGACGCCCAGCACCGTGGCACCTGCGAGCGCGGCGGGTATCGCGGTCGTTCCATCGCCGCAGCCCAGATCAAGCACCTGGTGGCCGCTGGTAATGCCCAGCGACTTGACCAAGGCCTCGCCGCTCTCGCGCATGGCGGCGGCGATCCGCGTGAAGTCGCCCTTTTCCCAGAGCGCCTGGTTGGGGTTGGCGACGGGGGTGGATGATGAAGCGGAAGTGGTTTGAACTGTCATGGGTTTGCTCCTTGGTGAATGTTGTCCGGGATCACGGGCGCATCGAACTCGACCACGACGGGCACGGCCGATCGCAAGGTTTGCAGCACGACGCAAGACCGCTCGGCTGCGCGCAAGAGCTGGCGCAGCCGTTGCGGATGGGTGTCGGGTGCCGCACGCAATCGTACGGACACCTCGAAAGATTGGAAAGCCACCGGCACGAGCGGATCGCCCAGCGTTCCGCGCACATCCACATGGCCCCGCGCGGTCACGCCCAGCTGCAAGAGCCGCACGCCCAGCACCGAGGCCACCATGCGCAGGCTGGACTCCTGGCATGCCGCCAGTGCGGCGCACAGCAGGTCGCCGGGTACAGGGGCCTCGTGGGTGCCACCGATCGCGTGATGGACGCCATAGTCCAGGTGTGAAACCGCGTGGCTGCCCAGGTGCACGCGCCCGAGCATCGGGTTGGCAAGATCGCCTTCGCCGCCTGTCCACGCGAGGTCCGTCACGACGGCGCTGGCGGGGTCGCTTCGATAGGCTGCGCGCAGCGGTGCCTGGCGCGAACGCACATCCGGGCCGGCCTGAACGTCGGGATTTGCGAGCGGATGCTGTTGTGTGTTCATGGCCTGCAGTATTGGCCGCCAGGGCTCAATTTGCCTTTCCCGAAACTCCGGCTCTCTTGTCTGGAACTCGGTTTCTGTCAGCACCCACGGGCACCGTGCACCGGGGCTCTGTATTTCTTGTCCGAAGCTCCGGGGCCTGTCGACGAGGCAGCTGCAAATGTCCACAATGGCCCAACCTCACTGCGATGAAATCTGGAGCCTCATGAACACGCAAGCAAACATCCGCGAATCACTCATTCGGGCGCGCGAGACGCTCGAGCGAAAACCGTCGGCGGCATTGAAGGAAGATTCCGTGGCCGTCGCCGTCTGGAGCGGAAACCTCTCGACACAGTTGCAACACCCGTCGGTAACGCAACTCTCCACCGAGATGCCCACCACTCTGGGAGGTGCAGGCGGCGCGGCGCCGGGGTGGTACTTCCGGGCAGGGGTGGCTTCGTGCATGGTGACCAGCATCGCGATGGAAGCCGCGGTGCAGGGCATCGCGCTCACGCGGCTGGAAGTGCAGGCCCACAGCGAATCCGACGCGCGTGGAATGCTGGGCACCGAGGGCGTCCTGGCGGGTCCGCTTCGCTTCTGGCTGAAGGTCGCCATCGAATCGCCGGGCACGTCCGAAGCCCAGTTGCGGGCGCTGGTCGCGCTGGCTGCATCGCGTTCGCCCTTGAGCCAGGGACTGCAACGCGGCCTGCCCATCGAACTCGAGGTCGATCTGCAGCCCCAGGCAGCGCCAGTCGCCTGATGGACGCACTGTCCGAAGTGCTTCGCGTGGTGCGCCTGAACAGCGCGGTGTTCTACAACGCGAGGTTCAGCGCGCCGTGGTGCTTTTCTGCGCCTGCTGCATCCGCCGTGATGAACACGCTGCAGCCGGGTGCCGAGCGGCTCGTCATCTTTCACCTGTTGACCGAGGGCCAATGCAGGCTCGAAGTGGAGGGCTTGCCGCCGGACACGCTGCATGCCGGGGATGTCATCGTGTTTCCGCACGGCGATGCGCACCTCATGTCTTCGGCGCCCGATGTGCAGCCCGCGCCGCCCGCTGACCTGGTGGCGTTGCTGCGACGCGGTCCTCGCGAAGTGCGCTTCGGCGGCGGCGGAGACAAGACGCGATTCATCTGCGGCTATCTGTCGTGCGACCCGCGGCTGTGCCGCCCCATCCTCACGGCGCTGCCGCGTGTGGTGCGCGTGAACCTGCGCGGACAGGACGATCCGGGCTGGCTGGAGTTGTCGATTCGTTACGCAGTAGCCGAAGCGGCTGCTGCACGGCCTGGCGGTGCGGGCGTGCTGGCAAAACTCTCGGAAGTTCTCTTTGTCGAAACCCTGCGCCGGTACATGGCTCAGTTGCCGCCCGAGCAAACCGGATGGCTCGCAGGCGTGCGCGACCGTGTCGTCGGCAAGGCGTTGGCCCTGATGCACGCACAACCTGCCGATGCATGGACAGTGGAGTCATTGGCGCGCGAGTGCGGCATCTCGCGTTCGGTGCTGGCCGAGCGCTTCACGCATTACGTCGGGCAATCGCCGATGCATTACCTGGGCCGATGGCGGATGGCGCTGGCAGCCGGGATGCTGCGCAGCAGTTCGTCGAGCATCAGCCGTGTGGCCAGGGACGTGGGATATGAAACCGACCCCGCGTTCACGCGTGCGTTTCGACGCGAGTACGGCATGCCGCCGGCTGCGTGGCGCAGCGGGGCAACAAAGCCCCAGGGCGAAGTCAGCGCCTGAATCTTGTGCGCCGTGGGAACGATGCATCCGCTCAGTCGGTGTCGCCTTCAGGCTCGATCTGCAAGGCTTCCAGGAAACGCGAAACCATGTTGTAAGCCGCGACAGTCGCTGTCAGCTCCACCAGCTCACGCGCGCTGAAATGCCGGCGAACGTTGGCAAAGACATCATCGGGTACCTGCACATGAAGCGTCATTGCCGTCGTGTAGGCAAAGGTGTCGCGCTCCTGCTGCGAGAACTCCTTTGAATCCGCCCACTGCGCCAGGCCGGATATCTTCGACTGCGGCACGCCCTCTTGCAGCGCCACCGGCGCATGTTGGGTGAATTCATAAGGCGCGCGGTTCAGGATGGCCACCAGCAAGATGACCATCTCGCGCAGGCCGCCATCCAGGATGCCGCCGGTGCGGATGGCGCCCATGTAGTTGTTCCAGCCCCGCGCGATCGGCGCGCTGTGCAGCAACTGGCGGTCAAGGTTGAGCAACGCGCCGCCACGCCGCTCCTGGACGGCGCTCACCAGCGCCGCATCCACACCGGGCGTGGACGCATCCACAAATTCAAGTCGAGCCATGAGAATCGCCTCCGGCCGGCAACAGCGCCGGTTGTAGGCCACATGCTAGCGCCGCCCCAGTCCGATCGACCCCACGGCTGTCATTGCGGACTTGATCCGCAATCCATCTGCGATCAAACGCAGTCGCCGCTTCGCGGTGGATGCCGGATCGAGTCCGGCATGACAACCGGAAGAGATGTCGCAAGCCCTTGCAAATAACTAGTTGCGCACGCAACCATATTCGATCTAGAATTGCAGCACGTCGCAGCCCGACGCCCTCGCGCAAGTGTGGCTGTACCGCCTTCCCACCCCCGGAGAACCCATGACTCTTGCTTCCCGCATCACGCGGCGCTGCTTCGCGATCGCACTCACCACCATCTCTACTTTTGCCGCAGCCCAGGCATGGCCCGCCAAGCCGATGGAGTGGGTTGTTCCCTACCCCGCAGGCGGCGGCACCGACATCGTTGCGCGCACGCTCGCACAGGCCATGAGCGAGACGCTCGGCCAGCCGATCGTCATCAACAACAAGCCCGGCGCGGCGACCAATATCGGCGCCGACTACACCGCCAAGTCCAAGCCGGACGGCTACACGCTGATGTCAGGCGACACCGCCACGCTCGCGGCAAATCCCTTTCTCTATTCGAAGCTGCCGTACAACGTCGAGAAAGACTTCACGCCGATTGGCCTGACGGTGCGGTTTCCGCTGATCCTGGTCGTCAACCCGAACGTGCCCGCAAAGAATCTCGCAGAGTTCATCGCATGGGCCAAAAAGGAAAAGGGCGTGGCTTACGGAACACCCGGCTCCGGCAGTCCCCACCACCTGGCCACCGCCATGTTCAGCCAGCAAGCCAAGCTTGAATTGACCCACGTTCCTTACAAGGGCGCGGCCCCCGCAGTACAGGACGTCGTGGGAGGACAGGTGCCTTTCATGTTCGTCGACTCTGCCAGTGGCAACCAGTTCATCACCAGCGGCAAGCTGCGCGCCATCGGTGTGGCCAGCGCGAAACGCGTGCCGGGCTTCGACACCATCCCCACACTGTCAGAGCAGGGCCTCAAGGGTTTCGAGGCATACGCGTGGCAAGGCGTCGTGATGCCTGCGGGCGTGCCGGCCGACATCGCGCAGAAGGTCAGTGCCGCTCTTGTGAAAGCACTCGCAGCGCCGGCGATCAAGACACGCCTGGAAGGCCTGGGCCTGGAGATCACGCCCAGCAGCCCGGCTGCCATGACGCAGTACGCCGCCGCAGAGCGCGCGAAGTGGGGCCCTGTGATCAAGGCCAACAACATCCGCGTCGAATAACAGCGCGAACAAAACGAAGGGCCCACCATGAAGCAGGACAACCCCACCAAGGCGGCCCGCAAGCATGCGCCGCTGGAGCGCACGCTCACCTATCGCATGCACCTGCTTCACAAGCTCTCCGACCTGGAGAGCCAGCGCCAGTACCCACTCGAAGTGGGCCTGTCCCTCAGCGACGGCCGCTGCCTGGCGGCAGTCGGTTCGTTCGAGCCGATCTCGGTCAACCGGCTCGCGCAGCTGGCCAACCTGAACAAGGCGCAGGCCAGCCGCGCCGCGCAGTTCCTGGTCGAAGAAGGACTGGTTGCAAAAGGCAACACGGAAGGTGACGGCCGTGGCGTGCAGCTCAAGCTCACCGCGCGCGGCCGCAAGGTCTGGCAAAAGACCATGGACCTGATCGAGCGCCGGAACGAAGAAATTTTTGGCTGCCTGAGCGCGCAGGAAATGCGCGTGCTCGGCGCCCTGTTCGACCGACTGATACAGCACAACAGCGCTCCCCAGGCCTGACCCCATCCGGATACGACCATGCACCAGCCCACCACCGAACCCCGTCCGTCGATCTACTTCGACTACAAGATCCACCAGCCCTGGCTTCCCACGCAGCACGCGCAAGACAAGCGCCAGCAAGTGGCCGTGGTCGGCGCAGGTCCCGCTGGCCTGGTGACGGCGCTCAAGCTCGCGCAGCAGGGCGTGAGCTGCGTTGTGCTCAACGCCGAACTGCAGGTCTCGCAAGGAAGCCGCGCCATTGTGTTCACGCGCCGCAGCATGGAGATCCTGCAACAGGTGGGCGTGGCGGATCGCATCGCCCAGAACGGTCTGGCGTGGCGGTTCGGCAATTCGTTCTATCGCGGTGAACGCGTGTTCCGCATGGAAGCGCCGCACGATGCGAACGACCGCTTTCCACCGATGACCAACATCCAGCAGCAGTTCCTGGAGGAATACCTGCTGGACGCCTGCAACGCCGAACCGCTCATCGAGCTGCGCTGGGGCAACAAGGTCGAGAGCTTCACCCAGGACGATGATCGTGTGCTGGTAGAAGTCGATACGCCCGAAGGCCCCTACACGCTGGAGACCGAATGGCTGGTGGCCGCGGACGGCGGTCGCTCGGGCATCCGCAGCGCGATGGGCCTGCAGATGGAAGGCGCGTCTTACGAGGGCCTGTTCGTCATCGCGGACATCCGCATCGACCTGCCGCTCCCCACCGAGCGCCTTGCGTTTTTCGATCCGGCCTGGAACCCGGGCAACACCATCCTCATGCACCGCGAGCCGCTGGGCATCTGGCGCATCGACTACCAGCTGCCGCGCGGCGAAACGCCCGAGCAGGCATTGCAGCCGGAGTCACTGCGCGAGCGAATCGACGCGCAGCTCGCCATGATCGGATACGCGGGCACACCCTGGGAAATGGACTGGTCGTCGGTGTACTCCGCACGCGCGCTGACCTTGCCCGACTATGTGCACGGACGTGTTCTCTTCACGGGTGACGCCGCGCACCTGCTGCCGATTTTCGGCGTGCGCGGGGCCAACACCGCCTTCCAGGATGCACAGTCGCTCGGCTGGCATCTCGCAAGCGTCGTGAAGGGGCTCGCAGACCAGTCGCTGCTGAAGAACTACAGCGCCGAACGCGTGGGCGCGGCGCGCGAGATCATCGAGGAAGCAGGCAAGAGCACGCGCTTCATGACGCCGCCTTCGCATGGCTTCAAGCTGCTGCGCGATGCAGTCCTTTCCCTGTCGCTCACCCAGGAGTTCGTGCGGCCGCTCTACCACTGGCGCACCTCGCGTCCGCACGAGTACAGCAACTCGTCGCTCAACAGCACCGACGATGACACGGCGCGATTCAAGGCAGGTCCCGCCCATGGCGCGCCGCCTCGCGATGTGCAAATCAGCGACAACGATCACCTGCTCGACCATCTGGGAAGCGGCTTCAACCTGCTGTACGCGACCGACTCCGGCGAGCTGCCCTCATCGCTGGCCGAATGCATCGCGCGCTTGCGGGCACGCGGCGTTCCACTCAAGGTGCTGGCGGTGGGCGCGAACGCCCCCGTGCACGGCGCGGACGAGTCCATCGCCGACACGCAAGGGCGCTTGCGCGCTGCGTATGGCTTGTCCCAACAGGGCTGCGCCTACCTGCTTCGCCCTGACCAGCATGTGTGCGCCCGATGGCTCACGCTCGACGCACCGCGGCTGCAGGCCGCATTCGACAACGCGCTTGCACAGTGAAGGACACCACCATGGACACATCGACCCTCTCCAGTACTGCAGGCCTTTCTATCGGCGGCCTCGAAACGGTCTATGACCTGCTCGCCACCGCCATCGACGACGCCGGCCCCGAAAAATCCGAGCTGTTCCTCGTCAAGCTCGCGCTGCTGAACGCCAATGCGATCGGCGACGCGCAGCTGATTGCCCAACACATCGCCTCCGCATCGGCGGACCTTTGAACCCTTCGCAGGAGAACCCCATGCTCGTCCAACAGATTCACCATGTCGCCTATCGTTGCCGCGATGCGAAGGAAACCGTCGAGTGGTACGGCAAGCACCTGGACATGGGCTTCGTGCTCGCCATCGCCGAAAACGAAGTGCCGTCGACCAAGGCACCCGACCCCTACATGCACGTGTTCCTGGATGCCGGCAACGGCAATGTGCTGGCCTTCTTCGAACTGCCGGGCCAGCCCGAAATGGGCCGCGATGCCAACACGCCCGAGTGGGTGCAGCACCTGGCGCTCAAGGTCGAGTCGGTCGACAAGCTGCTCGAAGCCAAGCGCAAGCTCGAAGCTGCGGGCATCGAGGTGCTGGGCCCGACCAACCACACGATCTTCAAGAGCATCTACTTCTTCGACCCGAACGGCCACCGCATCGAACTGGCCGCCAATTGCGGCACGCCCGAGATGCATCGCAAGCTTGACGAAGTGAAGTGGGAGATGCTCAATGAGTGGAGCCGGACCAAACGGGCTCCCCATCACGCAGCGTGGATGCACGACGGCAGCCACGCCTAGCAGGAGGTTTGTCGATGTTGAACGAAACACACGATCCGGCGCTTCGCAGCTGGGTGGCATCTGCCAACGAACCGGGCTGCGATTTCCCGATCCAGAACCTGCCGTTTGCCGTGTTCCGCCGCGCGGGCAGCGGCGAGAAATTTCGCGGTGGCGTGGCCATCGGCGACCAGATCTTCGATCTGGTGCAGCTCGCATCGACCGGCTTGCTCGAAGGCTGCGCCGCCGAGGCCGCGCAGGCTGGCGGCCAGGAGAAACTCAACGCGCTGATGGCCCTGGGCCCATCAGCCTGGTCGGCCCTGCGGCTGGCGCTATCGCGCATGCTGCGTGAGGACGCCGTGGGGCACGACTGGCTGTCGAGCTGCCTGGTGCCGCAATCGCAAGCCGAGTACGACGTGCCCGCGCGCATCGGCGACTACACCGATTTCTACACCTCGGTCTTTCACGCCACCAACATCGGCCGGCAGTTTCGCCCCGACAACCCGCTGCTGCCCAACTACAAGTGGGTGCCTATCGGCTACCACGGCCGCAGTTCCAGCATCGGCATTTCCGGCGAATCGTTTCACCGGCCTGTGGGTCAGACCATGCCTCCCGGTGCAACCACACCGCAAGTGGTGCCGTCGCGCCGCCTGGACATCGAACTGGAGCTGGGCATCTTCATCGGTCCCGGCAATGCCAAGGGCACGCGCATCAGCATGGCCCAGGCAGACGATCATGTGTTCGGTATCTGCCTGCTCAACGACTGGTCGGCGCGCGACCTGCAAGGGTGGGAATACCAGCCGCTGGGTCCCTTTCTCTCCAAGAACTTCGCATCCACCATTTCGCCGTGGGTGGTCACGCTCGAAGCGCTGGCGCCGTTTCGCACCACGTTCCATCGGGACGAATCGGACCCGCAGCCGCTACCCTATCTCGACTCGGCCGACAACCGCGCGAGCGGCGCATTCGACATCCAGCTGGATGTCCAGTTGCAGACCGACGCCATGCGGCGAGCGGCGCTTGCGGGTGCGTCCATCTGCCGCACCAGCTATCGCCATGCGTACTGGACGGTCGCGCAGATGGTGACCCATCACACGGTGAACGGCTGCAACCTGCAGCCGGGCGACCTGTTCGGCTCAGGAACGCTGTCGGGCCCTGGCGCAGGCGAAGCGGCAGCGCTGATCGAAATCACCACAGGCGGCAAGAACCCGATCACGCTGCCCAACGGCGAGAGCCGTACCTGGCTGGAAGACGGCGACTCGGTCACGCTGCGCGGCTGGTGCGAACGGCCCGGCGCCGCGCGCATCGGCTTTGGAGAATGCGTGGGCACGGTACTGCCCGCCATCACGGCTTGACGCCGTGACCGCAGCTCTCACCGGCCCGCAGGCGCCGCACGGCGCGGCTGCGCCTGCAAGCGCTGGAACGCCTGGTCGACCAGGATCACGAACACGGCGCCGAAGGCCACGATCGACACCAGCACGGGCATCTGCAGCGAATTGACGAGTAGCGGTCCGGCAGGAAAGGCCTGCGGATTGGGGGTGGTGCAGATGAAGGTCGCAGCAGCCATGCCGGTGTAGTGCATCGCGCACACCGTACCGGCCATCGCGAGTGACGCGCCAATGCGTGCCACCAGCGTGCGCACGACAAACGCCAGCCACAGCGCGGCAATGGCCGCCACGATGGCGATGACCACCGACAGCGCGACCGTGCCCACGGACCATTCGAAGCGGCCGCCAAAGCGCATGCCGTACATGCCCAGGTAGTGCATCACCACCACGCCGAAACCCAGCAGCACGCCTGCGCCCACGACGCGCGGCAGCGAGGGGCGCAGCGCCACCCACCACAGCGCAGCCGTGCTGCCGGCCACAGCGGCGACCAGCGACAGCAGCGTCTCGGGAATCGAGTAGCTCACACCCATGTCGATGTGGACCGCGAGCATGCCGATGAAGTGCATCGACCACACGCCGATGCCGCCCAGGGCAACACCCGCGGTCAAGGCATTGATCACCTGCACCCGGCCGTTGCGGCCGACGATGAGGCTGGAAGCTGTGAGCGCCGCAAAGGCGCCGGCAGCGGCGATCACAAAAGACAGCACCACCATGCCGGGTGCGTATTCGGGTGTTATGACGAGGTTCAACGGAGTCTCCAGATTAATGAAATGGGGGTCACTGCATTCACTGCATGGATTGCATGGCGCGAACTTGCGACACGCGGCGGTTCACGACGCGCGCGCCGACCTGGTACTTCAGCCAGCCGATCCAGCCGTGCTCGCGCATGTCGCTGGTGTTGCGGTAGAAGCCGGCCGGGTCATGGAAGGCACCGTAGGTCTCCAGCACGTCCTGCGGGTGGAATTGCTGCAGGCAATCGCCCTGTCCGTTCCAGTACCCGCTGGCGTCGGCCACGATGCCCCAGCCGCTGTCTTCGCCGGTCTCGCGCAGCATCTGCTTGGCACGCGCAAAGAGGATGGGGTCCACCACGTAGCCATCTGTGCTTTGCCAGTTGCTGCCCACCAGCACCTGGCCGATCGCGTGCGGCATGGCGTCCGGTGCCTCAGGAAGAATGCCCGCGAGAAAACGGGTGCGCACGCTCACGAACAACAGACGGGCCGGCAGGCCCGCCGCGCGGCACAGCGCCGTGAAGAGCACGCCCTTGGAGTGACAGTCGCCTCCGCCGGCGCGCAGCACTTCGCTGGCGCGTACGGCGCTGCCGTCGGCAGACGCTGCAAACGGCATGCGGCGCACGAAATCATGGATGGCGGCGGCACGCGCGGCATAGGACTGTTTGGCCTGGGTGAGTTTCTGCGCGGTGATACGCAGCTTCACATCGGAGAAATCAAGCTGCGCGGTCTCCAGAAGGCATTGCGAAGCGGGGAGCCAGGCCGCAGGTGGGGTGGACATCTGCATGACGCTCACTTCTGTGCGACCTTCAAGGGCAGGGCCACAGCCGGACGCGACGCAGCGCGCCCACTGTCAACCCGCACACGGCTGGCCGGGCCTTCGGCCATCACGCGGCCGTCGATGTTGTTGATCAAGGCCAGGCGCAGCGTGTAGTCGCCCGCAGGCGGCTCCACCCAGGTCTCTGTTTGTCCGGCGGTGAAGTTCACCACTTCGGCATTGCCGCCCTTGCGCTCCAGCGTCAGCCGGAAGTGGCCCGTGCCCGCCACCTTGGGCGCCTGGTTGGAAACGTTCAGTCCGCTCGCGTGGAACATCACGCGAAACGCATCGCGCACCACCGCGCCATCGGCGGGGCTGAGCAGTGCAACGCCAGGGGCGCCCTGCACGGTGGCCGCAGTCGTGGCCGGGTTCTGCTTGCGCACGGTGACTCGGATCGGCTTGCTGTAGACGAAGAAAGGGATGTGGCCCTGGTCGGCCAGCAGGAGGTTGAGGGTGTAGGTGCCGGGCTTGAGGTTGAGCACGGTTTCCATCTGGCCCTTGCCGAAGTGGATGTACTGGTCGGTAAACGGCAACGGCTTCTTGAAGTCCATCGGCAGCGGCTGGTTGACCAGCAGGTGATGGTGGCCCGCGCGCCCGGCTGTCTGGCCGGCCGGCACCAGGCCGCGCATGGACAGGCCGAACTTCACGACAAAAGGCGCGTCGACGACGTCGCCGTCGCTCAGGTTGGTGAAGTGCGCGGCGGGCTGCAGGTTGGGCGGCGGCACAACCCACGGATGCACCGGCAGTTCGGCATCGGCGGCTGCGGGCGCCTTGCTGGCGACATTGGCAGCGGTGGCAACGTTGAGGGAAAGAAACGCCGCGATGGCGACGAGTTGGAGGCGGAGGTACTGCATAAATAACCTTGTTCTGTAGGTTTAGTAGATAATCGGTGCGTGTTTGGTGTAGCTAATGTCCATGATTTGCAACCAAACGTCAGAACAGTTACGCTATATGGCAGCCCATCCACAGACTAAAGCTATGCAATATCTACACGACGAACACCAGGGCCAGCCTTCCGATGCCAACGGCGACGGCGAAGCCGACTCCCCCGCCGGCAGCTACCGCATCGGCGGGGTGTCACGCCTGACGGGCGTGCCGGTGACGACACTTCGCGTGTGGGAGACGCGGCACGCGGCGTTCAGCCCTTCCAAGAGCACCGGACGCCACCGCCTGTACACCGAGGTTGACGTGATGCGCGCGCGAATCCTGCGTCAGCTCACGGTCGCCGGGCATAGCCTGGGCGGCATCGCGCGGCTACCCCTGTCAGAGTTGCAGCGCCGGCTCACCGGATCGCGTTCGGCCGAGGCGACCGCTACGGTCTCCCCGATGAAATCGGTGTCGCTGGTGGTCGTGGGCGAGGCCGTCGCCGCGCGCATGAACGCGGCAGGCTGGAGTCAGCACTACCGGGGGCAGGCGCCGCAGGTCAGCCATGTATTTGCCGATCTGGCATCGGCCGCCGAGGCCGCCGACAGCGGGCAATTGCAGCATTGCGACATCCTTGTGGCGCGCCTCAATGCGATCCAGCGAAGCACGGCCGCCGAACTTGCCGATGCGCTCGCCCGTATCCGGGCAAACCACACGATCGTGCTGTACAACTTCGCGGCCGAACCCGTGCTGGAGGCGATGCGCGCCGACGGCATGATCCTGCGGCGCGAGCCGGTGTCGGACGCCGAACTGGTGGAAGTGATCCGCTCGGTCACGGTGGTCGACACCACCGAATCCGCGCCGGCATTCGGGCCGGGCGCAACGGTGCCGCCGCGCCGCTACTCTGATTCGGAACTTGCCAGGATCGCGTCCTCACCGACGCCCATCCTGTGCGAATGCCCGCGCCATATCGCCGACCTGATCAGCCAGCTCACCAGCTTTGAGGACTACAGCCGGCAGTGCCTGGACACCAGCCCCGAAGACGCCAGCATCCACGCCTACCTCCGATCGATTTCAGGATCGGCGCGCGCGCTGTTCGAGCACGCGCTGCAGCGTGTCATGCAGCATGCGCAGGCGTCGCCCGAAGGCGGCGCGCTGCATCAGCTACAGGATCAACGAGGCGGCTGAAAGGCTGGACACACCGGCCAGTTCGACGGCGAACTCGGCGTCGGAATCCGCATCGATGCTGCCGTAGAGCATGTGGGACGCGGCGTCGAACCTCAGCTGGCCGGTAGCATGCGAACTGCTAAAACTTGCCGAGCCGATAAAGGTGAACGCCTGGTTGCCTGAGACGGCGGTGTTCGCGTCGATACCCTGCAGGTCAATCATGTCGCCTTCAGCGGCCATGAAGTCCAGGATGACGTCGAACAAACCGGGGCCGGGCATCGAATCGCCCGCGGTTGTATAGATGAAGTGATCAGCCCCTGCCCCGCCCCACAGCGAATCCGCACCGGCCATGCCGTCCAGCCTGTTGCCCGCGTCGTTGCCTTGAAGGCTGTTGTTCAACTCGTTGCCGCGCGCCAGAATCGCGCCGCCAACCAGGGTCAGGTTCTCGACGTTGGGGTCGAGCTTCCAGGAGACCGATGCAATCACCCGGTCAGTGCCCTCGTCCAGCCCCTCGAAAACCTTGTCCTTGTGGAAGTCGACGTAGTAGGTGTCGTCACCCAGGCCACCGTACAGCGCGTCGTTCGCCTCCAGCCCGTAGATCTGGTCGTCGCCCGTTGCCCCGACCAGGTTGTCCGGATCCGGCGTGCCCATCAATATCAGGCCTTCCTCGCGGATGGTCACGTCCAGAGTCTCGGAGCGCCAGCTGGAGTTGCCGGCAGCATCGGTAGACACGACGCTCACCGAATGGATGCCGACGGACAAGGCCGAGCTGGTGATGGACCAGGTCCCGCCCGTGGCCACGTCCGTTCCCAGGACGGTGGTGCCATCGGTGTCGTACAGCGTCACTGTCGAGTTGGCTTCGGCAATGCCCCAGAACGACGGGGTGGTGTCCGACGTGATGTCGTCAGACGACGAGATGCCGTCGTCGCTGGTTTCCTTCAGGTCCGGCGCGTCCGGCCTGAAGGGTCGCGTGGTGTCGATGACCAGCGCCTCGTTCGCGCCCAGCGAACCTGCCGCGCCCGGTGTCGGCAGCGTGAGGTCTGCGTCGTTGTCGTCCGAATCCGTGATCGACCCGCCATTGAGCACCAGGGCTGCCGCGCTCCAGTAGTCCAGGTCGGCGCTGGTATCTCCTGGCTGCACCGTGTAGGTGAACGTCAACGTGCTGGTGCCGCTGCCGCTGGCGTAATTGATGGTGCGGTCGGTGCCACCGGTCTCCAGTGTCAGCTGCGGGGTGCCGCTCACCATGACGTCCTCGCTGAACTGGACCTGGAGGCTGATCACGTCGCCTGCGTTGTAGTAACCGTTGGCGGTGGTCGAACTCACGCCGACAACGATGGGCGAGTCGGGAATCACGGTGTCGATCACCAGGGCTTCATTGGCGGCCAGCGAATTGGCATCGCCGGGCGCGGCCAGGGCCAATGCGGCGCTGTTGCCCGCGTCGTCTGCGATCGTGCCGCCGTTCAGGCTCAGTGCGGACGTGCCCAGGTAGTCCAGGTCCAGGCTCGCGTCGCCGGCCTGCACGGTGTAGGTGAAGGTCAGCGTATCGGTGCCGCTGCCGCTCGCGTAATCGACGGTGCGGTCGGTGCTGCCGCTCTCCAGGGTCAGCTGAGGCGTCCCGGTGACAACCACGCCCTCGGTGAACTGGACCTGTATGGAGATCGTGTCGCCAGTCCGGTAGGTGCCGGCCGCAGAAGTGGAAGACACGCCCGCCACCGTCGGCTGAACGCCATCGATGACCAGGTCACGGTTCGCACCCAATGACCCGGCGGCACCAGGGCTGGGCAGCGTGAGGACTGCGTCATTACCGGCAGCATCGGTGACTGCGCCTGCGTTCAGGCTCAATGCCGCCGTGCCGATGTAGTCCAGGTCGGCAGCCGTGTCGCCTGCCTGCACCGTGTAGGTGAAGGTCAGCGTGTCGGTGCCGCTGCCGCTCGCGTAATCGACCGTGCGGTCGGTGCCACCGGTCTCCAGCGTGAGCTGCGGGGTACCGCTCACGGTGACCGCCTCGCTGAAACTGACCTGGACACTGATCACATCGCCGATTTTGTAGGTGCCGTTGTCAGTGGTCGAATTCACTGCGTTCACCACCGGAGCGCCCGTGTCGATCACGATGCTTTCATTGGCGCCCAGCGAGTTCGCGGCGCCGGGCTCCGGCAAGGCCAGAACAGCGCTGTTGCCCGCTGCATCCTCGATCGCGCCGCCATTGAAGGCCAGCGCGGATGCGCTCAGGTAGTCCAGGTCCAGGCTGGTGTCGCCCGCTTGTACCGTGTAGGTGAATGTGAGCGTGTCCGTGCCGCTGCCGCTTGCGTAGTCGATCGCGCGGTCGGTGCCACCGGTCTCCAGCGTCAGCTGCGGCGTGCCCGTCACAAAGACGGCTTCGGTGAACGTGATTTGGATGGAGATCGTGTCACCGGCCTTGTAGCTGCCCGCCGGTGAGGTGGAAGCCACGCCGGCGACTGTGGGCTGGATACCGTCGATCACATAGTCGCAGTTGTCACCCAGCGATCCCGAAGCGCCGGGCCGAGCCAGTTCAGTCACCAGTTCGTTGCCGGCCACGTCGGTGACCCGGCCGCCGATCACCACGAATGCCGCGCTGCTCAGGTAGTCCAGGTCATGGCTGCTGTCACCCGGCTGGACCGTGTAGGCAAACTCCAGCGTGCTGTAAAGCGTGCCGTCCCCAGGGCCGCGCGGCACGTTGGTGAAGTCGAAGACCCGGGCGTTGATGCAGGTTTCCAGCCAGAGCCGCGAACCCGGACCGAGCTCGACAGGTTCGCTCAACGTGACGACGATCGTGATCACGTCGCCGATGCCGTAAATGCCATCTTCGTTCAGCCCGTCCACGCTGATGACGGTGGGCGCCGTGGTGTCGATGACCAGCGCCTTGTTTGCGCCCAAAGAACCTGCGGCACCGGGACTGGGCAGATCCAGCACAGCGTCATTGCCGCCAGCGTCGCGGATCGTTGCGCCGTTCAGGCTCAAGGCCGCCGTGCCGAGGTAATCGAGATCCGCAGCAGTGTCGCCTGCCTGAACCGTGTACCTGAAATTCAGGGTGTTCGATCCCGAGCCGCTCGTGTAGTCGATCGTTCGATCGGTGTCACCTGTCTCCAGCGCCAGCTGCGGCGTACCGGTCACCGTCACCGCCTCGTCGAACGTGACCTGGATGGTGATCACATCGCCCGCGCTGTAGAAGCCGTCGCCCTTGCTGGAGGTCACCCCGGTGACCGACGCAGGCGTGTTGTCGATCACGATGTCCTTGTTGCCGCCCAGCGACTTGGGGCCTGATGGCGACGGCAAGGTCAGCTCCGCCTCATTGCCCGCCCCATCGGAGATCGAGCCGCCATTGGCCTGCAATGCGGTCGTGCTGGCGTAGTTCAGGTCCGCTGTCCAGTCACCGGCTTGCACCGTGTACAGGAACGTCAGCGTGTCGGTCCCGCTGCCGCTCGCGTAGTCCAGGATGCGGTCGATGGTGCCGGTCTCCAGTGTCAGCTGGGGCATGCCGGTCACGTTGACCACTTCGTTGAATTCGACCTGCACGGAGATGACATCTCCCACCCTGTAGCTGCCGTCGGCATTGGCGGAGGTCACACCAGTGACCCGCGGCGGTGTCGGGTCCACTCTCTCCATTTGGAACAGATCGAGATAATCCATGGGGGCACCTTGTTGCGGGGGGTTACAAATACTACGCCCCGCTACATCCTTGTTCAACCCCTATTTCGGCGCACAAACGCACACGGCGACGGACCGCCTTACCAGGGTAAACCCTTTGATTGGCAACTGAAGCGCGACGACCCCAGCCGTCACGACCCTAGCGACCCGCCAGGGCGTTGTAGCTGACGATGCCCAGCGCCGTCAGGCAAAGGCTTCCGGCGAGGTGCAGGAACACGATCCCCATGGCCGCCGTCACGCGGCCCTGCATCATGCTTTCGACGACCTCGGCCGAGAACGTCGAGAACGTCGTGAGCCCTCCGAGGAAACCGGTCACCACCAGCAGGCGCCACTCGGGCGACAGGTCGGGCCGCTGCATGAAATGCGCGAGGGCAAGTCCGATGAGATAACCGCCGACCAGGTTGGCGGCCAACGTACCCAGCGGAACGTGGGACCAGGTGGTGTTCAGCCACAGGCCCAGCCGCCACCGCAGGATTGCGCCTACGGATGCGCCTAACGAGATCGCGAGGATGGCTGCCATGGCGTCAAGCATAGCCACGCGTGAAAGCGGCGCACGGCCTTCACGGATGCCAGCGCGAAATCGCGCGCGGCGTTTGCGCCGATCGGGTTCCGGCCAGCGCGTACGACAACTGGTTCGCCGAGCGGATCACGCTCCTGGAATACTTCATCAGTTTCGCCTTGGACAGTCGCGCAGACGGCCCGGAGATACACAGCGAACCCAGCAGGCGCCAGTTGAGGCCGAACACGGGCGCGGCAACACTGGCGACCTCCGCCTCTCGCTCGCCCATCGAAATCTGGAAGCCCTGCTCGCGGATCGTCTCGTAAGGCTCGCCTGCAGCGCCGCTGAATGCCAGGATCACGCGCCCCGGCGCGCCCTTGTTCAACGGCAGCCGTTCACCGATGCGCACGTTGTGCCGCACCGATTGCGGCCCTTCGACCCGCGCGACACAGGACCTGACATCGCCTTCGCGCACGTAGAACGAAGCGCTTTCGCCCGTGGCCTTGACCAGCTCGTGGAGCGCGGGCTCCACGACGCGGTTCACGTCGAATCCGGCCTGGTAGCGCGCGCCCAGCCAGCCGGCAGCCGGGCCCAGGCGCCACTGGCCGTCTTCGGCCTGCACCATGTACTGCGACAGGGCCAGCGTGCGCGCCAGCCGCAGCGCCGTGGTCTTGTGCATCTGCGCACGCCGACTGAGCTCTGCCAGCGAGAGCGTCGCCTCGCCGACCTCGAATGCTTCCATCAGCGACAGCGCGCGCGTGACGGCAACGACGCCCTCGCCCCTGCCCTCCGGCTCATCCTCTGGATCGTTTCGCATGTTGCACCATGGACCGCTGTGTGAAACGGTATTGTACGGTGCGAAACGCCGGCCTACAGTCCCATTCCATGTTGCGTCGTTGCGCAATTGACGGAGACAAAACCATGAGACTTTCCCGCCGTTCCACGCTGGCATTTGCAGTTGCCTGCACCCTGGCTTCCAGCGCCTTTGCACAGGCCTGGCCCGCCAAGCCCATCCGCCTGATCGTGCCCTTCCCGGCCGGTGGCGGCACCGACATCATCGCCCGTGAAGTGGCCAGCAAGGTGACCACGCTGGGCTACACCTTCATCGTCGACAACCGGCCCGGCTCGGGCGGCAACCTCGGCGTGGACGCAGCAGCGAAATCACCGGCAGACGGCTACACCATCGTGCTGGGGCAGACCAGCAACCTCGCGATCAATCCGACCCTTTACTCCAAGCTGCCCTACGACCCGGTGAAGGACCTGACACCTGTGAGCATGGTTGCCAGCGCCCCGCTGGTCATCGTGGTTGCAGCCGACTCGCCGCTCAAGACGCTGGCCGATGTGGTGGCTGCGTCCAGGGCCAACCCCGGCGTGCTCAACTACGCGACCTCGGGCAATGGCACGGTTGCGCACCTGGCCACCGAGTCGTTCCAGAAAGCTGCGAACGTCAAGCTCACGCACGTGCCGTACAAGGGCGCGGCGCAGGGCGCGACCGACCTGATCGGCGGACAGGTGCAGCTGTATGTGTCGTCGATTCCCACGCTCATCGGCCACATCAAGAACGGCAAGATGCGGGCTATTGCGGTGACCTCCGCCAAGCGTGCGGATGACCTGCCGCAAGTGCCGACGATTGCCGAGTCCGGCTACAAGGGTTTCGAGGCCGTCACCTGGTTCGGCATCGTCGGCCCGGCCAACCTGCCCAGGGACATCCTGGCCAAGCTCAACGCCGACATCAACAAGGCCCTGCTCACGCCTGACCTGCAGAAAAAGCTCGGCGACCAGGGCGCAGATGTCGCGGGCAGCACGCCCGAGCAGTTCAGCAAACTGATCCGTGACGACATCGGCCGCTGGGGCCGTATCGTCAAGGAATCCGGCGCGAAGGTGGACTGACATGACACAGGACATCATTCGTGACTTCAAGCGCGTGCCCGCCGCCGTCGTGCGCGAGGCCGCATCATTCCAGCCCGCGATCCTGGCCGATGTGGCCGGCCGCCGAGGCGCATTGCACGGCAGCATCAAGGCGCTGCGCCCGCGCATGAAGCTGGCAGGCACGGCGCTGACAGTCGAGGTGCGTCCCGGTGACAACCTGATGATCCACGCAGCCATTTCGCTTGCAAAGCCGGGCGACGTGCTGGTGATCGACGGCAAGGGCGACCTCAACGCGGCGCTGATGGGCACCATCATGATGACCGCGTGCCAGCAGCTGGGCCTGGCCGGTGTCGTCATCGACGGCGCGGTGCGCGACACGCTTGAAATCGACGAGATGGACTTCCCGGTGTTTGCCGCCGGCTTCAATCCGAACGGCCCGACCAAGACCTGCCCCGGCCGCATCGGGCACCCTGTCACGGTCGGCGGTGTGACGGTTCATGCGGGCGATTTCGTGATCGGTGACGCCGACGGCGTGGTGGTGGTCGAACGCGAAAAGATCGAATCGCTGCTGCCCGCCGCCGCAAAAAAAGTCGCCGACGAGAGCGCGCGCATTGCGGCGATCAAGCAGGGCGACACGCAGGCCAAGTGGCTGGCTGCCGCGCTGGTTGCAGCCGGGGTGCTCAAGGAAGGTGAAGCGCTGTGAGTCAACGAAAGCCCGCCCTGCTTGTCACCGCTGCGGACCTCGCGCCGCAAGCGCTGGCGCTGCTGGAGGATTTCGAGGTCGTGTACGCGGGCAAGACTCCGGGCGAGGACGACATCGTCGCCCTGTGCAGGCAGCACGACCCGGTCGCGATCATCGTGCGCTACAGCAAGGTCGGGGCTGCGGCGATTGCTGCTGCGCCCTCGCTGCGCGTGATCTCCAAGCACGGCAGCGGCACCGACACGATCGACAAAGTCGCGGCGGCTGCGCGAGGCGTTGAAGTGCGCGCCGCCGTGGGTGCCAATGCAGCGGCAGTCGCGGAGCACGCCCTGGCGCTGATGATGGCCTGCGCCAAATCCGTGCCGGCGCTCGACGCGCGCATGCACGCAGGCTACTGGGACAAGGCCACGCACAAGAGCCTGGAGTTGCACGGCAGGACCGTGGGACTCATAGGCCTGGGCGCCATCGGCCTGCGCTTCGCGCGCATGGCAAGCGCCATGGGCATGAACGTTATCGGCTTCGATCCCTTTGCGGGCGACACACCCGGGTTCGTGAAAAAAACCGATCTGGAAACCCTGTGGCGCGAAGCCGACGTGATCTCACTGCATTGCCCGCTGACCGCAGACAACCACAAGCTCCTGAATGAGGCGACGCTGGCACAGTGCAAGCACGGCGTGATCGTTGTCAACACGGCCCGGGGCGGCCTCATCGATGAAGCTGCATTACTGGCCGCCGTGCGCAGCGGCCAGGTGTTGGCGGCAGGGCTTGACAGCTTTTGCGTCGAGCCGATGGTGCAAGGCCATGCGTTCCAGACCGAGCCCGGCTTTATCCTCAGCCCGCACATCGGCGGAGTCACCGGCGACGCCTACATCAACATGGGTGTTGCCGCTGCACGCAATGTGCGAAGCGTGATCCAGCCCCACGCATCACGCGAAGCGGTGCCGCAGCATTGAAAAAAAGGGCTCCCGTTTGCACGGGAACCCTTCTGGTTCAAACGCAATGGTCAGTTGACCAGGCGATCAGCGACCGTCCTTGTCGGAGTCACCGGGAATGGCGCGCTCTACTGCATTGCTCGCACGGTCCCAGGCATCGCGAGCTGCGGGCCGTGCATGTTCCCACTCCAGCGACGAATTGCCACGGGCGCGGCCCCAGTCACGGCTGAGTTCGGGTTCGATCTCGTCAAACGAGCGCGTGGGGTTGCGGTTGAACGACTCGACGCCTGCAGAGTAGGCGGGCTTGTAGTGGTCGTAGCCCAGGTCCTTGTGCGCATACGGACGCGATGCATGGTTCTCACGCCAGTAGCTGTCTTCGATCACCGGATCAGCTGCGTTCTTGCCCATGACCGCGCCGGCCACTGCGCCCACTGCCGCGCCGATCACAGCGCCCACGGGGCCCGTGACGCCGCCAGCCAATGCACCGGCAGTTGCACCACCGGCCACGCCGCCGAGCGCAGCGCCGCCAACAATGCCGGCACCTGCGCCGGCAACCTTCTTTTCGTCCTTGTTCATTCGATCTCCTTGTTGAAGACACTCAGGCTAAATGCCCACGAGGCTTGCGAACGCTCCACGAATTCGCATCATGGGCACCGCATGAGGCCTACACCCGTCATCGAATGCAGACACAGCAGCAGTGCAATTGATCAGGCTCCGATTGGCGGCCCGGCCGCACACCACGGCAAAATGCAACGGTTGCCCGCCCGATGCGCAGAAAGCGAACCCCATGCAATTTCACCTGAACGGTTTCAAGCCTGGAGATCCCCATGTCGAGGATGCGGCCCCGCACGTCGCAAGGCACACAGATACCGTGCCTGCCGAAGTGGACGTGCTCATCGTTGGCTGCGGTCCTGCCGGACTCACCCTTGCCGCGCAACTCGCCGCCTTCCCCGACATCCACACCTGCATCGTCGAACAGAAGGACGGCCCGCTGCAACTGGGACAGGCCGACGGCATTGCGTGCCGCACGATGGAAATGTTCGAGGCCTTCAACTTTGCAGAGCGGGTGCTGAAAGAAGCCTGCTGGATCAATGAAGTCACGTTCTGGAAGCCGGACGAGGACCAGCCGGAACACATCGCGCGCCATGGCCGCGTGCAGGACACGGAAGACGGCCTGTCGGAGTTTCCGCATGTGGTGCTGAACCAGGCGCGCGTGCACGACTTCTACCTGGAGCTGATGCGCAATTCGCCGAGCCGGCTGGAGCCGCACTACTCGCGCCGCCTCGTGGACGTGGCCGTGGACGACGCCGACCCAACGCATCCGGTGACGGTGCGTGTCGAGCGATGCGATGGCATCCACGCCGGCAAGATCGAGACCATCCGGGCGCGCTACGTCGTCGGCTGCGATGGGGCCCGCAGCAACGTGCGCAGGGCCATCGGCCTGCAACTGGTGGGTGATTCGGCGAACCAGGCCTGGGGCGTGATGGATGTGCTGGCCGTCACCGATTTCCCCGACATCCGCTACAAGGTCGCGGTGCAATCCGCACATGGCAACCTGCTGGTGATTCCGCGTGAAGGCGGCTATCTGGTGCGGCTCTATGTCGAGATGGACAAGCTCGGTGACGAAGAGCGTGTGGCCAGCCGCGGCATCACGGTTGAACGGCTGATCGAAGTTGCGCAAGGCATCCTGCATCCCTACAAGCTCGATGTGAAAGAGGTGCCCTGGTGGTCGGTGTACGAGATCGGCCAGCGAATCTGCGCGCGCTATGACGATGCGACCGACGGGTCAGGCAAGATGCCGCGCGTGTTCATCGCCGGTGACGCCTGCCACACGCACAGCCCCAAGGCCGGACAGGGCATGAACTTCTCCATGCAGGACACGTTCAACCTCGGCTGGAAACTCGCATCCGTTCTGCGCGGTCAGTGCGCACCCGGGCTTCTCGACAGTTATTCGCAGGAGCGCCAGGTCGTCGCGCAGGAGCTGATCGACTTCGATCGCGAATGGGCCAAGATGTTCAGCGACCCTGCCAGACAGGGCAACGGCGATCAATCAGACGGCGTGGACCCCAAGGAATTCCAGAAATACTTTGAGCAGCATGGGCGCTTCACCGCGGGCATGGGGACGCACTACAAAGCTTCGCTCATCACCGGCGGGGCCTCGCACCAGCAGCTTGCGACGGGCTTTGTCATCGGCACGCGATTCCACTCGGCGCCCGTGGTTCGCATCGCCGATGCGAGGCCGATGCAGCTGGGCCATGCAGGCAAGGCCGACGGGCGGTGGCGGCTGTACGCGTTTGGCGGCGCAACGGACCACACCAGCGATCAGTCGGGCATTCGCGCGCTGTGCCGATATCTGCAAGAGTCGCCGGATTCGCCGGTACGCAAGTACACCCGCGCCGGCCAGGACATGGACGGCGTGTTCGATGTGCGGGCGATCTTCCAGCAGAGCCATCACGATCTCTCCACCCGGTCCATGCCTGCCCTGCTGCTTCCGATCAAAGGCCGGTATGGATTGCACGACTATGAAAAAGTCTTCTGCCCCGACCTCAAATCCGGACACGACATCTTTGATCTGCGAGGCATAGACCGCGAGCGCGGTGCGCTGGTGGTGGTGCGCCCCGACCAGTACATCGCGCATGTCCTGCCGCTGGGTGCGCACCAAGCCCTGGCAGATTTCTTCGCGGGGTTCATGCTGCCCTGACGGCGGGTGTGTGCCTGCACCCGGTTGCGCTCGGCTCCATGCATGATGGCTCTTACCTACCGGGACCTGCACATGAAACCAAGAAAAGAAATCCTGCCCGACGTTTGCGATTTGCTCGATGACGATCACAAGGCCGTCAGGAAAATGTTCCTGGAGTTCAGGCAGATGGCAACCGCGAACACGGCCGGTTCGGTCAACACGCGCAAGGATCTTGCGATGCGCATCTGCGCCGAACTGACCATGCACGCCACGGTCGAGGAAGAGATCCTCTATCCGGCCCTGCGCAAGGAATTCAGGCAGACCTTGCTCCTGGCCGAAGCACAGGTGGAACACGCCGGTGCCAGGGATCTCATCGCCCAGATCCGATCCGCCAACGAGGTCAATGAGATGTTCGACGCGAAGGTGATGGTGCTCGGCGAAAACGTGGACCATCACGTCAAGCAAGAGCGCATCGACATCTTCCCCAAGGCCCGCGCGACCTCGCTCGACCTGGTGGCGATGCGCAAGCAGGTCACCCAACGCAAGGAAGAGTTGCGCGCCGCGCTGGCTACACCGGCCTGACTTCGCGCGGTCTGCGCCCGGGCACCTGATTCAAGGGTATTCCCTGATAGAGACGTCTCGGGTTTCGCCTATTCTTTGGATACAGAGTTCAGAACACAGCGATCTGAGCTGGTTTGCCAAATCCACCTTCGCGGAGCCCACCATGACCCCACCCCAGGACAAGTTCGAAGACAAGACCAGCTCAGGCGCGCCTTCTGTCGTCAAGAAGCTCACCCCCTTCGGCGGCTACTTCACCAACAAGGAACCCGGCCACGACAAGGAGCTGACCGAAGTCGGACCTGGCACGCCGACCGGCGAATACATGCGCCGCTTCTGGCATCCGGTGTGCATGACGCTGGAACTCACCGACACGCCGCGCTTCCTGAAGATCCTGGGCGAAGAGCTGGTTTGCTTTCGCGACGGCAGCGGCCACATCGGCCTGCTGCACGCGCACTGCGTGCACCGCGGCGCTTCGCTGGAATACGGCAAGATCGAACAGCACGGCATCTCGTGCTGCTATCACGGCATGGTCTTCGACGTCGACGGCACTTGCCTGCGCGTGCCTTTCCCCGAAGGTGAAGAAGAGGAAGGCGAGCGCTATCGCTGCTCGATCCGCCAGGGCGCATACAAGACGATCGAACATCACGGCCTGGTGTTTGCCTACATGGGTCCGCCCGACCAGGAGCCGCCCTTCCCGGAATGGGAAGGCAACTTCACCGTGGCCGAAGGCGACGAACTGGTGCCCTACAGCAACTTCCAGCATTGCAACTGGCTGCAGGTGCAGGACAACTCGGCCGACAACTATCACACCATGGCGCTGCACGCCAAGCGCCAGGTGACCGGCGAGCACTACCAGGGCACCACCTTCGATGAAGTGGGCGCAGCCTCGATGGAAGTGCCGCCCGACATGCATTTCATGCCGATCCACGGCGGCCGGGGCCTGGCCTGCTCGGGCGCGCGCCGCTCCGACGACGGCCACATGTACATCCGGGTCCAGCACCAGGTGCTGCCCAACCTCAGCCTGCACGCCTACACCTCGGAAGACGGCCACAAGAAAAAGCTCTTTGGCCGCTTCCACATGATCCGCTGGACGGTGCCGGTGGACGACACCAACACCAAGATGCTGGGCTGGCGCGTGATGGGTCCGGGCATCGACACACGCGGCATCGGCGACAAGAGCCTGGTGGGCTACGAAACCATCGACTTCCTCGAAGGCCAGGTGGCCCTGCGCCGCCCGGAGCGTTTTGGGAAATACAAGCTCGAAGACCTGCCGCCGATCCCGACCGACCACCGCGCGCGCCCCAACTACAAGGACTGCCAGTACGCACCCGGCGACTACGAAGCCATCATCAGCCAGCGCCCCATCGCGATCCACGCGCTGGAGAACCCGACCAAGTTCGACGCGGGCCTGTATATGTTCCGCAAGCTGCTGCGCGATGCCGTGCGCGGTGCCAATCCCAAGGCCACGCCCGAAGCGTTCGCGGCCTGGCTGAAAGACTGCGGCGGCGAGCCCAACAGCTACTGCTCGGGCAATGTGTTCGAGCTGCCCGTGGGCCGGACGAAGGAAGAAGAAGTCACGCTGCGCCGCTATCTGGCGAAACAGGTCGTGGCGATCCTGACCGAATCCGACAGCATGAAAGGCGCCGAGCGCGAGAGCTTCGTGAAGGCGCGGCTGGAAACCCTGCAGCAGGACGTGCTGGCACGCAGGCAGGCATGACAGCGAACCTGCCTGCGGGCCTCAGTGAGTTTGAAGCAGCGACCATGCCGCTGCTGCGGCTGCGGGTGCAGGCCATCCGCTGGCAGGCCGAAGCGATCCACGCGTTCGACCTGGTGGACCCGGATGGCGCCGAGCTGCCGCCGGCAACGGCTGGGGCTCACGTGGACGTTCACTTGCCCGACGGCCTGGTGCGGTCGTACTCGCTATCGGGCGATCCGGCCGACCGCAGCGTCTGGACGCTGGGCGTGCTGCGCGAACTCAATGGCAAGGGCGGCTCCAGTGCCATGCACAACAGCGTGCGCGTGGGCGAACTGCTCACGGTGGGCGCGCCGCGCAACGCGTTTGCCCTGGTGCCAGGTGCCGCGCACACGGTGCTGCTGGCGGGCGGCATCGGCATCACCCCGATCAAGGCAATGGCGCACACACTGGCCGCGCAGGGCGAATCGTTCGAGGTTCACTACTGCGCACGCACGGCGCGCAATGCCGCGTTTGTCGCCGAACTGCGCGCGCTGGTGCCACCGGGCCGCCTGCACTTTCATTTCGACAACGGCGTACCAGGTCAGGGCCTGGACATCACGGCCCTGCTGAAGCAGCAAGCTGCCGGTGCGCACCTGTACTACTGCGGCCCTGTGGGCTTCATGAAAGCCTGCGCCGATGCCAGCACCCACTGGACACCCGGCAGCGTGCACTTCGAACACTTCAAGCCGCCGGAGCCCGCACCCAAGGCTGCGCCCGATGCGAGCTTTGAAGTGCGCCTCGCACGGCGTGGCATCACCTTGCCGGTACTGCCCGACCAAACCATCGTGCGGGCCATCGAGCTGGCGGGTCTTCGCGTGCCCACTTCCTGCCTGTCGGGCCTGTGTGGTTCGTGCAAGGTCGACTACCTCGAAGGCGACGTGGAGCACAACGACTACATCCTGAGCGACGAAGAAAAAACGCACTGCATGACGCTGTGCGTGTCGCGTTGCCGCAGCCCGCTTCTCGTCCTGGACCTCTGAAACATCAACCCCATCGCCTCTGGAGAACACCATGCTCGA
Source organism: Caenimonas sp. SL110 (assembly GCF_001044395.1). Taxonomy (GTDB): domain Bacteria; phylum Pseudomonadota; class Gammaproteobacteria; order Burkholderiales; family Burkholderiaceae_C; genus Ramlibacter. The sequence continues at coordinate 88,257 of NZ_JANU01000008.1, forward strand.
CAAAGTCAAGAACCACTCGATCTACCAACCCACGCAGCCCGGCCTGATCTACCCCGAAGTGCCCGAGTTCGACAACTTCGAGGCGGACCGCCTGCACCGCAAGCAGCGCCTGGTGGCCGCGTGCCGCGCCTTTGCGCTGGAAGGTTTCGACTACGGTTTTGCGGGTCACCTCACCATCCGCGACCCCGAGCATCCCGAGCTGTACTGGACCAATCCGATGTGCGTGCACTTCAACCAGGTCAAGGTGTCCAACCTGATCCTGGCCGACCACAAGGGCCGCGTCGTGCAAGGCAGCCACGCCCTCAACCGCGCCGGCTTCGTGCTGCACGCAGCCGTGCATGAGGCGCACCCCGACATCATCTCGATGTGCCATGCCCACACGGTGTACGGCACGGCCTTCGCTTCGCTGGGCCGCGCGCTGGACCCCATCTCGCAGGATGCTGCGGCCTTCTTCGAGGACCACGTGGTGATCCGGGACGAGGCAGGGCAAGTGGCTGTCGAAGAAAGCGCGGGCCTGGCCGTTTGCGACTGGTTCAAGGGCGTCAAAGCCGCCATCCACCAGAACCACGGCCTGCTCACCGCCAGCCGCCACAGCATCGAGGCTGCGGCGTTCTGGTTCATCGCACTCGAGCGCTGCTGCCGCCAGCAGCTGATGGTGGAGGCGACCGGCCACAAGCCTGTGCTGGTGACGCCTGAGCGCTCGCGCTACAGCCGTGAACACGTCGGGTCCGAGTACATCGGCTGGCTGCACTTCCAGCCGATCTACGAGCACCTGGCCATCAGCCAGCCGGACATGTTTGACTGACGGTCAAAACTAGAATCACCGCATGCGCCTGCAACTTGACAGTCTCCCCACCCGTAGCGACTTCGTCGAGACGGTCTACAACGTGCTGGCCCATGCCATCACCGATGGCTCGCTCGCCCCAGGCGAGCGGATCACGCAGGAGGAGATCGCCGAGCAGTTGCATGTGTCCCGCTCGCCGGTGTTGCAGGCGCTGCGCCTGCTGAAGAAGGACGGCCTCATCGAAGACGCGCCGGGCCGGGGTGTGCAGGTCGCGCCGCTGGATCCGGAGTGGGTCGGCCGTCTGTATGAGGTGCGCGGTGCGCTCGACTCGCTGGCCGCACGCCTGGCGGCGCAAGCGCACGCGACGATAGATCCCGCACTGATCGAGCAGGGCCGCCTGAGCACGCGCAGCGGCGACCTCAAGCGCATCGTCGACGCCGACATCGCATTCCATAACGCCATCTACGCGGCTTCCGGCAATCCGCTGATTGCCGAGAACGCCAACCGCTACTGGGTTCACCTGCGGCGCGTGATGGGCGCCGTTCACCAGTCGTCTGACAAGCGCACGGCGATCTGGGACGAGCACCAGGAGATAGCCGATGCGATCGGCCGCGGTGACGTCGAGCGCGCAGTGAAGATGACCGAGCAGCACATGACCAGCGCCAAGGTGAATCTCGTGCGGCAGCTCAGGGACAAGCTGGCGCAAGATCTGGCTGTTGCGTGAATCGACGGCGACGCCAGGTCCTACGACGCGTCGCCGGCGCTCCTGGATGACTTCAACGCTGCAATCCGGCGACGCGATTCCGGGGACTGAACGCTGGTGCGTGCGGCGTGCGCAGCGCCGGGCAGATCGGGGCGCGACTCGGCGAACCGGTGCAGATGATCTTTCATGGAGGCAACGACACTCGCGTCCGTCTCGTCGATGGACGCGACATAGGCTTGCACCCGCGCGTCCAGTTCAAAGCTATCGACAACCTCGGTCAGGAAACCGATGCGCAACATCTCGTTCGCATCGATGGGCATGCCGGTCAGGAAGAGTTTTTTTGACGCCGCCAGGCCCAGGTTGTTGACATAGCGCCTGAGGCCGCCCGGGTAGTAGTGAATGGCAAACCGCGCAGCAGGCATGAACATGCGCGAAGTGGCAACGCCCAGGCGCACATCGCAACACAGGGCGAGGTCGGTGCCTCCGCCGTAGACACCGCCCTGGATCGCTGCGATGGTGGGGACGGGCAGTGCCTCCAGCGTGTCCAGCATGCGCTCGAACCGGTCGTCCAGCTGTTGGCCGATCGCGCTGATCGTGAATCCCGAACAGAAGGTGTGATTCCCCTGGCCGCGCAGCACCACACAGCGGGGCCCCTGGAGACCGGCCTCGAATTCCAGGCGCACCTGGTCGAATACGCGCTGCAGATGATCGATGTCGAGCGGGTCGAGCCGGTTGTGTTCCTGCGGCCTGTTCAACGTGCAGTACAGCGCGCTACCAATTCGCTCGACAGTCGGCAGCCCGGCATGCGCACCCTCCCCGATGTTGTCGCCCAGCTTGCTCACGAGGTCGCCAGCGCCTGGGCCTGCCGGCCCACGTCGTAGGTGACGCCCGCCAGGTAGCCGCTGGCGAATCCTTCTGGCAGCGGCCGTGGGTCGAGCGTGCGCAGCCATAGCCGCAGCATGCAGCGCCGCTGGCGAACATCCTGCGGGTCCGACCATGCCGTGCGCGAATGCAGCATCGTGTAGTTGTTGAGCAGCTGCAGGTCTCCGCTGCGCATGGTCATCTCATGCACCAGGTCGCGACGCGAGGCCGTGGCCGACATCTCGTCCAGCGCGCGCTGTTCGAGTCCGGACAGGGCATAGCCTTCGCGCTCGGCAGCCAGCACGACGGTGCGCGAGTTGAACGAGACGCTGAGGTGTCCGTCCTCGTATCCGTACACCGGCACGCGTTGGGGTGTGACGCTCAGGCCGTTCGCGCCGTCCTTGCGCAAGTCATGGAAGAACCCGGTGAAAAGGGTTTCAAGCAGCTCGGGCGCGCGCTCGCGAATGTCGTTGTAGACGGACATCGCGCTGACCACGCGAGACACGCCGCCCCCGCCGACTGCCGGGCGGATGCACAGCAATGCGACAAGGTCTGAAGGATCGCAATGCGGTTGCTGTTCTGCCCCGGTTGCCGATCCGTGGACGGTGCGGTCGTTCGGGTCCTTGCGCTGGTCGATGATGTGCGAAATGCAGTTGCCCGGAAAGCCGCCCAGGTTCACTCCCGCGCTTTGCTGCAAGGCGCGGCCGAGGTACGTGCCCACGCCCCAGATGATGCGTGCCGCCATTTCCTCGTCCTGCGGATCGACCGGCAAGCCGCGCAGCAAGGTGATGCCTCGGCCGTGCTGCAGTTCCTCCAGCACAGCTGCGAGCCGGACCGCGAACGTGGGCAACGGAAAGTCCGCCCTGCCGAATTCGCCGCCACGCAGCCCCCGCGCTGCCACGGCGCGTGCCGCGTCGGCCACTTCTGCAACTTCTGCTGGCGTCAGTTCGACGATCCAGCTTTTATCGGCCTCAAGTTCGGCAGCGCGCCATGCCGAGGGGTCGGTCACTGCAGGCGGAATCCGCAAGGATTGTTGGTTCATGCGGGGACTCTAGCCCGCATTGCCGCCGCCATCCAATACCAATCAGTGATCGCGCCATCGGCGCTCCTTATGCCGCGCGGGCAGCCCAACGTAAACTGCACCGATGGCAAGCATCGTTTCGCGTCTGGAAATCCGTCAGTTGCGGTACTTCGTCGCCGTTGTCGATGCCGGATCGTTCTCGCGTGCAGCGGGGATGGCCGGCGTGGCGCAACCCGCGCTCAGCCAGCAAATCGCGCAGCTGGAGGACATCGTCGGTGCCCAGTTGCTGCTGCGCAGTCGAACAGGCGTGAAGCCCAACGCGCAGGGCATCGCCATGTATCGGCACGCAGAAGCCATCTTGCGCCTGGTGACCGATACCGAAGGCGTGGTGCAAGGCAGTTCTGGCGAGGTGCGCGGGCGCGTGCGCCTGGGCTTGCCGTCGAGCATTGCATTCATGATTGCAGGTCCGCTGTTCACCGCAGTTCGCACCGGCTTTCCCGGCATTCACCTGGAGTTGTACGAAAGCCCCAGCGGATACCTGGCTCCGCAACTGGCCAACGAACATGTCGAGCTCAGCGTGCTCGTGGACGCAACCGACCGCGCGTCGGTCCAGCAGACGCCGCTGGTCGAAGAAATCCTGTTTTTCGTCTCGCCTTCTCCCTTGGCGGATGTGGCTGCGGGCGGCACCGTGACGCTGCAGCGCCTGCAAGGCATCCCGCTCGTGCTCACCACATCGGCGACGTCGCTTCGACAGATCATCAACGCGGAGTTCCTGCGTGCCGACGTCGTGCCGGTCGTGCAGGCCGAGGTGAGTTCGGTCTCGACCATGCTGCTGCTCGCCGCATCGGGGCCGGGCGGAAGCATTGTTCCCGGATCGGCGATAGCCGGCCTGCGCACCATGCATGTGTATCCACTGGATCCGCCGATACGGCGCCGTGCGCACCTGGCGTATTCGAGTGTGACGCCGCTGTCAGAAGCATCGGAACGCGTGCGCGCCGTGCTGCTGCAAACAGTGGCCGAACGCGTGCTGTCGGGCCACTGGCCCGGCGCCAGCCTGCTCGCGCCGCACTGAGCAAGGGCTGCAATCGAGCTATCACGCAGCCTGATAGCGCCAATGAAAATCGCTCTCGCGACGCGAGGTCGCGGCTCCTATCATCGCCTGACTAGCCCTCGCAGGTCGTCGAAGGCAGTCAAGCAGGAGACAAGATCATGAACAGACGCGGCATTCTCATCGGGGGCCTGGCGACAGGCCTGGGCGTTCCATTCCATGCTGCCCGTGCCCAGGCATCGGCATGGCCGTCCCGCGAGGTCAAGGTCATCTTGCCGGTGTCGGCTGGCGGCGCCAACGATGCGCTGGCCCGCGCCGTTTTCGAGCATGTGGGCAAGCAGCTGGGCACGCCATTCGTGATCTCCAACAATCCCGGTGGCGGCGCGGTGCTGGGCACGGCGCTGCTGGCCCAGGCCAAGCCCGACGGCTACACCATCGGCAATGTCTCCTACAGCGGCCTGCTGCTCACGCCGCACACCATGAAGGTGCCCTACAAGCTCAGTGACTTCGATTTTCTTGGCAGTGCCGGCGAGCCGCTGTACGGCCTTGCGGTCGGCCCGAACTCGCCCGTCAAGAACATGGCCGACTTCGTGGCACTGGCGAAACAGCGCGAAATCACCTGCGCATCCAACACCATCGTGAACATGGTGTGCATGTTCAACCTCGCCGCCATGACGGGTGCCAGGATCAAGTGGATCCCGACCAAGACGCAATCCGAGCCCATCGTGCTGACCAGCAGCGGCGACGTGGACTGCGCCCTGCAATCGGGACCTGAACTCACGGCAGGCGCAGCCGGCAACCGCATCAAGCTGATCGCCTCGGCCAACCAGGTGCGGTGGGCGTCGCGTCCGGACATGCCCACGATGATCGAGCAGGGATTCGCCGTGTTCAACAGCGTGCCCCTGGGCTACGGTGTGCCTGTGGGTGTGGACCCGGTCATCCGCCGCAAGCTCGAAGCGGCAATCCTTGTCGCCGCGCGCTCGCCAGAGATCGTGGAGATGACCTCCCGCCTGGGCGTCGCATCCAGGCCGCTCGACGCGCAAGGCCTCGCCAGGACCTTCCAGGCCGCCGCGCCAGAAATGGAAAAACTGATTGCCGATGCCGGCATGAAGAAGTCCAGCTGAGGCCGCCGATGAACCAGCCTGACATGCAAGCCGCGCCCACCGCGCACGACATCCGCGCCGCGTTCGAACGCATCGAAAGCGATGCCTTGAAGCGCGAGTCGGCGTTCGAGCGCCGGGCGCTGCGCAACTACCTGCTGCACACGCTGCTTGCAGTCACCCGGCGCCACGACGAATTATTCGAATTCGACACAGCAGCCCAGGAACCGGACTACGTCTTCTTCGACACCGGACAGCGTGTGCAGGGTCGCCAGGCCATCACCGCTTTTCACCGCGAGCAGGCCGCGAACAACGCGTCGCTGTGCGCACCGGTCGACCAGCGCGTTGCAATGGGCGCCTGGGGATTCGCCGCGGAAGCAACGATGTATCAGTACCTGCCGGACGGCACCTTACACCGCACACCTTCAGCGCTCGTCTGGCGTTGCGACGACAAGGGGCGCATGAAAAGCCTGCGGTTCTACCCTGCTGCGAAGCATGACACCGTGCGTCTTTCAGGCACGCCGGTCACCACCGCCGAGCTGGCCGCCGAACTGGCCCCGCTGGTTGAACGCCTCAGGCAAATGAAATAGGAAGCAAGCATGGAATTCGATACCAGTTTTGTTCCCGCCACCTATGAGGACATGCACGCGAGCTACGTGCGGCGGCTGGAAGGCATCAACCGCATGGGCAACGCCCATCACCGCAAGATCGCCCGCAACTATTACCTGCACTCGCTGCTGGAAGTGGCCGGGCGCTTTCCTGAAATCTTCGACCCCCGGATGACGGTGGAAGAGCCGGTCTACATCTTTCACCACAACGGCGCCCTGTTCGACGGCCGCAAGGAGGTCGAGGGCTTTTACCGCGCCATGGCCGACAGCGACGGCAATGTGATCTACAGCGATGACCATCACTTTGCCGTGGCTGACTGGGGCTTCACGCTGGAACAGGTGAGCCATTTCTACATGACGGCAGCCGAGTTCACGCGCAAGACCGGGCACCCGGTCGAAGACGATGACGTGGTGTATGTCGAGCACCGGCCGACCATGCGCGCCTGGCCTTACGACATGGACGGACGCATGAAGGGCGAGACGCTCTACTACGCGCAGACAGCGACTTACTCACGGCTCGATCCGCAGCATGCGTTGAGTCCCGACGGCGTCAAGGCGGTGCTGGCGCCGCTGATCGACGATGCGTGGAAGGACTACCTGGCCAACCCCGGACCTGCAGCCGGCTGCGGCACGCACTGATGCCAACCGAAGCCAACGCGAGGTCTGCTGCAACGGGATCGGCCCGCCTGCCGCTGGCAGGCGTGCGCGTGCTGGATCTCACGCGCGCCCTTGCCGGTCCCTTCTGCACGATGATCCTGGCGGATCTTGGCGCCGACGTCATCAAGGTCGAGCCGCTCGACGGCGACATGATTCGCGAGTGGGGTCCCCATGACCGCGGAGAGAGCGCGTACTACCTGAGCGGCAACCGCAACAAGCGCGACATGGCGGTCAATTTCCGCAGTCCCGAAGGTCTTGCGCTGCTGCAGGACCTCGCCTCGCGATGCGATGTCGTTGCAGAGAATTTCCGGCCCGGCACGTCGAAGGAAATGGGCCTGGACTACGAGAGCCTGGCCGCGGCCAACCCGGGCCTGGTCTACGCGAGCATCACCGGTTTCGGCAATTCGGGCCCCGCTGGCAACCTGCCGGGCTTCGACCAGATTGCGCAAGGATTCTCCGGACTCATGAGCGTGACCGGCACACCCGAGTCCGGGCCGGTGCGCGTCGGTGTTGCGATCGGTGACCAGACCGCCGGCATGTGGGCTGCGCTTGGCACCATCGCGGCGCTCTACGAGAGGCGCACGACCGGCAAGGGGCGCCTCGTGGAAACATCGCTGCTCGCAAGCCTGGTCGGACTGCTGAGCGTGCAAGGCCAGCGCTACCTGAGCCTGGGCGATGTGCCCAGCCCCTGCGGCAACACCCATCCGGTCATCTCGCCGTACGGCGTGTTTCGCACGGCCGACGGCCCGCTCAACATCGCTCCGGCCACGCGCGCGATGTGGGAAAAGCTGTGCAAGGTGCTGGACATGCCCGAGCTGATTGCCGATCCACGGTTCGTGGACAACTCGGCCCGCGTCGCGCATCGGGCAGAACTCAAACTGCTGCTAGAAGAAAGACTGCTGCTGCAGACCCGCAAGCACTGGACGCAAGCATTTTGCTCAGCGGGAATTCCCGCAGGCCCGATCAACACCCTGGAAGACGTCTTTGCCGACGCACAAGTGATTCACTGCGGCCTGGTCGAGCAGATCAACCATCCCACGCTCGGCCCGATGCGAATGGTCGGCTCTCCCATCAAACTGGACGGGGCCAGCGGCCAGAGCGTTCGCATGCCGCCGCCCTTGCTGGGCGAACACACCGAAGAAGTGCTGAGCGAATTCGGTTACTCGGCAGCCGACATCCAGGCGTTGGCCCAAACCGGCGTCGTCAACGGACTCGATAATCTGGCTTGCCTCACCACCACACGCAGTGCAACACCATGATGTCCCTCAACCCACAAGCTGCGGCCCGTGAACTGGTCCGGCAGCACGAAGCGCGAGAGAACTTCCGCGCACTCGACGGAGATTTCGAACTCAAGGACATAGCCGCAGCCTACGCGGTGCAGGATGCCTACGTGCAGCAGTTGCTGGACGGCAGGCACACATCGCTGGCCGGCTACAAGATCGCGCTGACGACCCCTGCCATGCGCGAGATGGTCGGATTCCACGACTCCATCTCCGGCTGCCTGTTCAAGGACCAGCTGCACGCCAGCGGCAGCAGCGTGCGCGCCGCCGACCATGGGCACCTCATCGTCGAATTCGAGGTGGCCTTCGAGATGGCGCATGACTTGCCGCCTTCACCCGCCCCCTGGACCGGCGAGAGCATCCTGGAACACGTGGCCTGCGCATATGCCGCACTGGAAGTCGCAGACGACCGCCATGCGGACTACGCGACGCTGCGACACTCGATCCTCACCCTCACCGCCGACAACGCCTGGAACCAGGGACTGGTGCTGGGCACCCGATTCGCGGCCACCGACTTCGCAGCCCTGGCCGCCCTGCAGGGCATCGCCATCATCGACGGCCATGAGGTGGGGCGAGGCACCGGGCGCGACGTGCTCGGCAATCCTGCCGACGCGCTCGCATGGAGCGCCAACCACCTCGCGTCGCGGGGCATGGCGCTGACCCGGGGAGCCCTGGTCACGACCGGCAGCCTGATCCGGTCGCAATTTCCGGTGGCGGGGCAGCAGCTTGAATTCATCCTGAGCGGTATCGGCGAGGTGCGTCTTTCGGTCGAGTGACGCGACACAAGGCCGCTGCGCGGCTGTATAAAGTGATTTACTGCGACGTGCAGGCCGCCTTTCCCCCAACTGCACAGAAAGGTCTGTGATGGCCATTAACCACGCAAATGCCGGCGACGTCGTCGATGTCCGCCCGTTGGGCGCCGCGCTCGCCACCGCGCGCTCTCACGCCATCTTCAAGGCCGACCATCTGGAAGTGATCCGCCTGGTGCTGCAGCCCGGCGAACAAATGCCTTCGCACGCGGTGGCCGGAGAGATCACGCTGCAATGCATCGAAGGCCGGATCGCGTTCACCTGCGACGCGGGCGCGCGTGAACTCGCAGCCGGGCAACTGGTGCGTGTGGCAGCCGACGAGGTGCATGCCTTGCGAGCCATCGAGAGCTCATCATTGCTGTTGACGATCGCGCTGACCAGGAGCGCCTGAACGCCTCAACCGGGCATCAACCGGGGGCGGGCAGCCTCACGATGAATTCCGAGCCCTTGCCCAGTCCCTGGCTACTGGCTTCAAGCGTGCCGCCATGCATCTCGACGAGGCCCTTGCTCAGTGCAAGTCCCACGCCCAGGCCGCCTTCGGCCTGCTGCAGGGACGAGCTGACCTGCGAGAACAGCTCGAAGATGCGGTCGATCGATGCGGGCTCAAGGCCGATTCCCGTATCGCGGATCGCAATGACAATGCCGGTCGCATCGCGGCCCGCCTCCAGCGTCACGCGGCCCGAGGGTTCGGTGTACTTCGCGGCGTTGGACAACAGGTTGGAGATGACTTGCGCCATCCGGACCGGGTCGGCGTCCAGGTCAATGTCCTGTTCAGGAAGCAGCACAGTGAGCTGATGCTGCTTGCGGTCCATGATGGGCTGGGCCGTTTCAACGGCGGCGTCGATGAGGCTGCGCAACGAGACTCGCCTGATCGACAGGTTGATCTTGCCCCGCGAGATGCGCGACACATCCAGCAGGTCATCGAGCAGGACGGCCATGTGGGTCACCTGCCGGTCGATGATCCCCAGCGCCCAGGCACGGCGCTCTTCCGTGACCCGGTTTGACCGTGCAATCGCAACACCTTGCCGGATGGGAGCCAGCGGGTTGCGCAGCTCGTGGGCCAGCGTGGCGAGAAACTCGTCCTTGCGCCTGTCGGCGACCTGCAGTGCCTTGACCGCAACGACCTGGTCGGTGACGTCGTGGCCCTGCACGAAGATGCCAATGACGTGGCCGTCGCCGTCCCGCACCGGGTTGTAGATCAAGTCGACAAAGCGCTCCTTGGGCGGGGCGCCGGGTTGCTCCTGGAGCAGGACCCGCATGCCCCGGCCGATGAAGGGCGTGCCCGTGGTGAAGGTGCCCAGCAGCAGTTCCTCGTAACCCTGGTTTCGCACGTCTGGCAGCGCCTCGAACAGCGCAAGGCCCAGCACACGCCGGTGCCCGACCAACTGGTGGTAGGCGTCGTTCGCCATCTCGAAAACAAAATCGCGGCCCCGCAGCAGCGCGACGAAACCGGGCGCCTGGTCGAACCAGGTCTTGAGCGTGGCCGCCGTGGTCATCGCCTCGCGGGCGAGCCGGTCGCGCTCGGCCTCCGCCGCGACCCGGGCCGTCTCTTCGGTGCAGGCGCAAAACATGCCGCCGATATGACCGCTCTCATCGAAGATAGGGCTGTACGACCAGGTGAACCAGGTGTTTTCGACGTACCCGTTGCGCTCCATCACCAGCAGCACACGCTCGTTCCAGGTCGCGCCGCCTTCACGCAGCACGAGGTCCGACTGCGGCCCCACGACATCCCAGATGTCCGCCCAGGTCTCGTGGGCCGGTTTGCCAAAGGCGGCCGGGTGACGCTTTCCAAGGATGGGGATGTAGGCGTCGTTGTAGAAGTTGATGCGCTCGGGTCCCCACCACACAAACATCGGAAACCGCGAGCTCAGGCAGATGCCCAGCGCGATGCGCAAGCTCTGCGGCCAGGTATCCATCGCGCCGACAGGCGTCGTCGTCCAGTCGATGTCCAGCAGGCGTCGTCCGGCCTCGCCAAACTGACGGGGGTCGAATGGGATCTTTGTATCGGGTGATGAAGCAGTGATGTTGGCGTCCATGGCTCGGCCAGTTTAAGCGGCGCACACGCCACAGGACGCCTGCGATGCCCATAGCCTGTTCAGACTAGCGCCAGGCACCCCTGGAAACCTCCGGGCGTCCTAGCATGGGGGCTACAGGACACCTACCCATGAGCAACACCATTTTTCGCGCGGGCCTTCTCAAATCGTGGGCTGCGTCCGCCGTCATCGCTTTCGGGCTGGTTGCCTGCGGAGGAGGAGGAGACGGCGGCGGTGCGGTCACGCCAACGCCTGCATCCCCACTCGCAGCCCCCAAGGCCCTTATCGCCCAGCCGTCTGAAAGCAGGTTCTATGCATCATGGACATCCGCCATGCTGGACGCCACGGTCGAGTGGCCCGGCACTGCCGTCAAGCCAGCGCCGACTTTCAACAACCAGACGGTGCGGCAAGTCGTTCGCCTCTCGCTGGGCGGCGACACGGTCCGGCTCAGGTTGTCCAATCGCTTCGGCACGGCTCCACTGACGTTCTCTGGCGTGCGCGTGGCGCGCAGCGCCAATGGCGCGGCGGACATCGATGTCGCCACCGACCGGGCCGTCACGTTCGGCGGTCAAACCTCGGTGACGCTCCCTGCGGGAGCCGATGTGACCAGCGATGCGGTTGCGCTCCCGGTGACGGCCCTGTCCGATCTGGCAGTGACAAGCTATTTCGCCGGCAGCGCGACCCTGGCGACCTTGCATGCCGACGCACGGCAGCTTTCCTATGTGGTTGCGGGCAACCAGCTCTCCGCGCCAGGCTTCCAGGCTGCTGCAACACAAACGCGCGACATCTTCTACGCCCTGACAGCGGTCGAGGCCTCCAGCACCGAAGCCACGAAGGTGATCGTTGCCTTCGGCGATTCGCTGACGGATGGCGTGGGCACCGCCATGGGGAGCAACACGCGCCTGCCGAACCAGCTGGATGACCGTCTCAAGGCGGCGGGCATGGCGCGCACAGGTGTGGTCAACGCGGGCATTTCGGGTAACCGCTGGGTGTACGACTTCGCCGGGCCCAGCGGCAGCAGCCGCTTCAGCCGGGATGTGCTGGAAGTGACCGGCGTGACCCACGCGATCTTGCTGCTGGGCATCAACGACATCGGTTTTTCGGTGGTGTTTCCCCAGATGCAGGCAGCGTCCGCGCAGCAGATCATCGATGCCATCCAGGCCGCCACCAACGCCGCGAACGCGCGCGGCATCCAGGTGATGCTGGGCACACTGCTGCCATTCAAGCGCACTGAATACCATTCCGAGGCGAGCGAGGCCAAGCGACTTGCCATCAATTCATGGATCAGGCGCCAGACCATCGCGACCGTCATCGACTTTGACCAGGTGATCAGCAACCCTGCGGAAGGCACCGCGCTCAATCCGCTCTACGACAGCGCGGATCATCTGCACCTGAACCGGGCCGGCTACGGCGCAATGGCCGCCGCAGTGGACATCAACAGGCTTTGACCGCTTGTTGGTGATGGCGGCATCCGACAACTGAACTCACGGGTCTCGCGCCGAAGAGGCATCGCCGCCTTTACCGGGTCGCCGCCCGAAACACGTGCGCAGGCTCCGTCTGCGCAGGGACCTGGGCCGCCATGAGACGAAGCACCTCGCGCTGGCGCACCCGCGTGCGCTGCAGGAACGCAAGGTGCTGCTCGCCCACGTCGATGCCGGCGCGCTCCAGCAGCCGCAGCACCTCGTCCTTGTCACGGTCGGCGCCGAGGTAAGTCACATCAGTCACATCAGTCACGGCAGCACTCACGTCACGGCTCAGTCGAGCTTGAGATCGGCCTTGGTGACCAGATCGCGAAAGCGCGCGAGTTCCTGGCCCAGGTGCTTCGCATGCGCGGCCGGGCTGCGCTGGTCGGCGGGGAACAGTTCCGTGCCCATGTCCAGCACACGCTTTTGCACATCCGCATCTGCCAGCGCGACTTGCAGGGCTTCGTTGAGTTGCTGCACGACGGCGGCAGGTGTGCCCTTGGGCGCGTAGATGCCGTGCCAGACGGACACGTCCACCTGACCGATGCCGAGTTCGCGGGTGGTCGGAATATCGGCCAGCCTCGAACTGCGCTGCGGCGAGGTGATCGCAAAGATCTTGACCTTCTTGGCAGCATGGTGCTGCAGCGCATTGGTGGTCTGGTCGCACATCACGTCGACGTGGCCTGCGATGACATCCTGCAAGGCCAGGTTGGTGCTCTTGTAGGGCACCAGGTTGGGCTGCACGCCCATGGCCTGCGCGAGCATCACGGCGCACAGGTGCGAGCCCGTGCCGACGCCGGCATTGGCGAAGTTCACCTTGCCGCCTTCGGACTTGAGCATGGCCAGAAACTCCTTGCCGTCCTTCGGCTTGAAGTTGGGGTTCGCTGCGAACACATACGGGCCCACGTTCACCATGCCGACAGGCTCGAAAGCCGTTGCGGTGTCATAGGGCAGGTTCTTGTAGAGCGCTGCCGACAGCGCAATGGTGGTGTGGATCAACAGCGTGTAGCCGTCAGCGGGCGCGCGGGCCACGCGTGCGGCAGCGATGGTGCCGCCGGCGCCTGCGACGTTCTCCATCACGATGGGCTGGCGCAGCTTCTCCGACATCTTCTGGCCGACCAGGCGTGCCACGGAATCGGTTGCACTGCCAGCAGGAAACGGCACGACCATCGTGACGGATTTGGTGGGATAGGTCTGTGCATGGACTGCCGCCAGTGGCAAGGCGGCGGCAAGAACGCAGGCGCCCTTGAGCAGGAGACGCAAATTGTGTTTCATGGTTCGTATCCTCGAAGTGGGTGGTAGGGCAAGTTGACAGGGGTCAGCGCGCGCTGTCTGGGTGGGGTTGCTGCGCGACGAACCAGTCATGGATCTGGTCGCCATTCCAGAATGCGACGCCTTCGCGTCCGGCGAACATGTCCAGCATTTCCTCGAAATACCGGATGCGGTGCGCAACGCCGGAGACATAGGGATGCACGCCGAACGGCATGATGCGCACCGACTCTTCGCTCTCTGCATAGAGGCGCTCGAAGGCGTCGCGGGCGCGGCGCAGCAGCGCATCCGATTCGTGCTGTCCGCTCACCATCACGGTGATGTCGTTGATCTCCACCGTGTACGGAATCGACACCAGCGGACGCGAAGTGGTTTTGACCCACAGCGGCTGGTCGTCCACGATCCAGTCGCCGAACCAGTCCAGGCCCGCGTCCGCCACATGGTCGAGCGTGTCCAGCGTCTGCGTGCGGCCGGGGCCGAGCCAGCCACGCGGGCGATGGCCCAGGAACTTCTCAAGCGTGTCGAGCGACTGGGCAATCATCGCGGGCTGGTCTTCGACCTTGTGGATCGGCATCTGCACATAGCAGTGCGCCATGAATTCCCATCCCGCATCGCGCGCGGCCTGCGCCACCAGCGGGCTGGTCTCGCAGACCTTGGCATTGACCGACATCGTGGGCCTGATGCCGCGCTTGTCGAACGCCTGCAGCAGGCGCCAGAAACCCACGCGCATCCCGTACTCGTGCCAGGTCCAGTTGGGCATGTCGGGCACCGCACCGGTGATGCCGCCGGGCGGGGGCGAGGCATGGCGCGGCATCGGCCGCTCGATCTCCCACTCCTCGATGTTGACGACCGGCCAGATGATCAGGCGCGTGCCGTCATCGGTGCGCAGCGGCGGTCGGTGAAAAGGTGACGAATACTCAATGCGTTCACGTGGATGCATGCGGGGTGTCCTTGTCGTGGAGTTCAGGGCGGCGCAGGTGCCAGCCGGTTGCGTTCTGGTAATCGTTGGCGACGCGGTACACCATGGCCTCGTCAAAGGCCTTGCCGACCACTTGCAGGCCGATCGGCAAACCGGCCTGCGAGAAGCCCATGGGCACGGAGATCGCCGGGCTGCCAGTCAGGTTGAAGGGCGTGCGCGCCTGCCGGTCATAGGTGCGGTCGATCTCGGTTTCGTCGTCGATGGCGCAGGGCATCTCCAGGCTGGAGACGCAGATGGCCGCATCGACGCCGGCCATCGCATCGGCGAACTCGCGCAGCAGCAGCGTGCGCTGCTGCTGCGCGCGGATGTAGTCCGTGGCGGTGAGAAGTGCACCCGGCAAAAGCCGCGTGCTGCCGCGCATGCCGTAATCATTCAAACGGGTGCGCAGCCAGTGCTCATGAACAGCGAACCCTTCGGCCTGCAGGATCAACCTGCCGCAGCCGACATAGGTGTCCAGCGGCGACAGGCGAAGCGGCACCAGTTCGGCGCCCAGCAGATCAAACATCGCGCAGGCCTGCTCGAACGCACTGGCGATCTCGGGGTTGGCGGCTGCACCGAATTCGTCGATGACGCCGATCCGCAATCCCTTCATGCCGCGATAGAGCGAGCCGGTCATGTCCGGTGCCGGATGACCGACGCTGGACGGGTCAGCGCCGTCGCGCCCGAGCAGCACCTGCAGCACCATCGCGTTGTCGCGTACCGTGCGGGTAAGCGGCCCCACATGGTCCAGCGAGAAGGCCAGCGGGAACACGCCGCTGCGGCTCACCACGCCGTAGGTGGGCTTCATGCCGGTGACGCCGCACACGGTTGCCGGGTTGCGCACCGAGCCGCCTGTGTCTGTGCCCAGGGCCACGGGCACCATGCCGGCTGCGACCGCCACGCCCGACCCGCTGGAGGAGCCGCCGGGATGATGCGTGGGCTTCCACGGGTTGCGTGCCGGTGGCCAGGGCAGATCGAACGACGGCCCGCCGGTGGCGAACTCATGCAGCGCCGTCTTGCCGATGAGCACCGCGCCCGCCTGCCGCAGTTTGGTAACGACGAAAGCATCTGCGGCCGCCACATGGTCCATCCGCACTCTTGAATGATTGGAGGTGCACTGCCCTGCCACGTCGAAGATATCTTTGAGTGCCACCGGCACGCCATGCAGCGGTCCACGCCACTGGCCAGCGGCGATCTCGCGCTCTGCAACGCGCGCGGCTTGCATGGCAGCCTCGCGGTCGGTGCTGATGAATGCGTTGAGCTGCGGGTCGTAGCGGTCGATGCGATCGAGGCAGGCCCGCAGATAGTCGACTGGCGACAGCTGACCCGTCCGCAGCAGATCAGCCGCGGTGGACAGGGTGTGATCGGTCAGTTCGGCCATCGGCTCATTATTCCAGCATGGAATTTCGTGTCAACGATTATTCCACGCAAGAAACGGGCCTTGCACAGCCTCCCGCCGATGAGCTAGGTGCGCGCTTTGGGTTTGCGCGGCGATGCGGGCTGGGCTGCGGCTTGCAACCGGGCGATCAGGGCGGTCGCAGCTTCTGACAGGGGTAGTGCGCGGCGGCTCACAACCCCAATCGTTTCGGACGGCAGGAACCGCGCGAGACTCACGACCGTCAAGCGCATCCACGACTCGGTTCCGATCGCGCCGCGCAGCCCGACCGCAACGCCGACACCGAGCTCAACGTAGCGTTCGAGCAGTTCCATGCTGTCGAGCTCCACGGCAATGTCGTAGGGCACCTTGAGGCGGCGGAACTCGTGTTCGAGCAGGGCGCGTGTTTCGGTCTGCCAGCGCGGCAGGATGAGCGGGTAGCGTGCCAGATCCTTCAGCGACGATGGCGCGCGTTTGGCAAGCGGATGATTTCGCGGCGCGATCAGCACACGTTCCGAGGGAAACAGCGGCGCGAAGTCGAAGTTGCGCGAGGGGCCCGGGTCCGGCGCCACGCCGAAATCGACGCCACCGGACTGCACCAGTTCATAGACTTCTTCCTTGGTGCCCGAGAGGATGCGCGCGCGCGCTGTGGGGATGAGGTTGCGCAGGTCACGCACCGCTTCCGGCAGAACGTGGCCGATGAAACCATGCGGCACGCCCACCGTGACCGGCATGAAGGTGGCCAGCGGCGAAGCGCTGCTGAGTGTTTCCAGGCCTGCGACAAGCGGCTCGGCCATGCGCAGCAGGTTGCTTCCGGCGGCTGTGAGCCGCAGGGGCCGCATACCGCGCTCGAACAGCGCGCGACCGAGTTCCTTTTCGAGGCGCTGGACGTGCTTGCTGACGGCGGGTTGCCCGAGACCGACAGCTTCCGATGCCTTGGAAAAGCTGGCGAGCTTGGCCACCATGCAGAAGCTCTTGAGTTCCTTGATGTCCACGCGGCAAAGCTCCTTGGCGAATGCGGAGATCGTACCGGGTTCGTTGTCATGCCGGACTTGATCTGGCATCCACTGCGAAGCAGCAACTGCGCTTGATCACCAATGGATTGCGGGTCGAGCCCGCAATGACAGCCTGGCTAGTACCGTACGCCGAAATGCCGGCACAGGTCCTCGATCTGCAGTTCGGTCAAAGGCGCGGGCCGCGTCATCAACCACAGTCGCGCGGTTTCTTCCAGCTCCTCCAGTGCTGCACTGGCTTCGGATGGACTGCGGTGCCACACGCACGGGCCCAGGCGCTCCAGCATCACGGCGCGGATCGGCCTGCCTGCCGCGTGAGAATTCCGGATGCGCTGCTCCACGAGATCACCGACAGCCGGATCGCCAGGCCGGTGATACGCAACAAGCGGCACATGTCCCACCTTCATCACGAAGTAAGGCGTGATGGGCGGGACGATGTCGTCGGCACTCCACACACCGGACAAGGTCAACGCCACAAGATGCGTGGAGTGCGTATGGATCACGCAATGCGCATCGGCGTCGGCGTCATAGATGCGCCGGTGCAAGGCAAGCGTCTTGGAAGCGCGATCACCCTGGACCTGCACGCCCTGCGCGTCCACCTCGGCCAGCCGCTGCGGATCGAGCGCGCCCAGGCAGGCATCGGTCGGCGTGATCAGAAATCCGCCGCCCGGCAATCGCGCACTGATGTTCCCAGCCGTGCCGTGCACATAGCCGCGCTGGTAGAGCGATGCCCCCACGCGGCAGATCTGCTCGCGCAAGTCAGTTGTCATGCCGGCGCATCCAGCATCGCAAACGCCGTGCTGAAAAAATCCGGCGCGCCGAAATTGCCCGACTTCAGGGCCATGTGCACATGCTGGCCGGGGCAGAGCGTCGATGTCACTGCAGTCCACGGAACGCCCGGCGTGATCTGCGGCCCGATGCTCATTCGCTCCACGCCAAGCGCCTGCACCACCGCGCCCGATGTCTCGCCACCGGCCACGACCAGCTGGCGCACGCCCGCACCAACCAGGCCTGCTGCAATCAAGGACAACGCCTGCTCGACGAGCTCACCCGCACGCGCCACGCCCAGCTTTTTTTGCACCTCGCGCACAGCCTCGGGGTCTGCGGTTGCATAGACCAGAACCGGTCCCTGTGCGAGTCGCGCAGCAGCCCACTGCAGAGCCGCGCCAACGACGTCTTGCCCAGCAGCCAGCGCCAGCGGGTCCACAGCGAACGCGGCCCCACCGTCCTGCTTGAACCGTGCGACCTGCGCGTTGGTGGCGACCGAGCAACTGCCTGACACCACGGCCCGCAATCCGCTCGCAGGCGGCAATGCATCGGCTCCAGCACGGATTGAAAGCGCGCCGCTGGCAACAAAATTCTGCGGCAATCCGATGGCGATGCCCGAGCCCGCCGTCACCAGCGGCATGCCGGCCAACGCCCGCCCGATTTGCATCAGGTCCTCGTTGCTCACCGCGTCGACCACTGCAACACCAACGCCATCGTCCTGCAGCGCCTTGAACCGTTCGCCGATCGCCGCGCTGCCTTTGGCAACCGTGCCCTGCGCGACAAGCCCCACACGCCGCCGCGTCTGCGCCTGCATCACACGCACCAGGTTCGCATCGGTCATCGGCGTCAGCGGATGGTTGCGCATGCCGCTGTCGCTGAGCAACTGCTCGCCCACGAACAGATGGCCCATGAACACGGTGCGCTGGTTCTCGGGGAAGGCGGGACACACGATGGTGAAGCCCTGGTCGGGTCCATGCAGCGCATCGAGCAGCGCGTCAGTCACCGGTCCGATGTTGCCCGCAGGTGTCGAGTCGAAGGTCGAGCAATACTTGAAGTACACCTGCTGCACGCCCTGCGTGCGCAACCACTGCATTGCGTGCAGCGACTGCGCCACGGCCTGCGCCGCAGGGATGGTGCGCGACTTGAGCGCGACGACGATGGCGTCGGCATCGACCGCTGCATCAGCATCGGCAGGCACGCCAATCGTCTGCACGGTGCGCATGCCGCTTCGCACCAGGTTGTTGGCAAGGTCGGTTGCGCCCGTGAAGTCGTCGGCGATGCAGCCGAGCAATGGCGATGCCATCTTCAGGCCGCGTCGGTCTTGCCCGCAGGCAGCGTGATGCCCGGGAAGGTCTTGATCACGGCGCTGTCGTCCTGCCCGCCGAAGCCTGCGCTCGATGCCTGCATGAACATCTGGTGCGCCGTGGCCGACAGCGGTAACGGGAACTTGGTCGCGCGCGCCATGTCCAGCACCAGCCCGAGGTCTTTCACGAAGATGTCCACCGCCGACAGCGGCGTGTAGTCGCCCGCAAGCACATGCGCCATGCGGTTCTCGAACATCCAGCTGTTGCCTGCGCTGTTGGTGATGACCTCATACAGCGCAGCCGGGTCCACGCCTTCGCGCAACCCGAGCGCCATCGCTTCGGCGGCGACCGCGATATGCACACCGGCCAGCAGCTGGTTGATGATCTTCACCTTGCTGCCTGCACCCGCCTTGTCTCCGAGCTTGTAGACCTTGGCGGCCATCGCATCGAGCGTGCCACCCGCCTTGTCGTAGGACGCCTGCGTGCCGGCCGTCATCATCGTCATCTGGGCGGAAGCCGCCTTGGCTGCGCCACCGGAGATCGGTGCATCAAGGTACAGGATATGGCGCTCGGCCAGTCGTGCATCGAGCGCGACAGACCAGTTGGGGTCCACCGTCGAACACATGATGAACAGGCTGCCCGGCTTCATCGTTGCTGCCGCGCCGTTGTCACCGAACAGCACGCTCTCGGTCTGCGCCGCGTTGACGACCACGCTCACGACGATCTCGCACGCCGCAGCAATCTCAGCCGGGCTCGAACACACCGTACCGCCAGCGGCCGCGAACTTCTGCGCGACTTCGGGACGCACATCAAACACGTGGACGTCGTAACCCGCGCGGCGCAGCGACGATGCCATGCCGGAACCCATCGCGCCCAGGCCGATGACCCCTACCGCGCCTGCATGTTGGTTGTTCATGGCCTCGATCGCAAAAGAATGTTCGGCGCTATTCCTTGACCGATCCGGTCATGCCCGAGACGTAGTACTCCACGAAGAACGAGTACACGAAGGCCACCGGCAGCGAGCCGAGCAGCGCACCGGCCATGAGCGGCCCCCAGTGGTACACGTCGCCTTCCACCAGTTCGGTCACGACGCCCACGGGCACTGTCTTGTTCTCGCTCGATGAGACAAACGTCAGCGCATAGATGAACTCATTCCAGCTGAGCGTGAATGCGAAGATGCCAGCGGAGATCAGGCCCGGGACGGCAAGCGGCAGCACGATCTTGATGAGGATCTGCCAGCGGGTTGCGCCGTCGATCAGCGCGCACTCTTCGAGCTCGTACGGTATCGAGCGGAAGTACCCCATCAGCAGCCACGTCGAAAACGGAATCAGGAAAGTGGGATACGTCAGGATCAGCGCCATGCGGCTGTCGAACAAACCCAGCTTGACGACGATGGCTGCCAGCGGAATGAACAGGATGGAAGGCGGCACCAGGTAGGCGAGAAAGATCGCACCGCCTGCGGGCTTGGCGCCCTGAAACCGCAGGCGCTCGATGGCGTAGGCCGCAAGCACCGAGGCCACCAGCGAGATCGCAGTCGAGATGACCGAGACGATCACCGTGTTCCAGAGCCAGGCCGGGTACTCGGTCTTGAACAGCAGCTTTTCGAAGTGCGCAAAGGTCGGGCCCACGATCCAGAAGGGATTACCGGTGCGCGAGAGCAGTTCGTTGTCCGGCTTGAACGAGGTGATCGCCATCCAGTAGAACGGGAACAGCAGCACGAACACGAAGATCCCGATCGGGATGTAGAGCGTCACCCACCGGCGCGGCATGGACTGCAGAAAGTCCATGCCCTGCGATGCGTCGTTGTTCTTGCTTTCCTTCACTTGTCGCCCCCTTGCTGCCATGCGCGGCGCTGGAGGCCGAAGTAACTGAATGCGATGGCTGCCAACAGGAACGGCACCATCAGCGTGGCAATCGCCGCGCCTTCAGCCAGTGCGCCGCCGGATATCGCTCGCTGGAATGCGAGCGTTGCCATCAGGTGTGTCGCGTTGAGCGGACCGCCACGTGTCAGCACATAGATCAACTGGAAATCGGTGAAGGTGAACAGCACCGAGAACGTCATCACCACCGCGATGATCGGTGTGAGCAGCGGCAGCGTGATGTGCCTGAATTGCTGCCACGGCGTGGCGCCATCGATGGCGGACGCTTCGTAGTAAGAAGGCGATATCGTCTGCAACCCGGCCAGCAGCGAGATGGCGACAAACGGAATGCCGCGCCATACGTTGGCGACGATCGTGGAAATGCGCGCATTCCAGGGGTCGCCCAGGAAGTCGATGTATTTGTCGATGAGTCCCATCTTCATCAGCACCCAGCTGATGATGGAAAACTGTGCATCGAAGATCCACCAGAACGCGATCGCCGACAGCGCGGTGGGCACGATCCACGGCAGCAAGACCACCGCGCGAAAAAAGCTCTGGAATGGAAGTCGCTTGTTCAGCAGCAGCGCGAGCCACAGGCCCAGGCCGAACTTGAAGATGCTGGCGACCACCGTGTAGAAGAGGGTGTTGAACAGCGCGAGTCTCGTCACGCTGTCGCCCACCAGAAAGCTGAAATTCTCCAGCCCGATGTACTGGCCGTCGCGGCCGATCTTGGCATCGGTGAAGCCGAGCCAGGTGCCCAACCCCAAGGGATAGGTCAGGAACAGCAGCAGCAGCACCGTCGCTGGCAACATGAACGCCCAGCCCAGCGCGTTCTTGTTGTTCTGGAATCGCTCCAGCAGCGACGGCACCCTGTGCGCGCGTGCCTGCGGCGCACGAATGTCCGGATTTTCTTGCCCCGCAGGTTGCGTCATCTTCAGACCTTGTAGTAGCGCTCGGCGCGTTTCTGGGCGCGTTCAGCGGCTTCCTTCGGCGACCTGGAACCGCTGGCCGCCTCGGCCACCATGTTGCAGACGATGAAGTCGGCTCCGGCACCTGCCGATGCGTAGCCCAGCTTGCCCGCGTATCCGGCCGGCCGCATGTTTTTCACGCAGTCGCGGTACGGTGTGTGCTTCGGGTCGACCGTCCAGACCGGGCTCGATGCGTACGCGGCCAGCGGGTGCGCGATATAGCCGCCGGCGCCGGTGAGCCAGGAGTCGAACTGTTCGCGCTCCATCATGAAGCGCAGGAACTCCTTGGCCGCCTGCGGGTACTTCGTGTACTTCATGATCATCTGGTTGAAGAACAGATGCGACTCGGTCGGCACACCCACCGGCCCCACAGGGTACGACGCATGCTGGATGTCGCCCTGCAATTCCTTGACCTTGGGGTCGGTGGAATTCTTGGTGGCGTAGTAGATCGAGATGCCGTTGTTCGTCACGCTGACCTGGCCGTCCAGGAATGCCTTGTTGTTGTTCGGGTCGAGCCACGACAGTGTGCCGGGGATGAAGTTCGCGTACAGATCCTTCGCATACTCCAGCGCCTTGATCGTCGCGGGGCTGTCAATGACGACCTTGTTGTCCTTGTCCACGAGCATCGCGCCGTGCGACCAGATCAGCCAGTTCGTCCACAGGCCATCGCCCGTTGCGTTTCCGAGTGCGAATCCGCCCGGCGTGCCCTTTTCCTTGAGCGCACGCATCATCTTCAGGAAGTCGTCGTTGGTCTTGGGGAAGGCATCGAAACCAGCCGCCTTCAGGTGGCTCTGGCGGTACACCATCATTGCGCCGGCTGCGCCCAGCGCAATGCCGATCCACTTCTTTCCGTCGGGTCGCAGGTAGGCCTCGCACGCCGGATACCAACCGCCGTACTTCTTGCCCAGGTATTCCGCCAGGTCGGTCACATCGACGAGCTTGTCGGGGTACAGATTCGCGTCATCGTTGGTGGACAGGATGATGTCCGGGCCGGCGCCGGTGTTGGCCGCAACAGCGGCCTTGGGACGCACGTCTTCCCAGCCTTCGTTGTCCACGCGCACTTCGATGCCGGTTTTCTCGGTGAACTTCCTGACGTTGACCATGTAGGCGTCGATGTCGCCCTGCACGAAACGGCTCCAGCGCAGGACCCGCAGCTTGGCGCCCTTTTCAGGCTTGAGATTGAGCGTTTGCGCATGGATCGCCGGCGAAAAGACGGCAGCGCCTGCACCCATCGTGGCTGCTGCCGCCACGCCGGCTGAACCCTCCAGAAATTTACGGCGATTGAACTCACTCATGCTTGTCTCCTATGTGTGTTTGTTTGAACGGACGATCACGAAGCGGGTACTACCCTGTTCAAGCTACCAGCCGTTCGCCAGTGCCTGCATCGAAAAGGTGTGCGCGCTGCAGGTCGGGCTGCAGGTTGATCACGCTGCCGGGCGCGAAGTCGTAGCGCTCTCGGAAGACAGCGGACAGGTCCGCGCCTTCATGGCGGCAGGCCACGAACGTGTCCATGCCGGTCGGCTCCAGGACGACGACCTGCGACGGAATGCCGCCGCTGGCCGCGAGCGACAGGTGTTCTGGACGCGTGCCATACACCACCGGCTGGCCGTCCTGGCCGCCGGCCTGCAATGGGGCATCGAGCAGGGTGCCATCGTTCAATTCGACGCGCGCCGCGCCGCCACTGCGGCGCAGGGTGCCAGGCAGGAAATTCATGGCGGGCGAG
>NZ_JANU01000009.1 GCF_001044395.1 Caenimonas sp. SL110
ATCCATCTCTGATCAGGCGCAGTCGCCGCTTCGCGGTGGATGCCGGATCAGGTCCGGCATGACATCCAGGGGCATGACATCCGGCGGCATGACATCCAGAGACATCACGGCCGCTTCAACCCAATGCCAGTTCGTCCGGCACCTCAACACCCTCCACCCTCGCCTGGCGCTCCAGCGCCAGCCTGCGGGCACCTGCCAGCCGCACGCCCTCATCGACCAGCATCTCCTGCACGATCGTTTCCATGCGCTCGCTGTACACATCGATGCCCGCCAGCGCCGCCGGATCGATCAGCACGAAGGCCTGCCCGATACGCGGTGCATTGCCTGCTTCCTTGAAGAAGTTATCGGCCTCGAAGCCGAAATGCGCGCCGGTCATTGCGGTCACCATCAGTTCCACCACCAGCGCCAGCATCGCGCCCTTGGGGCTTGTTGCTGCGCCCACGGCCAACATCGAACCGTCCAGTCCCGCCTGGGGATCGGTGGTCGGGTTGCCTTGCGCGTCCAACGCCCAGCCCTGCGGGATTGAACGCCCCTCTTTCGCCGCGACCATGAGCTTGCCGCGCGCGACTTCCGACAGCGACATATCGATCATCAACGGGTCATGCCCCGGACGCGGAAACACCGCCGCAACCGGATTGGTTCCAAGCAACGGCCTGCGACCACCCGCCACCGGCATGGCAGCCGGTGAATTGGCAAACGCAATGCCGACCAGAGACGCTGCAGCCGCCGGGCGCAGGTGATCGACGAGCACGCCCGCATGGTGGCTGTTGGTGACGGCTGCGACACAGACGCCGAGTTCTTTCGCGACAGCGATCGCCTCGCTCACGGCCAGGTCGCAGGCGGGGAACGCCAATCCCTGGCCGGCATCCACAAGCAGCGCCGCACCCTTGCGCTTCACAACCGCTGCCACTGCATTGCCGTTGGCGCGCCCATTTCGCAAGTGCGCGGAATACTGCGCGACGCGCGAAAGGCCGTGCGAGCCGATACCCTGCGCCTGCGCAAGCACCAGCGCGCGAGCCGTGCTGATCGCCATCGCATCGCTGGCACCCGCCTGCCTCAAGGCGCGTGCGGCGACTTCAACCGCCGCATCAAAACCCAGGCGCGCCATCAGGCCGATTCGTAAAGGCGCGTGAGCACGAACTCGCGGTGGCCCAGCGCCTCGGCCGCGGTGAGCCTGCCGTTCGCGGTACGCAGCATCGACTCGAGCAACTGGTCGCCGGCCTGGTCGAGGTTGATCTCGCGCTGCAAGAGCCCCGAGGTGTCCACGTCGATGTGCTCGCTCATGAGCCGCACCGTGCGCGGGTTCGCGCAGATCTTGATGACCGGCAGGATCGGATTGCCAATCACGTTGCCCTGCCCTGTCGGGAAGAAGTGCACGGCATAACCCGAAGCGGCGCACAGCGTCACCATCTCGGCGGCTGCGCTGGATGAATCCATGAACCACAGCCCCGGATGCGTGGGCGACTCGGCCTTGTCGATCACGCCGTCCACCGTGCAGGTCTTGCCGATCTTCTGGATGTTCCCCAGCGCCTTTTCCTCGATGGTGGTCAGGCCCCCGGCGATGTTGCCCTTGGTCGGCTGCGAATCAGAAAGATCGCTCGTCTTGTGGCGATTGATCACGTCCTGGTAGCGGTCGAACATGAACATGAATTTCTCGCGCACGGCGTCGTTCGCGCAGCGCGCAGCGACGATCTGCTCGCCACCGGTGAGTTCAGTCGTTTCGCCAAAGCACAGGTAAGTGCCCAGCTTGTGCAGCTTGTCGAATGCATTGCCGACCGTCGGGTTGGCCCCGCAACCGGAAGTCGTGTCCGACTCGCCGCATTTGGTCGAGACCCACAGCTCACTGATCGGGCAGGCCTCGCGCTGCTTTTCGCTGGCCCACTGCACGTACTCGCGCGCCGCCTTGCTCGCACGCATGATGGTGTCGTGATCGCCATGGCCTTCGATGCCGAAGCCGGTGACGGGCTTGCCCGTCGCAGCGATGCCATCGACGACCTTTTTCGTCCATCCGTCTTCAATGCCGATCACGACGACCGCAGCCACATTGGGGTTGCAGCCGGTGCCGATCAGGGTGCGGAAATGAAGGTCCAGGTCAGCGCCGAACTGCAGCCGCCCGTACGGGTGCGGGATGGCCATCGCGCCCTTGATGTTGTGCGCCACGGCTTCGGCGGCCGCGTTGGACAGGTCGTCCAGCGGCAAGATGATGACGTGGTTGCGAATGCCGACGCGGCCGTTCTCGCGGCGGTAGCCCAGGAATGTGGTTTCGTTGTTGATGACTGCCATGGCTTACCAGCGTTTCGTCTTGATGTTGTGAACGTGCGCGTGCTCGCCCGCACGGATAGGCGCGACCACCTTGCCCATGTCGATGCCGTACTTGACGACGGTGTCGCCCACGGCCATGTCCTTCAATGCGACCTTGTGGCCGATGGGTATGTCCTGGCGGGCCATGAGGTCCACCGTGCGATCGTCGTCCATCATCCAGCCGGACAGCTGCGCGCCGGCCTTGACGCCTTCAACGACGACCACCGCGACCGTGTCGCGTTCGTCGTGCAATACGAAATGAATCACCTGTTGATCTCCTTTGGCAGAGGGGCCGAGTTTTGGCGAGCGTACGCGTCCTGTCAATTGGGTCATCTAGATGACTGGCCCGTGCCGCGCTACACTTCGCGCCATGCGATACCGTCCAGCTCCCCACGGCCTGCAGCCGATCGCGGCCAGCGGTCCGGGCCCGCTCTTCAGGCAGGCCAGGCGCGAGCTTCAACGCGTGATTGAAAGCGGGCGCTACGGACCCGGCGAGGCGCTTCCCAGCGAGACCGTGATCGCCCAGGCCATGGGCGTGAGCATCGGCACCTTGCGCAAGGCCGTCGATGAACTGGTGCACGAGAACATTCTTGTGAGGCGGCAGGGCAAAGGCACCTTTGTCGCGCAGCATAACGACGCGCGATTCCTGTTCCAGTTCTTTCATGTCGAGCCGCGCGGTGAATTCCCGACGCAGGGCGAGATTCGCGAACAGGAGTACCCGCAAGTCGATTGCGTGGGCTTTGCGCGCGTGCGCTCAGACGAGGCCGAGGCTGCTGCGCTGCGAATCAACCGGGGCGATCCCGTCTGGCGAATCGACAACCGGTTGTCGCTCGGTGGTCGTGCCGTGGTCCATGACCGCATTGCCATTTCGGCAGCCCTGTTCAGCCGGCTGACCGAGCGCCTCTATCTCGAACGCACCGGGACCATCTACAGCCTATACCAGACCGAGTTCGGCATCACGGTGCTCAGGGCGCATGAACGCGCGCGGGCCAACGCCTCGACCCGCGAGACTGCGCGCATCCTGGGCGTGGCCGAAGGCATGCCGATGCTGGAGGTTCACCGCCTGGCCCTGACCTTCGGCGACAAGCCTGTGGAATACCGGGTGTCGACCATCAACACGGCTGCGCACGACTACGTGAGCCTGCTGGCCAAGCGCGGCCAGGTGATGTCCGGCTAGCGAACGGCTGCGGGCGGTGACGGGGCCACCGCTGGCTCGGGGGCGCGTCCAAACAGGCGCTCGAAAAACGAAGGCTTTTGCGCCGACGCGCCCGTGGCAGTGGCGCCTTGCGCCTGCGCCTTTGCCAGGGCTGCCACCTTGGCGGCCGAATACGGAGAAGCCGCCTCGCGCAGGATCGCATCGCAATTGGCATCCTTGCCGGGGCCGGTTTCCACTGTCGCAGCGAGCGCCAGCAGCGGATTGACCGCCCCCAGCGCAAGCGCCACGCCCGCGCGGCCGGCCAGCGCGCCCTTGTCGACACTGGTCCTGGGCGCAACGAAGGTGCCACTGACCTTCAGCGGCGACCGCAGGCTCAGGATGCTCATGTCCTTGGGATACGGGTGCAGTGTGAAATCCAGCGTCTCATTGGCCAGGCTCACGTTCCCGTCGCCGTAGATGATGGTGTCTTCGGTGTCGAGCACGAGCGCACGGCTGGCCATCAGGCCCGACTTCACATCGAAGCCGACGGCGCCGCAGCGCAAGACCACGTTCTTGTCGCCGCCCCACAGAAACTTCAGGATTTCCGCGCCGTCCAGGCCCGCAATTTCCAGCAGCAGGTTGCTGATCTCGCCGCGCCCCATCAACATGACGACATTGCCCGACGAGGTGCCCAGCATCTGGGCCACCGATGCGCCGCGACCCTTCAGGTCGATATCGCCATGAATTTTCCCGAAGCTGCCTTTAGTGATCTTCAGGCCCGGAAACAGCTTGCCCAACTCAAGCGCACGCGCATCCAGGTTCGCCTGCGCGATAGCCGGCGTGCTGTTGCCATCGATCCTGATCGTTCCCCGCACCGTGCCCGAAGCAACCCCCAGGCGCAGCACGTCGAGCAGCATCACGCCCTCCTTGAGTTTCACCTGCACGCCCATGCTCTCCAGCGGCAACTGGCGGGCATGCGTGATGCGCGCTGCGCTGTAGGTCACGTCGGCGTTCATCGCGCGAAGCCGGGCGGTATCGAGCTGCGCGGTCGGCAACACCTTGCCAGCAGCGACGCGAGCGACACGCGCGGGTTTTTTGATGGGCACTGCGACGCTGCCAGCCACGACCACCTGCGGCAATGCGGCCGCGCTGCGCGGTTGTTCGGGCAGGCCTACAAGCGGAGCCAGATCGTCGAAGTCGAGTGACTTCGAGGTGATCTTGCCCGTGAGCATCGGCAGGCTTTGCGAGCGATCGAATGACATCTCGCCGGCCAGGTCCGTGTTGCCCAGCTTGCCTTGCAGCGACCGCACGGACCAGACTTCACCCTGCTTGGTCACCTGGCCGTTGAGCGCATAGCGCGGGGTTGCGGGGAGCACCACACCCAGCAGCTTGTATAGGTCGCCCAGGTTTGCGCCCTGGATATCCACCTTCGCGTCGACGCCCTCCAGGGTCGCCAGGTTGGTGACCGTTCCGCCCGCCTTCACGGTCGTTGCGCCCGCAACCGCCTGCACCCGCATGGGAAAAGGCCGCCGGGTCGCCTCGCTCAGGTAAAGCACGCTGCCGGTTCGCCCGGTCGCGGTGAATCTTTCTTTCTGCCAGGTTCCGCTGGCCTTGAACGAGAGCGGCATCTGTGCCTGGTCGCCTTCGCCGGCGCCATCGATCGCAAAATCTGACTTGATGTCAGCGCCCTGATGCGTTGCAACAAAGTGCGCCGTGCCCTGATCGATCACCAGGGCGCCGATCGTGGGGAGGTTGGCAGGGTCTGCTGCATCGCGGCCAAGCGCCCAGGTGCGCCGTCCGTCCTTTTCCACCTGCAAGCCGAGCTGCGGCTTGCGCAGCACGACCAGCGGTAGTTCGATGCGCCGCTGCAGCAGCGGCCATAGCTCAACGTGAATTTCGCCGCCCTCGGCCTTGACCAGATAAGGGTCTTGCGCCCAGGACGGATTCGCAAATTCGAGGCCGTCTGCAATGACGCGTGTCGTGCGCCCGAGCTTCACGTCCAGATGGCGTGTGATTTCAAACTGGCGCCCGGTCTTGCCGCTCACGTAACGGTTCAGTGGTTCGCGCAGGATGTCCCATGGAAAAAACGCAATGACCAGGGCCACAAGAGCCACGAACACCGCAAGGCTCGCGAGAATCTTCAGCCACAGCGGACGGCCGCGAGGCAAGGTGATGGTGGTCGGTGCTTCCATGGCGCGCAGTTCTTCGTGCGGCTGCGCAGCGGCAACCTGTGCACCAGTGTCGGCATGTTTCCAAGGCTGAGTGGTCGTCCCGGCTCGGCACCTTGCGTGGGCCATTGCCTACACAGCCACCTGTAGGAAACATCCTACCCGGCAGGCCCTCATCCACTGGCAGAATGACCTCGGGCTGGAGGGCCCCTCTAGCCGTGCAACTGCGAACCTTTATCGTCGAAGACAACGCCACCATCCGTGAGAACCTGATCGGCACGCTCGAGGAACTCGCTGGCGTGAAGGCGCTCGGATGGGCAGAAAACGAACGCGATGCGAAGTCATGGCTGGTCGCAAACCCGATCGCCTGGGATCTCACCATCGTCGATCTGTTCCTCAAGCAAGGCAGCGGCCTGGGCGTGCTCGAACAGATCCGCGTCCGCTCGCCCTCACAGCGAGTGGTGGTGCTCAGTAACTATGCAACTTCCGACATGCGCAAGCGCTGCACCGAACTCGGTGCCGATGCGGTGTTCGACAAATCCAACGAGATCGACGCACTCGTCGAATACTGCATGGCGATGAGCGAAGCCGCAGGCCCCGCCCCGTGAGCGCTGCGTCCAGCTCAGTCGATGAGCTTGTTCTTCAAGGCGTAATAGGTCAGGTCGCTGTTGGAGGCCAGGCTCATTTTTTCCATCAGGCGCGTGCGGTAGGTGCTCACCGTCTTCACGCTGAGCGACAGGGCCTTGGCAATGTCCCCGGCGGTCTCGCCCTTGGCAAGCTTGAGGAACACCTGGAACTCACGCTCGGACAGCAGCTCGTGCGGCGCACCGCCTTCCTTGCGATTGAGTTGCTGGGCCAGCAACTCGGCCACGACCGGCGAGATGTAGCGCCGGCCGAGCGAAATGGTGCGGATCGCGTTGACGATCTCCATCGGCTCGCATTCCTTGTTGAGGTATCCGGCAGCGCCTTGCCGGATGAGGTTCATCGCGTAATGCTCTTCGGGGTAACCCGAAAGGATCAGGATGCCGACATCGGGGGCCTTGGCCCGGATCATGCCCAGCGCGTCGATACCGCTTTGTCCGGGCATGGAAAGGTCCATCACGAGCACATCGAGTTCAGTCGTGCGGACCAGGTCGATGGCCTCGCGGCCGCTGGAGGCTTCGCCCACGACACGCAGGTCAACCTGTTCCGAGAAGAATTGCTTGAGCCCCGAACGCACAATGGCATGGTCATCCACAATCCCGACTTTGATCATTTCGTATCCCTCTTTGATTACTGCGCAGCGTAGCTCATCATCGCGCCAGAGCGATTCTATGCACAACAAGTAAAGCCCGAAGTGACATTCATGCGCTCCCTGTCCCTGCCGAAAATGGCGATCAGCCTCGCGCTGGCGTTGCTGGCCGCGTGCATCCTGATCGGGATCAACGAAACCGGATTCAACCAGTCCACCCGGGCGCTCAACGACATCGCCGAGGCTTCGCGCACACGCGGATCGCTCAACCGGGTCTTGCAGCATGTGCTCGATGCAGAAACCGGCCAGCGAGGCTATCTGCTGACAGGGGACCCCCGGTACCTGGAGCCCTACAACGCGTCCATTGCGGCCATCGGCGAGCAGCTGGAAGCACTGCGCCACGTGTATGCGCCAACGCAGGACGAGCAGGCCTCGCTCGCGCAACTGACCCGCAACGTGCAGCGCAAGCTGGCCGAGATGGACCTGTCGGTGCGGATGCGAAAGCAGGGCAATGAAGACGCCTGGAAGTTCGTGCTGATGACCGATGTCGGCAAGGAGCACATGGACGCCATCCGTGAGCAGGCGACCCGGCTGATCGATGCCGCGACCCAGCGCATGGAAGTCAGCCAGGTGCAGGTGCGCCGCTCGCTCATGCTGGCACGCATCGGGATTGCAGCCGTGACGATGGCGGCCCTGCTTGCGTTTTATCTCTACCTGCGCCAGACCACGGCACTCAAGCGCGCCGGAGACCAGCAGCAGGTTGCCCTGCAGCGCGAGCGCGACATGCTCGAGCGCCAGGTGCGTGAGCGCACCGCGTCGCTTGCCCAACTGGCAACCCACCTGCAGAACGTGCGTGAAGAAGAGCGGGCGCACCTGGCCCGCGAACTGCACGATGAGCTCGGCGCCTTGCTCACGGCGGCCAAGCTCGACGTCGCGCGGCTCAAGTCGCGCCTCGGGGCGCTGGCCTCGACCCCCGAGGTCGAACAGCGCCTGGTGCACCTGACCGAGTCGCTCAACAGCGGCATTGCCCTGAAGCGCCGGATCATCGAAGACCTGCGCCCTTCATCACTTTCCAATCTCGGGCTCACCGCATCGCTGGAGATTCTGGCGCGCGAATTCTCGGAACGCTCAGGCATCGAGGTCGCGACCGACCTCGAATCGGTGGAACTGGACGAATCGCGCCAGCTCACGGTGTATCGACTGGTGCAGGAGTCGCTGACCAACGTGAGCAAGTACGCAGAAGCCAGGCAGGTCGAGATCAGCGTGCGCGACTATGACAACCACGTCGAAGTCGACATCAGGGACGACGGCAAGGGATTCGATGTCGCCTCCATACGGACCGCCACGCACGGCCTGGCCGGCATGCGCCACCGTGTCGAAGCCGCCGGCGGCAAGCTGACCGTCAGCTCGACGCCCGGCCAGGGTACACGCATCGCGGCCGTCATGCCCAAGCTCGCCGCATCCGCCTGATCCGGCCCTGTTGACTGTAGGACGCCTCCTGCACGGGTCCGCCGCACTGGCCGACACATACACACGCCTGCCGCTGATCTCGAACTGATCAGGTCAGGGCACACACTTGCCGCAGGGCTCGTGCAAATCGCACGGGTTTCAAACAACGAAACACGGGCACGCCCGCTGGGAGAAACAAGATGCTGCACTACGCCATAGTCTTCTTCGTGATCGCGCTGATTGCGGCGCTGTTCGGTTTCGGCGGCATCGCTGCCGGCGCCGTCGAGATCGCCAAGATCCTGTTCTTCGTCTTCGTCATCATGGCCGTCGTCGCCTTCGTGATGAGCCTGGGCAAAAAGCGCTGACGCGCCCGCCCGCTGCTCGCCACCGCCTGACTCTTCACCACCCCACACACAAGGATTCAACATGGACAGCAACATGCGCTCTATTCGCGCCGGCGCCACCGGATACGCTGACGAAGCACGCGGCCTCACCGACAAGGCCCTGGAATCGACCCGTGAATTTGCCAGCCATGCACTGGACCTGGCAGGCGAGCGCGCGCGCAACCTGCGTTACGGCGCACGTGACCTGGCCAACCGCGGCGCCAGCACGATGGGCGATTACGCGTCCTCGACCTCCCGCTATGTTCGCGACGAGCCCATCAAGTCCGCGCTGATCGCTGCTGCCATTGGCGCTGTGGTCGCAGGCCTTGTCATTGCAGCTCGCCGCTACAACGACCGCTACTGAAATCGACCACAAGGTTCCGCTTTCATGGCCATGGTGCACCCGATCTTTTCCGTGCTGATCACGCGGCCGGAACTGGTCATGGACCATGTCTCCGGGTATGCCGCGCTGATGCAGGAAGAGGCATCGACGGTGGGCGTGCATGTCGCGCGCCGCGTGCTGGCCTGGGGCATTGCAGTCATCTCGCTGCTGGTGTTCCTGGTGCTGGGCGGCGTGGCGATCATGCTGGGTGCCATGCAAGGACAGTTCCACTGGACGCTGGTGGTCGTGCCCGCAGTTGCGCTCGCGGCGTCCATCGTCGCAGCCGTGATCGCGAGCAAGCAGTTTCCCGGACGCGCCTTCACCGGATTGAAAGCGCAACTCGATGCGGATGCACAGGCGTTGCGCGCGATTGGGGCAGGGACGTGACCGACGCGGCCGACAAGCTCGCTCGCACAAGGCTCGCCATCATCGAACATGTGCACCGGAAAAAACACCCGGAAGATTACGACCGTTCAGGTCAGCTCAAGCGCGCACCGAGTGACGCGCCCATGGACGAACGCGACGAGCTTGCGCAAGCCGCCCGCGGTCCGCGCGGCACGGGGCGCGCAGCAGCAGCGCGTCGCTGGTATGCGAGCGGGCAACGTGCCTTTGGCGCATGGTGGCGGCATCACCCGGCTCACCTGGGTGTTGAGCTTGCAACGCCGATGCTTTCGAGCTTCGCCGCGCGCAGGCCCGTCGTCTACCTTGGCGCTGCGGCAGTGCTCGGCGCGGTGATCGTGGTGGCACGTCCGTGGCGCCTCATTTCGGTGACCGGCCTGGTCGTCGCAATCCTGAAGTCCTCGCAACTATCGAGCATGGTGATGTCGGCCATGTCCGCAGCCGACTTCGACCGCGACAGCCGACCGTACGAATGAGTTGAGAGCACACAGTTCACAAGCCGGGGGGCGTGGTGCCATCCCCGGTGAGTTTTAAAGCAGGGCACCGTGAAACCGATACTCAACAACTCAAGGAGAAACTCATGAAATACGCAAGAGCCCTCGCATTTGCCCTCGTCGCAGCCACCACCATCGTGTCCACCGGTTGCGCAGTCGTTCGCGGCCAGGAAACCCCTGGTGCCTACGTCGACGACGCAGCCATCACCACCGCGGTGAAGGCCAAGTTCGTCGATGACCGCACGGTTGACGCCGGCGCCATCAAGGTCGAAACGCTCAATGGCACGGTGTCCCTGTCGGGCTTTGCCAAGTCCAACCAGGAAAAGGCACAGGCCGAAGTCATCGCGCGCAACACCCGGGGTGTGCGTCAGGTGCTCAACAACCTGGCTGTTCGCCCTTAAGCGCTTTCCGGCAAGCGGGCTTGCTCTACGCAACCCGCTGCATCCGGCCAAAAGGGCAGGCAGTTAAACGCCTGCCCTTTTTGTTTTTACAAATCGTCCGCCTGTTGTCATGAAAACCTTCCGCTGCGATTTCTGCGGCCATCCGCTGTTCTTTGAAAACGTGCAATGCCTGCAGTGCGGCAGCGACCTGGCATTCCTGCCGCATCGCATGGCGCTGTGCGCGGTAGAACCGGCGCCTGACCAGCCGGAGGGCACGCTCCAGCGCAAACGGCGCAACAGGACAAAGCCGCCCGGGCGCTTTTATCGCCTGTGTCACAACCATGTGCAGCACCAGGCCTGCAACTTTGCGGTGCCGTCCACCGACCCCAACCCGCTGTGCGTGTCATGCCGGCAGACACGTGTGCTGCCCGACCTCTCGGTGCCCGAGAACCACACCCGCTGGTATCGCATCGAGACTGCCAAGCGGCGCCTGTTCTATACGCTGGCCAAGCTGGGGCTGGCTTCGGTCGAGCCGCCGGACGGACAGACGGACGGACCGATCTTTGAATTTCTCGCCGACCAGCCCGGCTTCCAGGTGATGACGGGACACTGCAACGGCCTGATCACGATCAATATCTCGGAAGCAGACGATACGGAACGTGTGCGAAGGCGTGTCATGCTGCACGAGCCCTATCGCACGCTGCTCGGACATCTGCGCCATGAGTCCGGGCATTACTACTGGGACCGGCTGATCCTGCAATCGGGCCGCGTCGAGTCGTTCAGGGAAACCTTCGGCGATGAATCCATCGACTACCGCACGGCCCTGGACACCTATTACGCGAACGGCGCGATGCAGGGCTGGCAGGACAGCTACATCAGCATGTACGCCACGTCCCATCCGTGGGAAGACTGGGCCGAGACATGGGCGCACTACCTGCACATGGTCGACCTGCTGGAAACCGCAGCGTCATACAACACGCGCGTGGTCGTGCCCGGCGACGACAGTGATGAAGCGGAGGAAGTGACGAGCCCTTTCGACAACATGTCGGCCGATTTCGATCAGCTGGTCGATCAGTGGATGCCGCTCACGCTGCTGGTCAACAGCATGAACCGCAGCCTGGGCCAGGACGATGCTTATCCATTCGCGCTGTCAAAGCGTTCGCTCGCCAAACTCAAGTTCGTGCACGACGTGATCCATGCGCCGCCGCAGCTGGCGCAGCAGGGGGATGTCGATGCTGCGTCGTGCCAGACGATGAGTGCGCCTGCTGTGGGCGGTGCCTGATCAGGTGTCCCGCTCCATATCGCGCAGGATGCGATCCAGCCGGGTCGACAGCTGCTCGGTCGTCAACTTCTCGCGAAAGCGCTCGACCATCAGCGGCAGGCTCATCGGGCTCGGATGGCGCAGCTGCGCATAAGCAATTTTCCGCAGTGACAGGCGCTCCAGCGTGGCGCGCAGCCGCGAAATTTCAAGCTCCTGGCTCAACACTTCTTTCTGCGCCTGCGTCAGCAGCAGATTGCCTTCGTCGTACTTGCGAAACACCTCGAAGAACAGGCCGCTGGACGCCTGCAGCTGCTTCGCACTCTTGTGCTGCCCTGGGTAGCCCGAGAACACCAGCCCCGCCACCCGCGCGATCTCGCGAAAGCGCCGCTGCGCCAGCTCGGTTGAATTGAGCGATGCGAGCACATCGTGCAGCAGGTCACCCGTCTCGAACACACGCTGGCTCGTCACCGGCTCCAGGTCGAATTCTTCCGCGCTGACCAGCTCGAATCCGTAGTCGTTCACCGACATGCTGAACGTGTTGGGCCGGTCGCGCGCGAGCCGCCATGCGAGCAGGCTCGCCAGTCCCAGATGCACATGCCGGCCGGCAAAGGGATAGATGTAGAGATGAAAACCCTCGCGCGACTTGAACGACTCGACCAGCACCGCTTCTGGCCTGGGGATCAGTGACAGCCGCGCCTGCGTCTCCAGCATCGGGCGGGCCGCCTCCAGCTCAGGCTCGGAGAAATCGCCTTCGGACGCACGCTGCATCATCTCCAGCACTGCATCGCCCAGCTCGGTGGACAGCGCCATCTTGCTGCCCTGCCAGGTTGGCACGGTGCCCTTGGTTTTCGCGGCCTTCTTCACATAGGCAGCCATCTCGCGCACCCGCACGAACTCCAGCAGCTTGCCCGCAAAGAAGAAGCAGTCGCCGGGCCGCAGGCGCGAGATGAAGCCCTCTTCCATCGTGCCGATGGTGGCGCCGCTCATGTACTTCACCTGCATGGACGCATCGCTCACGATGGTGCCGATTCCCAGGCGGTGACGCCTGGCAATGCCGCGATCCGGCACCTGCCAGACACCCTCTTCATTCATCACGATGCGGTGATAGTCGGGGTAGGCCGTGAGGCTGGTGCCGCCCCGCTCGCAAAACGCCAGCGCCCACTCGAATTCTTCCTGCGTCAGCTCGCGGTAGGCCCACGCGGTGCGCACTTCATCGAACAGCTCCTGCGTGCGAAATCCGCCGCCAATCGCGATCGTGACCAGGTGCTGCACCAGCACATCGAGCGGCTTGTCCGGCGACTCGCGATTCTCGACACGGCCTTCGTACGCGGCGCGGCGCGCAGCAGCGGCCTCGATGATCTCCATCGTATTGGTAGGCACCAGCGTCAGGCGGCTCGCGCGGCCCGGTGCGTGCCCGCTGCGCCCTGCGCGCTGCATCATGCGCGCGACGCCCTTGGCCGATCCGATCTGCAGCACGCGCTCCACCGGCAGGAAGTCCACCCCCAGATCAAGTGACGAAGTGGCGACCACTGCGCGCAGGCTTCCCGCCTTCAGTCCCTGCTCGACCCATTCGCGCGTGGCCTTGTCCATCGAACCGTGGTGCAACGCAATTTCGCCGGCCCACTCGGGCCTGGCTTCCAGCAGCAGCTGATACCAGATCTCGGCCTGCGACCTCACGTTGGTGAACACCAGCGTCGGGCCCGACCGCGCAATCTCATCGACAACGGGCTGCTTCATCTGCGCGCCCAGATGCCCGGCCCATGAATACTTGCCCGGATCGACCGGCAGCAAGGTATCGATGATGAGCGGCTTGTCGATGCGCCCGCGCACGAGCCTGGGCGCAGGCGCGTCGGGCGATTGCAGGCCGGGGTGGCAGAGCACCTCCATCGCCTCCTGCAGATTGCCCAGCGTCGCGCTCAGGCCCCACGCGACGAGTCGCGGATTGAACTTCCACAGGCGCGCAATCGCAAGCTGCGCCTGCACGCCGCGCTTGCTACCGATGAGTTCATGCCACTCATCGACGACGACGTA
Organism: Caenimonas sp. SL110; assembly: GCF_001044395.1. Taxonomy (GTDB): domain Bacteria; phylum Pseudomonadota; class Gammaproteobacteria; order Burkholderiales; family Burkholderiaceae_C; genus Ramlibacter. The sequence goes on from NZ_JANU01000009.1 coordinate 13,615, forward strand.
CTCGACGCCCTGCAGTTCTTCGCGTGCGTTGGCACGCGTGAGCATCAGGGTGAGCGATTCGGGGGTGGTGACCAGCACCGTCGGAAAACGCCGGTCTTGCCGCGCGCGCTCGGCGCTGGGCGTGTCGCCCGTGCGTTGGCCGATGGTCCACTCGGGCGCCAGGGCGCGCAGCGGTTCGGCCAGCGCGCGAGTGGTGTCTGAGGCCAGCGCGCGCATGGGCGTGAGCCAGATCGCACGCAGCGGCTCAGCGCCTCTGGCGGGCGGATGGCGGCGCAGCATCTCACCCAGCATGCCCAGCCACACGGCGTAGGTCTTGCCCGAGCCTGTTGTGGCATGCAGCATGCCGCTGCGGCCCTCGGCGATGGCCTGCCAGACTTCACGCTGGAACTCGAAGGGCTGCCATCCACGCTGCGCCAACCATTGCTGCACAGGAGGTTCTGATGGCGCGGGATGCATGGTCGAGTCGTCAGGTCAGAATGTGGGGCATTGCATTGTGCGGGCCTTTCAGCGCCCATGAGGAGACCCCCATGCAGTTTCAGGACACACCGATTCGATGACATCGCTCCACCGCTGGTTTCCATTCCTGAAATGGCCGCGCCCCGACGCGGCGCTCATGCGCAACGAAATCATCGCTGGCATCACTGTCGCGCTGGTGATGGTGCCCCAGTGCGTGGCCTATGCGGCCCTGGCCGGAATGCCGCTGGTGACCGGGCTCTACGCGGGGCTGCTTCCACCTCTGGTCGCGGTGATGTTCGGCAGTTCGACGCGCCTGTCGGTCGGGCCTGCGGCGCTGACCTGCATCCTCACCGCGACGTCGCTCACCGGCCTTGCCGAACCCGGCAGCGCGCAGTGGGTCGCGCTCGCGGTCTGGCTTGCCATCATGTCGGGGGTGATCCAGTTCGCCCTTGGCGCAGGCGGTTTTGCATGGGTGCTCAATCTCGTGAGTTCACCGGTGCTGCTGGGATTCACCCAGGCCGCGGCATTGCTCATCATTGCGTCCCAGCTGCCGATGCTCATCGGTGTGAAGGGGTCGTTGGTTGCGCTGCTGAACCACCCGGCTATCGATGTGGGCGCGCTGGCATTCGGTGTGTGCAGTTTTCTCATGCTGGTGGCGGGCAAGAAGTACGCTGCGCGTGTGCCGATGGTCGTGGTTGTCATGGCGGCCGCCGGGCTGGTGAGCTGGCTGTCGGGCTACTCGACCCACGGCGCGATCATCGGCGCCTTGCCATCGCAACTGCCGTCGCTCTATTGGCCCGGTTGGCCCGGCGCCGAAACGATGAGCGCGTTGATCGTGCCGGCCATCGTCATTTCGCTGGTGAGTTTTCTGGAGACAGCGTCCAGCGCCAAGATCGAATCGCAGCGCGACGGCAAGCGCTGGAACGACAACCAGGACCTGCTCGCGCAGGGACTCGCCAAGCTCGCGTCCGCATTTTCAGGCAGCTTTCCAACCAGCACCTCGTTCTCGCGTTCGGCGATCACGCTCTATGCCGGCGGCAAGACGGGTTGGGCCACCATCGTGACCGTCGCGGTGGTTCTTTTGTCGCTGCTCTTTCTGACACCGCTGCTGTATCACGTGCCCAAGGCGGTTCTTGCGGCTGTGGTGGTCGCGGCCGTTGCGGGCCTGCTCAAGCCGCGCGCCTTGCCGCAGCTGTGGAACCTCGGCCGGGTCGAAGCCCTGATCGCGATCGCCACCTTTGCGGTGACCCTGCTCACCTCGCCCCGAATCTACTGGGGCGTGCTCACCGGCGTGCTGCTGGGGCTCGCGCATTTTCTCTATCACCGGCTGCATCCGCGCATCATCGAAGTGGGACTGCACCCCGACGGCAGCATGCGGGACCGGCACCTGTGGAAACTGCCGCCATTGGCCGCAGGCATGTACGCACTGCGAATGGACGACGAGCTCGACTTCGCATCGGCCAGCGCATTCGAGCGCGCCGTGATCGAGCAGTTGTCTGCGCATCCGGACGTGCGCGATGTCGCCCTGTTTGCGCATCCCATCAACCGCATCGATGCCACGGGGGTGGAGGTGTTCAAGCAGGTCCGCGCGCTGCTGCGCGAGCGCGGCGTCACGCTGCACATCAGCGGCATCAAGCTGCCGGTTGAAAAGGTGCTGCTGCGCGCCGGCGCGCTGGACGACTCGCCGCTGCTGCGCATGTATCGCACGGATGGCGAGGCGCTCGCTGCTTTCACTCGCCTGAGTCAGGCGGTCACGATCCAGCCTTCCAGCGGATCGAGCGCCTCTGGCAATCCATAGCGCGGCGCGCCCTGGCGCTGCGCCCAGGCCGCCTGCACGAGACACAGCACGGCGTCCAGGCTGTCCCCGCTCGCATCGTCGACCAGCGCGTCGCGCTGCGCGTGGGTGAGCTTGAGCCGCAACCCCAGGCGCGTCTGCCCATGCTCCAGCGCAGTGATGAGGTCCTTGCGCGCAATCAGGCGCTCGGGCGTTTGTTTGGCCTTGTCGTCGCTCTTGTAGCTTCGGTTGCCCACCAGCTCGCGCGCAAGGAGGCCGGGGTAGGCTTCCAGCGCGACGCGGCGCTCGTCGCCTGCGTGCAGTCCGGGAATATCGACGCCTGCATCAATCAGCAATGGCAGCGCGGCATGCAGCATGTACGCGACCGGCGGGTTCACCCACTTCATCGACGGGCTGGAGCCGGCACGCTTGTCGAATGCGCGATGTGCAAACTTGCCGCCCACAGGCCGCGCATCGCAAAAGGCCGCGAAGGTGGTGCGAATGTCGGCACGCGACAGGCTGGCGTAATGCGCGATGCACTCACGCCAGGTGGTCGGCCAGCCCAGGTGCTCGACCAGTTCGCGCGGCAGGCCGAACGGAAAGTCGAATCCGCCGACCCACTCGTGCGGCTCCTGCAGCCACTGGCCAAAGGCTTGCAGTGAGTCGATCTTTTCCAGCCTGGAGAGCACCACGCGGCCGCCCGCCTGGGACCCCAGGGCGATGACGATCGGTTTGCGGCGTGTCGGGCTGCTGGAAAAATCGCAGCCCAGGAGAACGGGTGCGTTCAGACGCGGCCGCAGATTGCGGCGGTGGCCATCAGGTCTTCGAGCAGTGCGAACGAGACCTTGCCTGAGCAGCTGTACGGGTCGAGCTCAGGCTTTTCGGAGTACTTGAGCAAGATGGAGTGGTTGAGCTTGGACAGGTTGACCTGACCCATGCTCCAGCCGCCGAACCGGCGCTCGAAGATCTCTTCGAAGTGCAGCAGCGCGACGTCCTTGTGGCGAACGTCTTTCTGGATGTGCCCGAAGAGCTCGCTCACCTGCATGCGCCCGCCTTCGATGGCCTGCAGGAAGATCCCGCCGCCATAGCAGAGGATGCCGGTGATGCCCATCTCGGGGTTGTGCTGGCGAGCCTGGTTGAGGATCGATTCGATGGCTTCCGGGCTCGTATCGACGGCACGGCTGGCATAGAGAAGGCGTACGAGCATGATCAGTTCTTGCCTGGAATGAGGGCCAGGAATTCGCGGCGCAGTGCCGGGTCTTTCAGGAAAACGCCGCGCATCACCGAATTGATCATCTTGGCGTCCATGTCTTTCACGCCGCGCCAGGCCATGCAGTAATGGCTGGCCTCCATGACGATGGCCAGGCCGTCGGGCTGGGTCTTTTCCATGATGAGGTCGGCCAGTTGCACCACGGCTTCTTCCTGGATCTGCGGACGGCCCATGACCCATTCGGCCAGGCGCGCGTACTTGGACAGCCCGATCACGTTGGTGTGCTCGTTGGGCATGACGCCGATCCAGACCTTGCCGATCACCGGGCAGAAGTGGTGGCTGCAGGCGCTGCGCACGGTGATGGGGCCGACGATCATCAGCTCGTTGAGGTGCTCGGCGTTCGGGAATTCGGTGATGGTGGGCTGGTTGACGTACCGGCCCTTGAACACTTCGCTCACGTACATCTTGGCCACGCGGCGGGCCGTGTCGCTGGTGTTGTGGTCGCTCGTGGTGTCGATGACCATGCTGTCGAGCACGGCCTGCATCTTGATCTCGACCTCGTCGAGCAGCAATTCGAGTTCGCCCGGCTCGATGAACCTGGCGATGTTGTCGTTGGCGTGAAAGCGTTTGCGCGCCGCCTGTATGCGCTCGCGGATCTTCACGGACACGGGCGTGCCCGCGTCGTCGGGGTTGAGGGTGGCGGTGGGTTCGGCCTTCATAAGCATGTGAAATGGTAGCACCGGGGACAAAACCCTACAGCAGGCCCTCCAGGTCCTGCAAGGTGTTGGCCTCATGGACCGGCTTGTCGTCCCGGATTCGCAGCATCCGCGGAAAGCGCACGGCAATGCCACTCTTGTGGCGCGGGCTGCGATTGATGCCCTCGAATCCCAGCTCGAACACCAGCGACGGCTTCACGCTGCGCACAGGCCCGAACTTCTCCAGCGTCGACTTGCGGATGATCGCGTCCACCTTGCGAAACTCCTCGTCGGTCAGGCCCGAATAGGCCTTTGCGAACGCAACCAGCTGCAGCGCACCGGGCTGCGCGGGCTCGCGCCTGGCAATCGCCTCGATCACCGCATCGGCCTCGGCCTTGTCCTGTGGCGCGCGACTCCACACGGCGAAGGTGTAGTCGGTGTAGACCGACGCGCGGCGGCCATGCCCGGCCTGCGCGTAGATCAACACGCAGTCGATCGTCATGGGCTCGATCTTCCACTTCCACCACAGGCCATCGGCTTTGGTGCGGCCCGTGCCGTAGGTCGCGTCCTGCCGCTTGAGCATGAAGCCTTCGACGCCCATCTCGCGCGAGCGCTCGCGCATGCGCGCGAATTCGATCCAGCTCGGCGCTATTTCAATCGGCGAGATTTTGAAACGCGTGGTGGCGAGCAGCGCTTCGAGCCGCACGCGCCGCTCGCGCTGGGTGAGCGCCCGGATGTCCACACCGCCTTCTTCCAGCAGGTCGTAAGCCATGAAAGTCACAGGCGCATCGGCCAGGATTTTCCTGGCCAATGTCTTGCGGCCGATGCGCTTTTGCAGCAGCGCGAAAGGTGCGGGTCCGCTCTCGCCCCACACCATGATTTCGCCGTCGAGCACGGTGCCGTCAGGCAGCTCGCTCGCCAGCGATTCGATCTCGGGGAATCGCTCGGTCACCAGTTCTTCGCCGCGCGACCACACCCACACCTGGCCTGCGCGCCTGACGATCTGCCCGCGGATGCCGTCGTATTTCCACTCCACCTGCCAGTCGGTCACAGGCCCGAGCCGCGCGTTGAAAACTTCAGGGGGCGCTTCAAATTGATGCGCGAGAAAAAACGGATAAGGCTGTCCCGCATCCTGGGGCGACGGCTCACCATCTGGCGTCTGCGCAATCAACGCCTCGAACCGCTCGGCGGTCGGCATCGCCTTGATGTCGGTGTAGCCCATCATGCGTTGCGCCACACGTTTTGCATCGACACCCGAATGCGCCGCCAGCGCGCGCTGCACCAGCAGCTTGCTCACGCCCAACCGGAAGCCACCGCCCACCAGCTTGGTCATGAGAAAGCGGCCTTGCGGATCGAGCTCTCGCCAGTACGCGCGCACGCGCGATGCGATCTCTGCTTCGGGGAGGCCCCGCAGCGGCAGCAGCCTGTCTTCGACCCACTGCGCCAGGCCAATATCAGAAGGTTCTGCATCACGCGGCAAGATGTGCGCGATGGTCTCGGCCAGGTCGCCGACCGCCTGGTAGCACTCGTCGAACAACCACGGCTCGATGCCCGCCACTTCGCAGGCCAGCAGCGACAACGAAGCCATAGCCACCACCTGCCGGGGCTTGCCGCCCGAGAGAAAGTACACCGCCCATGCCGCATCGCGCGCAGGCGCCTGTGCGAAGTAGCGTTGCAGCGCCTCGACCTTGGCGTTGGTGGACGTCGTCGTGTCGAGTTCGGTGAACAGCGCGGCGAAGCTCCTCATGCAGCCGGTGCCTCCACGTCGGCTTCGACCGCATCGCCGCCGTATTCGGTTTCGAAGGACTCTGCTTCCAGTCCCTGCTCACGCAGGTAGCGAACCATGACGGGAATGCTTCCATGCGTCACGATGACGCGCTGCGCGCCCGTCGCGCCGATCGCACCCATGAGGCCGGGCCAGTCGGCGTGATCGGACAGCACGAAGCCCCTGTCCCATCCACCGCGCCGGCGCGCACCACGCAGCTGCATCCAGCCGCTGGCGAATGCGGTGCTGGCATCGCCGAACCGGCGCAGCCAGGTGCTCGCCGCAGCACCCGGAGGGCACACCACCAGTGCGCGCTTGAGGTCGGCCTTGTCGGTGACCTCGGTGACCAGTTTTGTCGGCGGCAGGTCGACGCCGGCATCCCGGTAGGCACGATTGAGTGGCTCCACCGCGCCATGCACGATGATCGGCCCGATCGATGCATCCACACCCGACAGGACCCGCTGCGCCTTGCCGAACGAATAGCAGGCGATCACGCTCGCGCGGCCGGCCAGCAGGTTGCGGCTCCACCAGTCGTTGATATCGGTGAAGAGTTCGTCGTCGCTGACCCAGCGATAGATCGGCAGGCCGAAGGTCGACTCGGTGATGAACACATCGCACCGCACCGCCTCGAACGGTGCGCAGGTCGGATCGGGCGCCACCTTGTAGTCACCGCTGGCGACCCACACGCGGCCCGCATGTTCCAGCCGGACCTGCGACGAACCCAGCACGTGGCCCGCAGGGTGCAGCGACAGCTTCACGCCGTTGTGCACGATCTGCTCACCGTATGGCAGCGTCTGCAAGTCGATCTCGCCCAGGCGGGCTCTCAACACGCCTTCAGCCGGAGCAGACGCGAGATATTGGCCGTGGCCGACACGCGCATGGTCGGCGTGCGCATGCGTGATCACGGCGCGCGCCACCGGTCGCCAGGGATCGATGTAGAAATCGCCCGGCGGGCAATACAGCCCCTCGGGCCGCTGGACGATCAGGTCGCCTGTCTGCATCTACAAATACTTCTTTCCCTGCACCAGCAGCAGCACGCGCATCACGATCAGTGCCACGCGCTCGAACACGCGTTGTCGCATCGGCCGGTTGCTGAATTCCTGCGGATCCATGATCCGGCCTCCGTGCTCGATGGCGTGCATCAGGCGCGCGCGCAGTTGCGATGCGAACGCTTCGTCCTCGACCATCACATTGGCTTCACGCGCGAGCAACAGGCTGAGCGGATCGAGATTGGACGAGCCGACGGTTGCCCAGTGCCCGTCGATCACGGCGACCTTGGCATGCAGGAAGCTCGGCGAATATTCATGGATCTCGACGCCCGCCTCCAGCAGCGCGCTGTAGATCGGACGGGCCGCGTAGTACTGCATGAAGTACTCGTAGCGCCCCTGCAGCAAGAGCTTCACGGTGACGCCCCGCTGGGCAGCGGAAATGATCGCACGACGCATCTTTCCACCGGGCACAAAGTACGCATTGGCAATGATGATCTCGCTGCGGGCGGCGCCGATGGCCTTGCGGTAGGCGCGCTCGATGCTGGTGCGGTTTTTAAGCGCACCGCGCAGCACCAGTGCGGCTCGCGTTGACTGGCCCGGTACGGGCGGGGCGGCCCCGTTGCCGTGCGATCCGCGCATGCCGATGCCTGCAGCCCGAAGGGAAGTCAGCGCGCCGGCGAGCCGCGCATGCCGCATGTCGCTGGCGGCTTGCATGCGCAGCCACTGCCGGTCCATGACCTCCTGGGCCTGCGCCACCAGGGGGCCCGTGACCCGCACCGCAAAGTCGAATCGCGGCGCCTGCAACGCGCCGTGGTTGGGGTCGTGCCAGTCATCGAGCAGGTTGATGCCGCCGCAAAACGCGACTTCGCCATCGACTACGCACAGCTTGCGATGCATGCGGCTCCAGTTGCCGGGCCACAGCATGCCGAAAGTGCCCAGCGGCGCAAATACACGCCATTGAATGCCCACCTGCAGGAACCGCTCGCGCCACGCGGGCGGTAGCGAAGGCGTGCCGTAGCCATCGACCACGACCATGACCGAGACGCCGCGCCGCGAGGCGCGTTCCAGCGCGTAGGCCACATCGACACTCGCGTCCGTGAAGTCGAAGATGTAGGTTTCGAGCCGTACTTCTCGCGATGCCGAGTCGATTGCCTCGACCAGGGCCGGGAAGTACTCCTGCGCGCCCTGCAGCAATTGCACCTGATGGCCCGCGCGTGGGACCGGAAGGTTTTGCGCCATCGCCTGCAGGCCTACAGCGCGAACTCGGCGATCAAGGGGAGGTGATCGGACATCTGCGACCAGATGCGCCCACGCGGAACCTCGACGCCGATGGGCTTGAGCCGGCGGCCGTAGACAAAGTCCAGCTGACCCAGCGGCAGGCGCGAAGGAAAGGTGTTCTGGCGCTCGCCGATGAAATCATTGAAGCCCGCGGCGTTCATCATGGGACGCAGCTTGGCGCCCCAGTCGTTGAGGTCACCCGCGATGACCACAGCCTCGCGTTTGGGTATCTCGCGCTCGACGAATCGAATCACCTGGTCGACCTGCCGCAGGCGGCTGCCGGCGATCAGGCCCAGGTGCAGCACCAGCACATGCACGGGCGTGCCGTGCGCTTCGATCTTCACATGCAGCAGCCCGCGTTGCTCGAAGCGGTGGTCGGACATGTCTTCGTGGCCGCGCGACACCACCGGCCAGCGCGACAGCATGGCGTTGCCATGCTCGCCGTGCTTGGTCGTGGCATTGGTCTGGTAGACCGCCTCGTAACCCTCGGGGCACAGGAACTCAGCCTGCGGCAATTCGGGCCAGCGCTTGAAGTAGCGCTCTTCCTGCCGGTGCAGCTTGCGCACTTCCTGCAGGCACACCACGTCGGCATCGAGCTGCTCGACCGCGTGGCCGATGTTGTGGATTTCGAGACGGCGCACCGGACCGATGCCCTGAACGCCCTTGTGGATGTTGTAGGTGGCGACTCTTAAGGTGTCTGCGCTCATTGAGCAAATTGTGGCAGCAACAGGATCGCCTCGGCGTTGGAAGGCGAAAAGCAGGCATCGGCCGCCTCGCGCCACGGTAACCAACGGTAGCCCGTATGCTCGCGCGGGTTGAGCGTCACGGGCGTGCCACCCGGCACGCACAGGCCGAAGACGTGTTCGGTGTTGCGGGTTACGCCAGGTGCGTAGCGGTGCTGCCAGCGTGGGTAGATTTCGTAGATGTTCTGCAGGCCCCAGTCCTTGAGCATGTCGTGCAAGGCCGTGCCTTGCGCGCAATCGATGCCGGTTTCCTCGAACACCTCGCGCACTGCCGTGTCACGCAGGTCTTCGGCCAGCTCATCCTTGCTGCCGGTAACCGACTGCCAGAAGTTGGCCGCGTCGGCGCGGTTGATGAGCAGCACGTCGAGCGCGGGCGTGTAGATCACGACCAGGACGGATTCGGGGATCTTGAAGGGGCGCTCAGAAGCCACTGAGAACGGCGTCCATGGCTGAGGCCACCTCTGAAGCCCGATGCGAGAGAGACGCAACCGGCGTCTTGAGGAGCCTGGCGGCAAGTGGTGCCGCCTGATGGGCCATCAATGACAGCGCCTCTCCTTCGATGTAGACCGCAGGACAGAGATTCACAGGGAGTCTGGGCGAGTCAGATCCGACTCGTGACAGTGGCATGACCAGGCGCGTGGGCAGCTGGTCGAGCAGCGCGCTCTGGACATCCATGACATAGGGCACTGAGGAACGCGCGTTGGGCAAGGGGTTGAGGTAGACGTCGTACTGGGCCACATCAGTCCTGTTGCCATGCCACCGCGCCGTCACACCAGATGCCGTTCTTCTCGAACTCGACGTGCTGGGCGCGGATCCAGTCGCGATAGGTGTCGTTGAATTCCTTCTTGCGCGATGAAATTGACTTGCCCCGCGCGGCGGCAGTCAGCGCCTGAAAGTCGTCGTAATTGAGCAGGACTGTGTCCGGCCGACCATCCTTTTCAACGATCACAGGCTCGGTCTTGGCCTGGCTGCAAAAGTAGCCGAACCGGTTCTTGGCTTCTGTGGCGGTGACTTGCATGGGGCGTTCTCCTTCTGGCTATTTTAGCCATCAAAGCAGGAGATGGTGCACGGGCTGTCATTGCGGACCTGATCCGCAATCCATGACTTCAACGGCCGTCGCCGCTGCGCGGTGGATACCGGGTCAAGCCCGGTATGACAGCCCGACAGCCTTGCTTTTGCCCCGATCAGGCCGCCGTTGTCGGCGTTGTATTGCGCAGCCTGATGTGCAGCTCGCGCAGCTGTTTCTCATCCACCGGCCCAGGAGCCTGCGTGAGCAGATCCTGCGCGCGTTGCGTCTTCGGGAAGGCGATCACGTCGCGCAGGCTTTCCGCGCCGGTCATCAGCATCACAAAGCGGTCCAGGCCGATGGCGATGCCGCCGTGCGGAGGCGCGCCGTACTGCAGCGCGTCCAGCAAAAAGCCGAACTTCAGCTGCGCCTCTTCGGCGTCGATCTTCAGCGCGCGGAATACCTTGCTCTGCACCTCTTCACGGTGAATACGGACCGAACCACCGCCCAGTTCGATGCCGTTGAGCACCGCGTCGTAGGCCTTGGCAATCGCCTTGCCGGGATCGTTTTCCAGCAGGTCTTCGTGGCCGTCCTTGGGCGAGGTGAACGGGTGGTGCACCGCGTTCCAGCGCTGGCCGTCTTCGTCGTATTCGAACATCGGGAAGTCGATGACCCACAGGGGCCTCCACTCGCCTTCGATGAGGCCGTGCGACTTGCCGAATTCGCTGTGGCCGACCTTGACGCGCAGCGCGCCGATGGCGTCGTTCACGACCTTGGCCTTGTCGGCGCCAAAGAAGATCAGGTCGCCGTCGGTGGCGCCAGTGCGCTTGATGATTTCGGCGATGGACGCATCGTGCAGGTTCTTCACGATGGGCGACTGCAGACCTTCGCGGCCCTTGGCGACTTCATTGACCTTGATCCAGGCCAGGCCCTTGGCACCGTAGATCTTGACGAACTCGGTGTAGGCATCGATCTCGCTGCGGCTCATGCCGCTGCCGCCCGGCACGCGAAGCGCCACCACGCGGCCATCTTCTGCGTTGGCAGGGCCGGAGAAAACCTTGAAGTCCACGTCCTTCATCACGTCGGTGATTTCGGTGAACTCCATCTTCACGCGCAGGTCAGGCTTGTCGGAGCCGTACAGGCGCATGGCGTCCGCGTGCTTCATGACCGGGAAGGCGCCGATGTCGATGCCCTTCACGTTCTTGAAGGTGCTGCGGATCATGCCTTCGAACATGGTGCGGATTTCTTCTTCGGTCAGGAAGGAGGTTTCCACGTCGATCTGGGTGAATTCAGGCTGGCGATCGGCGCGCAGGTCTTCGTCGCGGAAGCACTTGGTGATCTGGTAGTAGCGGTCGTAGCCGGACACCATGAGCAACTGCTTGAACAGCTGAGGCGACTGCGGCAGCGCGAAGAACATGCCGTCGTGCACGCGGCTGGGCACGAGGTAGTCGCGCGCGCCTTCGGGCGTGCTCTTGGTCAGCATCGGCGTTTCGATATCGATGAAGCCGTTGGCGTCGAGGAACTTGCGCACCTCCATCGTCACCTTGTAGCGCAGCATGAGGTTGTTCTGCATGTACGGGCGGCGCAGGTCGAGCACGCGGTGCATCAGGCGGGTCGTCTCCGACAGGTTGTCGTCGTCGAGCTGGAACGGCGGCGTGACCGACGGGTTGAGCACCGTCAGTTCGTGGCACAGCACTTCGATCTTGCCGCTCTTGATGTTGTCGTTGATGGTGCCCTCAGGGCGCGCGCGCACCAGGCCCTTGATCTGGATGCAGAACTCGTTGCGCAGGCCCTCTGCCGTCTTGAACATCTCGGCACGGTCAGGGTCGCACACGACCTGGACGAAGCCTTCGCGGTCACGCACGTCGACGAAGATCACGCCGCCATGGTCGCGCCGGCGATTGACCCAGCCGCACAGGGTGACGGTCTGGCCAAGCAGCGCTTCGGTGACGAGGCCGCAATAAGTGGTGCGCATTTGGGTTTGGGACATGGAAAAACCTTTGAGAAACGACGGGCCGCGAGAAGCGGCGCATCAACCCCGGTTGGCGGGCGAAACGACGCCCATCGAGATCACATATTTGAGCGCCTCATCGACGCTCATCTTCAATTCGATGCAGTCGCTGCGGCGAAGCATCACGAAATAGCCGCCCGTGGGATTGGGCGTGGTGGGAACATAGACGCTGAGGTACTCGCCCACCAGATGGTCGGTGACTTCACCGCCCGGTGCGCCAGTGACGAAAGCAATGGTCCAGACATCGGGCCGGGGCCACTGCACCAGCACGGCGGTGCGAAAGGCGTTGCCACTTTCGGAGAACAGCGTGTCAGAGACCTGCTTGACGCTGGAATAGATCGACCGCACCACCGGAATACGGCTGACGACGATGTCGCCCCAGCTCACCAGCTTCTTGCCAACAAAGTTGCTGACGACTGCGCCCACCAGCAGCAAGATGCCCAGGGTGAGCAACACGCCAAAGCCGGGAATGTGAACGCCGATCAGCTTGTCGGGATGCCAGGCTGCAGGAAGAATCTGCAAGGTGCCGTCGAGCGTGCCGATGATCCACTGCAGGACGGCAATGGTGATGGCAACCGGCACGATGACCAGCAGCCCCGACAACAGCCATTTGCGCAGCTTGGCCATCACTTGGTACCGGAGGTGCCGCTGTCGGCAGGCGCGGAGGGTGTCGCGGCCGGCTTGGACTCCGCTGGCTTGGAGCCTGTCTCGGCGGACTTCGCGTCGCCGGACTTGGACGCTTCGGCTGGCTTGTCAATGGCAGGGGCAGATGTGCCGCCGCCCTTGAAATCAGTGGCGTACCAGCCGGAGCCCTTGAGCTGGAAACCGGCAGCAGTCACCTGCTTGGAAAACGTTTGCGCGCCGCACGCGGGGCACTGCGTCAGAGGCGCGTCGCTCATTTTCTGCAGGACGTCCTTGGCATGGCCACAGGAGGCGCATTTGTATGCGTAGATGGGCATGTCGCTCTTGGGGTTGGGGTGTTGGCCTGATGACAGGCCCTGGGCGTTGCAAAGCCCTCAATTATAGGCGGCGCCCCCCGAAATTCCCGCGCAGACCGCAAGGCCGGCGAACCGGCCGGCCGGTCAGCGCGCCGGCAATCCGGCGACGTGACTCGTCGCTTCCTTGCGATCCTTGAGGATTTGCGGCAACAGCGAGCCGGCAACCATGCCCAGGAAGGCCGCGATGAGCCCTGCCAGCTGTCCGGGGAACATCTTGCTCAATGCTTCGCCGCCCACTTGCGGCATGAAGATCACCCAGACCGCGATGCCCAGGGCGACTGACAGGATGGCGCCCTGCGTCGTGGCCCGCTTCCAGTAGATCCCCATCACCAGCGGCACGAAAGCGGCGACCAGCGTGACCTGGTAGGCCGATGACACCAGGTCGTAGATCGGGGTTCCCTTCATGGCGATGGCATAGGCCAGCACGATGCCGGTGAACACAATGATGCTGGCGCGCATCGCAAAAAGCTGCTGCTTGTCGGTCATGCCGGGGCGCAGGTTCTTCAGGATGTTTTCGACGAAGCTGGTCGAGGGTGCGAGCAGCGTGGCCGACGAGGTGCTCTTGATCGCCGACAGCAGCGCACCGAAGAACAGGATCTGCATGACCAGCGGCATCTTGGTCAGCACGAAGGTCGGCAACAGGCGCTGGTAGTCGTCCTTGGCCAGTTCCATCGCGGTGTTGCCCATCACCACCACGGCGCTCGCCACGATGAACATCGGCACGAACGCAAACAGGATGTAGCTGACGCCGCCGATCACGGCGCCATTGCGGGCGGTGTCGGCGTCCTTGGCGGACATCACGCGCTGGAACACGTCCTGCTGCGGAATGCTTCCCAGCATCATGGTCAGGCCGGCTGCGATGAAGAAGGCGATTTCGGTGAAGGTGGGCGGCGGGAAGAAGTTGGTCAGGTTCTGCGACGTCACCAGGTTCAGCACGGCGCCCGTGCCACCGGCCAGGTCGCTCGCAAACACCGCAATGATCGACATGCCGACCACCAGCACGATCATCTGGATGAAGTCGGTCCAGGCAACGGCCAGGAAGCCGCCGATCACCACATAGACCAGCACGGCCATGGTGCCCACGATCATCCCGGTGGTTTCGGACATGGCGCCGTTGGTCAGCACCGAGAACACCAGACCCAGGGCCGTGATCTGCGCGGCAACCCAGCCCAGGTAGCTCAGGATGATGGCAAGCGAGCAGAACACTTCGATGCCGCGTCCATAGCGCTGGCGGTAGAAGTCGCCAATGGTGAGCAGGTTCTGCTTGTACAGCTTGGCCGCAAAGAACAGGCCCACCAGGATCAGGCAGGTGCCTGCGCCAAACGGGTCCTCGACGACAGCACCCAGCCCGCCTTGCACGAACTTGGCCGGGATGCCCATGACCGTCTCTGCGCCAAACCAGGTGGCGAATGTGGTCGTGACCACCATGATGAGCGGCAGCCGCCTGCCTGCGATGGCGAAATCGGTCGTGTTCTTGATGCGCGTGCCGGCCCAGACACCGACAGCAAGCGTACCCAGAAGGTACAGGACGACAAACGTGATCAGCGTGTGGTTCATCGACAGCCCAAGCCCTGTTGAAAGAAAGCCCATCCATTGGGCTGCGAAATTATGCCGCAGCCCCACCCGCGAATCCGGTCAGAAAATGACGATCCGCATCACGATCTGCATGGCCAGCAAGCCCAATGCAAAACCCACGCCACCGTAGATGATCGTCTGCAGCAGGCGGTTCGTACGCTTTTGTTCTTGCAGCAGTTCGGCCATCTCGCCCCGATCGCTTTGCGGACGCTGCTGCAGGTACTGGTGGATCAGGCGCGGCAACTCGGGGATGAGCTTGGCGTAGCGCGGGGCCTGGTCGCGCAACTCCTCCAGCATCTTCTGCGGGCCGATCTGCTCGATCATCCATTTCTCCAGGAACGGCTTGGCCGTGGCCCAGAGATCGAGGTCGGGGTCGAGCTGGCGACCCAGGCCCTCGATGTTGAGCAGCGTCTTTTGCAGCAGCACGAGCTGCGGCTGGATTTCGACATGGAAGCGGCGCGAGGTCTGGAACAGGCGCATGAGCACCATGCCCAGCGAGATCTCTTTGAGCGGCCGGTCGAAATACGGCTCGCACACCGTGCGAACCGCGGCTTCGAGCTCATCGACGCGCGTCTGCGGCGGCACCCAGCCCGACTCGATGTGCAACTCTGCGACACGCTTGTAGTCCCTGCGAAAGAACGCGGTGAAGTTTTGCGCGAGGTACTCCTTGTCGTGCTCGGTCAGCGTGCCGATGATGCCGAAATCCAGCGAGATGTAGCGCCCGAAGGTGGCAGGCTCCAGGCTGACCTGGATGTTGCCGGGATGCATGTCGGCATGAAAGAAGCCATCACGAAACACCTGCGTGAAGAAGATGGTGACGCCATCTCGCGCAAGCTGCGGAAAATCGACGCCCGCCTGGCGCAACCTATCGATCTGGCTGATCGGCACGCCGGTCATGCGCTCCATGACGATGACCTCAGGGTGACAGAAGTCCCAGAGCATTTCGGGGATCAGCACCAGGTCGAGCCCCGCCATGTTGCGCCGCAGCTGCGCCGCATTGGCTGCCTCGCGAACCAGGTCGAGCTCATCGTGCAGGTACTTGTCGAACTCGCCGACCACCTCGCGCGGCTTCAGGCGCCGGCCGTCTTCCGACAGGCCTTCGACCCAGCCGGCCATCATCCGCATCAGGCCCAGGTCTTTCTCGATGACGGGCAGCATGCCGGGCCGCAACACCTTGACGGCGACATCGCGCAGGTTGCCGTTGCGGTCCTTCACGACCGCGAAGTGAACCTGCGCGATCGACGCACTCGCCACCGGCTCGCGATCAAAGCTCACGAATACCGAATCGACCGGCCGCTTGAACGCGCGCTCGATCGTGGCGATGGCAATCGCGGAATCGAACGGCGGCACCCGGTCCTGCAACAGCGCCAGTTCGTCGGCGATTTCGGCCGGTAGCAGATCGCGTCGCGTGGACATGACCTGACCGAACTTCACGAAGATGGGCCCGAGCGACTCGAGCGCGAGCCGCAGGCGCTGTCCGCGTGGGGCACTCAGGTCACGCCCGAAGGTGACCACACGCATCAGCGAATGAAGGCCGGGCCGCTGGAAACTCGCCAGGAACAACTCGTCCAGCCCGAACCGCCAGGCAACCCAGAAAATGTAGAGGCCGCGCAGGTAACGCGTCATGCAGCCGGCCCCGAGCCAGCCGGTGATGCCGAAGGCGCAGGTGTGCCGGCAGTAGCGGCTGCGGCGGCTGCGGCGGCTGTGGCGGCTGTGGGAGCAACCGTCGCCGCCGGGGTCGTGGGCGCTGATGCACCGGGTGCCTTCGCCACGAATTGCCGCAGCGCCTGCATCATGCGGCGGCCCGCTTCGCCCAGCGCATGCGCGGGCGCGTCGCCGATCACGCGCGAGAGATCTTCCTCAAGATCCCAGCGGACGTTTTCGACGAGCCAGTTGATCTCGGCTGCCAACTGGACATCGCCAACGATACGCACTGGCGGCTTGTCACCCCGGAACGCCGATTGCGCCAGCCCGAACGGAGACTCTTCGGTGAGTGTCAAGGTGAGATCGGGGACCGCTGAAGGAGACGCGATGTCCAGCAAACCGGCCGGAGTCACTGCAAGGCGGATGTCAAACACACGCCACTTCGCCTCGACGATGCGGCCGGACTGGCGTACAAGACGCGCCTGCGCCTCGCTCTCTTGCATCAGCACGTGGTTGACCAGGAGGACAAAGCGCCGTTGCACCTCGTCAACCAGCCACTCGGGCGGTTTCAGGCCGGTCGTCACCCGCGAAAGGATGTCGTCCAGAAACGGAAAGGGGGACTGTGTTGCCATAGTCCCCCATTATTCATGACGTTGAATGAACTTACTGGAGTGCCTGCACCCCGGCAACCAGCCAGCCCGACGAGCCGCTCTTGGGTTTGGTCATGTTCCACACTTCGCGGAACGGGCTCGGGCCTGCCGACGCATCTTCGCGGATCATTCCGGAGAACTCGACGCTCGCCATGTAGTCGTCACCCAGGTCTTCAATGCCCAGCAATTGCGCTTCGAGCATGACCACGTCCGTCTTGTTCGGCTGTCCGCCGATGTGGGTCTCGCGCTCTGCAAGTTGCGACCGGATTTCGACGAGCATGCCGTCAGTCATCATGGCGCGCAGTGACTCGATGTCCGAGCGGTCCCAGGCGTCTTGCAGGGTCACGAAGTTGCGCTTGGCTGCAGTGATGAAGCCGGGCGTGTCAAAACCGGCCGGCACGCCCCAGTTCTGCGATCCTGCCAACCCCGAGCCGATCTGAACGCCGCTGCCGATGCTGCCTGTCGCGCCACTGGCTGCCGCGGGTTGACCGAACTTGCCGGATTCGAAAGCCATGCT
The DNA here is from genome assembly GCF_001044395.1 of Caenimonas sp. SL110. Classification (GTDB taxonomy): domain Bacteria; phylum Pseudomonadota; class Gammaproteobacteria; order Burkholderiales; family Burkholderiaceae_C; genus Ramlibacter. The sequence continues at coordinate 30,926 of NZ_JANU01000009.1, forward strand.
GCTTCGCTCCCAGGGGCGAGCTGACGCATCGTTGCCGACCTTGTCAGGGCTGTACTGGCGAGCGGGCTCGGGCGTCGCTGGCGTCGCACCTGCGCCCTGGAAGGCATACGGGGACTGCGACTGCTGCGCTGCGCCGCCGCGACGGGCTCGCATGATCATGCCGATGACCACCATGACCACGAGTGCCAGCAAGCCGAACATGAGGATCTGTCCGAGCGCGCCACCCAGGCCGAGGGAGGATGCAAGCCACGCCAGTCCGAGACCGGCTGCCAGGCCGCCGAGCATGGCGCCCCACGGACGCTTCGGTGCCGCAGCCGCAGCGCCAGGATTGGCCGCCGGCGTGGCGGGTGCCGCCTGGTTTTGCTGCGCGGGTGCGGCAGGCTTGCCGGCATCGCGCTGCGTCACGTTGCTCGATTGCTTGCCCATCGATCCGCCGCCGCCCAGCCGACGGGCCGCATCGGCCTCGAAGCTGGAAAGCGCCAGGACCGTCACCAAAGCCCATGCCCATAATTTCATCGTTGTCTCCTGCAGGGCTTGCGCCCAAAATTGTCTGACTGCTTTACTTCAACACTTCAACACTTGATGCCCACATGCAGGGCGACCACGCCGCCCGTCATGTTGTGATAGTCCACATGGCCGAAACCGGCCTTCTTCATCAGGTCCTTGAGCTCTTGCTGCGTCGGATGGACCTTGATCGACTCGGCCAGGTACTTGTAGCTGGCGCTGTCACCGGCCACCAGGCGACCTAACTGCGGCAGCACGTTGAACGAGTACCAGTCGTAGGCCTTGGCCAGCGGCTTGGCCACCTTGGAAAATTCGAGCACGAGGAGCTTGCCGCCCGGCTTGAGCACACGCTGCATCTCGGCCAGCGCCACATCCTTGTGCGTCATGTTGCGCAAACCGAAGGCAACGCTGACCAGATCGAAACTCGCCGTAGCGAATGGAAGCTTCTCCGCGTCGCACACCATCGTGGGCAATGCGACGCCGGCATCGAGCAAACGGTCACGACCGGTACGCAGCATCGCCTCATTGATATCGGTATGCACCACCTGGCCGGTGGGGCCGGCCTTGCGCGCAAACCCGAGCGCGAGGTCGCCGGTGCCGCCTGCGATGTCCAGAACCTTCTGGCCTGGCTTCACGTTCGCGACGAGCATCGTGTAGGCCTTCCAGGCGCGATGCAGGCCCATCGACATGAGGTCGTTCATCACGTCGTATTTCGGAGCGACCGAGTCGAACACGCCGCGAACGCGACGCGCCTTTTCTCGCTCATCGACTGATTCGAAACCGAAGTGGGTGTTGCTCATCTGTTGAAGTGCCTGACGTTATCGGATGCTAGACGCAATCGAGTCTTGCGAGTGGCAAACCCTCAGGTGATGCCGGGGATTGAAATATCAACGCGCGGCCTCAATGCCCACAGCTCTGTCCGGGCTTTTCCGGCATGGCCGAGTCGCGATCCACGCCGGCCTGCTGCAGCCGCCGGTTGTAGTCGGCCCATAGCTGGTCCTGCTGCGAGCCCAGGAAGTAGAGGAAATCCCACGAGAAGATGCCTGTGTCGTGGCCGTCCGAAAACCGGGGCTGCACGGCATAGTTGCCGATGGGATCGAGCGCTTCGAGTTGCACGTCGCGCTTGCCGGTCTGCAGCACTTCCTGGCCCGGCCCGTGCCCCTGCACTTCAGCCGAAGGCGAATACACGCGCATCAATTCGAACGGGATGCGAAAACGCGCGCCATCGGCAAAAGCAACCTCGAGCACGCGCGACTGCGAATGAACCGTGATCGCTTCAGGAATGGGTGTTGTGGGTGAGAGACCTGCCATGCGGCCATTCTAGGTCGCATGGCCGTGGCCCTTGACCCCGCAGGGCCGCTCAGAACCGCAGCGACAGGTTCACGTAGAAACGGTCGTCGCCGCGCTTGGGCGCTGCCGAGTTGAAAGCCAGCGGCACCTTGCTGCCGGCAATGATGCGTCCGTAATCCAGCGAGACTGCGAAAGGCTCTTTGGAGAATCGAAGCCCCAGACCCGCGCTGGCAATGCGATCCGACGATGGCTTGTCGGCGCCGTTGGGGTTGTTGTTGCCCAGCCATCCGCCGTCCAGGAAGCCCAGCAGCCGCAGGCCGGGCGCCAGTTCAGGCGTGGTGACTTCGAACGAGGTCATGAAGCCCTTGTCGCCGGTGATGGGCCTGTCGATATCGGTCCCGCGAACCGAGCCCAGGCCGCCCAGCCCGAACTGCTCGCCGGCAATCAGCACGTCGGGGCTGTACTGGAATTGACCACGCACCGACCAGAGCCAGTCCTTGGCGAAGCTGGCCGCATAGTTGCCGCCGCCTCGCAGGGCTTTCCAGTTGACGGTATTGATGCGCAGCGTCTCGCTCTGGTAGGACATCAGGTCGTTGTTGCGGCCGCTCGACAGATTGGCCGAGAAGTCGAAGTTGTAGCCCCACGAGGCATTGTCCGAATCGGTGTGCGCGCTGTAGCCCACGGTGAGCGGCCGGCTGCGCCGATCGCTGCCGATCACCACGCCGTTGATGACGGTCGCGTCGAACACCTTGTCTTCCAGGCCGAGCGTGACGTAACTGCGGCGTCCTCCCTCGGGCGGCAGGTAGTGCGTGTAATTGACGCCGAAGGTGTGGCCGGCACCCGTGCTGGTGAAAGTGCCGAAGTCGCCCACCACGTCGGAGCGGGTGTAGCTCGCGCCGATCACGCCGCCCATGGCATAGAGGGGAACACGGTACGACAGTCCCAGCTGCTTCACGTCATCGGGCTTTTGCAGCGAAGTCGTGTAGGCACCGACGAAATGATGGTCCAGGTTGAACAGGTTGGTGTGGCCGCCCGAAACCGTGAAGCGGTCCCGGCCCGACGACTTGGTCCCGGCGTTGGACAGACTCAAGGCGAGCGTCCACGGACGCTTTTCCTGCACGGTGATGGTGGCGTCGATCTTGTCGGTCTCGCTGCCCTCGCGCAGGCCGAGCTGGATCAGCTTGTTCGGGTTCTCGTTGGCGATGGCAGTCTGGATGGCCAGGGTCTTGAAATTGGGCGAGCCGCCTTCCTGGAGTTCGGGCAGCGTTCGGCGCACATTGCCTACGTCGTAGATCGTGGCGCCTTCGATGGCGACCTTGCCGATCGTGAACTTGACGATATTGAGGGTGACGGTGGAGCCCACTTCCTGCGGTGGCAGCGCGACGCGGTGCAGACCGAACCCCTGCGCACGGAGCGCGGCTTCAAGTGCGGCCGTTGCCTTTTGCAGTGTGTCTATCGTCGCATCGGCCCGAAGGTATGGCGCAAGCACCAGGCTGGTCTCGCCCTCGCTCAGGGGGTTGTCGCCGGTGACCTTGAAGCCTTTGATGGCGAAGGTAGGTGACGGTGCCGCCGACGCCATGGCAGGGTTGCCAGGACTGGCGGGCGTCTGGGCATGGGCGCAAACCATCCCGCCCATCGAAGCCGCCACGACCCACACCAGCCGGTTGAGCCCACCGTTACGCGAACGGGGCGCGCTTTGCCCTTTGGTCATTTCTTCTCGCCCTCTTATTAGCAAACCGATGAGCTCAAATTGTCTCATCGGCGTAACTATGTGTCATCCGCGTAACGCCCCCTCAGGCGTTATTTGCACTGGCCTCCGGCCTTGACGCCGCTTTCGGCCAGCACGCTGACCAGCAACGGGTTGCGGGAGCTTGGCAACGGAGTCTTGTCGAACTCAAGGAACTTGGGCACCGAAATGGGCCGCTTGGTTTCCCCGCCGACACCGGCAAACCCTGCCTCACCCTTGCCCAGGTGGAGGATGTCGCCAGCAGTCGCAATTTCGATGTGGCCGTCCCGCACGAAGACGAACAGGCCCTCTTCGTTATCCGAAACGTTGTCGCCAGAAAACAACTTGGGCGGCACCGTCACGGCGTCAGGCCGTGGGCCATCCATGGCCGGCTGGCTGGCGATGGGGCGAATGGCCGTGGGCGTGATCTGCAGGCCCTGGCCTTCCTGAAGCACCTGCAGCGCCGTGTCGCCCTGGCGGTTGACTGCGATCGAGCCGAGCCAGGTCCAGAGCGTGAGGTCTTCGCAGGTGTCGGAGTTCTCGCGGCTCGTGCAGTTGATGTCCAGCCCGGTGCCGCGAATGCCGATGGTGGCAGTGGCGGTGTTGAAGCCGACGTTGCGGTTGTTCGCCTTGGCGATCAGGCCGGTGAGCGCGCGAACCGAGCCGCGCAGCACGGAAGCCAGGAACCGCCCTTCGCCAGCGTTTTTGGTGTCGTAAACGAAGTTGTCGACGCGAAAGCGCGTGGTGGAACCGAGCGTGATGCGCGTGTCGTCGCGGAAAGCCAGCACCGCCTGCGTGGCGCCGGATGTTTCAACCAGGTCACCCGGATAGACACTGCCGCCATTGACCAGGCGCCTGCGCTGGCCGGCTGCATCGACGGCATTGACCGTGCCCTGCGAAGACACCACCTTGGCGCTCGCCTGCACCGCATTGGGACGGGAGGACTCCGACACTGCAGCGGACTCGGTGCCGCAATCGCGCGAGCAGACGCGTGCGTCGAAGTCGGTGCCGCGAATGCCGATGGTGGCTGTATTGGTCTGGACCTTGGCCGCATTGGGCGAGCCCTTGGCGATAAGGCCGGTCACGGCACGAAAGCCACCACGAACCAGTTGCATCAGCATGCCGTTGTCGGGGGCGTTCTCGCGAAACTTGTACTGCTGCAGCACGATTTCGGAGTTGGGGCGTACGGTCATCCGGGTGCCGTCTTCCATCTTGATGATGGCGGAGGCTCCGTCAGAAGTGGTGAGGCGATCGCCCTCCTTGAGGGTCAGCCCCTTGCCAAGGGTGCGGGGCACCTGGCCGGCGGTCTGCGCAAAGCCGACGCCACGGGAGAATTCAACTTCACCGGCTCCCTGTGCTGCGGCACCGAACGTGGATACCGCCAGCAGGACGCCAATGGCGGCAGGACGGAATTTGTGAATCTGTGGGGCGACCATGCATAACCTCCGGATACCGAACTTGCCTCTGAATACTGCTACCTCAGCATGTTATACACGCTTGTGCGCTAGGGGCATACAGCCGCATCCCGTACTCAGGGGGTGCAACGTGCGGATTTCACATAGAACTGCAATTTCCAGACCGGGCTGAGAGACGCGCGCACAGATCGAGTTCCAGCTCTGTGAGCTTGCTCACAACTTCAGCGAGTTGCTGTGGCGATGCATTCCGCTGCGCTGCACTCCACACGGAACCCGGGAAATAGCTGTCCCACCTGAATCGCGCGATCACATGCCAGTGCAGGTGCGGCACCGCATTGCCCAGGGCCGCGAGATTGATCTTGTCCGGTGCGAGGTGCTGGCGCAGGCACTCCTCCACGCAGACGACGGCATCCATGCACAAACGCCGGTCGTCGGCAGGAAGCTGCGAGAACTCGGGCACATGTTCGCTCCAGACCACCCGGTAGAACGCGGCGATGCCCGGCTCGTCACAGCGGATCACGCGAAACTTGTCGCTTGTGAACACCAGGGTGCCGCCGGGGCCGTCGCACAGTGGGCAGCCCGGTGCCTTCATCAGACGAGCACCCGCTCGATCCCGCCGTTGTTCGCGGCATTCACATATTCGGGCATCCAGTCCGCGCCCAGGATCTTGTTGGCCATCTCGACCACGACGTAATCTGCTTCGAGCAGGCCGTTTTGCAGGTCATTGCCGTAGCGGGTCAGGCCCTGCAGGCAGCTCGGGCAGCTGGTGAGGATCTTGATGTTGCCCTTGGCGCCGGGGCCGCCTTCCACGCCAGCCATCGACGCGCGCAGCGCCGTTTCATCCTTGCGCAGCTCTTCTTCCTTGCGAAAGCGCACCTGCGTGGAGATGTCGGGCCGCGTCACGCCCAGCGTGCCCGACTCACCGCAGCAGCGCTCGGACTTGCGCACGTTGTCGCCGACCAGCGCCTTCACGGTCTTCATGGGCTCCTGCAGTTTCATCGGGCTGTGGCACGGGTCGTGGAACAGATACCCCGCCGCCTGCGCCGGGTCGGACAGGTCGAGCGTGATGCCTTTTTCGAGCAGGTATTCGTGGATGTCGATGATCCGGCAGCCCGGGAAAATCTTGTCGAACTCGTAGCCCTGCAACTGGTCGTAGCAGGTGCCGCAGCTCACCACCACCGTCTTGATATCGAGGTAGTTGAGCGTATTGGCCACGCGGTGAAAGAGGACCCGGTTTTCCGTGATCATCTTTTCGGCCTTGTCGAACTGGCCCGAGCCTCGTTGCGGATAGCCGCAGCACAGATAGCCGGGAGGCAATACCGTCTGCACACCCGCATGCCAGAGCATGGCCTGCGTGGCCAGGCCGACCTGCGAGAACAATCGTTCCGATCCGCAACCGGGGAAATAGAACACCGCCTCGGTCTCCGAGGTCGTCGACTTCGGGTTGCGGATGATAGGAACGTAATCCTTGTCCTCGATGTCCAGCAGCGCGCGTGCTGTTTTCTTGGGAAGGCCGCCGGGGAGCTTCTTGTTGATGAAGTGAATCACCTGCTCCTTGATCGGCGAGCGCTCGTGCGTGGCAGGCGGCTTGGCCGTTTGCTTGCGCGCAAGGCCCCGCAAGAGGTCGTTGGCCAGGCGCTGCGCCTTGAAGCCGACATCGACCATGGCGGTGCGCATGAACTTGATCATCTCCGGGCTCGTGGCGTTGAGCATCAGCATTGCCGCGGCATTGCCCGGACGGAAGCTCTTCTGGCCCATCTTGCGCAGGAGGTTGCGCATGTTCATCGACACATCGCCGAAGTCGATCTTGACCGGGCATGGCGACAGGCACTTGTGGCAGACCGTGCAGTGGTCGGCCACATCCTCAAACTCCTGCCAGTGCTTGATCGACACGCCGCGCCGGGTCTGCTCTTCGTACAAAAAGGCTTCGACCAGCAGCGAGGTCGCCAGGATCTTGTTGCGTGGGCTGTAGAGCAGGTTGGCACGCGGCACGTGGGTCGCACACACGGGCTTGCATTTGCCGCAACGCAGGCAATCCTTGATGCTGTCTGCAATGGCGCCGATGTCCGACTGCTGCATGATCAGCGACTCATGGCCCATCAGGCCGAATGACGGCGTGTAGGCGTTGGTCAGGTCGGCGTACACCGAGGTTGCGCTGTCCGCCTGCGAATGCCGCAGCAGCTTGCCCTTGTTGAAGCGCCCCTCGGGATCGACCTGCTGCTTGTAATCGGCAAATGGCTTCAGCTCCTCGTCGGTCAGGAACTCCAGCTTGGTGATGCCGATACCGTGCTCACCCGAGATCACGCCATTGAGCGATCGGGCCAGGATCATGATTCGCTTGACGGCCGTGTGGGCCGACTGGAGCATCTCGTAGTCGTCGCTGTTGACCGGGATGTTGGTGTGCACGTTGCCGTCGCCGGCGTGCATGTGCAGCGCAATCCAGACGCGGCCCTTGAGCACGCGCTTGTGGATGGCGGTCACCTCTTCCAGGATCGCAGCGAAAGGGTCGCCTGCAAACAGCTGGTGCAGCGGCGCGCGTATCTGGGTTTTCCAGCTGGCGCGCAGCGTGTGGTCCTGCAGCTGGGGGAAGAGGCTGTCAACGTTGACGAGCCAGTCCTGCCACTGCGCGCGCACGCCGTGCAGCAACTCCAGCGCCTGGCCCACGCGGTCTTCCAGCAGCTCCGCAGATGGAATCTCGCTCGCATCGTCCTGCTTGCCCAGCGGCAGGTTGCCGCGGCTGAAGAACGCGATCAGCCCGTCGGCCAGCTTGAGCTTGTTGGCCAGCGACAGTTCGATGTTGATGCGCTCGATGCCGTCGGTGTACTCGGCCATGCGCGGCAACGGAATCACCACGTCTTCGTTGATCTTGAACGCGTTGGTGTGCTTGCTGATGGCCGCAGTGCGCTTGCGGTCCAGCCAGAACTTCTTGCGCGCCTCGGGGCTGATGGCGATAAAGCCCTCGCCGCTGCGCGAATTGGCGATGCGAACCACCTCGGAGGTCGCGCGCGCCACGTCGTCGGCGTTGTCGCCTGCGATGTCGCCCACCAGGACCATCTTGGGCAACACGGCTCGCTTGGATTTGGTCGAGTAGCCCACAGCCTTCAGGTAGCGATCGTCCAGATGTTCCAGGCCTGCCAGCACAACCCCCGTGCGCAGTTGCTCGGCGAACATGAAGTCCTTGATCTCGACGATGCTGGGCACGGCGTCGCGCGCATTGCCGAAGAACTCCAGGCAGACCGTGCGCGTGTGCGTGGGCATGCGGTGAACGACCCAGCGTGCGCTGGTGATGAGGCCGTCGCAGCCTTCCTTCTGGATGCCCGGCAGGCCCGACAGGAACTTGTCGGTCACGTCCTTGCCCAGGCCTTCCTTGCGGAAGGTACGCCCGGGGATCTGCAGGGTTTCGGTGCGGACCGGCGTCTTGCCGTCGGCCTGGAAATAGCGGCACTCGAAGGTCGCCATCTCGGCGTCGTGGATCTTGCCCAGGTTGTGGTCGGTGCGGGTGACTTCGAGCCACTGCGCCTGCGGCGTCACCATGCGCCAGGACACCAGGTTGTCCAGCGCCGTGCCCCACAGCACCGCCTTCTTGCCGCCCGCGTTCATCGCGACATTGCCGCCGATGCACGATGCCTCGGCGGAAGTCGGATCGACTGCAAAGACGAAGCCACCGCGCTCTGCCGCATCGGCCACACGCTGCGTGACAACGCCGGCCTCGGTCCAGATCGTGGGAACCGGCTGGCTGTGCCCGCCGATGGTCACCATCTCGACCTCGGTCATGGCTTCGAGCTTTTCCGTGTTGATCACGGCGCTCTTCCAGGTCAGCGGAATCGCGCCGCCCGTGTAGCCCGTGCCGCCGCCGCGCGGAATGATGGTCAGGCCCAGGTCGATACAGCCCTTGACCAGGCCGGCCATCTCGGCTTCGGTGTCAGGGGTGAGCACGACGAAGGGGTATTCGACACGCCAGTCGGTCGCGTCCGTCACATGGGAAACACGCGACAGGCCATCGAACTTGATGTTGTCGCCGGCGGTGTACTTTCGCAGTGCGCGCCGCGTCTCCTTGCGCAAGTCCCACATCTGCTTGAACGCTTCGCCGAAAGCCGTCACGGCGGCGCTGGCGCCCTTGAGCAATTCACCGACAAGCGCATCGCGCGCCGCGTCACCATCAGGGGTGCGGCGCTTTTGCACTTCGGAGAGCCGGTGATGCAGTGCATCGACCAACTGGCCGCGCCGTCGCGGATTGTCCAGCATGTCGTCCTGCAGGTACGGGTTGCGCTGAACCACCCAGATATCGCCCAGCACCTCGTAGAGCATGCGTGCGGAGCGGCCGGTCTGGCGCTCTTCACGCAACTGGTTGAGCACATCCCAGGCGCGTTCGCCCAAGAGGCGGATGACGATCTCGCGATCGGAAAACGAGGTGTAGTTGTACGGAATCTCGCGCAGGCGGGGGGCGTCGTCGGCCTTGGCCATCAGCTGGTTGAGCGTAGTCGGTGCGTTCACTTGAATTAGGGCTTTCCTGTCAGCCAAACGAATGCAACACGGCTGAGGAAAGATGTTACCGCAGTGCAGCAAGACCCTGCGCCCTTATGGAAACCCCGCTTGTAAGGGTACAGTGCGCCCCTGTTAAATCGCCTGTCACAAACAAACCGTATCTTCGTGACGGCCCGATCCGATCGGTCGGGCTTTCAAGCAGTCATCCAAGGAGAACCAATGAAACTGCAACTATCCGCCGCAGCCCTCGCTCTTGCCTTCGCCCTCCCGGCGCAGGCCCAGACCGAGATCCAGTGGTGGCATTCGATGGGCGGCGCCCTGGGCGAATGGGTCAACGACCTCGCCAAGGAGTTCAATGCAAGCCAGAAGGATTACAAGATCACGCCGACCTTCAAGGGCAGCTACGACGAATCCATGACAGCGGCCATCGCGGCTTTCCGCGCCGGCAATGCACCGCACATCCTTCAGGTGTTCGAAGTCGGCACGGCGACGATGATGGCCTCCAAGGGCGCCGTCGTCCCGGTCGGCGAAGTGATGAGCAAGGCTGGCCTCAAGTTCGACCCCAGCGTTTACGTGCCTGCCGTTTCGGGCTACTACACCGCACCGAACGGCCAGATGCTGAGCTTCCCGTTCAACAGCTCGACGCCGGTCTTCCATTACAACAAGGACGCGTTCAAGGCCGCCGGCCTCGATCCGGAAAAGCCGCCGACGACATGGCCTGAAGTGGCCCTGACGGCTGCCAAGCTCAAGGCATCGGGTCACAAGTGCCCGTTCACCACCAGCTGGATCAGCTGGACGCAGCTGGAAAGTTTCTCGGCCTGGCACAACGTGCTGTACGCAACCAAGAACAATGGTTTCGGCGGCACCGACACGCGCCTGGCATTCAACAGCCCGCTGCACGTGCGCCACATCGAGAACCTGGCCAACATGGCCAAGAGCGGCCTGTTCATCTACAAGGGCCGCAACAACGCCGCTGACGCCACCTTCGTGTCGGGCGAGTGCGCCATGGTGACGGGCTCTTCGGCGCTGTCGGGCAGCGTCAAGCGCAACAGCAAATTCGCCGCCGGCATCGGCACCCTGCCCTACTACCCTGACGTGAACGGCGCTCCACAGAACACCGTCATCGGCGGCGCCAGCCTGTGGGTGATGTCGGGCAAGAAGACCGAAGAGTACAAGGGCATCGGCCAGTTCTTCAACTACCTGTCGCAGCCTGAGGTGGCGGCCAAGAGCCACCAGCGCACCGGCTACCTGCCTGTGACGAAGGCTTCGTTCGAGCTGACCGAAAAGTCCGGCTTCTACAAGCAGAATCCGGGCTATGACGTGTCGGTCAACCAGATGGTTCGCAAGACCACCGACAAGTCGCGTGGCGTGCGCCTGGGCAACTTCGTGCAGATCCGCACCATCATCGACGAGGAGCTCGAAGGTGTGTGGCGCGGTGCGAAGCAGCCCAAGGAAGCACTGGATGCAGCGGTGCAGCGCGGCAATGAGCAGCTGGAGCGTTTCCAGAAGGCCAACAAGGGCTGAACGGCTGAGGATGTGTGCCGGTCTCACCGCAAGTGAGGCCGGGCCAAGAGGGCTGTCATGCCGGACTTGATCCGGCATCCACCGCGAAGCGGCAACGGCCGCTGAAGTCATGGATCCCGGGTCGAGCCCGGGATGACAGCCGTTTTCCTGTGGCTGGAGCGGACAGCCTGGTTTTTCCTTTGGACACGAAATAGAAAAATATGGAGAAGAGGGTCCTTTTCAAATCCAGCTGGTTGCCCTGGGTGCTGATCGCGCCGCAGATGGCGATCATCTTGCTGTTCTTCTTCTGGCCCGCCTGGCAGGCGCTCTACCAGAGCGTGCTGCAGCAGGACGCCTTCGGCTCCAGCAGCGAATTCGTCGGCATGGCGAACTTCAAGCGGCTGTTCGACGACCCGAGCTACCTCGCCTCTTTCTACACGACGGCGATTTTCTCCGTGCTGGTCTCCGTTGGGGGACTGGCCCTTTCACTGCTGCTTGCCGTGCTCGCCAATCGGGTGATTCGCGCGGCAGGCATCTACAAGACATTGCTCATCTGGCCGTACGCGGTCGCGCCGGTCGTGGCCGGTGTGCTGTGGCTGATGATGTTTGCATCGCCCTACGGCGTGATCCGCTACGCGCTGATCGAAATGGGCTTCGAGTGGAACCACCTGCTCAACGCCAACCACGCGATGGCGCTGATCGTGATGGCCGCCATCTGGAAGCACCTCTCCTACAACTTCCTGTTCTTCCTGGCCGGCCTGCAGTCGATTCCGCATTCGCTCATCGAGGCCGCCACGATTGACGGCGCGGGCCCGTGGAAGCGCTTCTGGACCATCGTGTTCCCGCTGCTGTCGCCCACCACGTTCTTCCTGCTGGTGATCAACATCATCTACGCATTTTTCGAGACCTTCGCCATCGTCGATGCAGCCACGCACGGCGGCCCCGGCAAGGAAACGGCGATCCTGGTCTACAAGGTTTACTACGACGGCTTCAAGGCGCTCGACATCAATGGCTCGGCTGCGCAGTCGGTGATCCTGATGCTGATCGTCGGTGCACTGACGGTGTTCCAGTTCCGCTTTGTCGAGAAGAAGGTCCACTACTGACATGGTCCAGCGCACCCCCATCCTCGACTTCTTCACCCACCTGATCCTGGCGATCGGCGTGGTGGTGGTTTTCTTTCCGATCTACGTGACCTTCATCGGCTCCACGCAGACCGCGCAGCAGATTTCCACCGCGAACCCGATCTCGCTGCTGCCCGGCACCAACATCGTCGAAAGCTATCGCTTTGCCCTCTTCGGCGGCAAGACCGAAGCAGGTGCAACAGTTGCGCCAGCGCTGCCCATGATGGGCATCAGCCTGGTGAGCGCGCTCATCATCGCCATCGGCAAGATCGCGATCTCGCTGCTGTCGGCCTTCGCCATCGTCTACTTCCGCTTCCCGGCCAAGACGCTCATCTTCTGGATGGTGTTCGTCACGCTGATGCTGCCGGTGGAGGTGCGGATCGTTCCGACCTACCAGGTGATATCGGACTTCGGCATGCTCAACACGATGTCGGGACTCACGATCCCGCTCATCGCATCGGCCACGGCAACATTTTTGTTCCGGCAGTTCTTCATGACCGTGCCCGATGAACTCGTCGAGGCCGCGCGAATGGACGGCGCAGGACCGATGCGCTTCTTCAAGGATGTGCTGCTGCCGCTGTCAAAGACCTCGATGGCTGCGCTCTTCGTGATCCAGTTCATCTACGGCTGGAACCAGTACCTCTGGCCGCTGCTGGTGACCACCGACGAGAAGATGTACCCCATCGTGATGGGCATCAAGCGCCTGATCTTCGGCGAGGTCTACATCGAATGGAATGTGGTGATGGCCACTGCGATTCTCGCGATGCTGCCGCCCGCGATCGTCGTGATCCTGATGCAGAAGTGGTTCGTCAAGGGTTTGGTAGATACGGAAAAGTAATGACCTTGCGTGACAGACCAAGAAATTGCACGGCAATTTTTGCTCTGTCACCAACTGACTAAGAAAACGATGGCCTCAATCCAACTCAACAACGTCGTCAAGAAGTACGGCAAAGGCAAGGCCGAACTGCAGGTGATCCACGGCGTCAATGCCGACATCGCCGACCGCGAGTTCGTCGTCATCGTCGGACCGTCGGGCTGCGGCAAATCCACGCTGCTGCGCATGGTGGCAGGCCTGGAAGAAATCTCCGCCGGCGAAATTTCCATCGGTGGCCGCGTGGTGAACAAGCTCGAACCTGCCGAGCGCGACATCGCCATGGTGTTCCAGAACTACGCGCTGTATCCGCACATGAGCGTGTTCGACAACATGGCCTATGGGCTCAAGATCAAGAAGATGCCGATCGATGAGATCAAGGCGCGTGTCGACAAAGCCGCCGGCATTCTCGAACTCGGCCACCTGCTCGATCGCAAGCCGCGCCAGCTCTCGGGCGGCCAGCGCCAGCGCGTGGCAATGGGCCGCGCCATCGTGCGCCAGCCGCAGGTGTTTCTCTTTGACGAGCCGCTGTCCAACCTCGACGCCAAGCTGCGTGCCCAGACCCGCATCGAAATCCAGAAGCTGCACCGCGAACTGGGCATCACCTCGCTGTTCGTCACGCATGACCAGGTCGAGGCGATGACGCTTGCCCAGCGCATGATCGTGATGAACGCAGGCAACATGGAGCAGTTCGGCACACCCGAAGAGGTCTATCACACGCCAGCGACCACATTCGTGGCGAGCTTCATCGGCTCGCCGCCGATGAACCTGCTCAAGAACGCGCCCGGCGGCAAGCCCGGCCTGATCATGGGCGTGCGCCCCGAGCACCTGCACATCGGCGCGACCGGCTGGGAAGCGCGTGTCGAGACGACCGAGCTGCTCGGCGCTGAACGGCTGATCTACGCACGCGTGGGTGACGAACAGATCATCGTGCGCAGCGAAGAACATGAAGTCACGCCCGCGCCTGATTCGATCATCCATGTGGCGCCGCGCGAAGACCGCGTGCACTGGTTCGACGCGGCGACCGGCAAGCGCCTGTAGCACCATGACCGCCTGGCCCTATCCACGCTGGGTCGCCCATCGGGGCGCCGGCAAGCTCGCCCCCGAAAACACGCTGGCCGCGTTCCGGCTCGGCGCGCAGCACGGCTACCGGATGTTCGAGTGCGACGCCAAGCTGTCGTCCGATGGCGTGGTGTTTCTCATGCACGACGCGACGCTGGAGCGCACCACCAACGGCCAGGGGACCGGCGGCGATTTGCCATGGCGAGCGCTTTCGCAGCTGGATGCAGGCAGCTGGCATTCGGCGCCGTACGCGGGTGAGCCGCTGCCCACGCTGGAGAGCGTGGCCCGGTACTGCCTTGCCAATGATTACTTCCTGAACATCGAGATCAAGCCCACGCCGGGTGTCGAGGAACACACAGGCGTCATCGTCGCGCAGGAAGCGAAGCGGCTGTGGGCCGGCGCTGCGGTCCCGCCCCTGCTCACGTCTTTCCAGCCCGATTCACTCAAGGGCGCAATGGCCACGGCCCCCGAACTGCCGCGCGGCCTGCTGCTGGACCAATTGCACGAAGGCTGGCTGGAGATGGCGAAGTCGCTCGCCTGCCAGGCCATCGTCTGCAACCACAAGCTGTGGAACGAAGCCACCGTCGGGCAGGTGACGGATGCGGGCATGAAGTGCCTGACCTACACCGTGAACGACGAGACAACCGCGACGCGCCTGCTCGGCCTGGGCATCGCCGCTGTCATCACGGATCGCGTGGACCTGTTCTCGCCCGCTTGAAACCGCAGGCCCCTCGCAGGATTTCGGCCGCCCGTTGATTACGCTATAGTAAATGCATTACGCATTGTTGAATCAGAGGACTCCTATGGCCGCCGTGTTGAAACAAGGCGCCGCGCTCCCCGCGCCGGCCCCCATCCACCAGCTCCACCACTACGCATACCGCGCCAAAGACGCGGAGGAAACGCGCCATTTCTACGAGGACATCCTGGGCCTGCCGCTCTATCACATCATCCAGAGCGACCATGTGCCCAGCACCGGCGAGTACTGTCCGTACACGCACTTCTTTTTCCGGCTGCAGGACGGCTCATTCATCGCATTCTTCGACCTGGGCAACGATGAGGCCGCACTGCCATCGCCCAACACGCCACTGTGGGTCAACCACATCTCGTTTCGCGTGGATTCGCAGCAGGCGCTGCGCGACATGAAGGAGCGGTTGGAGGCACATGGCGTCGAGGTGCTGGGCATCACCGATCACCACATCTTCCACAGCATCTATTTCTTCGACCCGAACGGCGTGCGGCTGGAGCTGACTGCCCAGCTGGCCGATGAGTTCCAGATGCTGCAGGAGAGCAAGACGGCGCATGCGCGCCTGGCCGAGTGGACGGCGCGCAAGGAGCAGTGGCGCGCCGAGCGGGCGGCAGGCAAGGCGACGGGGGCCTTGAAGCCCCAGCAGAATGACCGTCCGGAGTTCGGAACCTAAATGTCATTGCGGTCTTGATCCGCAATCCATCGTCGATCAGGCACATGGCGCGAAAGACATGGATCCCGGGTCGAGCCCGGGATGACAGCCCAAGAGAGCGTGCGATAAATAAACGGAGCGGCAATGACAGGCAGCTACGCCCCAGCGGCATTGACCAACAGTTATGAGTTCGCGCAGGGCAAGGGCTATGTCCTGCCGGAGTACCCCTTCACGCCGCCTCCCGAAATCGCCAATGGCAGGACGAGCCACCACCCCATCGTGATCGTGGGCGGCGGCCTGGCGGGTCTGACGCTGGCCTGCTCGCTCGCGCACTATGGCGTGGCTTGCGTGTTGCTCGATGAAGACAACACGGTGGGCGTCAAGGGCGCGTCATCGCGCGGCATCTGCTACACGCAAAAGTCACTCGAAATCTTCCACCGGCTGGGCATCTACGAACGCATCGCGGCCAAGGGCATCCAGTGGAGTGTCGGTCGCACCTTTGCGGGCAACGACGAGGTCTATTCATTCGACCTGCGCCAGCAAGGCGGCTACAACCTGTCGAGCCAGCCGCCCTTCATCAACATCCAGCAGTTCTACATCGAGGCTTACCTGGTCGAGCGCATCCTCGGACTCGGCCATGCCGATATCCGCTGGTGCAATCGCGTCACCGGCTTCGAGCAGGACGATCAAGGCGCGACGCTGACCGTCACAACGCCTGCTGGTGACTACCGCCTGCGCGCCGACCACGTCATTGACGCCACCGGCTCCCACAGTCCGTTTCGAAAGTGGGCGGGCGCTTCGGTCACCGCGAAGAAGGGCGACGACCGCTGGTGCATCGCCGACGTGCGGTTCAGCAAGCGGCCACCGGTGGAGCGGCACACCTGGATCGAAGCGCCCTTCAATGAAAACCGCGCGGTCTGGCAGCACCTGATGGGCGATGAGGTCTGGCGCATCGACTACCAGATGGAGCCCAACGCAGACCCCGACCTGGTCAGCCGCGAAGACGTGGTGCGCGAGCGCCTGGCGCGGCAGTTCGGCGCGGATTGCGAAGTGGAAGTGGTGTGGGTCGGCCCCTACGCCTATCGCAGCGAGTGCATCGACCGGATGCACTGCGGGCGCGTGTTTTTCATGGGCGACTCGGCCAAGGTGGTCAGCCCCTTCGGTGCGCGCGGTGGCAATACCGGCATCGCCGATGCCGACAACCTGGCGTGGAAGCTGGCCGCTGTTACCCAGGGCAGGGCAACACCTGCATTGCTCGACTCGTACCACGACGAGCGCCATGAAGCGGCGCAGCAAAACGTGATGGTCACGAACCGCACATCGCGCTTCCTGCGACCCGCGCCGGGTATCGAAAAACTGTTTCGCGATGCCGCGCTCAGCCTGGCGCGGCAACACGTTTTCGCGCGGCAATTCGTCAACACCGGCCGCATGGCGATTGCGAATCCGTACACGCGCTCAGGAGCCTGTGGCCCCGGCGGTGGCGTGTCGGTGCAGAACGTGTCGCTCGCGTGGGCCGACGGCTCTGCGGGAACAATCAATGACCTCTTGCAGTGGGCCGATGGTCGCCTGTTGCTGCTTTATTTCGGGACTGCATCGCGCTTAGTGCTCGGCAAACTCAAAGCCCTTGCTGCATCGGCACCCGTGCGCTGCGTCCAGGTACTGGGTGCGAATGACCTGGCGGGCGCCATCGAGCACGTTCGCGATCCGAAAGGCCATGTCGCAGGCGCTTGCAACATGCAAGGTCCGGGCTGGGCGCTCATCCGACCCGACAGTTACCTCGCATCAACCGGCAAATCCATCGACGGCTCGCTCGTCCAGGCCGTCGCGCGGACCCTGGGGGCTTAGTGGAACTCACCATGAAAACCGAACTCAACCTGCCCGACGCCGACGCCTTCTACGAGCAATTGCTCGATGCGCACCAAGGCCTGTCGCCCGAACAATCGCAGTTACTCAATGCCCGGTTGATCTTGCTGCTGGCAAACCAGGTGGGCGAGCCGCAGGTGCTGGGTGACTGCATCGCCGCGGCGCGCAAGTTACCGGTTTTGTGAGGACCTGAACGGCCCGTTGACACGAAGGCGCAGCATGAAGAGAACGCCGGTGTCATGTATAAAGCCGTAGCAGGAAACCCTGACTTCTTGCGAAGCTGAATTCCATCTTTCGGGCTGCGTCGACGCATCCGTCACGAAACTGCCACAAAAGCTGTTCCGAGCGATTGGCTTTGTTGAAAAGTTTTGAATTTTCAGACGCCTGACCGACGCCTTTCAGCGCGATAGCCGAAAGGGGATAGCGTGCCTCATGCACCATCATGCTGAATGCGGCACTACTATGCGTGCCCCGCGCAAGCTCATCGTCGACCAGAAAGCGAACAAGTTCGCTTTCTCTCGTGGGCGTCGGTGCGCGTCCGTCATTCGGCGAACGCTCCGCCGGAGCTGCTTGCGATAACAGGAAAAGCTGCTTTTTCTGTGCAAGCAGCAACTGGCCCAGCACACGTGCGTGGACCATCAATTCATCGGCTAATCCCAGCAGCCGCACAACTTCGGGGGATTGCGCCTTCGCGCCGGGCAACGTTGAAAATACCTCGCCCATGGCGACGTTCGGAGGAATGGTAGCGCTGAGGAATTGCTTCATGGCCGAGGCGGCGGACGGGTTTGACATCAATTCAGCGGCAAATGCTTCGTCGCGCTTCATCACCTCCTGTTTCTGGGCTGGTAACTCGCCCAGGAACTCGTCCACCTCATGGAAAAACGCTTGCCTGACAGCCTCAGAGTGCACGACAAGCTTCGCCTGCATTGCGGCCCAGGTCCGCTGAGGCACCGATAGCTTACGGTAATTGCTTGACTTCTCGATTGGCCCTCCTCCAGCCTTGAGCTCTTCCTGCACCGCCCGCAAGCCGCGATCTGCGAGCTCGATGCTCGCGGAATCCATCGCTTCTTCTATCTGCGCCATGGCTCTGCAAAAATTCAGATGCTCATTTTGCAAGGCTTGCGCCATCCTCTGCTTTCGAGCAATGCGCGAGGCCAGCGAGGCCTCTGGCTCGCCCACAACTGCACGCGCCGGGACCCCGACTTTGCACAAGGACGGGTGCAGCGCGAGTTTGCGGTGGAGCTGGGTTTGAGCCTTGTCTTCTGGCGTCAACCGGCAATATGCATCTCCAAGTCTTCTGACGTTGCGTTCGAGTTGGTCGAATCCTGGCCACCGCCCGATCTCTGAAACGCCTGGTTTTGCCGCACCGCCCTTTGCAAGGTGGCGCGCCACGAACTCCACAAGAGCATTCGCATCCCCTGGTCGGGTCGATTCCTGTTTTAGATATTTTTGAAGCGGGGTCAACTCGGGTTGGGCAGCCTGGGCAATTTGCGAAGGCGCTGGTTCTTGCAAGTCGGGCGCGGGAAGGTGCACCACCAATGGTTGGACGTGAGGATCTGCTGGAGCAACTGCCTGCTGGCCACCGGCCGCGATGCCCGGCTTCTGATGCTCCGGACTTTTTTGATCCTGACGCTTGTGCTCGGGGCTCTTTTGCTCGGGCTGCCGGGCTCGCGCAACATCGTGCCGCAACGCGTGCCTCGCGTCCTGCACCTGCAGCATCAACCCCGAGGCGTTTCGCTCGTCGGCGGTGAGCTGGCCGAAGTCGCGAGCAAGTTGCTGGGTCGCTGCGTTCAACTGCGAGAATCCCACCCAGTCGGAAATGACGCGCCAGGCATCGTCGGTCAGGGGTAACAAGCGCTGCGCAAAATGGTTGACGATGAACCTGGCGAGCGCATCTGCTTCAGGTGTACGTGATTCCCAGGCCTGACGGACACGCTCTGCGGGTGACAGGCGCGGCTTTTGCGGCCTTTGCGCCTGCCGCGCCTTCTTGTCGCGCTTCCTTTGTGCGTTTGCGTCCGGCTCAAAATCGGGGCCGACTGGGGACTCATTCGCAAGCAGCTGGTGCAGTTCGAAATGGTCCTCTGCGCGGGGGGGCACAGGCTCTTCTACGGAAAATTCGGGTGCCGCTCCCGGCGGAGCAACTGCATGGTCCACCCGTGCGATCGGAGGATGCGTCTTTGGAATCAGGTTTGCCCGGGTCGCTTGCATGTCGGTGCTCCAAAATTGTCTGGACGGATTCTGTCCATGGGTACAAACGGCGTGAAGCAACCAATGGTCTGCAGAAGCGCCGCCGAAGGCCTTGATCCGGGACCTACGTAAAATCGCAGGTCCATCCATTTCAATCGGGACAAGCTTCCAGCCATTCATTGGAATCTGACCCCAATTGATTTCTCAATTGATTTCCCCCCGAATTGATTTCCATGAGCGATACGCGCCAGCAACCGGGGCTTGAAAGCCTCGCCAAATCCTTCGAACCCGCCCCCATCGAGGCCCGATGGGGTCCGCTGTGGGAAGAGCGCGGCTACGCCAGTGCCGGCTACCGGGGAACGGGCATGCCCCAACAGGGCGCACCGGCGTTCTCGATCCAGCTGCCGCCGCCCAACGTCACCGGCACGCTGCACATGGGCCATGCGTTCAACCAGACCATCATGGACAGCCTCACGCGGTACCACCGCATGCGCGGCTTCAACACGCTGTGGGTGCCGGGCACCGACCACGCAGGTATCGCCACGCAGATCGTGGTGGAGCGCCAGTTGCAGGAACAGAAGGTCTCGCGCCACGACCTGGGCCGCAAGAATTTCGTGGCCAAGGTGTGGGAGTGGAAAGAGAAATCCGGAAACATCATCACCTCGCAGATGCGCCGCATGGGCGACAGCGTCGACTGGTCGCACGAATACTTCACGATGGACGACGACCTGTCGGAAACCGTCACCGACACCTTCGTGCGCCTCTATGAACAGGGCCTGATCTATCGCGGCAAGCGGCTGGTCAACTGGGACCCGGAACTGAAAACCGCCGTGAGCGACCTCGAAGTGGAAAGCGAAGAAGAAGACGGCTTTCTCTGGCACATCCGCTATCCGCTGGTCGATGGCTCTGGCGACCTGACGGTTGCCACCACGCGGCCCGAGACCATGCTGGGCGACGTGGCCGTCATGGTCCACCCCGAAGACGAACGCTACAGGCACCTCATCGGCAAGATGGTGAAGCTGCCCCTGTGCGACCGCGAAATCCCCGTGATCGCCGACGACTATGTGGACAAGGAATTCGGCACCGGCGTGGTGAAGGTCACGCCGGCACATGATGCCAACGACTACGCGGTCGGCCAGCGCCATCAGCTACCGATGATCGGCGTGCTCACGCTCGACGCGAAGATCAACGACAACGCACCGGTGGCCTATCGCGGCATGGACCGTTTTGTTGCGCGCAAGCAGGTCGTCGCCGATCTCGATGCGCTGGGCCTGCTCGCCGAAAAGCGCAAGCACAAGCTCATGGTGCCGCGTTGCGCACGCACCGGGCAGATCGTCGAGCCCATGCTCACCGATCAATGGTTCGTTGCCACCACCAAGGTCAGCGACAAGGACCCCACCGGCAAGTCGATCGCACAGAAGGCCATCGACGCGGTGCAGTCGGGCGAGGTCAAGTTCGTTCCCGAGAACTGGGTCAACACCTACAACCAGTGGATGAACAACATCCAGGACTGGTGCATCTCGCGCCAACTGTGGTGGGGTCACCAGATTCCGGCCTGGTACGACGACTCGGGCAATGTCTATGTGGCGCGCAGCGAGCAAGACGCGATGGCGCAGGCGGGCGGCAAGCCGCTTCGCCGCGACGAGGACGTGCTCGACACCTGGTATTCGTCGGCGCTGGTTCCGTTTTCCACGCTCGACCGTGGCCATGACAAGGCCGAAGGCGAGCGCGACTACGACCTGTACCTGCCCTCGACAGTGCTGGTGACGGGTTACGAAATCATCTTCTTCTGGGTCGCCCGGATGATCATGATGACCTCGCACTTCACAGGCCGCGTGCCGTTTCGCCATGTGTACATCCACGGGATGGTGCGCGACAGCGAAGGCAAGAAGATGAGCAAGTCCGAGGGCAACGTGGTTGACCCGGTGGACCTGATACAGGGCGCAGACCTCGAGACGCTGGTGCACAAGTCCACCGTCGGATTGCGCAAGCCCGAGACCGCGCCCAAGGTCGCCGCGCGGGTGAAGAAAGAATTCCCGGACGGCATGCCTGCCTACGGCGCCGATGCATTGCGCTTCACGATGGCCAGCTACGCGAGCCTGGGCCGCAACATCAACTTCGACACCAAGCGCTGCGAGGGCTATCGCAACTTCTGCAACAAGCTGTGGAACGCGACCCGCTTCACGCTGATGAACACCGAGGGTCATGACCTGACCGAAGCCGGTGCAACGCTCACGCAGGCCGACCGCTGGATCATCTCGCGCCTGCAACGCACCGAAGCCGACGTTGCCAAGGGCTTCGCGGACTATCGCCTGGACAACGTCGCGAGCACGGTTTACCAGTTCGTCTGGGACGAGTTCTGCGACTGGTATCTGGAGATCGCCAAGGTGCAGGTGCAGACCGGTGATGAGGCGCAGCAGCGCGGCACGCGTCGCACGCTGATCCGGGTGCTCGAAGCCATCTTGCGACTCGCGCATCCGCTGATCCCTTTCATCACCGAGGAGCTGTGGCAAAAGGTTGCGCCGGTTGCAGGCAAGACCGGCGACACCATCAGCGTCGCGCCCTACCCCGAGACGAATCCCGCCAACATCGATGAGGCGGCCGAAGCGTATGTCGCCAAGCTCAAGGCTGTGGTCGACGCATCGCGCAACCTGCGAGGCGAGATGAATGTGTCGCCCAGCACGCGCATGCCGGCCTATGTGCTTGGCGACGCGGAGTTCATTCGCGCGGCAGCACCGGTGTTGCAGTCGCTTGCCAAGCTGAGCGAAGTCAAGGTGTTCGACGACGAGGCTGCCTGGGCTGCAGCGGCGCAGGCATCGCCGGTTGCCATGGCAGGCGACGCGCGCCTGAGCCTGTTCATGGAGATCGATGTCGCAGCAGAAAAGATCCGCCTGGGCAAGGAAGAAGCGCGTCTCGCAGGTGAACTGGTGAAGGCATCTGCCAAGCTGGCGAACGAGGCATTCGTTGCCAAGGCACCCCCTGCCGTGATCGAGCAGGAACGCAAGCGAATCGCCGACTTCACGGCGACGCTCGCCAAGATCAGGGATCAGCTCAAGCGGCTGGGTTGAATGGCGCGGGTGAAAGTCAGCAGTCATGGAGCGGCCTGTCATGCCGGACTCGATCCGGCATCCACCGCGAAGCGGCTAAGGCCGTCGAAGACATGGATGCCGGATCGAGTCCGGCATGACAGCCCTTTTGAATCCGCGCAGCGATCTCAGCGAATGATGAACTGAGGCTGCGGCTTGGCCGCCGGCACCGCGCCGTCAACGTCCAGGTCCATCAATGCGCTGGGCGATCGCTCGGTGCCACCTGCGCGCGATGCGGTCAGCGTTTCGTGAATCCGGTGCGCCACATACCAGCTCGCCCGCAACCTCGACTCGCGCGTGTGCGACCCCAGGCGGGGCGTGAGAAACAGGTTGGTCTTGTGGTGTAGTGGCGTGCCCTTGGACGCAAAACCCGCCTCCGCGCCGTCGAGCATGCAGGCGTCGATA
The DNA here is from genome assembly GCF_001044395.1 of Caenimonas sp. SL110. GTDB lineage: Bacteria > Pseudomonadota > Gammaproteobacteria > Burkholderiales > Burkholderiaceae_C > Ramlibacter. The sequence goes on from NZ_JANU01000009.1 coordinate 53,841, forward strand.
CGGCCGTCGTCCAGCGCTCGCGCCAAGGCGTGAGGGTCAAACAGCTGCGAGCGGCTGATGCCCACCCACAACTGACCGGGCTTGCAGTGGGCCAGCAGCTTGTCGTTGATGAAGCCCTCGTAGCGCGACGCATACATGACCTGCACCGATATCGCATCCGATTGCTGCATCAGTTCATTCAGGCTCACCGGCTGGATCTGAAGGCGCCCCCAGATCGGCGCGGTGTGGTGAATCGCCGGGTCGTAGCCGACGAGCTTGACGCCCAATGCATGGAGCATGAGTGCCAGCGTGTGCGCAGTTGGCGCGAGCCCGAAAATGCCCACCGTGCTCCCGTTGAGTTCGCGGCCCAGCGTGATCTCGGCGTGGCGCTCACCCAGCAGCGAAGAACCAATGCCGCGGCGGTACAGCAGCAGCAGGCTCGCGAGCAGGTACTCGGCGTTGGAGCGCACGTTGGCGGTGGTGGCCTGGATCACCCGCACCTTGCGCTCGCGACACGCCTCCAGGTCGGTGTTGTCCGTGCCCACATGCATTCGTGCGACGGCTTTGAGGACAGGCGCGAAATCGAGAAACTCGCGTGTGACGACCACCTTGCGAGGCAGGATGAGGGCCTGCGCGTTGTACGCGGCTTTGCGCAGGGCGCTGGGGTCGGCCGCCAGCTCGGGACGGTTGTCCACGGAGTGCCGGGCTTCGAGCCAGGCCAGTGCTTCTGGCACCAGTCGCTCGAGAAGTAAGATGTCCACCGGGTGCGTCCTTGTCTTACAGGTAAAGCTGGGGTTGGCTTGGAAACTGCTGACCTGTCGTCGCCTTCAAGAATCCTGGCCGACTCTACTGGTCACAACTTTCACAGTCCATGAACAAAGTCACAGAGATTAATTCGAGGGAAATCCGCAAAGCGGTGTTCCCTGTCGCAGGCCTGGGTACACGATTCCTTCCCGCCACCAAGGCGCAGCCCAAAGAGATGCTGCCTATCGTGGACAAGCCCTTGATCCAGTACGCGGTGGAAGAGGCTTACGCAGCCGGCATCCGCCACATGATTTTTGTTACAGGGCGCAATAAGCGTGCCATCGAAGATCACTTCGACACAGCCTATGAGCTGGAGCACGAACTCGAAGCCGGCCACAAGGACGAACTGCTGGCGCTTGTGCGCTCCATGACGCCCTCTGACATGGACTGCTCCTACGTGCGCCAGCCGCGATCGCTGGGTCTCGGGCACGCCGTGCTGTGTGCCCAGCCATTGGTGGGCGATGAGCCCTTCGCAGTTCTGCTGGCAGACGACCTGATGTGCGGACCCGACGGCGGAAAGCCCGTTCTGACACAAATGGTCGACGTTTTTCGCCGCATTCCGACATCATTGATAGCTGTCCAGGAAGTGCCGGCAGATCATGTCCGAAGATACGGCATCGTCGCGGGCGAAAAGGCGGGCGATCGCATCACCCGGGTCAACCAGATGGTGGAAAAGCCCAATGCGCAAGATGCGCCTTCACGCATGGGCGTGGCAGGCCGCTACATCCTGACGCCCGGCGTCTTTGAACACATCCGGAACAACCCACGTGGAGCGGGAGGAGAAATCCAGCTCACCGACGGAATTGCCAAGCTGATGGCGACCGAAGGCGTACACGCCTACGAATACGAGGGCAAGCGCTACGACTGCGGCAGCAAGCAGGGATTTCTGGAAGCAACTGTCGAGCTGGCCCTGCGGCACCACGAAGTCGGCCCGGGGTTCCAGCAATACCTGAAAGCGTTTGCGCGCTGAGCGGATTGAACAATCAGCGGCGGCGCAGGACGTGGATGTATTCCTCGCCCTCGGTCTGCTGATCCACGAGTTCGTTGCCAGTCTGCTTGGCAAACGCCTGGAAGTCGCGCACGCTTCCGGCGTCCGTTGCCACGATCTTGAGCAGCTGCCCTGACAGCATATCGGTCAGCGCCTTCTTGGCCTTGAGGATCGGCAGCGGGCAGTTCAGCCCCCGCGTGTCGATCTCCTTGTCGATTGGTTGTTCGGTAGCCATCGCAAATTCCTTTAATCCGGTCGCCGTGGGAACTCGATGAAGCTGGGCGAATGGCCCTTGCTGCGAAGCCAGTCGGCCAGCGCATAGCCGGTACCTGCGGGCCAGCACTTCACTTCATCGTAGGCATAGAGCTTGTAGTCGACCAGCTCCGGCGAGAGCGCCACATCCCCTTGCGCCACCGCGTGATAGGCAATGATGACCTGGTTCATGCGCTGGAAGTCATAAACGCCGATCAGGTTCAGCTCGGTCGCGTCCAGGTTGGTCTCTTCCTTGATCTCGCGCGCAATGCCCTCCTGCGGCGTCTCGCCAGCTTCCATGAAGCCGGTGATCAGCGCGTACATCTTGTGCGTCCATGCGGCGTTGCGCGCCAGCAGGATGCGGTCGTTGTATTGAATGACCGCAGCGAGCACCGGCGTGGGGTTGTTCCAGTGCGTCCAGCCGCAGGCCACACAGCGCAGCCGCTCCTTGTGCCCGCCATCTTCGAGCTGCGCAATGAACTCCAGCGGGTTCGCGCAGTTGGGACAGAATTTGTATTCGTGGGCCATGGCTCGTGTCAGATGAAGGTCAGGCCGGGAACACGCCAGTGGACAGATAGCGATCGCCCCTGTCGCACACGATGAAAACAATCGTCGCGTTCTCCACTTGTTTCGCGATTTCCTGCGCAACCCAGCAAGCACCCGCTGCCGAGATACCGGCGAAGATGCCCTCTTCACGGGCCAGTCGCCGGCACATTTCTTCGGCGGCGTCCTGGCTCACATAAACCAGTTCATCGACGGTGCTCGCGTCGTAGATTTTCGGAAGGTATTCCTCGGGCCATTTGCGAATGCCGGGAATGCGCGAACCTTCACTGGGCTGCGCGCCGACGATGCGCACTGCTGGGTTCTTTTCCTTGAGGAACCGCGACACACCGGTGATGGTGCCGGTGGTGCCCATCGCGCTCACGAAGTGCGTGATGCGCCCCTGGGTCTGGTCCCACAACTCGGGGCCGGTCGTCTCATAGTGAATGCGCGGGTTGTCGGCGTTGGCGAACTGGTCGAGCACAACGCCCTTGCCTTCGCGCTGCATGTTTTCTGCGAGGTCGCGCGCGTATTCCATGCCGCCGCTCTTGGGCGTGAGCATGAGTTCGGCGCCGAACGCCTTCATGGTCTGCGCGCGCTCGATGGACAGGTCCTCCGGCATGATGAGCACCATGCGATAGCCCCTGATGGCTGCAGCCATCGCGAGCGCAATGCCGGTGTTGCCCGAGGTCGCCTCGATCAGCGTGTCACCGGGCTTGATCTCACCGCGCTCCTCGGCGCGCTTGATCATCGACAGCGCGGGCCTGTCCTTGACCGAACCTGCGGGGTTGTTGCCTTCGAGCTTGCCGAGAATCACGTTGCCACGCGCGCGGTTTGCGTCGGCTCCGAGTCGCTGCAAGGCGATGAGCGGTGTGTTGCCGATCGCGTCCTCGATCGTGGGGTAGTTGTGGGCCTCGTTCATGGGCACCACTGTGCCATAATTTCAGGCTTCGCTCTCGCGTCGCCGGAGTGGTGAAATTGGTAGACGCAGGGGACTCAAAATCCCCCGGGGTAAAACCCGTGCCGGTTCGATTCCGGCCTCCGGCACCAGCTTTGAAGCTATCAAAGCTGCAGCATTTTCCGCATCCCGCTATTCACGCCCCCGTGCGGCCCACGAACGCCTCGAACAGGACCCCGCGCACCCAGCGATGCGCCGGGTCGCTGTTCACGCTCTTGCTCCAGTGCAGGTGCGCGTCGAAGACCGGCGAGCGAATGGGAAGCGGCAGGCGGACAAGGCGGGCATTCCCGGTAAACGCATCGGCGATGGCATCAGGCACGGTCGCAATCAGGCTGGTGCTGGAAATAATCTCCGGCAAACTCATGAAGTGAGGCGTGGTCAGCGCCGCATTGCGGTGGATGCCGCGCTTTTGCAGATACGTTTCCAGCAGGCCATGCGTGCGTGTAGGCGCCTCCACGATCACGTGCCGCGCCTCTACATACCTCTTCAGGCTGAAGTCGCGGATCAGGTCGCGGTTGCCTGCGCTGCAGATGCACACGAAGCCGTGTTGCCCGATGCGCCTGCGCACAAACTCGGCTGACATCAGGTCAGGAAAATAACCCAGCGCCAGATCGACCAGGCCTTCTGACAGCGCGCGGTGCAGCTGCGGCTGCGCCGTTGCCATCACGCGAAGCCGCACCCGAGGTGCAGTCCGGGTCAGGACATCGAGCGCGCGTGGCATGTACATGGCTTCAGCCGTATCCGACGCGGCAACGCGAAACTCGCGCTCATCGACCGCCGGATCGAACGTCGCCTTCTTCATGATGCGCTGCTCGATGCACTGCACCGCCTCGCGCATGGGCACCGCCAGCTCCTTGGCACGGGTCGTCGGCTGCATGCCGGCAGCAGTGCCGATGAAAAGCGCATCCCCCAGGGTCTCGCGCAATCGGGCCAGCGCCGTGCTCACCCCGGACTGGCTCATGCCGAGCGCCGCGGCTGCCGTGCCGACCGCGCGGTGGTCGAACACCGCCAGGAATATCTTCATCGACTGCAGGTTTAAGTTGTCTGCCATGGGGGCGGTCCCTGAATGTTGCCGTGCAGCATCGCAAAGTGCGATTCTATTGATCTGGATCAAAGATTAGATCTCATCCTAGACTTGACGCAACGCTGAAAGACTGCCAGATGCTTAGCCACGAGAAAAATGCCCTCCTTACGCAATGCGGCCCCGGCACGCCCATGGGCAAGCTCATGCGGTCGTTCTGGATTCCCGCCATGACTGCGCCGGAGGTCCCTGCTGCCGACGAAGCACCGGTGCGCCTCACCCTGCTGGGCGAACGACTGGTCGTCTTTCGCGATTCCGAAGGCCGGGTGGGCGTGCTCGAAGAAAACTGCCCGCATCGCGGCGCGAGCCTGTTCTTCGGCCGCAATGAAGAAGGCGGCATTCGCTGCGTGTATCACGGCTGGAAGTTCGACGTGGCCGGCAACTGCATGCAGATGCCCACCGAGCCTGCGACCAGCCGCATGTGCCAGAACGTCAAGGCGCGCGCCTACCCCGCGCGCATCGCCGGCTCGGTGCTGTGGGTCTACATGGGCGATGCGCAGCCGGTGCCCGAGCTGCCGGCGTTCGGCTTCATCGGCATGCCCGATGACCACCTGTACGCCTCGCGCTGGCACCAGGAGTGCAACTATGCGCAGGCGATGGAAGGCGAGCTCGACAGCGCCCACGTGGGTTTTCTTCACCAGATGGTCAACAAGACGGACCCGGACCACCAGGCCCTGACCGGCAAGTACTTCCAGGAAGACACCGCGCCTGCCTGGAAAATCCTTGGCGGAGAAGCCGGGTTCATGGCCTGCAACGGCCGGCGTGTGGACGGCGACAAGCGCTACTGGCGGCTTAACCAGTTCCTGCTGCCGTTCTTCACCATGATCCCGCCGCGCCCTGGCGATGCGCAGCTCGTGCGCATGTGGGTTCCGATGACCGACGAACGTTGCTGGGTGATTTGCGTGAGCTGGCGCCCCGACGGCGCGCTGAACGAACAGGAGCTGCAGGCGTGGCGCAACGGCGAGAACTCGCACCGCAAGGTGATCGCGGGCACCACCACACCGGTGGAGCGACTGGACAACGACTACCTGATTGACCGGCAGGAGCAAAAGACCGTCTCGTTCACCGGCATCAAGGGCATCCGTGCGCAGGACGCAATGGTGACCGAGACCGCCGGCCCGATCGCGGATCGCTCGCGCGAGCACCTGGGCTCCAGCGACATGGCGGTAGTGGCGATGCGTCGCACGCTGATGGAAGGCGCGACCCAATGCGCCGCCACGGGCCAGCCGCATCCAGCCGCCGCCAACCCGTGGCTCTATTCTGTGCGTGCAGTGCAGGCGGTGCTGCCAGGAGACCAGGACCCGGCGACAGCCGACGAATTCCTGGCGCCCGCACGGGCCACGCCGCCGGTCGCCACCGCTTAAGGATCACGCCATGCTGTCTTCATTCGATGCGCACCCGGTGCTGGTGCACCCCCGCCCCTACCGCCACATCGACGTGCGCCCGCTCACCGGTGTGCTCGGCGCCGACATCCTCGGCGTGGACCTGCGCGAGCCGCTTTCGCAAGAGGTCTGGACCGAGATACGTGATGCGTTCGCCGACCACCAGGTGATCCTGTTCCCGGACCAGAAGCTATCGCACGAACAGCACGCGGCTTTCGCACGAGGCCTGGGCGAGGTGATCCGGCTGCCGCAGCTGCACAGCGTGGAGGGCCATCCCGATGTGCAGATCATCCGCCGCCTGGCCACCGACACCGGCCGCGTGGTCGGTGAAAACTGGCATGCAGACAGCACCTACCTCGACGAGCCGCCCGGGGCGGTCGTGATGCGTGCGGTGGACGTGCCGCCCTATGGCGGCGACACCGGTTTCCTGAGCATGTACGCGGCATACGAGGCGCTGTCGCCCGCCTACAAGGCGCTCATCGCGCCGCTGAACGTGGTGCACAGCGCCACCCGCATCTTCGGCTCGGCGTACCTCGCGCAGGGCCGGCGGTTCAACGACTCGTGCGCCCGGTCCGACCTCGACGTCGCGCTGGGAGACCGCGAAGTGGCGCATCCGCTGGTCTGCACCCATGAGGTCAGCGGGCGCAAGTTCCTGTACGTCAACAAGACCTACTCGCAGCGCATCGAGGGGCTCACCAACGAAGAGAGCGCCCCTATCCTTGCCTTCCTGTACGAGCACTGCTCGCGGTTCGACTTCACCTGCCGCGCGCGCTGGCGCAATGACCAGATCCTGGTCTGGGACAACCGCTGCACCATGCACCGGGCCATCCCCGACTACACGGGGCAAAACCGTTTCATGACCCGCGTCACGATCGCCGGCAAGCGGCCGGCGCGATGACAACTACAACCACTGGAGACAACGCAATGCAGCAGACCCGACGATCCACATGCCGCCAGCTCGCCCACGGGCTGATGGCCGGCCTGATCGCCACCTTCGCAGGCCTGCCGGCCTTCGCCGCCGATTTCCCGACCAAGCCGGTGACGCTGGTGGTGCCGTTCGCTGCAGGCGGCGGGCTCGACGTGACGGCCCGGATCATCGCCGAGCGGCTCAAGGACGAACTCGGCCAGCCCGTCGTCATCCTGAACCGGCCGGGCGCGGGCAGTTCGGTCGGTGCGCGTGTCGTTGCGTCTGCGCCGGCGGACGGCCACACGCTGTTCTTCACCTCGGGTTCGGCTTACGCCTTTGTGAACCAGCTGGTGCCCAACATGGAGCTGAAGCTGCAGGACTTCGCGCCCGTGGCCGCCGTCGCATCCAATCCGGCCGTGATCGTGGCCAGCACCAAGGTCCCGGTGAAGACGCTGGCCGAACTGGCTGGCTACGCCAACCCGGCGGACATCAGCTTTTGCAGTACCGGCGCAGGCGGCCTCAATCACCTGCAGCTGGAGATGTTCCGCAATGTCGTCAAGACCCGCACCGGCAAGAACTATGGCGTGGTCCATGTGCCGTACAACGGCCTGGCACCGGCCCTGACCGGCATCCGCGACGGCAGTGTGCAGGCCTGCATGCTGCCCTACACCGCACTCGTGAAGAACCTCAATGGCAAGGACCTGCGTGTGCTGGCGGTGCAGAGCAAGGCACGCCTGCCGTGGCTGCCCGATGTGCCCACCACAGGCCAGCAAGGCTACCCCGAGATGGACGGCAACGACTCGTTCATCAACATCGCCGCGCCCAAGGGCACGCCAGAAGCGGTGATCGCCAGGCTGGAAGGCGCGCTGCAAAAGACGATGGCGGACGCCACGGTTCGCAAGAAGCTGGAAGAGCTGGAAGTCCAGTCCCTGTTCATGGGCAGCCGCGAGACACAGAAGTGGCTGGAAGACGAGGTCCGCAAGTTCACCACCATCATCCGCGACGCCGGGCTGACGACGAAGTGAGCGTGGCGCCGACCCGGCAGGTTCGCATCCGTGCGATGCGATACGAGGCGCAGGGCGTCATCTCGGTCGAGCTTGCACCGCTGGGGCCTGATGCGCCGCTGGCACCGTTCACGGCCGGCGCCCACATCGATCTCCACCTACCCAACGGCCTGATCCGCAGTTACTCGCTGCTCAATCACCAGGGTGACGCATCGCGCTACCTGATCGGCGTTCACCTGCATCCGGCCAGCCGCGGTGGCTCCGGCCATGTGCACGCGGCGATGCGGCCGGGTGACGTGATCACCATCGCAGGACCGCGCAATCACTTCGAACTGGCAGAGGACGCGCAGCACTGCGTCTTCATCGCAGGCGGGATCGGCATCACGCCGCTGCTGTCGATGATGCGCAGGCTGAACGAATTGCAGCGGCCCTGGGAGCTGCACTATGCGGCGCGCACCCGCGCGCAGGCGGCGTTTCTGGACGAGGTGCGCGAACTGTCGGCGCAGGGCCGGGGCCAGGTGACGATTGCGCTGGATGGTGAACCCGGCGGCACCAGCCTGGACCTCGCGCAGATCGCATCCCGGGCACCGGCGCATGCACACCTTTACTGCTGCGGTCCGGTGGGCATGCTCGAAGCATTCGAGGCCGCCACGGCGGGTTTGCCGCCAGCGCATGTCCACACGGAATACTTTGCGCCACGACACAAACCGCAGACAAGCGGCGGCTTCGAGGTGCGCTGCGCCCGGTCTGCCAAAAGCGTGCAGGTGCGTGCCGGGCAGACCATCCTTCATGCCCTGCTGGACGAAGGCGTGCAAGTCCCCTATGCCTGCGAGGAAGGCATCTGCGGCACCTGCGAAGTCCCCGTGCTGCAAGGCAGCCCGGACCATCGCGATTCGGTGCTGACCCAGCAGGAGAAGGACGCCGGCAAGACCATGATGGTCTGCTGTTCCGGCGCAAAGTCAGAAGTACTCGTGCTCGATATCTGAACAGGGCGCAGTGACTCGATCGGCGCCCTAGATGATCCGCGAGAACCGCGCGCGATGCTTGTCCATCTGCAGGAAGCGGTCGAACACCATCGCAATGGCGCGAACGACGTACCAGCCGCTCGGCGTGACCTGCAGGCAGGTGTCGTCCATGGTCACCAGGCCCTGCGCCTGGAGATCTTCCAGCTGGGCCAGTTCGGCGGCGAAGTACTTGCGAAAGTCCAGCAGCCACGCGAGTTCAATCGACTCGAACACGACCTGCCCCTGGCACATGATGGCCATGATCACGGCGCGGCGCGCCAGGTCGTCCCGGCCCAACGCCAGTCCGCGGTTCACCGGCAGCCTGCCCTGGTCGAGGTGGTCGCAATATTCTTCCAGCGTCTTGGCGTTCTGGCTGTAGGTCGGCCCGATGCGTCCGATCGCGGACACGCCCAGGGCGATCAGGTCGCAATCGGGTTGCGTGCTGTAGCCCTGGAAGTTGCGGTGCAGTCGCCCCTGGCGTTTGGCCACCGCCAGCGAATCGTTGGGCAATGCGAAGTGGTCCATGCCGATGTAGTCGTAGCCTGCGCCAGTCAATGCATCCAGCGATTGCGTGAGCAGGCCCAGCTTCGCACTGCCGGTTGGCAGGTCGGCGGCGGCGATGCGCCGCTGCGGCTTGAAGCGCTCGGGCAAGTGCGCGTAGCCATAGAGCGCGATCCGGTCGGGCCGCAATTGGCAGACCTGCTCCAGCGTCCGTGCGAATGTGCTGGCGCTCTGTTTCGGCAGTCCGTAGATCAGGTCCACGTTGACCGATTCGAAACCGACGTCACGCGCATCGCGCATCAACCCGAACACCTGTTCTGCAGGCTGTACGCGGTGAACGGCTTTCTGCACGTCGGGGTCGAAGTCCTGCACGCCGAAGCTGAGCCGGTTGAAGCCAAGTTGTGCCAGCACCGCAAGGCGCCCACGATCGACCGTGCGCGGATCGATCTCGATGGAGAACTCGCCGCCCGGCGCGAGCGTGAAGCTTCGCCTGAGCATGGCCATGAGTTGCCGCAACTCGTCGTCCGACAGGAACGTGGGCGTGCCACCGCCCAGGTGCAGCTGGCTCACCGTCTGTCCCACGCCGATCTGCAGCGTGTGCAGTTCCACTTCGCGTGCCAGGTAACGCAGGTAGCTCGCCGATCGCTCGTGGTGCTTCGTCACGATCTTGTTGCATGCGCAGTAGTAGCAGACAGATTCGCAAAACGGGATATGGACGTACAGCGATAGCGGCGCCAATGCGCCGGGGCCCGATGTGCGCTGGCCCAGGGCCTGGCGGTAGTCGGCTTCGGTGAAGGCTTCGACGAAACGGTCGGCCGTGGGATAAGAGGTGTAACGCGGGCCGGGCACGTCGAAACGATGGAGCAATTCGGTGGCTTGCGCGGTCATGGGCTCGTGCTCGTTTGATTGAACACACACTGTGATGCCGCAGCCCGCAGCTTTCCATGACATAGATCAATCGTGCTGTCGCCAACATCACGACAATTTCCACAAGGCAAGGGCGCGGCATGAGCGCGCCCGGAAAGCACCGTGCACACAGAACGCTTCAACCGGATCAGGCAACCCATCCCCGGCGGGGATCACGAGGCCATGAAAGTGGCATGCTCGAAGTGCAACCTGCGCGAGCTGTGCATGCCCGTCGGCTTGAGCCCGGACGAACTCGACAAGATCGACGAGGTGGTGACGCTGCGGCGCAAGGTCAAGCGCGGCAGCGCGCTGTTTCGCACCGGCGATCCGTTCCAGGCGCTCTACGCCATCCGGTCTGGGTTTTTCAAGACCCGCATCGGCACCGAAGATGGCCGCGACCAGGTCACCGGCTTCCAGATGGCCGGCGAGATCATGGGGCTGGACGGCATCGTGAGCGACCACCACAGCTGCGACGCGATTGCGCTGGAAGACTCCGAGGTCTGCGTCATGCCGTACGAACGCATTTCAGAGCTGTCACGCGAGATCAGCGCATTGCAGCGCCACGTCCATCGCATCCTGAGCCGCGAGATCGTGCGCGAGCACGGCGTGATGCTTTTGCTGGGCAGCATGCGCGCAGAAGAAAGACTGGCAGCATGCCTGCTCAACCTGGTGCAGCGGCTGCACGCGCGCGGGTTCTCGGGCTCTGAGCTGCGCCTGCGCATGACGCGCGAAGAAATCGGCAGCTACCTGGGCATGAAGCTCGAAACCGTCAGCCGCACCTTCTCGAAATTCGCCGACGACGGCATCTTGCAGGTGCACCAGCGGCACCTGCGCATCCTGGACATCGACGCGCTGCAGCGGCTCATCAACCAGCAGCCCTAGACACCTTCAAACCGTACAAAGGAAATCCTGTGTACAAACGCATCCTGGTACCCATTGACGGAAGTACGACAGCCGACGGCGGCCTGCGAGAAGCGATCGGCCTGGCGGCCGCCATGAAGGCGCAACTCGTGCTCCTTCACGTGATCGATGACTTCTCGATGCTTGTCGAAGTCTCGTCCGTGACGAGCTATTCAAAGATGATGGATCGCCTGCGCCAGCGCGGCCAGGACATCCTGGAGAGCGCGCGTCTCCTGGCGGCAGACAGCGACGTCCAGGCACAGACCTGCCTGCGTGAGGTCGCGCAGGCCCGCATCGCAGGCGTCGTGGTGAACGAAGCGGTCAGGCAATCGTGCGACCTGATCGTGATGGGCACGCACGGCCGCCACGGTTTCAACCGGCTGACCATGGGAAGCAATGCGGAATCGGTGGTGCGCAGCAGCACCATTCCCGCCCTGCTGGTCAAGCGAGCCGAGGCGGCGTTCGTCTGACTGCCGGGTCAGACGACCACGCCAATCGTTGCTCAGATATACCCGACCGGCTGCGGTATGTGCCGCAAGTGCAGGGCAAGGCCCAACGCGGCCAGGTGGTTGTCGTTGCGCTCCAGGATCTGCTGGGCCAGCGGCAGGAAATGCTCTTCCTCGAATCGCGCGTGGGCCGTGTACAGCTGCACCAGTTCATGCACCTCGGCCGGTGAAAGATTCGCCTCGCGTCCGGCCGCAGCTGACTTGACCGAACCCTTCAGGTGGCGCCACCACTCTTCCACCGCCCGGTGTTCGGCTGTGAGCCGCTCGACCATGCGCAACACCCGGTCGCGCTCTTCGGTATCACGCGCGCTGGCAATCACGGCGGGAAACAAATCCTTTTCTTCTTCGGTGTGATGGTCCAGCACGCCGGGCTCGAACAAGGCAAGCGTGGTCCGCGCCACCTCACGGGCCTTCGCGGCCGCGTCCAGCAGTTCGGGCAGGTGCGAAAACGCATCGAGCCGCGAGAGGATTCCGCTGTGCGCATGTGAAAAGGTATCGACAGGCGACTGCGCGCCGGGCCTGTCGGCCTGGGTGTTTTTCTCCGTCATGGAACGCCTCACTTTTTCAGGTACCTGATCAATTTAGGTCTTCCACGGCCCCCGGCCTTGACGAATGTCAAGGGTGGGACTGATGCATGGCCCGCCTTGATCTTTATCAAGTCCCTACTGATAGCTCACCCATACATTGGCCTTGGCGCACCAAACCGGTTCGCGACGCACCTGGCAGGAGCATCGAAGTGGCGACACAACAAGCAACAACAAATTCCACCGGCAGCGTGCCAATCGACCGCAAGGCGTGGTCGGTGCTGATTGTCAGCACGATGGCATTCACCGTCTGCTTCATGGTCTGGATGATGTTCGGCGTGATCGGCATCCCGATCAAGAAGATGCTGAACCTCAATTCGACGCAGTTCGGCCTGCTCACTGCAGTGCCCGTGCTGACCGGTTCGCTGATCCGCGTGCCACTGGGCATCTGGACCGATCGCTACGGTGGCCGCATCGTCATGACGGTGCTGATGGCATCGACCGTGCCCGCCATCTTTCTCATGGGCTACGCCACCGAGTACTGGCACTTCCTGACCATCGGCCTGTTCGTCGGTCTTGCAGGCGGCTCTTTCTCGGTGGGCACGCCCTATGTCGCACGCTGGTTCCCACGCGCACGACAAGGCATGGCGATGGGTGTGTACGGCGCCGGTAATTCCGGTGCGGCCGTCAACAAGTTCGTCGCGCCGGTGCTGCTTGTCGCATTCGGCTGGGCAATGGTTCCGCAGGTGTACGCCGCCATCATGCTCGGCGCCGTGATCCTGTTCTGGCTCTTCAGCCACAGCGATCCGTCGCACCTGGTCACGGGCAGCACGAGTTTTTCAGAGCAGATGAAATGCCTGAAGGACCCCAAGGTGCTGCGCTACTGCCAGTACTACAGCATCGTGTTCGGCGGCTACGTGGCGCTGTCGCTTTGGATGGTGCAGTACTACGTCGGCGAGTTCGGCCTGGACATCCGCGTCGCCGCGCTGCTGGCTGCGTGCTTCTCCCTGCCCGGCGGTGTGCTGCGAGCCATCGGTGGTGTGCTGTCGGACAAGTATGGCGCGCACAGCGTGACCTGGTGGGTGATGTGGGTGAGCTGGATCTGCCTGTTCCTGCTGTCTTACCCGCAGACCGAGTTCACCATCCTGACGGCCAACGGACCACGCAGCTTTCACATCGGCCTGAACGTCTACGCATTCACCGCGCTCATGTTCATCCTCGGCATCGCATGGGCGTTCGGCAAGGCCAGCGTCTTCAAGTACATCAGCGACGACTACCCCACCAACATCGGCGCGATCTCGGGTGTGGTCGGCCTGGCCGGCGGCCTGGGCGGCTTCGTGCTCCCCATCCTGTTCGGCATGTTGATGGACCTCACAGGCATCCGCTCCAGCGCCTTCATGTTCATGTACGGCGTGGTGTGGGTGTCTCTCATCTGGATGTACTGGACCGAGGTGCGCCGCACACCGCTGATGGGTCAAGAAGGCACGCAATCACCACTGGCTGCCGCACGGTGATTTCACACCGATGCATTGAAGAAAAGAGAACAAAATGAATCCCACACTGGACCTGAAGACACCTGTCCGCGAGAGCGGCGCCACCATCACCGACTGGCGTCCCGAAGACCCGGTGTTCTGGGAAACGACCGGCAGCAAGATCGCCTATCGCAACCTCTGGATCTCGGTGCCGGCGCTGCTGTGCGGCTTCGCGGTATGGGGCATGTGGGGAATCATCACCGTGCAGATGATGAACCTGGGCTTTCCGTTCACGCAGGCCGAACTGTTCACGCTCACCGCCATCGCAGGCATCGCGGGCGCGACGATGCGAATCCCCGCTTCCTTCCTGATCCGGCTGGCGGGTGGGCGCAACACCATCTTTCTCACCACCGCGATGCTGCTCGCGCCTGCACTGGGCACCGGCATCGTACTGCAGCACCCCGAGTGGCCGCTGTGGACGTTCCAGTTGATGGCCCTTTGGTGCGGCGTGGGTGGCGGCAACTTCGCCAGTTCCATGTCCAACATCAGCACCTTCTTCCCCAAGCGCCTGCAGGGCACGGCGCTGGGCCTCAATGCAGGCCTGGGCAACTTCGGCGTGACGACGATGCAGATCGTCATCCCGCTGGTGATGACGCTGTCGATCTTCGGCTCGATGGGCGGCGCGTCCACCATCCTGATGAAAGACAGCGGCTGGATCTTCGGCAAGATCGCTGCGGGCACGCCCACATGGATCCAGAACGCGGGCTTTGCGTGGGTGCTGACGCTGGTTCCGCTGTCTGTCCTGTGCTGGTTCGGCATGAACAACCTCAAGACGGTGACGCCCGATTCGGGCAACCCGCTCGTCGCATTCGCCAAGATCACCTGGCTCTACACGCTGGCCTTCATTCCCTCCATCCTGGGCCTGTACCTGTACCTGCCCAAGCCCACCGGCCTGGGGCTCATCAGCATGTGGGTCGCAATTCCGCTGGACATCGTGAGCGCGCTCATCATCATGAAGCTCGCGGCCTTCGGCCCGATGAAGGAAAACGTCACCAAGCAGTTCGCGATCTTCAAGGACAAGCACACCTGGTCGCTCACGGCCCTGTACATCGTCACCTTCGGCTCGTTCATCGGCTTTTCGATGGCGCTGCCGCTGGCCATGAAGGTGATCTTCGGCATCAGCCACGTGCCCAACGCGGCCGGCGTGATGCAGCACACGCTCAACAATCCCAACGCGCCCACCATCCTGGCCTACGCCTGGATCGGCCCCTTCGTCGGCGCGGCCGTGCGCCCCATCGGCGGCTGGATCTCCGACAAGGTCGGCGGCTCCATCGTCACCCAGATCATCTCGGCCATCATGGTCGTGGCATCGGTTGCCGTGGGCTACGTGATGATGCAGGCCTACGCCTCGGCCACGCCTGAACAGCACTTCCCCGCATTCCTGGGCCTGTTCATCGTGCTGTTCGCAGCCAGCGGCATCGGCAACGGCTCGACCTTCCGCACCATCGGCGTGATCTTCGACCGCACGCAAGCCGGCCCCGTGCTGGGCTGGACATCGGCGGTCGCCGCTTACGGCGCCTTCGTCGCACCCATCGTCATCGGCGACCAGATCAAGGCCGGCACGCCGCAATACGCGATGTACGGATTCGCTGTGTTCTATGCCATCTGCCTGGTGCTGAACTGGTGGTTCTACCTGCGCAAGAACGCTTACGTCAAAAACCCCTGAAGTCCCTGAATCCCCCGGCCGCAGTCCAACCCAAGGAAGAAGAAAAAAACCATGAGCCACTTTCTCGATCGTCTCACCTACTTCCAGCAGCCACGCGAGCCCTTCTCGGGCGGCCACGGCCAGACCACCGGTGAAGACCGGACCTGGGAAGACGCCTACCGCAATCGATGGGCGCACGACAAGATCGTGCGCAGCACGCACGGCGTGAACTGCACCGGTTCGTGTTCCTGGAAGATCTACGTCAAGGGCGGCATCGTCACCTGGGAAACCCAGCAGACCGACTACCCTCGCACACGCTGGGACCTGCCCAATCACGAACCACGCGGCTGCGCACGCGGCGCGAGCTACAGCTGGTACCTCTACAGCGCCAATCGCGTGAAGTACCCGATGGTGCGCGGACGCCTGCTCAAGTACTGGCGCGAAGCCCGGCTCACGCTCGGCCCGGTCGAGGCCTGGGCCAGCATCGTGGCCGACGACGCCAAGCGGCGCGACTACCAGTCGATCCGGGGTCTGGGCGGCTTTGTGCGCTCCAGCTGGGACGAGGTCAACGAGATCGTCGCAGCCGCCAACGTGCACACCATCAAGCGCCACGGCCCGGACCGTGTGATCGGCTTTTCTCCCATCCCTGCGATGTCGATGGTGAGCTACGCCGCAGGTTCACGCTACCTGAGCCTGATCGGCGGGGTGTGCATGAGCTTCTACGACTGGTACTGCGACCTGCCGCCGGCCAGCCCGCAGATCTGGGGCGAACAGACCGACGTGCCTGAATCGGCCGACTGGTACAACTCCAGCTACATCATCGCCTGGGGCTCCAACGTGCCGCAGACGCGCACACCCGACGCGCACTTCTTCACCGAGGTCCGCTACAAGGGCACCAAGACCGTCGCCGTCACGCCCGACTATTCAGAAGTGGCCAAGCTCGCCGACATCTGGATGAACCCGAAACAGGGCACCGATGCGGCTGTCGCGATGGCGATGGGCCACGTGATCCTGAAGAACTTCTACTTCCCCGATGCAGGCGGCGAGCGCAGCGCGTACTTTGACGACTATGTGCGCCGCTACACCGACATGCCCATGCTGGTGATGCTGAAGGAACACACCCTGCCGTCCGGCGAAGTCATCACGGTGCCGGACCGCTATGTGCGCGCCAGCGACTTCAACGGCAAGCTGGGGCAGGACAACAACCCCGAGTGGAAGACCGTTGCCTTCGACGAATCCGGCAAGGTCGTGCTGCCCAATGGCGCGATTGGCTTCCGCTGGGGTCCTGACGGCCGCGCCGACCAGGGCAAGTGGAACCTCGAATCGAAAGAGGCGCGCAATGCCAATGAGGTGAAGCTCAAGCTGTCCGTCATGGAAGGCGAGCAAGCCGCTTACGAAACAGCGCAGGTCGGCTTCCCGTACTTCGGCGGCATCGTGAGCGAACACTTCCCGAACAACAAGCAGACCGATGTGCTCGTTCGCACCGTGCCGTGCCAGCGCATTTCGCTGGGCAAGGCCGGTGAAGAGCGCTCGGCACTCGTGGCCACGGTGTTCGATCTGCAGGTCGCCAACTACGGCATCGCACGCGGCTTGAAGGGCGAGTTCGCTGCATCGAGCTTCGACGACGACACGCCGTACACACCCGCATGGCAAGAGCGCATCACCGGCACGCCGCGCGCCCAACTCATCACCGTGGCACACCAGTTCGCCGAGAACGCGCACAAGACGCAGGGCCGCTCGATGGTCATCATCGGCGCCGCGATGAACCACTGGTACCACAGCGACATGAACTATCGCGGCGTCATCAACATGCTGATGATGTGCGGCTGTATCGGAAAGAGCGGTGGCGGCTGGGCCCACTACGTCGGCCAGGAAAAACTGCGGCCGCAGACCGGCTGGACCGCGCTGGCCTTTGCGCTCGACTGGATTCGCCCACCGCGCCAGATGAACAGCACCAGCTTCTTCTATGCCCACACCGACCAGTGGCGCTACGAGAAGCTCGGCATGGACGAAGTGGTCTCGCCGCTGGCCGACAAGAAGCTCTATGGCGGCAGCATGATCGACTACAACGTGCGCGCCGAGCGCATGGGCTGGTTGCCCAGCGCGCCGCAGTTGCAGACCAATCCGCTGCAGGTCGTTCGCGATGCGACGGCTGCGGGCGTGGACCCGAAAGACTACGCCGTGAGCGGCCTGAAGGACGGCTCGCTCAAGATGAGCTGCACCGACCCCGATCACCCGGACAACTGGCCGCGCAACATGTTCGTGTGGCGCTCCAACATCCTGGGTTCTTCCGGCAAGGGCCACGAGTACTTCCTCAAGCACCTGCTGGGCACCAGCAACGGCGTGCAGGGCAAGGACCTGGGTGCTGAAGAAGCTCGCCCCACCGAAGTGACATGGCACGACAAGGCGCCCGAAGGCAAGCTCGACCTGCTGGTCACGCTCGACTTCCGCATGAGCACCACCTGCCTCTACTCGGACATCGTGTTGCCCACTGCCACCTGGTATGAGAAGAACGACCTCAACACCAGCGACATGCACCCCTTCATCCACCCGCTGTCGACAGCGGTGGACCCGGCCTGGCAATCGCGCAGCGACTGGGACATCTACAAGGGCTTCGCCGAGAAATTCAGCGAAGTGTGCGTGGGACACCTGGGCGTCGAAAAAGAACTCGTGCTCACCCCGCTGATGCACGACAGCCCTGCCGAACTCGCGCAGCCATTCGACGTGAAAGAGTGGGCGCGCGGCGAATGCGAGCTGGTGCCCGGCAAGACCGCGCCCAACATGCAGGTGGTCGAGCGCAACTACCCCGACGTGTTCCGCCGCTTCACCGCACTCGGGCCGCTCATGGCCAAGGCGGGCAACGGCGGCAAGGGCATCGGCTGGAACACGCAGGATGAAGTGCGGCAGCTCGGCGAACTCAACGGCCTGGTCAAGAAAGACGGACCCACCAAGGGCATGCCGAAGATCGAGACCGACATCGACGCCTGCGAAGTCATTCTGCAGCTCGCGCCGGAAACCAACGGCCACGTTGCCGTGAAGGCATGGGAAGCGCTGAGCAAGCAGACCGGCCGCGAGCACGCTCACCTGGCCCTGCACCGCGAAGACGAGAAGATCCGCTTTCGCGATGTGCAGGCGCAACCGCGCAAGATCATCAGCTCGCCCACCTGGAGCGGCATCGAGAGCGAGACGGTTTCGTACAACGCCGGCTACACCAACGTGCATGAACTGATCCCATGGCGCACCCTCACCGGGCGCCAGCAGTTCTACATGGATCACCCGTGGATGATTGCTTTCGGTGAAGGCTTCACCTCCTACCGGCCGCCGGTGGACCTGAAGACAACCTCGGCCATGCAGGGCGTCAAGCCCAACGGCAATCCCGAGATTGCGCTGAACTTCATCACGCCGCACCAGAAGTGGGGCATTCACTCGACGTACACCGACAACCTGATGATGCTCACGCTCAGTCGCGGCGGCCCGTGCGTGTGGATCAGCGAAGACGACGCCAAGCTCGTCGGTATCGTGGACAACGACTGGATCGAACTGTTCAACGTCAACGGCGCGATTGCAGCGCGGGCGGTGGTCAGCCAGCGCGTTCCGGCAGGCATGGTGATGATGTATCACGCACAGGAAAAGATCATCAACACACCCGGCTCGGAAATCACCGGCGTACGCGGCGGCATCCACAACTCGGTGACGCGCATCGTGCTGAAACCGACACACATGATCGGCGGCTATGCGCAGTTCAGCTACGGCTTCAACTACTACGGAACCATTGGCACCAACCGCGACGAGTTCGTGCTGGTGCGCAAGATGAACCGCATCGACTGGCTGGATACGCCGGTGGCCGAACAGCTCATCAAGCCGACGCTCGAGCAAGGGGAAACAGCATGAAGATCCGCGCTCAAATCGGCATGGTCCTGAACCTGGACAAGTGCATCGGCTGCCACACCTGTTCCGTGACCTGCAAGAACGTCTGGACCAGCCGTCCCGGCATGGAGTACGCGTGGTTCAACAACGTGGAGACCAAGCCTGGTATCGGCTACCCCAAGGAGTGGGAGAACCAGGACAAGTGGAATGGCGGCTGGGTGCGCCGCGCAGACGGCTCCATACAGCCGCGCCAGGGCGCGAAGTGGAAGCTGCTGATGCGCATCTTCGCCAACCCCAACCTGCCCGAGATCGACGACTACTACGAGCCCTTCACCTTCGACTACGCGCACCTGCAATCCGCGCCGGAGATGAAGGCGTCGCCCACCGCACGTCCGCGCAGCCTGATCACCGGCAAGCAGATGGACAAGATCGTCTGGGGTCCCAACTGGGAAGAAATCCTGGGCGGCGAATTCGCAGGCCGCAGCAAGGACCGCAATTTCGACGACATCCAGAAGGAGATGTACGGGCAGTTCGAAAACACCTTCATGATGTACCTGCCACGGCTGTGCGAGCACTGCCTCAATCCCGCATGCGTTGCATCGTGCCCGTCGGGTTCGATCTACAAGCGCGAAGAAGACGGCATCGTGCTGATCGACCAGGACAAGTGCCGCGGCTGGCGCATGTGCGTCTCGGGTTGCCCCTACAAGAAGATCTACTACAACTGGAAAAGCGGCAAGGCCGAGAAATGCATCTTCTGCTATCCGCGCATCGAAGCCGGCCAGCCGACCGTGTGCTCGGAAACCTGCGTGGGCCGCATCCGCTACCTCGGCGTTCTGCTGTACGACGCAGACCGCATCCAGGAAGCCGCCAGCGTCGAGCGCGACCGCGATCTGTACCCCGCGCAGCTCAGCCTCTTTCTCGACCCGCATGACCCCAAGGTCATCGAGCAGGCGCGCATCGACGGCATCCCCGACAAGTGGATGGAAGCGGCTCGCAACAGCCCGGTCTACAAGATGGCCGTGCAATGGAAGGTGGCCCTGCCACTGCACCCCGAGTACCGCACCTTGCCGATGGTCTGGTATGTGCCGCCGCTCTCGCCCATCAGTGCCGCTGCGAACGCAGGACACCTGGGTGCGAACGGCGAAATCCCCGACGTGAACCAGTTGCGCATCCCGGTGAAGTACCTGGCCAACCTGCTCACCGCCGGTGACACCTTGCCGGTCATCCGTGCGCTCGAACGCATGCTGGCCATGCGTGCCTACCAGCGCGAAAAGCATGTGGACCAGCGCATCAACATGGCGGTGCTGGAGCAGGTCGGCATCACGCAGGACGAGGTCGAGGAGATGTACCACGTCATGGCCATCGCCAACTACGAAGACCGCTTCGTGATCCCGACCACCCATCGTGAATACGCGGAGAACACCTTCAACGTGCGCGGCGGTTGCGGCTTCACATTCGGCAACGGCTGCTCGGACGGAACAACCACCGCAAGCCTCTTCGGCGCGGAAAAGAAACGCACCATCCCTATCAAGGCGGAGATCTGACATGGCGGCCATCACCACCCCAGGCACTGCCTCAAAAGCGGTCCAGCGCGCACCCGGCGCAGTCACGCTGCGCGTCATCGCAGCCTTGCTCGGCTACCCCGACACATGGCAGCGCGACAACCTCACCGAGATGCGCAGCCTGCTGCGTCACGACGATGTGTTGAAGTCGTCCCGGCTGGCAGAGATCGAGGCATTGATCACGACCTTGCAGTCAGGCGACCCGCTGGTGATCGAGGCGGCTTACGTCGAGATGTTCGACCGGGGCCGCGCGACATCGCTGCACCTGTTCGAGCATGTGCACGGCGACTCGCGCGAACGCGGCCCGGCCATGATCGACCTGGGCCAGACCTACCAGAGCGCGGGCCTCGTGCTCAACGAAAACGAATTGCCCGACTACCTGCCGGCGCTGCTCGAATTCGTATCGACACAACCGGCGCGCGAAGCCAGGGCCTTCCTGTCGGAGATTGCGCACATCCTCAAGGCGATCTTCGGCGCGCTGCGTGAACGCGAAAGCGCGTACGCCAGCTTGCTGGGCGCGCTGCTTGAAATGGCGGGCCAGAAAGCCGAGGCCGTTGCAAGCGCCCCCGAGCAACCGCTGGACGAGAGCTGGGCCGAACCGGTCGTCTTTGACGGCTGCTCGACCGAGGGGCAAGCCAAACCCGGCCAGCCACAACCCATCCACATCGTTCGCAAGAACACCAACGCGCAAGGAGCGATGCGATGAAATCCGTGCACGACTTCCTGTTCCAGGTCTATCCCTACGTTTGCTTCACGGTCTTCATCGTGGGCAGCCTGATGCGGTTCGACCAGAACCAGTACAGCTGGAAAAGCGACTCGTCGCAGTTGCTGCGCGCAGGCCTGCTGAAATGGGGCAGCAACCTGTTCCATTTCGGTGTGCTGTTTCTCTTTTTCGGCCACATGGTGGGCCTGTTCACGCCGCATGCGGTGTACGGCATCTTCATGACCGCTGCGACCAAGCAGATGCTCGCCGTGACTGCTGGCGGCATCGCCGGTGCGGTGTGCTTCGTGGGTCTCACCATGCTGATCTGGCGACGGCTGTTCGATCCGCGCATCCGGCACACCAGCCGCGTGAGCGACATCATGGTGCTGGCCGTGTTGTGGGTGCAACTGGTGGTCGGCCTGATCACCCTGCCCTACTCGATCCAGCACACCGACGGCAGCGTGATGCTGATCCTGGCGGACTGGGCGCAACGCATCGTCACGCTCAGGCCGGTGGACGCCAGCGCGCTCGCTGCACTGCCGTGGCCTTACCTGTTCCATGTGGTGTTCGGCATGACGATCTTCCTGCTGTTCCCGTTCACGCGGCTGGTTCACATCTGGAGCGGCTTCGCGGCTATCACCTTCCTGTTTCGCCCCTACCAGGTGGTGCGCAGCCGCCGCCTGAACGTGCCTGCAGGCCGCAACCTGCCCGGCCAGCCCAGCGCGGTTCCCCCACGCGGCGCAGCTGCAGTGGCCCAACCTGGCGATCGCTAAGGAGACACCATGAGCGCAATCCTTCCCATCACTGCACCGGCCGTGGCCGTCGCCAAGGTCGCATCCGTCAACGGGCAGCCGTTGAACACCGCCGATGAAACCCTGACCGACGAGCAGCTTCGCCAACGCGCCTGCACCGAACTTCTACGGCAGGCAGCGATGCGAGCCGGACTGCTGGATGCTTCGGACCCGGTGCCTGTCAACGGCATCACCAGCGACGCGGCCTCGCAGGCGATTGAAGCGTGGCTGGAGCGTGAGCTGCAGATTCCGGAGCCATCCGACGAAGCATGCCGACGCCACTTCGATGCGCACCCCGAACGCTACCGCACGGGCGAACAGGCCCTCGTTCGCCATGTGCTGTTTGCCGTGACACCGGGGGTCGATGTGGTCGCGCTGCGCAATCGGGCCGAGGCTTGCCTGCTCGACGTGCGCTGCCATGACGGCACGGCTTCCGACGACTTCGGCCGCGCCGCGCGTGAGCTGTCGAACTGCCCCAGTGGCGAACACGGCGGCGAGCTCGGCTGGTTGAGTGCTGCCGATTGCGCACCCGAATTCGCGCGTGAAGTGCTGGGGCACGTAGAGATCGGTGTGCTGCCGCGCCTGGTACACAGCCGGTTCGGCCTGCATGTCGTGGAAGTGCTGCAGCGCGAGCCAGGTTCTGCGCAGGCTTTTGAAGATGTGCTGGGCTCCGTGCGCATGGCGCTGCGCCAGCAAAGCTGGGTGACTGCCATGCGCCAGTGCCTGCAAGTTCTGGCGGGCGAAGCGCAAATCGAAGGTGTGGAGCTGGACTCCGCCGACTCGCCGCTGGTGCAATGAACTCCCCCGAATCGGACGAACTGCTGCAGCGACTGCGGCAGTTTCGCTCCGACTATTTCCCGCGTCACCAGCAGCGCTTCCAGGACCTGGTTGCGCAGGGGCAGCACCCCACAACGTTGTTCATCGGTTGCTCCGATTCGCGGCTGGTTCCGTACCTGCTGACCGGCGCAGGACCGGGCGAACTGTTCATCGTGCGCAACGTCGGTGCGTTTGTTCCGCCCTACGACGGCTCGCATGGGCTGCACGGCACCATGGCGGCGATCGAGTTCGCGGTGCTGTCGCTGCATGTCAAGACCATCATCGTGTGCGGGCACAGCCATTGCGGTGCGATACGCGCGGCGTACGACGGCGTTCCCGACGAAGCGATTGCGCTGAAGGAGTGGCTCAAGCTCGCGAGCGAGGCGCTGCTGCCAGTCTCGGGACCCGAAGCCTTGCGTCGCACGGAGCAACGCGCCGTCGTGCTGCAGCTGGAGCGCCTGATGGGCTACCCGATGGTGCGCCGCCAGGTCGAGTGCGGCCAGCTCACCCTGCATGGATGGCACTACGTCATCGAAGACGGCGAGGTGCATGTCTTCGATGTGACAAAGGGTGACTTCGTTTCGGCGTCCAACTCAACACACAGCGGAACCGGACCCTACCAGCCGTATGTGGAACATGACGGCCAGGTGATCGACGCGGAGCCCGCGCCAAGCGATCAATCTGTCAGCTGATTTCCGGGCAAGTGTTGATCGGCGTCAACTTTTCTTGCCACGAGACGCGCACAGTGACAGCCTTGCAAAACTCCCAAGAAAAAGATGTACCAATCAATGAACGACGAGGCGATGGCCGCCCTGCTTGAAGACGCAGCGCGAAGCTCGGGCCTCGCACCCCTGCAGATCGCCGGACGCAGCTTGCTGCCGGTGGTGCAAGGCGGAATGGGAGTGGGCGTTTCTGCAGGCGGTCTTGCAGGCGCGGTTGCCGCATTGGGCGCAATCGGCACGATCTCATCCGTGGACTTGCGCCGTCATCACCCCGACCTGATGGAGCAGACCGCGCACCTGTCGAGTGAGCCCGGCACCCGCGAGCGGATCGACGCCGCCAACCTTGAAGCGCTCAAGCGCGAGATCGCCAGGGCCCGCGCCCTGAGTGGCGGCCGAGGACTCATCGCGGTCAACATCATGCGCGCGGTCAGTGCCTATGAAGCCTATGTGCGCCATTCGCTCGAATGCGGGATCGACGCGGTGATCGTCGGTGCGGGCCTGCCGCTGGACCTGCCCGATCTCGCACGCGATTTTCCGAAGACGGCCCTGATCCCCATCCTGTCCGATGCACGAGGCGTGCAACTGGTCGTTCGCAAGTGGGAGAAGAAGGGGCGCCTGCCCGATGCCATCGTGATCGAGCATCCGAAACTTGCGGGCGGTCACCTGGGCGCGGCGAAAGTGGCAGACCTGCATGACCGCCGCTTCGACTTCGATGTGGTGATACCCGAAGTGCTCGCCTTCTTTCGCGCGTCGGGCATCGAAGGCCGCATTCCACTCATTGCAGCAGGCGGTATTTCGAGCTTGCAAGACATCAAGCAGCTACAAGCGCTGGGCGCATCGGGTGCGCAACTGGGAACAGCTTTTGCTGTGACGAAAGAATGCGATGCGCATCCCGACTTCAAGCGCGTGCTCGCCAACGCCGGTCCCGAGGACATGGTGGAGTTCACCAGCGTCGCCGGGCTGCCGGCACGCGCCGTGCGAACGCCCTGGCTCGACAAATACCTGCGGCTGGAGCCACGCCTGCAGCAGCACGCGCACCAGAAGGCGCACTGCACCATGTGGTTCGACTGCCTGTCGCAATGCGGCCTGCGCGACGGCAAGGCAAGCTGGGGCCAGTTCTGCATCGACAAGTCCCTGGGCCACGCGCTGGAAGGCAGCACCGACAAGGGCCTGTTCTTTCGCGGTGCTGGCCGGCTGCCCTTCGGCTCCCAGATCCGCAGCGTGCGGGAATTGATGCAATGGATGGTGGCGGGCACCATGCCCGCTGACCTGATGACGCAGGGACAATCATGAAACGCGACATGAAGCCCACCGAGACCCTTCCGATGCTGCCCGTGCAACCCATCACACGCGACGTCCTGGCCGAGAAATATCTCAAGGACGACGAGACCAGCGCGCAGGACATCTTCGCCCGCGTCGCGAAAGCGCTCGCCTCGGTCGAGAACGAACCCGACAGGGCGCAGTGGGAGTCGCGCTTCTTTGGCAACCTCAGCGCCGGTGCCATCGGCGCGGGACGGATCATGAGCGCGGCGGGTACTTCGTTGCAGGCCACGCTGATCAACTGCTTCGTGCAGCCGGTGGGCGATTGCATACAGGGCGTGGACGCAGGCGGCTTTCCCGGCATCTATGAAGCGCTGCGCGAAGCGGCCGAAACCATGCGGCGTGGTGGAGGCGTGGGGTACGACTTCTCGCGCATTCGCCCACGCGGCGCCGAAGTGCGCGCGACTGCATCTTTGGCATCCGGCCCCTGCAGCTACATCGACGTGTTCGATCATTCATGCGCGACAGTCGAGAGCGCAGGCGCACGTCGTGGCGCGCAGATGGGCGTGCTGCGCATCGACCACCCGGACGTGCTGGAGTTCATCACCGCCAAGCGCAAACCCGGACGCTGGTCGAACTTCAATGTGTCGATTGCCGTCAGCGATGAATTCATGAAACGGCTTGCGAGCGGCGGCGACTGGGACCTGGTCCACACCGCGCGTCCCGGCGCGGCCATGATCGCGGCTGGCGCACACCAGCGTGATGACGGCATGTGGGTTTACCGCAGCCTCGCAGCCGGTGAGCTGTGGGACACGGTGATGAAGTCGGCATACGACTTCGCAGAGCCAGGCGTCATCTTTCTGGACACCATCAACCGCGACAACAACCTGCACTACTGCGAAGACATCGCTGCGACCAATCCATGCGGCGAGCAGCCATTGCCTTCTTACGGGTGCTGCAACCTGGGACCGGTGATCCTGCCGGGCTTCGTGCGCAATCCGTTCGGCTTTGCAGGCGAACCAGCATTCGACTTCGACGCGTTCGCAGCCGCTGTCGCACTGCAGGTGCGCGCGCTCGACAACGTCCTGGACCTGACCTTCTGGCCCTTGCCCCAGCAGAAGGCCGAAGCCCATGCCAAGCGGCGCATCGGCATCGGGTTCACCGGCATGGGCGACGCGCTCGCAATGCTGCGCCTTCGCTACGACAGCGACGCCGGACGCGAGACAGCCGTGCGAATCGCGCGGACCCTGCGCGACGCGGCCTATGGCGCATCGGTGGAACTCGCACGCGAAAAAGGTGCCTTCCCCGCATTCGATGCGCAGCGTTACCTGGAAGACGGCACCTTCTCGAGCCGCCTGCCCGACACGCTGAAAGACTCGATCCGCCGCTACGGCATCCGCAACAGCCACCTGCTGTCGATTGCGCCGACCGGCACGGTGAGCCTGGCCTTTGCGGACAACGCCTCCAATGGCATCGAGCCCGCGTTCTCGTGGACCTACACGCGCAAGAAGCGCGAGGCCGATGGCAGCACCTTGCAGTACGACGTCCAGGACCACGCGTGGCGCCTGTACCGCAGCCTGGGCGGCGACACCAGCCAGCTGCCCGACTACTTTGTTTCCGCGATGCAGCTGGCCGCTGCCGATCACATCGGCATGATGAAAGCGGTGCAACCCTACATCGACACTGCCATCTCCAAGACAGTGAACGTGCCGGTGGACTACCCGTACGAATCGTTCAAGGACCTGTACACCCAGGCATGGACAGCAGGACTGAAAGGTCTCGCGACCTACCGGCCCAACGACATCGTCGGTTCGGTGCTGCAGCTCGATGCGCCTGCAGCGGCAGCGGTTGCCGCGCCGGTGCCCGCAACCGTCGACCCGATGCGCGAAGTGATCTCGCGCAGGCCTAACGGTTCGCTGCCTGCGGTCGCACAAAAGATCGAATACTGGACGCAACAGGGCAAGCAGCACGTCTACCTGGTCGTGTCGTTCATCACCCTGCCCGACGGTCGCGAGCGGGCCATCGAGTTCTTCATGCCGGTGGGCCAGAGCGGGCAATCGCAGCAGTGGATCACCTCCAGCATGCGCATGTTGTCGCTCGCCGCACGCGGCGGCTTCCTGGAGCGGGCGCTGGCCGACATGCGCAAGGTGGCATGGGACCGTGGACCTGTGCGACTGGGCACTTACGTCAAGGCCGACGGCACGGCGATCCCGCTGTGGCACGACTCGGAGGTGGCGGCCATTGCCTATGCGTTGCAGGGCATCATCGCGGCCCGCAACGGCGTCTCGGCGCAATCGATGGACAGCAGCGAGTCGGCCGCCTCTCATGCAACCGCACCCATGTCGGGCAGCAAGTGCCCCGAGTGCGGCGCGCACGCGATGATCCGCAAGGACGGCTGCGACTTCTGCACCGAGTGCGGCCACATCGGGACATGCGGATGAACGCCCGCATAGACGCCACCCTTGAAGCTGCGGCCATCGCCGAGTTGATAGACCGGCGTCGCACGGTCCTGCCCAAGCATCTGGTGGAACCCGGGCCGGACATGGAGCAGCTCGAGACCATCCTGCGCGCTGCTGCGTCAGCGCCCGATCATGGCGAGTTGCTGCCGTGGCGTTTTGTCATCGTGCCTTTCGAAGCGCGTGAAAGGCTCGCGCAGGTGTTTGCCGACTCGTTGCTGCAACGCGATGCATCGGCCACCGCTGACCAGGTCGAACAGGCCAGGCAGAAGGCTTTCAGGGCGCCGGTGCTGATGCTCGCGATCGTCACCACCTCAGGCTCGGACACAGAGGTGCCGCCCCACGAGCGCCTGATCTCCGCCGGTTGCGCGATCCAGAACATCCTGCTCATGACCACCGCGCTGGGCTTCGCGTCGGCGCTGACCAGCGGCAAAGCGCTGGCCTTCGAGGGCCTTGCCCGATTGTTCTGCCTGTCGCCCGAAGAACGCCCGGTGTGCTTCATCAACATCGGCACCGCATCCCGTACGAAGGCACCGCGCATTCGCCCTGAGCCCGCGCAGTACGTGAGCTTTCTCGGCGAATGAGTGCCGCGGGCTGAATCGCAGTGGACTTCAATCACTCGCACCAAGCCATCGCGTTGCGCAACAGGCTCCAGGCCTTCATGGATCGTTTCGTGTTGCCGTACAACGCGGCGTGGCATCACTCGGTGCGCAGCGGAGTTTTTCCACCGCCTTTCATGGAAGACCTCAAGTCGCTGGCGCGCGAAGAAGGCCTGTGGAACCTGTTCCTGCCGGGCTTGCGCGAAAGTGAACCCGGCACGCGCGTGAGCAACCTCGACTACGCGCCACTGGCTGAAACCATGGGCCGCATTCCCTGGGCGGCCGAAGTCTTCAACTGCAGCGCGCCCGACACGGGCAACATCGAACTGCTGCATCGCTTCGCAACGCCGGACCAAGCTGAACGCTGGCTCACGCCGCTGCTGGAGGGCCGGATTCGATCGGCGTTCGCGATGTCCGAACCCGATGTGGCATCGTCTGACCCGACCAACCTGCAGACCACGGTGCGACGCGTCGATTCGCAACTGGTGCTCAATGGCCGCAAGTGGTTCATCACCGGCGCGGCGCATCCCGACTGCCGCCTGCTGGTGGTGATGGCGCGCAGCGATGACGACGAATTGCCGGACGCTGAATCACATGCGAAGCACAGCATGGTGCTGGTGCCGCTCGATACGCCCGGTGTCCAGGTCGTTCGCAATATCGCAATGCTCCATCACGAGTCGCCTGAGGGTCACTGCGAGATCGTGCTGCGCGATGTCAGGGTTCCCGCAGGCAACCTGCTGGGTGCTTGGGGCGAAGGCTTTCGCATGGCGCAGGCCCGGCTCGGACCAGGGCGCATGCACCACTGCATGCGCACCATCGGCCAGTGCGAACTGGCACTGGAGCTGGCCGGCGAGCGCGTGCTCGAACGCAAGGCCTTTGGCAAATACCTCTCGGACTTTTCCAACATCCAGGAATGGATTGCGCTGTCGCGCATCGAGATCGACCAGGCACGTCTGCTGGTGCTTCACGCCGCGTGGATGCTGGACCAGCCAAACCCTGACACATCACGATTGCGCTCGGAGGTCGCTGCCATCAAGGTGGTCGCGGCGCGGCTGCAGACGCGGGTGGTCGATCGGGCCATGCAGATCTTCGGCGCGATGGGTCTGTCACCCGATACGCCGCTGGCGTGGTTCTGGAGCTGGGGCCGGGCGCTGCAATTGATGGATGGCCCGGACGAGGTTCACCTGCGCACGGTGGCGCGGCACGAACTGGCGCGAGCACGCGAGCGGATGGGCACGGGCTCGGCCTACTTCACGACGCCCGAGCAGCTCGAAGCCGCGCCTCGCTTGCGCTGACCCCTTTCGGCCTGTGCCGATCTACTCGAAAGAGACCGGGTTGCCGTGCGGATCCAGCGCGAGCATTCCCTGCAATCGGCCCACGCGCACGCTCTCGACCATGCTGCCCAGCCCGGCGTCGACCTGCCCGTCCGACGGTCCCTGGTTGCCTGTTCCGCCCAGCGCGGCGATGAACACCACGCGCCACGGCGGGCAGGTCGCCCGCGACTCCTCGACCAGCGCCTCGAACTGCGAAAGCTCTTCGGGATGCTTGTCCACGCAGGCGAGCGGCTGCAGTGCGCCGCCCTCACCCGCCTCGAAACGCGCTCGCTGCGCGGCCGTCGCATCGTCGGGCAACTCGGCCCCCGCAAAAACAAAGAGCAGTCTCTGCGGGGACGGTTGAGCTGCAGCGGCCTGCAACAACTGGTGAAAGTGTGAATTCGAATTCATGTGGGCAAGGATCGCGTGACAGGTCTCGGTCGGGATTGACTCAGATCAAGGGCACGCGAAAGCCCTCAACCTACCATGAGCCATGACCTTGCAGCAGTTCCCCTATGAAGGTCCCCCGGAGTTACGCGGACCCATGACTGCGGCCCTGCGCCGCGTGGTGGACCCGGAACTCTCGATGAGCATCGTCGATGTCGGCCTGGTCTACGGCGTGGTGATCACGCAAGACCTTGCACGTGTCCAGGTGACGATGACATCGGCGGCGTGCCCCGTGGCCGACGTCATCATCGATGAGATAGAAACCGAACTCGATCGCGTGGTGCCGGCGGGCCTGCTGATCCAGGTGGAGCTGGTGTGGGAGCCCGAGTGGACGCCCGAGCGTATGAGCGAGAGCGCAAAGCGCTTCATGGGGTGGTGAGCACTGCGGCTGTTTCCCGGTTACTGCGACTGCTCCTGCTGGCAGCGATTGCCACGATTGTTTTTGGGGGCATCGCGGGTGGATTGCTTCGTGTGGGCATTGCACTGCCGGTCGATCTGGGCGCCGATTGGCCGCTGCATGCGGCGCAGGCCCACGCCGCGCTCATGATCGGCGGCTTCCTCGGCACGGTTATCGGCATCGAGCGGGCCGTCGCCCTGAAGCATCGCGCTGCATTCATTGCGCCTGTGTCGTCAGCGCTGGGTGGGCTGATGCTGCTCGTGGGCCGTCCCGGACTCGGCGCATCGCTGCTGGTCGCTGCGGCTATCTGCTTCATCGCCATCAACATCGAAATCGTGCGCAGGCAGTCGCAGCCGCACACCTGGCTGCTGCTTGCGTCCGCAGTCGCGTGGTTCATCGGCAACCTCATGTTTGCCTTCGGCCTTGATGGCCGCAGTGTCATGCCCTGGTGGTTTGCATTTCTCATCTGGACCATCGCCGCCGAGCGCCTGGAGATGACGCGGCTGATGCGCCGCAGGCCTGCAGCCGGCTGGCTGCTGCTCGCCATCGTTGTGCTGATGGTGCTGGGCTCGGCTACATCCGCACTTCAATCCGGCGTCGGTGGTATCGCCTACGGCATCGCCCTCGTGTGTCTCGGTGCATGGCTGTTCGTCTTTGACATCGCCCGCAGGACCGTGCTTGCCGACGGCCTGACGCGCTACATGGCCGTCTGCCTGCTCGGCGGCTATGCATGGCTTGTCGTTGCCGGTATGGCCTGGGTCGCCACCGCGATCGGTTTTGCAGCGCGCGACGTTGCGCTTCACGCGCTGGGCCTGGGGTTTGTCGTCAGCATGATCATGGGTCACGCCCCGGTCATCCTGCCGGCCGTCGCTCGCGTCAAGCTCCAGTTCGGCGTCTGGTTCTACCTGCCGCTGGCCGTGCTTCATCTCTCGCTGGCGCTTCGTCTGGGTCCCGGTTTTGCGGACCTGGTTCCACGCGCCAACGGAGCCCTTCTCAACGCATTCGCAATCGCGTTTTTTGCAGCGACCGTCGTGGGTTCGGCGCTGGCCTGGCGGTACACACACCGCGCGCCCATTGCACAACGAAAACTCCCATGAGCACCTTCATCCGCATCGAAGAACCGCGCGCACCGGCCCCTGTGCGAAAGTCATTCGCGCTGTGGGAGCTGGGGTTTCGCCCTTTCTACCTGCTGGCCAGCGTCTTCAGTGCCATCTCCATCGGCTTGTGGGCGATGCAGTTCGCAGGATGGTTGGGCCGGCCGTATCTGGAAGGGCCGATCTGGCATGCGCACGAGATGCTGTTCGGCTTCACGCTGGCGGTGGTGGTGGGCTTTCTCTTCACGGCGGGGCGCAACTGGGCCAACCGGCCCACGCCCACGGGTTGGTTGCTGGGGGCACTCGCGCTGTTGTGGGTGGCCGGCCGTGTTCTCGTGCTCACGCCCTGGGGATGGGCTGCGGCCATCGTCAACACCGCATTCCCCGCAGCCGCCGCGATTGCACTGGCGATCCCGTTTGTCGCTGCAGGTGTGCGCCGCAATTACTTTTTCGTGGCGGTGCTGCTGCTGATGTCCGGTGCATCGCTGGCCATCCACCTCCAGCATCTTGGCGTCATCGCACTGCCTGCCCGATTGGGCATCCAGATCGGGCTCGATGCTGTGCTGTTCATCGTGGCGGTGATGGGCGGACGCGTGATCCCGATGTTCACCAACAACGGCGTGCCGCAAGCCGGCGCCACTCGCGTTGCCTGGCTGGAGAAGGTGACGCTCGCGTTGACGCTCATCGTGCTGGCAGCGGATCTGATGGGACTGCAGGGAGCGCCGTTGGCCGTGGTGGCGACTGCATGCGCCGCTTCGCACGCCGCGCGCTGGACGCTATGGCGTCCGTGGAAGACCTTGCGTACGCCGCTGGTGTGGGTGCTGCACCTGGCCTACGCCTGGATTCCGGTTCATCTGGCGCTGCGCGCGCTGGCCGCAATGGGTCTGGTGACGCCATCTGTCGCAGTGCACGCGCTCACCGTCGGCGCCATCGGTGGACTGATCATCGGCATGATGACGCGCACCGCCAAGGGTCACACCGCGCGCCCCCTGCGTGCCGATCGCTGGGACGTGGCCGCCTACGCGCTGGTGAGCCTGGCCGCGCTCGTGCGGGTGGGGCTGCCCCTGGCCGCGCCGCAACTGCTGATCCCATCGATCATCGGCTCGTCTGTGCTCTGGTCGGCAGGGTTCGGGCTCTACGCAATCGTCTATTGGCCGGTGCTCACGCGACCCAGGCTGGACGGCAAGCCGGGCTAGGCCAGGTCACCACTGACCTACGCCACCGGCAATTCCAGCGTGAACGTGGCCCCATGTCCGGGCCCGTCACTGAACACGGTCAGCTTGCCGCCCATCTCCAGCGCGGCCACGGCACTGCTGTGCAGGCCGAAGCCGTGCCCATCCCGGCGTGTGGTGAAACCGTGGGCAAAGATGCGCGTCAGGTGTTCGTGCGCGATGCCGGCTCCGTGGTCTCGCACCGAAATGCACAACCGCCCGCTGCCCGCTTCT
This sequence comes from Caenimonas sp. SL110, assembly GCF_001044395.1. Classification (GTDB taxonomy): domain Bacteria; phylum Pseudomonadota; class Gammaproteobacteria; order Burkholderiales; family Burkholderiaceae_C; genus Ramlibacter. The sequence continues at coordinate 86,726 of NZ_JANU01000009.1, forward strand.
GTTTCGGACCGCACCATGCTCACGCCTAGCACCAGCCGGCGAAGCTCCGGCGGCACTTCCTCCATCGCCTGGGTTGCATTGGCGATCAGGTTCACCAGGATCTGCAGCACGCGCTGCCGGTCCAGTGCGATCACCGGCACGCTCTGGTAGTCGCGCGAAATGTTCACGCCGACACGTTCGAGCGCAGAGGCGCACATGTGGATCGCTTCTTCCAGCGGCTCCTCGGGTTGCGTCATCTCCAGCACGCTGGAAGGTCCGGCATGCGATTGCTGGGTGGCAACGACATAGATGATGTGCTCGACGCTGCGTGAGAGCCGATCCAGGTCGCCCAGCGCATCCTGCCGCTCCGTCCGAAGCGCGCTCACCAACTCGTTCAGGTAAGGCCACAGCGCCTTGCCGCGCGGGTCGGTTTCAATGAACTGGGCAAGGTCGTGCTGGTGCTGGTTGATGAGGTCGACCGCGCGCGTGAGCCCGCCTATCCTGGAGTTTGAAATGGTGCCGCGCACGACGCTTGCAGAAACGTTGATGCTGTTGAGGACATTGCCCACGTTGTGCAGCACGTTGTTGGCGATCTCGGCCATGCCGGCTCGTCGCGCGGTCGCCACGAGTTGCGCCTGCATGTCTTCCAGCTCGCGCGTGCGCGCAAGCACCCGCTGCTCCAGGCTTTCGTAGAGCTGCGCATTGCCCAGCGAGACGGCCAGCTGACCCGCAATGAGCATCACCGCGTCCAGGCGTTCGGGGTTGAAGGCGCCACGGCCCTGGCGATTTTCAAGAATGAGTACCGCACGCGCGGCTCCCTGGCCGGCAATGGGCACGACCAGCATCGAACAAAGCGCAACGCCTGCGAAATACGGATCGCGCGCGAAACGGTCGTCACCGGCGACGTCATCCACCACCAGCGTTTCGCCAGTGCGCTCTGCATAGGCAATAGCCGATAGCGGCACCAGGCCCTGCTGCGAAGCCTCGGCCATGGGTATCGACGGCTCGCCCGGCGCGGGCGCGAGCAGCCACCACTGCCCCTCGTTCCACGACAGCACCAGCACCTTGGTCGCCCCGCTCAGGGCGGCCAGCACTTCGGTCACGCGCGTGGTGAGGTGCTCCACGCTGGTCTCGGAACTCAGGGCCTGCGAAGCGCGCAGCAAGCCCACCAGGTCCAGCTCGTCCGACGAGACGCTGTCGCTCCCCCGATTCAACTTGCTGCCCTTGCCTTTGCTGCCTTTGCTGCTCCTGCCGGACTGGCTGGCGGTGACGCCGATTCGCGACTCCAGGTTCTGCGCGGGCGCGCGCAGGAACGCATGCTCGCGCTGCATCTGGTCCACCTTGGCGCTGGCACCCCAGGCCTCGTACCCGTCTCGCGCATCGGCCAGCAATGTGCGGCCCGTCCTCGTGAGTCCATGCGTCAGCTGGAACAATGCAGCGCGTTCGGTGATGAGCGCGCGATGCCAGGGACGCGCACGACTTTCGGCTTCCATCACTGCTGCGTCAAAGGTCACTGCCGCCGTCCACAGGTCACCAAGGGCCCACGCCTGTTCGGCTTGCACCAGTCGCAGCAGGTGCAGGAAATTGCACGGCTGGTCGGCAGCACGGCCCGCCAGCCATTGGCAGCTCGCTTGCAGTTGCGCAACAAGCCGCGCCCTGTCGCCGGGATCACCGCCTGCCTTCTGAAGCTGCCAGGCATCAGCCAGCGCGACGAATACATGGACATGCGAGACCCTGAAGAATCCGGCGGCAGCGCCCCGGGCACGCGACATCAACAAGCGCGCATACCGCTCCAGCGCAACCCCATCGCCCCACAGCACCGCCTGCAGCGCACGAAAGAAATCGAAGTCCACAAACGGCAGATGGCCCACGCTGGCCATGAATGCCTCTTCGGTGAAGTGCTCGTCGTCAAAACTTTCCGGGGCATGGGTCTGTCCGCGCAGCGCACGCAGGAATCGCTGCTCGCAGGTATGCAGCGCAGCAGCATGGATGTTGCCGGTACGCCGGCACAGCGCCAGCCCGCGCTCGATCTCTGCATCGTGAATGTCGATGGTGGGCGCGGTGTCCAGCAACAGGTTGTACGCAAAGATGTGCCCGTAGCACGCAAAGGAAAGATCACCCCTGGCCTGCAGGCCTTCAAAGGCGTGCATCGCGTGGTCGAACGCCGTTTCCAGCGGTTCGAACCAGGCGCACGCATGACCCGCGAACCGGTAGCGCGCCTCCAGTGTCTGGGCCTCGTAGCCCAGCGCCTCCCCCACGGCCAGGACGTGACGCGCAATGCTGTAACCACACCGATAGTCCTGTCGCAGGCCGATCAGCATGCCGTTCATGTGGCTCATGCACGCGACCAGTTCTGCGCAGGGTCCGTGCTCTTCCCACAGACGCTGCGCTTCCAGCAGCATGCAGGCAAACGCATCGAGGTTCGAACCCAGGTAAGCCGACCCCACGACGCGGCCAAGCAGCTTGGCGACGGCCAGCAGGCGCGGGTCCTGCAACTGCGCGCGCGTCGCCTGATCCAGCAGGCTGTCCTGCTGAACCCATTGTGCAAGCGCATCCAGGCGCTGATCCCGGTCGGCGGTGCGGAAGTCGTGCGGCACTTCGAGGCCCAGTTGTGCGAGCAGGTCCAGGCCCAGCGCCAGCGCGTCGTCCATTCGGCCGCGCATGTCCAGGCTTCGGATCTGCAGGCAGGTCGGCTCGACCAGGCTGAGTGGATCGGTCATGCGTTCGCGCATGGCGGCGTAAAGCGGGTCGGATTCGTCGAACCGGCCCAGGCTGTAGAGCGCGACATGGCGCGCGAGGTCGATGGCGTCGCGCCGCGTCCGGTCCGCAGGGTTGGCTATCGCGGCCAGCAGCCCTGCGGCAGCGCACAGATATCGCTCGGCCTGCGAATATTTTGACGCGCTCGCCAGCTTGCGCGCGAAGCGATGAAAGAGGTGGGCCGCGCGGCGCCGCTCTTCGTCAGTGCCGCTTGACTGCAGCACCTCCAGGCAGGCGAGATATTGCTGGGCGGCATCGCTTTCCATCGCCGGCTCGCCGGCCAGGCGGCGCGCCATCGTGAGTCGACGCTGGCTGCGCTGCGCATCGCTCATGGTGCTGATGACTGCATCCTGCACCCGGTCGTGCCTGAAGCTCACGCAGTGCCGGATCTCATTGCACTCACCGACCAGCAGACCGTCCTCGATCGGCGCAGCAAGCAAGGCGCGCAGTTCGTCCCTGCCCAGGCCGGTGGCCGAGGACAGCCGCGCGCATTCCACCGAGTTACCCAGGCAAGCCAGAAACTCCATGACCTCGCGCGAAGCCTGCGGGAGACTGTCAAGCCGCGAGACCAGCAAGTCCACCACATTGGTGCGACTGACAAAGTGGCGCACCGCATCAGCATCCCAGTGCCAGCCCTGTTCGCGCAGGCTCAGCACGCCTTCGCGGCGCAATGCATTGATCATCTCGACGGTGTCGAAGGGATTGCCCCTGGTCATCGGAAACACGGCCTGGCCCAGGTCATGGGCGGCCTGGGGTTCCAGGCGCAACATCCGCCGGGCCAGCTCGTCGGTGCAAGCCTGTGTCAGGCTGCCCAGCTCGATGAGCAGCGGCGGCTCGGACTGCTGCAGCCAGTGCGCGAGCATCGCTTGCAAAGCGGGGTTGCGATGCAGCTCCGGGCCCCTGTAGGCGCCCACGAAAAGCACATTGCGCAAGCGGGCATCGCCCATCAGCTGCCCGAAGACGCGAAACGATTGCTCGGCGGCCCACTGCAGGTCGTCCTGCACGATGACCAGCGGCCGCTGCGGTGATGCAATCGCGCCTAGCAGATCGACGATCGCTTGCTGCAACCGGGTTTCGGCTTGTCGCGGGTCGGCTTCGGGCATGCCGTCCTGTGGGCCGAGCAACAGGGCAAATTCGGGAAGCAACCTGGACACATGGGCCGCATTGCGTCCCAGGCTGTCCAGGATTCGCTGGCGCTGCGCCACCAGTTCGCTGCGCGGCAGCGCGAGCAGCAGCCGGCCGAGCGCACGCAAGGCCTGGGTCATCGCGCCGGCCGCTGCCCCGTCCTTGAGGTACTGGTCCACCTTGCCGTAGACCATCCAGCCGCCTGCGGCGGTCACCGTCGGCCGCAGCGTGTTGATCAGCGCGCCCTTGCCCACGCCTGCCGGGCCTTCGATCAACACCGTGTGGCGCGATGTGTGCATCGCGTCTGTCAACGCCGTGCGCAAAGCTGCAATCTCGGCGTCGCGGCCCACCAGGTCCTGCGGTGCGTCGAGCCGTGCCGGAAAGTCGCGCTCACCCAGCGCGAAGCTGCCACCGCTGTCACTGGCGAATTCCTGCGCCAGGCGCAGCAGGTCGTGAAGCAGGCCCTCAGCGCTCTGGAAGCGTTGCTCCGGCGACTTGGCCAGCAGCTGCAAAATGATGTTGGACAGCCCCGCAGGAACGCGTGCATTGACCTGCGACGGCACCCGCGGCTCACGCACGAGGTGATCGCGAACCAGCTGCAAGGTGTCCTGCTCCTCGAACGGCAATCGCCCGCAAGCCATCTCGTACAGCGTGACCCCGATCGCGTAGAGATCGGCGCGCTGGTCGACGGACCGGCCCGTGCGCCCGCTCTGCTCCGGTGCCAGGTAAGCCAGCGTGCCGACGATGCTCGCGTCCTGCGCGACGACCTGGCTGGGCTGCGCGAGCACGGCCAGGTCAAAGTCGATGAGCATGGGCTCGCCGCTTTCGGACAGCACGATGTTCGACGGGTTGATGTCGCGGTGAATCACGCCGGCGCGATGCATGGCCGCGACGATCTCGACCACGCGCACGGCAAGGGTCAGAAGCTGCGCCAGCTCCAGTGGACCACCACGCAGCAGCTGTGCGAGCGTCGATGAACCGCCATCGCACAGCGCGACAACTTCGCCATCGTGGGTGCCTTCCAGCCCGGCGGCCTCTACCAGCTGACCCACGCCGGCAACGCCAGCGAGCCGAGTCAGCATCTCGCGCTCATGGTTGGCGCGCTGGCTCGCCTGGGCACCCAGGAAGTGTTTGGAGACGACGCCCGCAGGGATGCGCCCGCCGCGGGAAACCCGCGACGTCGCACTTTCATGGATTACGTGCGCAGGCCCATCAAGCCGGGAACCTGCCTTTCCGTGTGTCGAGTCATCCATTGCCGAGACGCCCCCCAATCGGGCATTCTGCGGGGAAAACTTCGCGCGGTCCAATTCTTCAAGCGACGTTCAACAGCTTCCACCCCGTGAAGATCAGGATCGCCGCCAGCGCCCTGCGCAGCCACACCTGCGGCAGCTTGCTCGAAAGCAGGGCCCCCAAAATCACGCCGGGAATCGAGCCGACAAGCAAGTTGAAAAGCAGTGAGAAATTCACATTGCCGATCAGCAGATGGCCCGCACCAGCGAACATCGCCAGTGGGATCGCGTGAACGATGTCAGTCGCAATCAGGCGCGACGGGGTCAGGCGCAGCGGATAAAGATAGGCAAGTATCACGACGCCGATCGCGCCGGCGCCAATTGATGTCAGTGTCACCAGCACGCCGAGCACCGCACCGGCTGCGATGGTCAGCGGTGGCTGCATCGTCTTGAAGCCTGCGACATGCTCCACCCGGAAACGGCGGCCCAGCGCGTGCAGCTGCTTCTGGAACACCATGGCACTGGCCGTCATCAGCACGGCGCACGCAATCAGCACCTTGAGAAAGCTCGCGGTCTCGGGGCCGATGGGCATGAGCGTCATCCACACCAGGGTGAGCGCCGAGGCGGGAAGGCTTCCGGCCCACAGGCGCCGCACGACCTGCCAGTCGATCAGGTTGTTGCTGTGATGGATGCGCGATGCAGCAAGCTTGGTGATGGCAGCGAACCACAAGTCCGTGCCGACGGCGGCCATCGGGGCGATACCGAACACCAGCAGCAAGAGCGGCGTCATGACGGCGCCACCGCCGACGCCGGTCAGCCCGACCAGGAGGCCGGTGCCGGCACCTGCGGCAACCAGCATCCAGTCAAGACCGAACATCGAGCGCCACCGTTTCGGATTTCAGGACGCAGGCTGCGACGCTCTTTGCGTGCACGCGCAACTCGGGAACGGCAGTGGCCTCCCAGTGCTGCGCCTTGAGCAACGGCCCTACATAACGCACGCCCTGCAACGCGCGGCCGTCGCGCCTGAGCACGCGGTACTGGTCATCGACCGCCAGCCCGAGCGCGAGCGGGTCCACGCGCAGCGCGCCCGCATCGCGCAACTGCGCGATCAGCGGATCGCTCACGCGATGCAGGTCGCTCGATGGCCCGGTGCAGTTGATGACGACGCGGTAGTCGCCCGTGCGGTTGTCGGTCGCGCCGCGTGGTCGCCAGGTCACTCGCGCGCCCGGCGCGTCGGTAACGGTCACATCGACCAGCCGGCCCTGCAGCACCGACAGCTGGCCCGCATTCAGTGCGGCCTGGATGCGGCGATAGATGGCAGGCGCCGCGCGGTGCCGATGCGTGTCCCAGTGCGGTCCGAGATGGCGCACGAACTGAGCGCGGCTGCGCTCGCTGAGTTGCTGCCACAGGCGCGGCGTGTGCGCGCGAAGGCCGCCGATGACGTCGCGCCAGTCGTGCCCGGCTGCGGCGCTGTCGCGAATCATTCGGCGAACTTCGCGCATCTGCGCGCGCAGGCTGGTGACGCCTTTGAGTGCATCCGCTGGCACCAACCCGGCCGCTGGAGGCGTTTCCTGTTCGCGGTGCGGTTGCGGCAGCAGCGCGCGGCGCGAGAGCATCGTGATCGATCCACGATGCCCCTGGTCCAGCAGGCGAAGCACCGCGTCATAGGCCGTCAGACCCGTACCCACCAGCAGCACGCTCGCATCCGCGTCGAGCTGGTCCAGCACGCCATGCGACCAGACGTCGTTGACGAGCGGAGCGTGCATCCAGTTTGCAGGCGATTGCGTGGCGGGCGCTCTCGGCGTGAAATTGCCCAGCGCCAGAACGACCTGCGCGGCTTCTATCGTGCGTCCGGTGTTCAGATGCAGCACCGGCGAGCGGCCATCGGCATCCATGTCGATGCGAAGCACTTCGGCTTCGACCAGTTCCAGCTTGACGCCATCGGCTGCTGCGGACTGCGCGCGCAGGAGGCAGCGCTCCAGGTAGTCGCCATACAGGCTGCGCGGAACGAAATCACCGGCATGGAAGTTCAGGCCGCGGCTTCTCACGTAGTCGATGAAGCCGGACTCCTGCGCGGGGTCGATGCTCATTCGACCGGCAGGCACATTGAGCAGGTGGCTGGGCGAGTTGGTTCCATAGGCCATGCCGCGCCCGAAGCTCAGGCTGCGATTGATCAGGCAGACGCGCGCCGGACCTTCCAGGCGCTGCAACAGCTGTACCGCGACGGCCATGCCGGAAAAGCCGGCGCCGACGATGGCAAAGGTGAGGGGGGGCTGGGCGGACATGTTGAAGGGAAGGCCGGAACATTCCAAATATATCTTTTACATGAGCTTATAAATTAAGGTTTAATCCAACAAATTCTGCGAAACCCCAGTGAACGGCAACCAACTGAGCATCGACGACCTGAACGCCAGCCGGCGTCAGGCGGTGCTGCTCCGGTTGCAGGGTGAGAAGCTGTCGGTGGTGTCGGCTTCGACCGGGCTGAGCATCCCCACCATCATTTCAGCCGTCAAGGCGTATCGCGAAAACGGCTGGAACGCAGTGACGGTGAGCCCCCGGCGGGGCCGGCCGGCCAAAGACGACATCGGCGTTGCGCAGAGCGCGACGCAGGCGCTGGTTGCCGCCATGCTGGCCGGCCCGCCCGCCGCATCCGATCTTGCCGACCCCCACTGGACCCGTTCCGCGATGTCCGACTGGCTCAAGGCCAACGGCAGCTCCAAGCACAGTGCAGGTGCAGTGACACGGCTGTCGGCGGTGCTGGGCCTGGACTTCGACGCGCACGCCCTGCCGGAGCCGAACCGCTTGAGCCATTGCCTGCGCATGCACGTGATCGAACGGCAGTTCAGGCACTGGCCGCTCGGCTCGGGCGCAGCGCCCGATACACACATCAACGTGCTGTGCACTCGCGCGCCACGCGGGCAGCTGCGCTGGCTGGCGTTTGCCGGGCCGCTCCAGGCCCAGCACTACCTCGATTTCATCGAACGTCTCGTTCCCGAACGGGGTGTTGTCGAACTGTCCTGGCCCGGGGCAGCGCGGCTGCTTCGCATTGCACAGATCACCAGCCGGCTCGACCGGCACCACGAACACCTGCGCCTGATCGACCCGCAAGTCGGCTCGCCCAGCACCATCATTTCCAGACCGCCCCCCACGGCTGCGCCCCTGAAGGCCAGCCCTGAAAGGAACCCGATGACCCCCATGACATTGACCCACCTCCAGCGCCTCGAAGCCGAAAGCATCCACATCATGCGAGAGGTCGTGTCCGAAGCGGACAACCCCGTGATGCTCTATTCGGTGGGCAAGGACAGCGCCGTGATGCTGCACCTGGCGATGAAGGCGTTCTATCCTTCCAAGCCGCCCTTTCCGCTGATGCACGTGGACACCCGATGGAAGTTCCGCGAGATGTACACATTCCGCGACCGCATGGTCAAGGACCTGGGGATGCAGCTCATCACGCACATCAACCCCGATGGCATCGCCAAGAACATCAACCCGTTCACGCACGGCTCGGCGATCCACACCGACATCATGAAGACCGAGGGCCTGAAGCAGGCGCTGGACAAATACAACTTCGATGCGGCCTTCGGCGGTGCGCGCCGCGACGAAGAAAAATCGCGCGCCAAGGAGCGCATCTTTTCATTCCGTTCGGACCAGCACCGCTGGGACCCGAAGAACCAGCGTCCCGAACTCTGGAAGCTGTACAACACGCGCAAGCACAAGGGCGAGTCGCTGCGGGTGTTTCCGCTGTCGAACTGGACCGAGCTCGATATCTGGCAGTACATCTATTTGCAGAACATTCCCATCGTGCCGCTTTACTACGCCGCCGAGCGGCCGGTGGTCGAGCGCAACGGCACGCTCATCATGGTCGATGACGACCGCATGCCGCTCGCGCCCGGCGAGGTGCCGATGATGCGCAAGGTGCGCTTTCGCACGCTGGGCTGCTACCCGCTCACTGGCGCCATCGAGTCCGAAGCCGCAACCCTGCCGGAGATCATCCAGGAGATGCTGCTCACCAAGACATCCGAGCGACAGGGCCGCGTGATCGACCACGATTCCGCCGCATCCATGGAAAAGAAAAAACAAGAGGGGTACTTCTGATGAGCCACGTCAGCGACCTGATTGCCAGCGACATCGCCGGCTACCTCAAGGCTCACGAGAACAAGAGCCTGCTTCGATTCATCACCTGCGGCAGCGTGGACGACGGCAAGAGCACCCTCATCGGGCGGCTGCTCTACGACAGCAAGATGCTGTTCGAGGACACGCTCGCCACCATCGAAGCCGACTCGCGCAAGTGGGGCACGCAAGGCGACAGCATCGACTTCGCGCTGCTGGTCGACGGACTTGCGGCAGAGCGAGAACAGGGCATCACGATCGACGTGGCCTATCGCTTCTTCTCGACCGAGCGGCGCAAGTTCATCGTGGCCGACACCCCCGGTCATGAGCAGTACACCCGCAACATGGTGACGGGCGCATCGACGGCTGACGCTGCCGTGCTGATGGTCGATGCGCGCAAGGGCGTGCTCACGCAGACGCGCCGGCACAGCTATCTCGTGTCGCTGATCGGCATTCGTCATGTGGTGGTCGCCATCAACAAGATGGACCTGGTCGACTACAGCGAGAAGGTCTTCAACAAGATCGTCGAGGACTACAGCGCATTCGCCAGACAGGTCGGGCTGGAGAACATCACCTTCATTCCGGTGTCGGCCTTCAAGGGCGACAACATCACCGCGCCTAGCGACAAGACGCCCTGGTATCGCGGCACCACGCTCATGGGTTACCTGGAGACAGTAGAAGTGGACGAGGAGCGCATGCAGCGCGCGCCGTTTCGCTTGCCGGTGCAATGGGTCAATCGGCCCGATCTCGATTTCCGGGGCTTCTCGGGGACGATTGCCGGGGGTGTGGTGAAGCCCGGCGATCGCGTGCGTGTGCAGCCGTCCGGCAAGGAGAGCAAGGTCGCGCGCATCGTGACGTTCGATGGCGACCTCGATCAGGCGGTGGCGGGCCAGTCGGTCACGCTGACGCTGGCCGATGAAGTCGATATCTCGCGTGGCGACGTGATCTCCACTGCGGATGCGCCAGCCGGCGTGGCCGACCAGTTTGAAACCACCATCGTCTGGATGCATGAAGAGCCGCTGCTGCCGGGCCGGTTCTTCCTGCTGAAGATGGGCGCGCAGACGGTGACGGCATCGGTCATGGAAGTGAAGTACCAGGTCAACGTGAACACGCTTGAGCACACGGCTGCCAAGACCCTGGGGCTCAACGCGATCGGCGTTTGCACGCTCAACCTCGACAGGCCGCTGGGTTTTGATCCGTACACCGAGAACCGCGACACCGGCGGCTACATCCTGATTGATCGCCTGACCAATGCGACGGTTGGCGCCGGGCTGATTCACTTTGCGCTTCGGCGCAGCCAGAACATCCACGTTCAGCACGTCGATGTGAACAAGGCGGCGCGCAACGCGCTCAATGGGCAGAAATCGTGTGTCGTGTGGTTCACCGGCCTGTCGGGATCGGGCAAATCGACGATTGCGAATCTGCTGGAGAAGCGTCTGCACGCCATGGGTCACCGCACCTACCTGCTCGATGGCGACAACGTGCGCCATGGGCTGAACAAGGATCTGGGCTTTACCGACACCGATCGTGTCGAGAACATCCGCCGCGTTGCGGAGGTGGCCAAGCTGATGGTGGATGCAGGCCTGATCGTGATGACGGCCTTCATCTCGCCTTTCCAGGCCGAGCGTCGCATGGCGCGGTCGTTGATGGAGGAAGGTGAATTCTTCGAGATTCATGTGGACCTGCCGCTGGCGGTCGCGGAAGAGCGCGACGTGAAGGGCCTGTACAAGAAGGCACGCCGCGGCGAGTTGAAGAACTTCACCGGCATCGACTCGCGCTATGAAGCGCCCGAGGCACCCGAACTGCGCCTGGCCACCGAGAACCTGGCGCCCGATGAAGCGGTGGAACAGATCGTGAACCTGCTGCGCTCGCGGGGTTGTTTGCCGTGAAATAGGCTTGTGCAGTCGCGATTTCGGGTGCATTCTTTGCTTGGGGTTTGAGTGATGCCCAAAGGCAAAGGAGTCGATATGCGTGCTTGCACTTTCCTGCGTCATGTTGCTTGCGCGTTGGTGCTGGCGAGCGGCCTGGCCGTCGTCAGCACACTGCACGCTGCGGCACCTGCTGCGACACCGCCTGCGCAGGCCGTGATCGAAGCACTCACCCGCGCCAACGCAGCGGTCGTCGGTGTCAACGTGACTGCCGCAGAGGGCGCGAAATCCGCCTCGACCCTGGGCCGCAATCGCAGCGGCTCGGGCGTGGTGATCGGCCCCGACGGCCTGATCCTCACCATCGGCTATCTCATGCTGGAAGCCGACAACATCCAGATCGTGACGCAGGACGAACGCACCATACCCGCCACTGCTGTCGCCTATGACCTGGCCACGGGCTTTGGGCTCATTCGTCCGCTCTTGCCTTTGCGCGGTATCGCTGCCGTGCCGCTGGGAAGCTATCGCAACACAAACCCCGGCGACACGCTGATGGTGGCAACCGGCGGCGAAGACGGTGATGTCGGCATGACGCGCCTTGTGAGCAAGCGGCCGTTTTCCGGTTACTGGGAATATCACATCGAATCGGCCATCTTCACCAGCCCGCCCGTTGCCAATCACAGCGGCGCGCCGGTGTTCAACCAGCGCGGCGAGCTGCTGGGCATCGGCAGCCTGTTTGTGTCCGACGCGCTGGGCGAGGCACCGCGGATACCCGGCAACATGTTCGTGCCGGTCGACCTGCTCAAGCCCATCCTGGCCGAGCTGACCAGGACCGGCAGCACCACCAAAAGCCGTCGTCCGTGGCTCGGCCTCACGTCGTCTGAGCAATCGGGCCGCGTCCAGGTCGTGCGGGTCACTGCCGACAGTCCCGCTGCCACCAGCGGCATCGAGCCGGGAGACTTCATCCTTGCCGTCGATGGCGCCAAGGTCTCCTCGCTGGAAGAGTTCTACAAGAAGCTGTGGGCGCGTGCGAATCCGCAAGACGAGGTGAAGCTCACGGTGCTGCAAGGCGCGGAAGTCAAGGTCCTGACCGTGAAAGCAGTGGACCGCATGACCACCATGGTCAAGCCGTCAGGAATCTGACGCCAGTCCCTGCGCCACCGTCGGGTAGCGCAGCTTCAACCGCAGCTCGTCTTTCATGCGCGCGTTGCGCAGCCGCCTGGATTCCGACATGAAGCTGAGCAGCATGAGCGGCAGCTCGTCCTGCGCAGTGCTGCGCGGAATGCGTTTGGGCCGCGCAAGCCCGAAGTGATCGGCTGCGAGGTCGAAGTAGTCGCCCATCTTCAACTGCGTGTCATCGCTCACGTTGTAGATGCGCTGCGGACTGCCGCGCCAGATGGCGGCGATGACGGCACGCGCCAGATCGTCGGCATGGATGTGGTTGGTGTACACATCGTCTTTCGCTTCCAGCACCGGCGTGCCGCGCAGCAGGCGCTCGCGCGGTGTGCCACCTTCGCGGTCGAGTGCGTAGATACCGGGGATGCGAAGAATGCTCGCGCGCACCTGCGCCGCGCGGCCGAAGTGGCGCACCGCTGTCTCTGCATCGACACGCCGCTGGGCGCGCGGCGTGCGCGGACGCGCGGGGTTGTCTTCGCTCACCCAGTCGCCCTGGCAGTCGCCGTACACCCCACTGGTCGAGCCATAAACCATCGATGCTGGCGGCGACCGGAGCCGCAGCGCACGCAGCAGGGCCACCGTGCGCAAGTCGCGCCACCAGAGGTCGCCCGGTTCTGAAGACGGCGGGGCCAGATGAACGACGCGGGTCGCGATGCCGGCCAGCCGCGCGAGCGTGGTGCGGTCGTCCAGATTGCCCTGCAACGGTGTGACGCCCCGCGCGCGCAATTGCGCGACGCGATCTGCCGATGAGGTCAGCGCCATCACCCGCAAGCGACCACCCAGGTGTTTCACAACCCGCATTCCCACGTCGCCGCAGCCGACGATCAGCAGGCGCTCGCGGCGAAAGCGCGCTGGCAGCGCGCCGAGGGGGTTCTGGATTGAGGGCAAAATCAGTGGTTCGACTTCTACAGCAGTCCGAGGATAACCAAAACATGACGACCGCCCAGGCCCCCGTGGGGCCGTTCCAGGTAACGGTGCAGCCCAGCGGGCGCGCGTTCACAGTTGATGCCGGCGAGGCCATCCTGCCTGCAGCGATTCGCCAGGGCGTCGGCATGCCCTACGGCTGCAAGGACGGCGCTTGCGGCTCCTGCAAGTGCAAGAAGCTTCAAGGCACCGTCGTGCACGGCCCGCACCAGACCAAGGCCCTGAGCCCCGAAGAAGAAGCCGCTGGTTACATCCTCACCTGCTGCGGCGTGCCGCAAACCGACCTGCTGCTGGAGTCGCGCCAGGTCACCGACGAAAGCGCGTTCCCCATCCGCAAGATGCCGTCGCGGGTGCTCTCGCTGGAGCGCAAGTCGCACGACGTCATGCTGGTGCGATTGCAGCTGCCGGCCAACGACACGATGCGTTATCACGCCGGCCAGTACGTTGAATTCATCCTGCGCGACGGCGCGCGGCGCAGCTACTCGATGGCCAATGCGCCGCACACGATGGTCCGGGCCGATGCGGTTGCCGTGCTGGGCCAGCCCGCCGCCGCACCGTCCATCGAACTGCACATCCGCCACATGCCGGGCGGCAAGTTCACCGATCACGTTTTCAATGCGATGAAAGAAAAGGAAATCCTGCGCGTCGAAGGTCCGTACGGCAGTTTCTACCTGCGCGAAGATTCGGACAAGCCGATGATCCTGCTCGCATCGGGGACCGGCTTCGCGCCGATCAAGGCCGTGATCGAGCAGATGCAATTCAAGGGCGTGACACGGCCCGCCACGCTGTATTGGGGTGGACGCCGCCCTGCCGATCTGTACCTGGACGACTGGGTACAGGGCAAGCTGGCCGAAATGCCGAACCTGAAATACGTGCCGGTGATTTCCAACGCATTGCCCGAAGACAACTGGACCGGCCGCACCGGCTTCGTCCACCGCGCCGTGCTCGAAGATTTCCCGGACCTGTCCGGCCACCAGGTTTATGCCTGCGGAGCGCCCATCGTTGTGGATTCGGCGCGTGCCGAGTACAGCGCGCAGGCAGGCTTGCCATCCGACGAATTCCATGCCGACGCATTCACCACCGAAGCCGACAAGCACGTCGGTTGAATCCCTGTTCAAGGAACACCAGAGCCATGAAACGCAGACCCCTTCTCGCCGCCGGCCTGGCCGCGGCCGCCACGCTCGCATCGCCCTTTGCCGTTGCGCAGGCCCGCCCGATTCGCCTCGTGGTGCCCTATGCGCCCGGCGGCCCGATCGACGTCACGGCGCGGCTGCTGGCTGAGCGCGTGAAGGATTCGCTGGGCCCGGTCATCATCGACAACAAGCCCGGCGGCGGCGGCAACATCGGTGCGGACATCGTTGCCAAGGCGCCGCCCGACGGATTGACGATCGGCATCGCGGCGGTTGCCACGCACGCGATCAACCCCTGGCTCTTCGCGAAAATGCCGTACGACGCTGCGAAAGATTTCGCGCCCATCACCCAGATGGTTCGCGTGCCGAACGTGCTCGTGATGAACGCCGAGACCGCCGCGCGATTGAAGATCAACACGCTCGCCGACCTTGTCGCCTATGCCAAACGCAACCCCGCCAAGCTCAACTATGGCAGCGGCGGCAATGGCAGCGCGGGGCATCTGGCCGGTGAAATGTTCAAGCAGGGCGCAGGCATTTTTGTCGTCCACATTCCGTACAACGGTGGCAATCCGGCGCAGCTTGCATTGCTGTCGGGCCAGGTCGATTTCAACATCGACAACCTCGCCACCGCAGCGCCCAACATCCGCGCGGGCAAGCTCAAGGCGCTGGCGGTGACGACCGCGCAGCGCTCTGCGGCGCTGCCGGATGTGCCGCCCATCGCCGACACGATCAAGGGTTTTGCCATCGACACCTGGTGGGGGCTGGTCGCGCCCGCCGGCACGCCGCGCGACGTGGTCGCACGCCTGAACAGCGCATTCGTGGCCGCCCTGCAAACGCCCGAGGCAAAAACGCGCTTTGCATCCCTCATGGCAGAACCTGTGACGAACTCGCCCGAGGAGTTTGCAGGCTTCATGAAAAGCGAACTGTCCAAGTACGAAAAGGTCGTGAAACTGTCTGGCGCCAAGGTGGACTGAGCCCTTCGGCCTACAGACGAAACGGCCGGTTGCCGCCGCCAGATTCCGGGCGCATAGTGCGATTGATGTGTCTGACACCGCGTGTGCGGAATGTCCGACACCGAGGGCCAGTTACCTCTGGGTACATTGGCTCAACGGCAACCCCGCCCCAGGAGCCTTGGCCATGTATGCGCGAACTCTTTTGTGTATTGCCTCCGGTTTCGCCGCCGCGTTTGCGTTGCCCGCAAGCGCGCAGACTTCGACTTCCACCACAACGGTTGCTGCGCCCTATTCGTGGCTGCAAGGGCAGCGCCCTTATATCGGCTTGTCGCTGGGGCGGATCAGGGGTGGTGCTGAATGCGCAGTCACCTCCATCACCTGCGATGAAACCCGGCCTGCCCAGCTGTATGCGGGCACGATGGTCAACAGTTTCTGGGGCGCCGAAATCGGCTACCTGCAATCGGGACGTCTCTTGCAGGGCGGCACCGAAGGGCGTTCGCAGGGCCTGAACCTCAGCCTGGTGGGCAAGGCGCGCGTCAGCTCGGCTTGGGGCGTTTACGGCAAGCTTGGAACGACCTACAGCCGCACCGAATCGTCGCTGCCAGGCGCGGGCTTTGCGGGCGGCACGGCGCAAGGGTTCGGGCTTTCGTTCGGTGGCGGCGTGAGCTACGACTTCACGCCTCGCCTGTCCGCCCGGCTCGAATTTGAAAGCAATGACTTTCGCTTCGGCGGCGGCCGCGACCCGGTGAGATCGACCAGCCTGGGGTTGCAGTACCGCTACTGAAAGCGCCCGCCGCCAGGCCCGCGCGTTCGCTTTTTACTCGCCGAGATAGGCGGCGCGCACCTTGGGGTCGTTGAGCATCTGCTTGGCATCACCGCTCATGGTGATGAGGCCCGAATCCATGACATAGCCGCGATCGGCCAGCTCAAGCGCGCGACTCGCGTTCTGCTCGACCAGCAAGATCGTGACGCCCTGCGCATAGACCTCGCGCACGACGTCAAAGATCTTGTCCACCATGATGGGTGAAAGGCCCATCGAAGGCTCATCCATCAGCAGCACGCGCGGACGGCTCATGAGTGCACGACCCATCGCGAGCATCTGCTGCTCGCCGCCGGACATGGTGCCGGCCAGCTGGTCCTTGCGCTCGCGCAGGCGCGGGAAGATGGTGAAGACCTTTTCCATGTCCGCAGCGATAGCTGCCGTGTCGGTACGGATGTAGGCGCCCATCTGCAGGTTCTCTGTGATGGTCATTCGGGTGAAGACGCCGCGGCCTTCGGGCACCATTGCCAGCCCCTGCTTGACCAGGTCCCAGGCGCCCTTGCCCTTGATGCTCTGGCCCAGGTATTCGATGTCGCCGCCATTCATCGGCAGGCTGCCGGTGATGGCTTTCATGGTGGTCGTCTTGCCGGCGCCGTTGGAGCCGATGAGCGTCACCAACTCGCCTTCACGCACTTCAAAGTCCACACCCTTGACGGCCTGAATGCCGCCGTAGGCCACTTGCAGGCCCGTGACCTTCAGCAGGATGTCGCTCATTGCTCGTCTCCTGTCACCACGGCAGGCGCTTGCGCCGGTTTGTGGCTGTGACCGAGGTAGGCCTCGATCACTTTTTCGTTCTTCTGGACATCGGCTGGTGTGCCTTCGGCGATCTGCTTGCCGTAGTCGAGCACGGTGACGCGGTCGCAAAGACCCATCACCAGCTTCACGTCGTGCTCGATCAGCAAGATGGTTCGGTTGTCGTTGCGGATGCGGTCGATCAACTCGCGCAGCTGCACCTTCTCGGTCGAGTTCATGCCAGCTGCCGGTTCGTCGAGCGCGATCAGCTGCGGGTCGGTAGCGAGCGCGCGGGCGATTTCGAGCCTGCGCTGGTCGCCGTACGACAGGGTGCGTGCCTTGTAATCGGCCAGCCGGCCGATGCCCACGTAGTCGAGCAGCTCCTGCGATCGTTTTGCAATCGCGAGCTCTTCGGCCTTGAAACCGGGTGTGCGCAGCATCGCGCCCAGCAGGCCCGAATGCG
This sequence comes from Caenimonas sp. SL110, assembly GCF_001044395.1. Taxonomy (GTDB): domain Bacteria; phylum Pseudomonadota; class Gammaproteobacteria; order Burkholderiales; family Burkholderiaceae_C; genus Ramlibacter. The sequence continues at coordinate 103,989 of NZ_JANU01000009.1, forward strand.
TGCGGATGTGGCGGCCGACCATCACGTTTTCGAGCGCGGTCATCTCGGAGAAGAGCCGGATGTTCTGGAAGGTGCGTGCGATGCCGGCCTTGGCCACTTCATGCACCGCGGTGGGCTGGTAAGGCTTGCCAGCAAGCTCGAAGGTGCCGCTGTCGGGTGTGTACAGCCCGGTGATCACATTGAAGAACGTGGTCTTGCCTGCGCCGTTCGGACCGATCAGGCCATAGACCTGGCCGCGTTCAATGGTGATGCCTACATCGGACAAGGCCTGCAGGCCGCCGAAGCGCTTGGAAATGCCCGCGACGCGAAGAACGATATCTGCCATGGCGTCAGGCTCCCTTTGCGGCAGGCGCATTCTTCAGGGATTTGCCATGCTCGGGTGCCGGCAGCAGGCCGCGAGGACGCATCAGCATCACGACGATCATGGCCAGCGCAATCAGCAACTGTCGCAGGATGGCGGAATCGAGGCGGCCGTCGGTCATCGACTGCAGGGGACCTGCCACGTAGCGCAGCACTTCCGGCAAGGCCGACAGCAGCACTGCGCCCAGAATCACGCCAGGCAGGTAACCGATGCCGCCGAGCACCACCATCGCAACGATCATCACCGACTCCATGAGGCTGAAGGATTCGGGCGAGATGAAGCCCTGGAACGCCGCGAACATCGCGCCCGAGACACCGCCGAATGTCGCGCCCATGCCGAAGGCGAGCAGCTTCATGTTGCGGGTGTTAATGCCCATCGCCTTGGCGGCGATCTCGTCTTCGCGAATGGCCATCCAGGCGCGTCCGATGCGCGAGACTTCGAGGCGGTGGCAGATGATGATGCTGATCACGACCAGCGTCAGGAACAGGTAGTAGTAGAGCGTGACCGACGGAATGTCCATGCCGAACCAGTTCGTCGCCTTGCCCAGGCTGATGTCGAAGAAGTGGATCGAGTCGATCTGCCCCAGGCCCTTGGGCCCGTTGGTGATGTTCACCGGATGGTCCATGTTGTTCATGAACACGCGGATGATTTCGCCGAAACCCAGCGTCACGATGGCCAGGTAGTCTCCGCGCAGCTTGAGCGTGGGCGCACCCAGCAGGATGCCGAACAGGCCGGCCAACGCCGCCGCTGCCGGTATCACGACCCATAGCGGCATGTGCAGTCCGTTCGGGAACATCAGCGCAATCGCGGGAAACGTTTCGGTCAGGTGCGGCGACGCAAGCAGCGCGAACATGTACGCGCCCAGCGCATAGAAGGCAACGAAGCCCAGATCGAGCAGGCCCGCAAAGCCCACCACGATGTTCAGGCCCAGCGCCAGCAGCACATAGAGCAGCGCTGCATCGGCGATACGCACCCAGGCGTTGCCGCCCTGCTGCAGCAGCAGCGGCAGGATCAAAAGGCCGATCGCGGCAAACGCCAGGACGACGTTGCGGTTTTGCTTGTTGATGAAGTCCATCATGCTGGGTTCTCCTTCAGGCCCGATCTGCCACGCGCTCGCCCAGCAGCCCGGAAGGCCGCAGCGTCAACACGATGATCAGCACGATGAACGCAAAGATGTCGGAGTAGTGGCTGCCCAGAACACCGCCTGTGAGCGCCCCGATGTAGCCCGAGCCGATGGATTCGATCAGGCCCAGCAGGATGCCGCCAACCACCGCACCGGCGAGGTTGCCGATGCCTCCGAACACTGCGGCGGTGAATGCCTTGAGGCCGGGAAGAAAGCCCATGCCGTGCTGCACGGTGCCGTAGTTGGATGCGTACATCACGCCTGCAATCGTGGCGAGAATCGCGCCGATGATGAAGGTGGCCGAGATCACCATGTCGGGCTTGACGCCCATCAGCGCTGCGACGCGCGGGTTTTCTGCGGTGGCACGCATGGCCCGTCCGAGCTTGGTGAAGTTGACCAGGTACATCAGCACGGCCAGCGAGATGGCGGTGACGCCCAGGATCATGATCTGCGTCGGCGTGATCACTGCGCCCGCGACCTGGATCGGCGTTGCCGGCAGCAGCGTGGGGTACGGCTTGTAGTTCGGCTTGAAGATGATCATCGCCAGCGTCTGCAGCAGGATCGACATGCCGATGGCGGTGATCAGGGGCGCCAGCTTGGGGCTGTTGCGAAGCGGCCGGTACGCGATCTTCTCGATCGTGAAATTGAGCGCCGATGTCACGACGCACGAGATGACCAGGGCAATGAGCAATATCAGCCAGCCCGGCATCCAGGGCACCGATTCCTGCATGGTCACGATGATCGACCAGCTGGTGAGGGCACCGACCATGAGCACCTCGCCGTGCGCGAAGTTGATCAGGTTGATGATGCCGTACACCATGGTGTAGCCCAGGGCCACCAGGGCATACATGCTGCCCAGGACCAGACCGTTGATGATCTGCTGCAGCAGAATTTCCATATTGCTTTCTCCGTTTTTCCCAGCTATCCCCACCTAGCAAAAAACCCGCCAAGGTACGCATGGGCGGGTTTCTGGTGTGCGATTGTAGCCACGGGTTCTGTCACCCAAAATAGGTCATCGCCGGGGTTTACCCTTGGAAAGCACGCGCCATTCGTCTGGGTTGTTCACGGAGTCACTTCACGCCGTCATTCAACTTTCGCAGCTCCCTCAGGCGATCACCAATCCTGATCTCGAGCCCGCGTTCGACCGGCCGATAAAACTCTGGTGGAGCCATCCCTTCGGGCAGGTAGTTCTCACCTGCTGCAAACCCGCCCTGCTCGTCGTGCGCATACCGGTAATCCTTGCCGTAATCCAGCTCCTTCATCAGCCGGGTCGGCGCGTTGCGCAAGTGGAGCGGCACAGGCAATGTGCCCTGTTTCGCGATCGCTGCCTTGGCTTCATTGAACGCGACATAGACCGCATTCGACTTGGGTGCGATGGCCAGGTAGATCACGCACTGCGCCAGCGCGAGCTCGCCTTCGGGTGAGCCAAGACGCTCGTATACCTCGGCCGCATCCAGTGCCATGCGCAGCGCGCGCGGGTCGGCCAGGCCAACGTCTTCGGCGGCCATGCGAATCAGCCGGCGTGCCATGTAGAGCGGGTCAGCACCGCCATCGAGCATGCGCATGAACCAGTACAGCGACGCATCGGGGTCCGACCCACGCACCGATTTGTGCAGCGCGCTGATGGTGTCGTAGAACTGCTCGCCGCCCTTGTCATAGCGACGCATCCGTTCGCCGAGCACCCGAAGCAGCCAGTCGTCCGTGATCGAGGCGAGCTTTTCAGTCTTTGCCGCGACCGCAAGCGTCTCCAGCGTGTTGAGCAGGCGTCTCGCATCGCCGTCCGCATAGGACAGCAGGCGGTCTTCAGCGGGCTTGTCGATGGCTGGCACGGCATCGATCGCCTGCGCCTTTCGCACGATCTGGCGCAGGTCATCTTCCGTCAGCGGTTGCAGCACATAGACCGCTGCTCGCGACAGCAGCGCCGAGTTCACTTCGAATGAGGGGTTCTCGGTGGTTGCGCCGATGAAGGTGAAGAGCCCCGACTCGACATGCGGAAGGAATGCGTCCTGCTGGCTCTTGTTGAAGCGGTGCACCTCATCGACGAACACGATGGTGCGACGCCCGCCCGCACCCGATGCGGCCTCCAGCGCTGTGCCTTGCGCAATCTGCGCCTGCTCGACGGCTTCGCGAATGTCCTTCACGCCGCCCAGCACAGCGCTGATCGTGATGAACTGCGCGTCAAATGCGTCGGCCATCAAACGCGCGATGGTTGTCTTGCCGGTACCCGGCGGACCCCAGAGGATGCAGCTGTGCGGCTGCCCCGATTCGAACGCGATGCGAAGCGGCATGCCTTCGCCCAGCAGATGCTGCTGGCCTATGACCTCACCCAGCGTTTTGGGACGAAGGCGTTCGGCCAGGGGCTGGTGAGATTTGGGGACTGTCTTGGGCACTTGCGAAGTCTATAGGCCTGAGTGCCGGATTTGATCCGACATCCAGCGCGAAGCGGAAGCGGCGCCTGATCGGGGATGGATTGCGGGTCAAGCCCGCAATGACAGCCCACCCGGTTGTCATGCCGGACTCGATCCGGCATCCACCGCGAAGCGGCGACTGCGCTTGAGCACCGCCGTTACTGCTTGATGACGTCAGAGTTCTGCGGCGGCTTGAAGTTGAAAACCTCCGGGCCTACCGACGCATTCGTATCCATCTTGTTGAACGTCATCACCGACTTCTGGCCGAATCCATCCAGGATCTCCAGCGCCGCGAGCTCAGTGCCGCGAAAGCCGACCTTGATGTAGTTCAACTGGCCTTCCTTGACCCTGGGCGTGGCCTGCACCCATTGCATGCCATTGGCGTCCGGCGCGGCTTCGAGGTTGAAGTCCTTGCGCAGCGTGGCGAGGTCGGGAGCCGACGCGATCAACGCCGCAGGGGTCTGAGCCAGCACTTGCGCCTGCTTGCGCTGGGTGACCTGCCGCAAGTCAGCGTCATAGAGCCACAAGGTCTGGCCATCGGCCACGATGGTTTGCTCGAACGGCTTTTTGTAGTTGAAGCGGAAACGATTCGGGCGCACGAATTCGAAAGTGCCCGATGAGTTTTTGGTTCTCGCGGCCTGGCCTTCCTTGGCGGGTGCAGTGACGGCTTGCGTGAATTCGGCGCGGCCGCTTTTTGCGTTCTTCACAAACGATTCCAACGCGTCCAGGCCACTCGCGTGGGCCGCCCATGCACAGGCAGCAAGTCCCAGGGTCAACAGAGTCTTTTTCATGCGTACATTTTCAGGCAGCCGTGTGTGGAGCCGGTGTAGGCCATGCTCCCGTTTGGTTGCGTTCGTAACCAGACGTTCTTTCGCGCTTTGCTTATTCGCGCGTTCCTCATTCGCGATTGGGCACCAATATTTCGCGCTGGCCGCTTCCGCTCATGGCACTGACGAGCCCGGCCTTCTCCATGTCTTCCACCAGGCGAGCGGCGCGGTTGTAGCCGATCTTCAGGTGACGCTGCACGAGCGAAATGCTGGCTTTCTTGTTCTTGAGCACCACTTCCACCGCCTGGTCGTACATCGGGTCTTTCTCGCCGCCCGATGCCCCGTCGCCGCCTTCGCCGTCCTCATCGACCGTTCCGCCTTCGAGCACGCCCTCGATGTAGTTCGGCTCTCCGCCTTGCGCCTTGAGGTAGGCCACGACGCGGTGAACTTCTTCATCGGACACGAACGCACCGTGCACACGAATCGGAAACCCCGTGCCGCTGGGCATGTACAGCATGTCGCCCATGCCGAGCAGGGCCTCGGCGCCCATCTGGTCCAGGATGGTGCGGCTGTCGATCTTGCTGGAAACCTGGAATGAAATGCGGGTCGGAATGTTGGCCTTGATCAGGCCGGTGATCACGTCCACGCTGGGACGTTGAGTTGCAAGGATGAGGTGGATACCCGCAGCACGGGCCTTCTGTGCCAGCCGTGCGATCAGTTCCTCGATCTTCTTGCCCACCACCATCATCAGGTCAGCGAGCTCATCGATGATGACGACGATGTGCGGCAACCGCTCGAGTGGCTCGGGGCTGTCGGGCGTCAGGCTGAACGGGTTGTAGATGAACTGCTCTTTGGCCTTGGCTTCGTCGATCTTGACGTTGTAGCCCGCCAGGTTGCGAACGCCCATCTTGGACATCAGCTTGTAACGGCGCTCCATTTCGCCGACGCACCAGTTCAGCCCGTGCGCCGCCTGCCGCATGTCGGTCACCACGGGTGCGAGCAGGTGCGGAATGCCTTCGTACACCGACATTTCCAGCATCTTCGGGTCGATCATGAGCAAGCGAACGTCACGCGCTTCGGCCTTGTACAGCAGCGACAGGATCATCGAGTTGATACCCACCGATTTGCCTGAGCCGGTCGTGCCTGCCACCAGCACGTGCGGCATCTTGGCAAGGTCGGCCACGACCGGATTGCCGATGATGTCCTTGCCCAGGCCCATCGTCAGCATGGACTTGGCCTCGTTGTACACCTGTGAGCCGAGGATCTCCGACAGGCGAATCGACTGCCGCTTGGCGTTGGGCAACTCCAGCGCCATGAAGTTCTTGCCGGGAATCGTTTCGATCACGCGGATGGAAACCAGGCTGAGCGACCGCGCCAGGTCCTTCGCGAGATTCACAACCTGCGAACCCTTGACGCCGGTGGCCGGTTCGATCTCGTAGCGCGTGATGACAGGGCCCGGCTGTGCGAGCACCACCCGAACTTCGACGCCGAAATCCTTGAGCTTCTTCTCGATGAGGCGGCTGGTCATCTCCAGCGTTTCGTTGGACACGGTTTCCTGGCGGCCGGTCGGTCCATCCAGCAGATCGACCTGCGGCAGCTTGGAGTCGGGCAGTTCGGTGAACAGGGGCTTTTGCCTTTCCTTGGCAACCCGCTCGCTCTTGGGCAGTTCCAGGATCACAGGCTCGATGAGCACAGGCGTCGGGTGGTGCCCCTCGATCTCGATACGCTCTTCAATCAGCACTTCCTCGCGCTGGCGAGCGGCTTGCTGCCCCAGCGCAACGTCTTGCGCTACCTCACGCTTTTCGCGGCGCGATTCGAAAAACGCATAGACACGCGCGCCCAGTTGCTCGGCCACCTGGCTCCACGAGAAACGAAACACGATCGCTGCCCCCAGCACCACCAGCGCCACGAAGACAAGGCCGGAACCGGTAAAGCCCAGCCACTTCACGCCAACAGGGCCGATGAGCGATCCGAGCGCGCCGCCTGCATGGTCGGGCAGCCGGGCTTCAAAGCGATAGAGCCGCGACCACTCCAGCGCCGTGCTCGCGCAGAGCAGCACCGCCAGACCGATCCAGAAGGCAAGCCGCGTGCGGGTGAAGGGCTCGTGCGCCGGGTGGGTCGGCTCGCCACGCATCCAGTGCGCCAGTGTCGCAAGCCACGATCGCACGGCGGCGGCAAAGCACCACCAGGCCGAAAAACCCAGCACGAAGTAGCTGGCGTCCGCGAGCAACGCGCCCAGGCGTCCGCCCCAGTTGCGAATGGCCGCGCCCGACCCTGATGTCGAGAACGCCGCGTCCTGCGCCGAGTAGCTCACCAGGGCGAGCAGCCAGAAAACCAGGCCAAGAAGCCCCAGGACGAGGATGAATTCGTGCGCGAAGCGGCCCGCGCCCTGGCGCGGCGCAGGGGCTCCGGCCGATGTGTTGTTCAGTGTGTTGAGCGAATACGTCATTAAAAACCGTCGTTGTTCTGGCGGGCTTGACGCGCGATCCAGTGGACCCCGGACATCATCCGGGATGACAGCTTTTTACCCCAACGTGGTGAGGCGATCCTTGATCAGCATGGAGCCGTCTTCCCGGGTCTCGATGAAGCCGCGGTCTTCCAGGTCTTTCATCACGCGGCTGACCATCTCGCGCGACGCGCCGACCATCTTGGCGATGTCCTGGCGAGAGATGCGGTCCTTGATGGTCAGCAAGCCCTCGCGGTCGGGAATGGCAAATTCAAGCAGCGCACGCGCGACCCGGCCATAAACATCCATGAGCGCGAGCGACTCGATCTTGCGGTCGGCCTGCCGCAGCCGCTGGACCAGGCCTTTCATGATGGCGTAGGCCATCGAGCTGTTTTCGGGCAGGCAGCGGGCAAACTCCGCACGTCCGAGCGCCAGCATGTCGGTCTGCACCTCTGCACGCACGCTGGCCGAATGAGCCTCGTTGTCGATCAGGCTCATCTCGCCGATGTAGTCCCCGGGCTGCAAGGTTGCCAGGATGACCTCACGGCCGCGCTTGTCGGAGGTGACGACGCGGACACGGCCCGTCAGGATGATGAACAGCGTGTTGGACTTTTCGCCCTGCTCGACGATGACCTCACCGCGTTTGAACCGGCGCTTGGAGACGGCGTCCGCAACCGACTCGGCCTGGTTGGCTGTCAGCAACGCGAACAGCGGAACCCTGCGTATCAGTTCGAGGTTGGACAGCATCGACATTCTTCAATCCCTTTCGGCGGCAAGCCCAGGCGATGGGTTCTTACAATCGGCTTCATTGAATCCGGCCGGCGAGACGCAACGCGCAAAGGGTTGATACTTGCCGTACGGCCCCGAAATGTACACCCCGCTGTGGCATTTTCCACACAAGCTTTCATCATGCCCAATTCCAAACACGCCAAAGTCCTCATCCTCGGTTCCGGCCCCGCCGGCTACACCGCTGCCGTCTATGCGGCGCGCGCCAATCTCAATCCCGTCCTGGTGACCGGCATCGCGCAGGGCGGCCAGCTGATGACCACCACCGATGTCGATAACTGGCCGGCGGACGCGATGGGCGTGCAGGGACCTGAGCTGATGGAGCGATTCCAGAAGCACGCGGAACGCTTCAAGACCGAAATCATCTTCGACCACATCAACGCGGTCGATTTCAGCAAGCGTCCCTTCGTCCTGAAGGGCGACAGCAACGAATTCACCGCAGACGCCGTGATCCTGGCGACCGGCGCATCGGCCAAGTACCTGGGCCTGCCGTCCGAAAGCGCCTTCATGGGCCGTGGCGTGTCGGGTTGCGCAACTTGCGACGGATTTTTCTATCGCGGCCAGGTGACCTGCGTGGTGGGCGGCGGCAACACCGCTGTCGAAGAGGCCCTGTATCTGTCCAACATCGCGAGCAAGGTGTATCTGGTCCATCGCCGCGACAAGTTCAAGGCCGAGCCCATCCTCGTCGACAAGCTGATGGACAAGGTCGCGGCAGGCAAGATCGAGCTCAAGCTCTTCAAGACCCTTGATGAAGTCCTGGGCGACGCCAGCGGCGTGACCGGCATCCGCCTGAAAGACACCAAGTCGGGCGAAACCGAGGACCTGACGCTTCAGGGCTGCTTCATTGCCATCGGCCACCAGCCCAACACCGACATCTTCAAGGGCCAGCTGGAGATGAAAGACGGTTACATCGTGACCAAATCGGGACTGCAAGGCTTTGCCACGATGACCAGCGTGCCGGGTGTCTTTGCCGCAGGCGATGTGCAGGATCACGTGTACCGCCAGGCCATTACCAGCGCGGGAACAGGGTGCATGGCAGCACTGGACGCCCAGCGATTTCTGGAGCAAGACGCTTAAGCAACAAGGCGCATCAGGCGGGCTATAATTCGAGGCTTCGTCAAAAACCGCCTGGGAAGGTGTTTTTTGGCAATCTAGCCGTCAAGGCTACGGGTTACCGCCACCCTTTCTGGCGAGGTCAGGTGAGAGCGAGGACGGGGCGTCAATGCCTCAGCCGCCAGTGATCACCGTTTGAAGTGAATGGAGTGCTTATGGCACGCGTCTGCGACGTAACGGGCAAAGGCCCGATGGTCGGAAACAATGTTTCCCACGCCAACAACAAAACCAAGCGCCGGTTCCTGCCGAACCTGCAATATCGCCGTTTCTGGGTCGAGACTGAAAACCGTTGGGTTCGCCTGCGTGTTTCCGGCGCCGCTTTGCGCCTGATCGACAAGAATGGTATTGATGCCGTGCTCGCAGACCTGCGTGCCCGCGGCCAGGCTTAAGGAGCACTGACATGGCAAGCAAAGGCGGACGCGAAAAGATCAAGCTGGAATCCACTGCGGGTACCGGCCACTTCTACACCACCAGCAAGAACAAGAAGACGATGCCTGAAAAAATGGCCATCATGAAGTTCGATCCCAAGGCTCGCAAGCACGTCGAGTACAAGGAAATCAAGCTGAAGTGACCCCAGGCGCCGCACGGTGCCGGTCGTTTTTTCGGGCGGGAGCCTGAACCCAGAAAAGCCCTGCAATCAGTTGCAGGGCTTTTTTTATTTCCGAACCGGGATGTAACAGCTCGTTGCAACCGTCGTTAGCATGCTTAAATCCGGCTCGCGGAGGCTTGTACACGATCTGCGCGTGGTGACTCCGTGACTTCAACCAAACCGGAGCATCCATGATTGACAATTCCGCGCTTGCGTTTTCTACAAGCGTATCCAGTGGCATCGACTCGGCCCCCGTGTTCTCACTCGATGCGCCTGGCACCTGGACCAGCCACCAGTCAAACGCCGAAGACTACGGCTCCCGCGTGCTGGTCCAGCCGGACGGCAAGATCATCATCATCGGCAAGATCGGCGGCTCGCCGACCAGCCAGGTGCTGGTGCAGCGGTTCAATGCCGACGGCACGCTCGACCTCACCTTCAATGCAGGCGCGACCTCCATCGCGACACTTCCCGCCAACGCCTTCATTCAGGGTGCAGCCCTGGATGCGGACGGCAACATCCTGATTGCCGCATCGGCCATTCGCACGGCCAACTTCAACCAGTTCGTGCTCGTCCGGCTCACGCCTGAGGGCGCCCTGGACACCACTTTCGATTCCGACAGCATTGCGCTGACCCAGATCGGCACACGAAGCGATGTTCCGCGCACGATGCTGGTCCAGGCCGACGGGCAGATCATCCTGGCGGGCAGCACCCAAACGGACACATCGTCATTGACCCGCGACTTTGCCTTTGTCCGCTACAACGCGGACGGCAGCCTGGACACCACGTTCGACACCGATGGCATCCTGACGTCGGCCTCGCCCGGAAGCTCCGACGCTGTCACCGGCATGGTCGAGCTCGCTGATGGCGGCTTCATGGCTGTCGCCACTCGCGCCGTGACCGGGGTGTCGAACAGCGTGGTGCTCATCAAGTACAACAGCAATGCAGCGGTGGACACCACTTTCGGCACCGATGGAATGCAAACCGTCGCGATCAGCGCCACATCTTCGGCATTTGCAAGCAACGGACTCATCGCCCAGGACGACGGCAAGTTCGTCGTCACCGGGTCTGAGGATCGCGGCCTTGGCGACGGCTCCTCGACGGGCTTCGTCATGCGATTCAATGCCAACGGCACGCCCGATGCCTCCTTCGGGACCGACGGCAAAGTGGTGGTGCAACTGGGCACGCTCATCGACCAGGTCCTGGCCGTGGTCCAGCAGGACGACGGCAAGCTCGTGGTGAGCGGCCTGTCGTTCTACTCGGGCACGTCCAACCATGGCTTCATCGCGCGGTTCAACGAGAACGGCACCCTCGACACCACGTTCAGCACCGATGGGGTGGCCTGGTCGCCCTTCCCGTCGCCCGCCGACGACGCCTTCCAGAACCTCGCATTGCAGGCCGACGGCAAGATCGTGGTCACCGGTTTTCGCGCGCACACCGGTACCCCCTATCCGGAAGACTACGACAGGGTGCTGCTGCGCTACAACGCCGATGGCACGCTCGACACCACGTTCAACAATGCATACAGCCTTGGAGAAGCGGTCTCGTACACCGAGAACGCAGGCGCCATCGTTCTCGATGCGACGGCCCAGGTTTACGACGCTGAACTGACCGCTCAGGACAGCTATGGCGGATCGACACTTACGCTGTCCAGGCATGGCGGTGCGTCGGCAGACGACGTGTTCGGCTCCAGCGGCGAGATATCCCTCGCGGACGGCAACGTGCTGATCGGCGCGACGGTCGTCGGCACGTTCTCCAGTGGCAACGGATCGATTTCAATCCAGTTCGCCGCTGACACCACCCAGGCTCAAGTCAATTCCGTGATGTCGGGTCTCACCTACGCCAACACGTCCGACGCGCCGGGTACTTCGGTCACCATCGACTGGGTGTTCAGCGACGGTAACGTCGCGGGCGGCCAGGGCACAGGCGGCGTGATGTCGGCGACCGGGACCACGACGATAGCGATCAGTCAGACCAACGACCTCCTTCTGGGCGACGTGGGGATCTCGGGGGCCGCAGTGGTTGGCAAGCGACTCACCGTTGATTCGTCCTTGTCCGACGCCGACGGCCTGGGTGCCTTTAGCTATCAATGGCTACGCGGCGAAACGCCCATTCCCGACGCGAACGCTTCCACCTACACCGTGAAGGCGGCCGACATCGGCTTCCAGCTGCGCGTCACGGTGAGCTATGTTGACGGTGGCGGCACCAGCGAATCTGAAACCTCCAGCGCAACCGTCGCGGTCGGCATCGCGGTCACACCTCAACCCGGCACACATGAAGTGATCGGAACTTCAGGCAACGACCAACTGCTTTCCGGTCGCGGCCGGGACGACATGATCGGCGGCGCCGGAGACGACGTGTACTACGTGAACCAGGGCGGGGACACCATCTTTGAAGAAATGAACGGTGGATTCGATACCGTCATTGCCAAAACCAGCTACACGCTTGCCGACAACGTCGAGAACCTCACGCTCACGGGGGACGAGGACCTGCGTGCGACGGGCAATGAACTGGACAACACCATCACGGGCAACAATGGCGACAACCGGATCGTGGGCGGCCTGGGCGCTGACGTGCTGACAGGCGGCCAGGGCGAAGACAAGTTCATGTTCCTCAGCACTGCGGACAGCAGCGGATACAAATCGATCGACGTCATTACCGACTTTTCATCCGAGCAGGCGGACGTGATCCACCTGAAGACCATTGACGCCGATCCCTCGCGTCTTGGCAACCAGGCGTTCCGGTTCATCGGCAGTGATGACTTCAGCGCGACCAACGCCGCTGGGCAGGTCCGGTTCGATCCGGTAACCCAGACCATCTACGCGAGCACCGATGCGGATGCCGATGCGGAGTTGGCGATTCAGGTCGTGGGTGTCGAAACGCTCTCAAGCGAAGACTTCGTGCTCTAGGCAATCGCCGCGCAAACAGAAAAGCCCCGCATGCGGGGCTTTTTTCATGGGCTAGTGAAGCTCAGTGCGCGGCGCGCAACTTCATCGAGAACTGCTGCAGCGCAACGATGCCGCTTTCTTCTGCTCGCCGGCACCAGGCCTGCAGGTCCAGCGCCAGCTGCTCGCGCGATTGCGAGGTGTTCAGCCACATCTGGCGCAGCTCTTCGCGCATGGTGACCATCTTGTCCAGCACGGGATGCGCAGCGCGGGCTTGTGCCAGCTGCGGACGGGCCGCTTCAGGCACCTTGTCATCGTCTCGGTGCATCCAGCGCTTGGCGTTCTTGAGAATCGACACATCCGCATTCTTGGCTTTCATCGCAGCCAATTCATCCTGGCAGGCGCGACGCAGTTCGCGTGCATAGCCAGCCATGACTTCGTAGCGGTTGGCAATCAATGCCTCCAGCGTCTTTTCGTCGGCGACCGGCTTGATCGCGCCCAGTTGCAGCTTGGGCGGCACCTTCTTGACCGTGGCCCAGCCGATCTTGGTCATCATCGTGATGTACATCCAGCCGATGTCGAACTCGTACGGCTTGACCGAGAACTTGGCCGCCGTCGGATAGGTGTGGTGGTTGTTGTGCAGCTCTTCGCCGCCGATGATCACGCCCCAGGGCGAAACATTGGTGCTGGCGTCGGGCGCTTCAAAGTTGCGATAGCCCCAGTAGTGGCCGATGCCATTGATGATGCCGGCGGCGGTGATCGGAATCCAGATCATCTGGACAGCCCAGACGGTCAGGCCCAACATGCCAAACATGGCAACGTTCAGGATCAGCATCAGGCCGACGCCTTGCCAGCTGTAACGGGTGTACAGGTTGCGCTCGATCCAGTCGTCTGGCGTGCCCAGGCCGAACTTGGAAATGGTTTCCTTGTTCTTGGCTTCTGCGCGATACATCTCGGCGCCGCGCCAGAGCACGTTTTCGATGCCACGCGTCTGGGGGCTGTGCGGATCATCGACCGTCTCGCATTTGGCGTGGTGCTTGCGGTGGATGGCAACCCATTCCTTGGTGACCATCCCCGTACCCAGCCAGAGCCAGAAACGGAAGAAGTGTGACGGGATTGCGTGCAGGTCCATCGCCCGGTGGGCCTGGGCGCGGTGCAGGAAAATCGTGACGGCGGCAATGGTGATGTGGGTGGTCACCAGCGTGTACAGGAGCACCTGCCACCAGGTGAGGTTCCAGAGGCCGTGGCCAAGCCAATCCACAGCCGCGTTCAGCACGGCCCAGTCGGGAAGCATCATGTGAGGGAGTTCTCTCTCTTAAAAAAACAGTGTTGGACGAATCGCCCAAGCGATAGAGCGATTTTAAAGCGCAGGGTTCAATTACCTGCTGTGGTTATACCCAGCCAAGGGCAAATGACCTTGATCCAAGTCAATTTTTGACCCACAAAGCAGCGAAGAACCCGTCCGTAGCCTGCCGATGGGGCCATAAGCGCAGGAAATCAGCGCCGTTATCGCCGCCGCTGCAAAGCCTGTCGGCATCCTGAACCTTCAACTCCGACAGAACCTGACCGGCTGGAAGCGGCGTGAAGTCCTTGTTGGCCTCGGTGAAAGCGAGCGCGATCTGCTCGTTTTCCTGGGGCAGGACACTGCAGGTCGCATAGACCAGCCGTCCGCCAGACTTGAGCAACCTGGCGGCGCTTTGCAAGATGGCCGCCTGCTTGACCGTCATTTCCTCGACGGACTGCGGCGTCTGACGCCATTTCAGGTCGGGGTTGCGGCGCAAGGTGCCAAGTCCCGAACATGGCGCATCCACGAGCACACGATCGATCTTGCCGGCCAGCCGCTTGATGCGGTCGTCGCGCTCGTGGGCAATGGCGGCGGGATGCACATTGGAGAGCTTGCTGCGTGCCAGGCGCGGTTTGAGTGCGTCGAGGCGGTGAGCCGAGGTGTCAAATGCGTAGAGCCGCCCGGTGTTTCGCATCGATGCGCCAATGGCCAGCGTCTTGCCCCCCGCGCCGGCACAGAAATCGACAACCATTTCGCCCCGCTTGGCATCAAGCAGCAATGCCAGGAGCTGGGATCCTTCATCCTGAACTTCGATGGCGCCGCGCGCAAAGGCATCGACCTTCGTCAGCGCCGGCTTGGTGTCCAGCCGCAGGCCCCACGGCGAATACGGCGTCAGGCTGGACGGGATACCCGCCGCCTTCAGCTCCTTCTGGATTTCCGGCCGCTTGTCATTGAGCGTATTGACCCGCAGATCCAGCGGCGCTGGCTGGTTCAGGCTGTCCGCAAGTGCCCAGAACTCGCCGCCGAGCTGGTCCTTGAGTGGCTGCACGAGCCACTCCGGCAGGTTATGCCGATGCCGCTCGAGCAGGTCTTCGGTGCGGATCGAATCGCACTGGTCGAGCCACTTCTTTTCGGTTTCGGACAGCGCACTCTTCAGAAAATCACGCGGGCCGTGAAAACCCAGGATCGCCATCCGGCGCTCCTTGGGGCCGCTGCCTGAAGGCGACAGATGGTCGAACAGGAGCTTCTTGCGCAGCACCGTGAAAACGGTCTCCGCCAGCGTGGCGCGCTCGCGCGGCCCCAATGAACGGTTGTCACGAAAGTAGCGCGAAACGATCTGGTCGGCGGGGTGGTCAAAGCGCAGGACGAGCTTGACGAGTTCGGCGCAAGCGTCGAGAAGGGCTTTTGGATGCATGGCCCTATTGTCCCTGCAGGAGCGCCGCAATCGCGCGGGGATAAATCAGGTGCTCCTGCGTGAGCACGCGCGCGGCCAGGGAATCGGCCGTATCCCCGGGCAGCACCGGCACCACGGCCTGGTCCACGATGGGGCCGAAATCCAGCTCAGCCGTGACCTGGTGCACCGTAGCCCCCGCAAACCGGCAACCCGCATCAATCGCGCGCTGGTGGGTGTGCAAGCCGGGAAACGCGGGCAGCAGGGAAGGATGGATGTTCACCATGCGGCCCTGATAACGCTCGACAAACCCCGGCGTCAGGATGCGCATGAACCCCGCCAGCACCACCAGTGCAGGGTCATGCCGGTCGATCACCGTGGCAAGTTCGGCATCGAAAGCCTCGCGGCTGCCGAACTGCTTGTGGTCCACCACCTCGGTGGCAATCATCTGCTCACGTGCCAGCGCGAGGCCGCCGGCATCGGGGCGGTTGCTGATGACGGCGGCCACCTGGGCTCCCGGTGACTTGCGCCAACCGTCACGTTGGGAGGCCCGGACGATCGCCGCCATGTTGGAGCCGCCGCCAGAGATCAGAATCACGATGTTCTTCATTCACCCAATTATCCCAGCCATGCCCCTGCGCCCCCTGACTGACATCGAAGCCCGCGTTCTTGGCACCCTGATGGAGAAGGCGCGCACTGTGCCGGACAGCTATCCGCTCACGCTCAACTCACTGGTGGCCGGCTGCAACCAGAAATCCAGCCGCGACCCTGCGATGAACGTGACCGACGCACAGGCGCAGGAGGCGCTCGATTCGCTCAAGCTGCTGTCCCTCGTGTTCCAGTCCAGCGGCAGCCGGGTCGCCCGGTGGGAACACAACTTCCAGCGCGGCGTCGGCGTGCCGGAACAATCGGCGGTGCTGCTGGGCCTGCTGATGCTGCGGGGGCCGCAGACCGCAGGCGAACTGCGCATCAACACCGAGCGCTGGTACAAGTTTGCCGATATCTCCTCGGTCGAGGCGTTTCTGGATGAGCTGCAGGAGCGCCCCGAGGAAAAGGGCGGGCCATTGACGGTGAAACTGCCCCGCGCCCCCGGTGCCCGCGAACAACGCTGGGCCCACCTGCTGTGCGGGCCGGTGGACATGACGGCCGCGCAAGCCGACTCATCCGCGTCCCCAGCCGATGCAGGCTTGCAATCGCGCGTGGCGGCGCTGGAAGAAGAAGTCGCCACCCTGCGCTCGGCCCTGCAAAACGTGTACGACCAACTCGGCATGTCACAACCCGGACAGGACAAATAGCACGACCGTGCAGATAATGGGCGCGCATAGTCGACGCGCACAGTGAACGCGTGACGAACGGAGACAACTCATGGATTTGGCATTCACCCCCGAAGAACAGAAATTCCGCGAAGACGTACGCGCCTGGGTACGCAGCAATTTGCCGGAAGACATCTCCAAGAAGGTGCACAACGCCCTTCGCCTGTCGCGTGACGACATGCAGAAATGGGCGCGCATCCTGGGCAAGAAAGGCTGGCTCGGATACGGCTGGCCGGCGCAGTTTGGCGGCCCCGGCTGGAACTCGATCCAGAAGCACCTGTTCGAGGAAGAAACGGCGCTGGCCGGCGCGCCTCGCATCGTGCCCTTCGGCCCGGTGATGGTCGCTCCGGTCATCATGGCGTTCGGCAGCCCCGAGCAGCAACAGCGCTTTTTACCCGGCATCGCCAGCGGCGAAGTCTGGTGGAGCCAGGGTTACAGCGAGCCGGGCTCCGGCTCTGACCTGGCGTCCCTCAAGACCCGCGCCGAGCGCAAGGGCGACAAGTACATCGTCAACGGCCAGAAGACCTGGACCACCCTCGCCCAATACGGCGACTGGATCTTCTGCCTGGTTCGCACCAGCACCGAAGGCAAGCCGCAAACCGGCATTTCCTTCCTGCTGATCGACATGAAATCGCCCGGCGTCACGGTGCGCCCGATCATCATGCTCGACGGCGAGCACGAGGTGAATGAGGTGTTCTTCGACAACGTCGAAGTGCCCGCCGAAAACCTGATCGGCGAAGAGAACAAAGGCTGGACCTACGCCAAGCACCTGCTCTCGCATGAGCGCACCAACATCGCCGACGTCAACCGCGCCAAGCGCGAACTCGAGCGGGTCAAGCGCATCGCCAAGGCCGAAGGCGTCTATGAAGACAGGCGCTTTCGCGACGAAATCGCCAGGCTCGAAGTGGATGTGGTCGCGCTCGAAATGATGGTGCTGCGCGTGCTGGCCGCCGAGAAGTCGGGCAAGAATTCGCTGGACATCGCAGGCCTGCTCAAGATCAAGGGCAGTGAAATCCAGCAGCGCTACACCGAACTCATGATGCTGGCCGCCGGCCCCTACGCCGTGCCCTTCATCCAGGAAGCGATGGAAGCAGGCTGGCAAGGCGACTACGTCGGCGCTGCGCACGTGGCGCCGCTCGCATCGACCTACTTCAACATGCGCAAGACCACCATCTACGGCGGCTCGAACGAAGTGCAGCGAAACATCGTTGCGCAAGTCGTTCTCGGCTGAACCAACGCCACCTGGAGATCACACATGGACTTCGATTTTTCTGACGACCAGCAGCAACTGCGCGACGCAGTGCGCAAGTGGGTGGACAAGGCCTACAGCTTCGACCGCCGCAGGGCCATCGTGAAAAGCGGCGGCTTCGATCGCGGCATTTACGGCGAACTCGCTGAACTGGGTCTGGCAGGCCTCTACATCTCCGACGATCACGGCGGCATGGGCATGGGTCCGGTCGAAGGCATGGTCGTGATGGAAGAACTCGGGCGCGGCATCGTGCTGGAGCCGGTGGCCCAGACCCTGATTGCCGGCGGCATCCTGAGCGGCTATGCATCCGATGCGCTCAAGGCGCAGTGGCTGCCGAAGGTTGCCAGTGGCGAGTCGCTCGTCGTGCTCGCGCACCAGGAGCGCAAGGCGCGCTGGCGACTGGACCTGTGCGAGACGCAGGCCGCGCAAACCGCCGAGGGCTGGACGGTGACAGGTGCCAAGAGCATCGTCGCTGCGGGGGACCAGGCCGATGCGTATCTCGTGCCGGCCGATGCTGCGGGCAAGCTCGGTATGTTCCTCGTCGAGCGCACGGCCAGCGGCGTCACAACGCGGGGCTATCTCACGCAAGACGGCAGCCGCGCGGCGGAAGTGACGTTCAAGGCTGCGCCTGCGACCCTGATCACGCTCGACGGCCAGAATGCGCTGGAGCACGCTGTCGATATCGGCATCGCGGCACTGTGCGCAGAAGGGGTCGGCGTCATGGACAAGACGCTGGACCTCACCGTCGAATACATGAACACACGCAAGCAGTTCGGCGTCGCGCTCTCAACTTTCCAGGCACTGCGCCACCGCGTCGCCGACATGAAGATGCAGCTGGAGCTGGCTCGTTCGATGAGCTACTACGCATCCCTGAAGCTCAACGCACCGACCGAGGAACGGCGTGCAGCCATGGCGCGCGCCAAGTACCAGCTGGGCGTGTCGATGCGATTCATCGGCCAGGCCTCGGTGCAGTTGCACGGCGGCATCGGCGTGACCGATGAATACATCGGCAGCCATTACTTCAAGAAGCTCACGCAGATGGAGCTGACGTTTGGCGACACCTTGCATCACCTGGGCGAAGTATCAGAGCGCATGCAGGAAACGGCGGGCGTGTTCGCATGACCCCCTGCGCAGTGACAGCGAGACGGCTGTCATGGCGGACTTGATCCGCCATCCATCGCAAATCAGGCGCAGTCGCCGCTTTGCGGTGGATGCCGGATGAATTGCAGCCCCGAACTCGATGCGGGTCCGGCATGACAGCCGGAAACTTCAGCTGAACAGCCGAGACGTCCGGGGCAGGTGCGCCATCAGGAACTCCATCTGGTCGGCAAGAATGCGCCGGTTGCGCAGGATGAAGTCTTCCCAGAGGCTTGGGACATAAGGCGCGTAAAGCAGCGGCATGCGTGCCTGCTCGGGCGTGCGGCTGCTCTTGCGATGGTTGCAGGCGCGGCACGCGGTGACCACATTCATCCAGTGATCCTTGCCGTTTTGCGCAAACGGAATGATGTGTTCGCGCGTCAGTTCTTCTTCGTCGTGAAGGGCGCCGCAATACGCGCAGATGTTGCGATCGCGCGCAAAGAGTTTGGTGTTGGTCAGGCCTGGCTTGAGGTCGAAGGGATTGATGTTGGGCACGCCCTTGGTGCCGATGATGCTGCTGATGCTGATCTGCGATTGCAGACCCGTCATGGCGTTGTGTCCGCCGCGAAAGAGCGCGACCTGCGCGCCCACTTCCCAGCGAACTTCGTCGGCGGCGTAATGCAGCACAGCTTGCTCCAGCGAAATCCACGACTGGGGCAGCCCTTGGGCAGACAGCTTCAAAACCTTCAACACACGACTCCTTGATGAACGAGGAACACGCCTGAGGTCACAGCGAGGCACGCAGTGCGCGCCTTGCAGCACAATATACCCTGCTATCAAAAAGATACCTAACGGCGATGCAGATTTTCAGAGGCTTCAAGCACCCCGGCATCGCTCCTGCATCGGCGGTGACCATCGGCAATTTCGACGGCGTGCATCGCGGGCACCAGGCCATGCTCGCGCTGCTGAACAATGAAGCCCGTCATCGCAATGTCACCAGTTGTGTGCTCACGTTCGAGCCGCATCCGCGCGACTACTTCGCAGCCCTCGCGCGCAAGCCCGAACTCGCCCCCGCGCGCATCGCGACGCTGCGCGACAAGCTGTGTGAACTCGCAGCTTGCGGCGTGGGCCAATGCGTGGTTCTGCCGTTCGATGCCCGCCTGTCATCGCAAACGCCCGACGACTTCATCGACAACGTGCTGGTCGGCGGCCTGGGCGCCAGGTACGTGCTGGTTGGCGACGACTTCCGCTTCGGCGCCAAACGCGCCGGCGACTACGCGATGCTCGATGCTGCGGGCACCCAGCGCGGATTCGATGTCGCGCGCATGAACAGCTACGAAGTCAGGGGCTCACGCGTTTCCAGCTCGGCCGTCCGCGAGGCGCTGGCGCGCGGAGACATGGGCGCAGTCGCCGCCCTGCTGGGCCGGCCCTTCAGCATCAGCGGCCATGTGGTGCACGGCCGCAAGCTGGGGCGTGAACTCGGCTTCAAAACCCTGAACCTGCGATTCGCCCACTGGAAGCCTGCGGCAAGCGGCATCTTTGCCGTCGAAGTCCACGGGCTGCATTCGACGCCGCTGCAAGGCGTCGCCAACCTGGGAATTCGCCCTTCGCTCGACCCCGCCGATGTCAATGGTGGGCGGGTCCTGCTGGAGACGCACTGCCTCCAATGGCCCGAGGCGCTGGGGCCCGATGGAGCCTACGGTAAGATCATCCGCGTGGAACTTCTGCACAAACTGCACGACGAGCTCAAGTACGACGGTCTCGATGCCCTGACTCAAGGCATTCGCAAGGACTGTGACGAGGCCCGTGCGTTCTTTGCATCCACCCGCCGCCAGACGACGCGCGACCGAATTTGATCTGTCATTGCGGGCTGCTCCAGGCGCCGCAATTCACCTCCCTGCGCACCCAAATCCAGGATTTCCGGTCGAGCCCGGAATGACAACCTCAAGGCATTTCCCCATGACAGACAAGACCGCCCCCACCGACAAGTCAGACAAGACGGACTACCGCGCCACGCTCAACCTGCCCGACACACCCTTTCCCATGCGCGGCGACCTGCCCAGGCGCGAGCCAGGCTGGGTCAAGGAGTGGGAAGACAAGGGCCTCTACAAGAAGCTGCGCGCGGCCCGCTGCGGCCACGAGAAGTTCGTGCTGCACGACGGCCCGCCCTACGCCAACGGCCAGATCCACATGGGCCACGCGGTCAACAAGATCCTGAAAGACATGATCGTCAAGGCGCGCCAGCTCAAGGGGCTCGACGCTTCCTACATCCCCGGCTGGGATTGCCACGGCCTGCCGATCGAGAACGCGATCGAAAAGCTGCATGGGCGCAACATCCCGCGCGACGAGATGCAGGCCAAAAGCCGCGCCTATGCCACCGAACAGATCGCGTTGCAGATGGCCGACTTCAAGCGCCTGGGCGTGCTGGGCGATTGGGACCATCCCTACCGCACGATGGACTTCGTGAACGAGGCCGAGGAAATCCGTGCGTTCAAGCGCGTGATGGAGCGCGGCTTTGTCTATCGCGGCCTCAAGCCGGTGTACTGGTGTTTCGACTGCGGCTCGTCGCTGGCCGAGTTCGAGATCGAATACGCCGACAAGAAGTCCCAGACGCTGGACGTCGGCTTCCTGGCTGATGCGCCCTGGGAAGTGGTGAAGGCATTCGGCCTGACCGACCAGGCCCCACCCAAGCCTATCCTTGCCGTCATCTGGACCACCACCGCCTGGACCATTCCGGCCAACCAGGCGCTCAACCTCAACCCCGAACTAGAGTATTCGCTGGTCGATACGCAGCGGGGCTTGCTGATCCTTGCTTCCACACTCGTGGGCAAGTGCATGGAGCGCTACAAGCTCGAAGGCCATGTGCTCGCGACCGTGCCGGGCAAGGCCCTGGGCGGCCTGAACTTCCGCCATCCGCTGTACGACGCCGACCCTGGCTACAAGCGCCTGTCGCCCGTGTACCTGGCCGACTACGCCACTGCCGACGACGGCACCGGCATCGTCCATTCGTCACCCGCGTACGGCGTGGATGACTTCAACTCGTGTGTCTCGCACGGCATGGCGTACGACGACATCCTGAACCCGGTGCAGGGCAATGGCTCCTACGCGCCGGACTTCCCGCTCTTTGGCGGCCTGAACATCTGGAAGGCCGTGCCACGCATCATCGAAGTGCTGGGCCAGTCCGATCGCCTCTTCGCCACCGAAGGCATCACGCACAGCTACCCGCATTGCTGGCGTCACAAGACCCCGGTGATCTATCGCGCCGCCGCCCAGTGGTTCGTGCGGATGGATGAGGGCGAAGGCGTCTTCACCAAAGACAAGGCGCCCAAGACATTGCGCCAGATGGCGCTGGACGCGATCGAGGAAACCGGCTTCTATCCCGAAAACGGCAAGGCCCGCCTGCGCGACATGATCGCCGGCCGCCCCGACTGGTGCATCTCACGCCAGCGCAGCTGGGGTGTGCCCCTGCCCTTTTTCCTGCACAAGGATTCGGGCGAATTGCACCCGCGCACCATGGAAATCCTCGACATCGCCGCCGACATGGTCGAAAAGGGCGGCATCGAATCCTGGAGCAAGGTGACGGCCGAGGAAATCCTGGGCGCGCAAGACGCACCGAGCTACACCAAGAGCAGCGACATTCTCGAAGTCTGGTTCGACTCCGGCACCACCCACACCACGGTGCTCAAGCACTCGCACGAAGGCGCGGGCCATGAGAACGGCCCAGAAGCCGACCTGTACCTCGAAGGCCACGACCAGCACCGAGGCTGGTTCCATTCGTCGCTGCTGACCGCCTGCGCGATGTACGGCCGCGCGCCGTATCGCGGCCTGCTCACCCACGGCTTCACGGTGGACAGCCAGGGCCGCAAGATGAGCAAGTCGCTGGGCAACGGCATCGAGCCGCAAGAGGTCAACAAAAAGCTGGGCGCCGAAATCGTGCGTCTGTGGGTTGCCGCGTCCGATTACTCCGGCGACATCGCAGGCGACGACAAGATCCTCGCGCGTGTCGTCGATGCGTACCGCCGCATCCGCAACACGCTGCGATTCCTTTTGGCCAACGTGAGCGACTTCGATCCTGCAACGGACGCAGTGCCGCTGTCCGAGATGCTGGAGATCGACCGGTACGCCCTGTCGCGGGCTGCGCAATTCCAGGCCGAGTTGCTCGCGCACTTCGAGGTGTACGAGTTCCATCCGGTGGTGGCCAAGCTGCAGGTGTATTGCTCCGAGGACCTCGGCGCGTTCTACCTCGACATCCTCAAGGACCGCCTCTACACGACTGCTCCCAAGTCGCTGGCGCGCCGCAGCGCGCAAACCGCCCTGTGGTCCATCACGCACGCCATGCTGCGATGGATGGCGCCGTTCCTGAGCTTCACCGCCGAAGAAGCCTGGAAGATCTTCGGCAACTCCGAGTCGATCTTCTTCGAGACGTATTCCAGCCTGGGCGCTCCCGACGATGCACTGCTGGCAAAGTGGGCGCGTATCCGCGTGGCGCGCGAACTCGTGAACAAGGAAATCGAGGCGCTGCGCGAAGGCGGCAAGGTCGGCTCGTCGCTGCAGGCCAACGTCGAACTCTCGGTGCCCATGTCCACGCATGGCGATCTCTGGGAATCGCTGGCCAGCCTGGGCGACGACCTGAAGTTCGTCCTGATCACCTCCTCTGCCGCACTCAGCGCAGGTGATGGGATGGCCGTGAATGTCACGCCTTCCGAAGACACCAAGTGCGACCGCTGCTGGCACTGGCGCGCAGACGTCGGTGCGCACGACGCTCATCCCACGATTTGCGGTCGCTGCGTGAGCAACCTGTTTGGAGCCGGTGAAGACCGGAAGTTCGCGTAATGGCGTCGCGCAATGCACCCGGCAGCTGGCTGCCCTGGCTCGCGCTGTCGCTGGTCGTCTTCATTGCCGACCAGTTCACCAAGGTGCTGATCCTGGGGTACTACCAGCTGGGCGACTCCACCTACGTCACGAGCTTTTTCAACATCGTGCGGGCCCACAACACCGGCGCGGCCTTCTCGTTTCTGGCCTCGGCCTCGGGCTGGCAGCGCTGGTTCTTCACCGCCATCGGCGTGCTTGCCGCAATCTTCATCATCTGGATGCTGCGAACGCACGCGGGGCAAAAGCTCTTTTCCTTTGCGCTCGCGCTCATCCTGGGCGGGGCCATCGGCAATGTGGTGGACCGCCTGCTGCACGGCTACGTGGTCGACTTCATCCAGGTCCACGCGGGTGGCTGGTACTTTCCGGCATTCAATATTGCCGACAGTGCGATCACGGTCGGGGCGATCTGCCTGATCCTGGACGAACTGCTGCGCGTGCGGCGCTCGAAGTAGCAGGCAGGCAAGGCAGGCCGGCAGGCCGGTCGGGACCTGCAGCGGCGGCGGTTGGGGCCATCCCCAATCGCCGCGTCCCGCATCAGCGCGTATAGTTACCCGCACTACCAATGAAGCATTTGTTGAATCTTCTGGCGGCCGTTGCGCTGCTGGTGTGGGGAACGCATCTCGTTCGCACGGAAATCCTGAGGGTGTTTGGCGCCAACCTGCGCAACGTCCTCTCGCACAGTGTTGCCAACCGCGCCACCGCCGCCATCTCGGGCCTGGGCGTCACGGCCCTGGTCCAGTCCAGCACCGCCACCGCACTCATCATTTCATCGTTCGTCGGCCAGGGCCTGGTCGGACTGCCGATGGCGCTGGCCGTCATGCTGGGGGCCGATGTCGGCACCAGCCTGATGGCCGTCGTCTTCTCGTTCGACCTGTCGTGGCTGTCGCCGCTGTTCATCTTCGTGGGCGTGATCCTGTTCCTGGCGCGGCAGACGACGACCGTCGGCCACATCGGCCGCATTCTCGTGGGTCTGGGGCTCATGCTGCTCGCGCTGCGCATGGTGTCCGACTCGACCGAGATCATGACCACCTCACCGGCGATCAAGGCACTGCTCGGCTCCGCGACGTCCGAGCTGATGCTGGAAATCACGCTGGGCGCGTTCCTGGCTGTCATCTCGTACTCCAGCCTGGCGATCGTCCTGCTCACGGCAACGATGGCCGCCACGGGCATCATTCCGCTGGAGCCCGCGCTGGGCATCGTGCTGGGCGCCAACCTGGGCAGCGGACTGCTGGCGGTGCTCACCACCATGCGCTCATCCATCGAAGTGCGCCATGTCCCGGTGGGCAATTTCGTTTTTAAGGCAATGGGTGTCGTGGTGATCGCGCCCCTGGTGGGCCTGTGGCTGCGCTATGTGCGGCCCTATGTGCAGGACACGGCAACGCTGGTCGTGCTGTTTCACCTCAGCTTCAACATCATGGTGGCCGCCGTGTTCCTGGGCCTGACCGACATCGTTGCCCGATGGGTGCAGCAATGGATGCCCAAGCCTGAAAAATCGGTGGTGGGCGGACGGCCGCATCATCTCGATCCTTCGGCCCTGGCCACGCCGTCATTGGCGATCTCGTGCGCCGCGCGCGAAGCGCTGCATCAGGCCGACGTGGTCGAAACCATGATGGTCGGCATGCTCACCGTGATCAAGAACAACGACCTGCAGCTTGCCGAAGACCTGCGCAAGCTCGACGACGCGGTCGATGAACTCTATTCAGCGATCAAGTACTACCTGACCAAGATTTCGCGCGAAGCGCTGGCCGATGAAGAAGCCCGCCGCTGGACGGACATCATCAGCTTCACGATCAACATGGAGCAGATCGGCGACATCATCGAGCGAATCCTGATCGACGTGGAAGACAAGAAGATCCGCAAGTCGCGCAACTTCTCCGAAGCCGGCATGTCCGAAATCTGCGAGCTCCACGCACGCCTGATCGACAACCTGCGCCTGGGCATGAGCGTGTTTCTCAACGGCTCGGTGCGCGATGCGCAAAAGCTGCTTGAAGAAAAGGCGCGATTCCGTGACCTGGAGCGCGCTTACGCGTCCACGCACCTGACGCGCCTTTCCGGCAACACGCTCCAGAGCATCGAGACCAGCTCGCTGCACCTGGACCTGATCAGCGACCTCAAGCGCATCAATTCGCACATCTGCTCGATCGCCTATCCGATTCTTGATTCGGCAGGCGCCCTCGCGCCCAATCGGCTGCGCCAGGCCACGCTGTCGGACTGAGCCCCCAGGTCAGGCGGCGTTCGAGGCCACCGCGGTGCGGTGCCTGACGCAGTAATCGACCAGCTTCTCGATTTCAGTGGACTTGTCGAAGACGGCATCCGCGCCCAGCTGCGCACAGCGCCAGCGCACATCTTCAGTCGCATGGTTCGACAGCACGATGATCTTCTGGCCGGGCTTGCGCTTGCGGCAGGCTTCCAGGATGTTCAAGCCGCTGCCTTCCTTCAGAAAAAGGTCAACGATGGCCAGGTCCCAATATTCGTCGTTCTGGGCGAGCCACTTCTTGCCCTCATGCTCGGTTTCGGCAGTGCCGACGGCATCGACCAGCGCGAGCTCATTCAAGGTCTCGATCAGGTTCTCGCGGATGGTCTGGCTGTCTTCAACGATGTAGGCGCGGAATTTCATGGTGGTCTCCTGGGGCCCCGCGCCTTTGTGAATGCGCGGCACGGTGAGTCAATCGCATGAAAACAATGTATCGCCCGTGTAAACCGCGAAATGCCATCTGTAGGGCCTACCAGCTGTAGGAGACGTCGCTCATCCTTCGGTCAGTCCTGCGGCCACCAGGATGAGGGCCGCTTCCGTCGTGAACTCGCCCTGCTCCAGCCTGCCGCGCAGCTCATCCTTTGTCATCTGCGCAAACTGCTCGACTTCTCCATCGCGGTTGGACGGAACCACAGCGCCCGCAAGCGTGCATCGATACCAGTCAATCTGTTCGACGATGTAGCCTGCGCGGCCGTCTGCGCACGGACGGCGCGTTGCGATCCGCCCGCCATACGCGAGGCCCTCGAGCTGATCGAGCTTCAGGCCCGCCTCTTCCCATGTCTCGCGCTCCAGCGCCTGCTGCAAGGTGTCGCCTGCAGGCACCATCCCACCCATGAGGGTGTCCCACAGGCCCGGATCGTTGGGCTTGGTGAGGGAGCGCTGCTGAACCCAGTGCCTGCCGTCCGCAGACGTGGCAGCCAGGTGGACTGCGAAACTCGCAATGCCGAGTTGGCGCACGACGGCACGTTCCACCGTGCCCAGCACCCTGCCGCTCGCATCGGTGACCGCAAGCTGCTCGTCGCGCCAGGTGTGTGCAGCTCCGGCGTCCCGCAGCGCCAGGGCAATCTGCGCAAGCGTGGCAGTGAGTTCGCCGTTGACCAGCCAACCCTCGTCACCGTCTCGCGCGACCGGCTGGACCCAGCCGTTATCGCCGATCGCGCCCGCCGGAAGCACGGCATCGAAAAACGCCTTCTCGACCGAACCGATGATGGAGTCGCCCCACCACAGGGGCAAGCGCGCAATGACCGGCGCCAGGTCGGCGCGGCCTCGCAACGCGGCGACCCATTCGTTGTGGTTCACAGGGTCAGGATCGTGCAACCGGTGGTCTTGCGCGCCTCCAGGTCGCGATGGGCCTGCTCGACCTGCTCTAGCGGATAACGCTGGTCGATGCGGATCTTCACCTTGCCGGTGATCACGGCGTCGAACAGGTCATCGGCCATCTCCTGCGTGGCTTCGCGCGTTGCGATGTGCGAGAACAGGGTCTGTCGCGTCACGTAGATCGAGCCCTTGCCGGCAAGAATCGCGGGCGCGAACGGAGCCGGCGGGCCCGAAGATGCACCGAAGCTGGCCATCAGGCCGAACGGACGCAGGCAATCGAGCGACTTGTCCCAGGTGTCCTTGCCCACGGAGTCATAGACCACCTTCACGCCCTTGCCGCCGGTGATTTCCTTGACGCGGGCGACGAAATCTTCGGTGGCGTAATTGATGACATGGGCCGCGCCGTACTCCTTGGCGAGCGCGCACTTCGCGTCCGACCCTGCCGTGCCAATCAGCTGCAAGCCCATGGATCGCGCCCACTGGCAGGCGATCAGGCCCACGCCGCCGGCAGCGGCATGGAACAGCACGTGATCGCCCTCTTTCAGGCCGCCTTGCGGCTGGGTGCGCTTGAGCAGGTACTGCGCCGTCAGGCCCTTGAGCATCATCGCCGCGCCGGTATCGAAGTCGATCGCATCGGGCAGCTTGCACACGGTCTTGGCGGGCATCACGCGTGCTTCGCAATAGCTGCCGGGCGGCTGGCTGGCGTAAGCGGCCCGGTCACCGACCTTCAGGTGCGTGACGCCGGGGCCGACCGCCTCGACGATGCCGGAGGCTTCCATGCCGATTCCCGCTGGCAGCGGCAGCGGATACGCGCCCGTGCGGTGATACACATCGATGAAGTTCAGGCCCACCGCCTTGTGCCGGATCCGGATCTGGCCTTCGCCAGGTTCGCCGACTGCGACATCGGTGATCTTGAGTTGTTCCGGCCCGCCGGGCTGGTTGATCTGTACGGCTTTCATGATGTCTCGTTCCTTGCAAAGATTCGGCCGTCATCCTGCCATGAAACTGCAAGCCTTGCCGGGCATGCGGCTTGTGCCTCGCGCTACAGTGGCGGCACTTTCGCGCGGACCCATCGCGCTTGCAAAAAAATGACCCAGCGCCTGTCCTTTTCAACCGCGGTGATGCTCACCGTGCCGCCCCTGCTCTGGGCAGGCAACGCCGTCGTCGGTCGGGTGATGGCCGACAGCGTGCCGCCCATCACGCTCAACTTCCTGCGCTGGGCGCTCGCGTTTGTGTTTCTGCTGCCCCTGGCGTCCTGGGTGCTGGCGCGGGGCAGCGGCCTGTGGACCCACTGGAAGCGCTTCGCAGTGCTCGGCCTCCTGGGTGTGGGTTGCTACAACTCGCTGCAGTACCTCGCGCTCAAGACCTCGACCGCCGTCAACGTCACGCTGATCGCGGCGAGCATGCCGGTGTGGATGCTGGCGACGGGTGCCCTGTTTTTCGGCCAGCGTGTGACAGCGCGGCAGATCGCCGGTGCTGCGCTGTCGATCGTGGGCGTCCTGGTTGTGATCAGTCGTGGGAATTGGGATGCGCTGGCGCAGGTGCGTCTTGTGCCGGGCGACGTGTACGTGCTGATTGCGACGGCGGCATGGTCGGTGTACAGCTGGCTGCTCGCGCCGCGCGATGACGACCCGCCGGCCATTCGCGCTGACTGGGCCGCATTCCTGATGGCGCAGGTCGTGATGGGGACCGCGTGGTCCGGCCTGTTCACCGCAGCCGAGTGGTCGCTCGTTGATGTGCAGATCAAGTGGAGCTGGTCGGTTGCCGCGGCGCTTGTCTATGTGGCCGTCGGACCGGCGATTCTCGCGTATCGCTATTGGGGACTGGGCGTGCAGCGGGCGGGGGCCAACGTCGCCGCGTTCTTTTCGAATCTGACGCCGCTGTTCGCTGCGGTGCTATCAGCGGCATTCATCGGAGAAACACCTCATGTCTATCACGCGCTCGCGTTCGTGCTGATCGTGGGCGGGATTGTGGTGTCTTCGCGCAAGTAGAGGGCTGTCATGCCGGGCTCGACCCGGCATCCACCGCGCAGCGGCGACTGCGCTTGATCAACGATGGATTGCGGGTCAAGCCAGCAATGACAGAGATTAGACAGTCAGTAAGTCCCCGGATACGCCCCGCCATCCGTCAGCACATTCTGGCCTGTGATGTATCCCGCGTGAACGCTGCAAAGAAACGCACAGGTTGCGCCGAACTCCTGCGGGTTGCCAAAGCGCTGTGCCGGAATCGTCTTGCGACGCGCGTCCATCAGCTCCTCGATCGGCTTGCCGGTCTTTTGCGCTGCACCGGCCATCGTGCCCTTCAGGCGATCGGTGTCATAGGCACCCGGCAGCAGGTTGTTGATGGTGACGTTGGCCGATGCGAGCTTCGATGTGCGAGAAACACCAGCCACGAAACCGGTCAGTCCGCTGCGCGCGCCATTGGATAGTCCCAGGATGTCGATCGGTGCCTTGACCGCGCTGGAAGTGATGTTGATGATGCGACCGAAGCCGCGAGCCGCCATGCCGTCGACCGTGGCCTTGATCAGCTCGATCGGCGTGAGCATGTTGGCATCCACCGCCTTGATCCACGCATCGCGATCCCACTGACGGAAGTCCCCCGGCGGCGGACCACCGGCGTTGGTCACGACGATGTCGAATTCGCGCCGCTTCTCAAAGACCTTCTCGCGGCCCTCCACCGTCGTGATATCCGCCGCGACGTGTTGCACCACCGTGTCGGGCGGCCGCGCCGGGTCCGCCAGCAACTGCTCGACCGCCGACTCCAGCGCCTGTGCGCCGCGCGCGACGACCAGGACGTGAACTCCTTCACGCACGAGCGCTTGCGCACATCCAAAACCCAGTCCCTTGCTGGCGCCGCACACCAGCGCCCACTTGCCCGCTATACCCAAATCCATAACAATCCACCTTCCTTCAAGCTCTGCAGCAGTTTCCCGCGATGCGCACATCATCGGCCATTTTGCTTGCCTGTTGGGCCGTGGCGCTTTCAGCGCATGCCCAGGGCTTCAAGTTCTCCAATCCGCCCGAAGGCGCCGAAGCCGAAGCCGCGAAACAGGCCCAGCGCGAGGCAACAGTATCGGCGCAACTGGCCACCCCCTGCAGAGACCGGATTCGCAATCGCAAGATCATGGTCCTCATCGCCGAAGAAAAAAACGGCATGATGCAGGCCGAACAGGGCGGCTACAGCAGGCACGTCGATTCGATCAACCTGCGGCTCGAGGCCCTGGGACTCAAGACCTACTCGGCTGAAGAAGTCCGCAGGCAGGTTGCCCAGGAAGAGATTGACGCCTATTTCAAGAACGATCCCGATCGGGCGCTGAGCGCTTCGCGCAGGATGGCGGCTCAATATGTGCTGCGCGGCGTCATCGCCAGCAAGGCCACACGCAATGCGATGGTCAATGTCAACACCGTGAACATCGACATGCAGTTCACGCTCACCGATTCCGCCGGTCGACCGGTATCGACTGCCGCCGCGAGCAACGCGAGCTATTCGGGCAGCGATACGTCGGCCATGGCGCTCACGCTGATCGAAGAACGCGCCGACGAAGTCGTCGCCCGCCTGTACAGCGACTACTGCCAGGACGCCAGGGGCCGATAGCTGCGACCTCTACCTCAATTTCCAGGAGAAGAACCCATGACCCACAAGACCTACCTGTTTGCAGCCGTTGCCGCGCTTGCAAGCGCCTGCGCAATTGCACAGCCCAGCTTCGGCAATCCGTCACCCAATGCGGGCAGCAGCACATCGCAGGCTGCCAATGCAGCTGCCGACCAGGCCGCCTACCAGGAGGTGTCGTACGCCAACAAGGACAGAAAGGGTCCGGCGCTGGTCGTGATTCCGGGCGACATCAAGAGCAACAACGCGAGCTTCATGCAGAAGTTCACCGCCAACAACATCGCCGACTTCGGCGAGCTTGAACTGTCGTCGGCCAACTTCGTGGTGCTGGAGCGCTCCAATCTCGGCCCGCTGCTCAATGAAGTCTCGCTGGCCTACAACCTGGGCGACGTGAGCGCAGCGCGCAAGACCATGCAGGTCGGCCGCCTGAAGACAACCCAATGGGTCGTCAAGTTCGACATCTTGAAGGCCGAACAGATTGCCGAGAACAAGAAGGGCTTCGACGGACGCGCCGTGGGCGGCCTGGTGTCGATGTTCGCGGGCGGCATGGGCGGCTTCGCTGCCGGGCAGGCGGTGAGCACGGTCAAGACCGAAGAGTCCACCGGCGTGTGGCTGATCGGCATGCGCTACAAGATCATGGACGCCAACACCACCGAGCAGGTCGCGCAGGGCTACAAGGAGCTCAAGATGGAAGTGGGCACGGCCGCCACCAGCGTGATGGGCGTCTCGCAAAGCGCCAAGGGCGGCGTCGGCCTGGACACGATGGTGCAGCGTCTGGTGCAGACCGCCGTCTGGGAAATCGACAACAAGCACAAATAATCCGGCGGCCCGCAGCCTGTACCACCGCGCTGGATTTCGTGGCGAAGAAGGCTCTGGCCAGGTCGCATGACCAGGGGTTCCAGAGCGGCCATGAGTTCGCGCAGGCCTTGTCCGATGCGATTACCAGCGAAAGCCGGTACGGCAGGCACGGTTTAACGACTGCGACTGCGACCCGACTGCGACGCAGCGATCATTGGCTGTCATTGTCGGCGCAACGATTACCGGCTGTCATTGCGGACTCGATCCGCAATCCATCTCTGATCAAGCGCACTCGCCGCTTCGCGGTGGATGCCGGGTCGAGCCCGGCATGACAGCCAGTTGTTAGCCAAACGCCTCCAGCACGTTGCAAGCATTCACACCGAGTTCCGCCGCCGCATACCCGCCCTCCAGCACCAGCACAGTCGGCAGACCCAACCCCTGCAAGCGCTCGCCAAGCCTCAGGTAATCGCTGCTCGCCAGCGTGAACTTCGATATCGGATCGCCTTCAAACGTATCCAGCCCGAGCGAGACCACCAGCGCATCCGCGCGATGCGCCTGCACCCGGGCGCACCCCACTTCCAGCGCTTCGAACCATCGCCTCGCATCGGTCCCGGCCGCAAGCGGCAGGTTCAGGTTGAAGCCCGCGCCCTGCCCCGCCCCGGTTTCATCCGCGTGCCCCAGATAGAACGGGTACTCCGTCATCGGATCGCCGTGCAGGTTGACGACCAGCACGTCGCTGCGCTCGTAAAAAATGCTTTGCGTGCCGTTGCCGTGGTGATAGTCCACATCGAGAACGGCGACTCGCTTGCATCCGCTGTCCAGCAGCGATTGCGCCGCCACCGCCGCATTGTTCAGGAAGCAATAGCCACCCATGAAATCGGCGCCAGCATGGTGACCGGGCGGGCGCGTCGCGCAGAACGCGCTGCGAGCGCCATTTGCAATCAACTGCGCCGCGCTCGCTGCAGAATCAGCGCCGCCCTTGGCCGCAGCCCAGGAACCCGCCGACAGTGGCGTGCCGTTGTCCATGGAATACAAGCCCAGACGGGCGATGAAATTCACAGGCTCGACATCATCGCGTAGCGTGCGCACCGGCCAGACCGACGGAAACGGCTGCACATCGCCATTGCCGGCGCCCAATGCAATCCACTGCGACCAGGCCGACTCCAGGAATGCAAGATAGCGCGGTGAATGAACCCGGGCCAGCACGCCGCTGCTATCGACAACCGGCTCGCGAATGTCATGGCCCCGCGCCTTGAGTTCGTCCAGCACGTACTGCGCCCGCGCGGGCTTCTCGAAGCACGGCACGAGCTCGCCGCGAAAGTACTCACTAGCGGGCGCATGACCTTCATGTGCCCCTGAGTGAAAAGTGATCATCGCCAGGTCAGTCCTTGAACACACGCAAATGCAGGCGGCGCAGCGACCACCACACGCCCAATGCCACGACCGGAATCGCAGCCGCAGCACTGCTCTCCGCACTCCACGGCCAGCCCAGTGCGTGCGCGCCTTTCGCCAGATAACTCACCAGTCCGACGATGTAATAGGTGATGGCCGCGACCGAAAGGCCCTCGACCGTTGCCTGCAATTTCAGCTGCAGTCCCTGCCGGGTGTTCATCGTCGCCAGCAAGGCCTGGCTGCTTTGCTGCTGTTCGATTTCCACCCGAGTTCGCAGCAAGTTGCTGATGCGCGAAACGCGCTGTGACAGCGCATCTTGCCGGCGGGTTGCCCATTCGCAGGTCGCGCGTGCAGGCGAGACGCGACGCTCCATGAATTCACCAATCGTCTGCAGGCCCGGCAAGCGCGACTCGGCAATGTCTGCAATGCGGCGATCGACCAGCTCGAAATAGGCCGAGCTTGCGGAAAAGCGTGAATGCGTGGCCGCATACTGGCTCTCGACCTCGCCCGCCAGCTTGGTGAGCCTGTCGAGCAGCTGCGGCTCTTCATGTCGCCCCGCTTCGCGGATGGAGCCGGCCAGCTCGGCCAGTTCGCGCTCGGCAAATGCCAGCACCGCTGCGGCTTCGCGCGCTGCCGGCAGACCCAGCAAGGCAGCCATGCGATAGGTGTCGATTTCAAGCAGTTGTTGCACCAGCCGTCCGAGACGCCGCGGTGTCAGCCCCGATGACAACAGCACGATCCGGGAAAAACCGTCGGCGTGCACCGCGAAGTCGGTGTAAACCTCGCCGTGTCCGTCGGCCACCTTCGAGCCGACCAGCGTGTCCTCATTGAGCACTTGCCTGAGCACGGCAACGTCGGCCAGGCGCTCGGTCGGCAGGGCCCACAGGTGCACGCTTGCCAGGCACTGCCCCGGCAGGGCTGCGAGCCATTCCTGCGGCACGGCGTCGATCGCGGCAGGAGGTTCACGTCCACCAAAGCCCGCAGCATCGACAGTGCGTGAAAAACTCCAGGTCACGAACTCGGTGTGCAATTCCCAGCGGATGCGAAACGCGCCCAGGTCCATGCGCATGTGGGTGGACTGCGCGTCAGGCTGCGGCAGATGGTGGTCGCGTGCCAGTGCGGCGATGTGCTCGCGGCTCGCATCGCGCTCGCGTGCGTCAGCCAGCATCACGATGTGCGACAGCGCCAGCGGCGAGCCCATCGCTTCCGGCGGGCGCGCATGAATCTCGTTGTGCAGCGCCAGGCGCTGCGGATGGTTCTTGATCGGCGGCATTGTGGCCATTCTTTGCTTGGCCTGCATTGTCGCAAAGCGCTGCAGCGCCATTGAAAACGGCGCCCGAAGGTGCCGTCGTCTGCATGAATTGGCCTAAGGCATCAATCCTCGACGAAAGCTTCTTCGCGCTTGTTCTTCACCGCCGGCAAGGCCACGATGATGACCAGCAGCAATGCGGCTGCCAACAGGCCTGCCGACAGGGGACGCGTCACGAACACGCTCCAGTCGCCGCGCGACAGCAGCAACGCGCGCCGCAGGTTTTCTTCCATCATGGGGCCCAGGATGAAGCCCAGGAGCAGCGGCGCCGGTTCGGCACCCAGCTTGATGAACATGTAGCCGATCACGCCGAAGATCGCGACCATCCAGATGTCCCACGTGTTGTTGTTCGTGGAGTACACGCCGATGGCGCAGAACAGCACGATGGCCGGGAACAACCAGCGATACGGCACGGTGAGCAGCTTGATCCAGATGCCGATCAGCGGCAGGTTCAGGATGATCAGCATCGCGTTGCCGATCCACATCGAGGCGATCAGGCCCCAGAACAGCTGCGGGTTGCTGGTCATGACCTGCGGACCCGGCTGGATGTTGTGGATGGTCATCGCACCGACCATCAGCGCCATCACCGCGTTAGGCGGAATGCCCAGCGTGAGCAGCGGAATGAACGATGTCTGGGAGCCTGCGTTGTTGGCCGACTCGGGCGCCGCAACACCGCGGATGTTGCCCTTGCCAAACGGTACTTCACCGGGACGCAGCTTGGTCTTCTTCTCGACCGTGTAGGCAGCAAAGGCCGCGAGCAATGCACCACCGCCAGGCAAGATGCCAAGGGACGATCCCAGCGCGGTGCCGCGCAGGATGGCCGGGATCATGTTCCTGAAATCTTCCTTGGTCGGGAACAGGCCCGTCACCTTGGCGGTGAACACGGCGCGGTCGTCGGCGTGCTTGCCCAGGTTGCTGATGATCTCGCCGTAGCCGAAAACACCCATCGCGATCACGATGAAGCCGATGCCGTCAGTCAGTTCCGGGATGTCGAAGGAATAGCGAGCGACGCCCGAGTTCACGTCGGTTCCGATCAAGCCCAGCAGCAGGCCCAGCACGATCATGCCGATTGCCTTGATGAGGGAGCCAGAGGCCAGCACCACCGCGCCGATCAGGCCGAGCACCATCAGCGAGAAGTATTCTGCGGGGCCGAACTTGAACGCGACTTCAGTCAGGGGCGCCGCAAACGACGCCAGGATCAGGGTGCCGACGCAACCGGCAAAGAACGAACCCAGACCTGCAGCGGCGAGCGCCGGGCCTGCTCGCCCCTGCCTTGCCATCTGGTAGCCGTCGATCACCGTCACCACCGAGGAAGACTCCCCTGGCAGGTTCACCAGAATGGCGGTGGTTGACCCGCCGTACTGCGCTCCGTAGTAAATGCCTGCGAGCATGATGAGGGCGGAAACTGGCGGCAGCGCGTAGGTGGCCGGCAGCAGCATGGCGATGGTGGCAACCGGGCCGATGCCGGGGAGCACACCGATCAGCGTGCCCAGCAGGCAGCCGATGAAGCAGTACAGCAGGTTGATCGGCGTGAAAGCAACGCCGAAACCGATCGAGAGGTTGGTAAACAGGTCCATTTTGTTATGCCTTTTTTAACCCACGATGAAACTGGGCCAGACCGGGAACTGGAGCTTGAGCAGCACGATGAATGCGAGGTAGCTGCCGATGGCAAGGATCGTGGCGAGCACGATCACTTCCTTCCAGTTGAATTCGTCACCGGCCTGCGCGGCGATGAACACCAGCGCATAGATCGCGATGATCAGGCCGAAGGACGGGATGCCGATCTTGGGCAGGCCGCCCAGCAGGATGCCGAACACGATGTTGGAGCCGATGATGAAGCCAAGGGGACGCCAGGCAAACTTGCCGATGGGTTCGCCGTCTTCGGTCTCGACGACCATGGCCTCGAAGATGGTGAAGGCGCCGATGCCCGCGAGCAGCACCCCCAGCACGAGCGGGAAGTAGCCAGGACCCATTCGGGCACCGGTACCGACGTTGTATGTGGTGGCGCCCCATGCGAAGGCGATGCCTACGACCAGGAACATGAGGCCGGAGAAGAAATCCTTCTGGCTCTTGATTTTCACGACGTGTCTCCTCGAAACTGATTCGATGGCGGATTGTGGGTGGAATAGTCCGACCCGTCGTTGTGGGTTTCACCTACCCCGCAGCCTGTCATGCCCTCATTCGAGCGGAGGCGTCGCGGTCAGAACTTCCTCCAGCGTCGTGAGGCCTTCGGCAATTTTCAGGCCGCCAGCCAGTCGCAGGGGCCGCATGCCATCGACCACGGCCTGTCGCCGCAGTGCGTCAATGGCCGGCTCCTTGCTCACCTTGTCCTTGAAAGCCTCGCTGATGGTCATGAGTTCATACAGACCCATGCGGCCCAGAAAGCCGGTCATCCGGCAATCGACACAGCCCACGGCCCGGTACGGCTTGAACGCACCGGTGATCTGCCAGGGCCGGACGATGGCATCCAGCGATTCGCGCGACATCGAGGTATCGGGCTCCCGGCATTGCTTGCACAAGGTGCGCACCAGGCGCTGCGCCAGCACGCCGAGCATGGTCGCATTGATGAGGTAGGGCGCAATGCCCAGCTCCATCAGGCGCGAAATGGCAGAAGGCGCATCGTTGGTGTGCAGCGTCGAGAAAACCAGGTGCCCGGTGAGCGCCGCCTGCACCGCCATTTCGGCGGTTGCGAGGTCACGGATTTCGCCCACCATGATGATGTCCGGGTCCTGCCGCATCAGCGCGCGAAGTCCCTCGGCAAAACCGAAATCGAGTTGCGGCTGCACCTGCGTCTGGTTGAACGAAGGCTCGATCATTTCGATCGGGTCTTCCACCGTGCTGACGTTGACTTCTTCGGTGGCGATGCGCTTGAGCGTGGAGTAAAGCGTCGTGGTCTTGCCCGAACCGGTAGGCCCGGTCACAAGGATGATGCCGTAGGGCCGCTTGACGAGCGTCTCCCAGCGCTGCGCATCGTGCGGCGAAAAGCCGAGCGCGTCCAGGTCCTTCACCGCGGTGTCGGGGTCGAAGATGCGCATCACCATCTTTTCGCCGAACGCGGTGGGCAGCGTGGACAGGCGCATCTCGACCTCGTCGCCGCGCGGATTGCGGGTCTTGATGCGGCCATCTTGCGGCCGGCGCTTTTCGACCACGTCCATGCGCCCCAGCAGCTTGATGCGCGCGGTCATCGCATTGAGAACGCCCATGGGCATCTGGTAGACCGGATGCAGCACACCGTCGATGCGAAACCGGATCACGCCCTGCTCGCGCCTGGGCTCCAGGTGGATGTCGCTGGCGCGCTGGTCGAATGCGTAGGTCCAGAGCCAGTCGACAACCTGCACCACGCCCTGGTCGTTGGCATCGAGCTGCTTCCTGTTTCCCAGTTCAACCAGCTGCTCGAAACTGGCCGCACCCGCATTGCCGCCCGATCGCTGCGCTGCACGCACCGACTTGGCCAGCGCGAAAAATTCTGCTGTGTACCGGTGAATGTCCAGCGGGCTCGCAACCACGCGGCGCACCGAGCGCCTGGACTGGCGCTCGACCTCGGCGACCCAGTCCTGCAGGAACGGTTCGGCCGTCGCAACCACCACTTCGCTGGGCGTCACCTGCACGGGCAGCACGCGATGCCGCTCGGCATAGGCTGCGCTCATGGTGTCGGCGACCTTGCCCACATCGACCTTGAGCGGATCGATGCGCAGATACGCCAGGTCCGCGCGCACCGCGAGCCACTGCGTGAGCGACTCTATATCCAGCGGCTTGCCGTCGCTTTGCCGGGACATCGCCACAGCCGCCAGTCGCACCAGCGGGTGCTGGGCGCTTTCGGCCTGGGCGCACCGCGCGATGGTTCGGCGCGCTTCGTCATCCGAGATGACGCCGTCCTGGTTCAGCCATTCGACGATGCGGCGCCAGTCGAGCGGACCGTGGAATGGCAACCGGGAAATCGTGCGGGGGCGAGCGGCTGCGGTCATGTGGGATCAACAGGTTTGAACACCCGCAACCATTTGCGGGCAGGCAATCCCCAACGAGTTTCAATCGTTTCCGCGCGAGCGGCAAGCGCCTCGCGGGTGGGATGCTGCGCCGTCCTGAGCGCCAGCACAATGGTGTTGCCCTCGCGCGTGGGCCGAAACGACCACATCGCATCGTCTCCGAACGCGGCTGCGATGCGCTTGACGCTTTCTTCGTAGCTAGACGAACGGCCAAAGAGATTGACGGTCATGCAGCCGTCTTCGGTCAGGAGCTTGCGGCAATCGGCATAGAACTCAGGCGAGTCGAGCACCGGACCTGCGGCTTCCTGGTCGTACAAATCCACCTGAAGCGCATCGACCTGCCCATGCCAGTGCTCATGGTGCGCAACTTCGGCCGCGTCACCGAGCACGACCGACAGCCGCGCATCATCGGCCGGCAGCTTGAACCAGAGGCGGCATGCAGCAACAACTTGCGGATTGAGCTCGATGGCGGTTGTCTTCATGCGCAGCTTGCGCCAGCAGAATTTCGTGAGCGATGCAGCGCCAAGCCCGAGCTGCATGGCATGGCGCTTTGGCACGGACGCGGCATCGACGAACAGCAGCCACGCCATCATGCGCTGCACGTACTCCAGCTCCAGCTCGAACGGCTTGTCCAGAAACATGGAGCCCTGGACCCACTCGGTTCCCAGGTGAAGATAGCGCACGTCGCCGTGGTCGGAGAAATTCACTTCGGCGTGCATGGGGGTTTGGTCTTTCACAGCCGCAGATTATGACCACGCGCTTCATGCAAAATCGCCGCGTCAGTCAAACGCAGCACCGGAGCAGGCATGTTGGATACGAATGTTTTGATGGGATTTCTCGGCACCCGTGGCGTGGACTTCGGCGTCAAGGTGCTGGGCGCGCTGGCCGTCTGGATCGTCGGACGCTGGGTGATCGGCTGGATCAAGCGGCTGGCGTTTGCGGGTCTCGAACGCGGCAAGCGCATCGACGTCACGCTGTCGCGCTATCTCGCGCAGGCCATCTCGGTTGCCCTCAACGTCCTGTTGATCCTGGCGGTGCTCGACATCTTCGGCGTCAAGACGACTTCGTTTGCCGCGCTGCTCGCGGGTGTCGGCCTGGCCATCGGCACCGCATGGGGCGGTTTGCTCACGCACTTTGCCGCCGGCGTGTTCCTGCAAGTGCTGCGGCCCTACAAGGTAGGCGACCAGGTGATCATTGCAGGCGTCAATGGCAGGGTCCGGGAACTCGGGCTGTTCGGCACAACGCTTGTCACCGGCGACAACATCACCGCACTGATCGGCAACAACAAGGTACTGTCGGACACCATCCAGAATCTCAGCACCCTGCCGACACGGCGGGTCGACACCACCGCGAAGATCGCCAACAGTGTGAATCCGCATGAGGCGATCGAAAAACTCAAGGCAGCCGTTGCGAAAATTCCAAATGTCGCAACCGAGCCAGCGCCAGAGATCCAGATCCTGCAATTCACGCCGGAAGGGCCGCTGCTGGCCGTGAGGCCCTATACCCACAACGACAACTACATGCAGGTGTATTTCGACACGCACAAGGCGATCGTGGATACCTTTGGTGCAGCGGGCTATCCGGTGCCGGAGACGCCGACGGTTCAGCGTTCGGCTGCCTGATCTTTCAGCAGAACCGAAAGCTTGGGCAAGGCGTCCTCGCTGTTACGAGCTGCCATGTCCTTGAGCTCATCCGTACCGATTCCGCGAAGCAACGCCAGCATCGAGGCAATTCGTGGCAATTCAGCCGGCTCGTTACGCCCCTGGGCTGAACCGTCCGCACGCTCCTGGGCCGTACGGTAGAGCCAGTGGGGCGGAATGTCGGGTGAATCGGTCTCCATCACGATCGCCGACAGGGGCAAGGCAGCGGCAAGGCGCTGTATCTGCTGCGCCCGGTCATACGTGACGTTGCCCCCAAAGCCGAGCTTGAAACCCAGTTCGACGAATGCGCTGGCCTGCTGTTCGCTGCCATTGAAGGCGTGCGCGATTCCCTTGACCGGCAGCCGGCGCAAATGCTTGAGCAACTGGTCCGCAGACTTGCGAACATGCACGATGACCGGCAGTCCGTGCTTGAGCGCAAGGCGCAGCTGCTCCCTGTAAAAAAACTCCTGCCGATCGAAATCCAGACCGGGCACGAACAGGTCCAGGCCGATCTCGCCGACCGCCACCAGGCGCGGGTCATCGCCAAACTCAGCCAGTGCTTCATCGAGCGCCTGCAGGTCGCCCTCGCTGGCACCGGCCGTGCACAGAGGATGTATGCCCAGCGCGTAACTGTCGCCATGTTGGTGCGCCAGCTCACGCACCGCCTGGAAATTGCCCACCTCAACAGCAGGCAGGACGCAGTGGCCGACACCGGCAGCTTTGGCGCGCTCGCGAACCGCCGTGCGATCGCGCGCGAACTCCGGCGCATCGAGGTGGCAATGGGTGTCGATCCAGGTTGACATTGCCCCATCATGCCGCACGGTTTGTGCATCGCGCAGCAAACCGTGATACCGTGTGTTTGCCCCGTTTATCCCCGGTTCTCCCGCTGTTTTCATAGGTGAACGAATGCGCAGGCCAGCCCTTTACAGTTCGAGCCGGACCGCCCGGCCGCAGCCCGTCCAATCCCCGTCCGATGGTGCGGTGGCTGCGTCCGATGCACAGGCAACTGCCGGCGTGCGCAAGGCCCGGTTCTCGCTGTCCAGTCCCGCCCTGCTCTGGAGCGCCATCCTGCTTCTGGCCATCGCGCTTGCAGCCAGCGTGGCGCTCGGCCTGAAGACAGGCCAGCGCAAACTCACCCAGGAAGACATCAACGCCGCCGTCATGAAGACGATGGAAACGCAGGTCATGCCTTCGGAGTACGCCCGCGCGTACGAGAACATCCGCCCGTCCGTCGTCCGTGTGATGAGCTACGTCAAAAAAAGCCGCTTGAAAGATGACAAGCAGCTCGCCGCCAAAAGCGCGAAGCCCAAGCCTCTCGGGCCTGCCACACCAACCGAAAACCTCGGGCCATCCGGCGCCGAGGACGAAGAAGTCGAACACGGCGTGGGCACTGGCGTGGTGATCATCGACAAGGGCGTGATCCTCACCAACCTGCACGTCGTCGCGGGCGCTGACCGCATCAAGGTGGTGTTCTCCGATGGCCTCGAAGCCACCGCCACGATCACCGGTGTGCAGTCCGAAAACGACCTCGCGGTGCTGCAAGCCAGCAAGATTCCCGACGACATGATCGCCGCCACCATGCGGTCCACCAACGATCTTGCGCCCGGCGACAAGGTGCTGGCGGTCGGCTTTCCGTTTGGCATCGGCCCGTCGGCATCGGGCGGTGTCATCTCGGGCCTGAAACGCGTGTTCCGCTCACCCGAAGGCAAGCAGGACATGAAGAACCTGATCCAGTTCGATGCAGCAGCCAACCCCGGCAATTCGGGCGGCCCGCTGGTCACGATGGATGGCGAGGTTGTCGGCATCGTCACTGCCATCCTCAACCCGACATCGGCTCGCACCTTCATCGGTATCGGCTTTGCCGTGCCCATCGAGAATGCCGCCACCGCCGCAGGCCTGCCGCCCTTCTAGAAACCTCCAAGCTTCCAGGACACACAAGCCCATGAATCCAGACACCCGCCAGGACACCGACACCGCGCAACTCATGGAGCAGATCCTCTACGAGGTCAAGCGCGTGGTCGTCGGCCAGGACAGGTTCCTCGAACGCGTGATGGTCGCCATGCTCGCGCAAGGTCACCTGCTGGTCGAAGGCGTGCCGGGCCTTGCAAAAACGCTCACGGTGAAGACGCTCGCCAACACCATGCGCGGCCAGTTCAAGCGCATCCAGTTCACACCCGACCTCGTGCCTGCAGACCTGGTGGGCACGCGTGTCTACAACCAGAAGAACAGCGAGTTCAGCACCTCGCTGGGCCCCGTGTTCACCAACTTGCTGCTGGCCGACGAAATCAACCGCGCGCCTGCCAAGGTACAGAGTGCCTTGCTCGAAGTGATGCAGGAACGTCAGGTCACCATCGCCGGCGAAACGCACAAGGTGCCCAATCCGTTCCTGGTGATGGCCACGCAGAACCCGATCGAAACCGAAGGCACTTATCCGCTGCCCGAGGCGCAGGTCGATCGTTTCATGATGAAGGTGCTGGTCGACTACCCCACCGACGAGGAAGAGTTCGTCATCGTCGAGCGTGTCACCGGTCCTGCGGTCACGGTGAGCGAGGTCGCGACGACCGAGCAGCTCGCAGCCCTCCAGCAGGAATGCCGGCGCGTCTATGTCGACCCATCGCTCACGCAATACGCGGTGCGGCTGGTGTCGGCCACCCGCACACCCGAAAAGCACGGCCTGAAAGACCTGCGGCCGTTCATCACGTATGGCGCCAGCCCGCGCGCGACCATCAATCTGGTTGAAGGCGCCAGAGCGCTTGCGATGTTGCGTGGACGAACCTACGCGCTGCCCGAAGACATGACGGACCTGGTGCCCGATGTTCTGCGCCATCGGCTGGTGCTGTCGTACGAAGCCTTGTCTGAAGGCCTCACGGCCGATGCGATCGTCGGAAAAATCATGGCGAAAATTCCTTCGCCGCCCAAGCCGCTGGAACATGAAAAACTGGCTGCTTAAGTTCAGGAGCCCTTCGACAGGCTCAGGGCGAACGGCCACCAAACCCGTTCAGGCAGAGCCTGTCCCAGCGCCTGTCGCCTCATCGGCTGCCTCGGCCGAACACATCCTGCGCCGCCTCGAATGGTCGGTCATTCGCCGCCTCGACGGCCTGCTGCAAGGCGACTACCGCACGCTCATGCGCGGCTCGGGCCTGGACCTGGCCGACCTGCGCGAATACCAGCACCAGGACGACGTGCGCCACATCGACTGGAACGTGACTGCGCGCCTGCAAGTGCCCCATGTGCGCGTGTTCACCGAAGACCGCGAGATGGCGGCCTGGTTCCTGGTGGACCTGAGCCCGTCCGTCGATTTCGGCTCGGGTGAAACACGCAAGCGCACCGTGTCGGCCAACTTCGTCGGCGTGCTTGCGCGCCTGCTCACGCGGCACGGCAATCGCGTCGGTGCGATGCTGTACGGAACAGGCGTGGACACCATCATTCCCACGCGTGGTGGCCGGCCCCATGTGCTGCACATCCTGCACAGTATCCAGAAGCGCCCGGAAATCAAGGACGGCGACATCACGCGCCTGCAGGACTTGCTGCAGTCGGCAGCAGGCCTCATCAAGCGCCGCTCCACGGTGTTCGTCATCTCCGACTTCATCAGCGAACCCGGCTGGGAGCGCCCGCTGGCACTGCTTGCTCAAAGACACGAAGTGGTGGCGGTTCGCGTCGTCGATCCGCTCGAACTCGACATACCCGACCTGGGCCTTCTCACCATTCGTGACAGCGAAACCGGCGAGCAGTTGCTGGTCGATACGCACGACGCCGGTTTCCGCAAACGCTTCGCCCGCATCGCCGCGCAGCGCGAGGCCGACCTGCGCCAGGGCTTCGTCAAGGCCGGCGTCGATGCGCTCGAACTATCGACCGACGGCGACATGGTCGAGGCCGTGGTGCGCTTCGTCGATATGCGCAAGCGCCGCACCCGGCTATCGGGCGGCGGCGGATTGCCCGCGCACTTGAGGCGCGCGGCCTGACAGGACTGCAATCATGAACTTTCTCTGGGCACAAAACCTCTGGATGCTGCTGGCCTTGCCGCTGCTCGTCGTGCTGTATGTGTGGCTGATGCGCCGCAAGAAAAAAGTCGCGTTGCGCTATGCAACGCTGTCCATCGTGAAGGAAGCGATGGGCGCGGGGCAAAGCTTCAAGCGGCACATTCCACCGCTGCTGTTCCTGCTGGCCATGGCGGCACTGCTGCTCGCGGCGGCGCGGCCGGTTGC
This sequence comes from Caenimonas sp. SL110, assembly GCF_001044395.1. Taxonomy (GTDB): domain Bacteria; phylum Pseudomonadota; class Gammaproteobacteria; order Burkholderiales; family Burkholderiaceae_C; genus Ramlibacter. The sequence goes on from NZ_JANU01000009.1 coordinate 148,157, forward strand.
GGTCGTCACGCTGCCATCCAACCAGCAGACCATCATCCTGGCGATGGATGTGTCGGGCAGCATGCGCGCGACCGACGTGCAACCCAACCGCCTGGTTGCCGCGCAGAACGCGGCCAAGGCCTTCATCACCGAATTGCCGCGCCATGTGAAGGTCGGCATCGTCGCATTCGCCGGGTCTGCGCAGGTGGCGCAATTGCCGACTGTCAATCGCGAAGACCTGGTCACCGCCATCGACCGCTTCCAGTTGCAACGCGCCACCGCCACTGGCAATGCCATCGTGATCTCGCTCGCCACACTGTTCCCCGATGCGGGCATCGACATCGCTTCGATGCAGGGCGGGCGTGATCGCCAGCGCGGCTTGTCGCTCGATACCGAGAAAAAGGAAAAGAAAGAGTTCACGCCGGTGGCACCTGGGTCGTACTCTTCCGCCGCGATCATCATGCTGACCGATGGTCAACGCACCACCGGCGTCGATCCGCTCGAAGCCGCCAAGATCGCCGCCGACCGCGGTGTGCGTGTGTACACCGTGGGCATCGGCACGGTGGACGGCGAAACGATCGGATTCGAAGGTTGGTCGATGCGCGTGCGGCTCGATGAAGAAACGCTCAAGGCCATCGCCAACAAGACCAGTGCGGAGTACTACTACGCAGGGACCGCTGGCGATCTGAAGAAGGTCTACGAGACGCTCAGCTCGCGGCTGACGGTCGAGAAGAAGGAAACCGAAGTGTCGGCGCTGTTCGCGCTGGTGGCCGGGGTGCTGGCCCTGTTCTCGGCTGGACTGTCACTGCTGTGGTTCAACCGGATTCTTTAATTGGGGTCAGATTCCAATTAATCGGATTCCAATTAATCGCCAACGAGAGGCTGTCATTGCGGACTTGATCCGCAATCCATGTATTCGACGGCCGTAACCGCTTCGCGGTGGATGCCGGATCGAGTCCGGCATGACAGCCCCCGCCCCCCCACACACACATACCTGCGGGACATCAGTCCGTCAGGACAAATGCCCTTCAACCAGCCTCAGCTGACGATGGCACCTCGCAGCCAGCGTCTCATCGTGCGTCACCAGGATGAACGCCGTCCCGCGATCGCGGGCGAGTTGCAGCATCATCTCGAACACCACATCCGCCGTGCTTCGATCGAGGTTGCCGGTCGGCTCATCGGCCATCACGCAGGCCGGGTTCGTCACCAGGGCACGCGCGATGGCTACACGTTGACGCTCGCCTCCGGACAGTTCTGCCGGCCGGTGGTGCACACGGTCGCGCAAGCCCACCGACTCCAATGTCTTCGCCGCCGCAGCCGCGCACTCCTCCAACGGCAAGCGCCGGATACGCAGCGGCATCCCGACGTTGTCGAGTGCGCTGAACTCCGGCAACAGGTGATGAAACTGGTACACGAAACCCAGGTGCTCGTTGCGCAAGCGCCCTTGCGCCGCGGCATTGAGACGCGTGAAGTCATGGCCCATCAACTCGATGTGTCCTGAGGTCGGCGCATCGAGACCCCCGAGCAAATGCAGCAGCGTGCTCTTGCCTGAACCCGAGGCGCCCACGATGGCAATCGTCTCGCCCTTGCGCACTTCCAGGTCGATACCCTTGAGCACCTGCACGTCGAGCGTGCCGTCGTGGAATCGCTTGGTGATGCCCTGTGCCTTGAGTACGAGGTCACTCATAGCGCAGCGCCTCCGCAGGATTGACGCGACTCGCGCGCCAGCTCGGATAGATCGTGGCCACGAAAGCCAGCGCCAGCGAGATGAGTGCAATGGGCATGATGTCTGACTGCTGCGGATCGCTGGGCATGCGGCTGATCAGGTAGATATCGCGCGGCAGGAAGCTCGCGCCGAGCGCGCTTTCCAGCGCAGGCACGATCACGTCGATGTTGAACGCGATGCCCAGCCCCAGCAGCAACCCGGCGAGCGTGCCGATCACGCCCACCATCGCGCCCTGCACCACAAAGATGCCCATGATGCTGCCCGGACTCGCGCCCAGTGTCCGCAAGATGGCGATGTCGGCGCGCTTGTCGGTCACGGTCATCACCAGCGTGCTGACCAGGTTGAATGCGGCCACCGCCACGATCAACGTGAGGATGATGAACATCATTCGCTTTTCAAGCTGCACCGCGGCGAACCAGGTGCGGTTCTGGCGCGTCCAGTCGCGCACCAGGACCTGGCCGCTGAGCGTGCTCGCGAGTTCCGCGCCGACTTCACGTGCCTTGTGCAGATCCTTGAGCTTGAGCCGAATGCCGGTCGGTCCCTCCAGGCGGAAGATGCGCGCAGCGTCGTCCTGGTGCAGCAACACCAGGCCGCTGTCGTATTCAAAATGGCCCGAGTCGAAGGTGCCGACCACGGTGAGCTGCTTCAGGCGCGGCACCACACCCGCAGGCGTCACCTGCCCGCCCGGCGCGATCATCGTGACCGGGTCGCCCTCTTTCACGCCCAGCGCGCGTGCGAGTTCAGCACCGAGCACAGCGCCGAATTCACCGGGCTTGAGTTTGTCGAGCACCGGTTTCATCGAAGCCGCCAGATCGGTGACCTCGGGCTCCTTGGCCGGGTCGATGCCGCGAACGATGGCGCCGCGCATGTCTTCGCCGCGCGCCATCAACGACTGCGCCGAAATGAAAGGCGCTGCGCCCATCACCTCCGGGTTGCGCCTGGCTTCGGCCATCGTGCGGTTCGCGTCTTCGAGCATGCCGCCGCCGGGGCCGAAGACTTCGATATGCGAAACAACGCCCAGCATCCGGTCGCGCACCTCTTTCTGGAAGCCGTTCATCACCGACAGCACGATGATGAGCGCGGCCACGCCCAGGGCAATGCCCAACATGGACACGCCGGAGATAAAGGAGATGAAGCCGTTGCGACGTGTCGCTCGACCGGCCCTGGTGTAACGCCAGCCCAGGACCATTTCATAGGGCAATTGCATGGATGACTTCGCTTGAGTGGCGCGATTGTGGCATCCCCGACAATACGGCTGTGTCAGACGGTGCCCCTTCCTTGAAATCAGTCATCCCATTCGCCTCGGCTTTGCACGAGGGCTGCCGCCAGGCCATGGCGCGGCTCGAACTGCCCCATCTAGAACGGCTCCTGGCAAGGCTTTCCCCCTCATCCATGGTGTGCGGCGATGAAAACTCGCTCTCGATGCCCCACGAGCGGGCGATCGCGCGTGCGCATGGCATCGAAGCCCCGGATGGCTGCATCCCACTGGCCGCGCTGGATGCCGGCCGTGGCAATGAACACGAAGCCTTCGGCTGGATCACCCCCTGTCACTGGCATGTGGCGATGGACCACATCAGCATGTCGCATTCGTCGCAGCTGCAACTGACAGTGCAGGACGCCCAGGCCGTATTCGAGGCGGTCAGCCCTTACTTCGAGCAGGACGGCATCGTGGTGGAAATGCAATCGCCGCAGCGATGGCTCGCGCGCGGTGAGGTGTTCCGCGATCTGCCCACTGCATCGCTGGACCGCGTGGATGGCGGCAACATCGACCGCTGGATTCCGCGCATCAAGGCCGCCTCGGCGCTGCGGCGCCTGCAGCAAGAAACGCAGATGCTGCTCTACACGCACCAAGTCAACGACAGGCGTCAGTCTGCGGGCCTGTTGCCCATCAATTCGTTCTGGATCAGCGGCACCGGCGCGCTGCCAGTGTCGGCCCAGGGCACTGCGCCAGCCGCAATGGAAGTCTCAGGCAAATTGCGTGACCCGGCGCTCGCCCAGGACTGGGCCGCCTGGTCCGCCGCCTGGCGCGAGCTGGATTCCACGCACCTCGCATCACTTGGCTCGGCCCTGGACAAGGGCGAGTCCATTTCACTCACACTCTGCGGCGAACGCAGCTCACGGACGTGGACCTCGCCGTCAGGTCGCAGCTATTGGCGCGGCCTTGGCGCGCGCATGGCCGGCGTCTTTTCGGGCAAACGCGTTCCCCAGGTACTTGAAGCTTTATGAAGATCATCACCAGAGACATTCCGCCACGCGCCGCATGGGCGCTTGAGCAAGGCGGCGTGCACCCCCTGCTGGCGCGGCTTTTTGCCGCCAGGGGCGTGCAGGGCATGGACGAGCTGGACGACGGGCTTGCCCGGCTGCTGCCTCCATCGGGCATGAAAGGGCTGCACGAAGCAGCCATCCTGTTGGCCGACACCATCGCCGCCGACCAGCGCATCTGCATCGTCGCCGACTACGACTGCGACGGCGCAACCGCATGTGCGGTTGGCATACGCGGCTTGCGCCTGCTGGGCGCAAAGCATGTGAACTACATCGTCCCGGATCGGGTGGTTGACGGCTACGGCCTCACCGCCCCGATCTCTCGCCGCGTGAAAGAGCAAGGCGCCGACCTGCTGGTCACGGTGGACAACGGCATCGCGAGCGTCGAAGGCGTGGCAGCAGCCAACGCGGCCGGACTGAAAGTGCTGGTGACCGACCACCACCTGCCCGGTGCAGAGCTTCCCGACGCGGCCGTCATCGTCAACCCCAACCAGCCGGGCTGCAACTTCGAGAGCAAGGCGATCGCCGGCGTCGGCGTGATGTTCTATGTGCTGATGGCGCTGCGCGCCGAGCTGCGCGCGCGCGGCGCATTCGAAGGCCGCGCCGAGCCCAAGCTCGACTCCTTGCTGCCACTGGTTGCGCTGGGCACCGTGGCCGATGTGGTCAAGCTCGATGCCAACAACCGGCGGCTGGTTGCCCAGGGCTTGAAGCGCATCCGCGCAGGCACATTGCCGTGCGGCCTGGCCAGTCTCTTCGTGGCTGCGGCGCGCCATCCTTCGATGGCCACCACCTTCGATTTCGGTTTTGCGCTGGGTCCGCGCATCAATGCGGCAGGACGGCTGTCGGACATGACCATTGGCATCGAGTGCCTGCTGACCGACGACAAGGCGCGCGGCGACGAACTGGCGCGCTCGCTGGACGCCATCAACCGCGAGCGCCGGGACATTGAAGGCGGCATGCGCGAGCAGGCCATGGAGCTGGTGGACGGCATGTTCGACGAAAGCGACGAACCGCCGCCTGCCGTCTGCGTGTTCGACCCGGATTTTCATGAGGGCGTGGTCGGCATCGTGGCCTCACGCATCAAGGACCGGCTGCACCGCCCGACCTTTGTGTTCGCCGCCAGCCAGGCGCAGGGCAAGGAGCACGAACTCAAGGGATCAGGACGATCGATTCCCGGATTCCATCTGCGCGACGCGCTGGACCTGCTGGCCAAGCGGCATCCGGGCGTGCTGCTGAGGTTTGGCGGACATGCCATGGCAGCGGGCTGCACCATCGAGGAAGAACACCTCGATGTGTTTGAAAACGCGCTGGCGCAGATCGCGCACGAATGGCTGGATGCACCCACGCTTTTGCGGCGGCTCGACACCGACGGCCCGCTCGCGCCCGAGTACCTGCGGCCCGACCTGGTGGACACCTTGCATCGCGCTGTCTGGGGCCAGGGGTTTGCGCCCCCGGTGTTCAGTGAAGAAGTTGAAATCGTGTCGCAGCGCCTGGTCGGCGAAAAGCACCTGCAGCTCAAGATGAAGCACCAGGGCCAGCCGGTGGACGGCATCTGGTTCGGCCGGACAGAGCCGCTGCCTTCACGTGTGAAGCTTGCGTTTCGCCTCGACGCCGATGAATGGCAAGGCGTGCGGCGGGTGCGGTTCCTGGTCGAAGGCGCGGACTATTAGCGTACGGCGTGCGCGTCAGTGCGCAGTGCGCGCGGCCTGGTTGAGATCGTCGAAGTAGGCGAAGAGCCTGACGGCCACGGCGCGCAGTTCGCTGTTGCCCATCGCATGCGCCCGGGCCAGCTGCCACATCGCGTATTCGCGATCACCGAGCATGGATGTGTTGCTGATGGCGCGGCCATGTTCAGCCATCAATTCCACGAAAGTTGCCAGCAGGCCCATGGGGCAGTACGGTGCCTCGCCCGGCATTTCGAATTCATCAGACGAATCGATCGAAGCCGGATGGGTGCTGGCCCAGCCGGTGGTTTCAAAAGCTGCTGCGTGGCTCATGGCGCACTCCCTGTTGGTGTGATTCCAATGTAGGAGAGCGCTGCGGGCGCCGGAGTCAGCCATTGCGGGCAGCTCGCGTGGGAATTGCAGCAGGGGCCCTTGTAGTCGGGCAACTCGCCATCGTGGACTGAGGCAAGTACCGAGGTCAAATGGCGGCCGCGTTGCGCGGGCGGCTACAGTGAACACCGTGTACTGATGCAGGACGACCAGAAGTGACCCAGATACTCAACGCGCGCGAGACCGCAGCGCAGCTTGCGTGGCCCGCGCTGGTGGCGCAGATCCGAGCAGTGCTGGCAGACCCCTCGGTGCATGTGCCCGAACGCCTTGTGCAGCCCTTGCCAGGCGGTGGGAGCCTGTTCGTGATGCCTGCCCACGACAACGAATTCGCCATCACGAAGCTGATCACGTTCACACCGGCCAATGCCGGCACCACGCGCCCGACGATACAGGGCGATGTGGTGGTCTTTTCGATCGCGAGCGGCGAGCGTTGCCTGGTGATGGACGGCCCCACCGTCACCGCCAGAAGAACCGCAGCGGTGTCGTTGCTCGCGGCGCAGGAGCTCGCGCCGAACAAGAACGGCCCGCTGCTGGTGGTCGGAGCCGGCGCGCAGGGTCGGGCGCATCTGGATGCATTCGTGCAGGGTCTGTCGATTGGCGAAGTGGTCATCGCTTCGCGCACCGAAGGCAGCGCGCAGGCGCTGGCTGTTTACGCGCGATCGATCGGACTGAAGGCCAGCGTCACGACCGACGCAGACGGCGCACTCCAGGATTGCCCGCTGGTCGTCACCTGCACGCCCGCCAGCGGCATCGTGCTGCAGGCCCTGCCGCGCAGCGATACGTTCATCGCCGCCGTGGGTTCGTTCACGCCGCAGATGGTGGAACTGGCACCGGATCTGTGCCGGTACTTTGCCGGACACGGCAGCATCGTCGTGGACACCGCCGACGCAGTGCATGAGGCAGGCGACCTGCTGCAGGCGGGGCTGGACGTTGCGTCATTTCCTGCATTGAAAGACGTGATCGGCAGGAGCTTGCCGCGCCAGGGCCCGGTGCTGTTCAAGAGCTGCGGCTGGGCTGGCTGGGACCTCGCGGCGGCGCGCACCGCCAACTGATGGCTCAGTGTGGCGAATACCCGGCTTCTCGCTGGTGACGAAGCGCCAGAATGACAGCGATGTCTGCATTGGCATCGAATCGGTAGAGCGCTACATATCCAGTCGCGCCGCGCGAAATCACCAGCTCTCTCAGGTTCTTTTGCACGGGACGCCCCACCGCAGGATGCGTGGCGAGTATCTCCAGGCCGTTCGCAATCAGGCCCGCTGTTCTGGATGACTCAACCGCCAGCGCCGGAGCAAGGAAATCGACAAGTCGCTCAATGTCCGCCAGCGCGTTTCTGGTAACGACGATCCGGGTCATCGAGGTTTGAGCAATGACTTCAGTGACTTCAGTCGCGGCTTGCCTGCCTTCGTGCCTTTTGACTTCGCCTGCAGCCATGAGATGACTTCTGACCCGTCATACGCTTTTGCGCTTGACACCATCTCGTCATAAGAGCGCAGTGCGTCATCCACAAATTCATCATGCGCCTCCTGGCCGCCGAGCTGCTCCTCAATGGCCCTGACCATCAGCGCGTGCGCCGTCGTCCCCTGTTTTTCGGCAAGCAGGTCGATCCGATGCTTGGTGAATGTATCGATTTTTACAGATAGCGTGGGCATGATGCTGTGCCTCCATCAGTCGCGGTATTACCATGGTAACACCTGGCAAAACCGAATGCACCGGCTCCAGCAGCGGTGCTAGCATTGCACGTACTTTCATCACACCGCCCCATCCCATGCCCCCCAACCATGCTGTCGCCCCCAGCGCCCTGATCGGCTGGCATTCCATGTTCATGGGCGTCGCACTCCTGGCGTCCGCGCGCTCCAAGGATCACCGCACGCGCAACGGCGCCTGCATCGTGACGCCGGACCACCGGATCATCGGCGTGGGCTACAACGGGTTGCCGCGTGGCTGCGATGACCAGGACCCGATCTACTGGGCCGACGACGACAACGATCCCTTCCATTCGCGCCACAGCTACGTGGTGCACGCCGAGATCAACGCAACGCTCAATTGCGTCGTTCTTCCGCTGACCAATGCCACCATCTACACCACCCAGTTTCCGTGCCCCCGATGCGCCCAGGCCATCATCCAGGCCGGTATCCGGCGCGTGGTGTACCTGCGCGAGAAGCAGCACCACGCAAGCGCCAATGCGGCGGCCATGAAGATGTTCGGAGCCAGTGGTGTGGACTGCGAGGCGCTGGAAACGGTGGACGCGAAGGCCAACGACTGGTCGACGCGGCTGGGTTCGTACATCGCCAACGACCGGCCGAGCGAAGACGACGTCTGACACCACAGCCTTGACGGCAGGCCAGGCCGCAGAGCCCCCATCCCGGCCTTCCCCCAGAGGGGGAAGGAGGAAGGCAGCTACATGGAGCCCGCGATGTGCGCGCGGGTCACGACCCTGTCATCACCCAGCACGATCAGCGAGAACAGCAGTTCGTCCAGGCTACCGGCCTGCGAGGTCTTGCGCGCGAGAAGCGGCGTCGCCTTGGGGTCGAGCACGATGAAGTCTGCTTCGCATCCCGGCTGCAGGTTGCCGATCACGCCCTCCAGGCCCAGCGCCTGCGCCGCGCCTGCGGTGTGCTGCCACCAGAGGTTCTGCGGCGAGAGCGACACGCCCGGCTTGGTCTGACCCTCGCGGCCGACGTAGTACGCGGCCAGCATCGTGTGAAACGGGCTGAAGCTGGTGCCGCCGCCAACATCACTGGCCAGGCCGTGCTTGAAGCCGATGCGCTGCGCGCCTTCATAGTCAAAAAAGCCACTGCCCAGAAACAGGTTGCTGGTCGGGCTCACGGCTGCTGCTGCGCCAGTGGACCGCATCAGGGCCCTGTCGTCATCATCGAAGTGGATGCAATGCGCGTAGATCGCGCGGCCCCGCATCAGGCCGAAGTCTTCATACACCGACAGGTAGCTGCGCGACTGCGGAAACAACTCGCGCACCCACCGCACTTCATCCAGGTTCTCGGCAACATGCGACTGGATCCAGACGTCAGGGTACTTGGCGGCGAGCGCGCCTGCGCCTTGCAACTGGGCATGCGTGCTGCTCGGCGCAAAACGGGGCGTGATCGCATAGCCCAGCCGGTCCTGGCCGTGCCAGCGCTGGATCAGCGACTCGGTGTCGATGAGCGACTGCTGCGTCTCGTCGCGAACACCATCGGGAGAATGACGGTCTTGCAAGACCTTGCCGGCGATGAGCCGCATGCCGCGCTGCTGCGCCTGCCCCATCAGCGCATTGACCGACGCCGGATGCGACGTCGCAAAGGCCAGCACACTCGTGACCCCGTGGCGCAGCAATTCGTCGATGAAGAACACCGCCAGTTCATTCGAATAGGCATCATCCGAAAAACGCGATTCGTGCGGAAAGGTGTAGTTCTCCAGCCAGGGCAACAGCCCTGCAGCGGGCGAGCCGATCACATCGATCTGCGGAAAATGAATGTGCAGGTCGATGAAGCCCGGCGCGATGATGTGGCCCGGCAGGTGCTCCACCGCCACGCCTTCGTAGTTGCGCGCCAGCGCCTGGTACGGCCCCACGGCGCGTACGACCTGCCGGCCGTGGGCATCCGGCCCGACGACCAGCAGGCCGTCAGCGTCATAGACCGCATGGCCGTCGTCGGCAAACCTCAGGATCGCTGCGCGCCAGGCTCTCATCGGGCTATTTTGCAATCTTTCCCTGCACGCCAGATACGAGATAGTTCATGCCGAGTATCTGCTCGTCCGATAGTGACTGTCCCCGCGCAATCACGGCCTTGCCTTCGTTGTCGGCGATGGGTCCGGCAAACGGCAGGAGCTTGCCGGCCGCGATGTCTTTTTGCCGCGCCAGCGCTTCCTTCTGCACCGATGCCGGAACGCGCGAACCGAAGTCGCCGACGCGGATCATTCCCTGTTTCACGCCACCCCATACCGTGCCGGGCTTCCAGGTGCCATCGAGCACCGCGCGGGTGCGCCGCGTGTAGTAGTCGCCCCATTGGTGCGTCACGGCCGCAATCTGTGCATCGGGGCCTGATTTGCGCATGTCCGAGTGATAGGCCACGGCCATCTTGCCGCGCTCCTGCGCCGCGACCATGACGGCGTTCGAGCCGGTATGGAAAGCCATCACGTCCGCATCCTGGTTCATGAGCGTCATCGCCGCGTCGCGCTCTTTCGGCGGATCGAACCAGGCGTTCAGCCACACCACCCTGACCTGAGCCTTCGGGTTGACCGAGCGCATGCCGAGCGTGAATGCGTTGATGCCCTGCAGCACTTCGGGGATGGGAAAGCCCGCGACATAGCCGGCCACGTGGGTCTTTGTCATGCGCCCGGCCACGATGCCAGCGAGGTAGCGGCCCTCGTAGTAGCGGGCGTTGGCCGCCGCCACGTTGGGCGCGGTCTTGTAGCCGGTGATCGACTCGAAGCGGACGTCCGGAAAGTCCTTTGCCACCTTGAGCGTGGGCTCCATGTAGCCAAAGCTCGGCGTGAAGATCAGCTTGTGGCCTGTCTGCGCGAGGTCGCGGATCACGCGTTCTGCGTCGGCGCCTTCGGCCACGTTTTCGACGAACGTGGTCTTGACCTTGTCGCCCAGCGCGGCTTCAACGGCCTTGCGCCCGTCGTCGTGCTGGCGTATCCAGCCCGCATCTGTCACGGGGGCGACATACACGAAGCCCACCTTGAGTGGCTCGGACGCCACGGCAGGTGCGCCATAAAAAGGGAGCGTGAGAAAACAGGCGGCCGCGAATGCGGCTGCGAGGTTTTTGTGCATGGTGGTCCTCTACATGGCCCCGGGGGTTGAAAAATGAAATCGCCACTGGGGGCACAGTGGCGATGCGCCGATTTTAAGGGGGGCCTGCCGCCGCTTTGCGGTTCCCCACTGGTATTTCCCTTTAATCCCCATTGGTACGCTGCGGTCCACTGGGGGAAACGATATGACTCAGATCCGTTGACGACGAAGGGTTTCTGTGTAGGAATGGCGACTGCGGAATGCCGTTGGCATGCCGCATGCTTCGCGAAAATCAACACAAACACGGTCCCGGTGCGCGCCAAAAGCGCGTTACGGCCCGGCACCAGGAGTATTCCCAGATGAATCCGATTGAGAGAACCATGCGACTGACGCTAGCGTCAGTCGCAGCAGCGGCCCTGCTGGCCGCCTGCGGTGGTGGTGGAGGAGAGGTCGCATCGTCATCTTCCGCACCGCTGGCAGCTGCAAAAAGCAGCACCGAAACTGCGGCAGCCACCACATCTGCAGCTGCGGCCCAAGGGCCGCTCGCGGCGGCAAAGGCCGGCACGAGCCGGGTGTACCTGATCCAGATGGCCGACGCGCCAGCGGTTGCCTATGACGGCGGCGTGCAGGGTCTGGCGCCGACCAAGGTCCGCGGCCTGAAGAAGCTCAATCCGGAATCTCCTGAAGTCGTGGCCTACATGGCCTACCTCAAGGGCAAGCAAGATAGCCTGCTGGCCAAGGTCGGCGGCACCAAGGTCTACAACTACGGCTACACCTTCAGCGGCTTTGCTGCATCGCTCACGCAAGCGCAGGCAGACAAGCTGGCCGTCACGAAGGGCGTGCTGGCGGTAACCACCGACGAAGTCCGCAAGCTCGATACCGCCTCGACTCCTGCTTTCCTGGAGCTGTCCGGCTCCACCGGCTTCTGGAACACCGCCGGTGCCAAGGGCGAGAACGTCGTCATCGGCATCGTGGACTCCGGCATCTGGCCCGAGAGCCTGAGTTTTTCCGACCGCGTGGAAGCCGATGGCATTACCCCGGCCAAGACCGGCACCCAGGTCTACAGTGACCTGGCCGGATTTCACGGCCGATGCGCCAGGGGCGAAGAGTGGAGAGGCGGCAATTGCAACCGCAAGCTGGTCTCGGCTCGTTACTACAACGCCGGCTTCGGCGGTGATGCAGCCATCAGCGAACGCTGGCCCTACGAATACAACTCGCCGCGCGACTACGGCGGCCACGGCACTCACACCGCCAGCACCGCAGGCGGCAATGCCAATGTGAAAGTCTCGGGCCCGGCAGCTGCCATGGGCAGGACTTCCGGCATCGCTCCGCGTGCACGCATCTCGGTCTACAAGGTCTGCTGGTCGGTCGAAGCCGATGACGGCGGATGCGCTACTTCCGACAGCGTGGCTGCCATCGAGCAGGCCGTCGCCGACGGCGTCGATGTCATCAACTACTCGATCAGCGGCAGCAAGACCAACTTCCGTGACCCGGTCGAGATCGCATTCCTGTACGCAGCAGATGCAGGCGTTTTTGTTGCAGCTTCGGCCGGCAACAGCGGCCCGACGGCAGCCACGGTCGCGCACCCCAGCCCCTGGATCACGACGGTTGCCGCTGCATCGCACAACCGCAGTTCGACAGCCACGGCCACACTGGGCAACGCCGCCGCGTACACCGGCGCTGCGCTCAATGGCAAGCTGATTTCGGGCAAGCCCCTGATCCATGCGGTTAACGCCGGCCTTCCTGGCGTCGATGCAACCGCGCTGCGCCTGTGCTTCTCGGCATCCTGGAACGGATCAGCAGTGCTCGACCCCGCCAAGGTGGTAGGCAAGATCGTGATCTGCGATCGCGGCACCAGTGACCGGATCGACAAGAGTCGCGCCGTTGCTGAAGCCGGCGGCCTGGGCATGATCCTGACCAACACCAGCAGCAACACGCTCAACGCCGACTACCACTCGGTGCCGACGGTTCACGTCTCGCACATCGATGGCCCTGCTATCAAGGCCTACTCGGTCACCCTGGGCGCCAAAGCCACCCTCGGCGTGTCGTCGCTTCAGTTCAACACACCCGCCCCGCTCACAGCGTCGTTCTCCTCCAGGGGTCCGCTGTCGGCTGGTGAAGGCAACCTGCTCAAGCCCGACATCACTGCGCCGGGCGTGGACATCCTTGCTTCCGTCGCTCCTCCCGGCAACCTGGGCCGCAAGTTCGACTTGTACCAAGGCACCTCGATGTCGAGCCCGCACATCGCAGGTATCGCCGCGCTGTTCAAGCAGAAGTTCCCGACCTGGTCGCCCATGGCGATCAAGTCGGCGCTGATGACGACGGCCGGTGACACCCTCGACTCGGGCGGCCCGACCAGCGCAAACGTGATCTTCAACCAGGGTGCCGGCCACGTTCGTCCAAAGAACGCGCTGAACCCTGGCCTGGTATTCGATGCGGGCTGGAACGACTGGCTGGGCTTTCTCTGCGGCACGCAACTGCCTGCATCGAACTGCACGGGTGCCGGTGTCCCGGTGCTCAACCCGAGCGACTACAACAACCCGTCGATCGCCTTCGGCGCGCTGGCCGGCACCCAGACTGTGACGCGCAAGGTGCGCAATGTGGGCGGCAATTCGGCCACCTACACACCGGCGTTCACCGGCCTGACGGGCTTTACCGCCACGATGAATCCGCCGACGCTGGTGATCGGACCGGGTGCTGAAGCCACGTTCACCGTGACGCTGACTCGCACAAGCGCGGCCATTGGGGCCTACACCGGCGGACAGCTCACGCTGACCGACGGCGCGTCGCACGTCGTGCGTGTTCCGATCGTCGCCAGGCCCGTCGCCTTCGCAGCGCCGCTGGAAGCCAGCGGCAGCTACCCGGTCACGTTCGGTTTCGACGGCGCGTTCACAGCCACTCCCCGTGGCCTGATCGAATCGACCCGCGCGAACGGCTCGGTCGGCACGGACGGTCATGTCGATTTCCCGATCGTCATCCCGTCGGGCACCACCTACCTGCGCGTCGCGCTGTTCGATGCAGACACCGGCGTTCCGAGCGATCTGGACCTGGAGATCTATTTGGGATCGACCTACGTTGGCGGCAGCGGTGGCGGCACGTCACAGGAAGAATGGAATACCGTCGGCCCGCCGCCTGTCACGCTCACCGCGCGCGTCGTGGGCTGGTCCGTTCCAACGACGACGACCAGCTTCGTGCTGCACTACTGGACGCTCGGTTCGACCGACGCCGGAAACATGACCGTCACGGCGCCAAGCCCGGTCACCATGGGCACCACGGGCACCATCACGGTGACGCCAGGCATGCTGGCGGCTGGCAAGCGCTGGCTCGGATCGGTTGTGTACGGCGGCGCCTCCGGCCTGCCCAACCCGACCATCATCCGGATCGATACGCCAGCACTTCCTCCGAGCTGATGATGGCGAGGCCGCACAAGCGGCCTCGCCATCCACAAACAAACGCCCGGCTGTGCCGGGCGTTTTTCATTGGGGAGGTCCGACGTGTGCCTAGGTTCTTGAACTGGGTAGCGGATCCTTCGCTACACCCGCTGGACACAGCACCAGCGTGCCGCGCCGGTTTGCGTGGTAGTCCCACACTTCACCGTTGACCGAGAGCTGGACCCGATAGCCGTCGACCAGCGCCTGCGTGTATTGACGGTCGGGCCGGGGGCATCCCAGGCTGGCGTCGCTCCACGTCACCGCCTGCGCGCTGACCAGCGTGAAATCGCCTTGTCCCTTGCCAGCGGCCGAAGCGCCCAGCCGTGCAGCCGCGTCGGCGCGAGCAAGTTTCACGACAGCGTCCAGCGACATCGGTTGCGGCGGACCCGAAGGGCCGGCCCTTGCTGCCGGTTCATGCGCGTGACTGCACCCCGAAAGCGCCACCAGCGCGGTGGTGGCCATCAACATTGCCGATTGCTTCATTGCAGTTTGCTTCATTGCGGCTCCAGCGTGGATTGATGCGCCCACTTCGGCGGGTTCAAGCGCAGCGGCCGGTATTCCACCTGCGCCCACTGATCCTTCATGTCGCGGTAGCGGCTGCTGAACACCAGGCCGCTTTGCCCCGTTTGGTAGATGAACTGCGAACGCTCCGGATCGGCCAGGTCAAAAACAGTGCGCATGCTGGCGGCGTGCCGGTTGGCAAACGGTGTCTTCGTGTCATTGGCCCAGTACTGCCCGACGTTCACCGTCCACGGATCGCCCGCAGTAGGCACCGACACGTCAAAGTAAGTGGCAAGCGACGGCACGTTGCCGAACGGCCTGTGCGCCGACAGCGCCGGGTGCGCCCGGCCCCAGCGCCATGCGGCCACATCCTTGCCCTGCTCGGCTGCAATGCGATCGAGCGCGCGGCCCAGCGCGCGCGATGACTGCTCGGCGCAGCCCACGGGCGCGCACCAGAACTTGCCGACTTCGGCGTCGAGCAGCATCAGTTCCAGCGCGGCGCGAAACGTGCGCTTGCCATACAGCGCCTTGAACTTCGCCTCGCCGATGCGCGGGATGACCAGGCCCCGCGTGAGTTCGTCGGCCCAGTAGGCAAAGATCAGCGGCGCCGCGATCTCGGCGCGCATGTTGCCGTCGAACACCCTGAACTGGTCCATCGCAGCAGGTGCCAGTGCATGGCTGCTGGCGGTCGCCTTGAAGAACGGCAACAGCTTGAGCGTGGCGGTCGACAGCGTGTCGGCATGCACATCGCGCATGGTCTGCGCGGTGTGCTTGTTCTGCGCGCCGAGCAGGGCCTCGATCCGGTCGAAGCGCTCGGGCGTGTTCCAGTCTGCGCCGATGAACCTGGGGAAATCGGCAGGGTGAATCCGCTGGTTGGCTGTGGCGTGCCAGCCCTTGGCCTCGATGGCCGCGTGATCCACGCGCGGGTTGTCGCTGGCCGCGATCCAGCCCGTCCAGTCGTACTTCGCGTCCCATCCGGGGGCCGGCGCGATACCGCGCAGGTCGTTGCCCTCGCCGCGCACCGGCACGCGGCCCACCGCCTGGTAAGCGGTCTTGCCACCGGTGTCAGCCGCGACCATGTTCTGCATGGGCGAGTGATAGTTGGCATAGGCCGCAAGCAGCTCGTCCACCGTCTGCGCGGTGTTGCCATCGATGCCGGCCGCCAGCGTCTGGTTGTCGGCGTCCAGTGCAGACCATCGCAAAGCGAGCGCGAACTTGCGCGTATCCAGCACGTTGGCATAGCCCGCATTGGCATCGCTCATCACCGGGCCATGCCGGGTGGTGCGCACCACCAGCTTTTCGTCGGGCTGGCCCTTGATGCGTATCGTTTCCTCGCGCGAGGCGAACTCGGCCCAACCGGTGGGCGTGCGGTACTGCTTCGGGTTGTCGGGGTTGATCTGCTCCAGGTACAGGTCCTGCACATCGGGGCCGGTATTGGTCACGCCCCACGAAACACCTGCAGTGCGGCCCAGCACGACCGAGGGCAGTCCGGGAAACGTCGCGCCGATCACATCGACCGGCTTGCCGCCCGGCTTCATGGCGGGTGCTTTCAGGCGCGCGAAATACCAGATCGCCGGTGCCGACAGGCCCAGGTGCGGATCGTTGGCCAGCAGCGGCTTGCCTGTCTGCGTGCGCGAGCCGTGCACCACCCAGTTGTTGGAACCAATGCCTTCCAGATGTCCCAGGCCTTGCGTCCACCGGTCCAGGTCCGGCATGGATGCGACAAGCGATGTGGAAGTGATTTCAGCCGGTGCTATCGCCGTCTTCGCATCGGCCGGACGGTACACGCCCAGCCCCTTGTACAAGGCCGCCAGGTCCACGGAGGTGGCCGGTGCTTCGCCGGGATAAGGCGGCATCAGCTGCCACAGCTGCGCCGTGTCAAGCCGCTGCAGCGCAGAGAAGCGCGCGAACTCGGTGCCCCAGTTGCCGCCCAGGTCCAGCGCCATCATGATCGCCCAGCCCAGGCTGTCCTGAGGCGTCCACTCGCCAGGTTGGGTGCGAAGGATGTGGAACTCGGGCGGCAAGGCCTGCGAGCTCGTCGCATGAAAACTGTTGATGCCGCCCACATAGGCCTTCACCAGCGCCTGTGTCTCGGGCGCCATGCGCGCCCACTGGCCCTGCGCGGCCCGCAAGATGCCGAGCTTGCGCATGGTGCGATCGGTGTCCAGCGTCGGTTGCCCGAAGAGTTCGCTGAGCTGGCCGTGCATCACGCGCCGGTTGAATTCGAGTTGCCAGCCGCGCTCCTGCGCGTGCACATAGCCCAGGGCAAAGTAGGCATCGGCCAGGCTTTGTGCCTCGATATGCGTCACGTCGGCCTCGTCGCGCCGCACCTCAACCGGCGACTTCAGGCCCTGCGCCCTGATCTGCCCGTCGAGCGTGGGAAAAGCGCGCCAGACATAGCCTGCCACCATGAGCGCTGCCAGCAGGGCAAGCGCCACGATTCCAAGCAACGTGAACTTCAACACGCGCATGGCTGTCTCCTTGAATTTGAATCGCAGCAACTGCTTCCATGTGCACTGCTTCCATGTGCACGGCTTCGATGTGTACGACCTCGTACCACCGGTTTGCGAATGCTATTCGAAAGCGGCGAACGTTGCGTCGAGCAAATCGGCGTAACGGCGCTTTTGCGCAGCATCGATGAAGCTGGCATCAAAGCTGTTGCGCGCCAGCTGCCAGGCGTGTTGCGCGCCAAGCCCGGTGGCCGCGAAGGTCTGCAGGAAGTTTTCGTTCATGTAGCCGCCGAAATACGCCGGGTCGTCCGAGTTCACCGTCGCGACCAGGCCCGCATCGAGCAGCTCGCGCAGGTTGTGCTGCGCCAGCTGCGGGAAGACGCACAGCTTCAGGTTGGACAGGGGACAAACCGTGAGCGGAATCCGGTCTTGCGCCAGGCGCTTCATCAGCGCCGTGTCTTTCGTCGATTGCACGCCATGGTCGATGCGCTCGACCTTGAGCACATCCAGCGCCGCCCACACATAAGCGGGCGGGCCCTCTTCGCCCGCATGGGCGACCAGATGCAGGCCCAGTTCGCGGCATCGCGCAAACACCTTCGCAAACTTCTCGGGCGGATGGCCCAGCTCACTTGAATCGAGCCCCACACCGATGAACTTGCCCAGGTAAGGCATCGCCGCTTCCAGCGTTTCAAACGCCTCCTGCTCGCTGAGGTGGCGCAAAAAGCACAGGATCAGGGAGGCATCGACACCGAGCGCATCCCTGGCCTCGGTGCAGGCGCGATGCAGCCCGTTGATGACGATGCCCATGTCGACACCGCGCACTGTGTGCGTCTGCGGGTCGAAAAAGATCTCGGCATGCACAACGTTGTCGGCCGCCGCGCGTTCCAGATAGGCCCAGGCCATGTCGCGGAAATCTGCCTCGGTCTGCAGGACGCTCGCGCCGGCGTAGTAAATATCCAGGAAGCTCTGCAGGTTGCTGAACGCGTAAGCGCTACGCAGCTCCTCGACGCTTGAATAGGGGATGGCCACGCGGTTGCGCGCGGCCATTGCAAAGATCAGCTCGGGCTCCAGCGAGCCCTCGATGTGGATGTGAAGTTCCGCCTTGGGCATGCGGCGCAAAAGCTCCGGCAGCCGTTCGGCAGCAACATTCCAGTCCTTGGTCTTCGCCATCGCCACGACCTATTGCAGGTCGCGATCGCGAATCAGGCTGAGCCCGTTGCCGTTGTTGGCGTTGCCGAAGAACACGTTGTCGCCGAAGCTGGAAAAACCGCCGCCGCTCTTGGTGATGCCCTGGGTGTTGAACAGCACCGAAGAAGCCTTGAGCGCCACATCGCCGCGCTCGGTCAGGATACCCGTGCCATTGCTGCGAAACACGCTCTTGTCGACCATCACCATCGAGGTGGGCGACTGGTTGTGAAGCCCGGTTGTTGCGCCCGTGATCGTCACATTGCGCAGGTCGGCACGTCCGTTGTCGGCCGTGGTCGCCAGGTGAACACCCGTGCCGCAGCGGTGGATGTCGACGTTTTCCACAACCAGCCAGCCGCCATTGAGGTAGTTGACCCCGAACGTGCAGGTGCCGGAGCCTTCGATCGACACATTGCGAATCACGACCCTGTCGTTGGTACCGGCATTGACGACGATGCCGCTCGTCTGCGCCGAAAGGATGCTGGCCATGCTGCCCGTACCGTCGATGGTCATCGCCTTGGTAATGGTCACGCCGCCAAAGCCGCCCGGGTCGAGGATGCTGATCACGCCGCCGGCAGCCGTCTTGCTGATCGCCCCTGCAAAGGTCTTGCAAGGCGCCGTGCGCGAGCATGGATTGGCGTCGTCACCCACGCCCGATACCCAGGTGCGGGTGGCCTGCGCATGCGCCCCCGATGCAGCAGCAGCGACGAGCGCAAAGCCGACGATGGAAAACAGCTGTCTGATCGAATGGCGCATGTTGTCTCTCTTTTTCTCTGTTGTGATGGTGACTGGCGAACTTACTTCTTGGCGCCGGGGACCTTGCCCTCTACGCCCTTGACGTACACACTCAGGCCGCCCAGGAACTTGTCGTCGGCCACTGCATCCTTGGCGATCAGTTCCTTGCCGGTGTTGTCCATGATCGGGCCCTTCCAGATCTGGAAAGTGCCGTCTTTCAGGCCTGCCTTGATCTCGTCGATGCGCTTTTTGGTGTCGTCCGGCACGTCAGCTGCAATGGAGACCATGTCGATCGCGCCTTCCTTGACGCCCCACCAGACCTGGCCCGTCGTCCACTTGCCTTCCAGCGCATCACGCGTGGCCTTCACGTAGTAAGGCGTCCAGTTGATGATGGCCGAGCCCAGGTGAGCCTTGGGGCCATAGGAGGTCATGTCGCTGTCCCAGCCGAACGCGCGCTTGCCCATCTTCTCGGCAGTCTGCAGCACGGCCGACGAATCGGTGTTCTGGAACAGCACGTCGGCGCCGCCGTTGATCAGGGCGGTGGCCGCTTCGGTTTCCTTGGACAGGTTGAACCACTCGTTGACCCACACCACCTTGGTCTTGACCTTGGGGTTGACCGACTGCGCGCCCAGCGTGAAGCTGTTGATGTTGCGCACCACCTCGGGGATAGGCACCGAGCCGACCACGCCCAGCGTGCCGTTCTTGGTCATCTTGCCGGCGATCACGCCAGCCATGTACGCGCCCTCATAGGTGCGGCTGTCGTAGGTGCGCAGGTTCTCGGCCGTCTTGTAGCCGGTGGCGTGCTCGAACTTGACGCCCTTGGAATCGGCAGCGACCTTGAGCATGGGCTCCATGTAGCCGAAGGTGGTGCCGAAGATCAGCTTGTTGCCCTGGCCGACCATGTCGCGGATCACGCGCTCGGCGTCGGCCGACTCGGGAACCTTCTCGACGAAGCTCGTCACGACCTTGTCGCCGAATTCCTTTTCGATGGCCTTGCGTCCGTTGTCGTGCGCGAAGGTCCAGCCGCCGTCGCCGACCGGGCCGACATAAGCGAATGCGATCTTCAGGGGCTCTGGCTTGGGCGCGGGCGCCGATGCAACCGGTGCGGGGGCTGGCGCAGGAGGCGGTGGCGGCTCGGTCTTGCTGCAGGCCGCCAGGCCGGTCACCAGCGCCGTGAGGGCAGCAACCTTGAACATCGAACGCTTCTTCAGGTCAGTCATCTTGAGTCCTTCTCCGCAGAGGTGTGGCAGTAACAATCGGCGCAAAAACGGTGATTATGAGCCGGGATAAAACGGTTTTCCAAGGGACGCGGGCATGTTCGCCCGAATCCACGCAGGGTTACGCGAAATCAGTGCCAGCACCACGATGGTGGCCAGGTAAGGCAGCATCGTTAGGAACTGGCTGGGTATGTCCACACCCGAGGCCTGGAAGTGAAACTGCAGCATCGTCACGCCACCAAACAGGTAGGCGCCCAGCAGCACACGCGCAGGCCGCCAGGTGGCAAAGGTGGTCAACGCGAGCGCGATCCAGCCCTTGCCCGCAGCGATGCCTTCGACCCACAGCGGCGTGTAGATGATGACCAGATACGAGCCCGCCAGGCCGCACAGCGCGCCGCCTGCGATCACGGCAAGCAGGCGGATGCGCCGCACCGGATAGCCAAGGGCATGCGCCGACTCAGGGGACTCGCCCACCGAGCGCAGCACCAGGCCCGTGCGCGACTTGTACAGAAACCAGATCAGCCACGCGACCAGTGCAATGGCCAGGTACACCATGGGGTGCTGCCTGAAGAGCGCAGGGCCGATGAGCGGAATGTCGCCCAGCACCGGGATTGAAAAGTGCGCACGCTCAGGCAACTTCTCCTGCACGTACTTGATGCCGGCGAATGCAGAGAACCCCGCGCCGAACAGGCTGAGCGCAAGACCCGTCGCGTACTGGTTTGTGTTGAGCCAGATCACCAGCACGCCAAAGATGGCTGCGAGCAACGCGCCCGCACCCATGCCTGCCGCGAAGCCCAGCCAGTCGCTGCCGGTATGCACCACCGTCACGAAGCCCGCGAGCGCGGCGCACAGCAGCATGCCCTCGGCGCCAAGATTGACGATGCCCGCCTTCTCGTTGATGAGGAGCCCCAGCGCCGCGATGGCCAGCACGGTGCCGGCATTGAGCATGGCCGCAAACAGCAGCGAATACGCTTCCATCAGCGCGCCTCCTTCGTGATGGGCGCCGCGCGAAACCGCACCCGGTAGGCGATCAGCGTGTCGCAGGCCAGCAGCGTGAACAGCAGCAGTCCCTGGAAAACGCCAGTCAGCGATTTGGGCAGGCCCAGCCGCGACTGCGCGAGTTCACCGCCGATATAGAACATGCTCATGAGAATTGCAGAGAACACCATGCCCACCGGATGCAGGCGCCCGACAAAGGCCACGATGATGGCGGCGAATCCATAACCCGCCGGAACATAGGGCGTGAGCTGGCCGATCGGGCCTGCGACTTCGAGCGCGCCTGCAAGACCTGCCGCGCCGCCCGAGGTCAGCAGCGCGACCCACAGCGCCTTGCGCGACGAAAAACCCGCATACCTCGCAGCCGCGGGTGCAAGGCCGCCCACCTGCTGTGCGAAACCCGCTCGCGTCCTGAAAAGATAAATCCACAACAGGGCCGCACCCAGCACCGCAATGAGGAGACCGATGCTCACGCGCGAGCCCTGCATGAGCCTTGGAATCTGCGTCACGGAAGCGAAGGTCGCCGTCTGCGGAAAGTTGTAGCCTGCCGGGTCTTTCCAGGGGCCGAAGACCAGGTAAGCCAGCACCTGGTCGGCCACGTAGACAAGCATCAGGCTGACCAGGATTTCATTGGCGTTGAACCGGTCGCGCAAGAGTGCAGTGATCGCAGCCCACGCCATGCCGCCTGCAACGCCGGCAAAAATGATGGCGATGACAATCCAGCGGCCGGTGTCCTTGTCGGCGAGCAGCGCAACGCCGCCTGCGACCACTGCGCCGATGACGAACTGCCCTTCGGCGCCGATGTTCCAGACGTTGGAGCGAAAGCACACGGCAAGGCCCAGTGCAATGATGAGCAGCGGCGTCGCCTTGACCATCAGTTCGCCCAGGGCATAGGGCGTCCTGATCGGTTCCCAGAAGAACACCTGCAGCCCGCGCACCGGATCCTTTCCGAGTGCGGCAAACAGGATGACGCCGATGACCACCGTGATCACCAGCGCCAGCAGAGGCGAGCCGATGCTCCAGAAGCGCGAGGGTTCGGGACGGGGTTCGAGCCTAAGCATGCTGCGACTCCCTTTGCGCATGCTGCGACTCCCGTTGCGCATGCTGCGACTCCCACAGTCCGCTCATCCACTCCCCGATCTGCGGCACCGTGGCCTGCGCGCGGGCGATCGAAGGCGACAGCTTGCCTTTGGCAATCACATGCAGCCGGTCACTGATCTCAAAGAGTTCTTCAAGCTCTTCGCTCACCACCAGCACCGCGCAGCCCGCATCACGCAGCGCCAGAATCTCGCCGCGAATCTGCGCCGCAGCCCCCACGTCCACACCCCAGGTCGGCTGCGACACGATGAGCAACTTCGGGTTGGCATCGATCTCGCGGCCCACGATGAACTTTTGCAGGTTGCCGCCCGAGAGCGACTTGGCAGCCGCATTCGGACCACCAGTCTTCACGTTGAAACGCCCGATCACATCCAGTGCCTGCTGCTGCAGCGCCTTCATGTTGATCCAGCCCGACCGAGAGACAGCCTCGGTGCGGGTGAGCATGAGGTTCTGCGCGAGACCCAGCGTCGGCACAGCCCCCCGGCCCAATCGTTCTTCAGGCACGAAATGAACGCCCAGCGCACGGCGCTTCGCAGGGCCCAGGCGTCCGGCGGGCTTGCCGAAAACCTGCACCGCATCAGCCCGGGCGCGCACGTCCTCGCCCGAGAGCGCGTAGAGCAGCTCCTTCTGGCCGTTGCCCGAAACGCCTGCGATGCCGACGACTTCTCCGGCACGCACATCCAGATTCACGCCGGCCAGGTCGACACCGAACGGGTCATCGCGCGGCAGGTCGAGTGCGTTCACGCGCAGCACCACATCGCCCGCCGCGCGCTCATGGTGTTCGAGCGCCGGCGGCTCTGCGCCGATCATCAGGCGGCTGAGCGACGCATTGCTTTCTTCCTGCGGATTGCACACGCCCGTGACCTTGCCGCCGCGCAGCACCGTGCAGGCATTGCACAGCTCGCGAATCTCGTGGAGCTTGTGGCTGATGTACAGGATGCTGCAGCCTTCACTGGCCAGTTGCTTGAGCACGACGAAGAGCTTCTCGACCGCCTGCGGTGTCAGCACCGAAGTCGGCTCGTCCAGGATCAGCAGCCTGGGGTTGGTCAGCAGCGCGCGAATGATTTCGACACGCTGCATCTCACCGACCGAGAGCGTATGGACCGGACGGCCCGGGTCGATATCGAGGCCGTACTCGGCCGCCTTGGCCGTGATGCTGCGCGCGACTTCAGCGAGCGTCAGGCGCTTGTCCAGCCCCAGCCAGACGTTCTGCGCGACGGTGAGCGTGTCGAACAGGCTGAAGTGCTGGAACACCATGCTGATGCCCAGGGCGCGCGCTTCCTGCGGGTTGCGGATGTGGACCGGCTGGCCGTTCCACAGCACCGCGCCCTCGTCGGGCTTGACCGAGCCATAGATGATCTTCATCAACGTGGATTTGCCCGCGCCGTTTTCGCCCAGCACTGCGTGCGTTTCGCCGGGCTGCACGGTGAGCGACACGTCGCTGTTGGCGATCACCGCGGGGTAGCGCTTGGTGATGTGGGTGAGTTGCAGGCGGGGCGCCACTGGAGATTGGGCTGTCATTGCGGGCCGGGTCCGAAGGATCCTTCGAATCTGCCGCAATCCAGGCTGTTCCGGCTAGCGACCTTCATCCCACCTTCCCCATCGCCCCAGCCGCGGCCTTCACCTGCCCGCGCAACCACTGCGCCGACGCCGAAGCGTGGCTGCGTTCGTGCCACAGCTGGTAGTACATCAATTGCGCAAATGTGATCGGACATTCAAGGATTCTCACCGGCAATCGGCTAGTGAAACGTTCGCAGTACTGCCGGCCGGTGGTCAGCACCAGCAAGCTCGATGCCACCATCGCCGGGATCAAGCCGAAGTGCGCGCAGCGAGCCGTGATGTTGCGCACCAGACCCTGCGACTCCAGGTGCTCATCAATCACACCCTTCGCGCCGGGATGGGTTGGCGTGGGTGCGATGTGCTCTGCTTCAAGCCAGCTTTCGATCGTCCACGGTTTGCGGGTGGCCGGATGATCGCTCGCGACCAGGCACACCACATCGTCGGCGAAAAGCTTGCCCAGGTGCAGGTCGGCCGGCGGCTTGCTCCAGTTGCCGATCACCACATCGAGTTCGCCCTGCGCGAGATGCGCCTGGTAGTCCGAATCCGCCGTGAGCGGATGAATCTCGATGTGACACAGCGGCGCGCGCGACTTGATCTGCGAGACAAGCTGCGGCAGGAACTGCGGATCGAGGTAGTCGCTGGCCGCCACGCGAAAGGTGTGCATGGAGGTCTGCGGATCGAAACCGCGAGCCCCGGAAAACATCGCTTCGGCGGCACGAAGAATGCTGGCACTGGGCTCGACCAGGCGCAGCGCCACATCGGTAGGCACCATGCCGGCGCCCGAACGCACCAGCAAGGGATCGCCGGCCAGCTCGCGCAGCCGTTTCAGTGCGGCCGACACGGCAGGCTGGTACATCCCCAGGCGGATGGCGGCGCGCGAGACACTGCGTTCGGTCAACACGGTGTGAAGGACCCTGATCAAATGGAGGTCTATCTTGTCGAAAAGCGCCTGGTCTCTCATACGCGGGCCGGCATTGTTCTCATATCAACGCCGTTATGGCGATGCGCCCGGCGCTGCCTACCCTCTGCGCATGTTTGACCGCATCTTTGGACCATACTCATTTCATGCAAGGAAAGACCATCCGTTTCATCAGGCGCGGCGAGCTCGTGTCGCTGGGCAATGTACCACCCGAGCGAACGCTGCTGGAAGTGCTGCGGGAGGACCTGGCCTGCACCGGCACCAAGGAAGGCTGCGGCGAAGGCGACTGCGGTGCATGCACCGTCGTGCTGGGGCAGGCCGACGGCGACCGCATCACTTACCGCGCCATCAACAGCTGCATCCGCCTTGCGCATTCGGTCGACGGCCTGGCGCTGTGGACGGTGGAAGACCTCGTCGCCGACGACGGCGCCCTGCATCCGGCGCAGGAAGCGATGGTGGCGTGTCACGGCTCGCAATGCGGCTTTTGCACACCGGGCTTCGTGATGAGCCTGTTCGGCATGTACCAGAACCATGTCCGCCAGGGTCACACGATCACGCGCGAACTCGCGCAAGAGGAACTGTCGGGCAACCTGTGCCGCTGCACCGGCTACCGGCCGATCTTCGATGCGGCGCAGGCGATGCATCAGCTACCCACGGCGTTGATCGATGAAGCCGCGTTGCTGGAGCAGTTGCGGGCCATCGAACCCGCCCAGGCGACCGGGTACATGCAGCCACGCAAGCTGCAATCGCTGCTGGCGATGCGCGCATCCCACCCAGCGGCGCAGCTGGTGGCCGGATGCACGGATGTCGGCTTGTGGGTGACCAAGCTGCACCGGCAGTTCGAGCAGGTGCTGGATGTGACACGCGTGCGCGAACTGCAGCGGATCGAACGCTACGAACACCACATCGCCATCGGCGCAGCGGTCCCCTTGCAGGACGCGTTCCATGCGCTGATCGCCGACCGGCCGCAACTGAAGATCTTCGCCAACCGTTTCGCGGGCTTGCCGATACGCAACTCGGGCACGCTGGGCGGTAACGTCGCCAACGGGTCGCCCATCGGCGACTCGATGCCGCTGCTCATTGCTCTTGGCGCGCATGTCGTGCTCATGAGCGTGCGCGGCCATCGCGAGATGCCGATCGAGAATTTCTACACCGGCTATCGCAAGAATGTCCTGGCCGCCGATGAAGTGCTGGCCTGGATCAAGGTGCCCCGGCCGCAAGCAGGCGAGTTCCTGCGCGCCTACAAAGTCTCCAAACGCTTCGACGACGACATCTCAGCGGTTTGTCTCGCGGTGAACATGACGCTGGTCGATGGCAAGGTCGATCGCATCTCGATGGGCGCCGGTGGCGTGGCGGCAACCCCTGTGCGCGCAGTCAGGACCGAAGCCCTCCTGCGTGGCGTGCGCTGGACAGCAGATGCAGCAGCGAGCGCGGCGAGATCGCTGCGAGCCGAGTTCCAGCCCATCACCGACATGCGCGCGTCCGCTGCCTATCGCAGCGAGGTGCTCGGCAACCTGATACAGCGCTTGTGGCTGGAGAGCCAGGGCATGACGCATATCAACCTGGAAGACATCCGCGTGCTGCCCGGACATGAAGAGGCGTCCGCATGAACAAACGGGACAAGGAATTCACCGCGTCAGCCGGGGGCGTACCTGGCGGCGCAGCAGATGCAGGCGAGCGCAACATCGCACCGGCTACCCATTCGCCGCATCCGCCTGCTGCAGCCGGACCCGCGAGCGGCGTGTCGCGTCCACACGAAAGCGCCAGGGCGCAGGTTGCCGGCAGCGCGACCTACATCGACGACATTCCAGAAGTGCGGGGCACACTGCACGCAGCGCCGGTCATGTCGAATGTGGCGCATGGCGTGTTGCGTGGTGTCGATGCAAGCGAGGCCCTGCAGATGCCCGGCGTGCGCGGGGTCGTGCTGGCAAGCGATATCCCCGCTGACGACATGCTGGCGACCTTCGTCCACGATGAGCCGGTGCTCGCCAGAGACAAGGTCGAGCACATCGGGCAAGTAGTCGCGCTTGTCGTCGCAGATACCGTGATGCAGGCCCGCCGCGCCGCACGCAAGGTCGTGCTCGACATCGCGCCCCTGCCCGCCATCCTGTCACCGCGCGACGCGCATGCCGCGCACAGCTATGTGTTGCCGCCCGTCACGGTACGGCGCGGAGACGCCGACGCTGCGATGCGGCAATCGAAGCACACGCTCGGCGGGACACTGGAAGTCGGCGGACAGGAGCACTTCTACCTCGAAGGCCAGGTGGCCTATGCCTTGCCGCTCGAACAGGACCAGTGGTGGATTCATTCGAGCACGCAGCACCCCGGCGAAATCCAGCATTGGGTTGCACATGCGCTCGGCCTGGAGAACAACGCCGTGACGGTGGAATGCAGGCGCATGGGCGGCGGCTTTGGCGGCAAGGAAACACAGGCCGGGCATGTGGCCGTGTGGGCGGCCCTGGCGGCGAACAAGTTCAAGCGGCCGGTGAAGATGCGGCTGGACCGCGACGACGACTTCCTCATCACCGGCAAGCGGCATCCGTTTGCCTATGACTACACCGTGGGCTTCGACGACGATGGCCTGATCACGGCGTTCAAGCTCACCATGCTGGCCAACTGCGGCTTCTCGGCCGACCTGTCGGGCCCCGTCGCCGACCGCGCGATCTTTCACACCGACAACGCCTACTTTCTCTCGGATGTGGAGATCGTCTCGTATCGCTGCAAGACGAACACGCAGAGCCACACCGCGTTTCGCGGATTTGGCGGACCGCAAGGCGTGATCGTGATCGAAACCATCCTGGGCGACATCGCGCGCGAGCTGGGCCTTGATGCATTCGATGTGCGGATGCGCAACCTCTACGGCACATCCGATCGCAATGTCACGCACTACCAGATGAAGATCGAGGACAACATCCTTGAACCGCTGATGACCCGGCTGGAGCAGACATCGTCCTACCGCGAGCGACGCTCTGCGATACACAACTGGAACGCCACCAGCCCCATCATCAAGCGCGGCATCGCCATCACGCCGGTCAAGTTCGGCATCAGCTTCACCGCCACCTTCTTCAACCAGGCCGGCGCATTGGTGCATGTCTACACCGATGGCAGCGTGCAGGTGAACCACGGCGGTACCGAGATGGGACAGGGCCTGAACACCAAGATCGCGCAGATCGTTGCCGATGAACTCGGCGTGCCGTTCGAGCGGGTGCGATCCACTGCGGCCGACACCAGCAAGGTGCCCAATGCATCGGCCACGGCGGCATCGAGTGGCACCGACCTGAACGGCCGCGCGGCGCAGTACGCAGCGCGCAATGTTCGGGACAACCTCGCCGCTTTTGTCGGCGGCATGGATGGTTGCGGCGCGGGTGCTGTGTCGTTCGCAGGCGGCAAGGTCACCACGCCCAAATCCACGCGCAGCTTCGACGAAGTCGTGAAGGCCGCCTACGCCAACCGCATCCAGTTGTGGAGCGATGGCTTTTATCGCACACCCAAGATCCACTACGACAAGACAACGCTGACGGGCCGGCCGTTCTTCTACTTCGCCTACGGCGCGGCATGCAGTGAAGTCGCGATCGATACGCTGACCGGCGAGAGCCGCGTGCTCAAGGTGGACATCCTGCACGACGTGGGAACCAGCCTGAATCTGGCCATCGACATCGGCCAGATCGAGGGCGGCTTCATCCAGGGCATGGGCTGGCTCACGACCGAGCAGCTGGTGTGGAATGACAAGGGGCTGCTCACCACGCACGCGCCCAGCACCTACAAGATTCCGGCCACGGGAGACATCCCTGCGCACTTCACGATTGCCCTGTGGCACGAGCCCAATCGCGAAGACAACGTCGGCGGCAGCAAGGCCGTCGGCGAGCCGCCCTTCATGCTGGCCATCAGCGTGTGGGAGGCGCTGCGTGATGCAGTGGCTGCAGCGCGTGGGCCCGCAAGCGCCGTGGAGATGCAAGCCCCTGCGACGGCAGAGAACGTGCTGATGGCGCTACAGGCCGCCGCGCAGTGACGTGGGGCGAATAGGCTCATATTCTCCGCATTTATTGCGGAGAATATGAGCCCCCATGCGGTGATTAACCGTACAATCTCCGCATGAAACGCGGTGAATATCGCTATATCTGGCAGCGCCCGGACTGGCCGCAATGGCAGGTCGACCGGACTGCGCTCGCCCGGCTCCTGGCTGACGTGCATCAAGCCCAAGGTCATTTGCTGGGTCGTCTCACCACTTTGGGATTGACCTCGCGGGGTGGCATCTCGCTGCAGGCGCTCACCGATGACGTCCTGAAAACCAGCGAAATCGAAGGCGAACTGCTCAACCCCGACACCGTGCGCTCATCGCTCGCGCGCAGGCTCGGCGTCGATATCGGAGCGCTGGCTCCCGCAGACCGCCACGTCGACGGCATCGTGGAGATGGTGCTCGACGCCACCGCCAATCACGCCGAGCCCCTCACAGCAGAGCGCCTGTTCGGATGGCACGCAGCGCTGTTTCCCACGGGCCGCAGCGGCATCGCGCGAATTCGCACCGGTACGTGGCGAAATGACGCAGGCGGGCCGATGCAAGTCGTCTCGGGTGCCCTGGGCAGGGAGAAGGTCCACTTCGAAGCGCCCCCGGCCACGCGCCTGAAGGCAGAAATCAATTCTTTTCTGACCTGGTTCAACGCAGACGCGCTCGACGACGGCGTGATCAAGGCGGGCCTGGCGCACCTGTGGTTTGTGACGCTGCATCCCTTCGACGATGGCAACGGCCGCATCTCACGCGCGATCGGTGACATGGCCCTGGCGCGAGCCGAGCGTTCGGGCGAGCGCTTCTACAGCCTGTCGGCGCAGATCCAGCGCGAGCGCAGCGACTACTACAAGCTGCTGGAGCGAACCCAGAAAGGCACGATGGACGCCACACTCTGGCTGGAGTGGTTTCTTGCGTGCCTGCTGCGCGCGCACCGGGCCGCCGACGCTGCGCTGGACGCGACGCTCACCAAAGCCACCCTGTGGCAACGCTGGTCCGACGTGCCGATGAACGACCGGCAGATCAAGGTGCTCAATCGCCTGCTCGACGGCTTCGAAGGAAAACTCACGAGCAGCAAATGGGCGGCGCTTGCGAAATGCTCGGCAGACACGGCCCTGCGCGACATCAACGAACTGCTGGTGCGTGGCGTGCTGAAAAAGTCGGATTCAGGTGGTCGAAGCACCAGTTATGAATTGGCGTAACTGCGAAGGCATGGATTGCGGATTAAGTCCGCATGACAGCCAATCCCAACCGATAGCAGAATCACGCCCATGACCATCGCACCCGAAATCACCTCGGCTTTCTGCCCCACCGGACGCCTGCGTGCGTCCATCAACCTGGGCAATCCCATCCTCGCATCGCGCGCCGCGGACGGCTCTGCGCAAGGCGTGTCGGTCGACCTGGCGCGCGGTTTCGCGCAGCGCCTGGGCGTCCCGCTGGACCTCGTGGTGTTTGAAACGGCAGCCGCATCGGTCGCTGCTGTCACCACGCAAAGCGCCGACATCGGCTTTTTCGCCATCGACCCCAAGCGCGGCGAGCACATCGCATTCACGCCGCCTTATGTGCTGATCGAAGGCTGCTACATGGTTCGCAGCGATTCGCCGTTGCAAGCCAACGAGGAGGTCGACACGCAAGGCCGCACCGTGGTGGTCGGACAGGGCAGTGCCTACGACCTGTACCTGTCTCGCGAGATCAGGCACGCCACGCTGGTGCGGGCGCCCTCCTCGCCTGCTGTCGTCGACACCTTCCTTGCACAACACGCCGACGTTGCCGCCGGCGTGAAGCAGCAGCTCGAAGCCGATGCCGCGCGGCTGGGCGGCATGCGGCTTCTGCCAGGCCGCTTCATGGTGATCCAGCAGGCCATGGGTTGTCCGCGCAGCCGCGGTGAGGCCGCAGCAGCCGAGCTCTCGGCCTATGTGCAGGAGATGAAGGCCAGCGGCTTCGTCGCGCAGGCACTGGCCCGCCACCGGATCGAAGGCGCCGCAGTCGCGCCCGCGTAGTTCGCTTTCGGCTGTCATGCCGGACCACGATCGGGCATCCACCGCGGAACGTGGCACGGCTATTGCACGTGCAAAGCCGCTCTGGAAGGAAAAGACCCATGTCCCAGGCGAACGTGTTACCCATGAAGCACCAACCCGGCATCGCTCGCGGTGTCGCTGCTGCCTTGCGGCGCTTCTGGCCCCAGCGCGGTGCAGTGCCCGAGCCGGGACAGAGCCCTTACTGGACCCCCGGCGTCACTTACCGGGGCTACCTCGGCGTGAGCGGGGGCGTCTCCGACAGCTGGATGTCCGAGCAGCAGATCCGCGAGACGCAGGCCCTGCTGCGCATGGCTGCCAACGCGGGCCGGCTCGGTGCGTGGGCCGTCGACTTGTCCACCATGTCCTGGACCTGGTCGGACGAGGTCAAGGCGATTCACGAAGTCGATGCCGACTATCACCCCGGTACCGAAGACGCGATGGCGTTCTACGTCCCGGCTTCACAGGACCTGCTCACCACCGCCTTCGAAGCATGCGCCCAGACTGGCGCTGCGTTCGACCTGGAACTGCAGCTGGAAACAGCCAAGGGGCGCACGGTCTGGATTCGCGCCATCGGTGAGGCCGAGCGTGACCTCGAAGGGCGCATCACGCACGTGCGCGGGGCGATCCAGGATGTGAGCAAGGCCAAGGCCGTGACCGACGAAGTCCGGCGCATGGCCGAACGCTTCACCCGCACCCTGGAGAGCCTGACCGACGGCTTCATCCTGCTGGACCACGAGTGGCGCTTCATCTACCTGAACCCGGTGGCCGAGCGAATCCTGCGCCGCAAGCGCGATCAGGTCGCAGGGCGGTCGATGCTGGCCGAGTTTCCCGAAACCGCGGGCGGCAAGTTCATTGAAAAGTGCATGGATGCCGTGCGCGACGGCCACCCGGTGGAGTTCACCAAGTTCTATCCGCCACTGGGTATCTGGGTTTACTTCAAGGTCTGGCCTTCGGAAGAAGGCATGACGTTCTGCATCCGCGACGACACCGAGCGCATCACGCTGCGCCGCGAGATCCTGAGCCTGAAGTCGAAACTGGGGATGACGAAAGCCTGAAACCGGGGCTGTTGCCGCTGTGGCCCCGGCATTGCGCCTACAACTGTTACATCAATGTCCGACACGCGGTGTCGGCAAACCGGTGCGATCGCTCACGCGGCCTGCCTACAGCACAACCGTGGACGGGCACCCAATATAGAGGCATGAAAGTCCTCAACCTCATCCATGTGACCATCGCTCAGGCGTTCTACAGCTGGGCGATGCGTGAAATCAACCCGCTCCACCCGGACCTGCCCCGCATCATGCTGCGGCAAAAAGAGCTGTCCGACAAAGCCCACCGCATCATGGCGGCCTGACACCCTGCTTCTGGCGGGGTGCGTCGGGGTTACAGGGAGTACTCCAGCCCGGTTTGCGCCAGGCCGGCCAGGTCGATCCGGTCCGTGTTGTAAGACAGGTCACCTGCGATCACTGCGAATTGCGCCTGTGTCACCACCTGGGCGTCCAGCAGTCCGGTGTACTCGGCAAGCGTTGCCGGGTCTGGGTAGAAGCCGGCCAGGTTGTAGTAGACCGCGTTGACCAGACCGGCATTGCTGTGATCGGGCAATACATCGATGGCAATCGCCATCAGGTCTTCATAGGGCAGGCCCAGGTCCAGCGCCCCCATCACGATGCCCACGTAGTACGGCACTGAAACCGCAGCGCTGCCGAACAGCACACCCAAAAGCTTCGCCGCCGAGCCTGCATTGCCGGCCAGGTCAAGGGCAATCCTTGCATCCGAGAATGACAGCCGCTCGACGTTCGACAGGCTGTCGACACCCTCGAAACCAAAGCTGTCGGTGATCGTCGCCGTGGTGGTTCCATTGGCCAGGACATAGCGGTCCCTGGGCCCTGCAAGTCCGACGACGTCAATGCCGGCGCTTCCGTTCAGGTTGTCGTTGCCACCGCTGCCAAACAGGAAGTCGTTGCCGCCGTTGCCCGTCAATACATCCGCGCCCGAGGCACCGACCAGCGTGTCCGCGCCCGAGCCGCCTTGCAGCGTCTTGACGGCGCTGTCCAGGTAGTTGTCGTTCTGGCCGATGTTGCCCACGGACACCACCGAGTCCAGCGCTGCGGTAACGCCGCCTGAATTGCCGCCATACGCCGAATCGCCCCACACCACGACGGACCCGTCGGCGCGCAACGCGGTGAAGGCCGACGCCGTGGCGAAGAGTTGCACCACATCGGTCGTTCCGTTGAGCTGCGTAGCCACCGAGCTGCTGTCGCCGCCGGCCAGCACATCGCCCCAGGTCACGACCGAGCCGTCTGCACGCAGGGCCGCGAAGGCCTTGTCATTGCCGGTGATCTGGACCACATCGGTCGCGCCGTTGAGCGACGACGCGACTGCCGAGCTGTCGCCGCCGAAGCCCGCATAGCCCCAGGTCACCACAGAGCCATCGGTGCGCAGCGCCGCGAACGCAAGCGTCGTGGCGGCGAGCGCCGTGACATCGGTCGTGCCATTGATCGCGGCCGCTACAGCCGAGCTGTTGCCCCCGCCATCCCCACTGCCCCAGGTGACCACCGATCCGTCTGCATGGATTGCAGCAAATGCCGAACTGGTTGCGGCCAGCGAGGTGACCAGCGGCAGCCCGTCGAGCTCGCCCGCCTGCAGTTCGCTGTCGCCGCCGCCGTTGGCTCCGCCCCAGGTAACAACAGAGCCATCAGCGCGCAGTGCAGCGAAGGCCGATGCAGTCGCGTACAGCTTGACCACGTCGGTGGTGCCATCGAGCTGCGAGGCCTTGGCTCCTGCCGAGCCGCCATCGGCGCTGTTGCCCCAGGTCACCACGCTGCCATCGGTGCGCAGCGCGGCAAATGCGGAGTTGGTGGACTGCACCTGCACCACATCGACTGCGCCGTTCAGGCTGGAGGCGACCGCGCTGGAATTGCCGCCGAAATCGGCGAAGCCCCAGGTCACGACCGAGCCATCGGTGCGCAAGGCTGCGAACGCGGAGCCGTTGCTGAAGATCTTTGTCACGTCGGTTGCGCCGTTCAGCTGGCTCGCCACCGCACTGCTGTCGCCGCCGTAACCGGCATAGCCCCAGGTGACCACCGAGCCGTCCGTGCGCAGCGCGGCAAAAGCAGAACTGGTGGACGAGATCGAGGTGACCGCGATCTGCCCGTTCAGTTGTGCAGCGGCCGCGCCGAGACTGCCACCCGCGTCGGGATCACCCCAGGCCACCACCGAACCGTCGGCACGCAATGCGGCAAACGCGGACTCGGTCGAAAACACCTGGGCCACATCGGTGTAGCCGTTCAGTTGCGCTGCGACCGCGCTGCTGTCGCCGCCCTTGGCCGGATTGCCCCAGGTGACGACAGAACCGTCTTCATTGAGGACCGCGAATGCGAAGTCGTTGCCGAACTCGCGCTGCGAATGGCCCGGGTAAGCCGCTGTCACGGCCTCGGTCACGAGCGGGCCTGCCTCGAGTTCCGGAGGTGCGCTGGTGGCTGGAGCGCCGAACGCCTGGTTGTCGGTGATGTAGGCGTACCCGTAAGACGAGTAGTTGGGATCCGTGGCGTTCTTGTACAGCAGCAGGTAGAAATATTCGGTGACTTCGCTGAGCGCGTCCAGGGTCGTGGCCACGGTGACGGTCTTGACCGTCTCGTTCGTGCCGAAGCTCACTGGCGTCAGGTTGCGGGCCTGGTAGTCGCTGTTGCCGGCGCCGCTGGCGCCGTCACCGGCAAGAGTGCTCACGTAAACGGTGGACGCGGAGCCGACACCGTTGCGCGTCACCGTGAAGGTGATGGTGGTGCCCTCGTAGGCCGCGAAGTCCTGCGCGCTCGACGTCACGGCGTAGCTGAAGTCCGAGGTGACCACCGGGTCCTTGATCCAGGCCGTGCCAAAGGTGGTGTATTCGGTGTCCGAGGAATTCTCGAACAGGTCCAGCCAGAAGTACTCGGCGCCTTCGGTGATGGAATCGGTGTAGGTGGCGATCGTGACCGTCTTGTAGGTTTCGTTGGACGCGAAGTTCACCGCCAGCTTCTTGCCTTGCGCTGCGTAGTCAGACGTCCCGGCCGATCCCGCCGTCGTCACCACGTACACCGTGGAAGCACTGCCAGTACCGCTTCTCGTGATGGTGAACGTGATGTTGCCGCCTTCTTGCACGGCGCTGGCTTCACTGCTCGCATTCGACGTGACGGAGTAGTCGTACCCGGTTGTCACCGCATCCTGGATCCACCCCGAGGCAAAGGTGGTGTAGGTGCTATCGGAGAAGTTCTTGTACAGGTCCAGCCAGAAGTACTCGCTGCCTTCGGTGGCGGTATCCGCGTACGTGGCGACCGTGACGGTCTTGGTCGTTTCGCCGGAAGCGAAACTGACGCCGGTCTTCTTGCTCTGGGCCGCGAAATCGGTGTTGTCGGCTGACCCGGTGGAGGTCATGTAATACACAGTGGACGCACTGCCAGTGCCACTGCGCGTGATCGTGAAGGTGACGTTGCCGCCTTCGCTCACTGGCGCGCCCGCATTGCCCGTGGTGGCCGCCACGGTGTAGTCGTAATTGGTGACCACGGCGTCCTTGATGTACGCCGAGGCATAGCTCGAATAGTTGCCGCTGGTCGCGTCGGCGTAGGTCTTGTACAGGTCCAGCCAGAAGTACTCGGTGCCTTCGGTTGCACCATCGATATAGGTGCCGACCGTCACCGTCTTGCTCGTTTCGCCAGTAGCGAAGTTCACCGCGCTCTTGGATTGGGCCGCGAAGTCGCCGCTGCCGGCGGAACCCTCGGACGTGCTCACGTAGACGGTGGAAGCCGAGCCGGTGCCGCTGCGGGTGATCGTGAAGGTCACGTTGCCGCCTTCGGCCACTGCATTGCCAGAGCTGTTGGCCGTGGTCGACACCGTGTAGTCGTAGTTGGCGACCACGGCGTCCTTGATGTAGGCCGAGCCGTAGGCCGAGTAGTTGCCAGTGCCCGCATCTGCATAGCTCTTGTACAGGTCCAGCCAGAAGTACTCGACGCCTTCCGTCGAAGCGTCCAGGTAGGTGCCCACCGTCACCGTCTTGCTCGTCTCGCCGGACGCAAAAGTCACGGCGCTCTTGGACTGGGCCGCGAAATCGGCCGTGTCGGCCGAGCCTGCCGATGTGCTCACGTAAACCGTCGAAGTACTACCGGTGCCACT